>DFEK01000008.1:276314-414993 GCA_002368665.1 Lachnospiraceae bacterium UBA3804
CACTGATACTGGTTCCAGATATTAACCATACGGTCAACCTTGTCGTCCGGAGTGCTTACATTCAGGATGCCAAGAAGCTTATCCCAGGAAGCCTTGAGTTCTGCAAGTCCTGCAGCAACCTTCTCGGGAGTGTCGAATTTCTCGATCATTGCTTTGGCTTTCACTTTGTTAATGGTTTTGCCGTCTGCTTCGAATTTCTGATCTACAGGCATCTCAACATAACCGAGGATGAATACAAGTGTTTTGCTTTCGCCCGGTGCAAGAGTAATTTCCTTATAATGAGAAGCGATGGGAGACCAGCCGTCAGCAAAGGAATCGCATGCTTTGCCGGCAAGAACGGCTTCGGGATTGTTGAATCCGTTGTAAAGACCGATGAATGCATCACGATCGGTATCATATCCGTCGATGGAATCGTTTACGGAATAGAATGCGTAGTGATCACGTCTGTCTCTGTACTCGGTTTTGTGATAGATTACGGATCCGTCAACTTCAACACGACCGGTGGAGAAGTTTCTCTGGAAGTTGGTGCAGTCATCCTGTGCGTCCCACAGACACCATTCTGCAAAGGAGAACAGCTTAAAGGTTTTAGCTGCGCTTCCTTCGTTGGAAAGAACAACCTGCTGAACTTCGCCGTCATAATTGTTCGGTACGAAGAAGGTTACTTCTGCCTTTAAATCGTTTTTCTTACCTTTAATAATGGTATAGCCCATTCCGTGACGGCACTCATAAGCATCAAGTTCCGTCTTGACGGGAGACCAGCCGGGATTCCATACGGTTCCGCCGTCATTAATATAGAAATAACGTCCGCCCATATCGATGGGAACGTTGTTGTAACGGTAACGTGTGATACGTCTTAAGCGGGCGTCCTTATAAAAGCTGTAGCCGCCGGCTGTGTTTGAAATCAGTGAGAAAAATCCCTGGGTTCCGAGATAGTTGATCCACGGATAGGGAGTTTTCGGGGAATTGATGACGTATTCTTTGTTAGCGTCGTCGAAAAATCCAAATTTCATACGTGTTTCTCCTTATACATTATAGATTTTTGGCGAAGTCCCGATGAGATTCGCCTAGGCAAAATTATACAATATTTAATATGGTAAAAGCAACCGATTCCCCCTTTCTTAATAAAATAGAAAGAAAAACTTTTTTTGGATAAATTATGAACGCGTCATGAAGTAAATGTGAACAAAAAATGAACAAAGGAATGAACAAATGTGCCAAAAGTATAAAAAATGGTCAAAAATAACAGAAAATCTATTGTCAATATGGATATTCTGATATATAATGACCTTGCTGAGGTGAAAAAGGGCATAAACTCTTGGATCCGAGGCGGAAACTATTCACTACACTAAATAATAGAGGAGGAAAACTAAAAGTGAAAAAGAAATTATTAAGTGTATTGTTATCCACAGCTATGGTTGCAGCTTTACTTGCTGGCTGTAACAAAACTACACCTACTTCCGAGACCACCCCTGCTGGTTCTGAAGTAGTTACCTCTCAGGTACCCGGCGGTGCTGGAGATGTTGTTGACGTTGAGACCCTTGAGGATACCGGCGACACTCTTACCATCTATGTATGGAACGAAGAGTGGCTTGGCTTCTTTGAGAAGTACATGCCTAACTACACCCGTGACAACGATGCTGATCCTTTAGCAGGTCATCTTGGTGATCTCCCTGTAGTATGGGTAGAGAACGCTTCTACTGATAACGTATATCAGACCAAACTTGATGAAGCTCTTAAAGATCCTAACGCTGACGTAGATATCTTCTTAGTAGAAGCTGACTACGCTGGAAAGTACACCGTTCCTGGTGTTGCTAAGCCTCTTGGCGAACTTGGTATTACCGATGCTGACCTTGCTGATCAGTTCGCTTACACTCAGCAGGTTGTTACTACTGATGGTGTTCTTTATGGTTCTTCTTGGCAGACCTGCGGTGCTGGTATGATTTACAACCGTGAGATCGCTAAGGAAGTTCTTGGAACCGATGATCCCGACGAAGTTCAGGCTAAGGTTTCCACTTGGGAAGATTATCAGAAGGTTGCTGCTGATATGAAGGCTAAGGGATATCTCATGACTCCGCGTGCATCTTCCACTTACCGTGTATTCTCCAACAACGTATCTTCTCCTTGGATTAAGGATGGCGAGATCAACCTTGATCCCAGCATTAAGAAATGGGTAGATATGTCCAAGGAAATGGTTGAAGCTGGTGAGACCAAGACCGGTGACCTTTGGGATGCTGGTGATACTTACACCAAGAACACCACCTTCTGCGTATTCGGACCTGCATGGTTCTTCAACTTCTGCATGGGTGTTGATGATCCTGCTTCCATCGCAGCTAAGGGCGGCTGGGGACTTTGCGCTGGACCTCAGGCTCATTACTGGGGCGGTACTTGGGTATGCGTAGCAGACAAGTCCGATAACCTTGCAACCGCAGCTGACATCGTTAAGACCATGACTCTTGACAAAGACGTTCTTACCAAGCTCGTTGAGAACGAGAACCAGGATTGCAACAGCAAGGAACTTGCTGACAAGTATGCTAATGACGCTACCTTCGGTAACGACATCCTTGGCGGACAGAACCCTTACACCATCTTCTCCAAGGCAATCGGTGGCATCGATGTTTCCAACATGTCTCAGTATGATCAGCAGTTCAACGAGACCTTCCAGACCTACATGGATGACTACTTCGATGGAAAGCTTACCTATGATGAAGCTTATGAGAAGTTCGAAACTGCAGTTAAGGAAAAAGTTCCTGTATTAAACAACTAATTTGAATGAATTAGCTCGTTAAGTAACACAAAGATGGGCATGCCTGCCGGATAAGGCAGGCATGCTTATCGATTTTCTTATTTACGGGAGCATCTCCCGATAAACGGTGCGAATGAGAAGTAAGCACGAAATGGAGGATAGTATTTTATGAAGCAGACCAAAAACGGGAAGGCAGTCAGCTTTAATAAATGGGGTTATATTTTTTTGATTCCCTTTGTTCTTACCTATTTGTTTTTTCAATTAGTTCCCTTGGTTTTAACAATTTATTACAGTTTCATCACTTATTATGAAGATGGTTTGACTACCGTCAGATCCGGATGGAACACATTTGCCAATTATGCGTATTTCTTTAAGGATACGAGATTGGTTACTTATGGTTTAAATACGATTATTATGTGGATTATCGGATTCATTCCGCAGATTCTGGTATCCTTACTTTTGGGAGCATGGTTCTCCGACGCAAGACTTCGTCTGAAAGCAGCTTCCTTCTATAAAGTTGTAATTTACTTGCCGAACCTGATTATGGCTTCCGCATTTTCACTCTTATTCTTCTCCCTGTTAAAGGATACCGGCCCGATTCACGGTTTACTTGCAAACATGGGAATTATTAAGCCGACGGAAGACTTATTCAAAAATGTATGGTTCGCAAGATGTATTGTTGGTTTCATGAACTTCTTAATGTGGTTTGGTAATACAACCATTCTGTTGATGGCAGGTATGCTCGGTATCGATCAGTCCCTGTACGAAGCAGCAGAAGTGGACGGCGCAACACCTACCCAGGTATTCTGGAGAATTACGTTGCCCTTGCTTCGTCCCATTCTTGTATATGTACTCCTTACCTCTTTAATCGGTGGTTTACAGATGTTCGACGTACCTCAGGTATTAACCCAGGGTAAAGGTGGACCGAACGAAACGACATTTACCGTTATTATGTGGCTGAACAGATTTAGTAGTGGTGACAAAGACTTTGGTAAAGGTGGAGCATTATCCGTTGTCCTGTTCATCATTACCGGTATTTTAAGTATGATCGTTTATAAGGTTTCGGCCGGAAAACAGGAAGAGTAGGAGGATAACAAAATATGGCAAACAATAATACCGTACAGCTCCAGATGGATAAAGAAAAAGTTACCGGTGGAATCCGTGTAAGACGTGTAGTTGCCAACGTCGTTCTTGTTTTCCTCTGTGTGCTTTGTTTAATCTGGTTTTACATGCTTTTCGTTAACGCGACTCTGAATCATGGTCAGTTAACATCCGGTATCCTTCGTATGTATCCGGGTACCAATTTTGGCGAGAACTTCAGACTTTTGATGGGTGGTAAGCAGATCGCTCTTACCGAGATTACCCCTGAGATGCGTGCTGAGTTAAGCGAAGCTGATATCGCAAAGATTGAAGCTAAGAACGCTGATCTCCAGAAGCAGATCGATGAAGCAAACAAGACTCCGTTTATCAAATTGATCGCACATTCCAAGGTTTGGAAGGGTCTTTTGAACTCGGTTATTATCGCAGTCGGCAGTGCAGTTCTTTGTACATATTTCTCAACAATGACCGCATATGCAATCCACTGCTATAACTTTAGAGCAAAGAAATTTATCTTTACATTTATCTTAATGATTATGACCATTCCTACGCAGGTTACCGCAGTTGGATTCGTAAGATTGATGAGATCCATTCATTTACACGATACCTTCTTACCGCTGATTATTCCTGCAATTGCAGCACCGGTTACTTTCTTCTATATGAAGCAGTACATGGATTCTACATTACCTATTCAGATTGTGGAAGCAGCTCGTATCGATGGTTCCGGAGAATTCAGAACCTTCAATACCATCGTACTTCCGATGATGAAGCCGGCTATCGCTGTACAGGCAATCTTCACCTTCGTAGGTAGCTGGAACAACTACTTCGTTCCTTCCCTTATTTTGGACTCCGCAAAGAACAAGACTTTGCCCATCCTCATTTGGGAACAGAGAAACACCGACTGGAAGAACTTCAACATGGGTACAGTTTATATGATGATTTTGCTTTCCATCTTCCCGGTAATCGTCGTATACTTCTTACTTTCCAAGTACATCGTTGGTGGTGTAGCACTCGGATCCGTAAAAGGTTAACTTTCAGTATTTCAAAGAATTATTCAAAGGTCGCGGGTTTATCCTGCGACCTTTTTCTATTGATTTCTTTCATGAAAATGTGGCATTCTGACTCAAAATTAGGTAGAATAAACAGGTAAGGATTAACTTACGGAAGGTGGCATAATGAATTTGATGAAACTGATTGTTCCATGTCATTTCGGACTGGAAGCTGTATTGAAAAAAGAAATCCTGGACCTTGGCTATGAAATAGATGAGGTTACGGATGGCCGTGTTACTTTTATCGGTGATGCGGAAGCAATTTGTTATGCCAATATTTTTCTGCATACGGCAGAAAGAGTATTGCTTAAGGTCGGAGAGTTTAAGGCAGAAACCTTTGAAGACCTCTTCCAGGGAACACTTGCCATTCCCTGGGAAGAATATCTTCCGAAAGACGCAAAGTTCTGGGTTACGAAGGCTGCCAGTGTAAAGAGTAAGCTCTTTTCACCTTCGGATATTCAATCCATAATGAAGAAGGCCATGGTAGAACGCCTGAAAAAGCACTATGGGATTTCCTGGTTTGATGAAACGGGTGATGATTATCCGGTCAGAGTTTTTATTAAGAATGATATTGTAACCGTAGGCCTCGATACCACGGGAGAATCCCTGCATAAAAGAGGATACCGAAAGCTTACGGCCAAAGCGCCGATCGCAGAGAACCTTGCCTGTGCCTTGATCATGTTAACGCCCTGGAAAAAGGACAGGATTCTGGTTGACCCGTTCTGCGGAAGCGGAACGATTCCGATAGAAGCTGCGAGAATGGCTGCCGGAATTGCGCCCGGAATGGAGAGAAGCTTCACGGCGGAGAAATGGAAGCAGATTATTCCGACGAAAAACTGGTACAGCTGCATTGAAGATGCAAATGATCGCATAGATCGCAATTTAAAACCCGGAGATTTGGATATTCAGGGATATGATTTGGATCCGGAGATGATTCGTATTGCCAGAGAGAACGCCAAACTGGCGGGAGTGGATTCGCTGATTCATTTTCAGGTCAGGGATGTGGCAAATTTGTCCCATCCGAAGAAGTATGGATTTATTATTACCAACCCTCCTTACGGAGAACGATTGGAGGATAAGAAAGATTTACCGGTTCTTTACCGGACCATCGGGGAGAGATATCGTGCCCTCGACAGCTGGTCGATGTACCTGATCACGTCCTATGAAAATGCCGAAAATGACCTCGGAAGAAAGGCGGATAAGAACCGAAAAATCTATAACGGCATGATGAAAACCTATTTTCTGCAATACAACGGACCGAAACCGCCCAGGAAAGAAAAACCGATATCATAAATGCCGCCAAAGCCTTATCCCAGGCGGGAAAACGGCTAAAATGACCGAAAAAGTCAAATTATTTCAGAATATTAAATTACAATTTAACTTTCGATATGTTGTGGTTTCGCAATTTTTCGAAAGAGTGGGAGCAAAGATGAAAAAAATAATTGTCGCAACCAAAAACATGGGGAAGGTCAGAGAGATCGAATCCATCATTCAGGATGAAAATTATCAGATCATTACCATGAAAGAAGCCGGCATCGATGTCGATATTGTGGAAGACGGAACAACCTTTGAGGAGAATGCTCTGATCAAGGCAAGGGCGGTTGCCGAGCTTTGTGATGTTCCGGTTCTGGCAGACGACTCCGGACTGGAAGTGGATTATTTAAACAAAGAGCCCGGAATCTATTCTGCAAGATACCTGGGAGAAGATACCTCCTATACCATCAAAAATGCCGCAATTATCGAAAGACTTACAGGCGTTCCCGATGAGAAACGCACCGCACGATTTGTCTGTGCCGTAGCCTGTGTTTTTCCGAACAAGGAAGAAATCGTGGTTCGTAAGACCATGGAAGGCAGAATCGGATATGAAGAGCGCGGCGAGAACGGTTTCGGATATGATCCGATTTTCAGGCCGGACGGATATGATGTCAGCTCCGGAGAACTCCCGATGGAAGAAAAGAACGAAATTTCCCATCGCGGCAAAGCGTTTCGTAAAATGTGGCAAATTCTCACCGAAGAGAGGAAGAGTAACGGATGAAAATCCTGGTTGTCAGCGATACCCACGGAAGGGATCGTTTATTTGTCAATTTATACAGACAGGTGAAACCTGTTGATATGGTCATTCACTGCGGCGATATCCAGGGTGCGGAAGAAGAGTTTTCCCGCCTGGTTGAATGTCCTTTTGCGGCTGTTGCGGGAAATAATGATTTTTTTTCGATGCTGCCCAAAGAACGTGAATTCAGCTACGGGGGTAAAAAGTTCTTCGTGACGCACGGACATTATTACAGCGTGGCTTCCGGTTACCACAGAATCTTAGACGAAGCAAAGAGCAGAGGCTGCGATTTTGCCATTTACGGTCATACGCATGTGCCCGAATATCACTTCAGGGACGGTGTACATGTCATCAATCCGGGAAGCCTCGGATTTCCGCGCCAGTTCGGCAGGAAAAATACCTATGCCATCATCAACATTGATACGGCGGGAGATGTGAAAGTCGAGATAAAAGAAACGGAGGAATAATCTTTTATTTTTCCGTGGAAAATAGAGAACAAAAAAGTTATACTATAAGAGTATTGGTGTGAAATCAGACCCATGACGAAGGCGTGGGAATTTCATGATAAGGGGGTTTCAAATGTTAAACGACAACAAGATCTGGTTCGCCAAATCCGGCGACGAAAAAATCAGCATTTTACCGAAAATGGCCAATCGCCACGGTATGATTGCCGGTGCTACCGGTACCGGTAAGACCGTAACGTTAAAAGTTCTGGCTGAGTCTTTCTCTTCCTGCGGAGTTCCCGTATTCTTAGCCGACGTAAAGGGTGACCTTGCGGGTATGTGCAATCCCGGTATTGAGACGGAAGATATGGCAAAACGTATCGAACGTTTCGGACTTGCTTCCGAGGGATTCCAATTTACGGAGTATCCGACGATTTTCTGGGATGTATACGGAGAAAAAGGACTTCCTCTTCGTACGACCATCAGCGAGATGGGACCGATTCTTTTATCCAGAATTCTTGGATTGAACGAAATCCAGTCCGCTATTCTCAGTGTTATTTTCAAAATTGCAGATGACGAAGGATTGCTTTTGATCGATACGAAGGACCTTCGTTCCATGCTGACCTATGTTGGTGAAAATGCCAAGGATTACAGCTTAAAATACGGCAATATGTCTTCACAGAGTTTAGGATCCATCATCCGTTCCGTAATCGCTTTGGAATCCGAAGGCGGAGATTTATTCTTCGGCGAGCCCGCACTGGATATCCGCGACTGGATCAGCTGCGATTATACAGGCAAAGGAAACATCAATGTTTTGGACTGCCAGAAACTAATCAATAACCCGACAATGTATTCCACTTTCTTACTTTGGATGCTTTCGGAATTATATGAAACCCTTCCCGAAGCAGGCGATCTGGAAAGACCCAGAATCGTATTCTTCTTTGATGAAGCACATATGCTCTTTGATTCCGCTCCCAAGGCACTTCTGGATAAGATTGAGCAAATTGTGAAATTGATCCGTTCCAAGGGCGTTGGAGTATTCTTCATTACACAGAATCCCAAGGATATTCCGAACGGCGTATTAAGCCAGCTCGGAACCAAGATCCAGCATGCACTCCGTGCATATACGCCGGCAGAATTAAAATCGGCCAAGGCAGCGGCAGAATCCTTCCGTGAGAACCCTGCATTCAATACATTTGATACCTTAACCGAACTCGGAATCGGTGAAGCACTGGTTTCCGTTCTGGATGAAAAAGGTATTCCCACCGTCGTTGAGCGTTGCAATATTCTGCCTCCTCAGAGCCAGATGGGTGCAATCGATGATGCGGTAAGAGATTCCAAAATCAAATCCGCAATGTTATATATCAAATATGTCGAGACGGTGGACCGTGATTCCGCATACGAATTCTTAAACCGTAAAGCCATTTCCGATGCGGAGGAGAAGAAAAGAGCGGAAGAAGTAGCAAGACTGGAGAAACAGCGTGCGGCAGAAGAAGCTGCAGCATTAAAGGAAGCACAGCGTCAGGCAGAAGCCGAAAGAAAGGCAGCCGAGAGAGCTGAGATCGCAGCCGAAAAGGAAGCACAGCGTCAGGCGGAAGCCGAAAGAAAGGCAGCCGAGAAAGCTGAACTTGCTGCACAGAAAGCGGCAGAAAAAGAAGCTCTTGCGAAGCTGAAAGAAGAAGAGAAAAAGAAAGCGGCACAGCAGCGTGCAGTGAAAAATGCAGGAAAGTCGGTAGCAAGTTCCGTAGCCGGAACGCTCGGAAGAGAGGCAGGAAAGAGCCTCGGTAAATCCGTCGGAGGAACCTTCGGAAAGACCCTCGGCGGAAACGTCGGAGCATCCCTGGGACGCGGAATTATCGGCACACTTTTCAGCAGAAGATAGTCAGTATAAACAGTTCAATACAACGTAAAAAGTCAATCGAAAATTCGGTTGACTTTTTACTTTTCGCCCATTATAATACAAACACATCTATAGATTTTCGGGAGCGATCGTCTCCCTCAAAGGGCAGTTCGCCCGATTTTTTCCGGAAGAAATATCTTCAGTTATTCAGCCTGTTTCAGGCATCGTTTCATGTTGTTTTTTTAATTTTACACACAAAGGAGAAGTTTAAGTATGAGAAGTAAAAGAACCCGTTTGGGGCGGTGTCTTTCGTTGGCATTGCCTTTGTTTGCTATGATGTTTGTCTTTTGGCTCAATCCGTTTTGTGCCGTGAAAAGTCTGGCTGCGGAAGTGGTAAAAGGCGACAATATTCCCTATAACCGGTATCTTCCGGGTGCGACATATTCGACGCATATGTATTCGGTGGACGGCAGAATTGCGTATTGTATCGAATCCGAGAAACAGGCTGTTCCGAGCGGAACCGTCGGAGACGGAAGACGGCTGGAATACGGGAATGCACCGATGCTGGTTCTGGCATTGCATTACGGTTACGGCGGGGAAGGCGCCTGGCAGATGAAACGCTTTTTCTCGGAGAGATACGGTATTAATTTATCCGATGAACAGCAGTATTTGTATACGCATATCGTTGCAAATTACGCGTATGTCGGAGCGAATATGTCATCCACTCCGGGGCAGTTTTACAAAGGTCTTTCCGCGGAAATCGCAGAAGCGTCCGGTATCAATGAATGGATCCGTTTCTTAGGAAGAGTACTGGACGGAAGTGAGGATTATACCGGTAAAAAAGTAAGCACCGGGTATATCACTGCATTTGACACATCCACTCAGACCATAGCTGTGATCGGTTCCGTGGAATATCGCTCGGACACACCGCCGACACCACCCGTGGAAGAGAAAGAAAATGTCGGAAAGATTACGGTTACCAAAAGCGGAGAATCCTTAACGGACTATGTAAACGGACAATTTATCTATGAAGAGAAGGGTTTACAGGGCGCAAAATTTAAGGTCTGTGCAGCGAACGACATCGTATCCAAAGGGGAAGTGATTTATGCCAAAGATGCCGAAGTGGGCAGCTTTACAACAAATGAAAACGGAATCGGAAGTCTGGAAAATCTCTATCCCGGAGACTATCTTCTGACCGAGGAAGAGGCACCTTTAGGGTATCGAAAGAGCACGGAAGAAATTGCATTTACGCTTTCGAAAGAAGGTGGTGATTTGTCTTTGATGACGAAAAACGTAACGGTTTTCAATGAGCGCATGAAACTTCATCTGAATCTGTCCAAAAAGGACGGAACTACAAATAATGCACTTCCCGGAGCTAAATTCGCAATCTATACAAAACAGGAGATCAAAGCATATGACGGCAGGGTACTTGCAGCTGCCGGAGATCTTTTGAAAGAAGCGGTATCGGATGGAAGCGGAATCATTGATTTCAATCTGGATTGTCCCGTCGGAGAGTATGAGGTGAAAGAGATTGAGGCGCCGTTCGGATATGTTTTATCGGGGGAGTCTTTCAACATTTCTTTCACAGCTGAAGAGAATTCGGACAGTAAGATCAGTCATTCGTTTCAGAATACCGAGGCACGTGGAAAACTGGTAATTATCAAAGAAGGCGAGAGCCTGGCCGGATTTGTGGACGGACAGTTTGTATATGAGTCAATGTCACTTGCGGGAGCGGAATTTGATCTGTATGCCAAAGATGCCAATGAACCACTCTGTCATTTGATCACAGATGAAGAAGGCAGGGCAACGGCAGACAATCTTTCGCTCGGTGGCTATACACTTGTGGAAACCAAAGCGCCGTACGGAATGATTTTGCCGGAGGAACCTGTTGAAATAGAGATCGGTTATGTTAATCAAACTACTCCTGTAGTATTAAAAGAGATTTCAATTCATAACGAAAGAGAGCGCATCGACTTAAAGGTTGAGAAGAAAGAAACCGGCTCCGGGAAAGCACTTTCGGGAGGAATGTTCGAACTTCGAAACAAGGAAGATCTCGTAAATGCCAAGGGAGAAGTAATTGTCCCTGCGGATACTTTGCTTGCAAAGGCCGCTTCCAAAGAAGGTAATATTGCATTTGATCTGGATCTTCCGCATGGTGTGTATGTCGTGAAAGAAACCGAAGGAATTCCGGGTTATCTGCTAAACGAGAGCGCGTACGAAATCCAAGCCCTGTATGAAACGGTACCCAAGGAGGGTATTCGTTGCACGATTCTTAATTCTAAGAAACCTGAGGAACATCCCGTACCGGAGCCTGAAAATCCGACGAAAGTGTTGGGAACTTCCAAGAATAATTACGTAACGGAAGATGAAGGCAAGGGCGGATTTTCGGTATTGATCCGGGAAAGGAATAAAAGCGAAGAGAATGAAAACGCTCCAAAGAAGGCGGGCTTTCAAATTGCGTACGGAGTATTGCTTGTGCTCACCGGCGGAGGCATTTTCATCGGCAAGAAGATACATTCAGGGAAAGACAGGGACGAAGAATGAAAAAAGGAATTCTAATATCCCTGATCGGACTGGTTTTGCTTTTGGCGGGAGGAGGGCTTCTTCTCCTGCCAAAGAAGGCAGAAGAGAGGAAAACGAAACCGGAAAGCGTAAGATCGAATGTGACGCTTTCCAACGATTCGAAAGAGGAGCACAATGAGTTCCTTCAGCCAAACGATGAAGTTTTGGCGGCCTTTGAGACCCGGGATGAAACAAAGATCCAAATGGCCTGTCTGAAACAGTACCGTGAAATCAATCCGGAAACGGTTGGGATCATTACCATTCCGGGAACCGTGCTTTGCCATCCCCTGATGCGCTCAGAGTCCCGGGAGGGATTTTATTTAAATCACGATCTGTTTGGGAAAAGCAATCCGAACGGCATTCCTTTTATGACAAGGAATTCTTCTTTAGGGAAGGCAGGATCAAACGCCATCATCTACGGACATAATATCCGTTACGGGCAAAAGGATGTATTCTATCCGTTAAGCGGATATGAGAAACTGTCGTATTATAAAGAGCATCCGGTGATTGAAATCTATACCGAAGAAGGCAAGTGCGAATATTTGGTTTTTGCATATTATCTTGTGGATACGGCTGATGAAGATGCTTTTGTTTACTGGGAAAAGACTGCCTTTTCCGGGACGGACTTTGAGGCATATTTCGGGGAGGTGGAGAAACGAAACTGGCTAAAGACCAATCTCCCGGCGGATGAAACGGATTCATTTATCACGCTTTCTTCCTGCAGCATGGAACTGGCGCATTCCGGAACGAACCGTATGGTGGTGATGGCAAGAGCATGCAGGGAAGGCGAATCGTATGAGGAATACATATCAAATGCCGTAATGAGAACCAATCCGTACCTTCCGAAGAAACTTCGTACGAAGTAAGTCCCCCATTTTGGACACACAAAAATCACGCTTTCCGGGCACATGAAGAATTGCCTGTTTGCCCTGCGCATGCTATAATATTATCGATTTTGTATGGGTATGACCATAAAGGGGATATCGGTATGGATGTGAACAAAGTTAGAATGAACCGGGTATTGAAAATGCTGCTTTTGTGTGTAGCAGGAATCGGCATGAATGTACTTTTGAATCGTGCTGCCGTTTATTTTGAGTGGCCGATCTACATGGACTCGCTCGGAACCCTCCTGATTTCCGCATTAAGCGGATACCTCCCCGGTGTAATTGTCGGTCTTGCGACTAATCTCATCAAAGGTCTTTTTACGACCACGTCCATCTATTATGCGGTGGTGAACGTTCTGTTTGCCATTATTACCTCCTGGTTTGTAAGAAAAGGAATGCTGCGTAAGTTTTACGGCCCCATCCTTCTCATAATCGTGCTTTCCATTTTGGGAGGCGGACACGGAACGGTCTTAAACTGGCTGATTAATGATGCATGGATCGGCAAACCGTTCTTCCATGAAGGTCTGACCAAATTGTTCCTTTGGGATATTCTCGATAAGACACTCTGCGTTGTGATCACGCTGATGGTATATCAGTTCCTGCCGGAAAGAGTGATGCAGCTGATGCGATTCGAAGGATGGCAGCAGACTCCGCTTTCGAAAGAGCAGGAAATCAAAGTCAAGAAATCCAGGAACAGAAGATTTTCCTTACGAACCAAGATCCTTTGGTTATTAATCATGGCGGGGCTCTCCGTTGGCGTTGCAGCCATGATCATCAGTGTTTTACTGTACAAGGATTACACCATTAAAGAACATTACCGTCTGGCAGGCGGAACGGCGAGGCTTGCTGCCAAAGCCATAGATCCTGAACTGGTGGACGAGTTTATGCAAAAAGGCGATTCCATGACGGAATACCGCCAAACGGAGAAACGTCTGTATGATATCAGGGAGAGTTCTCCGGATATCCTTTATGTTTATGTTTATCAGATTCGGGAAGACGGATGCCATGTGGTTTTCGACCTGGATACGGATGAACTGCAGGGCGAGGAACCCGGAACGCTGGTACCGTTTGACGAATCCTTCTCGGAATACATTCCCGTACTGTTGGAAGGCGGGCAAATCGAACCGATCATTTCGGATGATACCTACGGTTATCTGATTACGGTTTACGAACCGGTTTATAACGAGGACGGAGACTGCGTCTGCTATGCGGCCGCAGATATTTCCATGGGATTGATCCGAAACAACGAGATTAGTTTCATGGCTAAACTGGTTTCCTTATTTGCCGCATTCTTTATTCTGATGTTGGCCGTCGGTTTCTGGATCTCGGAGTACAATATCGTACTTCCCATCAACACCATGTCCCAGAGCGCATCGGCCTTCGTATACGACAACGAAGAAGACCTCGAATCCAACTTGGAGCGCATCAACAAACTGGATATTCATACGGGTGATGAGATTGAGAACATGTATCATGCCTTCTCCGTCACCACGGAAAACAACTTACATTATGCCGCCGATCTGCAGGCAAAGAACGAGACGATTTCACAGATGCAGAATGCCCTCATTCTGGTTCTGGCAGACATGGTTGAAAACCGTGACGAGGAAACCGGTGACCATGTCCGCAAGACGGCTGCCTACACCAGAATCATCATGGATAAGATGCGTGAGCTTGGTTATTATACAACGCAGCTGACGAATGAATTCATTTATAACGTGGAGAACTCCGCGCCGCTTCATGACATCGGTAAAATTGCCGTATCCGACCGTATCTTGAATAAGCCAGACCGACTGACGGACGAAGAGTTTAAGGAAATGCAAAGACATACGGTTGCGGGAGCCGCAATCCTGGAGCAGGTTATCGAGACCGTTCCCGATTCCGGATATTTAAGAGAAGCCAAAAACCTTGCGGAATTCCATCATGAGAAATGGAACGGCAAAGGGTATCCGCACGGTCTTAAAGGAGAAGAGATTCCGCTTTCCGCAAGAATCATGGCCGTTGCCGATGTGTTTGACGCACTGGTTTCCGAACGCTGCTACAAGAAGGCATTTCCGTTTGAGAAAGCCTTAAGCATTATCGAGGAAGATGCCGGTACGCATTTCGATCCGCTGGTAGCCAAAGCCTTTGTTCTGTCCAAAGAAAGAGTGTATGACGTGGCTACACATTACGGCAATCGTAAAAAATAATACTCATTTTACCGAAGATATGCTATAATAAATGCGTGATTATTGTTTTCCTTTCAGGGGGAAAGGATACGATTTAAGCCAAATGGCTAAAGGAGGGTTTTTATGGGTAAGTTTGTAGTATCGGAAGCAAAGAACGGTTACAAGTTCAATCTTGTTGCAGGAAACGGCGAAGTGATCGCATCCAGCCAGGTTTACAAGAGCCTTGCAACTGCAAAGAAGGGCGTTGCCAGCGTAGCAGCCAACGCACCGGTAGCAGCATTGGAGAATCAGACCGAGAAGGATTTCAAGGCTGTTTCCAATCCGAAGTTCGAAGTTTACAAGGATAAGAAAGGTGAATTCCGTTTCCGCCTGAAAGCAAAGAACGGACAGATCATTGCAACAGGTGAAGGATATTCCAAACTTGACAGCTGCTTAAAGGGAGTTGAATCCGTTCGCAAGAATGCAAAAGACGGAAAGATCGTTGAGAAATAAAAGTGAATGTGTTGGGCCTGCTTAGGCAGGCCCATTTTTTTAAGGTTTTATGAAGATACTGATTTTTATTATCACCAATATTGCCCTGGGCGTGGGACTGGCTATTGATGCCGGTTCCGTTTCTTTGGCAAACGGCCTTTCGGAGCCGAATATGTCGCGCAAAAAGACATTCGCAATTGCGGCTGTTTTCTCCGTCTTTCAAGGTCTGATGCCGTTGATCGGATGGTGCATGGTACGTCTGGTTTCGACTTTTTTCAAGAAATTCGTACTCTGTGTTCCCTTCATTGCACTGGTGCTTTTGGTCTTCATCGGTGTGCACATGATCATCGAAGCATGCAAAAAGAATGAAGAGGAGAAAAGCATCAAGCACCTTACGGTTCCCGGGCTTTTATTACAGGCGGTTGCGACCAGCATTGACGCGCTGAGCGTCGGCTTTGTCATTGCGGAATATGATTTTACCTATGTGGTTTTATCGGTTTTGATCATTGCCGCCGTGACTTATATCGTCTGCCGGCTTTTCCTGATCATCGGTAAAAAAATCGGCGCGAAACACATGAAAAAAGCCGCCATTGTCGGTGGAATCATATTGATCGTCATTGGCCTTGAAATCTTTATCCGCGGGGTTTTCTTCGGATAATTGTAAAGGGTGACGAATTCGGAAAATTGTGATATAATAATTGGGTATTATTTATCCCGGTAAACGGGCCTGAACAAATCAAGAGACAGGAGAGAAATACATGAAGACAGAGAAAATTTTCATCAGCAACAACGACATTCGATATGACGAAGTAATGGATCGCGTGGAAATGCTTTCGGATGATCTGCTTCTGGACAAGAAAGATGCCTTAAAGTGCCGTCTTTTGGTAGAAGAAACACTTGGAATGGTCAAAGCGATGACTGAAGAATTTATCGCATACCTTCACTTCGAAGGAGACGACAAAGAATTCAGAGTGGAGCTTACCGCAAAGACCAAGATGAACGCTGAGAAGAAGGAGGATCTTTTATCCGTATCCTCTTCCGGAAAGAACATCGCCGTTAAAGGTCTTATGGGTAAGATTTCCGAGATCATCGAGAACGGTGTATTAAACTTCGGTGACCTGATGAATTTAAATGATATTTACTCCGCAGGTGTAATTCCTTACGGTGACATGGGTATGGTTAACCAGGTAGAGAGCCCGCTGGATGCATATTTTGTTTGGTCCCTGCATCAGTACAGAAACAACTTAAGTGATGCCAAGGATGAGAACAATGCTGCAGCGGAAGCTTGGGACGAACTGGAGAAATCCATTGTTGCAAGCATCGCCGATGATGTTTTGGTAGGCGTTAGGAAAGATCATGTGACAATGACTATCATTAAGAAGTTGGAAGCATAATCTTTGGGAGGTATAGGGGTTACAATGAAAAAAACGATTGTTATCGGTCTGGCAGCAGGTCTTATTCTGACCATGCTCTTGGCCGGTTGCAAAAAGAAACAGCAAACAAGTGATGTGCCCATCACCATTGATCCTTCCTCCATAGAAGAAATGAGTGATGCACAGCCGACCAGTGAGATCGTCGGAGGTTGGGAAACCAATTCCGAATTTTCATCGGTCTTAACGGATGAAGAATCCGGGATTTACGAAGAAGGTGTCAAAGGCCTGGACGGCCTTTCCTACGAACCGGTTACGGTATTGGCAACCCAGGTGGTTTCCGGAATGAATTATGCATTCCTCGTATACGGAAACGATACCGAAGCCAAAGCATCCGGAGAAAGCGATCTGTATGCAATCGCAATTGTTTGGAAGGATTCCAAAGGCACCTCGACTTTAATGAATTTAACCAAGATCAATCCTGCGGATCTGCATGTCAAGGAAATGGGCGATGATCTTGTGGGCGGATGGAGCGTTGTTGCAGGCGCAGAGCCCGGAGTGCTTCCTACGGAGGATGCACAGTCTTCCTTTGATGCGGTTACGGCGGATCTTGGTAAAACATTTAATCCCGTCGCACTGATTGCATCCCAGCTGGTATCCGGCAATAATTACGTTGCCATTTCCAAGGGCAGTGACGGACAGCTTTATTTATCACAGTGGTATCGTGATCTACAGGGAAATGCACAGATGAGTGTACACGGTGTGCTCGATTGGGAATACTACAACCCTTAATGAGAACAGAAAGAATAAAACCGGCTCAGGTGAGCCGGTTTTTTATTTGCTTTTTTACGGTGATATATGCAATGCCTGCCACAACGGTTTGCAGTGCATCCGCAACGATCTGCGACCAGATAAATCCGGTAAGACCGAAGAAATGATTGAACAGCAGGATAATGGGTGTCAGCAGGATCACATGTCGTATGAAGGCTAAAAGAAAGGATATGCTTCCTTTGCCGACGGCATTCATATAGTTGGTTACGTGATGTCCGAAGACCATAAACGGAAGGGCGAAACAGCGTCCCATTAAAAAGACGGCACCGATGCTTATGGTTGCTTCATCATCGATAAAAAGTCCAACCAAAGGTTTGGAGAGAAACCAAAAGATCAGACTGCAAAGCAGGGAAAAGATCAAATTGATACGTAATGCCAAAGAGGAAACCTGCTCCATACGTTTTTGATTCTTCGCACCGAAATTAAAAGCAACGAGCGGTACCATTCCCAGGCAGATTCCAAGTCCCGTATTGATGGGGATTCGCTCCAGTTTCAGCACAATACCCATTGCGGCAAGAGGTTTTACACCGTCTCCGTATCCGACCGAAAGACGGTTTATGATGATATTTACCATATCAAACAAAAAGACACCGATGGCGGCCGGAATACCGACATTGTATAAAGATCTCGCATTTACTTTTCCAATCGGTCCTGCCTTAAATGAAACGCTTAGAACTGATTCTTTTCTTACCTTCCAAAACAGAAAGACAAAGTATGCAAACGAGCAGATATTGGAGATTAAAGTAGCAATACCGGCACCTAAAACCTCTTTGCCGGGAGGAAGAATGACGAACATAAAAAGCGGATCCAAGAGGATGTTTAAAATGCTTCCGAGACCCACGCCGATTCCGGCTTCCTTGGAGTATCCTGCATTTCGAAGGAACATGGGAAGCGCAATGGAAAAGACGGTCGGAAGTCCGCCAATGACGATGGTTGTAAGCAGATACTGTCTGGCATACGTTAACGTTGTTCCTTTTGCACCCATCAAAGTCAAAACCGGAGTCATAAAGACTGCGGTCAGAAGACTGAAGACGAGAGCGCAGATGCCTGCCGTGATAATGCTGTAGGATACGACTCTTTTGGCTTCGTCCGTCTTCTTTTCACCAATCAGACGTGCCATCAGGGAACCGCCGCCGACACCGAAAACATTGGCAATCGATGCGGTCACCAAGAACACGGTCAGCGCAAGATTCGATGCACCGACCATGGCAGGATCGTTCGTTCTTCCGATAAACCAGGTATCGGCCAAATTGTATATCAGCAAAATCAGCTGGCTGGCCACAGCCGGCAATGCCATAACGGCAAGCGCCCGGGCGGGATGCGCGGATGCAAACAGCTCTGTTTTGTTCATTTCTTTTTTCATAATACAATCCCTTTTTTTATTACTAAAAGGAAGTATAGTCGGTTGAGGAAAAATGTCAAATTTCCACGCAAAAAACCGATTTTTCTGTTTATGAAAAACCTCGGATAAGGTATAATTAATATTATTCTTTTACTAATTGGGGAGTATTAAAAATATGTTTGAGATCAGAGAAAAATCAGGGGAAACACTGGAAATGTTGATCCATGGGGAGAGCGTATTTCACGATGCCCTAAAAGACGGCAAAAAGAAGTATCATGTTACGAATCAAAACGGAATCGACTATGACATCGTTTATACGAAGAATTTTGATTACGTTTTACCCATGATGCCCGAAGCCTACCGCTTTATTGAGGTTTATTGGGATTTCTTAACTTATGATGAGAATCGAAACGGGTACATTGTACTGGATCAGTTTGACGGCCGTGAAGCTGTTGTATTCGACGAAGTAAACGAGTATACGGTTGTTATCGGCAAAGTCTTACTCCGTGAGCGCAAAGACCTGGATTTGTACTACAGAGACGAGAAGATTCTTTGGTTCCTTCACGCAGCAGATAAGCTACATGTGGGAGGTGAACTTCCCAAAGATACCGAGAAAGTTCTTTATGTTACGAAACCTCTCGGCCATTCCTATCAAAGCACGGTCGGCAATAAGATCGGTGTTTTGGCTGTATTCCAGAGTATGTTCTATCTGCAGGCAATTACGGATAAGGATTTATCGAAAGTAAAATATATTCGCGTGCAGTTTGACTCCGGTCTGACCGGAATCGGCGCCATCATGTCCACGGCGGCACGTTTTGAGAGTATTTTTAAAAGCGCGGGATGGAAGGCATACGTGGAAGGCGAATATCTCGGCAAATATTCCAGGGAGATGCTAAGCAAATATTTAGACATCCCTCCGAAGCCTGCGGATGCAAACGATGAGAATACACTGTTCCTCGATCAGATTACCATTTCGAGACTGACGATTACCTATTCCGGCATTCATGCAAACCGTGTTCCGGACATTGGATGGTTTAAGCAAAGTTTTCTTGACGAAATGGAAGAGTATGCACAAAGCGTTGTCGGAGGCAAAAAGATGCTCGGCGTATACATCCGCGGTACGGATTATATTGCCTCGAATATACTAGGGGCCAATAAGCAGGCTTCTGTGAAAGAAATGGTTCCTCTGATTCGCGAATGGCTGGTTGCAAACGACTATGAGAAGATTTTCCTGGCAACGGAAGATGAGGGAATCTTAAAACAGATGCGCGAAGAGTTTGGCAATCTGATTCGGATTGTATCACAGGAGCGCTTCAATCTGGATGAGTTTAAAACCGCAAAACTGATCGCGGAGCTGGAGAATGAGAAATACGATCCGGCGGAAAAAGAAGAACATATCGAGGATATGTCCGTCAATTATTTCTACGCGATGTATACGCTCTCCAAATGCGACAGTCTGATCGCTTCGGGAATGAGCAACGGAGTGGATCTGATCCGATGCTTTAACGGCGGCAATTTCCAGAATGACTATCAGTTCAGTGTCGGCGTCAAACAGTAAATACAATCATACATTATAATCTAATCTATGGAGGAACGTATGGAGAAATCTAAAGTATATTTCACAGACTTCAGAACGGTACTCGGTGTAAGCCTGACCGCCAAATTGCAGAAACTGATCCGAAAAGCCGGCATCGGAGATATTGATATGAACGGCAAATTCGTTGCCATTAAGATGCACTTCGGAGAACTCGGAAATCTTGCATATCTTCGCCCGAATTATGCGAAGGCGGTTGCCGATGTGGTAAAAGAGCAGGGCGGACTTCCGTTCCTTACGGATTGCAATACGCTTTATCCGGGAAGCAGAAAGCATGCGCTGGAGCATATGGATTGTGCCAATATAAACGGTTTTAATACGGTTACCACAGGCTGTCAGATTATCATTGCGGACGGTCTTCGCGGAACGGACGATATTGCGGTTCCGGTTCCGAACGGGGAATACTGTAAGGAAGCATATATCGGTCGTGCGGTCATGGATGCGGATATTCTGATCTCGTTAAATCATTTTAAGGGCCATGAGCAGGCCGGATTCGGCGGAGCAATTAAGAATATCGGGATGGGCTGCGGAAGCCGTGCGGGAAAGATGCAGCAGCATAACAGCGGTCATCCGCATGTGATCGAAAGCCTCTGCAGAGGATGTAAGAGATGCGCCAAGGAATGCGGTTCCGATGCCATCAGCTATAACGACAGAAAAGCATGGATCGATCCCGAGAAATGTAAGGGTTGCGGACGCTGCATCGGCGCCTGTGCTTTTGATGCGATCGAAAACGACAACTGGGATGCACCCGCCATGCTGGGCCGCAGAATGGCAGAGTATACGGCAGCCGTTGTAAGCGGCAGACCGACTTTCCATATCAGTCTGATCACCGACGTTTCTCCGAACTGCGACTGTCACGGAGAGAATGATGCACCGATCCTTCCGGATATCGGAATGCTTGCATCGTTCGACCCGGTTGCACTGGATCAGGCATGTGTGGATCTGTGTCAGAAAGCGGAGCCGATCAGAAACAGCCAGCTTGGTGACAACATGGCAAGTGAGCATTTCCATGATCACGGCGATGTATGGCATAACAGCAATCCGAATGTTTCCTGGAAAGAGACTTTGGAGCATGCCGAGAAGATCGGAATCGGCAGCAGGGAGTATGAACTTATTGTGATGAAATAAATTTGTGTATGGGAGGTTAAAGGGATGTTAAAAGATTATGAGTTTTGGTTTGTAGTGGGATCACAGTTTCTGTACGGACCGGAAGTTTTGGAAACGGTTGCAAAGAGGGCGCAGGAGATGACGGATAAGTTAAATGCATCCGGAAACCTTCCCTGCAAACTTGTATACAAGGCAACAATTAAAACGAATCAAGAAGTTACGGATGTGGTTCGCGAGGCAAATTACGATACGCGCTGTGCGGGTGTGATTACCTGGTGCCATACATTTTCTCCGAGCAAAATGTGGATCAACGGTTTTGTGGATTTGCAGAAGCCGTATTGCCATTTTGCAACGCAGTATAACCGTTCGATTCCGAACGAAGAAATCGATATGGATTTCATGAACTTAAATCAGGCGGCACACGGTGACCGTGAACATGGTTTCCTGGCAGCCAGACTGCGTATGCCGAGAAAAGTAATCGCAGGTTTCTGGGAAGATGAAGATGTGCAGAAGCGCATCGGAAGCTGGATGCGTTCCGCTGTCGGTGTGATGTTTTCCCGTTCCTTGAAAGTCATGCGTTTCGGCGATAATATGCGTGAAGTGGCCGTTACCGAAGGCGATAAGGTCGAAACACAGATCAAACTCGGCTGGCAGGTTAACACTTGGCCGGTAGGCAAACTGGTGGAAGAAATGAACGCGGTTACGGATGCCGAGATAGAGGAACTGATGGCAACGTACCGTGCACAATATGATTTTGCAACGGATGATCTGGAAACCGTGAAATACCAGGCAAGAGAAGAAATCGCCATGAAGAAGATGATGGATGCCGAAGGATGCAGGGCATTTTCGAATACCTTCCAGGATCTTTACGGAATGAAGCAGCTTCCGGGCCTCGCAAGCCAGCATCTGATGGCACAGGGCTACGGTTACGGCGGAGAAGGCGACTGGAAAGTGGCAGCCATGACGGCGATTTTAAAAGCCATGAGCGAAGGTCAGAACGGCGGTACGGCCTTTATGGAAGATTATACCTATAATTTGGATCCGGATGCGGAATACAGCCTTGGTGCGCACATGCTTGAAGTATGTCCTTCCGTTGCGGCCGGGAAACCCCGCATTGAAGTACATCCTCTCGGAATCGGCGGCAGAGAAGCACCGGCCAGACTGGTCTTTGAAGGACATGCAGGCAAAGCCATTGTTGTAAGTCTGATTGACATGGGCGGCAGAATGCGCCTGATCGTGCAGGATATCGAGGCTGTGAAACCGATTTTACCGATGCCGAACCTTCCGGTTGCCAGGGTTATGTGGAAGGCTATGCCAGATCTGACTACAGGTGTAGAATGTTGGATCGCAGCAGGCGGTGCACACCATACGGTTTTAAGTTATGATGTGACGGCCGAGCAGATGAAAGACTGGGCAAGAATGATGGATATTGAGTTCGTTCATATCTCCAAAGACAGTACACCGGAGAAGATCGAAGAGCAGTTATTCATAAATGATCTTGCATGGAAACTGAAATAATTACAAACTGTCACCCTTTACAACTGTCTAAGTTGACAATTTAAGAGTCAAAAACTATAATTACAGCGATATTGTTTCGATATCGCTGTTTTTTTGTGCTTATGTCGGAATGATGATTTCAAATGAAAACAAAGGATTATGAAAAATGACTGATTACAATATTTCACTTCTTGTCGATGAGATTATCGACGGACGCCGTCTTGGAAAGAACGATGATCTTCAATTTCTTTTAGACTGTGATTTGGAGGAATTGGGAAAGGGCGCGGATCGTCTCAGACAGCATTTTAACGGTGACAGAGTCGATCTTTGTACCATCATTAACGGTAAAAGCGGCAGATGCAGTGAAAACTGCAAGTTCTGTGCACAGTCTGCTCACCATCATACTTCCTGCGATAATTATCCGCTGCTTTCCGAAGATGAATTTGTTAAAGCGGCCAAAGCAAATGAAGACGAAGGCGTTGCGCGCTTTGCAATCGTTACCTCAGGCAGGGGTCCTTCGGATGAGGATTTTGAGAAGATCATTTCCATCTATACAAAGATGCAAAGCGAACTTAAATTCGGTCTCTGCGCTTCTTTGGGGTTTTTAACCGAAGAGCAGTTTAAGCGCCTTTATGCGGCAGGTGTCAGGAATTATCATAACAACATAGAAACTTCGCGAAGATATTTTCCTTCGATTTGTACATCACACAGCTTTGACGATAAGATCGCCAATATCAAAAGAGCACAGAGCGCCGGATTGTCTGTTTGTTCCGGAGGAATTATCGGAATGGGAGAGAACTGGGAGGACCGAATCGACATGGCACTGACACTGTCGACGCTTGGAATCGGCTCCATTCCCATTAACGCGCTGATGCCGATTCCGGGTACGCCTTTTGCGGGAAACAAACAGTTGACGGAAGAGGAGATCCTTCGTACGGTTGCAATTTTTAAATTCATTAATCCGACCTCGAATATAAGGATTGCAGCAGGACGTGCGCTCCTTGGAGATAACGGACGAAAGGCCTTTTGCTTCGGTGCCAGTGCCACCATTACCGGTAATATGCTGACAACAACCGGTTCTACGATAGAGGGCGACAAGAAGATGTTAACACAGCTCGGTCGCTTGTATTAATCATAGAATGACAATCTACAATTATTTACGGACAAAAGCGGTAATTTTCCCGGAACTTTTATATAATATGATGATAGGGTCTAAAGGTCAAAAGTCGTTCGTGTTTACACGAAAACGACTTTGACCTTGGGACCCGCCGAACACGAGGAAGTAGCTGTTTACGCAGTAAGCATGCGGATTCCGAGTGTTCACAGAATTGCGAGAATTGCGTAGCAATGAAGCAATTCGTCATCATGTTGGGGGCAAAAGACCTTTTGACCCCAACATCATTTATATAATATAATTGATATACAGCAAAAAACAATTTTAGGAGGGCGGAAAAATGAGTAAAACTTTAGTGGCGTATTTCAGTGCAAGTGGTGTAACCAAAAAGTTGGCAGAGAATCTGGCAAAGGCTGCAGGTGCTGATTTGTTTGAAATCGTACCGGAGCAGATTTATACAAGCGCGGATTTAAACTGGATGGATAAAAAGAGCAGAAGTTCCGTGGAGATGAATGACAGAAGCGCAAGACCCGCAATCAGTGGTAGAGTAGATGATCTCAAACAGTATTCCCATGTTTTTGTGGGATTCCCTGTATGGTGGTACCGCGAGCCTTCCATCATCGATACTTTTATGGAAAGTTATGACTGGGACGGCATCACCGTAATTCCGTTCTGCACTTCCGGCGGAAGCGGCATAGGCGATGCGGGAAAGAACATGGAAGCCCTTGGAAAAGGCTCCAAAGTTTTGGTTGGAAAACGTTTATCGTCAGGTGCTTCGGAAGCTGAACTCAGTGCATGGATCAAAGGTTGCCTATAGTCCTTTTTATTGGTACGATAATAATGACTATGGGGGACGGAATTATGATTCAAACGAAAACCAATCATTATATCAGAAAAACACTAATTTCAAAGGCTGTCCTGGGGATGGCCTTCTTTCTTTTGGGCTGTTACAAGCAGCAAACGCAGGGAGAAGCAGAGGAATATGTTGCAAATACTGTTCCGGAGAAGGCAAAACTGGTTGGATAAGCTCATAGATTTCGGCAGGAATTAATTGCAGGCAGTACATACTGCCTGCTTTTTTATTATGTGCGCGATAAGGCCTTCAAGCGGACACCGTGCTTGTACGAGTGTACATTTGAAGGCCAACGCGACAATCGAGTAGGGAGAAGAATTCTTCCCTACTCGATTGCGGTGGCTTAGTAAAAAACCGTATGACAGTTCTGTGACAAACGCTATGTTATAGTGTGATCAGAATAAGGGAAAACAACCCGAGATTATCAAAAAATACGGAGGAAAATATTATGAAGAAGATAAATATTATGAAGAAGGTTATGAAAAAGGTTATTGTTATCCTTACATTTTGCTTGGTGCTTGCTTTTCCATTCACTTCACTTGCAGCACCCGGTGGTCTTCATAAACCGCGCAGGACTTACGAAGAGGCAGTGAAACACTATCAGGAATTACAGAATAAACAGATAAATATAGATTTTTCCCATAGAGGATTGTATATAGCCGAAAACTCCATTTTATACGCAAGAAAGATAGTAGGCGTAAATAAGGATGGAACCTATCAGTTAAGCCCCTGGGAGTGCATATCTAATCGTACCAATGTTTGCTACTGCCAGGATAAGCACATCACCCTTCCGGCAACCTATATCATATTCGGATACAGTTTTGATGTGGACATGGGAACGGACTGGCCGTTCAGCCAGGAGTTTTGGAATAACGCGAATACACCTGCGGAAAACATTAAAATCGTGATCACCGGCGGATGCAGAACTCCGGAAATTCTGATCATGGTAAATGGTAACAGAGTTTATTTCAACGATAACTGTGAGGCACATAATCAGTGGATTCCGCGGTAAATATCCTATCCGGATACGGAAGAACGGGAAAATCCCAATGATGTAATCTCAGAAATTGACGAGCTGTATGGCGGTAAG
This sequence comes from Lachnospiraceae bacterium UBA3804, assembly GCA_002368665.1. Lineage (GTDB taxonomy): Bacteria > Bacillota > Clostridia > Lachnospirales > Lachnospiraceae > UBA3766. The sequence goes on from DFEK01000008.1 coordinate 302,418, forward strand.
ATTACCTTAGTACAGCTCGTTTTGATTATTCCCGATTGAATTGATTTCGGCAGGAATTATGATAAAATCAATACATAATTATATTCCTGGTTGTAAAATATGAGGACGGGCTCGAAGGATTCATAAAACAGAAGAGGATTCCATATGACAGAACGGATTAACAGAAAATTTTACGAAGCGATTTTAAACTTTGAAAAAGATGAGGATTCCAGGCAGTATTATTATGAAACCCTCTATTCAAAGACGGGGCGAATTCTGCCCGACGGGAAAGAAGAAATCGTAAAGAACGTAATTTTACGTGTTTACGGTATTCTTTTTTGTGAGGATTTAGACCTTGCGCCCGGTGCGGAAGCCGGTTTTGACGAGGTGGAGGCAACGGCGGACAGACTCTATATCGGCGAGGTCGGGTTTGATCCGGAACATTGGTACCGGATGCGTTATCATTTTGCGGTAATCGATGAAGACAACTTTGAGCGATTTGCAGCGCTGGTAATTGCGGATTTAAAGGCGGGCGAGCTGCATGAGGCTATGAAAGAAGACGGTGACATGCTGATTGTCGGTGCTCTCGATCCGCTTTCCATGAGTGAGAATGAGAGAAAGAACCAGCATATTTATACGGTGAATCTGCCTGAGGAAGGAGGCATCGTATGAATATCATTCTTGTGGAAAAAGAGAAAAAATCGCTTACGGAAACCGAAAAAATGATCCGGAGCCTGCAAAAGGATGCGGAGATACTCTGTTTTGACAACAGCCCCGCGGCTCTTGCGGCTGCACGGAAGAAGCCGATTGATGTAGCATTTCTGGATGTTCATCTTAATGAAATGGACGGATTGATTCTCGGAAGTTATCTGAAAGCATTAAACCCCAAAATCAATCTGATTTACCTGACGGATGAGCGCTCGGATGCTTTTGAGGCCATGGGAATCCGGGCGAGCGGATGCGTTCTGATGCCGACGAAAAAAGAGGACCTTCAAAGGGAACTTTCGGAGCTTCGAAATTCGCTGGATAAGAAAGGTGATCACTCGGTGTTTGCCCAAACGTTCGGCAATTTTGAAATCTTTGTAGACGGAAAACCCGTGGTATTTAAGTATTCCAAGACGAAGGAAATTCTTGCACTTTTAATCAATAACAGAGGAGCACAGACGACCAACGGGGAAATCATTGCGGCTCTTTGGGAGGATGACGACTCAAAGACTTCCTATCTTTCCAATCTCCGTCAGGATTTGCAGAATACCCTGACCGACTTAGGAATCAGTCATATCATCACGAAAATGCGCGGGAGCATGGGAATCGTAAAAGAAGCGATTGAGTGTGATATGTATGACTGGTTGGAAAAAAAGAAAAAGTCCAGATATCAATATCTCGGGGAATATATGAATCAGTACAGCTGGGCGGAATATATTCACGCAGAGCTGGATGAGATCTATTACGGTTGGGATGACGAATAAAAGAAAAGAGGCTGCCGCTTATGTGACTTTTGTGTGACAATTGCTGTGATAAACTTACATCATAAAATGAATCATTCACCTACCTGCACACAGATTGGAGGGCTACGATATGAAGAAGATTATGATGAACCTTACAGTATTTGCAGCAGCAGCGTCACTGGCAGTTTTAATCCCTTTTACTTCTTACGCAAAAGAGATCGACGATGTTGAATTAAACGAAGAAGAAAAAATCGTGGTGGTAGAAACTACTCCCGTAGAAGAATTACTGAATGAAGAAGATATCGAAGAAGTAGCATCTGCGGAAGAAGAAGGAACAATCGAAGCGCCCAACTATGACGAGGATGCAGACCTCTATGAAGAAGAAGCCAGGCAGGCGGAAGAAAATCTGAAAGCAAGAGAAAAAGAAGCGAAAGAGGCTGAACAAAAGAAAAAAGCCGAGAAAGACTTAGGCAATGCTCTTGTTAAAGAAGAAAAAAAACTGGCAGCATCCATGGTAACGGGAATGGTTGATCAGATGGCTAAGCAGTGGCCGCAGTTAACCTTCATCCTTACTCCGTTTAAGGCACTGATCAGCGATATGTTCGCCCTCGGCGCAAGCAACGATCCAAACGCAGCAACGATGGAGAAGCTCAAAGAGATCGACAATCATCTCGACAGCATGGAAGCAAATTTAAAACAGCATTCGGAAGACCTTGCGGTATTCACTTCCATCGGCGGTGACTTCCAGGATGTGAAGAAACACACCAAATCCCTTTCGGATAAAATTACCGGTATCCGCAACGCTTATAACAGCGGCGAGATTACCATCGAAGAGTATAACAAAGAAATTGCAGCATTATACAACAGCGCTGAATACGCAGCCTTAACGTCAGCACTCAATGGTGCAACCTTCGATTATGACGGAGATACCTCTTACGCCATCGATGAAAAATCCATCTTTGGTGCAGCATATAATCTTCAGTGCAACAAGGTAATGTTTTCCGGTGAAGCAATCGACTGTACAACACCTTACCTTCTGCGCCAGCTGGCAACTTATCTCAGAGGGTATGCAGTCATCAATGTGGTTCTGGATTCTTATGAACAGGTAAACGGAACGAGCCGTACCGTAACCATAAGGAAAACGATGTACGAAGACACCGAAAGAGTAGTGAAACTTTATAAGGATTATTTCAATACCCATCGATACACTTTCTTAAACAAGAGCTCCAATCCGGTAAACCACGTAAGACTGAATCAGAAAATCATTTTATCCTGCGGATTCACGAAAGAATACGTCGGATCCAAGGCAGTGGGTGATGAAAATAAATTAAAAAGTTATACGCCTCCCGTAATGACCAGATTTCCGTTAAGCAAAGATCAGATGAATGCACTTGCCAAATATGCAAAGAGCAAAAACAAATCTGTCTACGATATTCTTTTCGACGAAGTGGGATTCACAATGAGTGTTGCACCGACAATGCAAAACCGGTTATTATTTGCCAAATATGATTGCTCGACATTAAATGAAAATTCAACCATAACTGTTCCTGTACTCGACGGACTCAAAATCAGATTAGACACCACGACACTGAAGGAAGCTGTCAAAAAAGCAGATATGACCTGTATGCCGACCGGCCCTCAGTTTATGACCTACGAATCCTCCTACAGCACCGGATACTCCAGACCGTCTTACAATTACATGCAGGCAATCCAGATTAACAAGGTTGGTGCGGAAGATACCAAGGTTTTACTGGCAGATATGTACCAGGTACAATGCAATCCTATGATGTTATTCTTTACAAGATAAATACGATATAAGAACGAGTTTTTCAAACGTTTATTACTATGTAGCTGCATTAAAAATACAAAAATATAGAGGTAATTGTATTTTATGAAAATTGATCATATAGGATATGCTGTAAGGAACATTGATAAAGCAAAAAAATCTTTTGAAACATTAGGATATGTTTTTGAAGAAACTATTGAAGATAGAGATAGAAATATTTATATTGCATTCGGAGAGATGGATGGGTACAGGATAGAACTAGTTGCTCCAATCTCCGAAGAATCACCTGTAGATACGCATCTTTCCAAAATAGGTCCGACACCGTATCATATTTGTTATAAGAGCGACAACATTGAAGCGGATATTGAGAGTTTAACGGCAAACAGATATAAGGTTTTAATTCCGTTAGTTCCGGCAATTGCATTTGGTAACAAGAGAGTTGTATTTATGTATTCTCTTGCTGTTGGATTAATTGAGATTGTTGAGGAATACGAAATGAAGAGTGTGTGAAAGTTTTTCTGTAAATAAGATATCCTAAGATAATTGACGAGCTGTATGGCGGTAAGATTACCGTTGTCCAGCTCGTTTTGACTATCCCTAATCCCATTGATTTCGTCAAGAATTATGATAAAATTTGTATATCATTATATTGCGATAGAACTTGCTAAGGAGAAGTTCAATGCTTGAGACATTGGAGGGATTATCATAATGAGAAAGCAAATTGTCGGAATAACTGTTTGCATACTGTCGCTGTTTTTACTTTCCGGATGTAATTTGTTCTCGAATCATTCGGGTGTAAATAATACCCCTAATTATCCAACGGAGGCAGAAATGGATCAATTCGCCGAGGATACGGTCTGCGGGGAAAACATTGAAAGAGCGGACCCGGTGCTTTACAGGTACAGATCATTGGACCGCGATTTGGAATTTGACGTGGATTATAATCCCGGTACGACTTCGCTGGACGGATCTTTTGCCCAGACTGCGAGTGGCTATTTTTTAACCACGGATTATTCCCTTGCGGTTCATTATTTCTGGCAGAAAGAATATGAAAAGGCGGTTAATTCTCATATATTTTCTTATTGTTATTGTCATGGTTGTACGGGGGATAATCTGTACTATTCGGGAAGAGGTTTGCAAGTCTATATGGATAAGGATGTGACCGAAGAGCAAATCGCCGAACTGGAAGAACTGTTAAGACAGCTTCGTGATATTTGCGTAAAGGAAATGGATTATCATACCTCGGAACCTGATTTCTATTATACGATTGATTTTAATCTCGTCGATCCGGATACACTTCTGATAACAAATTGTGAAACAGTAAAAATTTATGCAACCACCACGGATGAAGAATTAAGAGTTTCGGAATTTGAGGAACTAAGCTCCCAAGGCTATGAGGGCCCGCCGAAGAGAATTGAAAACGGAGATGCTTTCATCTGTATGTACGGAAGCGGAAGAAGCGAGGAATGGGATTTTTAAAAATGCCATGCATGGAAACATGAACGATTTTGCACGATTTTACATACGAAATGATTGATTTTGGCAGATTTTACTAAAAAAATAAATTATATTTGTGGAGAAATTTGGTTGATTTTGACCGAGTTTGACCGTATTATAATTCTTGTAGGGAGTAATACGATTGAATTCGGTCTTTTTTATTGAATCGGTCATGAACATGCAAAGGAGGGGCAATATGATTTACACTGTAACCTTCAACCCGTCTTTAGACTATATCGTAACTGTTGATGATTTCAAACTCGGTCTTACAAATCGGACAACGTCCGAGTTAATGCTTCCCGGCGGGAAGGGCATTAATGTTTCCATTGTATTATCCAATCTGGGAATCGAGAATACGGCGCTTTATTTTGCGGCAGGTTTTGTCGGAAGAGAGATTACCGCAAAGGTTAAGGAAAGCGGGATTCTGGCGGATGCAATAGAAATCGGGGAAGGGTGCTCGAGAATCAATCTGAAATTAAAGAGCATCGACGGAACCGAAATCAACGGTATGGGACCGGAAATCAGTCCGGAAAAACTGGAAGTTCTCATGACAAAACTGGATGCATTGAAAGAAGGAGATACGCTCTGCCTTGCAGGAAGCATTCCGTCCAGTATGCCGGGCACGATTTATTCGGATATCTGCAAAAAACTTGACGGAAGAGGAATCCGGATTGTGGTGGATGCAACAAGGGATCTTCTGGTAAATGTCCTTGAGTATCATCCGTTTTTGATTAAACCGAATAACCATGAACTCGGCGAGATTTTCGGTGCGGAATTAAAAACAAGAGAAAGCGTTGTACCGTATGCAAAGAAACTGCAGGAGATGGGAGCACAGAACGTATTAATCTCCATGGCAGGCGAAGGCGGAGTACTGGCAGCAGCGGACGGAGGTATCTATATGTCCGAAGCACCGAAAGGAAAACTTGTAAACGGCGTCGGCGCGGGAGACTCCATGGTGGCCGGATTTTTATACGGATTCCTGGAAAAAGGAGAGTATGAATACGCTTTTAAGATGGGACTTTCGACAGGTTCTGCAAGTGCGTTTTCGGAATATCTGGCAACAAAGGAAGAAGTGGAAGCGGTTTATCGGAGTTTAGGCCACTGATCGGGCGGCAGACATAGTGACAAAAAAGAAACAAAAGGAAACAGAACAAAAAGCAAAAAAGAAAAGGAGGAGAGGGTATGAGAATTACGGAACTTCTGGATAAGCGGAGCGTTGATCTGAATGCGGCGCCGAAATCCAAAAAGGAAGCCATTGACATGGCGGTAGAACTCATGGCGGCAAGCGGAAAAGTTCAGGATAAGGAAGCTTACCGGGCACTTGTTTACGCAAGAGAAGAAGAAAGCACGACAGGTGTCGGAGAAGGAATTGCAATTCCTCACGGAAAAGGTGGCTGCATCGATAAGCCCGGACTTGCGGCAATGATTATTAAGGACGGTGTGGATTACGAAGCACTCGATGACGAACCTGTCAATATCCTTTTCTTAATTGCGGCACCCGATACCAAGGACAATGTTCATCTGGATGTAATGAGTAAATTATCCATGATGCTGATGGATGAGGATTTTCGAAACAACCTGATCAATGCTAAAGACGTGGATGAATTCCTCGCAGTCATTGATAAGGCGGACGAAGAAAAGAAGAGCGTGGATGAAGGTCTTGCAGATGTGGTAATTGATGCAGGAAGCAGGTATCTGGTAGCGGTAACAAGCTGTCCGACCGGTATTGCACACACCTATATGGCAGCAGAAGGACTGGAGAAGGCAGCATCCAAAGCAGGAATCCCGATTAAAATCGAAACCAGAGGATCTTCGGGTGCAAAGAATACACTGACCGCGGATGATATTAAAGATGCACTTTGCGTAATCGTAACCGCTGATGCGAAAGTTCCGATGGAACGTTTTGCGGGAAAGAAAGTCATTCAGCGAAAGGTTGCAGACGGAATCAATAAGGCCGACGAACTCGTTTCCCTTGCATTGTCGGGAAATGCGCCCGTATTTAACGGCGGCGGAGCCGAGGAAGCAGGCGAGAGCAAGTCTTCTGAAAAGAGCGGCGTAGGACATAAAGTTTATACCTGGCTGATGAGCGGTGTATCCCATATGCTTCCGTTCGTTATCGGCGGCGGTATTTTAGTGGCACTTGCATTCCTTGTTGATACGATTGCCGGATACGGTGCAACCGGCGGCGGAGATTTCGGCAGCATCACACCGCTTGCGGCATTCCTGAAATATGTCGGCGGACTGGCAATGGGTCTGATGGTTCCGGTTCTCGCAGGTTATATCGCATATGCAATTGCAGACCGTCCCGGTCTTGCGGTTGGTTTTGTAGGAGGTATTCTTGCCGCAAACGGAAATGCAATTCTTTCCAACTTCGGTTTTGCATCCGGAACGTTAATGGACGGAAAGGCAGTCGGCGGTTTCGGACAGTTTTTGATGAAATTTGCATTCCAGCAGCCTGACGGCGGTAATACCGTATCCGGTTTCTTAGGCGGTATTGCAGCTGGTTTCCTTGCAGGGTTTCTGGTACTCGGTCTTCGTAAGATCGGTGAAAAATTACCGGCTGCACTTGACGGTTTAAAGCCTACCCTGATTTACCCGCTTGTCGGTATTTTCTGTGAAGGCGTGATTATGTGCTTCGTTTTAAATCCCGTAATCGGACTGATTAATACCGGTCTTTCAAATGCCCTTACCGCTATCGGAAGCGCAAACATGGTTTGGCTGATGGGACTTATTCTGGGTGCCATGATGGCAATTGATATGGGCGGTCCGATCAACAAAGCCGCTTATGTATTCGGTACCGGTATGCTGGCGCAGGCAGCACTTTCCACCGATCCGGCATTCCAGCAGATGGCATACATTGCAATGGCAGCAGTTATGGTCGGCGGTATGGTTCCTCCTATCGGAATTGCACTTGCATGCTTCATTTTCCCGAAGAAGTTTACGAAGGCAGAAAGAGGTTCCGCGGTATCCAACCTGGTTATGGGTGCATCCTTCATTACGGAAGGTGCGATTCCCTTCGCAGCGGCAGATCCGCTTCATGTAATTCCCTGCACTATGGTAGGCGCAGGTGTGGCAGGACTTCTTGCAGCACTCTTTAAATGTACTTTGATGGCTCCTCACGGCGGTGTATTTGTTTTTGCAACCGTAGGTCACCCGCTTCTTTATGTAGTAGCATGGTTAATCGGAAGTGCCGTAACCTGCTTCTTACTCGGAATTTTGAAGAAACCGGCTGAAAAATAAGACATCAAAACCGGGAAAAACGGAAAGTAAAAACACAATATAAAATAAATTATAAAGGTAAACAAAAAATATAAGGAGGGTTTTTATTATGGCAAGTTTTGATTATGTAATTAAGGATGTACACGGAATTCATGCTCGTCCCGCAACGGAGCTGTTCAAACTGATCAAAGGAAGAGACTGTGTTGTTAAAGTAGCAAAGGGCGATAAGGAAGTTCCGTTTAAGGGCGTTATGGGAATTATGTCCTTAGGTGCAAAGCAGGGCGATTCCGTTAAATTTTCCTTTGAGGGTGCAGAGGCTGATGCACTGATGGCAGAAGTAAAAGCATTTATGGAAGCCAATCTGTAAACGGATCTGCAGGCAGATTTGTTTCAGAGAGATACAGGTAACCCGTATGATTTGAATGATGAAGGAGAAGCATATGGTAGTTTATAGCGGAAAATCCGTATTCGGCGGGATTGCAATCGGAAAAATCTGCGTGTATGCCAAAGAGGATTCCCAGGTAAAGCGTGAGAGAATCGAAGACCCCGAAGCGGAAATCAAAAGATATCATGAGGCAAAAGACGTTGCAATTGAGCAACTCGGTGTTCTTTATGAAAAAGCCCTGAAGGAAGTCGGAGAAGACGGTGCAGGTGTTTTTGAAGCACACCAGATGATGCTGGATGACGGCGATTATATCGACAGCGTGGAAAATATTATCCGTACACAGTCCGTGAATGCGGAATATGCGGTTGCTCAGACCGGAGACCAGATGGCACAGATGTTCCTCGACATGGAGGACGAATATTTCCGGGGCCGTGCGGCAGATGTACATGACATTTCGGAACGGTTGATCGGCGTGTTGTCCGGAAAGGGAAGCGGCGGAATTCAGACGGATGAGCAGGTAATTATCGTAGCGGACGATCTGGCACCTTCTGAAACCGTGCAAATGGACAAGGATAAAATTTTATCCTTTGTAACCGTACACGGCTCAGCAAATTCCCATACTTCGATTCTTGCGAAAACCATGAACATTCCGGCCATGATCGGATGTGACATTCCTCTTGATGATACCGTAAACGGAAAGATGGCGGTTGTGGACGGTTTTGAGGGAAAGGTTTATATCGAACCCGATGAAGAAACCATGGCCGCAAAGAAGAAACTCTATGAGGAAGAGCAGGAAAAGAAAGCTCTTCTGGAACAGTTAAAGGGCAAGGACAATGTGACGCTTGACGGACAGCATATCAACCTTTATGCGAATATCGGAAATACCAAGGATCTGGGACTTGTTCTGAAAAATGACGCCGGCGGAATCGGACTGTTCCGTTCGGAATTTATTTACCTCGGTTCTCAGGATTATCCGACGGAAGAAGAGCAGTTTGAGATTTATAAAACGGTTGCACAGACGATGGCCGGAAAGAAGGTTATCATCCGTACCCTGGACATCGGTGCGGACAAACAGGTCGACTATTTTGCACTTCCGAAAGAAGAAAATCCGGCAATGGGACTTCGTGCAATCCGCATCTGTTTAACCAGACCGGAAGTCTTTAAGACACAGCTTCGTGCAATTCTTCGTGCGAGTGCATTCGGAAAAATCGCAATCATGTTCCCGATGATTATTTCGCTGGAAGAAGTGAAAGAGATTAAGGGAATCGTAAACGAAGTAAAAACGGAACTGGATGATGCCGGAATTTCTTACGATAAAAATATCGAACTCGGTATTATGATAGAAACACCGGCAGCCGTTATGGTTGCGGACGAACTGGCAGAGGAGGTTGATTTCTTCTCCGTCGGAACGAACGATCTGACGCAGTATACACTTGCAATCGACCGGCAGAATGATTCACTTGAAAAATTCTACAATTCACATCATCCTGCAATTTTAAAAATGCTTAAGATGATTGTGGATGCGGCGCACAGACACGGCGCATGGGCCGGAATCTGCGGAGAACTCGGAGCGGATCTGACTCTTACCAAAGATTTTCTGGCAATGGGCTTCGATGAATTATCCGTATCGCCCGGACGTATTCTTCCTCTTCGGAAGATTGTTCTGGAAACCGATGTTTCGGAGTATAAGAAGAGCCTGAATGAAGCAAATCCCTGATGAATCAAACTGTTCGGGGAGTTGTGCGAAAGCTTAGGGAATCATCCGTGATTCGGTTAAGCACGGTTTTGAAAGTATTGATTTATGGCTAAAAGGAGTTGGTCATATGTTGTCGGAACAACGTAAATTCCAGATTCTTAACGCAGTAAAGAAAAAAGGCAGTATTACAAACAGCGAATTAAAGGAACTTCTGGATGCGTCGGAGTCTACTATACGCAGGGATATTACGGAACTTGACCGGGAAGGAAAATTAATCAAGGTTTTCGGCGGTGCCATTTCGGTCAACGAAACGGAGTCGTTTGAAGAACTTTCCATGCAGCAGAAATCCGTAATTAATCTGGATGAGAAAAAAATAATCGGAGAACTTGCGGCGACGCAGATTAAACCGGGCGACTGTGTTTACATCGACTCGGGAACTTCGACCGGATTTCTGGTGGATGCCGTTTCCGAAAAAGAAGCAGTCTATGTTACCAATGCGGTGGCACATGCAAAAAATCTCGCACTTCGCGGATTTAAGGTATTCTTAATCGGTGGGGAATTAAAAGAAACAACGGAAGCAATCATCGGTGAAACGGCGATTCTTTCATTGCAGAAATATCAATTTTCCGTCGGTTTTTTCGGAACGAACGGAATCAGCTTAAAGAGAGGATTTACGACACCGGATATCAGGGAAGCGACCATGAAGAAGGTCGCAATTCAGTGTACGGCTCCCCAAAGGCGTTTTATTCTGGCGGATCACGAGAAATTCGGACTGATCAGTACCGTTAAATTTGCGGACATCGGCGATGCGATTATAGTGACCGATGCAAAGCCGGCAGAGAAATATGCAAATTCGCTGAAACTGATTCTACCGGAACAGGCGGATGAACCGAAGTAACAAAAGCAGTAAGCAACGGAAAGTAAAAAGTAATAAAGTATATTCCTGTGGGAAATTGTGTGTGAGGAAAAAGAGGACAAATATATCGAATATTTGTTCTCTTTTCGTTTTCAAAAATACAAGGATATGATAAAACAGATATTTTATGAACCGTGTGCATTAAACAAATTCGAAGAATGCGGATAAAATATAAATGCCCAACCGGAAGTGTATGTAGGGCAGAAGACATCAAAAACAAGAATTGTTGGGGAGTTTGATGCCCAACCGGAAGTGCATGCAGGGCAGAAGGCATCAAAAGCAAGGATTGTTGGGAGTTTTGATGCCAAGCCGGAAATTAACAAGTGAAAAAGGCATCAAAAGAAGGGCAATGTAGCGAATTTGATGCTTTGGGGCCGGAGCGGAGACCGAACCATGGTGTAACAAGAGTACGGGGCTAAACTGCTCGAGAAAACAAGCGATGCCCGCACTCATAGGCACTGCGTGCCTATTTCGTGCACGCGCTGTCGCGCTATCAAAGGGCAAAAAAATAGAACCTCTCGTAAGTAAACTTGCATCGGTTCTCTTCTTTTGCCCTTTGGCATCGCTTGTAGTGTAGAGCAGGTGATGGGGCGAGCGTCGTCCGGTGGACGACACGTTTGCGAGCCGACCGAGCCGGCAGGCGAGACCGAACCCTGGGTTCGAGGTCTCGCCTGCTTACAAAATACCCTCAGGTTTATCCTGAGGGTATTTTGTAAAGCAGGTGATGGGAATCGAACCCACGTATTCAGCTTGGAAGGCTGATGTTCTACCATTGAACCACACCTGCATATGAAGTTAATCGAGGTGACAGGATTCGAACCTGCGACCCCCTGGTCCCAAACCAGGTGCTCTAGCCAAACTGAGCCACACCTCGTTCGGACTTTTGTCACCCATTTCGTGACGCAAGTTTGATTATATTCATTCGGGCTGGGTTTGTCAAGAAAAAAATATCCATGGATAATTACAATTAAGTAGAGCATTTTTAGTCGGATAGTGGTATAATTTTTAGCAATATGGGATACTGTTTGGAATCATGAATTGAACAGCCCGATTTTTTTGAAGTAAGGGGAATAAAAATGAAAAAAACATCCATTCTTGCATTGGTCACAGCTTCAGCGCTGGTACTCGGCGGATGCGGTATTTTTAATCCAACGAAGCTTACGCCTCCGGAACTTCCTTCGGGACAGGTGGTTGAAACACCTTCCGATGAAGGAAAAGGCGGGGAGCCGTTAATCACTACCGCGAACCTTAAGCCGGTTGAGTACGAATATGATTTCGATGCGCACAATCCCGAGGATTGGCAGAAGGCTTATAAGAAATTCCTTGAGGAAGAAGTGCTCGGAACCGTGGACGAAGACTTCTTTAATACCGAGGAGTACTTCCTTGTCGATATCGATGATACCTATAATCAGAATATTCCGGAGCTCTGCATCAAAACCGGAACCTGCGAAGCGGATTATCAACTTGTGATTTTTGAATATGATTCCTCCAAAGGTGAGGTAAAACAACTGGTGGGACCGGATAACATTTATGCCGGCCATGCAACCTTCTATCAGGGACCGAGCGGAGATCTGTACTCTTACGCAGGTCATATGGGATATCTTTCGGTTTATAAATATACCGAACTGGCGAGCGGCACACCCAAGCTGGAATCTGTATTTACACAGAATGTCAATCCCGAGGACGGCGAAGGGGAAATTGAAGATTACAAGACGATGACGGAGATCATCGGTGATGAAATGCATCCGCTTGTGACATTTGCATTGGATAACTACGCCGGAATCATCTGGTATTTAAACATTCCGTATGCAACGGCGGACGGAACGGCGAAGCAGGAAGAAGCAGATCAGGCATTTTCCGATGCTTTGTACGGCAATATTGATGTTTTCGCAACGGGTGACCGTTTCTATGACGGAGTCCGCGGAAAGACCAAGCTCGAGAATCTGCTAAAAGCCGGCGGAATCGATTCCTATTCCAAAGAGCATTATTCTTTATATCAGTACACATATACCGATGCAAACTTTGACGGGCAGCAGGAAATGCTGATTCTTTTAAAGAGCGACAGTGCGTCGGAAACCGGCGGTTGGGTTTATGTATTGTTAAGCTATCAGGATGGCGGCGTTTTTGCTTATGTAATGCCGTACATTGACTGGAGCGGAAACCTGACGGTCTGCGCTTATTCTGCATGGGATAACTGGTACTCCCAGTCGAGCAGGTATTATACGGGTATTGTCTTTGACAAGGACAAGATGGCCTATATTTACTCGGACGGAACCGCTCCCGCTCCGAAGGATGTGGAAACGGATGTCTGGAACGATTTTGAAAATGATTTCGGTTATTAATCCATAACACGTAAAAACAAGAAAGAGAGGGCGTATCATGCCAACATTTTTACCGTTAGCTGCCGCTATGTCAGCTTTTTATCAGACAGATTTATATGCGAAGATTCTGGAATGGGATACCAACATTCTTCTGAATCTGCAGAATAATGTACGAAGCGATTTCTGGGACCCGATTATGAAAGCGATTACCCACAGTATGGATAAAGGACTGTTTTTTATTGTCCTGGCGGTTCTTCTGCTGATTATTCCGAAGACCAGAAAAGCAGGCCTTTGTGCAGCAATTTCACTTGTATTTTCGCTGATCGTCTGCAACGGGATTTTAAAGAACGTCTTTGATCGTATTCGCCCTTATGAAGTGATCGACGGACTGAAATGCATCGTAAAACTTGCGGATGATGCAAGCTTCCCGTCCGGACATACTTCCGGTGCATTTGCTCCGGCAATCGCCATTTTGCTTGCAGCGGATAAGAAGTACAAAGGATTCGCATTTGTCGGAGTTTTGTATGCGGCACTTGTCGGATTCACCAGACTGTATGTCGGTATTCATTATCCGACCGATGTTATTGCAGGTGCACTTGTTGCAACGATCTTTGCAATTCCCGCATATTTTATCGGCAGCAAGATATATGACGCACTGGCTAAGAAATTCAAGAAGAGAAAAAAAGCAAAATAAACAACATCATGATTTAGCAAAGAAACCTGTGGGGGGTACACTATGCTTGAGAATGTGAAATATTTAATGCGACCGGAGAATGGAGAAGAGAAGGTTAGGCTGAAAGCCGAGCAGGAGAAACTGGGCGAGCTGCAGATGAAGATCAAGGAGCATAAGCTCCCGGTGCTCGTTTTGTTTGAAGGCTGGGGAAGTTCCGGTAAAGGAACCTTAATCGGGGAAGTGATCCATAACATCGACCCGAGATTCTTTAAGGTAAGTACGCTTAAGATGCCGACGGAAGAGGAGAAGAGATATCCCTTCCTGCAGCGCTATTTTGCGAACATTCCGGAGGCCGGCAAATTTGTATTCTTCGATTCCGGCTGGATGGATGAAGTCACCCGTGAAGTTTTGAACGGGAAACTGGACGAGAAGGATTACAAGAAGCGGATCGACAGTATCCGCCGCTTTGAACGCTCACTGACCGATAACGGATATCTGGTTCTGAAGTTCTTTATGCACATCTCCGAAAAGGAGCAAAAGAAGCGTCTGGACGCTTTGGAGGACGAGAGGGATACTGCCTGGAGAGTGGGCAAATACGACCGCTGGCAGAACCGTCACTATGAGGACTGCACGGAAGTGTTTGAGAAGTATTTCGAGGACACCTTTCTTCCTTCATCCCCCTGGTACATCGTGGATGCCAAATCGAAGAAGTGGGCGGAACTGCAGATTCTGGAGATTATGAATCAGGCTATTGAAACGGCGCTGCAGAATTCCGCAATGAGCGTTCCGATTCCGCAGAACATGTTCCCGCTGGAGAAAGCCCTTCCCCTGGCAGAGATTCCGCTGGAAGGCAAGGAACTGTCGGAAGAGGAATATAAAGAAAAACTGGATGCCCTGCAGGCAGAGCTGAAAGATTTACACAACCGTCTGTACCGCAAGAAAATCCCGGTTATTATTGCTTATGAAGGCTGGGATGCAGCCGGCAAAGGCGGAAACATCAAGCGTGTGACGGAATCTTTGGATCCGCGTGGGTTCGAAGTGCATCCGATCGCCTCTCCCGAACCGCATGAGAAAGCAAGGCATTTTCTGTGGCGTTTCTGGACGAGATTGCCGAAAACCGGACATATTGCCATTTATGACCGTACTTGGTACGGACGTGTTATGGTAGAGCGTCTGGAAGGCTTCTGTTCCGAGAATGACTGGAAGAGAGCATACAATGAAATAAATGAATTTGAAAAGGAATTGAGTGACTGGGGAGCGGTCATCATCAAATTCTGGGTACAGATTGACAAGGATACCCAGCTTGCGCGTTTTACGGATCGTCAGAATACGCCGGAGAAACAGTGGAAGATTACGGATGAGGATTGGCGAAACCGTGAGAAGTGGGACCAGTACGAAAAAGCCGTGGACGAAATGATCGCAAAGACCTCAACGGTTTATGCACCGTGGCATATATTGGAAAGTGTGGATAAGAAATATGCCAGAATCAAGGCACTGACCATTATTGTCGATGAACTCAAGAAACGCTGCGGCGACTAAAACATATGGATATCACCGTTGTATATACAGATGAAGAGAAAAGACTCTTTGACGAAGTGCACAGTCTGAAGGAGAAAGTTCATCTTCTGGAGAATGAAACCTATCTTCTGAGAAAAGAGTACGAAGAACACACGCTGGAGAACCATACCCAGGGTGTTCCTCCCATTGTATATCTGGCGGGAGCGATTTTAAGCATTACACTCGTAATCTGTGATCTGATTATCGGATTTGAGTTTGAAATGTTTCATTTTGCCGCAGCCATAACAGTTGCGTCTGTTGCCCCCGCAATTGCTATATTTTGTGGTGTTATGTTTGCAATTTCCTACAGAAAGTATTATTATCAAGTAGTACAGACCAAGGCGGGCAGGAAGAAGGCCGAAGAGCTCCATATTAAGAATTATTACTCCGAACAGGAACGCATTATGGACGCCTACCGGAAGGCTAAAGACGAATTGGATGTGATCAAGGAACTGTACCGGCGTAAATCCGAGGTTTTGGATGAACTGGTGGAGAGAAAGACCGCCGAAAACGACAGAGCCAGAGAGGAAGCAATTCGGAAAAGAACCGAAATTCTAGGGGAAAATTCAGGAAAATCTAAGAAAGCGGATGAATCCGGGGATGAAGAAGACCGAGAAGAAACCGAAAGAAAAGCCCTTTAAAATAACTAGCAAGTTTACTAAAGAGCAGAAGAGAAAATATTATAAAGATCGTTTCCTGCATAATCTCAGAATTATGCCTTTTTTGGCGCCCAGTCTGATTGGCGTCTTATTGTTTTATCTTGCGCCTTTCTGCGTAGTAATTTTCTATGCCTTCGTGGATAACCCGATTACGAAAAACTTTGCCGGCGTTTCCAACATTATTAATGTTGCGAAGAACGGATCCTTTACGCTGGCCTCACTGAATACGCTGAAGTTTTCCGCCATGGCGGTTCCTTCGGCTGTTATTATTGCGCTTCTTCTGGCATTGCTTCTGGATCATAAGATCCCCCTTGCAAGCCAGTTCAGAACTTCGTTCTTAACCCCTTTAGTTGTGCCTGTCGCATCCGTCGTACTGGTATTCCAGGTACTTTTCGATAACAACGGTGCGGTTAACCAGATTGTTCAGTTCTTCGGAGGCGATAAGATTGACTGGCTGAAATCCACATACGCTCCGTACGTGGTTTTGGTTTTATTCCTTTGGAAGAACTTAGGTTACAATATGATCCTGTTCCTGGGCGCTCTAGGTAATATTCCGAAGGATGCCATGGAAGCAGCCTATATGGATACCAACTCTTCCTGGAAGATTTTCTGGTATATCAAGATCCGCTACCTGACCCCGACACTGGTATTCGTAGCGATCATTTCACTGATCAACTCGTTTAAAACTTTCCGCGAGGTTTACCTCCTTACCGGAGCGCATCCCTTCGGAAGTATCTATATTTTGCAGCACTACATGAATAACATGTTCGAAAGCATGGATTATCAGAAGCTGAGTGCTGCCGCATTGCTGATGACGGTTGTCATGGCAGGTATTATCTTCGGATTATTTAAGGCCGAAGGAAGATTCGGACAGGATATGGAAGAATAAGATGAAGAATGTATCCAGTTTCAACGACGGACCGGTAACCAAGAACCGGACCGCCCTGCTAATCAAAAAAATAATCATAACGGCTGCAGCCTGCATCTTTGCATTGTTTTTCCTGCTTCCTACCGTACTGACGATCACCAACTCGTTCATGTCGGCGACGGAAATCAAGGCAAATTACGGTAAGGTTTTTCAAAGTGCGGAATCCGGAACCAAGTCCTATGTCGGAGAGAGAGTTAAATTAAAAATCATTCCCGACATGGTTACGGTGGAACAGTACAAGACGGTACTTTTCAAGAGCCCCGATTATCTGTTCAAGTTCTGGAACTCTTTGATTTATGCCGCACCGATTGCAATCCTGCAGATCTTCTTCGCGATGGGCGCCTCGTACGCCTTTGCGAGGTTTGAAGGCAAATGGAAGGATGTTTTGTTCTTCATATACGTTATGGTCTGCCTGATGCCTTATCAGGTTACGCTCGTGCCGAACTATCTGGTATCCGACTGGTTGCACCTGATCAATACGAGATGGGCCATCTGGCTTCCGGGTATTACGTCTCCGTTTGCGGTTTATCTTTTAACCAAGAGCATGAAGCGTATTCCCAAGGCAATTTTCGAAGCTGCAAGAGTGGACGGCGCAAACGAATTTACGATCTTCTTTAAGATCTGCGCACCGCTTGTAAAAGGACAGGCTTTCTCCATCGGTATTCTGATCTTCATTGATTACTGGAACATGGTAGAGCAGCCCCTGATCCTTTTAAAAGACGACAAATTACAGCCGCTTAGCATTTTCCTGTCCCGCATCAACTCCGGCGAAATCGGACTTGCGTTCGCGGTGGCTGTTATTTATATGATTCCGTGCCTGTTGACCTTCCTTTACGGCGAGGATTACCTGGTAGAAGGTATTACCACGCAGGGTGGTGTCAAAGGCTAACTTAGTAAACAATACGTAACGATTAATATTTTTAAACGGGAGAAAAAAGATGAGCGAAGAAAACAAAAACTTACCCAAAGTAGAAAAGGTGGAAAACAACGAGGAAAAGGGCAGTAAAAAGCGTGATATTATCAAGAATGTCGCAATCATATTCCTTGCGGTTATGCTTTTGCTTACCTTCTTCTCCAACACGATCATGAATTATTCCCTGCCACAGGTATCGACCCAGTCCATTGAAAGCGGCACAATCAAAACACAGGTGCGTGGCAAGGGTACGATTGAACTGGTAGATCCGTACAATGTAATCATGGATGAGACCAGAACCATTGCTTCCGTTCGCGTCAAAGAAGGCGACGAAGTTCAGGAAGGTGATGTTCTCTATGTACTTGAAGGTATCGAGTCCGAAGAACTTGCTACGGCAAAGAAGGATTTAAAAACCGCCGAAACCGCATATCTTACCGGTTTACTTGACGGTTCGATCACCATGACGACCAACAGCGAGGATGCAGCGGCCATTCAGAAAAATCTTGCTGCATTACAGTCCGTTATCGATGCTCGTCAGGCGGATATCGATTTACACACAAATAACGTTAATACTTTGACTCTTCAGCTTAAGGCCTTGGGTGGAACATACAAGGCTGATACAACACAATATAGTATTGATGTGATTAATGCACAAAGAGCAGTGGATTTAGCTAAAGCAAATCGTGATGTGTATGCTGATTTAGAAAAAGCATATCAGGCAGCCGTGGAAGCAAGAGATAATCCCGGAACGGATGAGCAGGGTCAGCCGTTACCTCCCGGACCCGGACCGACTCCGGAACAAACAGAAGGACACAATAAGTATGTGGAGTTGGATAAGAAAGTAACAGAAGCAAACAGTGTTCTTGCAACAAAGAAATATAATCAGGACATTGCAGAAGC
Source organism: Lachnospiraceae bacterium UBA3804 (assembly GCA_002368665.1). Classification (GTDB taxonomy): domain Bacteria; phylum Bacillota; class Clostridia; order Lachnospirales; family Lachnospiraceae; genus UBA3766. The sequence goes on from DFEK01000008.1 coordinate 321,295, forward strand.
AAATTCCAGCAATGATCCGAACGCTGCAAAGAAAGTTGAAATTCAAAGACAGATTGATATAGAAACCGAAGGCATTACTTTATCCAAGAAGGCATTGGATGATGCACAGGCTAACAAAGACAAATATGTGAAGGAAATGACCGGTCAGGTAAAGGGTTCATCTGCTGTAGATGAGATCAACAATCTTCGCGATAAAGTTGCCAAGCTCGAAGCCAAGACCATGGGATCCGAAATCAAATCTCCCGTTACAGGTAAGGTTGTAACCGTTTCCAAGCAGGCCGGCGAGAAGACGGAGCCGAAGGAAACCGTAGCCGTTATCCAGGTAGAAGGCAAGGGCTTATGCACCAAGATTTCCGTTGAAACCAGACAGGCAAACAAAGTTAAAGTCGGTGATCCGGTTATGATCGAGGACTACTTCTACTACGGATGCACCGCTAACCTTGCTGCAATCCAGCCGGACAAGGATGACCCGAAGAACAAAAGAACGTTACTCTTTGACCTTGTCGGTGAAGATTTCCAGGCAGGCGGAACGGTATCTTTAGCAGTCGGTCAGGCAAATCAGTCCTTTAACCTGGTTATCCCGAAGAGTGGTTTAAGAGAGGATACCAAGGGTAAATATATTTTAATCTTAGAGTCCAAGGCAGTTCCTTTCGGAACCAGATACATTGCCAAGAAAGTGGATGTTACTCAGGTTTATGCAGAGGATGACATGAATGTTGCCATCGAAGCTGCGGTTGAACCTTGGGGAACCTATGTTATTACAAACCAGACCAAGCCGATCAAGAACGGCGATCAGGTAAGACTTGCTACAGAGGAATCAAAGTAATCGATGAGTGAAAAGAAGCATCGCTTTAACTTTAAAATGAATAAGCCGAGAATTCTGATGATCGCGGTAGGAAGCACTTTACTGATCATTATCGGAATTATCGCGATTGCGCTGCTTACGGCCAAAGACGATATGATCGATCAGACGCTTTTCCTGCGCTGGACAGAGGATCGTGATTATGCACAGAATTCCATGTTCTTTAACCCGGCTCAGAAGGTGACGGACAAAGAAATCTTCGGACTTCGTCATGCCATTGAAGACGGATATAAGGCAAAGAGTGAAGTCGCAACGTTCCCGACGGAAGTGCAGAAGGGTGAAATGCGTGACGCCTATTCCACATTTGCACCTTTAACGCTTACCACGGAGCACGGACAGCTTACCGTTGACGCTATCGGAGCGGGAGGAGACTTTTTCCTCTTCCATCCGGTCAAACTGGTTGGCGGAAACTATTTCTCGGATAACGATCTGATGCATGATTATATCCTCCTTGACGAAGAGTCCGCATCCACTCTGTTCGGTGGCTCGGATGTTGTCGGAAAGAGAGTTAATCTGGGCAACAAGGAATTGTATGTTGTCGGCGTTTATGAACGTGAGAAAGGCGAAGTGGAAACACTTGCAGCCGGAAATGCGGATCCTAGGGTTTTCGTATCCTTCAATGTCATGAAGGAAGCCAATCCGGATGTTCCGATTACCTGCTATGAACTGCTTTCTCCGAACCCGATCCCGCATTTTGCTAACAGCGTTCTGCGTGATGTGAAGATTTTCCCGGAAGACAGCTACATTATGATCGAGAATTCCGCGAGATTTTCGTACGCCAGATACTATGAGCTTTTGAAAGCCCGTAAGAGCAGAGAAATGCGTACCGACAATATTGCGTTCCCGTACTGGGAAAACCTTGCAAGATATCAGGAAGGACGACTGATGTATTGGGCTTTTGTTCAGTGGAATCTAGCAGTCATCCTGTTCCTTATGGTAGTGATCAATCTGATGGTACTGATTGTTAAATACAAGCCGACCAGAGAAGGTATCGAGAGTGCATTTGACCACATTAAGCGTAAAGCGCAGATGAAACATATTAAGAAATTAATGGAGGAGAACGAGAATGAGCAAAGTAGTGATAGCTCTGGCGAACGGGTGTGAAGAGATTGAAGCGTTAACCGTTGCGGATGTGCTGTTTCGCGCAGGCGTTTCGGTGATCAAAGCATCCATCAACCCGACGACGACCGTAGAAAGCTCGCATAAGGTAACGATGATTGCCGACACCACTTTTGATGCCGTTGACTTCTCCGATGTGGATATGATCGTTTTGCCCGGCGGAATGCCGGGAACCAATCATCTGCAGGCAAATAAGGCTCTGACCGACAAAGTTAAGGAGTTTGCCGCAGCAGGTAAATTTGTCGCAGCCATTTGCGCGGCTCCGAAGATTTTGGGAGCACTTGGCCTTTTGGAAGGAAAGCGTGCATGCTGTCATCCCGGTTTTGAGAGCGAACTGACCGGCGCGGAGGTTGTTATGGACGAGCCCGCTGTACGCGACGGTAACATCATTACCGGACGCTCCATGGGCTGTGCGATTCCGTTTGCACTGATGATTCTCGGTGCTCTGGAAGGAGAGGAAAAAGAGGCTGAACTCAGCCATAAGATCGTCTGGATGCCGATAAAAGAATACTAAAAAGCCTACGGGGGAACAAAATGGTTTCGAATTCCGGCCTTGGTTTATCGACAAAATTAGAACATATGGAACAGTTAGCGGAGTATCGGGAGAATACCTTACGGAAATCCCCCGAGCTTCGCTCTTTGTTTATTGAGCTGACGGGAAAGTGTAATGAAAACTGCAGGCACTGTGGCTCGAACTGTGGTGATTACGAGGAACAAAATCCTCTTTCCACGCAGGAGATTATGGACTTTCTGGATCAGATCAAAAGAGATTTTGATATCTCCAAATTGCGTCTTTGCATTACCGGAGGGGAGCCCCTGCTTCGCAAGGACTTTTTTGAGATTATGAATTATGCGCATTCACAGGGCTTTATTTGGGGCATGACATCGAACGGTACATTAATTGACGATGAAGTGGCCGAGAAGCTCTATTTGGCCGGTATGCGCACGATTTCGATCAGTCTGGACGGACTGAAGGAGTATCACGAGTGGTTCCGCCGCCGCAGGGGAAGCTACGACCGTACGGTAAGGGGAATCCGCGCTTTGGTGGATCACGGCAATTTTATGCATATTCAGGTGACCACTGTGGTCACTCACCGGAATATCGGGGATTTGGAGGCAATGTATGAGGAATTTTCCGCCCTCGGAATCCGTTCCTGGAGAGTTATTAACATTGAACCCATCGGAAGAGCCAAGGAACAGCCGGATCTGCTTCTGTCCGCAAAAGAATACAAGCACCTCTTTGCTTTTATCCGTAAAATGCGTTTTAAGGGCAAAATGGAGGTCTCTTACGGTTGCAGCCATTATCTGGGCCCCGAATACGAAAGAGAGGTCCGTAAGTGGTATTTCCTGTGCAATGCCGGAGTATATGTCGGCTCCGTAATGTATAACGGTGATATTACCGCCTGTCTGGACATTGAAAGACGGCCGGAGCTGGTACAGGGAAATATCCGCAAAGACCGTTTTAAGACCGTTTGGGAGAATAAATTTGAAATCTACCGGACAGACTTTAGAAAGACCGGTCCCTGCCGAAACTGCGAGGATTACCGTTTCTGTGCGGGCGATGCATATCATTCCTGGAATTTCGATGAAATGAAGCCCAATTTATGCTTAAAAGGCGTGCTTTTTTAGATGAAATAAAGGGCATTTCCCCTTTTTCCACAAAATCGGATTCGAAAATTGGTTTTTTTGCACAAAAAAAAGGTTTTTTATTCGAATCGTATGGAAAATGTTTACAAATTTTAGTATAATATTCATGCTTTTGTTGTGTCAGTTTCCCTAGTGAAATTCAACATGCAAAAGAAATAAAAATCAGAACGAATAATTGTGATGGGAGTTAGTTATGGAGATTTCTGAACTCAAAAAAATGTGCTTGAACTGTATGCATATGAGTAAAGAGGAAGAATTCTGTCCGGTATGCGGAAAGCCGAAACGCGGTGTGAAAAGCTATGGCGAAGCATTGGAGCCGGGCACGATTTTGAATGGAAAAATCCTGATCGGAAACATTCTCGGTATGGGTAATTTCGGTATTACCTATATTGGTTTTGATATGCTTTTGGAATACCGTGTCGCAGTAAAGGAATTCTTCCCGTCCGACATGGTGGCAAGAGCCGAAGACGGTTCTTTATATGTTACGGACGATGCTTCCGTGGAAGAGTACGACGAAGAACTGAAATCCTATCTTCGTGAAGCAAGAGTACTGGCTCAGTTCTCCAAGAAACCAGGTATTGTTTCCATCAAGGAATTATTCTATGCCAATAACTGCGGTTACATGATTATGGAGTTCCTGGAAGGTGGTACGCTGCGCCGCTTCATCGACAACAACGGCGGACGTCTTCCCGTAGACCAGGCACTTTCCTTAATGGAGCCGGTTATCCACTCCATGGAGGAGATTCACAAGAGCGGTCTGATTCACCGCGACATTTCACCGGAAAACATTATGCTCGACTCCGACGGTTCCATTAAGGTAATCGACTTCGGTGCGACCAAGAAATTAAACAATAAGACCGGACAGATCTACTTCGGTAAATTCGGTTATGCTCCCTTAGAGCAGATGCTCGGCGAAGGCCAGGGACCCTGGACCGATGTATACGGTATCTGCGCAACTCTGTACTGCATGATCACCGGAGATATCCCGACGGATGCTTATCAAAGAAGCCAGGGAGAACCGTTGATTCCGATCGAGGAATTCGGTATTCCGATGGACCAGAGAATTGTGGATGCCATTACCAAGGGCTTATCCATGGATCCCAAAGATCGTCAGCAGGATATGGGACAGCTTGCAAGATCTCTGTATGGCGTGAAAGTAAAGAACCAGGAAGGGGAAGAGACCGGCCAGGTTATTTTCCCGACCTTTGATAATTCCATGCTGTATGACAGAAGAAACCAGAGAATCTGGTTCGGTCATTATCCGATGAACGAAGTAGTCGGTGCAGCGCTGACCACGGATATCATCTATGCAAATTACGATCTGCAGGATTGCACGTCCGTCGGCGAGAACAAGTATAAACGCTTCCGTCCTTTAGACGGTCTGATGAGCAAGGAATACAAGAACCGTAATTTCGCCAAATTAAAAGAAGACAGCCGTAAGTACCGCGTTTTCGAATTTTCCGAGATTCCCTGGGTTATCCTGTATCACAGCGGAAACAAGATGATCATTCAGTCGGAATACATTCTGGATTATCAGATGTTTGATGAAAGAGATTTCATCGATATGTCCGAGCGTGAAGTATTAAAGACCAGAACCGGTATCAGTTGGGAAACCAGCCGTATCAGAGAGTGGTTAAACAGAGATTTCTTACATACCGCATTTACCGAGTCGGAGCAGAAGAGAATTATGATTCGCGAGGTAATCACTCCGATCTCCTCCTTCACCGATGAAGTAACATACGACCGTGTATTCCTTCCTTCCGTGGATGAAGTAAACTCCGGTTTTGAGAACAAGCAGGTGCGCGGCGGAAACGGACTGAAAGTCAATGACAAGTCAGGTCCGAATATGATCAGCCAGTATGCGGCTGCACAGAAAATCGACGAATCGATGCCGATGGGTTACGGACTCCGTACCCGCGGATCCATGAATGCAAGCAGAGGCACCTTCTCCTACGGAGAAAGCTGCGACGGCCAGTGCATACAGAACAGCACATTAAAGAACTGGCGTGTAGATCAGCCTATGGGTATTCGCCCGATCATACAGGTAGACGTTAACGAGATTATGGAAATTGAGTAAGAGGGCCCCTGGATGAGCACTTATGTGATGAGCGATATACACGGACAGTATAAGTCATTTGTCAAAATGCTTAACCTGATTCGTTTTGGGGAAGATGATAAACTCTATGTCATCGGTGATGTGATCGACCGAGGACCAGATGGCATTAAGATTATCCAGCACCTGATGAAAATGAAAAATGCCGAAATGTTTATGGGCAATCATGAACTTCTGATGCTGGATGCGTTAAAGAACGAGTTTGAGATCCAAAACAAGAACCGCATGGATACGGATGACATCGATATCTGGCTGGATCCGTGTAACGGCGGGCTTCCGACTTACAATGCGTTTAAGGCATTGCCTGCCGGCAAAAAACAGAAAATCCTGGATTACCTGAAGGATACCTGGGTAGCCAAGAAGGTACAGATCGGGAAAAAGAAATACTACCTTGCCCATGCTTATTGTACGAAGATGAAATTCGATGACGGCATCAAGTTCATGGATATGCCGTACAATGAAGCATACAGAGTCGTGTGGACCAGTATCTACGATTTCCGCTATCAGGATGTGGTGGGAGAGAAACTCTTCCCGAATAAGAAATTAACCTATATTCACGGTCATACATTTACCCAGCGTCTTGACTGTGTGGACAAATACGGAAGAGGATTAATCTATGAGAACAACGATTTCATGGGTTATCGGATCTTCAATATCGATTGCGGAATGGCACTCCGCAACAAAGCCAGCCAGTTAGGCTGCATTCGTCTGGATGATGAGCGTAAGTTCTATGTTTATCTGGAAGACGATCTGGTGAACTAGTTTGTGTTTGTATTAGGGGGGTTATATATACGAAAAGCTTCTGCGAAAGGCAGAAGCTTTTTGTTATCTTTATGGTTCGTATATTTTACATCCATGCTCCGTCGAAGGAGATTACCTGTCCTGTCAGGTATTCGGAAGCGGTTACGATTTTATAAACCATTTCAGCGACCTCGTCGCTGGTTCCCGGTCTTCCTGCCGGAATATCATCGAAGAGGCTCTTTCTTTCGAAAGAAGATAAGTGTGCATTCATTTGCGTATCAATGAATCCGCAGGCGATGGCATTTACGGAAATACCGCTTGGTGCCACTTCCTTGGCCAATGCCTTGGTAAAAGCATTTACACCGCCCTTGCTGGCCGAATAAGCCACTTCCGTGGAAGCTCCGACTTTGCCCCATACGGAAGAGATATTGACAATGCGTCCGTTATGTCTGGCAATCATTTGTGGAAGAACGGCACGGGAAGTGTAGAAGCAGGAGGAGAGGTTGGTGTTGATGACCTGATTCCATTCCTCATCCGTCATATCCTGTAAAAGACCCATATAGGAGATTCCTGCGTTATTGATTAAGATATCGATTTCGATTCCTTCGTCATTCAGACGGCGGAACAGATCGTTTACGGAAGCAGAATCCGAAACATCGCAGGTATAGCATTTGGCGGATACGGAATACTTCTCGGAAATGATTTTACCGATTTCTTCAAGCTGGATGATGGAACTTTTGCAGACCATCACCAGATTGTATCCTTTCTTTGCAAAACAGTTTACGATACTTTTACCGATTCCTCTGGAAGCGCCGGAAATAAAAACGGTTTTGCTCATATCATCTACCCCCTGAAGTACATTGAATGGCCGGAAACGGATTAATACTGAACGCCGCAGACTTTCCAGCCGTTAGCGGTTTTGATGCAGTAGAAGCGACACTCCGTGGTCACGTTTTTCTCCTGCGTACCGTATAATAATAATACCTGTTCAATGTTCAATTGGCAATAGAAATGCTCATCATCATAGGGATTAAATTCAATGACTTTGGTCTCTTCACTTTGGATTCTGTGCCAGGGATAATACTTTCTGGTTTCGCCGTATTCCACCATCTGAAGCATTGTTGTCGCATCACCGGTAAAGTACTGGGAAGCGGCCTCTCTGGAGGCATCGTTGGAAACGTAATGCGTATAGGTAATGGCGGCTTTTTCGACGAAGGCAAGCATTTCCTCTTCGGTTTCCTTGGATGCACTGAAGAGTACCTGATACATACCAAGCTGAGTATTCATCTGCGGAATGATCTCGGAACCGTCTGCGCGTAGGGCTTTTACTTCGGGCTCTTCATAGAGACCTTCCACAAAGTAGTTGTTGATCTCGGGAAGTTCAATGGTGTCTTTAAAATAATCCTGTCCGGGGGCTTTCTCGCTCCGGTAGCAGTAGGAAGCGGCTACTTCGGTACCGTTTACCTGCAGCGAGTAGATGGAAGGACAGGAAACACGTACGGCATGCTGGGCTTCCGTGTAGAATTCAAAGTTTGCGATGTCCCACTTGGGAAGTTTGTATTTCCGTTCTTCGGTAGAAGATTTTTTCAAAAGCATTTTGCCGATGATATAGCGGTCGGCAGTCAGGAAATACTCGGGCGAATCTTCGGTATAATCCGTTGTTTTTGCATAACTGATCTGTTTGTCGTTTACCAGAGTGGACATGTAACGGTACAGGTTTTCCTCGGTTTCAAACTCGGAAATGACGGGCTTTGCGCTCATCATTTCATAAACGGCCGACATATCACCGGACCGAATGGTTTCCACGGCGTCCTCCGCAACATGATGCGGAAGGGATGCCTGATATTCGGCTTCATAGGATTTGAGGTACTGATAGAATTTACCGACAAACAGAACAAGTGCCAGAATCAGAAAAGAAAACCAGATGCCCATAAAAAGAGCAAACGGATGGGATTTCTTAATTGTGGGATCCTCGGATAAGGGGACGATTTTCGGTGAACGGTAGTCGCCAGTCATCAATCAGTCCCTCCGTTCCACGATGAATGCCGTAGGCATTTTACGATTTCTCATGGTACAGCTGGAAACGATCTCCTCGCCGTTATATACCATGGAAGAGGACATACCACCGTCTAAGTTTGCGGCATTTACCGCACCGTAGTCTTCCATAACCGTAACCAGATCGGCCATGGAGGCACCGAGTGAAGTGGTCTGTCTTCCTTCGATTACCAGAAGTAAAACGGCACCGTCTGCGCGCTGGCCGATGGCGGTACGGGGATTCAGACCCGAACCGGAGCCAGCCATATGTGCGGATTTGCCGTTTACGATCAAAGCGGGACCAAAGGATACCGCATCGCGGATTCCGATGGATTGCGCATAACCTGCGGTCATTCTACCGACCACAAGAACATTGTCATTATTGAAACCATAGACTTCATAGGTGGTTCCGGGATCGCCCATGCGAAGAACACCTTCGCTGAAAACGATACCCTGTGGCATTCCGCCGGTACCGATACCGGCTTCGTCATCGTATTTGCCACCGTTGATTCCGCCGACGGCATCATATTTCTCTACCAGTTCCGGAAGCGTTTTGCCGGGGGAACTGATTCCGTAATGATCGATCGTAGCCACCTTCACACGGGAGGGATCGAAAACAACCATCATCTTTCCGCGGTAGGTCGGACCGTGTACATCATATACCGTAATTCCGTCTCCGTCGGGGTCTTCCGGATTGGAAGCCTTGGAACTTGCATTACCGAGTGCGGAAGAGTCCGCATTGGTATCGGCAATCTGGATCAGATTGGTATCTGTAATCTCATCGAATCCCTTGGTGGAATTCTTCGCCATAATCTTATCGACTTCATCGGGTGTCAGATATAAATCGACCAGAACACCGCCCACGCTGGATTCTTTGGCCGAGGAGACAAACAGATCACGAAAACGCGGAGAAGGACCTTTGTGAATGTAGTAAAGAAGCACAAAAAAAGCAACGAGAATCAGTATTACCGTTCCCGCGAACCATAGTAGGAAATTCAAAATTCCGACCGCAATTTTCGGCTTTCTCGATCGTGATCTTTTCATACATTATTAATTTACCATATCTTGTGGTTGAATACAAGAAAAAAGGCAAAAAACCACAAGAAAACAAAAATTTACCTTACTAAATTAGTGACAAAAAAAACATATTATAATAAAATATATACTGTATGGGTATGCATACCCTCGGGGGTTAATCAGATGTCAAATTTTAAGCATTATATCGATGGAATTAAAAACGGCGAAAGTTTCTTTAACGAAACATTTAAGTTGAATCTTATGCTGAACACACTCTGTGTGATTCATGCGATTTATGCAATTCTTTTATTCTCCTTTGATTTCCGCTCACTTGGAATATATGTAGTGGTTACCGCGGTTTTCTATCAGGTTATCCGATTGTTTGTTTCCAAAGGAGCATACCGTCTGATTATTTTGTTAAGCTGTGGTGAAGTATGGCTCTTTGCCGCTGTTTTGGAAGTGGCTCTCGGAAGAGGAGCGAATTTCTCTTTCCTGATCCTTGCAACGATTCCAGCGGTTTTCTATTTTGCTCTTTCCTGGGGTATTTATAAGAACAAAGAGCTGGTCAGCCTTTTGTTCTCCATTGTGGCAATGGTTGAATATACCGGACTGTATGTGTATAACATCATTCATCCGAAGGCAATTGTTGAAACCAAGCAGTATATGGACATTACACTTACTTCATACAATTATGCCGTCGGCTTCCTGGTAATGGTTGGCTTCCTCATGCTTCTGCATTGGGATATGGCGCAGAAGACATCCACCCTTTCGAATAAAAACGTGGAACTTAACGATGAGGCAACCAAGGATCCGCTTACCGGACTTTTCAACCGTCGTTTCATGAACCAAAACCTTGAGGAGAAGGTTGACAGACTTCTCGAAGAGGGACGGATTTTCGGACTGATTATCTGCGATATCGATAATTTCAAAAAGGTAAACGACACCTTCGGACATGAATCCGGAGATGACGTTTTGGTCAATACCGCAAGAGTGTTAATGAGTTCCCTTCGTGAGAACGACGTGGTATGTCGTTGGGGCGGTGAGGAATTCTTAATCGCCATTGACGGAAACAAGAAGATTACCGTGGATGTTGCGGAACGTATCCGATCCATGATCGAAGATATGGTTGTGGTATCGCACGGATACAGCATTAAGATCACAATGACCTTCGGTGTTTGCGAATCCATACCCGGATTAAACGTGGATAAACTGGTTGAAATCGCTGACCAGAGATTATATAAGGGAAAACAGAACGGAAAGAACCAGGTTGTTTTCGAATAATGGGATTGAATGGGATAAAGTAGTAAGAGGATGAAGTTATGAAAAATGAGAAGATGAACATCCGCAAAAGAATGAAAGAAACACTGGCACTGGCATTGAGCCTTTTGATGGTGCTCAGTGTAATCTGTGTTCCGATTCGTACGGCTGCTGCACCGAGTATTCCCACGGGGCAATATTTCTTTGAAGGTGATGAAGTATCGTTTACGGACGAGGATTATTATATCTTTACTTATGCTCCTGCGGCAAAGTCAAACGGTGGCGGAATCAACATAATCAATCCGTCCGAGGCTGCGGTCACCATCTCCGGAGGCGGACAGTGGTATGCCCGGGGTGCTAAGATCGAGTTTCCGCATTACGATGATGCGGATCTTCCGAACCACGGAAGTTTAAAATCCATTTATACCTATAACGGTTACAACTGGACCGCTACCGTGGATGGAGAGGAATGTTATATGGTTGATTTCCTGGAGTATTCCGGAATAAAGGTTTTGTTGTTGGATTCCGCGGGAACGCTGCAGGCAACCCAGTATGGATACTATATTTACGCTGAAAACAATCCTGAGAACGGAACGGCTGATACTCCGGTCTGGGAGGATGCTTACCCGATCAGCATAGAAGATGATCCGACCTATGGCGAGAACATCGGCTGGTCTACCAACAGTGCTTATGTGGATAAAACATCGGCCGGATATTTTACCGGTGTGGAAGGTGAGATTTCCATCGATGACGTTCTGACTTATCTGTCTGCCGGAACATTGACGCTTTACCCGATTTATGACTATGCGGATCCGGCAACTCCTTTATCGGTTTCCCTGGATAGTGAGTATGCTCTGGAAGATGTGGACAGCATCAGCCCGACAATCACCGGAACCAGAGCGGAAGATGACAATCTGACGATTGAGTTTTACAAGGACGGCGAAGATGCCCCTCTTGCAGACAATAAAATTACGGAAGCGGGACAGTATGAGGTCCGCGTCAGTGTACCGGCGGTTTCTTCGGAATTAAATGCTGACGGCGAACTCGTAAGCCGCGGTCTGGTTGCGGAAGAAGCCACGGCCTCGTTTAAAGTCGTGGAGAGTGCGAAAGTGACCACGGAACCCAAGGCAAATACACTTTCCTATACGGGAGAAGAGCAGGAGCTGCTTACCGCGGGTGACTCCGACCAGGGTGTTTTGTACTACTGGATTGACGGACCGGATTCACTTCCGTCGACGAACGTTCCCAAGGCAACGGCTGTCGGCACCTATTCGGTGAAGTATTATGTCATGGGCGTGGACGAATACGGAAATTCTCCGACCTACACGATAGAAGCTTCCATCAGGCCCAAAACCATCGGTCTTAACTGGAGTGATACCGAATTTGTTTATGACGGGGAAGATCATCTTCCTTCCGTAACGGCTACCGGTGTGGTAGACGGAGAAACCTGTGATGTTACGGTAACGGGTGCTGCAAGAACGGTCGGTACGCATGCGGCAACCGCAACAGAAGTTTCCAATGACAATTACAAATTACCGGCTGCCAATACAACAACCTTTACGATCTCATCCGCAGATCCGACTTATGTTCTTCCGGAAGCAAATGATCTTACCTATGACGGAACGGCACAGGAACTGGTATCCGGAGGAGAAGCAGAGGGCGGTCATTTTGAATACAGTACGACCGAGACCGGAACTTATTCCGAAACGGTACCGACTGCAACGAATGCAGGCACATATAGCGTATGGGTAAAGGTTGTCGGTGATGCAAACCATAATGACACAGATCCCGTTGAAATTGAAGCTTCCATTGCAAAGAAGACCATTGGACTCAGATGGTCGGATACAACGTTTGAATATGACGGAGAAGAACATGTTCCGACTGCAACCGCAACCGATGTGGCAAGCGGCGATACGATTAATGTTACGGTGACCGGAGCCCAGACGGATGCCGGAAATTATACCGCAACGGCTACCGCAATTTCGGGAACCGGAAGCGCGAATTATGAATTGCCCGCAACGGTTACAACAGAATTTGAAATTACCAGGGCAGATGCGCTTTGGACTGTTGAACCCGCAGCGAAAACAGGTCTTAAATATGCGAAAGAATATCTTGAACTTGTAACGGCAGGTACAACCGAAGACGGTACGGTTCAGTATGCACTCCAGGGAACTACCGGAGATGCAAACTGGGGCAGTGATATTCCGACAAGAGCGTATGCCGGAACTTATACCGTTCTGTACCGGATTGTCGGAGATGACAATCATAACGATTCCGATACGGGAAGTGTTGAGGTAACCATCGCCAAGGGTGACGGTGATCTAGACGGTATCGAGCCCGCAGATGATCTTGTCTATGATGGTACGGAGCAGACATTGTTCTTGGCATATTCCGCACCCGGAGAATTTGCTCCGAGCCCTTACAATATCGTATACAGTACGGACGGCGGAACAACCTTTACGGATACGATGCCGAAGCGTACGGATGCCGATACATATTCCGTAGTGGCCAAAAGACTGGAAACCGCGGATACGCTTGAATCCGATCCCGTAACATTTGAAATCACCATCGAGCCTGCTGAAGCGGGAGTATTATGGGATGAAACCACACTGAACTTTACCTATGACGGATTGATGCATAAGCCGACCGCTGCGGCTACAGGCTTACTGGACGGCGATACCGCTACGATTACCGTAACCGGTGAGAAAGCAGATGCAGGCACGTATACGGCTACGGCAAGCGAGATTTCAAATACGAATTACAAGCTGTCGGGAACTACGACAACTTCATTTACGATCGGTAAAATTCCCGCCACAATCACAACGGCACCCGTTGCAAAGGAACTGACCGAAAACGGCAGCGAACAGGCACTGGTGGAAGCCGGTGCGGTAAACGGCGGAAGCATGTATTATGCATTGTCCGAAACGGGAACCTATTCCACAGCCGTTCCCAAGGCTAAGAATGCAGGTACCTACACGGTATGGTTCAAGGCGGTCGGAGACGGAAATCATACGGACTCCGAGGGCGCATATGTTACGGTTACCGTAAAGAGCGGACCGAAGCAGCCTGTGAAAGAGAAAGCAAACGGATCCATCAGCATTTCCATGGGAAGCTTTATATTCGGCGGAGCGGCAACATCCCCGACGGTTACTTCCTCAACGCATGATGCATCCAAAGCAACCATCAGTTATAAACCGGCCGGAGCACCGGATTCGGCATATACCGCAAACAAACCTACGCTTGTAGGTGATTATACGGTGCGCGCATCCGTTTCCGAGAATGATAATTACAAGGGATGTTCCAATACGGCGAACTTCTCCATTTCCTATTTGCCCGTTCCGGACGGCTCTTATGAAATTACCGGCGAGGAAGGCAACGGAGGATGGTATGTATCCGAAGTAAAACTGACTCCCGCGGCCGGATATGAGATTTCCGTCGGAAACAGATCCGCATTTACGACCAATGCGGTTGTATTAAGCGAGGAAATGGCCGGAACTCCGTTTTATATCCGTAAAACCCAGACCGGAGAACAGACTGCCGGAATCACGCTTGCATCCATGCGAATCGATGCGGAGAAGCCGCAGTTGGAAATGGAAGAGAATCAGATCTACTATTCCGATGAAGAAGGTCTTTTGATTGCCATGGCCAAGGATAAGAACTTCAACAAGGTCTATATCGACGGAAGAGAAGTGGATGTAAGAGATGACGGAAACGGCTATAAGATTTTTGATCTGCCGGTCGGAAAGAAAAAGATTCCGGTCAGAATCAAAGTTGTGGATCTTGCCGGAAACGAAATCGACATGTCCGTTGTAACTGCTCCGGAATGGTTAAAGACCGGAGTGATCCGCGAAGGCGACCTTTATCTGGAGACTGCCACAGCATACAAGACACCGGAAGGAAAAGCAGTCTGGATGAACAATTACGAGTCGACCAAATACATGGGCGGTATTACCTTCTACGCAAAAGAAGAAAAAGATTATACATTCCATAAAGAATAAAGGGATTGAAGGATGAAAAAGGGAGCAGTAATCGGAATTATTGTCGGAGCATTTGTTGTGATTGCCGGAGTTGTGGCAGCACTTCTGATCTTCAAGAATAAAAAAAGCGACGCATATCGTGTCATCAAAGTCATGAGAGCACAAGGCCACAGTACGGTTTCCAGAGGTGAAATCGACGATCTGGAAGCGTATGAGGGTATGGCCCTGCAAAGCGGTGACTGCGTTCATGTGGACGGAAACAGTTCGCTTGTTTTGATGATGGATGAGGATAAGCTTGCGTATGTGGAGCAGAATACGGACTTTTCTCTGGTGGCGGAAGGAAGTGCAAAGGATTCCAGAACCAGGATTGAGTTAACCAAAGGTGCACTGACCTGTGAAATCCGAAACGAATTAAATGCGGAATCCACGTATGAAGTCAATACACCGAACTCCACCATGGCGGTCAGAGGTACCAGTTTCCGCCTGGAAGTTACCAATGTCGAGACCATCAAGAAAGTGCTGGAAAGCAGCGCTGTTCAGCCGTCCATGCTCTTTATGGCCAAGACCCTCGACAGTTCCGGAATCAAGGGCTTAAATACCATTACACGTCTTACCGTAACCGATGGTACGGTAGCCGTTCAGTTGCATGATGAAAACGGAAATCCCGTCGGGGATGAAATCCTCTTTGATGCCGATACCGATGTTTTAATCGGCGGAAGTGATTCCAACAGCTGTATTATTAAGGAGATCACGGGTATCGATCCGAGCACCTTCCCGGACATCACCATTGAGTTCTTTATCGAGATTGCAGAGGGAACCGGAAAGATGATCATCTCCATCAGTGATCTGAAAGATGCGCTGGAGGAAGGAGATCATAATGTTACCTTCATGTACGGAGACAGTGTATTTGCAACACAGGTGGTTCCTCATGAGGGCCATTTGACGGAGCCGTTGTTTACTCCGACCGAAAACGGTTCGTGGGATGTCGATTTCTCACTTCCCGTGACGACGGATACCATGATCTACTGGGAAGCAAAGTAATCTGAAGCGGAGAGCGAATGTGAAAAACCGCGGAAAGAAAGCATTTACCATCGTAATAACAGGAGTCCTTGCAGTACTTGGCTGCATAGGACTCCTTTTTGTGTCTTCCTTTCTTTTACAGAGTTTTATTTTGAAAAATGCACAGGCCTCGGCTGACTATTTTAAGCAAAGCAATTTGTTTGAGGAAATGATCTCGAACCAGTCTGCGGTTAAAAGAGATAATTATGCCGACTGCATTTCTTTCTGCATTGCCTGGCATTTGGGCAATGAAAGCGGCTTGGAAGGCGCAGACGGAAGCAATGCACTTGTGCGCATTCTGAGGGCAGGATATACGCAGGAACTGCCGGAAAACGTCAATGACGGCTTTTACAGGGCTGTTTATGAAGGAGCACCGGCAAATGTAGCCTATTCCCGTTACTGGCACGGAGGTTCGGCATTCATTCGCTTATTCCTTCCCCTGGCAGGAGTGCAGGGAATGCGGATCGGATTGCTGGTTGCCGGAATCCTTTTAAATCTTGCGTGGGTCGTTTATCTGATCATACGGCGGGAATATACCATGGGAATTGCGTATTTGCTTGGATGTTTTGCAGGGAAACTCTTCTTTGGTTATCTTTGCCTGGAATACGCGTTTGTATGCCTGTTTATTCCGATTTTTTCGTTTGCCGTATACCGGATCTTGGAAAAGGAAAAGAAAAAGAAAACGACCATGCCTTTGAGTGCACTTTTCCTGCTTTCGGGAATTCTGACCTGTTTCTTTGATTTCCTTACCGCGGAGACGCTTACTTTCACGGTTCCCGCCTTTGTTATGCTTGTTTATCTGACAAAGAAAAAACCCGCTTTAGTCAGCATAAAGGGCGAACTAAAGGATAAAGAAAGAAGAATGCTTTGGAAACGTTTTCTGAATAGCGGTCTTTTCTGGATGATGGGATATGCGGGAATGTTTGGTTTGAAGTGGGCTTTATCCGGTATTTTCCTCGGGAAAGAAGAACTTCAGACGGCGGCTTCCTATGCTCTCGAGCGATCGGTCGGAGAGGTTCATTTGACGCAGAATATGGCTTCACCGACGCTTTCGTTCTTCGATAGGATCCGTGAAGTCTTTGTGCGGAATTTTTCCTGCCTTTTGGGCCTTTCGGATAATTTAACAACTCCTGTACGGATTGTGATCCTCCTTGGCGTGGCAGCGGGAATCGGACTGCTTTGGTTTTTCCTTCGAAAACCCAAAGAAAAAGGGAAGAAAGAGGCTTCTTCCTTCCCGGTATTTCTTGCACTGTTCTTTATTCCGATTGTACGGTTTCTCGTGCTTTCGAACCATTCGTACATGCACAGTTTCTTTACATACCGTGCATTGATGGTTTCCGTTATGGTGCTTAGTTTTCTGTTTCTTCGTTCGACTCTTCTGGATCGCTTTCTGGAAGCTCGCTGATGACACGGTTTCTTCCGTGCTCCTTTGCATAGTAGAGTTTAGCATCGACTGCTTCCACGTTTTCCTCGGTCGTCAGTTCCGGATTGATCTCACTGACACCGAAACTCATGGTGATCTTAATGTCCGTACCTTCAAACGTGATAACGCTTTCTTCGATCAGGCTGCGCAGACGCTCCGCCAGAACAATAGCTTCCGCGGTAGATTTGTGGGGAAGTAAAAGGATGAATTCCTCGCCACCCCAACGGAAAGCACCGTCATCGATACGGATGGAACTTTGCAGAAGATTTGCAACATATTTTAAAACTTCATCGCCGGCGTTATGACCGTAAGTGTCGTTTACATGCTTGAAATGGTCGATATCGCACATGATGATGGAAGCTTTCTCATAAATGCGAAGAGTTGCGATACGGCGCTCATAATGTGCATGCAGACCACGGCGGTTACGAAGTCCGGTCAAAGGATCTTCCATTGCTTCGTTATAAAGCATGTAGGACTCCAGACTTCTTCCGCAGAATGCGGTGGCAAGAGAGAGGCGCTTTACATCTTCTTCGGTAAAAGCAGCATCATTGCCTTCGTTATCGATCTTGTTGATTGCCTGATATGCTCCGATGACTTTACCGTCGTTATTGGTTACCGGCATTGTCAGAATGGATTTTGTTACATATCCGGTTTCTCTGTCGACAGCCGGATTGAAACGGGAATCGGAATACGGATCGTTGATGATCAGGATTTCGTTGTTCATCATGGATGCGCCGACCAGACCGGAGTTTTCCGGAATTTCAATGGTATCGGTACCGAGAGCCGCCAAAGTCCAAATGGTGTGTTTGCGCCTGTCCCAGAACCAGAAGCTGGCGCGGTCGGAATTGACCAGTGTTTTTCCGAGATCGGTTAAAAGAAACAACGTCGTGGAAAGCTCTTTTTCCTCAAACAGACGGGACATGTAGTAAAAGATTTTTTCCAGAAGTTCGTCGCTTGATAAATACTTTTGATTATCCATACAAATCTCCCTTTTGCTACAGTAAATTCAAATCGTATTTATTGTATCATAGGACAGTTCCTTTGCGATAGTGGGTTTTCATAAATAAGAAATTTTGCTAAAATAAGAAAAGATTTTTCTGTGTAAATTAACGGAAGGCAGAAGGGTATCAATGGACAGAGTAAGTAAATCCAAACAAAGGTGGTTTTTTTATCTGCAGGCGCTTTTACTGGGAGTCCTGGCGTTTGTATTTACGTATCATGATATCTTTTATGCACTGGATTCCTTTTACCGCGACCGTTTCTATCAGCGTTCACGCGGTGTGAACCAGTCGGTTAAGATCATCGCCATTGACGAAAAGACACTGAATGCCTACGGCCCCTTCGGAACCTGGGACCGATCCGTGTATGCCGACATTTTGGATACATTGGGTGATTATCCGTCCGTTGTCGGCTTCGATATCATGTTCTTCGGGGAGATGACCAAAGAGGGCGATGCCGCTTTCGTTAAAGCAGCCTCAAAGAATGATAATGTGGTTTTGGTATCGCATATTGATTTTGATACGGTTGTGGAAGAAGGTGCGAACGGAGAGCAGACCGTGAACGCATTCCACGTGACCAAAATGGAAATGCCGATTACCGAAGATAAAGTAAGCACGGGTTATGCGAATATGTCTCCGGATTCCGACGGTATTGTAAGACGCATTCTGCCGCAGTTTACCGATTCAAATTCGAATGAAACCTATTCTTCGTTTTCCTATACCATTTACCGTAAGTATTGCGAACAAAAGGGAATTGTGCCGGTCGAACCGGAGCTGGACGACAACGGAACCCAGTGGATCTACTATGCGGGCAAGCCGTTCGATTACGAAGCGATTTCCATGGTGGATGTGGTGGAAGGGAAGGTTGATCCCAGAGTCTTTACGGATTGTATCGTTTTGGTCGGTGCTTACGCAACCGGTCTGCAGGATCAGTTCTCCGTACCGAACAGCTCCAACCAGATGTTTGGAGTGGAGATCAACGCCAATATCATGCAAAGCTACCTGGACAAAGCATATCCGGTGCCGATGAGCCGTATGGCAATCTCTTTGATTACCGCAGCACTTGTGGTGGCGGTTTTCCTGCTATTCTCCCATACGAAATTAAAGATCGGTCTTCCGGTATTTATCGTTTTGGAAGCATCCGTCATTATCTCCGGTATTCTTTTGTTTACCAAAGCAAATGTTGTTATGCCGGGCGTGTATTTTCTGATCTTCTATTTCCTGGATTTCTTAATCGCACTGATCTTAAAATATGTGATCGAGTATGTATCCAAGCGCAGGATTTCGCAGGCATTCCGCAAATATGTTGCACCTCAGGTCGTGGACGATATCATGAAGACCGGCCGCTATCAGATCAAGCTTGGCGGAGAGACCAGGGACATTGCGGTTTTGTTTGTTGATATCCGCGGATTTACACCGCTTTCGGAGAGCCTGCAGCCGGAGCAGGTTGTAGATATTTTAAATGAGTATCTAAATTTAACGACCCAGTCTATTTTCAAAAATAACGGAACGCTGGATAAATTTATCGGTGATGCTACCATGGCGGTATTTAATGCGCCGTTTGATCTGGAAGATTACGAAATGTGTGCACTTCGTACCGCAAGGGATATCGTAGCGGGAGCAAAGGCACTGGAGGCTTCCTGCGAAGCCAGATACGGCAAGAAAGTTTCGTTCGGTGTCGGTGTCAATTGCGGTGATGCGGTCGTTGGAAACATCGGCTGCGATTTCCGTATGGACTATACAGCGATCGGAGATACCGTAAATACGGCAGCGAGACTGGAGTCCAATGCCAAACCGGGACAGGTTTTAATCAGTCAGAAAATTTATGAAAGAGTGAAAGATAAAGATGTCGAGGCGGAACCCATCGGCGAGATTCCCCTTAAGGGTAAATCCAAAGGCCTTTTCGTCTATCGTCTGATGAAGGTGGACGGAATCGAGGTCGGAGACTTAAGTGAAGCATCGGGAATCAAAACCGTGGAGAAGAAGCCCGAACCGAAGGAAGAAGCAAAGACTGACGAATCTGCGGATGCAGAGGAGGGAAAGGCATAAAAATGTCCCAATATCTGATTATTCCCAATAAAGACAATATCGAGCAAAGTCTGGCTTTAAGTAAGGAATACGGCCTCGGCTTTGAATTCAATGATTTTTTCTGGCCGAAAGTTCTTGGGGACGATGCAAAGAAAGAAGAGATTGCGGCTTTCTATGATACGAAAGAAATGCCCTCTATTCTTACATCCCACGGTGCTTTTTTCGATGTGCTGGTATTCAGCGAGGATCCGCAGATTGCGGAGACATCCGAGCTCAGGGTCCGCCAGAGTATGGATATCGCAAAGCGTGTAAAAGCGGGCGCGGTCATTTTTCATACCAATTATGAACCGCTTCTTACGCAGGATTATTACCGGAATTCTTGGAGAGATCGTACGGCAAAGTTTTTCCGTAAGATCTGTGAGGAATATCCGACCATACAGGTTTATATGGAGAACATGTTTGATACCGATCCGTATGAACTGAAATCCATCGCAGAACTGATGAGGGATGTTCCGAATTTCGGAGTGTGCCTCGATTATGCGCATGCGACGATTTTCGGAAAGAATATCGATTACTGGGTAAAAGATCTGGCGCCCTATATCCGCCATGTCCATATCAACGACAATGACGGTGTAACGGACCTTCATCTGGCGGTCGGAGACGGTATGACCGACTGGGAGAAGTTTCTGGAGCATAAGAAACTGTATTTCCCGAATGCGACGATTCTGGTGGAAACGACCCCGATCGATCGACAGATTAAATCACTGGAGTATATGAAAGAACATGGATTCTTTGACTGACAGGAAATATAAAAAGATTCATTTTGACACCATCGATTCAACGAATGAAGAGGCCAGACGACGCTTTCTGGCGGGGGCGGACGAGCCGGAACTTCTTTGGGCGGATGAGCAGACCGCAGGAAAAGGAAGAAACGGAAGATTTTTCTATTCTCCGCAGAATACGGGAATTTATTTCACCTTCCTGTATCCGAATCCCGAGAAGAAGCGGATAGAAGACATGGTTTTCGTAACCACCGTAGCTGCCGTTTCCGTCTGTGAAGCATTGAAAGAGTTTGCGCATGCGGATGCCGGAATCAAATGGATCAATGATATTTACATACGCGGCAGAAAAGTCTGCGGCATCTTAGCCGAAGTGGCCTACAGGGACGGGGTTCCCGGTCCGTTTACGGGTATCGGAATCAACCTTACCACGGAGGATTTTCCGAAAGAGATTGAAGGGATCGCTTCCGGAGTCGGACATTTTTCGGAGGATGAGTTAAGTTCGTTAAAGGAAAAGATTCTCAATAAAGTAGGGGATGATCTGTACACGTTCTTTTCTCATAACGATGACAAAGCCCTTCGTGAGGACATCATCCGTCGCTATAAAGCAAGCAGTCTGGTAATCGGCAAAGACATTACATATTCGTTTGCCGACGGCGCGGAGCACAAGGGAAGGGCGCTGGATGTGCTGCCGGACGGAAGTCTTTTGGTGGATACGACGGACGGAGAGGTCATTCTAAACAGCGGAGAGATTCACTTACATTTGTAGAACAAAAGATAAGAGTAATAAAAAGGACACCCGAGAGGATGTCCTTTTATTGTTTGATTTAAAACCTGTTTTAGTTGAACTTAAGCTCTGCCCATTTGTCGTTGGGAACTAAAGTGATATAGGTTTTACCGGTATTTAACTTAAGCTCTTCGCCGGTTTCTTTGTCAAAGTACTTGGTAATAGCGGTTTCGGAAGTCTTCTTCCAACGGATGCCGATGCATCTGCCCTTGGTGAAGTAGTAGCCGGATCCTTCATTGACTACATCATAAATCATGTAACCGTTGGGATCGGGAGTTCCGTCGTTATACTTGCAAAGGTTCCAACCGGTGTTCTGTAAGATAACATTGTCGAAGGAAAGAACTTTGTTTCCGTCCAGGGGATCAACGTGTGCTTTACCGTATTCTTTATATTCGTATTCTCTGGTCTTTTCGTTGTAGTGTAACTCGGATTTGTTATGCGGATAAGGAAGGTAAATATCCGTTCCGTCTGCGTTGCCGTAGTGTCCGTCAAGTTCGGTGGTCATATCGTTGAACTGGAAGTGTGCTCCGGCGTAATTGTTGTTGTACTCGGTAGTATAACCTGCTGCTTTGATCTTCTGGGTCAAAACATCGGAGGTTACATACTCGGTAAACTCATAGCTCTTACCGTTCTTAAATCTGGTAAATCCGCCGCTTAAGTTGTTGCTGTAAGCTTTGGCAAGATAGGTGTTGATGTAGAAAGGACCACCGTCATGTACCAGAATTGCATTATATTCTCCGGCAAGAATAACGTTGGTGGGACGCGTACTTCTGATGGAACCGAACTGCTCAAGTTTTGCCCAATCCTTAACTATGCACATTAAACGGGTTACACGGCCGTTTGCGGTGGAGTTCATGCACTCGTAAACGATGTCTGCCTGATTGACTCCGTAGTGATCTAAAGCGGTAAGCTCGTTATCAACCATAACAGCGATGGGACGCTGGTTCTGGAGTTTTTTGTCAATCCACATATTGGTTAATTCGCTTCTGTAGCAGTCTGCCTCGGATAAACCTGCAGGATATTCGTTGTCTTCATCCACAACGGTAGCTTCAGGTTTCACATCCGTCTGAGTAGGCTGAAGTTCGGAACCGTCATCGCCGGGACGAACATTTAAATCGATGTAAGTCTGGCTTGTTCCCTCATTTTCGGAACCGTTCTTATTGCATCCGCTCACAAAAAGAGTGGATACCGCAAGGGCGCCAATAAGAAGACCTGTGAGTAATTTCTTGTTTTTCATGTTGCCTCCTGATCGTTCGAATAGTGATAGTGATAAATCAAAAACCACAAATATTATACTATTTTTTTACTGATAAGGGAAATACTTTTTAAGCAACTTGTGGGAATTCTTTTGGAAAGGTACACAAATTGTGGTAAAATAGGGGAGAAATCGATACAGAAAGAAGAGGAAATACGATGAATTTAATCTTTATCCGGCATGCAGAACCGGACTATACCATTGATTCCTTAACGGAAAAAGGATGGCGCGAAGCCAAACTTCTTGCGGAACGTACCAAAAACTGGAAAGTGGATGAGGTTTATGTCTCTCCCCTGGGCAGAGCACAGGATACGGCTTCGTTTTCCCTGCAAAACTGGGGCATGGAAGGCGTAACATACGAATGGCTTCAGGAATTCTATTACCGCGTAAAGGATCCCGTAACCGGAGAGCCGAGAATTGCATGGGATTTCTATCCGGAATACTTTACGGCGCAGGACGAACTGCATGATAAAAATGCCTGGGCGCAGACGGAAGTGATGAAGTCGGGCGATCTGGGCGGACATTACAAAGAGGTGACCGACGGCCTGGACGGAATTCTTGCCCGCCACGGCTATGAAGCAAAGGGAAACGGTCTGTTTGAGGTAAAAGAGCACAGTGACGAAACGCTTGTCTTTTTCTGCCATCTCGGTGTGTCATTTGCGATGATCGGATACTTAACGCAGATTGCCCCTCCGGCGCTCTGGCAGGGATTTTTCGTTCCGCCTACCGGAATCATGATGATGACTTCCGAAGAGAGAGTTCCGGGAAAGGCAGTGTTCAGAATGCAGAATTTCGGGGATTCAAGGCATTTAAGTCTCGCGGGAGAACCGATTTCCGGTTCCGGATACTTTGCGGAAATCTTCCAGCAATAGGATAATAGTTAACATAATATAGTTTACATAATTTTGGAGGGCAAAAAATGAATCCGGCAATGTTATTTACTTTAAAAAAGAAATTTGAAGATTTTCAGGCCAGACACCCGAAATTTGCGATGTTTGGACAGGATCTGATGAGAAGCGGCGTGGGAGAGGGAAGCGTGATCGATATTACGGTTACCCTTCCGGACGGCAGAACCCTGCAGTCAAACATGCGCGTCACCGCGGAAGATGTGGAGTTAATTAAAGATTTGGGAAGTATGGGAAGGTAGGCGTGCGCATTTCTACGAGTGATGCACTCATAAATGCTTCGCATTTATTTCGTGTCACGCTGTCGCGGTATACAAAAACAGCCCTGACAACACAATTGTAAGCAAGCTTACATTGTATTATCAGGGCTATTTTTGTGCATCACTCGTAGAAACGTGCAGGAGAAGGGACTTGAACCCTCATGAGATTGCTCTCACACGGACCTGAACCGTGCGCGTCTGCCATTCCGCCACTCCTGCATATCCTATTTGGATAGAAAACCCGAAAACCATTTCGATTTTCGGGTTTTTCATGCGGGAAAAGGGACTTGAACCCTCACGTCGTTTCCAACACTAGATCCTTAGTCTAGCCTGTCTGCCAATTCCAGCATCCCCGCATATCTTTGTGCGACTTACATATTTTAACAAGGTCTGCGCAAAAAGTCAACGAAAAAAACAGAAAAGAAAAAAAGGATTTAAAAGAGAAAGCGAGAATATTATATATGTGAGTTTTCTTTTAAGGAGGGTTCCATGAATATTCGTGAACGGCTCGAGCAGGAAGAAAAAGAATTATTAAGCCCCTATGCGTCATTCTCGGCGGACTCCAAAGGGCGTCTCAAAGAGGAAGAGCAGTGCGATATCCGCCCCGTTTTTCAGCGGGACCGTGACAGAATTTTGCATTGCAAGGCATTTCGCAGGCTCAAAGATAAAACGCAGGTGTTTTTAACACCCGAAGGGGATCACTACAGAACAAGATTAACCCATACGCTTGAGGTTTCCCAGAATGCCAGAACCATTGCCAAGGCACTTCGTTTAAACGAGGATCTTGTGGAAGCCATCGCACTCGGCCATGATCTGGGCCATACGCCCTTCGGCCATGCGGGAGAAAGAGCGTTAAATGAGGTTTGTCCGCTCGGCTTTAAGCATAATGTGCAGAGTTTACGAACCGTGGATGTCCTTGAAAAGGACGGACAGGGCTTAAACCTCACCATTGAAACACGTGACGGAATCTTAAATCACCAAACGGCATCCATGCCTTTTACGCTGGAAGGCCAGATTGTACGTCTTTCCGATAAAATTGCCTATTTCCATCACGATATGGACGATGCCGTACGCGGAGGTATTTTAAAAGAATCCGATCTGCCCAAATCCATCGGCGAAGTCATCGGATATACCGCGGCACAGAGGCTGGATCATTTTATCCACGATATCATCACTTTTTCCAAGGATAAAAATACGATCGGCATGTCGGAGGATACCGAGAAGGCCATGAAAGAGCTTCGTGCTTTCATGTTTGAACATGTATATAACAATAAAAGAGCCAAATCCGAGGAAGGCAAAGCCGAGAACCTCGTGATTACACTGTATCAGTACTATTTGAACCATTTCGACCTGATTCCGGACGAATTAAAAGTTCTCTGCGACAAGGGAGACCCGAAGGAGCAGGTGGTTTGCGATTATATTTCGGCAATGACGGACCGTTTCGCCATTGCTACCTACGAAGAGATCTATATTCCGAAATGTTGGCACGGTTGATGAGGAAAAAGAATGTATTACCCCGATGAACTGGTTGAGGAAATCCGCTCCAGATGCGACATCGTAAGCGTGCTTTCCCAATTCATTAGTCTACAAAAAAAGGGTTCCAACTACACCTGTTGCTGTCCCTTTCATAACGAAAAGACACCTTCTTTTTCCGTCAATCCGACGAGGCAGATCTATAAATGCTTCGGTTGCGGCGTGGGAGGAAATGTTTTCACTTTTTTACAAAAGTACGAAAACATGACATTCCCCGAAGCAGTCGAATATCTGGCACCCATCGCCGGAGTAACGCTTCCGGAGAGGGATAATTCGCAAGAGGCGAAAGAGAAGACGAATAAAAAAATCCGTCTGTACGATTGCAATAAGGACGCGGCCAATTATTTCTACATGGTTTTGTGGGATGAAAAGCGCGGGCGCCTCGGAATGCAGTACTTAAAAAAGCGCGGACTGACCGATGAGACGATTAAGCAGTTTGCTTTGGGATATGCGCCGACGGACGGAGGAGAAGTCATTCGCTATCTGAAAAGCAAAGGCTATACGGACCGGGAAATGATCGATGCGGGAATCGCATCCTTCTCCGAGAAATACGGACTATCGTGCAAATTCTGGAACCGTGTCATGTTCCCGATCATCGATGACAAGAATAAGGTCATGGGCTTCGGCGGACGTGTTATGGGTGACGGAGAGCCGAAGTATTTAAACTCGCAGGAAACGGATATTTTCAACAAGCGAAAGAACCTGTACGGTTTCCGGTTCGCCAAGAGTTCGAGAAAGAACCGATTCATCCTCTGCGAGGGTTATATGGATGTCATATCCCTCCACCAGGCGGGATTTAATGAGGCGGTTGCCTCCCTGGGAACGGCATTTACCACGGAGCAGGCGAGACTGTTAAAACGGTATTCACCGGACGTATATCTTGCTTACGACTCTGACGGCGCCGGAACAAAAGCCGCCATGCGTGCGATCGAGATTCTCCAGCAGTTTGACTGTACGGGCAGGGTGATCAACATGAAGCCCTATAAGGACCCAGATGAGTTTATTAAGAACTTGGGCGCCGAAGAATATGAGAAGCGCATGGAGAATGCGGAAGATGCATTGCTTTTCCAGATCCATACGACGGAGAAAAATTACAACACCATGGATTACGCGGAAAAGACGAGGTTTCATCATGAAATCGCCGCTTTTCTGGCGCAAAGGGAAGATCCGCTTGAGAGGGATAATTACCTGGAAGCGGTTTCGAGAGAATATCGGATCGACAGAGAGCACTTAAAACAGGCGGTAGCCAAAGAAGCCATGATTCTGGCGGATAAAAGAGAACGCGAAGAACTGCGTTCCACCGGACAGCAAAGACCTTCCAAAGAGGATTACCAGAAAGTCAATGAACAGATTTTCCTGACTTACCTAATCGAAGAGCCGAATCTTTATCCGCAGGTGGCAAAATACATTACCAAAGAGGATTTCTCCACACCGCTTTATAAGGATACGGCAGCAGTCGTACTGGAGGATCTTAAGGAGGGGAAAACTCCGAATCCCGCAACATTGATCAGCCGGTATGAAGATCCGGACGAACAGAGCGAAGTCAGCGCGCTGTTTACCACAAAGATAGAGCATCTCGCCGACAAAGAAGAGAGAGAAAAAGCCATTGGCGAGGTTTTCTATAAATTAAAAAAGAGCAGTTATGAGCGAAACGAATCGCAAAGAAGCAGCGATATCGAAGGCATCCGGCAGGGACTTATGGAAAAGCAGGCCCTCGAGGAATTGAAAAAAATCGTCATTCATCTGTAATACGAATAGAAAGGGGTACAGAATCTTGGCAGTTAAGAAAGAGACCAAAAAAACAGAAACCAAAAAGGCGGTAAAGGAGACCAAAGTAACCAAAGCCGCAAAGGAAACCAAAACGACAAAGGCAGAAAAGCCCGTTAAGGCAACGAAAGCTGCCAAAGAAACAAAGCCTGTGAAAGAAACCAAGGCCGCAAAGGCAACCAAGGCCGTTAAGGAAACCAAAGCCGCAAAGGAGACCAAAGCGGTAAAAGAAACGAAAGCGGCAAAGGCAGAAAAGCCCGTAAAAGCAACGAAAGCTGCCAAAGAGACGAAGCCTGTGAAAGAAACCAAGGCCAAAGAGACCAAGCCTGCCAAAGAGGCAAAACCTGCAAAGGAAACCAAAAAGAAATCGAAAAAGTCAGCTGAACTTGAAGCAGAATTAGAAGTACTCGTCGAGGAATTCGAGGAAGAGTTCGAAGAGGAATTCGAAGTGGAAGAGCCGAAGCCCGCCAAGAAGAAAAAAGGTTCCAAATCCAAAGCGGACTCCAAAAAAGACAGTGAGGATTCCGTATCCGACGAAGAATTCCAGGCGAAATTCGACGAGCGTTTAAAAGAACTTCTGGATTATGCAAAGAAGAAGAAAAATATTCTGGACGAGGGCGAAGTAACCCTTTACATGGCGGACTTAAATCTTGATGAAGAGCAGTTCGACCGTGTTACGGACTTCTTGGAGCAGAACAATGTGGACATCTTCCCCATCAGCGAAGGCGATGACATCGAGCCCGATGATGATGCGCTTCTTGCTTCCGAAGAAGACGACAAGATGGATCTGGATATGGATGTGGATAACATCGATATTTCCATTCCGGAAGGTGTGAATATCGAAGATCCCGTTCGTATGTACTTAAAGGAGATCGGTAAGGTGCCCCTGCTTTCCGCAGAGGAGGAAATCGATCTGGCAAGACGTATGGAAAAAGGCGACGAAGCCGCAAAGAAGCGTCTTGCGGAAGCAAACTTAAGACTTGTGGTAAGTATCGCAAAGCGTTATGTCGGCCGTGGACTTCTGTTCCTTGACTTAATTCAGGAAGGAAACTTAGGTCTGATCAAAGCAGTAGAGAAATTCGATTACCGCAAGGGTTATAAATTCTCCACATATGCAACATGGTGGATTCGTCAGGCGATTACGAGAGCCATTGCCGATCAGGCAAGAACCATTCGTATCCCTGTACATATGGTTGAAACCATCAACAAACTGATCCGCGTATCTAGACAGCTTCTGCAGGAGCTCGGCAGAGAACCGTCTCCCGAAGAGATCGCGGAAGTATTGAAGATGCCTGAAGACAGAGTACGTGAGATCTTAAAAATCTCCCAGGAGCCTGTTTCTTTGGAGACTCCCATCGGTGAAGAGGAAGATTCCCACCTCGGCGATTTTATTCAGGACGATAATGTACCCGTTCCCGCAGATGCGGCAGCAGCAACGCTCCTTCGCGAGCAGCTTGACGAGGTACTTTCCACATTGACCGAAAGAGAGCAGAAAGTGTTACGCCTTCGTTTCGGTTTGGATGACGGAAGACAGAGAACGCTCGAAGAAGTGGGACGTGAATTCAACGTTACCCGTGAGCGTATCCGTCAGATCGAAGCCAAGGCTTTAAGAAAACTGCGTCACCCCTCCAGAAGCCGCAAGTTAAGAGATTATCTGGACTAATTCACGGTGAAGGAGAACGGCTTGGAACTGGGAATTCGCCTGTCGGAAGTGGCAGGCATGGTTACAAAAGGAAACTGTATAGCGGATATCGGCTGTGATCATGGTTTTGTCAGTATTGCACTGGTGCAAAACCATATCGTGGAGCGTATGATAGCCTGTGATGTCAATAAAGGACCGCTGGAGCATGCGAAAGCGAATGTGGAAGCCTGCGGGTTAAGCGACCGGATCGAGTTGCGCCTTGGAGACGGTTTTCATCCCGTGAAAGAGGGAGAGTGTGACGGAGCGATTATCGCAGGAATGGGAGGCCCGCTCGGACTTCGCATTCTTTTCGAAGGCAGGGAGAAGATCCGTTCCTATTCCCAAATCATCCTGCAACTGCAGTCCAAACTGGGACTTGTCCGGTTTGTTTTAGACGGTTGGGGATTTCGGACACAGGAAGAAACCATGGTTTGCGAAGACGGCAAATTTTATCCCGTCATGCGCATTCTTCCTCCGAAGAGCATAGAATTCTATGAAATGAGCATTCCCGATTTCGAAGCATTCTTAAGTCGCATGGAAGAAGAACTTAAGAAAGAACCGTCCGACAGTCTTTGCAATTATACGTACGGGAAACAATTGCTGGAAGCGGGTTCTCCGGCGCTGGTTATTTTTCTCGGAAAAGAAGAAGAGCGGCTTGCCGGTATCGCGGAGAAACTTGAGAAAAACTATGAAGAAAATGCCGACCGTCTGAAGGAGATCATCGAAGAGATTGATATCCTGATGATGGCGAAATGGAAATTACAGGGAAGGTAGCAAACGCGGATAAACAAAAGGGGGAAGGTTTATGCGATTAGGTGAAATTCTGGACAGACTGGAACAGTTGTCACCGGCTTCTTTTGCCATGGACTGGGATAATTCCGGATTTCTTTTGGGAGACCGGGATGCGGAGATCCAAAGGGTTTTAATCTCCGTGGATGTCACAAAGGACGTGATCAGGGAAGCCATCGAGAAGAGGGCGGATCTGATTCTGGCCCACCATCCCATGATTTTCAAACCGGTTTCCCGGATTGTGAAGGAAGATGTGATCGGAGAGAAAATTTTGACACTTGCGCAGAATCACATCAATGTCGTCTGCATGCATACCAATTTTGATGTCATCGGAATGGCGGATGAGGTTGCCGACAGACTTTCCTTAAAGCACAAAAAAGTGCTGGATGTTACATTTGAAGACGATATCGCCAAAGAAGGTTTTGGCAGAACCGGATTGCTGCCGAGGGAGATGAGCCTGAAAGAGCTTGTCAATCAGGTGAAATTAAAATTCGATATCCCGGGTGTCATCATGTACGGCGACGGGGATGCCATTGTGGAAAAAGTTGCCATCTGCGGCGGAAGCGGCAAAGATTTTATTCCGAATGCCATCGAAGCGAAATGCCAGGTGCTGATTACCGGCGATATATCCTATCATGCGGCACTGGATGCGCTACAGGATGGGTTATTCTTAATCGATGCCGGACATTTCGGGATCGAGAAGATTTTCATTCCTTACATGAAGGATTTCTTTGAGCGGGAGATGAAGCAGGTATATGCGTTGTCATCCGAGCAGGAGCAGATCGGAACATTTATCTGAGGGGGGTAAAAATGAATACGAA
Organism: Lachnospiraceae bacterium UBA3804; assembly: GCA_002368665.1. Lineage (GTDB taxonomy): Bacteria > Bacillota > Clostridia > Lachnospirales > Lachnospiraceae > UBA3766. The sequence goes on from DFEK01000008.1 coordinate 352,147, forward strand.
AGAAAATATCACTTTAATCATAAACGGCCAGGAGAAAGAATATCCTTACGGCACAACCTATGGGGATGTTGCAAAGGAATATGCCGGTGATTACAAATATCCGATTGCGGTAGCCAATCATAACCTGCATTATCAGGAACTGTTTCAGGTGATTGAAGAGAACGGGGAACTGGAATTTCTGGATTTATCCACATCCACCGGTCATCAGACATATATGCGTACGGCGACTCTTTTATTTGTCAAAGCCGTAAACGATGTGCTTGGTATGGCTCAGATTGAACGTCTGAAACTGGAGTTTTCCATGAATACCGGATATTACTTCTCCTATGAAGGACGCACCAATATCAATCAGGAGATCATCGATAAGATTACGAAGCGTATGCAGGAGATGGTGGATGAAAACCGGGTCATTCATAAGGACAGTTTTCTGCTTTCGGAAGCCATGAAGATTTTCGAAAACCAGAATATGCCCGATAAGATCAAAACCTGCTATTTCCGCAGAAGCCGTGTTATCAACCTGTATGAGGTTGACGGCTATTTTGATTATTATTACGGATATATGCTTCCGAATATGGGCATGGTGAAGTGGTTTGAAGTGCTTTCCTATAAGGGCGGATTCATACTGAATCTTCCTACGGCAGCCACACCCGACCAACTTCCGGAATTTGTTCCGCTTCCGAAGATCTTCAAAACCATGATGGCAGCCACGACCTTAAGCGAAACACTCGGCGTGGAAGTCGTGGGTGATCTGAACGAGCATCTGGTAAACGGGGATTATGAAGACATGATCCTGGTTTCCGAGGCAATGCAGGAAAGAAACATTGCGGCAATCGCAACGAATATTATTAAAAATCCCGGCGTGAAATTCGTCATGATCGCGGGACCTTCTTCTTCCGGTAAAACGTCAACATCGCACAGACTCTCCATCCAGCTTCGTTCGCTTGGATTTAAGCCGCATCCGATTGCGGTAGACGATTATTTCGTAAACCGTGAGGATACACCGAAGGATGAGAACGGGGATTACGATTTCGAATGCCTCGAAGCGATTGATGTGAAACTTTTTAACGATGACATGAATCGTCTGTTAAGCGGTGAGAAAGTCGAACTCCCGACCTTTAATTTTAAAACCGGTCAGAGAGAGTACCGCGGAAACTTTCTGCAGCTCGGTGAGGATGACATCCTCGTCATTGAAGGCATTCACGCGCTCAATGACAAGATGAGCGAATCGCTCCCTACGGAAAGCAAATATAAGATTTATGTCAGTGCACTGACGACTTTGAATATCGATGAACATAACCGTATTCCGACGACGGATGCAAGACTGCTTCGCCGTATGGTACGTGATTTCAGAACCCGCGGCAATTCCGCGCAGAGAACCATCCAGATGTGGAAGAATGTAAGAAAGGGTGAAGAGAAAAATATCTTCCCGTATCAGGAAAGCGCCGATTCAATCTTCAATTCCGCACTTGTGTACGAGATTGCAGCATTAAAATCGTTTGCCGAGCCGCTTCTTTACAGCGTTCCGCTTGGCACGCCGGAATATTATGAAGCAAGAAGATTACTCAAATTCTTGGAGTATTTCCTTGCGATGGATACGTCCAAAATACCCACGAACTCCATTGAGAGGGAATTCGTGGGCGGTAGTTGTTTCAATGTTTAATTGAATGACGATGTCGTTTATTCGGAAGCGGGAGTCGGGGTTCCGTTGGGGTCGTACTCGAGGATATCTCCCGGCTGACAGTCCAGGGCATCACAGATTGCCTCTAAAGTGGAGAAGCGGATTGCGGAAATTTTACCGTTCTTCATCTTGGAGAGGTTGACGTTGGATACGCCGACCTTCTCCGACAAGTCATTTAAGGAAATTTTGCGGTCCGCCATGACGCGATCCAGGCGTAGAATGATTTGTCCCATAGCGCACCTCCTTATAATGTTTCATCGGACTGCTTCTTTAAGACGCGACCGTAATCGAGGATGGTGTAGATTACCCAGGTTAAGAATGCGCCGAGAAGTGCAAATCCGCCGCCGGTAGTCAGTGCCAGGACTCCGCAAAGAATGATCATGGAGATTAAGATTCGTTTGATGGCTTTGTCCGCGAAAGGATTTCCTTCTTTGAGGATGATGTCGAATACACTTGAGATGATCGCCAGAACAACGGCAACGATGGCAACCATAATTCCGACAAAAATCAGATAGAAGGATAAGTAAAGACTTGGGGAGTCCCCGTTTTCATCAAAAAACTGCTGAAGGGCGGGAACGGATGAGGTCATTTTCATGGATTCGGGAACGGTGAATTCTCCTTCATTGAATTCTGCGAATACAACGCCTCCCACACGGAGCTGCTGATTGATTTTCACTTCGCCCGAGCCGCTTAAAATCTGCGGATCGAATTTGTCTCTTCCGAAGAAGAAGACGATTCCGGTGACAATGGCGATGGTGCATCCGACGATGGCAAAGATTAATAAGATTTTGGAAACGATTTTGGCTGCTTTACAGCTTTTTTGTACTTTGGCTAATTTGGCATTTTCTTCATTCATGATTATATTCTCCTTTATGTATCCGAATGTGGATGATGTGAACAGGTTATTGTATAAAACATTTACCGGTAAGATCGGAGCGGACTCGGCCGGGGTATTTCCCCTCCGATGAGTACAATGTAACACGACAATTTATGTTTGTCAACAATAATTTAACGATAAACGATAAATTATTTACAAAAAACGATATCAAATTATCGTAAAACGTGATTTTGGGTGCATTCCGGCGCACTCTGACATAAACAGAGAAATATGATTTCTAGGTTGAAGTTAAAACCGCGGAAAAGTATAATAAAAATTTGAGTGGGATGAATGATCGCTGCTTTGCCGTAAGGCGGAGGAGAGGAAAGTCCGGGCTTCACAGGGCAGGATGCCGGATAACGTCCGGTGGGGGCGACCCCAAGGATAGTGCAACAGAAAAGAAACCGCCGCGCAAGCGGTAAGGGTGGAATGGCAGTGTAAGAGACTACCGCACGACTGGTAACAGGCGTGGCTGTGTAAACCCCATCCGAAGCAAGACCAAGCAGAAAGCGTTTAGCCGGCCCGGTTAGCTTTCAGGTAGGTTGCTTGAGAGGCATGGTAACATGTCTCCTAGATAGATGATCATTCACGACAGAACCCGGCTTACAGTCCCACTCATACTGTGGATTATTATTTGAAAGGAAGGATAGTAACGTGGAAAAGAAAATCATGCTCGGCAATGAAGCGATTGCCAGGGGTGCATGGGAAGCAGGCGTAAAGGTGTCTGCGGCATATCCCGGAACACCCAGCACGGAGATCAGTGAGAATATCGTAAAGTATGACGGTATTTACGCGGAATGGTCTCCGAACGAAAAAGTTGCAATGGAGGTAGCTATCGGTGCATCGATGAGCGGTGTCAGAGCATTGGCATCCATGAAAATGGTTGGCGTCAATGTGGCATCCGATCCTTTATATACCGTATCATACATCGGCGTAAACGGCGGTCTGGTACTGGTTGCAGCTGACGATCCCGGCTTGTATTCTTCTCAGAATGAGCAGGATTCCAGATGCGTTGCCCGTGTGGCACAGGTTCCTGTTTTAGAGCCTTCCGATTCCCAGGAAGCAAAGGATTTCACCAAACTTGCATTTGAATTATCCGAAAAATACGACACCCCGATTATGATCCGTACCACCACCCGTCTGGCACATTCCCAGGGTGTGGTTGAATTAAACGATCGTGTGGAAGTGGAAGATAAGCCTTATGAGCGTTCCGTTCCCAAGAACGTTATGATGCCCGCTATGGCCAAAGGACGTCACGTATTCGTTGAGAAGCGCTTAAAAGACATGGCCGAAGATGCAAGCAGTGCATCCTACAACAAAGTAGAATGGAATGATTTAAAGATCGGTGTTATCACATCCGGTATTCCTTACCAGTATGTAAAGGAAGCGCTTCCGAACGCATCCGTTTTAAAACTCGGTCTGGTTCATCCCCTTCCGAAGAAACTGATTGCGGAATTTGCCGCACATGTGGATGAATTATACATTGTGGAAGAGCTTGAGCCCCTGATCGAAGAGCAGGTAAAGGCTATGGGCATTGCCTGCCACGGTAAAGATATCTTAACCGTTCAGGGTGAGTATTCCGCAAACATGCTTCGCAAAGCAATCCTGAAAGAAGAAGTTAAGACCGAAGAACCCGCAAAGGTTCCCGCGCGTCCTCCGATTCTTTGCCCCGGATGCCCGCACAGAAGCACATTTACCGTTTTAAATGAGTTAAAAATTCATGGCGCCGGAGATATCGGCTGCTATACTTTGGGCGCTGTAGCACCCTTAAATGTAATTGATACCACGGTCTGCATGGGCTCTTCCATTTCCACTCTGCATGGTATGGAAAAAGCCAAAGGCAAGGACTACATCAAGAACTGGGTTGCTTTAATCGGCGATTCCACATTCCTTCATACCGGTATCAATTCGTTGCTTAACATGGTTTACAACAAGTCCACCGGAACGGTTATCATTATGGATAACTCCACCACCGGTATGACCGGACATCAGGATCATGCGGCAACCGGTAAAACCTTATCCGGCGAAGCAACTTATGCAGTGGATCTGGTTGATCTTTGCCATGCACTCGGCGTAGAGCATGTCAGCGTTGTAAATGCTTTCGATACCGAGAAGTTAAAGGCAACCATCAAAGAAGAAGTGGCACGTGATGCGGTTTCCGTTATCATTTCCCAGGCACCCTGTGCACTGCTTAAAACCAATGTATCCCATAAGAAATGCTATGCACTTTCCGACAAATGCAAGAAGTGCGGTATGTGCTTAAAGCCCGGCTGTCCGGCGCTTACCAAGAATGAAGATGGAACCATCCGCATCGATGAGACGATGTGTAACGGCTGCGGTCTTTGCGAGTCCCGCTGCAAGTTCGGTGCCATCGAGTCCAGGGAGGTGTAAAGATGGAAACAAAGAGTATTATGATCGTGGGTGTAGGCGGACAGGGAACACTGCTTACCAGCCGTATCCTCGGCGGAATCACCACCCATGCAGGATATGATGTAAAACTTTCCGAGGTTCACGGAATGGCACAGCGTGGCGGTTCCGTAGTTACGTTCGTTCGTTACGGTGATAAGGTTAACGAGCCTATCGTAGAAGAAGGATGCGCAGATGTTTTAATCGCTTTCGAGAGACTCGAAGCACTGCGTTATGCACATTTCTTAAAAAAGGACGGCGTTTTGATCGTCAATGACCAGCGTATCGATCCGATGACCGTTGTAACGGGTGCCGCAGAGTATCCGGAAGGTATCATTGAGGAACTTTCGGCAAAGTACAAAGTTATTTCCTTAGATGCCATGGCGGAAGCAAAGAAACTTGGAAATTCCAGAGTTTTCAATACGATTATTGTCGGAGTCGCAGCTAAGCACATGGATTTTGCAAAGGAAGACTGGCTGACCGTAATCGAGAAAACCGTACCGCCCAAGACGGTGGACATCAATAAAAAAGCTTTCGAAGCTGGATTTGCCTTTTGACACGACGGTAAGACGTCAACTCATTATTTTTCAGGAAAATGTCAAAAATCATTTACAGAAATAACACAAAAAATCATTACACTGTGAATGTGTGCAAACAGCGACGGAAGCACCTGCGCTCAGACGTAAGGTGCACAGAACGCAGGAAAGGATGAAATTATGATTTGGAATGAAGCAAGAGAATGTATGAGTCGCGATGAGATGCAGTCGATGCAGTCTGCACGTCTTCGCAAACTGGTTAATAACGTTTATCACAATGTTGAGTTTTATCGCAAGAAAATGCAGGACCTTGGTCTTGAACCGGGAGATATCCGCGGAATTGAAGATATCGAGAAACTGCCTTTTACCACCAAGACCGATTTAAGAGATAATTATCCGTTCGGCCTTTTGGCTGTGCCGCAGTCACAGATCGTTCGTGTACATGCATCGAGCGGAACCACAGGTAAAGCAACGGTTGTCGCTTACACCAGAAAAGATATTGAACTTTGGCAGGAATGCGTAGCCAGAGATCTGATGATGTGCGGCGTCGGCAAGGATGACATTATCCAGGTTGCTTACGGATACGGTCTTTTCACCGGAGGCCTGGGACTTCATTACGGTGCAGAGAACTTAGGATGTACCACGGTTCCGATGTCTACCGGTAATACCAAGAGACTGGTTACCATGATGGAAGACTTCAAGGCTACGGCAATTGCCTGCACACCTTCTTATCTGCTTCATATTGCGGAAGTGATCGAAGAGATGGGTGCAAAGGATAAACTGTACTTAAAGACCGCAATCTGTGGTGCAGAGCCCTGGACGGAGAAGATGCGACTGCAGATTGAAGAGAAGATGGGTATTCATGCACATGATATCTACGGTTTATCCGAAGTTTGCGGACCCGGTGTCGCATGTGACTGTGAATTCCATAAAGGACTTCATATTCAGGACGATCATTTCTTCGCGGAAATCGTGGATCGTGATACCTTAAAACAGGTACCGGACGGAACCGTAGGAGAGCTGGTATTCACCACCCTTACCAAGGAAGGTATGCCGCTTCTTCGTTATCGCACCAAGGACTTGACCAGCATCGATCATTCTCCCTGTGAATGCGGACGTACAACGCCGAGAATCTCCAGATTCAAAGGCAGAAGCGATGATATGCTCATCATCCGCGGCGTGAACGTATTCCCGTCTCAGGTGGAAACCGCACTTCTTGAAATTGCGGGCGTGACACCTCATTACTTAATGATTGTTGATCGTGTCAACAACCTCGACACCCTGGAAGTTCAGGTGGAAGTGGAAGAAAGCTTCTTCTCCGATGAAGTAAAAGAGATGGAGAACTTAACCAAGAAGATTGCAGCAGCACTGCAGAGCGCCATCTTAATCGCAGTGAAGGTAAAACTGGTAGAGCCGAGAACCCTGGAGCGTTCCGCAGGCAAATCCGTTCATGTAATCGACAAACGAGTACTTGATGAATAAGGATAAAGGGGGTATATGATATGTTTTTAAAACAGTTAACGGTTTTTTTGGAAAACAGAGAGGGCAGACTGGAAAGCGTAACGGACCTTCTTGCAAAGAACAACATTAATATCGCATGCCTCGCACTGGCAGATACCAGCGAGTACGGTGTACTTCGTCTGATCGTATCCGATCCGGACAGAGCCAAAGCCATTCTGAAGGAAGAGGGATATTCCTCCCGTCTTACGGAAGTCCTCGGCGTCCGCCTTGCACAGGAACCCGGAAGCGTAAGCAAACTGACCAAGGTACTTGCCGCAGAAGGCATTAACATCGAGTATATGTATACATTAAGCTCCAGCAAGGACTTCGGATCCATGATTTTAAAGGTTTCCGAAATTGAGAAGGCAAGTGATGTCGTGAAGAATTCCGGCATGGAACTTGTCGATCCCGAAGCGGCGTATGCACTGTAGTAACCGACAGCCGACAGGTATCACAAAAGAGTATAAATTCACGTAAGATCAACTTATCAAAAAATGTTAAATTGTAATTAATAGTTTATATCAAGGATCCCAAAATGCCCGGTTAAGCAACAACAGAACAAATATTCGATTTTTAATGTTTTTTTCAAACGAATATGGTATAATAAAACTGCATCGGTTAACGGTGCAGTTTTATTGCGTTATGGAGAGAAAATAATGAGAAAGATCGGATTTTATGCCGTCGTTACGATTCTCGTATTAACGGGCGGATTGTGTCTGATTGGTTGCAATAAACCCGGAAATAAAGAAAATTCCGAACCGGAATCCGTCCGTTTGATCGTATGGGAAACACCTTCGGAGCCGGAAAGCATACCCGAGTCGGAACCGGAACCCGTACCCGTGAGATTAACGGATGAATTTGAAGTGATGTCCGATACGGAAGAAGTGGATCTTTCCGGAATCGATATCAGCAATCTCGATATGGAAACATTTCTTGCATCGATGACCAAACTGAAGAAACTGACTCTAAAGGACTGCGGTCTGGACAATGACGGCTATGCGGCTTTGCAGGATGCCCATCCGGATGTGCGAATGATCTGGGATATCAAGGTGAAGACCTATACCATTCCGACGGATTCGGTCGGTTTTTCCACCTTACTGGCCAACGAGTTTCAGCCGCGTCTCGACGACGGGGATTGCAAATATCTGAAATACTGCACCGATATGGTTGCATTGGATCTCGGCCACAATTACATTACAAATCTGGATTTTCTGGAGTATATGCCGAATCTTCGAGTGTTAATTTTGGTGGACAATTTCGATTCCCCGTCCAAAAGAGTCAGGCTTTCGGATATCTCCAAACTGAAGTATTGTCCGCATTTGCGTTATCTGGAACTTTTTGCCAACAATGTTTCGGACATGAGTGTGATTGCTGAATTAAAGGAACTGGAAGATCTGAATGTCTGTTACAACCCGGTGAATTCGGCCGAACCGTTTAAGGATTTACCGCATTTGCAGAAGCTGTGGATTTACAATACATCCATTCCCTGGCAAGAGATTAACGAACTGAAGGAAATTTATCCCAATGTGAAAATCGTAACATCGGGAAACGGCTCCGTTGATCAGGGCTGGAGAGACGGCGATCATTACAAAGCCATGCGCAATATGGTCTCGCACAATGTCATGGATGAAGTCTATGCGTTTGAAGGGGGACCGGAAGTACCGAAAGAGGAAGAGGAATAATTACGAATGCAGTTAGATCGATATTTAAACCCCGAACAATTAAATGCGGCCGAGACGCTTGACGGACCTGTACTGATTCTGGCCGGCGCCGGCAGCGGCAAAACCAGAACACTGACTTATCGCATTGCAAATCTGATCGACCATGGCGTGAATCCGTGGAATATCCTTGCAATCACTTTTACGAACAAGGCAGCGGGTGAGATGCGGACCCGTGTGGATGATATTGTGGGCTTCGGTTCGGACAGTATCTGGGTGGCAACCTTTCACTCGACATGCGTACGGATTTTAAGACGTTTTGCACAGAAACTCGGATACGATGATTCGTTTTCCATTTATGATGCGGATGATCAGAAGACATTGATGAAAAACATCTGCAAAGAGATGAACATCGATACCAAGAAACTTAAGGAAAAAACGATCTTAAATACCATTTCCGCAAACAAGGACGAATTGGTAACACCCGAAGAGTACGACAGACTGGTGGGCTCCGATCCGATTGAGGGTAAAATTGCGGAGGCTTATCATATTTATCAGAATACGTTAAAGAAGAATAACGCGATGGATTTCGACGATCTGATTGTCAACTGCGTGAAGCTTTTTAAAGAGCATCCGGATGTTTTGGAAAGCTATCAGAATCGTTTCTTATACATTCATGTGGACGAGTATCAGGATACGAATACAGCACAATTTGAGCTGGTCCGCCTTTTGGCCGACAAGAACAGAAACCTTTGCGTGGTAGGTGACGACGACCAGTCCATCTACAAATTCCGCGGTGCCAATATCCACAATATTCTGGATTTCGAGAAGAACTATCCGGAAGCGAAGGTGATCAAACTTGAAGAGAATTACCGTTCCACGCAGAATATCTTAAATGCCGCGAATGCCGTTATTGCCAACAATAAGCAGCGTAAGGATAAATCGCTTTGGACGAATAAGGGAGACGGTCACAAAGTACATTTCCGTTTACTGGAAAGCGGAAAGGAAGAGGCGGAGTTTATTGCGGAAGACATTGCAAGAAAAGTACGTCGTCATGAAGCAAGATATAAAGACTGTGCTGTTTTATACAGGACCAATGCACAGTCGCGTGAACTCGAAGAGAGATTTTTATACGACAATATCGTTTATCAGATTGTGGGCGGACAGAATTTCTACGGACGAAAAGAAATCAAGGACTGTCTGGCATATCTTAAAACGATTGCCAACGGTAACGACGATCTGATGGTAAAGCGTATCATCAATGTTCCGAAACGCGGTATCGGAAATACCAGTATCGAAAAGGCACAGGCTTATGCCGATCATAATGATCTTTCGCTTTTTGATGCCATTGCGCATGCGGACCGTATTCCCGGTCTCGGAAAGGCAGCGGCCAAAATGACGGAATTCGGTGAAATGATCGAACGCCTGCGCGCCAGAGCAAACGAAGAAGGATATTATGACGATCTTCCGGAACTGATCGATGATGTATTAAATGAGACCGGTTATTTGGAAGACCTTCGCATCTCCGATGACGATGAGGACAGAGACCGCATCGCAAACTTAGATGAAATGATTTCCAAGGCTGCGGTATTTGAACAGAAATACATGGATGAAAATCCCGAGAGCGAAAAGGGTCCTTCTCTTACGGATTTCTTAAATGAAGTCAGCCTGATTGCGGACATCGATAATGTTTCCGAGGAAAACGACAGGGTTCTTCTGATGACATTGCACGGAGCAAAGGGACTGGAATTCGACCATGTTTATATTGCGGGTATGGAAGACGGACTGTTCCCGGGAGAGGGCAATATCTTTGCCGGAGAAGAGGAACTGGAAGAGGAAAGACGTCTGGCATATGTCGGCATGACGAGAGCGAAAGAGGAACTGACGTTGACGGCAGCAGGCTACCGTTTCATGCGCGGACAGCCGTCCAACAATCCGGTGAGTATGTTTGTACGGGAAATTCCGGAGGAATACATCGAAGGAAATCTGCCCAGAGTCAGAAGCAGGGAAAGTATTGATTCATCCTACACAAGTAGTTGGAATAGTACGCCGCGTCAGAGTACTTCTGTCGGCGGTACGGGATACAGAAAGCCTTATGCACCTACCCCGAATAAAGATATTGCACCTTCGAAGAAGCCGTTTGCGGCGGTCAAGGGACTCGGTTCCCTTTCCAAGGGAAGCAGCATGGCTAATGCAGCAGTGGATTATTCGATCGGTGACAGGGTCCGTCATGTGAAATTCGGCGAGGGTGTCGTAAAGGAAATGGAAAACAGAGACGGTTCCACATATGTGACCGTGGAGTTCGATACGGCCGGAGTCAGAGTACTGGCGGCGGCTTTCGCAAGACTGGTTAAATTGTAATCCGTATATCCGCGCAAGTGAGGCGGAGCTTGAAAATGGAGAAAGAGAAAGTTTACATCGCCATAGATTTAAAAAGTTTCTACGCCTCCGTAGAGTGTGTGGAACGCGGTCTGGATCCGCTTTCCACTAACCTTGTGGTGGCGGATGCATCACGTACGGAGAAAACGATCTGTCTTGCGGTTTCGCCTTCTTTAAAGGCGTACGGTATTCCGGGAAGACCGAGACTTTTTGAAGTGGTTGAGAAGGTAAAGATGGTTAATTCCAACCGTCTGGAACGCTTCCGCGCGAAGGAATTTGAAGGGAAATCTTATCTGGCGAAGGAACTGGATGCCAATCCGGGACTTGAGTTGGATTACATTATAGCCAAACCTCAGATGGCTACCTATATGCGTTACAGCACGGATATCTATAAGATCTATCTGAAATATGTCGCACCGGAAGATATGCATGTTTATTCCTGCGACGAAGTTTTTCTGGATGTTACGAATTATCTCGGTATCTACAAAATGTCCCCGCACGATCTTGCCATGACCATCATTCGTGATGTGTTGTCCAATACGGGTATTACGGCAACGGCCGGGATCGGAACCAATATGTTCCTTTGCAAGATTGCCATGGATATCGTGGCGAAGCATATTCCCGCGGACAAGGACGGCGTACGTATTGCGGAACTGGATGAAAGAACGTATCGAGAACAGCTTTGGGACCATACTCCGCTGACCGATTTCTGGCGTGTGGGCGCGGGAACGGTACGAAGGCTGAAACGCCTGGGACTTTATACCATGGGCGATATAGCGCGTTATTCGGAGAATTACTCCGAGCAGTTGTACCGGGAGTTCGGCGTCAATGCGGAACTTCTGATCGATCATGCGTGGGGATGGGAGCCTTGTACGATCGAAGAGATTCAGTCGTACCGTCCCGAGAAAAACAGCCTAGGCGAGGGACAGGTGCTTTCGCGTCCGTATTCCTACGGGGAAGCGGAAGTGGTGGTTCGCGAAATGGCGGACAATCTGGCGTTAAATTTAACGGACAAAGGACTGATAACCAATCAGATCACTTTGACGATCTGTTTTGATGTGGAGAGCCTGCAAAGGCCGGATATTATGGAACACTACAAGGGAGAGATCGGTGTGGACTGGTACGGCCGTCCCGCACCGAAGCATGCACACGGAACGTATAATCTCTCCCAATATACTTCCTCCGCCAAAATGATTACGGAAGGTGCCGTAAGTATCTTTCAGAGGACCGTGGATGAAATCCTTTTGATCCGTAAAATTGCCATCGCGGCGCAAAATGTGATTTACAGGGAAGTTAAAGAGCAGGCCGAGCAGAAGGAAGAGCAGCTAAGTCTTTTCGTCGACTATGAAGCCAGAGAAAGGGAAGAGGCGGCGCTTAAGCGCGAACAGGCGCTGATGGAAGCTACCCTTTCCATTAAGAAAAAGTACGGCAAAAACGCAATCCTGAAGGGCATCAATTTTGAAGAGGGTGCTACGGGACGCGAGAGAAACCGGCAGATCGGAGGACATAAAGCATGAGCAATTACGATGATATTATCGATCATGTGCATTTTCAGTCCGCCACAAGACCGCATATGTCATTGCATGACCGTGCGGCGCAGTTTGCCCCGTTTGCCGCGCTGGTGGGTTTTGATGCGGCAGTGGAAGAGACCGCCAGGCTGACGGATGAGAAGATTGTACTGGACGAAGATGTATGGAAAGGCATCAACCGGACCATCAATGAACTGAATCCGGGAGATTTAGTTAATATAACATATTTCATACCGGATGCGTTCAAATCCGGCGGAATGTATATACACACCTGCGGTACATTAAAGAAAACGGATTCTGTTGAGAAAATAATTATGTTAACCAACGAAACGAAAATACCGATAGCTGACATCTTTTCCATAGAAAAGCGACAATAATATTATGTAAACTAAATGGATTTTACATATAGACTTGCAGAGTAATTTAAACAGAAACGAGGTGACTGTATGGAACCGACAATTTATACCGCCAAGGCCGGAAACGTGGAAATGCGTTATTTTACATTCGGAGAGGGCACAAAAGATATGATCATCCTTCCGGGACTCAGTCTGATCAGTGTAATGGAATCGGCGGAAGCGGTGGCGGGAGCTTATGAAATGTTTGCAAAAGAGTATCGCGTCTGGCTATTTGACCGTAGAGAGAATCTTCCGACGGGGTATTCCATACCGGATATGGCGGACGATACGGCGAAGGTCATGAAAGTGTTAAATATTCGAAATGCTTATGTTTTCGGCGCATCCCAGGGGGGAATGATTGCCACCTGCCTTGCTGCCGAATATCCGGATCTGGTCCGTAAGCTTATCCTGGCATCCACTGCGGCAACGGGAAAGGAACTGAGCGAAAACATTGTGATCAAAGGATGGATCAAACTGGCCGAGGAAAGAAAAATACGTGAACTGATTCTTTCTTTTCTGGAAATGAACTATACGAAAGAAACATTTCTTACATTAAAGGATTCCGTTTCGGATATGGAGAAGATGGTAGGGGAATCGGAGACAGAGCGGTTCATCTTTCTTGCAAAAACCACCGGGGCGTACTGTTTGTCGGATGAGGCAGGCAAAATAAAATGCCCCGTTCTGGTACTGGGTGCCTATGGTGACAGAATATTCGACAGCAGGGAGATGAAAGATCTTGCGGCAAAATGTCACGGCGATCTCTATTTATATGAGGGCTATTCGCATGCCGTTTATGATGAAGCTCCGGATTATAAAGGACGGATCCTTGCCTTTTTTCATGATGATGCCGTGGAAGGAAAGAGTGTTTGACTCTTGACAGATTGTATTCCGTATGGTAATTTATTAAAGGTTTCAATAAAACAAAGCAGAGTTTCCACTCTCACCCTGCGGCAATAGGGCTTCAGGTGTTCATAAACGAAAGATACGCTTACAGGCGTTTAGTTTATTCAGTGGATACTTTGCGTATCCACTTTTTTAATTCCTATGGAGGGTAAAGCCATTACAGATTATAGTGTAAATGAACAGATTCGCGACAAAGAAGTACGTTTGATCGGCGAGAACGGAGAGCAGCTCGGAATTATGAGCTCCAAAGAAGCACAGCATATTGCTGAAGAAGCAGGACTGGATTTGATTAAGATTGCTCCCACCGCAAACCCGCCTGTATGCAAGATTGCGGATTTCGGAAAGTTCCGTTATGAAATGGCAAGAAAGGAAAAAGACAACCGCAAGAAGCAGAAAGCTTTGGAGGTAAAGGAAATCCGTCTTTCTCCCAATATTGATACCAACGATTTAAATACAAAGATGTCTGCAGCCAGAAAGTTCTTGGCCAAAGGCGAGGAAGTTAAAGTTGTTCTTCGTTTCCGCGGACGTGAGATGGCGCATATGGCAAACAGCAAACACATTCTGGATGATTTTGCTACGGCCATGGAAGACATTTCGGTTGTAAAAAGACCTGCAAAGGTGGAAGGCAGAAGCATGATTCTGATTCTTGCAGCCAAGAAGTAAAATTGATTTTAGCTGGTGAAACAGTTGAAATATATGAGTAGTATCCGAATTATTTCGGTAAATGAATAACCAGGAGGAAAAAGATATGCCTAAAATGAAGACAAGCAGAGCTGCTGCAAAGCGCTTTAAAGTAACCGGAACCGGTAAATTAAAGAGAAACAAGGCTTACAAGAGCCACATCTTAACCAAGAAGTCCACCAAGAGAAAACGTAATCTTCGTCAGTCCACGATTACGGATGTGACCAATGTTAAGAACATGAAGAAGATTTTACCGTACGTTTAATCGATAGGAGGATAGAATACCATGGCTAGAATTAAAGGTGGCTTAAATGCCAAGAAAAAACACAATAGAGTTTTAAAGCTTGCAAAGGGATACAGAGGAGCAAGATCCAAACAGTATCGTATTGCAAAGCAGTCCGTAATGAGAGCACTTGCTTCCGCATACGCAGGAAGAAAGCAGGCTAAGCGTCAGTTCCGTCAGCTCTGGATTGCACGTATCAACGCTGCAGCAAGAATGAACGGACTTTCCTACAGCAAGTTAATGTATGGACTTAAGCTTGCAGAGATCGATATCAACAGAAAGATGCTTGCCGAGATGGCAGTAAATGATGCAGAAGGCTTCAAGGCACTTGCAGATATCGCTAAGAGCAAGATTGCATAAGAACTTTTAAACTGAATAATTAAGGAGTGGAGTAATTCCACTCCTTTTTTTACCAAATAATGCAGAAATACTTTTCCGGGAAGGAGAACCCCATGTCGTCAACAGCAGAATCGGTTTTATCGCATTTTCGCTCGCTTTGTGCCATTCCGCACGGAACCTATCATATCGACGCTATCAGCGACTATTTGAAGGATTTTGCCTTACAGCGCGGTTTATCGGTCAGACAGGATGAGTTGAAAAATGTCATTATCCATAAAGATGCCACGCCCGGATATGAAAACGAACCGGCAGTGATTCTACAAGGTCATATGGATATGGTGGCCGTCTGCGACGATCCTTCCAAAAAGAATATGTTAACGGATGGTCTTGATCTGACGGAGAGCGATGGATATTTGTATGCAAAGGGAACTTCCCTGGGCGGAGATGACGGAATCGCGCTTGCGTATGCGATGGCAATTTTAGAGGATGATTCCATTCCTCACCCGGATCTGACCGCGGTGTTTACCGTAAACGAAGAAGTCGGAATGGATGGTGCGTTGGGAATTGATTTATCCGATACATCCGCGAAAAGACTTCTGAACATCGATTCCGAGGAAGAAGGTGTCATTACGGTTTCCTGTGCGGGCGGAGTGCGCTTGCATGCGGTGTTAAAAGGAGAGACTAAGAAGATTACAGCACCCTGTGTATTCCTTTCCCTGAACGGACTTCTGGGTGGACACTCCGGTACGGAAATCCATAAAATGCGTGCCAACGGTGCACACTTAATCGCAGAGATTCTGGCAGAACTTGCCGATGAATATGAGATTCGTTTGATCAGTATGTCTGCGGGAGAGAAGGATAATGCAATTCCTGCTTCGGCCAGTGCGGAATTTCTGGTTCCCGATCTTGGCGACCCGGATGAGTTTATGCATATCGTGGAAGAGATTGAGGATGAATACCGAAAGGACTACGAAGGGATTGAAACGGATATCTCGCTTTTTGCGGGAATACAGCTTCCGCAGGAATGCATATGCTTTAGCGAAGAGGATACCGAACGGTTCCTGGATTATATTAACGAAGTGCCGGACGGCGTGATAGAAATGTTCGAAGATATCGACATGGTTAAGACCAGCCTGAATCTTGGAATTTTAAAATGTACGCCGGAAGGATTGACGGCAGATTACGCACTTCGAAGCAATGTTTCTTCCGGTAAGGAAGAGATTACGAAAGAGGTAATCGCAATTACCGAAGAGTATAAAGGCGAATGGGAAACCTTCGGTGATTATCCCGCATGGGAGTACCTTGAGAATTCTCCTTTCCGCGAGAAAGCTGTTTCGGTATACGAAGAGCTCTACGGGGAGAAACCTGTTGTTACGGGGGTTCACGCGGGACTGGAATGCGGTATTCTGGCCGAGAAGATCAAAGGACTTGATGCGATCAGCATCGGACCGAATATTTTAAATATTCATACAACAAGAGAAAAACTGGATCTTGCCAGTGTCGAACGGACCTGGAAATTTATATTAAACCTCCTTGCAAGAAAAGATCGTGATTGAGAGTGTTATATGATTAAAGAGATGTGTGAAATGCAGGTAAGCAGAAACGGAATCGATTCGATTTCCGAGAAGATTACCGAGTGGGGAAACAAGTACAAAGTAAATAAAAAGGATTTGATCCGCATCCGCTTTTCCGTGGAAGAAGCGCTTCTTTCTTTGTGTGAGAAGTTTGGTGATGAAAAGACCGCTACTGTCAAATTGGAAGCGCGTCTGGAAACATATTCCATTCTTGTTGAGTATCAGGGGGATGAGTATAATCCGCTTGCGGACGACGAGCAGCAGACAGATGACTGGACCAACCACTTGCTTGCAAACATGGGACAGAAGGCTGTATATCTGCGCAAGGGCAATAATAATATCCTTCGTTTCACGATTCCGAAGAGACGTTACAAGAGTGAGATTTTCATGATACTGGGATTGCTTCTGGCGATTCTTTTCGGTATTCTCGGACAGTACATTCCGGAAGCGGTTCGTGAAAACATCAGTATTTACGGGTTGGATTTCGTATCCAATATTTTCCTTCGTCTGTTGAGCCTGTTCAGCGGACTGCTGATTTTCTTTGCACTGATTAACGGAATCTGCGGAACGGGAAGTGTGGCTGACTTTTCCAAAGTCGGTAAAACAATTATGATCCGCTATATCGGTTTTTCGTTTGTCGCGGGTATTATTCTTACGTTTTTGGAACAGTTTTTCTTCCATCTTGAATGGGGCGGTAAAGTAGACGGAGCAAATGTTCCGGAGCAGATTGAATCGATTCTTCTGGATATTTTTCCGACCAATCCGGTCTCTCCGTTCCAGGACGGAAATATGCTACAGATTATTTTCCTTTCGGTTTTCCTCGGAGGCGTATTACTGATTCTGGGCGACCGGGTGCGCAGTTTTAAAGGCTTCTTTACGCAGGGAAATGACCTGATCACCAAATCGGTGGATTATGTTTGCTACATGCTTCCGGTATTTGTATTTACTTCCCTTTTGTCAGTCTTTTGGGAAATGGGATTTGAAGCGCTGGCTTCCTTCTGGAAACCGATCGTGGTTGCTTTTTTACTTGCACTCATAAGTCCCTTATTCAAACTTTGCCAGATCGGCATTGTTTATCATGTTTCTCCGTTTTTAATCATCCGAAGACTGAGCAAAAGTGTCTTTGTTGCAATGACAACGGCATCGGGAATTGCTTCGTATTCCTCCATTAAGGAGGATTTAACGAAGGGACTTGGAATTGACGAGAAATTCGTAGGCTTTTCATATCCTATCGGAATGAATATGTATGGATCCAACTATATGCTGGTGTATCTGACCGTAGTTTTATTCTTAACGGAAACCTACGGAACACAGGTATCCGTAATATGGCTTGCCATGGCCGGATTTTTAAGTGTTGTATTTGCCATGGCGACACCGAATGTATCGGGTGCTACCTTAATCTGCATCGGTATCATTATGGCCAATTTGGGTATTCCGAACAGCGGACTGGCACTGGCCGGAACGCTTTCGATCCTTCTCGACTTTTTGATTACCTGGATGAGGCATTTTACGCAGGAATTGGAGGTCTATATCCAGGCACGAAAATTCGGCAAAGTGGATTTAACTGTCTTACAAAAGAAAACCAAACAGACAAATTAAACATATATTGGGAGGAAAGAATCTATGGAAATGTTTTTTGGTACACCGTGGGCTTTGGTCCCACCACTGGTGGCCATCGTTTTGGCGCTCATTACCAAGGAAGCGTATTCTTCGCTCTTTGCCGGCGTTTTAATCGGTGCCATGTTTGTTGTCGGCTTTCCGACAAGTCCTTCGGGAATCAGACCGTTCATTGCAAAGACGATGGATACCATCGTCAGTGACGGCCTGATTTCGGCAATTTCGGATACGGCCGGAATCTTTTTGTTCCTGGTTTTACTTGGCATTATTGTGGCATTAATCAATAAGTCAGGCGGTTCCGCAGCGTTCGGACGCTGGGCGGAGAAAAACATCAAAACCAAGGTCGGTGCGTCTATGGCAACCTTTATTCTCGGTGTTTTGATCTTTGTGGATGACTATTTCAACTGCCTGACGGTAGGTTCCGTTATGCGCCCGATTACGGACAGACACAAAATTTCCAGAGCCAAATTATCCTATTTGATCGACGCAACGGCAGCTCCGGTTTGTATGATCGCCCCGATTTCTTCCTGGGCGGCTGCAGTAAGCTCCGTAGCGGAAACTTCGGATACGGGAATGTCGGGAATTCAGTTATTTATCAAGGCGATTCCGTTTAATTTCTATTCGCTTTTAACCTTCGTTTTCATTATCGTACTGACACTTTTAAAGTTCGATTACGGCGCAATGGCAAAGCATGAGCGGATTGCCGAACTGACCGGCGCGCTTGGCGGTTTGGAAGAAAACGGAGAAGAAGAGGAAATGAATCCCAAGGGTCTGGTGATTGACTTAATTCTTCCGGTCATTGTTTTAATTGCTTCCTGTGTGCTTGGTATGATTTATATTGGCGGTTACTTTGATATTGAATCAGAGTGTTTCGGTGACTTTGTCCAGGCGTTTGCCAATACGGATTCCACGGTCGGACTTCCCTGGGGAGCATTGATTGCACTTGTATTTACCATGATTTACATGATTGCAAGACGTGTAATGTCCTTTAAGGAAGCAATGGCATGTATTCCGAAGGGATTCCTCGCCATGGTTCCTCCGATTCTGATTCTGACTCTTGCCGTTTCCTTAAAGACGATGACCGCAAACCTCGGTGCTGCGGAATTCGTACGTGATATGATGGCGAATACGGCGGATGCGTTTAACTTATTCCTGCCGGCAATTATTTTCCTGGTTGCCTGCTTCCTTGCTTTTGCAACCGGTACGTCATGGGGAACCTTCGGTATCTTAATTCCGATTGTTACCGCGATTTTCCCCGCAGAAAGCAATCTTTACATTATCGGTATCTCTGCCTGCCTTGCAGGTGCGGTTTGCGGAGACCACTGTTCACCGATTTCCGATACGACGATTATGGCCAGTGCCGGAGCACAGGTTGAACATGTCAAACATGTTTCCACGCAGCTTCCTTATGCGCTTACCGTAGCCGGAATCAGTTTTGTGACCTATCTTGCCGCCGGACCGGTGCAGGATATGGTCGGAAACTTTGCGTTAAGTGCGGTTTTAAGCCTTGCATTCGGCGTTTTGCTTACCGTTCTTTGCCTGATTCTGATTCGCGCCATTGTAAAGAAAAAAAGTGCCGAACAATAATCGACTCAACAACGGAAGATAAGACAGAAAAAAGGTTGTGAAGAATTTCTTCACAACCTTTTTGAAATCGTATAAATATGTTATTTATGCAAGAGACTTTCCGGTTAATTTCTCATAAGCTTCAAGGTATTTGGCAATCGTTTTGTCCACGATGTCCTGAGGAAGTGTCCAGTTGTGACCTTCGTTTGCTTTGAGCCAGTCACGTGCGAACTGCTTGTCGAAGGAAGGCTGGGAATGACCTGCTTCATATCCTTCAAGCGGCCAGAAACGGGAGCTGTCGGGTGTTAACATTTCATCACCGATGACAATGTTTCCGTTCTCGTCAAGACCGAACTCAAACTTGGTGTCCGCAATGATGATGCCTTTGGTCAGTGCGTAATCCGCACATTTCTTATAAAGGGCGATGGTGCAGTCACGAAGCTTGGATGCATATTCTTCACCTTTGCCCGGATAAATCTTCTCAAGAACTTCTACGGACTGCTCAAAGGAGATGTTCTCATCATGATCACCGATCTCAGCCTTGGTGGAAGGAGTGTAAATCGGTTCAGGCAGTTTGTCGGATTCTTTCAATCCTTCGGGAAGTTTAATTCCGCAAACCGTTCCGTTCTCTTTGTAACTTGCCCAGCCGCTTCCGGTGATGTAACCGCGGACAATGCACTCGATGGGAAGCATCTGAAGCTTCTTTACCATCATGGAATTGCCGTTGAATCTGTCCTGACGGAAGAATTCGGGCATATCGTTTACGTCTACGGAAATCATGTGGTTGGGAAGAATGTCTTCGGTATAATCAAACCAGAATTTGCTCATCTGGGTGAGTACCGTTCCCTTCTTTGTGACAACATTATTTAAAATGACATCAAAACAGCTGATGCGGTCGGTAGCCACCATAATCAGGCTGTCGCCGTTGTCATAGATTTCTCTTACTTTTCCTTCTTTTACCGGTTTAAACTCGTTCATCGCAAACCTCCATTATTTAAACAATTGAAAAAGGGTGTCCGATTTTCGGAACCACCCTAATATATTAGCAAAACTGAAAGCCTATTTCAAGAAGAAGAGTATTACTTTTCTTCTTCCATGGAAGGAGAGTAGACTGCTTTGCAGGTTACATTTTCGATTTTACCGAGCCTTCCCGCCAATGCGTTCGTTACACTGATCGGACAGTCCACAACGACACTGATGATGTTGATACTTCT
This sequence comes from Lachnospiraceae bacterium UBA3804, assembly GCA_002368665.1. Classification (GTDB taxonomy): domain Bacteria; phylum Bacillota; class Clostridia; order Lachnospirales; family Lachnospiraceae; genus UBA3766. The sequence goes on from DFEK01000008.1 coordinate 373,282, forward strand.
TTCACGGTAGGGAATTCCCATCCTTCCTATGACATATTCGCTGTACTCATGTAAAATGGCATTTACCTTTGCGGCAGCTTCGGGTTGTTTGATGATTATGGCAACGACTGCGGGACGTGATTCCATGATTCCCTCCATATATTATGTAAATTGACGAAAAACGCGTCGTTTTTGTTTTTTTTATTGTATCAATGCGGAAAACGCTTGTCAAATTGACCAATTTTTCGGGCATAAAATTCTTTCAAATTGGGCGGTGGCAAAGGTTGACTTTTTATTGTCATAGATTATAATTATTGATAGACAATGAATAAATGTGCACGAAATACTAAAATACAGAACATGTGGGGAATGCATTATGGCAGGAGAATTTTACATTGCTCATAATACAAAAACAGACGAATACTTGGCTGAGAAGCTCTTTCGAGGATTTTACATGACTCCGGATGTTACCAGCGCACTGAAGTGCAAAGATGAGATGGAGTTAAAGAAAAAGATTGAGAAGGCAAATGTGGATTACAAATCCATGCTTCAGATAGAAACAATTACGGTATACTAAGAATCATCGCGGGAAAGAGTTAACCAGGCCAAGGCCTGGCTTTTCTTTTGCCCGGAAACAGACGGATTATGAGCAACAAATCTAGCAAAATGAATAAGAATAAAGATAAGAAGAGCAAAAGAGCTTTCCATCGGGGAAATCTGTTTTTGCTCTTTCTTAGGTTTGCGTTTGCGTGCTATTTTCTGGGCATTTATCTCACCAATAAAGAAATACTGGATATCGGAGGATTCCCGGAATGGAAGGGAATGTATGTCGCGGGAGGCATTCTGCTTGCGGTTATTTTGATACGTTTTATTCCGTTTCGGTTTTGGGAGAAAGGCTCAAAGAAGTTTCGCAAAAGCGAATTTATTCCGACACCGGAGTACCGAAGCGACCCGCATCTTTCCGCGGAGCACTTAAAGAAACTGCGTTCCGTAAATAAGGGAATGTTCTTTGCACTTGCCTTCTATTTTGGAATAACGGCAATCTTCTTTGTACTGTATTTTATAGGATTGATTGGCGCACCGGAAATATTTATGTTAACCATGTTGTACTTCGCGGGCGACCGCTTTTTCATCGGAGTATTCTGCCCGTTACGGACCTGGTTTCTTAAGAACAAATGCTGTACGGACTGCAGGATCTTTAACTGGGATATGCTTATGATCGTTTTCCCGCTCATTATCATTCCCGGAGTGATCAGCTGGACGCTTTGTGTGGTTGCAATCATCTATACATTTTTATGGGAGATCAGTGCGCATCTGCATCCGGAAAGATTTCTGGAGGAAACCAACCTTTCCCTTAAGTGTGAAAAATGTCCGAAAACCAATTGCCCGAAGAAGAGAAGACAATTGTTCAAAAACGCTTTTTCCAAAGAATAAAGGGGTTTACTTTTGCACTTTAAAGTGGCATACTATATAAGTGTGTTTAAATGATCAATGCATACTTCGATGATAGGACGGAAGATGCATTTTAATAGATAAGGAGAAGGAAAAATGCCCATTACAGAGATTCTGGACAGAAACTGTAAATTATACGGAAATGATATCTGTCTTGTGGAGATCAATCCGGAAATCCAGGAAACCAGAAGAGTGACCTGGAAGGAATATGAATTGATCGAGCCGAATCCGACCACGCATTACAGAAGAGAGATTACCTGGAATGTGTTCGAAGAAAAAGCCAATCGTTTCGCCAACATGCTGATTTCCAGAGGAATTAAGAAAGGTGATAAGGTTGCCATTCTTTTGATGAACTGCTTGGAGTGGCTTCCAATTTATTTCGGTATTTTAAAGACCGGCGCATTGGCCGTTCCTTTGAACTTCCGTTATGCATCCGATGAAATCGAATATTGTTTAAATCTTGCGGATGTTGATATTCTGGTATTCGGACCGGAATTCATCGGCCGTGTGGAAGAGATTGCGGAGAAAATTTCCAGAAACCGTCTTCTTTTCTTTGTCGGTGAGAACTGCCCGTCCTTTGCGGAGTCCTATTCGGAGCTTACCGCAAATGCATCCAGCCAGTCTCCGCAGATTCATCTTACGGATGATGATGAAGCAGCAATTTACTTTTCTTCCGGAACCACAGGTTTCCCGAAGGCAATTCTGCATAAACACAGAAGTCTGGTACATTCCTGCAAAGTAGAGCAGAACCATCACGGACAGACCAAGGATGATATTTTCCTCTGCATTCCGCCCCTTTACCATACGGGTGCAAAGATGCACTGGTTCGGATCCTTACTCGCAGGCGGTAAAGCCGTTCTCTTAAAAGGAACAAAGCCGAAGGTAATCCTGGATGCGATTTCCAAGGAAAAATGTACGATTGTATGGCTTCTGGTTCCCTGGGCACAGGATATCCTGGATGCCATTGACAGCGGAGAAGTTAATTTGGATGATTACGAACTGGATCAGTGGAGACTGATGCACATCGGTGCACAGCCCGTACCGCCCAGTTTGATCGCAAGATGGAAGAAAGTCTTCCCGAACCACGAATACGATACCAATTATGGCCTTTCCGAGTCCATCGGACCGGGCTGTGTACATCTTGGCGTGGAGAATATCCACAAGGTAGGCGCAATCGGTAAGGCAGGATTCGGCTGGCAGACTAGGATCGTGGACGAGAACAGAAACGATGTGCCGAAGGGCGAGGTCGGAGAACTTGCAGTGAAAGGCCCCGGCGTTATGGAATGCTATTATCATGATGAAGCAGCCACAAAGGAAGTTCTGGAAGACGGATGGCTCTTTACGGGAGATATGGCACAGGAAGACGAGGACGGCTTCATCTACCTGGTAGACCGTAAGAAAGATGTGGTTATCTCCGGTGGTGAGAACATTTATCCCGTTCAGATCGAAGATTTCCTGCGGAGCAATATCGCGATCAAGGACGTTGCGGTAATCGGTATCCCCGACAAGCGTCTGGGAGAGGTTACGGCTGCGATTATTGAGGTGAAAGACGGCTACAGCTTAACGGAGGACGAAGTAAATGAGTTCTGCCACCAGCTTCCCCGTTACAAGAGACCTCATAAGATCATCTTTGCGGACATTCCGAGAAACCCGACGGGCAAGATCGAGAAGCCGAAGCTTCGTAAAATGTACTGCGGAGAGAGCCTGGTAGCTGCTCAGAATGAGGTAAAACTCTCCAAATAAGCAAGATCCGACAAACAAGATATAGTTTGGTTTACATAATACGAAGAATATTAAATCATAACAGATATGGAAAAGCAGAGACCGAGAATCTCTGCTTTTTTTAATTCATATCGAAAAATGACCGAAATAGTCATATTCCTGCAAATAATTAAATTACGATATAACATTACAAGATATGGAATTCGTGAACATTTGGTGATAATTGTTAAAATTGAGTGAAATCGATTTATGACCATAAACAATTCTGTTATAATGAAACCTGTAAATGAACAAAACGAATTATAAGGAGGGAACCACATGAGTGAAGTTATGTTAACCGAAAGCAATTTCGAAGAAGAAGTATTAAAAGCAACCGTTCCTGTTTTAGTGGATTTCTGGGCACCCTGGTGCGGACCCTGTAAGATGCTCGGTCCCGTGGTTTCCGAGATCGCTGAAGCGAGCGACGGAAGTTACAAAGTCGGCAAGGTAAATGTGGATGATGAGCCTGAACTGGCAGAGAAATACGGAATTATGAGCATTCCGTCGATCTTTGTCTTCAAAGACGGTCAGGTGGCAGAGAAAAAGATCGGTTTAACAACGAAAAACGACCTTTTGGCCATGCTGAAATAAGAAATCAGAAATTTAATAAATACATTACTCGCAAATGCCCCATTTTCGGGGCATTTGTGATATAATGAATAAATCATATTCTAAAGAGGAAGAGTTGTCTGACTCAAAGAAAGGAAAAGAATTATGGCTATTTATAACCCCAAATCCCTGATCGCGGATGAATTCATCAATGATGGTGAGATCCGCGAGACATTAGCTTATGCCGAGGAGCATAAGCACGATTTAGAACTCATTGAGCAGATCTTAGAGAAAGCCCGCCCGAAGAAACAGGACAAAGGCTATGTCTGCAGCGGACTGACTCACAGAGAAGCAAGTGTTCTGCTTGCCTGCGACCTCCCGGAAGTAGAGGAGAAAATCTTCCAAATCGCAAACGAGATCAAACTTGCTTACTATGGCAACCGTATCGTAATGTTTGCGCCTCTGTATCTGTCCAACTATTGTGTGAACGGATGTCTTTACTGTCCGTATCATCTGAAGAACAAGCACATTCCCCGTAAAAAACTGACGCAGGAAGAACTCCGTGAAGAAGTTATTGCTCTTCAGGATTTAGGACACAAACGTCTTGCGATCGAAGCGGGTGAAGATCCCGTAAACAATCCGATCGAGTATATTCTCGATTGTATCAAGACGATCTACAGCATTCATCACAAAAACGGAGATATCCGCCGTGTCAATGTAAATATCGCGGCAACTACCGTTGAAAACTACAGAAAACTTCATGAAGCGGGAATCGGAACATATATCCTGTTCCAGGAAACCTATCATAAAGAAAGCTATTTAAAACTGCATCCCACGGGACCGAAACACGACTACAACTATCATACGGAAGCCATGGACAGAGCCATGGAAGGCGGTATCGATGATGTCGGACTGGGTGTTTTATTCGGTCTCGAACTTTACAAATATGAATTTGCGGGCATCTTAATGCATGCAGAACATTTGGAAGCCGTTCACGGTGTCGGACCGCATACCATTTCCGTACCGAGACTGAAACGTGCCGATGATATCAATCCGGATGAGTTCGACAACGGTATTTCCGATGAAATCTTTGAGAAGATCGTTGCCTGCATTCGTCTTGCGGTTCCTTATACCGGAATGATCATTTCCACCAGAGAAAACGAGAAGGTTCGTGAGAAAGTGCTTCATCTGGGTATTTCCCAGATCAGCGGCGGTTCCCGTACTTCCGTCGGCGGATATGCGGGATACACTCCCGAAGAACGTCCTCACGATACTGAGCAGTTTGATGTATCCGACCAGCGCTCTTTGGACGAAGTTGTGCGCTGGCTGATGCAGAACGGACATGTGCCTTCTTTCTGTACTGCCTGCTACAGAGAGGGAAGAACGGGTGACCGTTTCATGGCTCTTTGCAAATCCGGTCAGATCTTAAACTGCTGTCACCCGAATGCGTTGATGACTTTGGCGGAATATCTGGAGGATTACGCTTCACCCGAAACGAAAGAGATCGGATATGCTCTGATCGAAAAGGAACTGGAGAAAATTCCGAGAGAGAAGACGAAAGAAATCGCCAAGCAGAATATAGCGGATATCCGTTCCTCCAACAGAAGAGATTTCCGTTTCTAATTCTTGTGTGATGTGAAAATAAAATTGCAGTTTGTCAGAAAACTACAGATGTAGTTTCGTGTTAAAGGATATAATCAATGGGATTAAATGATGTAGTCAGTGCGGAAAGGGTGCATATCGGATTCTTCGGTATGCGAAACGCCGGTAAATCAAGCGTGGTCAATGCGGTTACGGGACAGTCTTTAAGTGTTGTTTCCGATGTCAAAGGGACGACGACGGATCCGGTGAAAAAATCCATGGAGCTGCTCCCCATCGGACCTGTGGTGATCATTGATACGCCGGGGTATGATGATGAGGGAGCGCTCGGCGAACTGCGTGTGCAGAAAACCAAAGAAGTACTGAATCAGACGGATATAGCGTTGCTGATTGTTGACGGAACGATCGGAATGACCGGGCTTGACCGGGAATTAACGGATCTGTTCCGGGAGCGGAATGTGCCATACCTTATTGTGTGGAATAAGACGGATCTGTCCGATCAAACGACGGATGTAGGACTGACGGAAGATAAGGACCGTATGGTACGGGTCAGCGCGTTGACAGGCGAGGGGATCAACACCCTGAAGGAGCGAATCGGCGCTTTTGCGTCGGAAAACCGGAAGGAAGAACGTTTTCTTGTTGCGGATCTGCTGGAAAGGGGCGATTTTGTTGTCCTGGTGGTACCGGTGGATGAATCCGCGCCGAAGGGCAGGCTGATCCTTCCGCAGCAGCAGGTAATGAGAGAATTGTTAGATCATCATTATGCCTTTGTTACCTGTCAGGATACGGACTTGTCAGAAACTTTATGTAAACTAAATATGAAACCAAAGCTGATCATTACCGATTCACAGGCATTTGAGAGAGTGGCGAAGGATACACCGGAAGATATTATGTTAACTTCGTTCTCGATCCTGATGGCCCGCTATAAGGGCGGTTTAAAACAGCAGATCAGGGGTGCAAGAAAGCTCGCCTCGTTAAAGGACGGGGATACGGTTCTGATTTCCGAGGGCTGTACCCATCACAGACAATGCAAAGATATCGGAACAGTGAAAATGCCCGGATGGATTGAGAATTATTCCAAAGCGAAACCGAATTATCGTTTTACCTCCGGCGGGGATTTTCCAGATGATCTGAATGGGATCGATCTGATCGTTCACTGCGGCGGTTGTATGTTAAACGAGAATCAAATGAAAACCCGTGTGCAGAGTGCTGTGAAAGCAGGCGTTCCCATCGTCAATTACGGTATCGCCATCGCCGCGATGCATGGCATATTGGAGCGAAGCCTGGCACCATTAAAAGAGTATTAAAATTTCATTGCACAGATGTATTCACCTGATGGCGGACGTCAGGTATTTCTTTTTCAGCCGTTCGAGATTGTCCCATCCGAAACCAATCTTTTCGGCGATAAACCTCTGATTGCCGGAATAATTGGACTCGATATAGTAGAAGCCGGATGCGATAATCTCCGGAACAACACTTAAGATTGTTTGTACCGCCATCTGCAGTTCTTTGTTGTAGCCGTGTTCCTGTAATTCGAATTTAAAGGATTCCGCCAGGGCCATATAAGAAATTGCGGATGCGTTGTAATCGTTTATGATATCTTCAGTCGAACATCCGAGCGCATACATAAATAGTGCCGCCATAATACCGGTTCGATCTTTTCCGCTGGTGCAATGGAACAAAGTAGTGCCATCGTTTTCCGAGATAAGTTGAAAAATCTTTCTTAATGCCTCTTTAGAAGTGAGCTCGGAGCTGATATTCTGGTACATTTTTCTGACTTCGTCGATTCGGGCATACTCAGCCAGATACCATGCTCTTTCGTTATTTGTTTCGCTTTGCTGATATCTAAAAGTAAGCTGTTTTATTCGCTCCGAATCCGGCGTGTTGCCGAGGGGGATATGTTCATACCGGACACCGGGAATGCGGACATCCGGTTTATTGCAGACTTCTTCCAACGAACGCATATCGATAACAAGCGACAGACCGCAATGCTCTTTTAAGTATTCGCCGTCCTCAGTAGTTAATTTCGAAAGTTCTGCGCTTCGAATGATTTTTCCTGATTTAAAGTATTGGCCGTCACATGTGGTGACATTGCCAAGAAAGCGTATATTTTTCACGGATTTGAGTTTAATTCCGTTTGTCATCACAACATCCAGAGCCTTGTCAAATTCTTCATCCGAGAGAGTATCGCATAAAGCACGTTCGGGATTTGGAACATTCGTGCTTTTTTTCTTTAATTTCTCTTCAAGCAGATAATCGAAGGCGTTATTGAGGAGTTCTTCGGTATATTTGTCGGTATTACGGGAATACTGATATTCTAATCGAACTCGCAGACCTCTTAGGAGGGCTTCATCCAAGTCGGTCTTTGCAATGCGATAGAGGTATTGCGTAATGGCATAGTTGGGACGGTTAGGTTCGGCAGAATCGGAAAAAAAGATAATTTTTTCCAATATCGACATATCGGGACGTGCGGAATAATGATAGCGAATGGCATTTAATGCGTCTACATCTTTTAGCCCGAATTCATGCTCGGCAATCAGCGCGCCTACCTCGGCGTGCATATTATCCGGAACGCGAAGACTTAATTCACTTATGTTATGACCATACTTCTCGGCAACAGTCATCATTTCATCGGGAGTCATATCCTTGGCAATATCGTGCAGCATAGCCGTAATACGGACGATTCCCGTGTCTACCCCGTGGCATTTGGCAAGCGAAAGCGCCATCTCTGTCATACTGAGGATATGTCGGAAACGTTTCTCTGAGACATATTGTCGGACTCTTTGTTCCAGTTCTTTGGTTTCAAATTCCATCATAGGTATTCCCGATGCTTTCAGTTGGTAAATTTACTCTTATAACCGTACACTTATGGCATTGCTGCCGGAAATGTCAAAACATATGACTTATAAATATACAAATATTATAACGGATTCCCATACCGGATAGCAATATATAGGTGCCCGGCACAGTTAAAAGAGTATTAAAATTTCCTTTAAAAAGGGTTACAATCAATGCAGATAGCAAAAAGAGCCAGGAACAGAATTTCTGTTAAGAAGAGTAGGTCACAAACGGAATTTTTTATGATATACTAATCGTATGCTGGAAAGCGGATTTATCATATTACGGAAGATATTTAAGGAGGGCTTATGAGAGTTACGAACGACATTATTTATATTGGGGTAAACGATCACAAATTGGATTTGTTTGAAGGACAGTATGATGTACCGAACGGTATGGCATACAATTCCTATGTGATCATGGATGAGAAGATTGCCATCATGGATACCGTGGATAAGAATTTTACCCATGAGTGGCTGGACAATCTGGATAAAGCTTTGAACGGACGTAAGCCCGATTATCTTGTGGTTCAGCATATGGAGCCGGACCATTCCGCAAATATCGTTAATTTCGTAAAGACATATCCCGATGCAAAGATTGTATCTTCTGCAAAAGCGTTTGTGATGATGAAGCAGTTTTTTGGAACGGATTTTGAGGAGAAACAGGTAGTGATTGCCGAGGGCTCCACTCTGGAACTGGGAACGCATACCTTAAACTTCGTGGCTGCTCCGATGGTGCACTGGCCGGAAGTTATGATGACATATGATTCCACGGATAAGGTTCTTTTCTCCGCTGACGGATTCGGTAAATTCGGTGCACTGGATGTGGAAGAAGACTGGGCATGCGAAGCAAGAAGATACTATTTCGGTATCGTCGGAAAATACGGTGCACAGGTGCAGGCAGTTTTGAAGAAAGCAGCCAATCTGGACATTCAGGTGATCTGCCCTCTGCATGGTCCCGTACTCAGCGAGAACTTAGGCTATTATATCGGACTTTATCAGACCTGGTCCACTTACCAGCAGGAGACGGAAGGAATTGTGATCGCATACACTTCCGTTTACGGAAACACCAAGAAAGCGGTAGAGAAACTTGCTGAACTTTTAAAGGCCAAGGGATGCCCGAAGGTTGTTGTAAACGACCTTGCAAGATGTGATATGGCGGAAGCGGTTGAAGATGCATTCCGCTACAGCAAGATCATCCTTGCGACCACAACCTATAACGCAGAGATTTTCCCGTTCATGCGTGAGTTCATCAATCACCTGACCGAGCGTAATTTTGCAAATCATAAGATCGGTCTGATCGAGAACGGAACCTGGGCTCCGACAGCAGCCAAGGTAATGAAAGGCATGCTGGAAAACTGCAAGAACTGCACGTTTGCGGAGAATACCGTTCATATTAAGTCAGCATTGAATGACGAGAGCACGGCTCAGCTGGAAGCACTTGCGGAAGAATTCGGCAGTGAATACGAAGCAAGAAAAGCTGATACGGCCGATAAGAATGACCTTCGTGCAATGTTCAGCATCGGTTACGGATTATATGTGGTAACCTCCAATGACGGAAAGAAAGACAACGGCTGTATCGTCAACACCGTAACACAGGTGACCAGTTCTCCGAACCGTGTGGCAGTTACGATCAACAAAGAAAATTATACGCACCATGTAGTAGAGCAGACCGGTATTATGAACGTTAACTGTCTCTCCGTGGAAGCACCGTTCTCCGTATTCGAAAACTTCGGATTCCAGAGCGGCAGAACTGCAGATAAATTAAAGGATATCGAGGAACTTCGCTCCGATAACGGATTGCGTTTCCTTCCGCAGTACATCAATGCATTCTTCTCCTTAAAAGTTGTAAACTATGTTGATCTCGGAACGCACGGCATGTTTATCTGTGATGTTACCGAGTCCAGAGTGATCACCAAAGCGGAGACCATGACATATACCTACTACCAGAACAATGTAAAACCGAAGCCTAAAACCGAAGGCAAGAAGGGATATGTATGTAAGGTTTGCGGATATGTATATGAGGGAGATGAACTTCCCGAAGACTTCGTATGTCCGCTTTGCAAACACGGTGCGGCAGACTTTGAACCGATTTCCTAAAACATGGCAGATCGAATTGTCCGAAAAATAAGATTGTATTATATCTCAGGGAGCATTGTATTATTGCTCCTTGAGATTTTTATTGCTCTTTTTATGAGAGATTCTTTCGTTCGCCCGTTTCTTGGGGATTTCCTCGTAGTTATTCTTTTGTACATGATCATACGCAGTTTCTTTCCCATCGGAGCACCGTGGCTTCCGGCCGGGGTATTTGCATTCTCTGTGTTGGTTGAAATCCTGCAGTTTTTCCATATCGTAGATATCCTACATTTGTCAGACAACCGTTTTATGTCAGTATTGATCGGCGGTGTGTTTGACTGGAAGGACATTCTGGCATATTTCCTGGGATGTCTGGTTTGTGCTTTTTCCTATTTTGTTTTAAGCAAAGCCGTATCGCAGAAACTGACGGGGGATTCCAACAAAGAAGACAAGGCTCCAAAATATGACAGCATCAATAAGAAGCCGGTCATCAAATGCAGCATCTGTAACGGTGAGCAGGTGGCCGGTTTTGTGGATCTTTCAAACGGAATTTTTGAGGATGTGATGTTAATCCGCTGCGAGGCGGATCTGAAGGAATTTTGCAGAAAATATGGCATAGTGGGCCAAATAGAAAAGATATATTAAAGGGGAATGATATGGCTGAATATAAACAACCGCCCAGATCTTTGATTTCGAATGTAATGATGTATGCAACGCAGTCGGGAACGGATCTTTTTACGAATAAAAAACCGACAAGGGTAATCAACAAGGATGAAAATATTACTCTTCGAAAATAAGCAATGTTGTATACTTTTTTGACGACAAATATGTTTACAGGCCGTATGCGTGGTGCAGATCCATGGATACGGAATTTGATGAATCCAAGGGTGATATTCTGTTTTCTTTGGAATAAGTCGTAGGCGTTTATTTTCGAATTTGGAGATACGAATATGATGTTAGAGAGGACGATATTTGCCGGACTGGCCGGAAAGTGCAGCGCCAACAGAGCTTATCCGATGTCGATTGCGGAAGGTTTTCAGGACGGAGAGATTTTCACAATTAAGGATTTGGCAGCGGACGGCGACGAATCCGAAAAGGCGGTTTTATTTCATCATTACGCGGGATTTGCATATATTTCAGGAAATCCGGATGAGGGATTTTTGAATAAAATATATCAGAAGTTTTATCTGAAGGAACCGGAAAGAAGATTCGTGCTGGTGACGGATGACCCGAAAGTGGAAGAATTTTTCGCCGGAAAAGAAGGTGTCCGGTTGGAGAAAAGGGCGGAGTACCGGTTCGGCAAATTACCAAATGCAGCGCCGGAGTGCAAATACCGGACAGAGCGAATATCGGAAGAGAATTATGACAAGATAAGCGGAAAAATTGTTCCCGGATTTTCCTGGAAGGACAAAGAACAGTTTCTGAAAAACGGCTTTGGATTTGTCGCAATGGACGGGGAAAAAGTAATTGCGGTTGCTTTTTCCGCAGCGGTAAGTTCCGATGAGGTTGATATCGGAATTGAGACGGATGAGAGTTACCGTCATCAGGGACTTGCGAAGACCCTCGCAGACAAAATGTGCAGGGAGATTATTTTACAGGGGAAGAAACCTGTCTGGGCGCATTCCGTTTCAAATAAAGGCTCAAAGTATACGGCGGAATCTGCAGGTTTTGTGCAGGAGAGAGTGAATACCATCATTTTGCGGAAATGAACCAGGGGGACATGGGTCTAACCCGTTCCGGGTTTCCGGTTCATTTTATGCAGGAGGGTCAGAGGAAGGAGCAGTTTATGGATTTTTATGAAGTTGTTAATTGCAGAAGAACGATCAGAGATTTTGAAAATGAAGAAATACCGGAGGGAATTCTCGTAAAAATAATAGATGCTGCGCTCAAGGCTCCGACCAACGATCACATGCGTGACTGGCACTACATCATTATCCGTGACAAAGAGGTTGCGGTTTCGCTTCTGGACATCGTGCCGAAGGGGATTTCCGACGAGGATATGAATCAATTGATCAGGGATTGGAATCTGAATGATTCGCTCCAGCAGGAGTGCTACAGGAATGCGGTTCCGAAACAGTATCGAATGCTGTTTGATGCTTCTGCCATCATAGTTCCGCTGCTTAAAGAAAAAACGGATATTTTACATCCTGAAAACGTATCGCATCTGAATGGTTTTGCGTCCATTTGGTGCAGTATAGAAAATATCTTTTTGGCGGCCACTGCGGAAGGATACGGGTGTAATTTGCGCATTCCGCTCGGTAATGAGGGCAAACATGCGAAGAAGGTTTTGGAAATTCCGGATGACTTTTTTATGCCGTGTTTTATCGGGATTGGGAAACCGAAAAATGGAATAGAGCCGGTTTCACAAAAAGAGATTCATGTAAGGGACAGAATACACTGGGAAAAGTTTTAGGGGAAAAGAAAGCGCAAAGTGAGAAGGGGTTGCAAAAATAACCTATCAACCCGGAACGGGTTGGATCCCATGTCCCTATGGTCCAAAATGGAGGTGCTTGATAGTTTGAAGAAAATCTATTTCTGGGAGCCCTGGTTTTTTCTTTTTTTCGGATTGTTCCATCTGCACAGAATCTGGGCACTGATTGACAGAACTTCATATGCTGCATTCTGGCTCGGAATTATGGAGAACAGGGGCGTTGCGTATTTTACCATTATGGGTGTATTAGCGGTTCTCTGTATTCTCGGGATTATAACTTTTATAAGAGAACGTAAGCATAATTATCTCTGGAGATGGGTGTATATTTTCGGAGGAAGTTACCTGCTGTTTGATTTGTTTGCAATTGCAACGGGACTGGTATTCTGGCAGAAACTTCTACAAAACATGTTTGATACGAATTCCGGATACTGGAATGTGATATGGGGATTTTTCATTCTTCTCGGCGCTGCGGTATTTGTGTTGGGAATAAAACTTGTGGCGGATTATAAAAAACAGAAACTGAAGGAAGGAGTATAGGCATGAGATTGGACGGGTTCGGACTCTTGGTAGAGGATATGGGAAAAATGATTCGTTTTTACCGTGATGTACTCGGCTTTGAAATCAAAGAGTCGGAGGATACATCAAATGTGTATCTGGTCAAAGACGGAACGTTGTTTCTTTTGTATGGCCGAAAAGATTTTGAAAAAATGACAAACCGCCGATACGAATATGTGAAAGGCCTAAACGGACATTCGGAAATTGCATTATATGTTGATACATTTGATGAGGTGGATGAAGCTTTTGGGAAGGCGGTTGCAAGCGGCGCTACGCCGGTACTTGAACCCGAATTGGAACCATGGGGGCAGAGGACCTGCTATATCGCCGATCCGGAAGGAAATCTGATTGAAATCGGTTCGTGGAATAAGCCGTATGAAGAAAAGGACTAGGGAGAAAGCAGACAGTGTTTATTTATGAAGTCACGGATGACAGGAAAAAATATCTGGATCTCCTTCTTCTTGCAGACGAGCAGGAAGACATGATTGATTTATATCTGGAGAAAGGCACCATGTTTGTGCTTGATGATGGCGGCGTAAAGGGTGAGTGTGTTGTCACGGATGAAGGAGACGGAATTCTTGAAATCAAAAATATAGCAACGGCACCGGATGCACACGGCAAGGGCTACGGCAGAGCGCTGATAGAGTTTGTGATTTCAAAATACAGCGATACATACAACATCTTACAGGTGGGAACGGGAGACAGTCCGCTTACCGTACCATTTTACGAAAAATGCGGATTTAAGAGACATCACGTGGTAAAGAATTTTTTCATCGAGTATTACGATCATCCGATTTATGAGGAAGGAGTCCGGCTGGTGGATATGATTTATCTTCGAAGAGATTTAGGGAAAGAAGAATTCATCGAGCTGGACGAATCGTATCTTCCTGAAATGGCAGAGCTTTACAGAGATTCCTTTAAGGGGGAACCCTGGAATGATGACTGGAGTGATGATTTGCAGTTGAGTGAATACATAAAAGAGATTTCCTGCGCATATCACTGCCTGAATTACGGACTTATCATTGACGGAAATTTAGTTGCCATGTCTCTTGGAATGGTACGCCACTGGTGGGAAGGAACCAATTACAACATTGAGGAACTCTGCGTGGCGCCGGAGTTTCAGGGAAAGGGATTAGGCACGCGTTTTATGGGCCTGATTGAAGAAGATATTAGGAAGAAGGGTTGTGTCGGAATTTTTCTCCAGACGGACAGCGATAAGCCGTCGTTTCGGTTTTATCATAAACTTGGATTTAAAAATCTCGGGGAGCATGTGAGTTTATATAAGAGTCTGAAAGGGGGAAGATGAAAATGGAAGATTTTATCATACGTAACGAAACGGAGAAGGATTATAGAGCGGTGGAAGAACTGACCCGCGATGCTTTTTGGAATGTTTATAAACCCGGTGCAGACGAACACTATTACGCACATATGATGAGAAAGCATCCGGATTTTATTCCGGAACTGGCTTTTGTGATTGAGAAAGATGGTAAAATAATCGGAAACATCATGTATACAAAAGCCTGGCTGGAGGATGAAGAAGGAAACCGAAAAGAAATTGTTTCGTTCGGACCTCTGTGCATTGCGCCGGAATATCAAAGACTGAAGCTCGGAAAACGCCTGATTGCATATTCTTTTGATGCAGCAAGAAAAATGGGCTACGATGTTAACATTAATTTCGGAAACCCGGCCAATTATGTAGGAAGCGGTTTTGTAAGCTGTAAAAAGAAAAATGTAAGTTTCTATGTGCAGGGCAATTATCCGACAGCGCTTCTGGTGTGTGAGCTGGTATCGGGTGTGTTGGACGGAAAGAATTGGATGTATATACCGAGCACGGCAGCAGATTGCTGTGAGGATACCGAAGCGGTGGAAGCCTTTGACAGGACCTTCCCACCGAAGGAGAAAAAATGGATGCCAAGCCAGGAGGAATTCTATATCTACTGTAATTCTTCGGTGGTAAGGTAGAGAAAGAGGAAATATGATGATACTTAAAGCATATGAGAAAAAAGATGCCGCAACGATTGCCGGCTGGATAAAATCCGAGGACGAATTGTATCGCTGGTCAGCAGACCGGTTTAATAAATATCCGTTAAACGGCGAGGATATTGAAGCAAATTATGAGCCGCAGATTATAAGCGGCAGATTCATTCCTCTGATGGCTGAAGACGATACCGGGAATGCAGTCGGACATCTGATTATCAGATATCCGAAAGAGAATGATGACAGTTCTGTCCGTTTTGGTTTTGTTATTGTGGACCCGTCCTGCAGGGGAAAGGGATACGGAAAAGAAATGCTGCTTCTCGCAATTCAGTACGTTAAGGAGCATTTGACTGCCACAAGAATTGATCTCGGCGTATTTGAAAATAACGACCGTGCAAAGCACTGTTATGAAGCGGTCGGATTTCGGGAGTATAATCAGCGAAAATGCGAGATGCCGATTGGCGTCTGGGAATGCATTGATATGGAATTATTTTTGAAATAAAAGTGCGAACGAAGGAGACACGGGGCGAAAATGCATTTTGTTGAGGCAAAGGGAATTCTGACCGCCAACAGTGGACAATGCGGTATGAATATCTATCGAGGCTGCAGTCACGGATGTATTTACTGTGACAGCAGGAGTAAATGCTATCATTTTACACATGCCTTTGAAGATATCGAAGTGAAGCAGAATGCACCGGAACTTTTGGAAAAGGCCCTTCGTTCAAAACGGAAAAAATGCATGATCGGAACCGGTGCGATGTCCGATCCGTACATGCACATCGAAGGGGAACTCCGGCTTACAAGGAAGTGCCTGGAGATTATAAAACAGTACGGTTTCGGCGTGGCTATCCAGACAAAATCGGACAGAATCCTTCGGGATATCGAATTGCTTGACGAAATAAACAAATCCGCAAAATGTGTGGTGCAGATGACGCTCACGACATACGATGATGAGCTTTGTAAAATTATAGAGCCCAATGTCTGCAATACAAAACGCAGGATAGAAGTGCTGGAAGAAATGCAAAAGCGCGGGATTCCGACCGTAGTCTGGCTGACTCCGGTTTTGCCTTTTATCAATGATACGAAAGAAAATATTACGTCAATTTTAAATGAATGTGTCCGCGTCGGGGTAAAAGGCATCATCGATTTCGGAATGGGACTGACGCTTCGTGACGGAGACCGGGAGTATTATTATGCGGCACTTGATAAGCATTTTCCCGGAATGAAGGAACGCTATATTAAGACATACCACAATGCATATGAATTGCCGAGTCCGAATGCAAAGGAACTGACAGCGATTTTTCAAAGAATCTGCAAAGAAAACGGAATTCTGTCCACCCCTGATGAGTGTTTTCGTTTCATGAGTGAACTGCCGGATGATTATCACCAGCTGAGTCTTTTTGATTAATATAGGTCATGAAAGAAAAAGTATAAGCTTACGGATTATGAATTTTGTCTGATTCAGACACTGGAGTATAAAATGCCAATTTTACTGGATTTATTTTTATCCTTCGCCAAAATCGGATTGTTTACATTTGGCGGAGGATATGCCATGCTTTCTCTGATAGAGAATACATGCGTTGAAAAGAAAAAGTGGATTACACAAGAAGAAATGATGAATATTACAGTGATTGCAGAGTCTACACCGGGACCCGTTGCCATCAACTGCGCGACATATGTGGGATATAAGCAGAAAAAAATGCTTGGCGCGTTGGTTTCGATGCTCGGGATGATTCTGCCGTCCTTTGTGATCATTTATCTGATTTCCATGTTCCTGGACAGATTTCTGGAAATTACGTGGGTGGCGAATGCGTTTCAGGGAATTAAAATTGCCGTCGGAATTTTAATCGTGGATGCCGCAATAAAACTTCTGAAGGTGATTGAGAAAAAACCGCTTCAGATTATCCTTCTTGTAGTTTCAGCGGTTGCGATGATTCTGATCAGCATTTTCTCCCTTGGGATTTCACCGATGATTCTGATGCTTTCAGCA
This sequence comes from Lachnospiraceae bacterium UBA3804, assembly GCA_002368665.1. GTDB lineage: Bacteria > Bacillota > Clostridia > Lachnospirales > Lachnospiraceae > UBA3766. The sequence continues at coordinate 390,488 of DFEK01000008.1, forward strand.
GCCGCCGTCGGAATTTTGTTTGCCCTCTTTGCCGGAAAATTAAGGAAGGAGGGGAACAAATGATTTATTTGGATTTGTTGCTCGGATTCCTTGAAGTCGGATTGTTTTCCTTTGGCGGGGGATATGCTGCGATTCCGTTAATCCGTGACGTTGTATTGTCCCGCGGATGGCTCGATGATGAAGCGATTACGTACATGATTGCCGTAAGCGAAAGTACGCCCGGGCCGATCATGGTTAATATGGCGACATATGTCGGAAGCGTGAAAGGCGGTGCTTTAGGTGCTGTCATTGCAACGACAGCTGTAGTTCTACCTGCTTTTGCCATTATCATTTTAATCATGGTTTTGCTGAAAAAATTCATGCAAAACAAATTCGTGAAAGCGGCAATGGACGGACTGAAGCCCTGTATTATCGGAATTATCCTGTCCACGGGTCTTTTCATGATTGCAAACAATGTGGGAATTCTGCCAAGCTTTTCCGTCAATCTTCTGACGCTTTGCTTAACGGCAGGCCTTGCAGTGGTTTATTTCGGATCGAGAATTTTCATGAAAAAAGGTCTGTCGCCGATTGCACTCATTTTAATTTCGGCAGTAGTGGGCATTGTGGCATACGGAGTAAAACAATGAAGAAGAAAAATCTCGGTAAAAGAATAGCAATGTCCGCTTTCGGCGTAATCATATGCGCCGTAAGTGTTGCAATATTTAAAATCGCCGCCTTTGGTGTTGACCCGTTCCAGTCCTTTATGGCAGGACTGGATTCGCTTGTTCCGATTAAATTCGGAACCCTGTATGTCATCACCAACGCGGTTCTTTTGTTGTTTGCGCTGATTTTTGACAGACACTACATCGGAATCGCAACCTTTATTAACCTGTTTTTACTGGGGTATATTACGCAGTTTACGTATGATTTCCTAAAGACACTGATTGTGGAACCGTCCATTCCGGTCCGAATCGCCTGCCTCGTAATCGGTGTGGTCATTATCTGTTTCGGCTCGGCGTTTTATATGACCGCAGATCTCGGTGTATCCACATATGATGCGATTGCGCTTATTATCGTCAATACGTGGAAGAAGGGCAAATTCCAGTATGTGAGGATCATTACGGATCTTGTATGCGTACTGATCGGATGTTCTCTGTTCCTGCTTTCCGGAGGAAAACTTTCAAAGATTCCCACCATAGCGGGTATCGGAACCATTATTACGGCGTTTTTTATGGGACCGTTAATCGAAGTTTTTAATGTGCATATTGCAAGACCGTTTCTAAATGGAAAGAAGACGGAGGAAGGGAGTGCGGGAGGCACAAACTAAAGTGGAAATTATCATCGCACAGATGCACAGCTTGATATGTTTGCGGGATGGAAGCCGACATTTGAAGAGGCGTAAATCAGTAAGAAGACAGCGGCGGTATGCCGCTGTTTTTTTATGTTTTATGTGTTGACAAATGATTTTCAAGTGTATATATTGAATATATACAATATTGTTGAAAGAGATTATGCGCAAATCTCTTTCCGGCGTGGTTAGCGCAAAGCTACGCAGAAAAGGAAAACCATATGGATATTATTATAAACAACAGCTCGGGAGTACCGATTTACGAGCAGATTGAGGAGCAGATTAAAAGTCAGATTATGACCGGCTCGCTGAAAGAAGGGGACGCCCTTCCGTCGATGAGAGTTCTGGCTAAGGATTTGAAAATCAGTATCATCACAACCAAAAGAGCCTATGAGGATCTTGAAAAAGATGGCTTTATCGTGTCGATTACGGGTAAGGGCAGTTTCGTTAATGGAATCAATTCAGATCTCGTGAAAGAAAATATGATGGCTGCAATTGAGGAATACCTGGACAAGGCGCTGGATAAGGCAATTCTGGGGAAAGTAAGCATCGAGGAACTGAAGGAGATGCTGACGCTTCTCTATGAGGAGAAGATGCAGTAACGGAGAAAGAATATGGAGAATGTAATTGAACTGAAAGATGTCGTAAAGGATTATGGCGATTTTAAACTGGATCATATAAGCTTCAATGTTCCGGAAGGTTCGGTTTGCGGATTTATCGGGCAGAACGGCGCCGGTAAAACAACCACAATCAAACTGATTCTGGATATCATCAAAAGAGACGGCGGAGAGATTAAGGTTTTCGGAGAAAGCATTGATATTGACAGTGCCGCGCTTCGCGAAAATATCGGCGTGGTATTCGACGAGATGGGCTTTCATGACTTTATGACGGCCAAAGATCTTAACATCATGATGAAGAATATCTACAAAAACTGGGATGAAGAACAGTTCTTTGAATACCTGAAAAAATTCTCTCTTCCGAGTAAGAAAAAATGCGGCGAATTTTCACGCGGTATGCGAATGAAACTGCAGATTGCCGTGGCATTGTCGCACCATGCCAAACTGCTTGTTATGGACGAACCCACCAGCGGACTGGATCCGATCGTTCGAAATGAAATGATCAATATCTTCCGTGATTTTGTCGTGGAAGAGGATCATACGATTCTGCTTTCCTCCCACATTACGGGAGATTTGGAAAAAATCGCCGATGAGGTGGTTTTCATTGATGGCGGCAAAATCGTTCTTGCAGGAAACAAGGATGAAATTTTAGAAAAGCATGCCATTTTAAAATGCAAAAAAGATGAGGTTGAATTAATCAGCAAATCCCTCATTGTAGGTATGGAGCAAAGCAGTTTCGGAGCAGAGATTCTGGTCAATGACAGAAATGCTGCGAGGAAACTCTATCCGGAAATGCTGCTTGAGTCAGCTGCTTTGGAAGAGATTATGATTTATTACGTGAATTCGAAAAGGGGTGAGTAGCATGAAGGGACTTATCCTCAAAGACATTATGTGCCTTCGTAAACAGCTGACCGTATTTTGTTATGTCATCATAGGTGTGCTTATTGTTTCCGTTATGTTCGTATTAAGCACAAGGTTTGGAAATCTTGCGTCGGGCGCAAGTGAAATGCTGGCTGAAAACAGTATGACGGAATTTGAAATTAACAATCTTGCGTCCCTTGCTCTGGTGCTGTTTATGTTTCTGCCTCTTGCCGTGGTGGGAGATGTTTTAAATGTATTTGAAGAGGACAGTAAAGCGGGATTTGCAACAGTGGGGGGTGCCCTTCCCGTATCTCTTCTGGGAAGAATGCTTTCAAGGTTTTTTTCCGTTTATGCTCTTTTGGGAATCGGAGTTGCATTTGATCTTTTGATTGCCTTAATCCTGTCATTTCTTACGGATATTGTTTCTTTCCCGGAATTCATCGGAATGATAGTAAGCGCAGCTTCCGTAATCGGAATCTACAGTTCTTTGGTGATTCTGTACCGGATCATGAGTCCCGGCAAAGGAAAAGGGCAGAATGCCCAGATTTTAAGCCTGCTTACCATCGTAGTGGGATTTGTACTGATCCGTTTTCAAAAGGTAAAAGAGATTGTGACGATTATCGCAAACGGACAGGTTGAAAACAATGAAATGAGCGCCGAGAGAATGTGGGATTTGCTTGCCGTTGTCAAGGACAGGGCGTGGATTATCTGTCTGATCGCGCTTGCCGTAACGGGAATATCCTTTGCTCTTTCCTTAAGCATTGCCGAAAGAAAGCGGGGTGTTATCTGATGGGTGGATTATTATATAACACATATGTTTCAATGAAGGGGAAAAGGTTTGTCTGGTTCTTTACGGTGATGACTGTTTTGTTTATTGCGATTCGGATGATCTTTCCGGGATGGAGAAATCTTACTTCCTATATTTCATATGATCTGGAGGGTAATCAGCTTAACGAATGGGATAGAATTATTGCTTTTTTTCCGCTGTTTATGATTGTGATTGCACTGGAGTTTACAAATTTGTGGGTTTCCCAGTGCGTGGAAAAGGATGAGAAAAACAAAATCCGCGAGTACATTTCAGCTATGCCACTTCGAAAAAATACATATGTGGCGTCTAAATTTGCTTATATCGGTATTGTCACTTATATATTCTTTTCTCTCGGCATGGTATGGACGATTACGGCAGGTGCATTCAGCATTGATCCGGGCGCAATCCGGGAAGCGGATATGACACAGGGAATCATGATGTCGATATTTGCTGTTTCTCTTTTTTCCTCCGGTTTGGAACTGTTTCTGTTTCTGATTCTCGGAAAGAAGAAAGCCATGATGATTAAAGTAGGATTCTTCCTGGCTCTGGGAATAGCGGTAATAGGCTTTTTGCTGTTCGGCAATCTTTTGGTTTTTGAAAAAATCAATTGGGAAGCCATTATGAACTGGATTAATACACACCAGTTTGAAGTTGTGTTAATACAGATTCTTTCTTCCGCATCCGGACTTTTATTATATTTCGGATTCTATAAACTGACCTGCGCTTTGTATAAACCGGAGGGGCGGATAGAGTGATCCGTTTTTTTGAATACAATTGGAGCATAATTATGAGAAAAACAGAAAGTATAAATAATAATACAAAAATTATAAACACAGACACAGCCGCAAAAGCAGACCTGAAACGTCTGCTCATATACTTAGGGCTATGTTTCGGAATGACCTGGCTTTGGTTTTTCGCCGTGAATCCGAAGTTCACCCGATGGAATGATTTAAGCCGGTATATGGCGAGCTTTATTTCACTGGGTATGCTTTTTCCGGTCATCTCGCATGTGCTGACGAGACTGATTACCAAAGAGGGTTTTAAAGTGTACGGCAAGGATTCCGCAATGTTCGGGATTTCTTTCAAAGACCGGAAATGGATTTATTTTATGCTCGCAATATTACTGCCATGCCTGATTACGGAACTCGGAAATCTTTTTGCGATTCTATTTTGCGGGCAGCTGTTTGATCCGGGCTATCCGAAAGAACTGGATGTGGATTTTCGGATTTTCTTTCTGCAACCGCTTGCAGCCATTTTTACCGGAGTGGTCGGATCTTTCGCGGCTTTTGGCGAAGAAGGCGGATGGCGTGGTTATATGATGCCGAAACTGATGAAACTCTTTGGCGGCAAAAAGACATTACCGCTTATCATCGGCGGCATCATCTGGGGATTATGGCATGCACCCCTTACCTGTATCGGCCATAATTTCGGCACGGATTATCCGGGATTCCCCTTCCTTGGTATTCTTATGATGTGTGCCTTTTGCATTTTGATGGGAGTTATTCTGACATTTCTGACTGAATTAAGCGGTTCCGTCTGGCCGGCCGCAATCATGCATGCCGTAACCAATGCGCAGCCGTCTGCTCTGATTGGATTCATGAATGATACCGGCGTAGATCCTGTGAAAGCACTTTGGGTAAACTGGGGTGGTATGATGATTTCGCTTTTGATTGTTGCGGCGGTTTGTATATTTATTTGGAGGAAAAATAAAACTACTTTTTAGCTGAAACAAAGTTTGGTAATCGCACATGGATTAGACAGCAAGTGCAGTGAATTGTCCCCCCGAATGTCAGACAAACATTCGGGGTTTTTATATCCAATATAATCTTGACGAAAAAATACGAAGACCACACACAAACGATATATTCATGTAGTATATTATTTTTATCAGATCTGAATGAAATTTAAAACGGAGAGAACAATGGCAGAACGAATTTTACTGGTAGAAGATGATGACAAAATCCGTGGAATTATCCGCGACTATTTTACGGCCAAATCCGAAGGGCAGTATGAGATCCTTGAAGCCGCAACCGGAGAAGAAGGAATCAGGCTGGCAGAAGAAGAAAAATATGACCTGGTTCTTTTGGATATTATGCTTCCCGGGATTGATGGATTTACGATTTGCCGGAAGATTCGCAAACTTTCCGATGCCCCGGTTCTTTTTCTTACTGCAAGAACAAGGGAGGAGGACCGGCTTTACGGATACGAAATCGGTTGCGACGACTACATTTGCAAACCGTTTTCCTTTGCGGAGCTTTATGCCAAAGTGACGGCAGTTCTCAGGCGTACCAATAATTCCAAAGAGGAGGATCTAATCTGCGGTCCGGTTTCTTTAAACATAAAGTCTTTGATTCTTAAAATAGACGGGGCGGAAACGGAACTGCCGCCGAAGGAATTTGAAATTCTAAGCTATCTTATGCAGCACAAAGGATGGACGGTAAGCCGGGAGACGCTGCTTTCAAGAATCTGGGGCGACTATGCATATGTGGAAACCAGAGTAGTGGATAACCATGTGAAAAATTTAAGAAAAGCTCTCGGTCCTGCCGGTAAACTCATTAAGACAGTCATCGGAAGAGGATATAAAATCACAGATCCGTCCGATCATGCCTGAATAAGAAGGAGCAACGATAATGAAAAAGAATGACTTGGGAAATAGCAAAAGCAAAAAACCGATGAAGACAGCAATTGTGCTGCTTATCTGGTTTGTTATATTCAGTGCGGTTTATTTTGCCGGTGCATATATTTTCTTGGAAATCGATTATGCAGCATGGCGTACAGATTACGGAAATACGATTGAAAAGAAAGCATATAACGGAATACAACGTATTCAAAGAACTGTCCAAGAGGCCGGTGCAGATAACCTTTCTTCCAGGATACAAATTCAACTGGCTTCGGATACAAATGTATTTCCGGAACCCGGCGAGATGTATGCATGCTTAAAAACAAGGGATACCGGCAAGATACTTGCGGATTCCGTAAAGAGAATTTACCTTGTGCTTCCGGACGAAGAAAAGGATTCCGAAGTTATGGATGATCCCATGAATAAGAATCTTTTATACACCTGCAATGACAAAAACATTATGGACTGGATGGAACAGACGGAAGCGGCGGGTGTGAATGCACGCCCGAAAGAAATACAGGATGAATGCCATATTCTGTTTCGACTGAAGGAGTATGAACTGCACGATGACGGGACCTTTTTGCCGAAACAGATTGTTGCAACGGATGTAAATAACACAACCGGACAGGAAAAACTGATCGGAATTTTTACTTATCCGCAAACCGTCGAAATGGTAAATGAATCCGAATGGGAAGTAATGGATTCCCCCGATCCGGTTGTTTTTATTGTGGGAAGCAATCATAATGCAGATGCATTTCCACAGGATAAAATCGTTAGTGATAAGGATGATGAGGTTTGCAGCTGGGAATCGCATTCGTACCGGTACGGAATCGAAGTGAATAAATATTATACTTACAACAAGCGTTTCTGGAAGGGGGATTATGTATATATACAGAGAATACCGTTTGTCTGTGATTTTTCGGAAGACGGGTCTTTTGAGAATACAATTGTAATCATAAATGAAAACGGACAGTCGACTTTTTCAAAGGAGGATTCTTACGAAAATCTGGTTTTGGAGTATTATTATAAGTCCAATTACCGGGAGGAGTGGATGAACTACCTTCTTTCCAGAATGATGATTTATTATCTTCCGTTCCTGCTCGCTTCTTCTGTTATCGTTATGCTGATCCACAGAAGGAAAATTGCAAAATACGAAAAAGAACAGTATCGCAGGACCCTGACGGATTCTTTGTCCCATGACCTGAAATCCCCTATTACCGCTCTTCGCGGCTATGCGGAAAGTCTGAAGGAAAACCTGAATACGGATAAAAGAGAAGTTTATGTGGATGCTATTTTGGAAAGTTCCGTTTACATGGATCATTTGATAAATGGAAACATGGAGCTTATGAAGCTGGAAGAAATGGGCGGGGTCCGGAATAAGGAAAACGTAGACCTGGTGATAGTGTCGGAAGAACTGTTTGCAAAATACAAACCTATGCTTGAAGAGAAAGGAATTACACTTACCGTAGCCGGGGATTATCAAAAGAAAGCGAACAAAGAACTGATTACGACCGCCATGGAAAACCTGGTTTCCAATACCGTAAAATATACAGCAGAAAACGGATTCATTACCCTGACCGGAGAAAAGGACGGTCTGTCCCTTTCCAATACGACATCCTCCGTTCCGGATAAGAAACCGAATGATTTGTGGAAACCGTTTGTCAAAGGAAACGATTCCAGGACAGGCGAGACCGGAAGCGGTCTTGGGCTTGCCATTGCAAAGCGTATTTTCGATATGCATAAAATCAAGTCGAAAATATCGTATGCAGGTGACAATACCTTTTGTGTGAAATTGCGTTAGGTAACGCGAAATTGACCGGATTACGCAATAAAAAAGATGGCATACGAGCAGCCCGATTGCTATAATAAGGTCGGCACTTTAAAATATAACTATATTATTGACAGACTTAGTGCTATAAATCCGATAGACGAAGAACACGGAATCCTGGAGTTGGACTATATAAAAGAAAAATGCAAGGATGTTCTATCGGAGTATCCGGTTCATTATTGCATTTTGTTTGGCTCTTATTCTAAAGGGAAAGCCGTGGAAACCAGTGATGTCGATTTACTTATTTCATCAGATGTAAAAGGACTAAAGTTTTACGGCATGGTTGAAAAACTCAGAACAGCGTTACATAAGAAGGTTGATGTATTAAGCCTTGAGCAGCTTAAGGATAATCTGGAACTGACAGGCGAGATTTTAAAGGATGGAATTAGAATATATGGATAATACCAAAAACGATCATTATTATCTCGATAAGATCAAAACGGATTTAGCATTCATTGTTGCACATATGAAAGACGTGGATGCACAGGAGTTAAACGACAACGAGGGTTGGTAATCTTGGTATAGAAAATCAACAGGATTCTGTATATGAAGACAGAGGGGGATTTTGGATATGAGTAACATGACAAAGAACAATAAGATTATCGCCTGTATCAAGATGGTCATTGGTATATCCATGCCAATTGCCGTATTGATAGGATACTTGCCGATTCCTGAATATCTTGTTGAATTCACCTGCATTTCTAACACTCTTGGAGGTATACTACTGGTTGCTGACGGTGTTTTGAATCTTAGTGGAAAAAGTGTTCCCGGTGTGTTCTACAGAAATATCTCAGTAGGGATATTCTTTGTATTTGCTATCTGCATGGGCAGCTTGTCGGGCGCATATCATATGAATTTCAAGGGAGCATTTTTCTATCTTCATGTGCTGTCGCCGGTGCTGTTTATTTTGTGTTATATCCTCTTCTTCAATGACCGCGAAGGTAAGGCCGCAAAGAAACTATTGATAACACCTGTGCTTATGCTCTTATACCTCTTGTTTGATTTTGTTCTCGGAAAGTTCAGAGGCAGTTTTGTTTACGGATTTTTCAAGCCGGATGAAGTCAGCATCTCGGATGCGCTAATTATTGGCGCTGTGTTTTATCTTATGATGTTTGCTGTTGCTACGCTCTTCCTGTCCCTGAACAAATTGGCGCACAGGAATAAACAAAGACCTATTAATCAATAGAACATAAAAATGGAAGTTAATCTTCCTACAGTATGAAACGGCAAATCACGGCATCAGTAGTATGACACCGACCCGTTTACTACGTTTCTACTACTTTTTACGGCATAGATATGGAAGGGGTGGGACAAAGCTAAAATAATCAGAAAAGGAAGAATCTATTGATAATGAATGATGGATGTACTAATATAATAGTGATCTGAGCGAAGGCTCTTTGGATCACTGCAGGCGGGAAGAATTTCCCGTCATTTTTTTTACAAAGATTTGTGAGGTTTTAAATGAAAGAATAAGCAAATGAGAATACCGGCTTAATGCCGGTATTTTTGCAAGTATATAGGTTGACAGAGGCGGTCTATTGTAATAAACTGAAATTGGTTTATAGGAATAGACTATGGAGACAAAGAAATGGTTGATTACGAACTTGGAGCAGTACAGGAGAGGTTTGCGGATATTATATGGGTGAATGAACCCATAGCATCCGGAGATTTGGTAAAGATTTGTGAGAAAAAGTTTCAGTGGAAAAAATCCACGACATATACAGTACTTCGAAAACTCTGCGATAAAGGATTGTTTCAGAATGTTGACGGAATTGTATCTTCCCTTATTTCGAAAGAGGAATTCTACTCCGCAAAGAGTGAACAGATAGTCGAAAATTCCTATGCGGGATCATTGCCTGCTTTTGTTGCGGCTTTTATTTCGAATAAAAAGCTTACACCGAAAGAAGTGGATGAAATCCAGCAAATGATTGATGCGTTCAGAACAAAATGACCTAAATAGGAGAAAATACATTGAGTGTAGTTTTTCTTAAAATTCTGAATATTAGTCTTGTTGCGGGCTGGATGATACTGGCTGTTCTTCTGCTACGTCTCTTTTTGAAAAAAGCACCCAGATGGATTACCTGTATACTCTGGGCACTGGTGGCAATCCGTCTGATATTGCCATTCTCTTTTGAAAGTGTGTTAAGTTTAGTACCGAGTGCCGAAGTCATTCCACAGGATATTACAACAACGAAACAACCGTTTATCAATTCTGGAATCCGGGTAGTCAATAATGCGGTTAATCCGGTAATTACGGAAACTTTTGCGCCGGAAGTCGGAGATAGTGTAAATCCTTTGCAGGTTATTGTACCAATCGCTTCTATCGTGTGGATAGCAGGAGTGATAGTCATGTTTGGTTATGTGCTGGTTAGCTATTTTGTATTAAAAAAGCAAGTAAGTACCGCAATTCCCGATATGAAGAGTAAGCTTCCGGTATTCCTTTCGGATGATATCCGGACACCGTTTATTCTTGGAATAATCAGACCGCGAATATATCTGCCTTCTTCACTGGACAGGGAAACAAGGAGATATGTGGTTGCCCATGAAAAAGCACACTTAAAAAGACATGATCACTGGTGGAAACCGCTTGGTTTTCTGCTTTTATCCGTATATTGGTTTCATCCGTTATGCTGGGTGGCGTACACTTTACTTTGCAAAGATATTGAAGCCGCCTGTGATGAAAAGGTAATCCGAAATAAAGAAAAGGATTACCTCGCCGCATATTCCCAGGCATTGCTTGACTGCGCGGTACAGAGAAAACAAATATCTGCGTGCCCGCTGGCATTCGGGGAGAATGGTGTTAAGAACCGTGTTAAGGGGATTCTGAATTATAAGAAGCCTGCATTTTGGATTATAATAGCCGCTATTATTTGTGTTATTGTGGCTTCTGTTTGTTTTTTGACGAATCCCCAAAAGAAGGAAACAGAGAATACCAAAATATCTGAGGGTAATTCGGAAGAAACCTCCGAAGTGGTAATTGTCGGAAACGAGAATACGAAAGAAATTATTCCGGAAAGCGGTCTTAATTCCACAAACGGATATTTTCATAACCTGTACCAAATAGATGAAGCCGGAACATTATGGGCAAGTGGCTATAATGATTGCGGACAGTTGGGCCAGGGTACATCGGATCAGAATTATCATGCAATACCGGTTAAAGTAGCCGAAAATGTGATACATGTTGATTATGGTATCAACTCGACTTTTGCGATTTATCTTACCAGGGATCATAAATTATATGGTTTCGGAAGTAACTATACCAATGCATTGCTCCAATACAAAGATTATGATGCCAATCGGTTTTATAATCCGGGATCTTATGTTTTGGGCGAACAGGTTCTTTTAATGGAGAATGTTTCCTATGCTGAGTGCGGAAGATATGATGTAGTTGCACTAAAAGAAGATGGGACTGTTTGGACATGGGGAACGTTGGCTACTACGGCTGATTGGCACTATGTAAAAAATATGAACAAAGACATGCGAACGGCCCAGTCGGAGAGTGAACAGGAATATCTTAAAGAAGCATATTTAACGGAACCGCAAATGATATTGGATCATACCAAAACCATTACGGGCGGATTTTTCAATCACGCTGCACTGAAGGATGACGGAACGCTTTGGACCTGGGGGTATAATGCTACGGGAAATTGCGGAATAAAAGATTCCTACATAGTTTTCAAACCAACGAAAGTAGCCGACAATGTTCAAAAGGTCTGGACGGAAAAACTCCAAAATGAGGTGTCGGAAATATCCGAATACGGTGATTCCGCCTATGAGCTGATGCAGAATACTTTGATTCAGAAAACAAACGGAGAGTATTATATTTGTGGCATAGGTTTTGGAAAGAAGCAGATTTTACCGCGTTACTTTGAGGCTTCTAATCAAGAAATTATCTGTACCGCAGATTTTATATCTATTTCCGAAGCAGATGCAGCAAAAGTCCTGGGGGTTGTAAAAAACGAATCGAAATCCGGGGAATCCGTTCCGGATACGAAACTTTCAGATTGGCTTTCCGCAGTAGAGCTTCCGTTTGGATACAGTTTCAGTCAGTTTATAGATAATTGCGGTTATCAGGGGTGTTTTTTAATTTTGCCGAGGTTGTATGAAAGAGATGAGGAAAGCGGAATCCCCATTGAATGGCAGTATTCGGGAATGTTATCAAGATTATCGGCAGACAATCCTCAAATAAATATCACTTATAAGAATGGTGTTCCCGATCTTTCCGGTGTTCCGATTCCTAATCATACATCTGCAGAGTATATTGATGTTATAGGGTTGGAACGTTCCAATATGCAATGGCCGGCAATCATGGTTGAAGAGAGCCACGAATTATATACACATCCGGAAATTGAGCAGATGAAAAACGACGGAATCGATGTTGAATCGATGAATCTGACGAGTGATTACTGGAATTTCTGGTTTGTAAAGGAGGGAAAAGAATACTATTATGTATTAAGCCTTTCGAAGGAAATGTTTACGAAGGATGAGGCAATCCGGATTGCCAAAACGGTAGAGATAAAAGAGTGAATAAAGAAAATCCCAAAACCAACAGAATACTTATTATAGTTGCGGCTGCTGCAGTAATAGTGGCAGCAGTATTGGCTGCTGTTTTAATTGTCCGCGATGTGAAGATAAAAAAGGAAAAGCCGGAAATAACTACCGAGGATACAAGCATCGTGAGTGAGTTAACTTCGCAGGCAGAACCGGAAACAGAATTATCGAGCGAAACAGAGACAGAATCTGAATGTATCGAGCCGGAAGAAACTCAATTGTTAAATGCCGGTACGGTCGTTGAAAATGAAAACATCACATACGGCATTGATGTATCCAAATATCAGGGTACAATTGACTGGGCAAAGGTTGCAGCGGATGGAATTGAGTTTGCCATGATTCGTGTCGGATACAGAGATTCTTCCGGTACGGTCGGAGCGGATCCGACAGCAAAATACAACCTTCAGGAGGCAGAAAAGAACGGTGTTAAAATCGGTGTTTATTTCTTTTCCACTGCGGCTACTTTGGAAGAAGCAAGGGAAGATGCTGACTGGGTGGCAGATTTTATCGCGGGATATGCAATTACGTATCCGGTCGTTTTTGACTGTGAAGGATTTGAAAAAGAGACGAGCAGACAGTATCACCTTACAAAAGAAGAACGCAGCAATATAGCGATGGCATTCATGGACAGGGTTTATGAAAGAGGATATACGCCCATGATATATTCCACAGTAAATGAACTTTCGCTGGATGCCAAATGGGATACCTCCCGCATTGAAAAGAAATATAAAGTCTGGATTGCATTGTATAACCTGTATACAACCGAACTGGAGAATAAACCGCCATACGAAGGACAGTGTTCTATGTGGCAGTATTCCAATACGGGCAGAGTTGCCGGAATCGGAGCGCAGGTGGATTTGGATGTGGCGTATTTCGGGTTTAACGGAACCGAAAAGCCGAAGGATTCTTCTGTGCGCGAAGAAGTTGAAATTGATTATGACGCACTGATGAAGTTTGTAGAAGTGAATGAAACCGTAACGGCTAAAAACGAAGTAAATCTTCGGAAAAAACCGAGCCAGAATGCGGACAGTGAAATTGTTTATACGCTGAAAAACGGAGAAACGGTAACACGTACCGGAATGTGTCCGGAAGGATGGTCAAAGATTATTTATAACGGAATAACCTGCTATGCCGTAACAAGTTATTTGACTACGGATCTGACCGCAGCGCCGCAGATTCAGCCGGAAGAGGATAACGGATTTAAAACCAAATTTACTCCGTGCAATGAAAAAATTGCTCCAAAGGAGAAAGTAAATTTAAGAAACAAGCCCAGTGTGACAGATGCAGATTCGGTTGTGGTTGTAACACTGGAAGCCGGAGATGTTGCAGTCCGTACCGGAATCAACACGGATGTCGGGTGGTCAAGGATTGAATATAACGGACAGGTTTTGTATTGCGTCAGCAGCTACATTTATGTGGTAGAATAGAAACAGAAACATTTACATCTTACATAAGGAATTTAGGCTATGATAAAAGTACCGTTCGTCTGCTGGGGCAAGAGATTTCAGTAAAGCAGTAAACCTTGAAAATACGGCATTTTGAAGAATTATCAAACGGATTTACACCCCGTTTACACCTTTTGAAGGTGGACTACCCGATGAATGATGAGAGCACTTTGTGTAATGCAGGGTGTTTTTTCTTTGGATTGGTTGTCAAATGTATGGATTGAATAGTAAAAACTTTGGTTTGAAATGAAAACCTTTGGATTAGTAGCTATTAAAGTAGCAAAAATATAGTCAGGCAATGCACGATACGAAAATGTCGGTATAAATGTCGGCATATATTGCAAAAATGTCGCGTTCGGAATATAATATATTTGTGAGTTTATGTTTTTAAGAAAGGATACATCACATGAGTCAATATGTTGAGTCAGAAAAGGTCGAACTAAAGGCTAAATATACGGATACTATTTGCAAGGAGATTGTGGCTTTTTTGAATTCTGATGGAGGGCAGATATTTGTTGGAGTTGATGATAACGGAAATGTTGTCGGCGTTGAAAAAATAGATGAAACCTTAAAAAAGATATCGGATGTGATTACCATGCAGATTGAGCCTAATCCGCAAGAAGAAATCCGTACGGAGCTGAAGTTCGATTCAGGTAAAACTATCATAGTTTTATATATTTCCAAAGGAACAAGAAATATATACTGTCAAAAGAAGTATGGTTTTTCTTCAAATGGCTGCGTGATCAGAATAGGAACAACCTGCAAAGAAATGACATCTGAGCAAATTCGTATCCGTTATGAAAAAAACTTCTATGACGAAGAATATATGCTAAAAAAACGGGCTTCAAGGGCAGACCTTACATTCAGAGAACTAAAGATTTATTATGCGGAAAAGGGCTTTCATGTTGATGATTCATCTTTTGAGGCGAACTTCAACCTGCGTAACAAAGAGGGCGATTATAATCTTTTAGCTGAATTGCTTGCAGATAAGAACAACATACCTTTTTCATTCGTCAAGTTTAATGGCACAGATAAAGCAGCCATCTCCGAACGTAATGATTATGGGTTCGGATGTATACTGTCTGTTTATGAAAAAATCAAGGCAAGGTTGTCTGCTGAGAATATTTGTGTATCTGATACTACTGTACGGCCTAGAAAGGATATGTATCTATTTGATTATGATGCGGTTAATGAGGCTGTGCTAAATGCCCTAGTTCATAATGATTGGACTGTGGCAGAACCACAGATTTCTTTATTCAGTGACCGGATGGAGATATTGTCGCATGGAGGATTACCTAGTGGAATGTCAACAGAAGACTTCTACGAAGGAATAAGCCATCCAAGAAATTCTACACTAATGAGAGTTTTTTTGAATATGGGACTTACGGAGCATACAGGACACGGGGTTCCGACTATTATAAAGAAATATGGCAAGGAAGTTTTTGAAATAACAGACAACTATATAAAGTGCAGAATTCCGTATGATGAAAAAGTTTTGGGTATGAGCAAGAAAAATGTCGGTATAAATGTCGGCATAAATGTCGGTATAAATAAAACAGAAAAAGCTGTACTAGGTATTTTAATAATTAATCCGGAAAAAACGGCTGAGGAGATTGCTGTAGATGTAGGTGTGTCAAAGAGAACAATAGAGCGGACGCTGGTAAGTTTAAAGAAAAAGGGGCTGATAGAGCGGATTGGATCTAATAAGAGTGGAAGCTGGTCTATTATACAATAATAGTAATTAAAAATGCTATGAATTATACAAATATGAACGCGGTAGCGTTTGGGAGGATAAATGCGAGTCAATAATATAAGCAATTGGGAATATTCGGAATCGTTGAATACAATGCTTTTCTTTGCGCAGAGACTGGATGAATTACTATTTCATCATAGCACTGATTCATATAGATATCCGGTTTTGTCCATAATAGGTTTATGTGATGAGTTTATTCGGGTATATGAAGACGTAGAAAATAAGATAATCCATGAGAAAAACATAGATCACATTCTCGATGAAATATTGTCAAGATTAAAAGAAGATACGGTTGCAATAAGTATTATTTCTCCCGAGTTTAAGGAAAGAATCATCAAAGAATCGAAGGCTTGGAATAAAAGAGAAAAGTATGACAATATTCTGTATATAAGGAGAAAACTAGGTGCTGGCAAATATTATAAGAAAGTTATTGAGTTGCTAAAAAACTGTATTTCAAATAATAATGATAAGAGGCTTGTGGACAGGTATTCCGGAATTCTAGTTAGAGTGCTGATTGATGCAGGGTATAGTGAAAATTATATTTTCAACTGTGTCCATAATTCTTTCTTTTATCAAAAAGTCACGGGAATAGATAGTTTTGAGAATTTTGTGAAAGAATTCTCATTTGATGAAAAGGAATATGATGTTTTTATTGGATTTTCTCAAGATTTTTCTAGCCTTATGCCATTGTTTAATAGAATTAAAGCTGGGGAGTCTGACATTACGCTAATGCATGCTAATTCACTACCTATGGGAGTGAAAGCAAGAGGGCAAAAAACAATACTAAAATTTCATAAAGTTAAGGCGTTGGATATCTTTTCGGCATATGAGATGGTTCGAGAAATATCTTCGGTGATAATTAATGCATTTGCTTACTACAGTCATATAAGGAATAAAGTTAAAGTATATGGTCAGGTAATCGATGAGAAAAAAAGAATAACGTCTATAGATGATCAAGATTTGTTGAAATACAGAGTTTCATCGTTGTCCTATGAAGAATCTACTCATAATGCAGAAAATATGTTGAATATTACGTTCTCGACTATTTTCAATATGAGAGAAATAAGTAAGATTACAGAGATACATAATTCGGCTATATATTCTGAAAACACAAGTGATTCATTGCTAGGATTATGGTCTATTGCGGAGACACTAAGCGGCGAGGAGGAAACTGATAAGATACAAAAAGTTAAAAATCGTATGATTCCTTTTCTGGTGAGTACATATATAGAAAAAATAGTAACTACTTGTATGTTGGACATTAAGAGATGGGATAATGAGTTTTTTACAAAGAATATACACAATTGTATCGATGGGGATAACGATTTGGAATCCACATTTGCCTTCTTAGCTTTTGATGAATTTGATGCTATTAGAAAAGAATTATATGGATTAACCGAAATGTACCCATTATTGAGATATAGAGTATACTTTCTCAATGCTCAATTAAAGAATACTAAAGGGTTATTTTCGATGATAATTAGCCATAGAAACAGAGTTGAATGGCAATTACATCGAATATATCGAGCAAGGAACTATATCATTCATGATGGACGGAGACAAGAAAAAATGAACCGTGACCTTGTGATAAATCTACACTCCTACATTGATATTATGTTTTCAAAGATTATTGATTTACTATCTTCTTCACCATACAGTCATGATTCAATAGATAATGTGGTTACGGAACATCAACTTAAGGTTACTATAATGGACGAAAAAGTGGAAAAAATGGAAAAAGTCAAAACAACAAAAGATAATTATAGACAGTTACTATATTACGATTATGAACAATAAATAATTGTTCTACTTTGTGTCGGGGAGTATTAAAACCTGCTTTTAAGATGGCGGTTGATGATGATCTGATTCGTAAGAGTCCATTCGATTTTGAACTTGCTTCTGTCGTTTACAACGATTCTCACACCAGGGAAGCGATAACACGCGAAGAAGAACGGAAACTTCTTAAGTTTATAAAAGAGGATACTCATTTTTGCAGGTATTACGAAGGAATATACATCCTTTTTCATACGGGACTGCGGATTTCCGAGTTTTGTGGGTTGACCATTCAGGATATTGATTTTGAAAATCATAAAATAAGAGTGGATCATCAACTCCAGAAACATGGATTGTCAGGCTATTATATCGAGAAGACAAAAACTACCTGCGGAAAGAGAGAGATTCCGATGACTTCTGAAGTTGAGGAATGCTTCAAAACCATTATTGCAAACCGCAAACCGCCCAAAGCAGAGCCGATTGTCGAGGGATATGCAGGGTTTCTGTATTTTGATAAAGATGGAAAGATTATGTATTCCCTTCACTGGGAGCATTATCTGAAGCATATTATTGAAAAATACAATTCCATTTATAAAGTGCAGATGCCCAGAGTAACGCCTCACGTATGCAGACATACGTACTGTTCCAATATGGCAAAGTCAGGAATGAATCCGAAAACGCTTCAGTATTTGATGGGACATGCTGATATTGAGACGACCCTGAATGTGTACACACATGTGGGATTTGAAGATGCAATGGTGGAATTAAAGAAGCTGAATGCTTTGTAAAATACTGAGGTGTAAACCTCAAAAGTTTACACCTTACTTTACACCTTTTGCGGGTGTAAATATGCCAAAATATGCATATTTTATGCCGGGAAAAGGAAAATCAAAAGGACTGCAAAGTCCTGAGAATACAGGAAAATCAAGGAATTAAGGCTATGATAAAAGTACTGTTCGTTTGCTGGGGCAACATTTGCCGCTCGCCCATGGCAGAGTATATTTTTAAGGATATTGTTAAAAAGGCAAAATTGGACAACTTCATTTATGCGGAGTCTGCGGCGACCTCCACGGAGGAGATCGGGAATCCAGTGTATCCGCCTGCAAGAGATGAATTAAAACGTCACGGAATTGATTGTAAGGGGCATCATGCAAGGCAGGTGCGTCCGTCGGATTATGACGAGTTTGATTACATCATTGCGATGGAGGATATCCATTATCGCATTATGAAGGATCGTTTCTTCGGAGGGAAAGCGGACAAAATCTCGCTTTGTATGGATTATTCTTCCAAGCCGGGAACGCAGATTGACGATCCCTGGTATACCCGCGATTTTGTCACGGCGTATAATCAGATTAAAGAAGGCTGTGAAGGTCTTTTGAAACACCTGGTAAACAAATATTATTTGTATAAATAAGGACGAAGCCGATGAAAACAAGAGCGCAGGCATTAAAATACGGCCTTTCTTTTCCGGACACCTATCAGGATGCGCCTTTTCACGATGATAACTGGCAGCTGGTCCGTTATAAAGGCAATGACAAAGCATTTCTATGGACATATGAGCTGGATGGTTTCATTTGTCTGAATGTGAAAATGGACCCGGATAAGGCCTATTTTATCCGTAAAATGTACCCTTCCGTTAAACCGGGATATCACCAGAACAAAGAACACTGGAGTACCGTTGTTTTGGACGGAACGGTTCCGGATAATGAAATTAAGATGATGATTGCGGAGAGCTACGATTTGATTTCAGATTCTCCGACCAAGCGTATTTATGAAGCGGTGAAAAAAATCCCGAAAGGCATGGTGGCAACCTATAAAACCGTCGCTGCTGTAGCGGGAGAGCCCAAAATGGCAAGAGCTGTCGGCAACGCACTTCATAAAAATCCCGACCCGGACAACATTCCCTGTTATCGCGTGGTAAACTCACAGGGAAGGCTGGCCGATGCGTTTGTATTCGGCGGAATCAATGTGCAGGAGAAGCTTTTGAAAGCGGACGGAATAGAAGTTAGGGATAACCATGTGGATTTAAAGAAATACGGATGGGACGGGAAACTATGAGTAAAAGCGTGCATGTAATTCATCCGTTTCCGCCTCTTTATGATGCGCAGTCAAAGATTCTGATTCTCGGAAGTTTTCCTTCGGTTAAATCAAGAGAGCAGATGTTTTTCTACGGACACCCGCAGAATCGATTTTGGAGGGTTATTTCGTCGATTTACGGCGAAGAGGTTCCGCAGACCATCGTAGAGAAGAAAACACTTCTTATGGCGCATAAAATCGCTTTATGGGATGTGATTGCGTCCTGCGACATAGAAGGCTCGTCCGATGCAAGTATCCGAAATGCCGTGGCAAACGATTTGTCGATCATCCTGGATTATGCCGATATTCAAAAGATTATCGTAAACGGCAAAACGGCAGAGAAGTATTATTTAAAATACACGGCGGACAAAATCGGCCGCCCGGCAATCTGCCTTCCGTCAACCAGTCCCGCAAATGCCGCGTGGAACTTGGAAAAGCTCATTAAAGCCTGGGAAACAGAACTAAAATAAACTGTTGACAAAGCGATCGTCAGATGATAAGATACTACTTGCGTGTGAGAGAAAACACATTGTATGCGATAGTGGCGTAGTTGGTAACGCGCGACCTTGCCAAGGTCGAGACCGCGGGTTCGAGCCCCGTCTATCGCTCGCCTGAGAGCCCCGTAAACACTGAGTTTGCGGGGCTTTTTATTTGTCAATTGTCGTCAGTTTAACTACAAGTGTTCAATTTGAAATTGCAATTTAAGTATAGTATGATACTATAAATTTACTTGTATTTATAAAGTGACAGTGTGCAGAGGGGATAAATGGTACGAGAACTCAAACAATCGGAAATAACGGCTTTTATTGATTTCGGAGACCGAATTTATTTGAATGATCCGAATTATACTCCTTTTATGCGTGGATCTTTGAAAAAAACCATCCGGAAACTGGTTTTTGAGGATCAAAAATATAAGGCTTTGGTCAGTGTGGACGAAGCCGGTAATATCCTTGGCAGAATTCTTTTGACCAAAGGAAAGAGCAAACAGTTAAAATCAGACCGTTGCGGATTCTTCTCACATTTTGAAGTTATCGACGATTTTGATGCATTTCGGGAACTTATGGCTTATGCCGAAGAAACGGTAAAATCCATGGACTGCAAGTATCTGGTCGGAAGTTTTTTTCTGGATGATCCGGATGACAGAAGAGGCATTGCGGTTTCGGGCTTTGAGTATCCTTCGATGATTCTGACTTCCTATAATCCGCCGTATTACGGCAAATTCTTTGAACGTGCGGAGTATTTAAAACTGACGGATACGTTTGAATATAAAGCGAAAATAGATCCGAAGAAGATGGAATTAATTGAAAAATGTGCAACCAGAGCACTGGAACGGAACAATTTATACGTTTCCCCAATTGATCTGAAGAATATCGAAAGGGAAATTAAGGATGTGCATGAGATTATGACACGTGCTTCCACTGCGGCAATTTTTGAGGAGGTTCCTTCCGAGGATGAAATCAGACATATTTTTGAAGACTGGAAAAGTTTCATACATCCGGATTTTGCACCGGTTGTAAGAAGAAAAGAGGATGACAGCCCGGTTGGTTTTACTCTTTCGATTCCCGATTACAACGAACTGATTCGTAAAATGAACGGACGAATCAATCCGAAATCGCTGTTTGTTTACCTGACGCAGAAAAATAAAATCTATGGTCTTCGCGGCATGCTTCAGTTCGTTGTTCCCGAGTATCAGAGGAAAGGTGTTATTCTGGTATTGTATCATGAGACGAAAAAAGCGATGGATAAGCATCATATTCAAAGAATGACACTCGGAACAATCACCGAAATGAATGCGAGTTCAAACGGAGTCATACAGTCTGCCGGCGGAGAATTATCCCGTATTTACCGCGTGTATTACAAGGAATTGGATGAAAAATAAACCGGGGAGATTAACATTCAATGGTTCTTACAATAATTGATATTATTTTTGTTTTTCTTATGTCTTTTCTGATTTTGAAATTCAGCAGGACAAAGGCAGTCTCTTTTCTGGGAACGGTAGGAACCGCATATGTTATCGGAATATTGTATTCCATCATCGTTTTCGCTTTAAGGAAAGCCGGAATCTTTGAATCCCGTGATACCACGGCTTTGGAACTGCTGGGCTATCTGGGGATTGCCGTCGGAATTCCGCTCTTATTGTTTTCGAGTAATATCAAATATGTTTTTAAATTATCGGGGAGAGTTTTTCTAGCATACATGCTCTTAATTGTTTCTGCGGTTATCGTCAGCATTGTATGGTTTCTTCTCTACACACGTAAAATTACGGACGGGGACATCCTGACGGGAATGGCTGTCGGATTGTATTCCGGTGGAACGGTAAATTTAAATGCCGTGGCCGGTTTCTTCCGTCTGGATCAGCAGACGATATTTATGGCAAATCTCTCGGATATGATTTTCGGAGGAATATTTTATGTATTTCTGCTTTTCTTAGCAAAGCCGTTTACGGGATTGTTTTTAAAAAAGGGTCAAAAAGAAGAAATCCTTCCGGACATAGAACTTTCGGCAGAAGATGAAGTTGGAAAGTTCAATATTAAAAGCCCCGGAGTAATCAGAAATTTCTTTATATCCATATTGATTGTTGTAATATCCGCAGGGGTCGGGTTTGTTATTTTTCTTTTGAAGGGGCAAAAGGAAGGGACACTGATTGACTGCCTTCTTCCGGCAATCCTTATCGGTACTGCAATTTTGGGACTGGCAGCTTCCTTTATTCCGAAAGTCAATTCCGTGAAAGAAAACGGCACTATGGGGCAGTTCTTTGTAACCGTATTCTGCTGCGCGGTGGCTTCCATGTTTGATTTTACGAATTTCGGCGTCGTAACATTGAAACTGTTTATTCTGTATTCGGGAATAACCGTCAGCATTTTTCTGATTCATTTATTGCTCTGCCGACTGTTTAAGATTGATTCCGAAACGATGATTGTCACATCGACGGCGGGTATATACGGTCCTGCCTTTATTCCCGGTGTTACCAGGGCGATAAATGCGGAATACCTTCTTGCGGGAGGCCTGATAACAGGATCTTTAGGATATGCAATCGGAACATTTCTCGGAATTCTGGTTGTTTGGATTTGCCGGATATTTTAGATATTCACCGGACATATTTTTGTGTATTAAAAAATTTTTAGAAAAAAATGTTGACAAGGGAAATACAATGCAGCAATTTTCTTATAAACAATTAGAAGATGAATCATTTTGTGTAACCGGCTATGAAGGTGACGAGGCGGAAGTGGTAATCCCTTCCGTAATCGGCGGACAGCCGGTTACGATGTTATTTGACAATATCTTCAAAGGGCATACGGAAATCACATCCGTAACCATTCCCGATACAGTCAATTTCCTTGGTGGATTCGTTTTTGACGGATGCACAAATCTTCGTCAGATCAATTTGCCGTCTTCGTTAGTCGATATTTGGCAGTATGCTTTTGTGCGCAGTTCATTTGAGGAACTCACGATTCCGGACGGGGTAAAATACATTCCTCCGTTTGCATTTAAGGACTGTAAATCACTTCGCAAAATCCACTTCGGAAAAAGCCTTGAGAAAGTGTACGGTATGGCATTCCAGGGCTGTGATATGCTGGAGCGACCGGAATTTGACGAAAAAGTTGATGTGAGTCCAAAGGCGTTTGAATAATACGGCGAAAAAATGTAATCAGAGCACACTTTTTCCGACGAAAAAATGCTGACCGGATCGCGTTTTTCTTATATAATTCAGACAGATAATCAATTGGATAGTAAAATAGTAAACGCGGTAAATAATAGGGCGGGTGACATCAATGAAACGACTTGGCAATCTCTTCCGATGCAGTTAGCGAAAGAGAATAAGAAATTCTTTTTCGGACAAGTGAAAGAGGGAGCAAGACAGAAAGATTTTGAGGAAGCGATACAATGGCTTGTTGATGCCGGTCTGGTATATAAAGTGAACAAGGTACAAAAGCCGGCGATGCCATTAAAATCCTATGTTGATTTCTCATCATTCAAATTGTTTCTGATCGATGTCGGATTGCTGGGGGCTTTGAGCGAATTGGACATAGAGAGTGTAATACAGGGAAATGATCTTTTTGTTGAATTCAAAGGAGCATTAATTGAACAATATGTACTTGAGCAGCTGGTGTCGGATACGCAATACACGCCATATTATTATTCCGGAGAAAAATCAACTTATGAGACGGATTTTCTTATTCAGAAAAGCAAAGATGTAGTTCCGATAGAAGTAAAAGCAGAAACAAATCTCAAATCGAAATCCCTGCGTGCGTATTATGATAAGTTTTTACCGGCATTGGCTTTGCGGGTATCTTCATCCGATTACATAGATCAGGGCTGGATGAAAAATATTCCTTTATGGTGCGTTTCCGCAATATGAGGAAGATGGTATAAGCACTTTGCAAAGAAAAGACATCCGGATTTGCAGTAAATCAACACAGTAGCCGCATAACTGACAAACAAGGGTCAGGTATTTGTTCCGGGCTCTTTTTGCGGGAGATCATATTCTGGTGGAGAATACATTGATAAATGCGGTATAATATAATTGCGTCTGTTTAATAGAACGATTATATTTCAGTTTTATAGACGATGGCAAATATCGAATTTGTAGGGGGGTATAGTGATGTGGTTTTGGTTAGCACTCGGTTCAGCAGTCTTTGCTGCACTGACATCAATACTGGCAAAAGTTGGAATTGAAGGAGTCGAATCCAATCTTGCTACGGCTATACGCACGATGGTAGTTGTTATAATGGCTTGGGGAATGGTATTTATTACGCATCAGCAAGGCGGTATCAGAGCAATCAGTCAGAAAAGCTGGATTTTCCTGATCCTGTCCGGGCTAGCAACGGGAGCTTCATGGCTATGCT
>DFEK01000004.1:0-43384 GCA_002368665.1 Lachnospiraceae bacterium UBA3804
CGATCGAAAGCTTATCCAGAATAGGTAAAAGAAGAGGTTGTTATTCCAGAATTGGTTTGAAGATTAATCTGTGTTCGGTTTTGAAGGTTCCATTTTTTTGGCCCATTGGCTCAGTTGGTTAGAGCGCCGCCCTGTCACGGCGGAGGTCGTCGGTTCAAGTCCGTCATGGGTCGCAAATTTTGGATTTTGTTTCCAATCGTGCTTCGCACTCTTGGACAAAATCACAAATTTTAAACGAACTACTTCGTAGTTCGTCTAGGTCATTCGGTTTTCGTAACCGATCGCGCCATATATGATAGCGCTCTCGGACGAAAAACGAATTCCAATCGAATTACTTGGGGTCTTAGCTCAGCTGGGAGAGCATCTGCCTTACAAGCAGAGGGTCATAGGTTCGAGCCCTATAGGCCCCACGCATCTTGACAATTTCATATTGTTTAGATCATGGGCAGATTCCCGAGTGGCCAAAGGGGACAGACTGTAAATCTGCTGGCAACGCCTTCGGTGGTTCGAATCCACCTCTGCCCATTTGATATTATCGCGGGGTAGAGCAGTCTGGAAGCTCGTCGGGCTCATAACCCGGAGGTCGTAGGTTCAAATCCTTCCCCCGCTACGAAGTAAGATATGTTTTGGCATTGTACGAAAACAGATTCGCCAAATCGCCAAACGTGTGCGTTCGGCGATTGTACGTTTGCTCGCAAATGCTCGCAAACCCGCTCAATCATTTTCATCGAATTGTCGGAACACAAGTGCTCCGCAATTCTCAGAAAACGCTTTCGCTTTGCGAATCAATTTTCTTACTATTCGCCCAGATAGCTCAGTTGGTAGAGCAGAGGACTGAAAATCCTCGTGTCACTGGTTCGATTCCGGTTCTGGGCATGAAAATCCGTCAAATACTTGACGGATTTTTTTATTTTATTCCATAAATTCCGGCACTTCACTACGTATCTTAGATACAGGAGGACGAAATTATGGGAAAAAATTTTTTGGTTATCGCGATTGCATGTATATTACTTACCGGATGCGTTCCGTTTTCGGGGAAACTATATACCGAACAGGACATTGCCGATAAATGCGGCGCCGGGTTTAAGAATACATGGGATAATACTATAGCGGAAATTCCCTGTCAAAGGGTTACCATTACACCGTCTTCAACGGATGCTCATTTTAATGAGATGTATTTTTATCTTTTCGATTCGGCTGCTGATGCGAAGAAAGCATTTCAGAAATCTTCCGAGTTGTTCTCCGATCTTGAGGAAGAAGGAAGTGATTATAAAAAGGGCTGGCTTGCCAATGTATGTGATGCTTCCATCGAACAATACATGTATTTGAGCAACAACCTGATTATCACGGTCGATACGCAGTGCTATTCCGAATGGCCGGAAGGAATGGACACATCTTTTATGTGTGAGCCGGATTTGGATGCTTGGCGTTGGGAAGAAAGTTATCGTCAGGAAGTAATAGATTTGATGCGTGCCACCTTTTAATACCCAAAATTAGTTTTTGTGACATCATACAGGCGGATGGAGGTTTTTCCTTCATCCGTTTTGTATTGCAATTCGGAAAACAGTATGATAGTATCTAATTATTGAACGCGTTCAATAAAGAGGGCAAAACAATGAATAAAGATGAAAAATTACAGCTTACAAAGGATAAACTCCTGGATTCCACATTTCGTCTGATGGAAGAACACGACGATCCGATGGGTGTTACATCGAGGGAAATCGCATTGGCGGCCGGCGTGAAGCCCAGCATGATCAATTACTGCTTTGGCTCGAGGGAAAATCTGATTTACCAGACGTTTCAGAAGCGGTATCTGGATTTTCTGAAGGATAACGATGTTCAGTCAATCATCGAATCCGGGGATTCTCCGAAAGATATTATAAAACAGCTTCATTTCATTGTAGCCGGATGCCTTATAAAGAATCCGAAATTTACGAAAGCAATCACGGGATTTGTGTTATTCAAAAGAGATCTAAGCAAGGAATCGTTCAGCTTCCAATATGTTTATCAGCATTATGCGGGGAAAAAGACGAAAGAAGAATGCAGCCTGATTGCATACGAACTGTCGACAATGATGCAGTTAATCATATTCCGGGCGGAGGATTTTAAGCGTAATTTCGGAATTGATTTAACGGACAAAGAGGAATTAAAGCACTATATCGATATGCGTGTTGATTTGTTACTGGCTTAGGAGAAAGGGATTAAAATGCAATTTATTTATCCGTTAAACAGACTCCCGGATGAGAAAGAGCATCTTGCCGGCGGAAAGGCCAAATCGCTGGCTTATATGATAAAAAATCTGAAATTACGGATTCCGGACGGATTCGTAATCCTTTCAAGTGCGATAAAAAACAGTGAATTGATTGATAAAGCTAAGGAAGAATTGGACGAGCTCATCCGTTCCCTTGACACAAATTGCACATACGCGGTCAGATCCTCGGCGCTTAATGAGGACGGGGAGGCGGCTTCCTTTGCCGGCCAGTACGAGACCGTAACGGATGTAAGGAAGGAAGCAATCAAAGAGGCGATTCTTAAGGTGGCAAAATCCACCGAGAACGATACGGTAGCCGCCTATGCGAAAAACCGGAACCAGGGTGAGGCAGATATTTCAATAGCCAATCCGAAAGAAGAGTATGAATGCGGAATAGGCATTGTCATTCAAAGATTTGTCAGAGCAAAATATGCGGGAGTTTTATTTACGGCGGATGCAATTACCGGCAGAGACGATAAAATGGTCGGCAATTATGTGCGCGGTGAAGGGGAAAAGCTGGTATCCGGCGCGGAAAACGCCGAAGTATTCTCCATCGGAGCAATCCGGTATTCCTATGAAGGACCCGAAGAATTTCGAAAATATGCAAAAGAACTGGCAAATTACTGTAAAGCCATCCGTCGGCTTTACGGAATGCCGATGGATATCGAATGGGCCGTCGCAGGTGAGAAAGTATACATTCTGCAGGCCCGCCCGATTACCACACTCCGTCGCATAAAAATGGATACCTATGATGTGAACGGAACCCGCTCGGGTTATAAAATGCTGACACGGACGAATGTCGGTGAGATTTTTATGAAACCGGTTTCCCCGATGACCTTCAGTGTCCTTGAAAAAATCAACGATATTCTGGGGCTTCCGGACTGGCTTGATAACATCTGCGGGCAACCCTATATGAATATCTCTGTCATGGTTTCCCTTGCGGTTGCCTTCGGAGCAAAGAAGGAGAAGGCGGAAAAAACATTAAAGGGCCTTATCGGACGACTTCCGGAGGGTGTGGAAGTGCCGGTTTCTCCTTTTGACAAAAAGGCTTTCCGAAAGAAGATTTGGAAGCTTTTCTTTCCGAAAGAGAAGTCAAAGTTAAATAAAAAGCAGAAAAAGGCCATGGTCGCAAACCTTGCCGGGATTGCAAGAAGCATGATTAATGAAATACACCTGATTGAAAACGAAAAGGCGCTTTATGACTACTGGGGCGAGAAGATGCTTCCGAAACTCAGGGACGGGATGGCATCGATTATCGGTCAGTCCGGGACCTCTTTGGTACCTCTTTTCAATACAAGATCCAAAATCGCCAAAGTAGCCGGTGAAACTATGGCGGACAGGCTTTGTGGCGGATGTCTCGGCATAATGGAAAGCATGAAGCCGCTCTTTCTGCTGCAGGATCTGGCTAATGGCACGATTACAAAGGACGAATATATTAAGGCCTGCGGACAGCGCTGTCCCAACGAGATGGAGCTTGCAGCGGTTCATCCGTATGAGGATGAAACGTATGTGGATGATCTGATCAAAGAGCACGGAAACGAAGCACCGGACCTTTATAAAATGCAGGAAAAGGAACATCAGTCCTATGAAGAGGCAATTCGGGAATTCAAAATAAAGTATCCGGCAAAGAAGTCCTGGATAGACAGAACGATTTCGAAATATGTCCGGGCCAATCATTTCAGGGAGGATCTTAGAAGTAAGGGAGTTTGGATTTTCTGCGTTTTCCGTGAATATCTGCTGCGTGCGGGCACCCTTACCGGGCTTGGGGACGATGTTTTCATGCTTACATTCGATGAGGTATTCGAATATCTGAAGGGGAATAAATGCGATGAGGCAGTTTTGCCAAGACGCAGGGAAACCTATGAAAGATACTGCTCATACGGGAATTTTCCGAATATCGTGGTCGGCCGATTTGATGAAAAGGAATGGCTGGCAGACGAGAACAAACGGTTCGACGCCTATATCAGGGATATGGATACGAAGCAGGCATCCGACGCTGACATAAAAGGGTTTGCGGGAGCGGCCGGCGTTATAAAAGGAAGGGCAAGAGTCATTAGGGATATCGATAAAATGAACGAGCTTTCCGCCGGCGAAATTCTGGTCACGGGTGCAACCAATGTAGGATGGACGCCGGTCTTTACCAAAGTATCCGCTGTGGTTACGGATATCGGAGCTCCGTTATCCCATGCTGCAATCATTGCAAGGGAATGCGGCATTCCGGCCGTGGTCGGATGCGGAAACGCAACAAGTCTGATCCATACCGGGGACCTTATCGAAGTGGACGGATCCGCCGGTCTGGTACGGATTTTGGAAAAAGCCCAATCTTGAATCCGCCTCCGAATGGTGCTATGATTTTTTCATAGAAAATGTATGGGAGGGATACAATGATTTGGGATAAAGCAGCGAAAGTATACGATTTTTTCGAGACCATTTACAATAAAAAGGTATATGTCGGAACCGGAGTGGTAGTGGCATCCATGGTAAAGCAAAGAGATGTCGTTTTGGAATGTGCCTGCGGAACCGGCGCAATTACAAAGTATGTGGCGCCGAAGTGCCGGAGAATCGTTGCATCGGATTTTTCCGTCGGAATGTTAAGACAAGCTTCGAAAAACTGCAGAAAATATCCGAATGTGGTTTTCAAAAAAGCGGATATCATGAACTTAAACTGTGCCGACAACCGCTTTGATACGGTCATAGCAGGTAATGTCATCCACCTTGTACCCGATCCGGTCAGGGCGATCAATGAACTGAAAAGAGTGGTTAAGCCGGGTGGTAAGATCATCATCCCCACATATATCAATATGGCGGACGGAGCCAAATCCGCCATCATTAAGGTTTTGGAAAAACTCGGCATCGACTTCAAGAGACAGTTTGACATGAAATCTTATATGAAGTTTTTCGAGGATCTGGGATACGACAGTATCGAATATCATGTGGTGGAAGGCAGAATGCCCTGTGCCATCGCAGTCATTGACTGCTGATCTTAAGCGATTAAAAGAAGTTTGTTTTGCGGATTTGTGGTATACTGTAGGCAAGAATTTATAAAACCTGGGAGGGTACAAAAATGGAAGATATTAAGAAAAAAGTTGATCAGATTGTAGCAAAATTAAAGGCAGATCCTTCATTAATGGCCAATTTCAAGAACGATCCCGTAAAGACGATCGAGGGCATTTCCGGAATCGATATTCCCGACGGAATGGAAGATAAAATCGTTACCGGTGTAAAGACTGCTCTTGCCGGAGATAAAGTCGGCGATATCGCAGGTACCGTAAAGGGTCTTTTCCAGAAATAAAAAACCAAACCTGACGATTTCGACGATAGGGGCTTGACAAAATAGTTAGTTGCGACTAACATATGAGCAGAGGTGAGGAAGATGCTGAACTGGATAATAGCCAATATCGGAACGATAATCGTAGGTACTGCGCTGGCGGTTGGATTGTTTTTTATCATACGAAGCATGGTAAAAAAGAAAACGCCGGGATTCTGCAACTGCGGATGTGAAAACTGCAGCGGACAGTGCGCGCACTGTGCATCCGCCGCGGCGAAGAAAAAGGAATAGAAATGATTTATCCGTTAAAATACGGAAATACGAATACGTATCTGATCAGGGGAAATGACGGCTGGCTTTTGTTTGACACAGACTGGGCCGGAACATTTCCCCTTTTTTGCAGAGCCATCAAGGAAAGAGGTGTCGATCTTTCCCTGATCCGCTATGTCTTTATTTCTCATTTTCATCCGGACCATATGGGACTGGCAGGGGAGATTGCCGGATACGGCCCGAAAGTGGTGGTATTCGATGTGCAAAGGGAGCATGTTCACGGATCGGACGGCGTTTTTACAAAGGAAAACAGAAGGGATTATCAACCGATCAAAGATCAGGATGCTCTGTTTCTTGAACTGTCCGAAAGCCGGAATTTCTTAAAGAATTTCGGAATCGAGGGCGAAGTTCTGGCTACGCCCGGACACAGTGATGACAGCATATCGCTTTGGCTGGATGAGGGAATCGTGCTGGTCGGGGATTTAAATCCGTTGTACGAGCTGGAGCTTCATAAGGATAGCCAAATCGGTGCAAGCTGGGAGAAGATTCTTTCGAAAAAACCGAAAACCGTTTACTACGGACATGCTGCGCCGGCTGTTTTATCCGATGAGAGTGCGGAGTCGGAAACCGGATCGAAAGAAGTATATGCGCTCGTTAAAAAGATCATGACTTACATTGAGCGTGGGCTTCCGGCGGAGAAAATAGCCGTAAAGACCAAAGCATCTCCGCAATTTGTCGAGGATGTCACGAGGATGGTTTTAACCCATCCGGGCATTGGCGTACAGGGAGTTTTGGACCGGATCGAGATCAAAAACAGATAGACGGGAAAAGAAGGAGAAGCCTCCTTCTTTTTTTGTGACGGAAATTGTCAAAAATTTGTGAACGATGTTGACTTTTCTTATAAAAGGAGTAAGATTATCTTCGCTGACCGACCGTTCGGTCGATAAAGAATTATCATGGGATGAAATGCATCATAAGGAGTAATTTTTATGCCTAAATACAGTGTCAGAAGACCATATACCATCTTAGTGGGCGTTGTTTTGATCATCGTCCTCGGAGCCGTCAGTCTGCTTCGAATGACAACGGACCTTCTTCCGGATATGAATTTACCCTATGTTCTGGTAATTACGACCTATCCCGGCGGAAGTCCCGAGGAAGTGGAGAAAAATGTCACGGCACCCATCGAGGCGCAGATGGCGACAACGTCGAATATCAAGACCATACAGTCCATGTCTTATAACAGTGCATCCATGGTTATCCTTGAATATGAGCAGGATTCCAACATGGATTCCATCGTTATTGAAATGCAGCAGAAACTCGACCAGGTTGAGGGAACTTTCCCCAGCGGTGTGCAGAGTCCCCTGATCATGCAGCTTAACCCTACCATGATTCCGATTATGGTTGCTTCTGCAGATATAGATAACATGACGCAGATTGAGATCTCCGACTATGTGGACAATACCGTTGTACCGTATTTGGAAAGTGTGGAGGGTGTAGCTTCGGTTACGGCCGTCGGATCCGTGGAGGAAACCATTCAGATCACGCTGGATGAGGATAAAATCGATAAAATCAACAAAGATGTTATTGAAAAGATCGAAGAGAAATTTGTTGATGCACAGGATGAACTGGACGACGCCAAGAAGAAGATTGAAGACGGCGAAAAGGCGATGAAAGACGGCCAGAACCAGATGGCTGCCCAGATTTCCGACGGTGCAAACCAGATTGTAAACGGCAAGATTCAGGCGTATGTCGGAGAGTCCCAGATTACCACGACCCTGACCATGATGACGACCATCAAGCCGTATCTGGAAAAAGCAGTCAGTGCCATGAATGCCTACAACAAGGCTGCGGAGCAGCAAAGAAAAGCGCAGGAAACCCTTGCGCGCTATGAATATCTTCTGGCAAACGCAACGGATGAGGAAATCCTGGCTCAGACCGGAATGACGAGACCGATGCTTGAGCAGGTGGTTGCACAGATGAAGGAATCCATGCCTCCGGCACCGAGCACCGGGGATATTGCCATGACCATGATGCAATTGAGAGCCGCAGGTATCGATCCGGCAACGCTTGGCATTACCGCAGATCCCAACGATCCCAATTCCCTGTCCAAACAGCTTACCCAGGCGCTTGCCCAGGTGAATTCCACCATTGTGACCATGGAAGCAGCCAAGGGACCGATTGCGGAAGGCAAAGCAACATTGGATGATGCATATAAGCAGTTAAACGAGGGCCTGATCAAGGGCATCCTTGAAATGAGCAAGGCAGCAAGTGAACTGGCAAACGGAAAGGCAGCTTTGGAACAGGGTCAGGCACAGCTGGATGCCACCAAGGAAGAATCCCTAAAGGCAGCGGATGTATCCGCCATTGTTACGGCAGAGATGCTGGGCAACCTGATCATCGCGCAGGACTTTTCCATGCCTGCCGGATATATCACGGAAGGAACGGATCAGTATCTTGTCAGTGTCGGGGATTCCGTGAAATCCTTCGATGAACTGAAGGAGATGGTTTTACTCGATATGGGTCTGGACGGTATCGAACCCATCCGTGTGAAAGATGTTGCAACAGTCGAAATCGTCAATAACGCAGATGAATCCTACGCAAGAATCAACGGAAACCCCGCGGTCATTATGACCTTCCAGAAGCAGACCGGATATTCCACCGGCGATGTAACGGATAGACTTTTAGACCGTTTCGAGCAGATGGAAAAAGAAAATCCCGACCTGAACATGGCCGTTCTTATGAACCAGGGCGTTTACATCGATATCGTCGTGAAGTCCGTTTTGCAGAATATTTTAATCGGTGCGGCACTTGCGATTATCATTCTGCTTTTGTTCTTAAAAGATTTTAAATCCACATTCATCATTGCATGCTCGATCCCTTTAAGCGTAATCTTTGCAATCGTTTTGATGTACTTTACCAAGATTACCTTAAACATCATTTCCCTGTCGGGTCTGGCGCTTGGTATCGGTATGCTTGTGGATAACTCGATTGTCGTGATTGAAAACATTTACCGATTGCGAAGGCAGGGCATGTCCGTCAAGAAGGCCGCCGTGGAAGGTGCCAAGGGCGTGGCAGGTGCAATTACCGCCTCAACGCTTACGACGGTCTGCGTTTTTGCGCCCATCGTATTCGCAAGAGGTATTACGAAGCAGATCTTCGTTGATATGGCGCTGGCCGTAACCTATACGCTGGTTGCAAGTC
The DNA here is from genome assembly GCA_002368665.1 of Lachnospiraceae bacterium UBA3804. GTDB lineage: Bacteria > Bacillota > Clostridia > Lachnospirales > Lachnospiraceae > UBA3766. The sequence continues at coordinate 8,991 of DFEK01000004.1, forward strand.
TGATCGTTGCACTGACCTTCGTGCCTGCAACGGCATCCATGATGATTAAGGACGGAGAAGAGAAAAAGACTCCGTTCTTCGATAAGATCCGTGACGGATACGGTGCATTCTTAAGCCGTGTTCTGAAGGTTAAACCGCTTGTCATTATCCTGGCGCTCATTTTACTCGGATCCAGTATTTTCGCCGGATTTTCCAGAGGTTTCTCCTTCCTCGATATGGATATCGAAGTGGACCAGATTTCCATGACGGTTTCCGCTCCGGAGGAGGAAGAATATACCAAAGAGCAGATGATGGAGCTCTGCGACGAAGTTACCGAGGCAGTCATGACGGTTGACGGCATCGAGACGGTCGGCGTTATGATGGGCGGTCAGGACGCACTCAGCCTCTTCGGTATGGGAGGCGAAAATACCGCAAGTTATTATCTTTTGCTGGATGAAGACAACAAGCGCAAGATGAAAGACATCCAAAACGAGATCAAGGAAAAGACCAAAGACATTAAGGGTACGGTCGATGTGGAAACTTCATCCTCCGATATGACACAGCTTCTCGGAGACGGTCTCTCCATCATGGTCAAAGGCCGTGACCTGGATCAGATCCGTGATTATACCAGACAGGTTATCGACATCATGCAGTCCACACCCGGTGTAATCGATATCGAGGACGGACTGGAAGATACCACACCCGCGCTCAAGATTCATGTGGATAAAACGAAAGCCATGGAGTATAAGCTTACGACGGCACAGGTATATGTGGAAGTCATGAAAGCCATGATGCCGTCCACCGCAACCACCTCTTTGGTGGCAGATACCAAAGACTATGATATTTACGTCATTGCAGACGAGCAGAAAGATACAACACTTGATGACATCCGCAAGTTGAAATTCGTATATACCAACGAAAAAGGCGAGCATGAGGAAGTGCCCTTGTCCAAAATCGTAACTTTCGAAGATACGGATTCCTTAAATGTCATCAACCGTGATGCGCAGACGAAGTACATTTCCGTTACGGCAGCCGTGGATGAGGATCACAACATTTCTTTCGTAAGCTCCGAACTGCAGAGACGCTTCAAGGATGAGATCAAGTTAAAAGACGGATATTCCATTAAGATGGGCGGCGAGGACGAAATGATCCGTGACGCCATGCAGCAGCTGGTACTGATGCTGATCCTGGCAGTGATCTTCATTTACCTGGTAATGGTGGCACAGTTCCAGTCCCTGCTTTCACCGTTCATCATCATGTTTACGATTCCTCTTGCATTTACCGGTGGTTTCTTCGCACTGTACTTCTCGAAGAATACGATTTCGGTTATCGGTATGGTCGGCTTCGTAATGCTGGCCGGAATTATCGTAAATAACGGTATCGTTATGGTAGACTATATTAATCAGCTTCGAAGAGAAGGCTTGTCCAAGAAAGAAGCGATTGTGGAATCGGCCAAAGCAAGACTCCGTCCGATCCTGATGACCACATTGACCACTGTAATTTCCATGTCCACCCTGGCACTCGGAATCGGTGGAGGCTCCGACATGATGAAGCCGATGGCAATCGTTATGATCGGTGGTCTGGTATACGGAACACTGCTTACACTGATCGTGGTACCGACACTTTATGATATCATGAACAAAGAAAAAGACATGCGTGAAGAGATTCTGTAAGGGGGAACATACTATGGGAGAACATAAAGACAACAAGAAAGAAATTGCCATATATAAAGCGGTCATCGACTTAATTAACGAGGGCGCGGACGTCACCTCCATGAAGGTCGGCGAAATCACGGCCCGTGCGGGAATCGGCAAAGGTACCGCATACGAGTACTTCGAGTCCAAAGAGGAAATGGTCGAAAAGGCACTTTTCTACTATATTCTTGACCAGATCGAGCACGCCAAGGCACTCGTGGAATCCAAGAACACCTTTGAAGAGAAGTTCATGAGCATCCTCGACTACATGGTTGAGAATAAAAATGAAATCCGCCCGTTCCTCGTAATCATCCGTTTAAGAAAGAGTTGCGAAACGGTTGATATGCAGCAGCAACAGTCGGAGATCATGATGTGCTTAAGTTACCTTTCCGGGCTTGCAGAGTGGTTTCTGGCATTCGGCGACGCGGAAGGACTGTTTAAGGAGCAGAACAAAAACTTCAAGATCAGTGCACTGCTTTCCCAGATCGTCCAGTTCGGCTTCTATTTGCATTTGGGCGGAGAAGAGGATCTGGATGAACTGAAAAAGTTCATTTATCACGGTTTTATCGCCCAGTTAAACTAATTGCAAATTTTCCCTGTAAGTGGCATAATTATTAACGGAAGTTTAAGATTCATTTCCGAATAATAAAGAGATTTGGGGGAGAAAATGGGTAAGGTAAGAATCCTTTCGGACAGCACCTGTGATCTGACGAAAGCACAGATCGAGAAACATGAGATCGGTATCATTCCTCTTTGCATCATCATGGATGACAAGAGTTATTATGACGGACTTGAAGTAACTCCTTCGGAGATTTTCGCGTGGAGCAACAAGAATAAAACGACACCGAAGACATCCGCACCGGGAATCGAGAAAGTAATAGAAATCCTGAAACCGTATAAGGAGCGTGGCGAGGAAGTCATTTATATCGGAATTTCCGAGGATATGAGCACGACCTGCAACGTGATTCGTCTTGCAGCGGATGAAATCGAGTATGAGGATAAGGTTCATGTTATCAATTCGATGAATCTTTCCACCGGAATCGGTCTTCAGGTTCTGCGTGCGGCTGACATGGCAGAAGCCGGCAAAAGCGCAGAAGAGATCGTTACGGCAATTGAGGAAGCAAGAGTGGATGTCAGGGCATCCTTCGTAATCGATACGCTTGTGTTCCTTTCCCGCGGTGGACGTTGTTCCTCCGTTACGGCACTTCTTGCAAGCACCTTAAAGATTAAGCCTCGTATTGCGGTAACCATGGGTAAAATGGGCGTTTCCAAGAAGTATCACGGAAACTTCGGGAAGTCCCTGCTTCGCTATGTTCACGATATGGAAGAGGATCTTCTTGCAGCGGATCCGACCAGAGTTTTCGTCACGCATTCCGAAATGGACGACCCTGCGCTGATCCGTGAAATCGTGGATTATTTAAAGGAGCTGAACCATTTCAAAGAAGTATGCACTTCCGATGCGGGCTGCGTAATCTCCAGCCACTGCGGACCCAACTGCCTGGGCGTATTGTTTTACGCAAAATAGTGAAAGGAAGTCAGAATGAATTCTTACGCACAGCTGATTTTACAGTTGGCCACTTTGGAAGAATATGAAGAATTGAAACGAAACGTTTTCCGTCCGGGGAGTCTGTCCCTTTCGGAAAGCGTTTTTTGGTTGGATTATATAAAAAACGAACTTGCAATGTCGGGGGCGGATTTTGATACAAAAACCGCACTTGTGGAGTTTTGCAAGGATGAAGAAAAAGCCGGAATCATTGGCCAAACCTTTGCAAAATATCGCATCCCGGTAACGGAGGGTACGGTGGGTGAGACACTTCGTGCAATGGAGCTTTTTCAAGAGTTGGAATTACTCTCCGATGATGTCTGTGCACATTTTATCCGGGAAGGGATTGCCCCTACGTTATCGAACCTTCATACGCTCAGGGGTGTAAAGGACTGTATGCCGGGAGCGGAGGATAAAAAAGAATCCGTGAACCTGCCTCTCGCCTGGAAATTTACAGAGGGCAGGGTAGTGCCGGCGGAGGAGATTTTAAAAGAGGCCGGGCTGGAAAACGCAGAGTCCGGGGAAATCCTTTTGAACTGGTTAAAAGAACGGGGAATCTATGTCAGTGCCCAAAACGTAAATCAGTTACAGAAACTCTGGTCTTTGCAATTGCCTTTTGAACCGGAGGATGCTGCGGATTTCGCGGCAGTACATTTGCGCAAAGGAGTCACTCCGAAGGATGGGCTGCTTACGGAATACCTGAAAAATCAGGAACATTTTCCGATAAAGGAAAAACCCATGGGAAGTACGCCGGATGCGATTGCGGACGTGGAAAAATTCCTTCACTCCATGGAAATGAAACTCGAAGAACTGTATATTCGTATGTATTCGAAAGATGCATGGGCGGGATACTGTTTTGACGAATATTTGGAGAATCTGTCTTACTGCGAAGAGATGGAAGAATATCTGACAAAATATGATTTGTCCTTTACGGCGGATCATCTGTATGCAATGGACGAACTTGTAAACAAAGATGGTGCTCTTCCATATCTGATCCGCATTCTCGGAGCGGAGGGCATTTTAAAAGCATATGGTGAACTGTCCTTTTTCGCTCCAACGTCCCGGACCGGAAGAGTACTTAGAAAACTCGGAGAAAGTTATATCAATGAAGAAGACTCCCTTTCAGTGGGCGAGGATGGAATTAAGAAACTGCAGGACTACATCAGCGCCTGGAAGATTATGATGCTTCTTCGCGAAATGGAAGAAAGAGGATTCTACGAGTATCCGATAAAGATGGAGAAAAGGATTCTGCGTGTCAGAATCCGCAAAGAACCGGATGGCGGTTATACAGCGGTAATGGAAGACGCGTCCATCGGCGGGCTGTCGCTTCGCTACCACGAAGAAGCGGGCGAGTTTGTAATTCTTGCCGTAGGCAGCAGGGAAGAAACCCTTTTAGAACTTCAGAAAAAGGTGGAAGAAGGAAATGCGAAAGAGAAAGGCACAAAAACCCGGTTAACACTTCTTTATTCCACGGAGTATGGGTACGGGAGGAATTTTTATTGATATCCGGGCAAATCATCTCACCGCATTGACATACAGGAATGCTGTAAAACAGGGGCTTTGAGGCTCCTGTTTTTTGTACTGAGCATTATAGTCGGTTTCTTGACAATCCCGGTATAAATCAATACAATAAGAATAACATATAATATATTTATAGTTATAGAACAAAAGCAGACATAATCATCATTATCTTATAAGTTAAATCAAAGGTATAACGCGGTGAAGATTAACAACCAAAGCACAAAAGCAGAAATATTGAAAGAGCTCGTATATAGAGCAAAAGAGTATCGCCTGTCGGCACAAATGACACAGGAAGATCTTGCAAATAAAGCGATGGTTTCCGTTGGAACCGTTTGCCGTTTTGAGAGGGGAGAAGATATCGGGTTTTCAAAAGTAATATCCATCCTTTGTGCCCTTGGGATTGGTAAAAACCTGGAAGAAATGATTCCGGATCCCGAAGACAGACCGACATATCATCTTGCAGACAGCCAGAGCAGGAAAAAAAGAGTCCGTCATCAAAAAAAAGAGCGGAACCAATCAGAGTGGAAATGGGGTGACGAACAATGATTCGTACCGTAGAAGTATATTTATGGGGAACCAAAATAGGCACATTGTATCAGCCGGAAAACACCCCATATGTCAGATTTGAATACGATGTGGCTTTTCGAAACAGCAACATAGAAATTTCTCCGTTTATGATGCCCCTTTCAGAAAAGGTGTATTCTTTCCCGGATCTTCCGATTGAAACTTTTCACGGACTGCCGGGGCTAATTGCCGATTCTTTGCCGGACAGATTCGGAAATGAAGTAATTAACCAATGGCTGATAAAACAAGGCAGAAAAGCCGAATCCATTTCTGCTTTAGAACGTTTATGTTATACGGGAAAACGTGGTATGGGTGCCTTAGAATTCATTCCGCAATCCGGTCCCGAGTCATCGAATATGCCAATAGATATTACGAGGATGACAGAGCTGGCAGAAAGCATATTGTCAAAAAAGAAATCCGCAATCGAGACGGCCTCCGACGCGACAATGGCGCAGATTATGGAAATAGGTTCTTCAGCCGGTGGAGCCAGGGCGAAAGCCGTTATTGCATGGAACGAAAAGACAGACGAAATAAAATCCGGACAAATTGAGGCCGGAGAAGGCTTTCGATACTGGATTATCAAATTCGGAAATGTAGAAGCAAACGGGGATCACGGTGTTATTGATAAAAAACAATATACGCATGTGGAATATGCTTATTATTTAATGGCTACAGACTGCGGAATAAACATGACAGAATGCCGGTTATATAAAAAAGACAATCTGACGCACTTCATAACAGAACGATTTGACAGGCAAAATGGAAAGAAAATTCACATGCAGTCTTTGGGAGCATTAACACATTCCGACTTTAATGCTCCCGGCTCTTTCAGTTATGAAGCGTATGCATCATATGCCAGAAGACTTGGAATGGGAAAAGAAGAAATCGAGCAGATTTTTCTTCGCGCCGTTTTTAATATAGCTGCCAAAAACTGCGACGACCATGTAAAAAACTTTTCTTTCTTAATGGACAGAAGAGGAATGTGGACACTCTCTCCGGCATATGACTTAACATACTCATATAATCCGACAAACAGTTGGATCTCAAAACATCAGATGTCGCTTAATGGTAAAACAGAGAACATTAACGAAACGGATTTACTCCAATTTGGAAAAAACATCGGGCTTTCCTCTTCTTTTTGCAAAAAAGCAATTGAGAAAATAAAAACGGTTCTCGCCAACTGGCCGCAATATGCCGAGAAAACAAACATAGAGGAAGAAAGAATGACGGAAATCGCTCAGGAAATACAAGATGTCGGGATTGTCGATGATTATGTTTTTAAATGATTGAACAGAAAAGGTTTTCCCGTGGTGAATCATCTCACCGCATTGACATACAGGAATGCTGTAAAACAGGGGCTTTGAGGCCTCTGTTTTTTTATTTTTCGAGTCGTTTATGTGCAATGTCACGAAAATCGATTTTTTGTAAAAATGCTATTTACAAACACCGGTAAATGATTTTATAATTCAAACACATTAAAGAGAAAACTCTTTTCTCTTAACTCAGGATCCATATCGGATCGATTATCCATTGATGAAAGAATTTAAGACAACGGAGGTGGTTTTATCGTTGTACTGATTCTGTATTTATCCGTAGCGGTATTGTACGATTTCCGCTATGAAAAGATACCAAATAAGTTAATTTTGATTGGTCTCATTTTCGGTTTTTTCTATCGTCTAGCTGTTTGCCAAGATGTTTTATCCGTCAGTATGATCTTCGGAATATTTCTGCCGCTTATTCTGTTTTTTCCTTTTTTTGTTATCAGGGCGTTTGGTGCCGGAGATGTCAAATTGCTGATGATGACGGGAATATATTTTGGTATTAACCATAATCTGCGATGTATTGGTCTGGCACTGTTGGCTGCTGCCATGGTCGGCCTTGTCAGATTACTGATACATAGACAAATTTATACAAGGTTCGCTTCCCTGTTTGGCTACATAAAAGAGCTTGCCGGGCACCTGAGTAGCAAAACAGGGAAGGCACCCCCCTACTTAACAGCCGGAAGGAAGACGGAGGCGGCCAAAATCCATTTTTCTTTATATGTTTTGATTGGGGCAACCATTACAGAGGTTCTCCGGTTAGCCGGAGGATAAAAAGGAGAGAGCATTGTACAAGGAAATTGTGGCGATTTGTCATACGGAAGAGGAATATGCGAGGAGGCTGGCGGATTACATCAACGATCACGGATTGTTACCTTGTCCGGCCGCATCTTTTTCAGACAAAGGAAAACTGACCCGATACGAAAAACAACACCCGGTTCGCCATAAGGTAATTCCGCAGGACTGGGCGAAGCATTACACGAAGGAAGAGTTAAAAAGCGGAGTATCTTTGTTTTGTGACGAAGAAGGAATGGAGGAAGGAATGTATGTGTATCGTTTCCGAAGTGCGGATTTGGTGGCGGAGCAAATTTGCAGGATGGCAGATTTTGCTTTGCCTGCAACGAAAAGCAGGGGGAAAACCAAGCTGATCGGTGTCTATTCCCCGGTGGGAAGATGTTTGAAAACCTCCTTTTCCCTTACACTCGGACAGATGCTCGCACAGAAATATCATGTGCTGTATCTTAATTTCGAAAACTACTCCGGCTTTGGAAAGATGATGGGAATGAACAAGGCGGTGGATATGTCCGATCTTCTGTATTATTTTTTAAACCTCCGTGAAGAATTCCACCAAAAAATGGACGGAATGGCGTTTTCCATGAACGGGTTGGAAATTATTCCGCCGGCATTGTCCTTTCTGGATCTGGAATCCGTGGGAGAGGATGAGTGGGAAAAATTTTTTGACACCCTGTCTGAAAAAGGAAATTACGATTATATCGTTTTGGATTTGTCGGACTATATCAAAGGTTTATATCGTATTTTGCTTGAGTGTACATTCGTTTATACCTTTACGCAGGAGGACGGGGTAGCCATGGCCAAAGTGGAACAGTATGAAAAGATACTGAACAGCTTAAATTACGGAGAAATATTAAACAGGACCAGAAAAATCAGTCCACCGATCTTTCGAAAATTACCGATCCGGCCGGAAGAACTGATTCACTCCGAATTGGCGGATTATACAAGAAGAATTACGGAGGATGATTTTCATTGGAACAGGTAAAAGAACGGCAGGAGATTCTGGAACAAAAAATCAGGGATGTGAAAAGAGAAGTCCTTTCGCAGATTGATTTATCGAAAGACTCTTCGGACGAGGAAATAAAGAGGCTGATATTTGAGACGGTTTTTCGTCATTCGAAAGAAGAATTTCTGCTTTTGGAGGATCGGAAAAAACTGGCAAAGGCTGTCTTTAACGCTCTTAGAAAACTGGATTTTATCCAGGATCTTCTGGAGGACGATGAGATTTCGGAAATCATGATCAATGGTCCGGAATGCATTTTTATCGAAAAGAACGGAGAAATCCGGCTTTTGGACAAAACCTTCGATTCACGTGAAAAGCTGGAAGATATGATTCAGCAGATCGTTGCATCCTGCAACAGAACCGTGAATGAGGCAACTCCGATTGCGGATGCCAGATTATCGGACGGCTGCAGGGTAAATATTGTACTCTCACCGCCGGCAGTGGGCGGACCGGTAGTTACTATCCGGAGATTTCCGCAAAATACCATTACAATGGAGAAACTGATTTCCAATAACAGTATTACAAAGGAAGCGGCGGAGTTTTTGCAGTGGGCAGTTGAGGAGGGCTTTAATATTTTCGTAAGCGGCGGAACCAGTTCGGGAAAGACTACGCTGTTAAATGTCCTTTCAGGTTATATTCCGAAGTCTCTCAGAGTCGTATGCATAGAGGATTCCGCGGAATTGCAGATTACCCATATTCCGAATCTCGTACGACTTGAAACCAGGAACTCAACTGCCGAGGGTTGCGCGGAAATATCTATTCGGGATCTGATTCGAAATGCTCTTCGAATGCGACCGGACAGAATCGTCGTCGGAGAAGTCCGAGGAGGAGAAGCGATGGATATGCTGCAGGCATTTAACACCGGACATGACGGAAGCCTGTCTACCGGACATGCGAACTCCGCCAGAGATATGCTTCTTAGATTGGAAGCAATGGTGCTGATGGGAACCAAGTTGCCGATTGCAGCCATACGAAGACAGATTTCCACCGGAATTGATTTAATAGTTCATCTGGAAAGAGGAAGAAGCGGAAGGAGAAGAGTTGTGGAGATTTTGGAGATTATGGGAATGGAAAACGAAGAGATTAAAACCAGACCGATTTTTATGTTGCAGGAATCGAAAGACAGTGGACCCGAGCTTGTAAGGGTTGCGGAACATGTCATAAAAAGACGCGGGTATGTCGCGGGATGGGAGAATAAACATGCACTATGACAGTTACCGGTTGAGTTTCAAGGGATGGATTCTCTCAATTCTTGCCTGGAGTGCGGTTTCGGCGATTTTTGCGTATTTCTTTTTTCGTTCGGTAGTTTGTTTCTTTGTTTTCTTTCTGTTTTTTCCTGTTTTTGTAAAAGTTGTACGCCAAAAGTGCATGGCGGGACGTAAATGGAATCTGAAAAGCCAGTTTGCGGATGCCCTGCTTGGTATATCAACTGCCCTGGCCGCAGGGAATTCCATGGAAAACGCGTTTCGAAAAGCCTATTACGAAATGAAAGCCATGCACGGAGAAAAATCCGATATTGCAAAGGAACTGCATGCCATTGTAAAGGGAATGGATAATAATCTGACAGTGGAGTCTATGCTTCTGGATTTTGCAAACAGGAGCCACGTTGAGGAGATTGAAGATTTTGCGGATATTTTTTCGGTAGGAAAAAGAAGCGGCGGAAACATGAAAGATATTATGGGTGTTTGCTGTAACACGATTTCCGAGAGTGTGGAGCTGCAGAGAGAGTTTCGGATTCTGCTTTCGTCCAGACGGTTTGAAATGCAGATTATGAGTGTAGTTCCCTTTGGGATCATTCTGTATATAGGATCAGCCTCGGCGGGCTATTTTGACAGTCTGTATCATGTATTTCCCGGAACGTTGATTATGGCGGGATGCATGCTTTTATATGTTACCGCTTTTCTTTGGGGGGAGAAGGTCATTGAAAAAACGCAGAATTTCTAAATATCGCTTAATCGCAATAGCGCTTTTGGTCATGATGTTCATTCTGTACATGAAAAATGTATCCTCAGGATTAAAAGCAAAGGCGGAGATTTATATTCCCCTGGTTTTGTATTGTGCTTCCGGACTGTTTTTCATCTATGGACCCGCGGTGGAAAAAAGAGAGGAAGAGAATCGACGAAAGGACGCGATTAAAAATGAATACCCGGAATTCGCATTGAAAATGTCCATGCTGATACGAGCGGGTTTTTCTCCAAAAGCTGCGCTAGCAAAAGTAGGGAATGCATATAGCCGGCGAAAGAAGGCAGAAAAGGGAAAAAAGATGATTTTCTATGAGGAGATTCTGACTGCTTTAAGGGAAATGGAGAGCGGAATCCCCGAGACGGAAGCTTATGAGCGTTTGGGGAAACGGTGCGGACTGATGGAAATGATCCGATTCTGCGGATTGATGATCCGAAATGTTAAGAGGGGAAGCATGGGACTTGCGGATGAACTAAAGGAGGAGAGCCGCAGGGCGATTCAGTCCAAACGGGAGATGGAGAGAAAGAAAGGCGAAGTTGCGGGAACCAAGCTTTTGTTTCCCATGATGCTGTTTCTGCTGGTTGTGATGATTATTATCCTTTATCCGGGATTCACAACAATCGCAGCCATGTAACGATGAATTGCTCCTCGCCCACAGGAGTAGCTCATAAAGAAAAAAGAAAGGAGGAAAAGCGATGGAACTGATGAAACGATTCATATCGGAAGAAGACGGATTATCCACGGTCGAGATCATACTGATTTTGGTTGTATTGGTGGGGCTTGTTCTCATCTTTAAGGAAGAGATGGTTAAAATCGTTAAAACCGTCTTCGGAAACATTACGAAACAAGTTAACAAAGTATAATATGCAAAAACACAGATTAAGAAAAGGAAAAACGTCCTGCGGTCGGCGTTTGCCGGCAGCAGGACAAAAGAGAAAGGTATGAAAAAACACTTCAGGGGAGAAATAACAATTTATCTGACACTTACGGTTCCGATTCTGTTGTCACTTTTTTTGGGTGCGTTTGAGGCTGCAAAAAACAGTGCTTACAGAGTTGTTACGGACTGTGCCCTTCGAAGTGCCATCATCTCCGCATTTGGGGAGTATCACAGGGAACTGGCGGAACAATATGATTTATTTTTTATTGATTTAAGTTACCTGACGGATTCGGCCTCTCTTTTGAATCTGGCAACGAGAGTGGAAGAAAGGATGGAGGAAAACCTGAATCCGAGAGAAGAGAGGCTTTTATATGCAAGAGGTTTCTTCGGAGAATCGGAGGCGGAAGTGGAGATTGAGTCGGCAGCCAGGGCCACGGATTTCCTGGGTTCGGAACTAAAAAAACAGGCCGTATATTACATGAAGGATTTTGTCAGCGCAGATTTTATCCGTGATATGCAGTCCTTAATCCGGATCAAAGAAAGTTATGACCTTGATGAGAAAACGTTTGACAGCGCCGTGAATGAAACTTCGTCGCAGCAGACGCAGATCGGAAATTCGCAAATATCCAAGGGCGCATCTGAAGAAGAAGTTAAAAATATCAAGGCGACTTCTTCCTCTGACATCCAATTTCTGTTTGTGACCCCGTTGGATATGATGGTCCACAAGGGTGGAATGGCAGGGGTTTCCAGGCAGACATTTAATCCGTTTGATGTTCCGTCCACCAGAAAAGAAATCTTAAGTTTTGGAAACGGAAACTATGAAGATATCCTGGCAGACCCTTCGGCCGGCATCTTTTTTAACGAATATGTCATGAAAAAATGCGGAAACTATGTTCATCCGAAGGAGGATTCCTATTTAAAATATCAGGCGGAATACATTTTTGTGGGAAGCAGTTCGGATTCCATGAATTTAAGCATGACACTACATAATGTTTTTGCCATTCGTACGGCCGCGAATGCGCTTTCCATCAAACAGGATAAGCAGAAGATGGCGGTAATAGATGTCATTGCCACTGCTCTCGGCGCGGTTACGAGGGTGCCCGAAAAGGTGTATGAAGCGACGATAATACTGATTTGGGCTGCTGCCGAATCAACCTATGATGTTGAGGATCTGCTAAACGGAAAGAAGATTGCACTCATTAAAGACGGAAAAGATTTTCACACTTCTTTGAAGGGAAGTGTCAGCTCGCTTACGGATAATGCCTGCGACTACTCCAATTTGCTTAGTGACAGTCAGAGAAAACAGCTTCCGGCTCAAACCGACATTGGGACAGGAAACGGGGCGGCTTCGTTAGGATCCAAAATTAAGCTTTCCTACGAGGATTATTTAAGACTTCTTTTGATGAGTGTTCCGGGACCGGTTAAAACACTGCGCATGATGGACATTATGGAACTGGATATTCGCAAAACAAAAGATAATGACACATTTCGTATCGATCAATGTGTGGATGAAGCGGTTTTTGTAGTAAGGGTTACAGACGAAAGCGGTACGCAGTACGATTTGCGCAGGAATTATTGCTATTAATCGGGAAGGTACTTTTGGGGATAACGGAGAGCTTCCTCTTTGGGAAATCACATCTATGCTCAATTCTGTTTTTTCTTTCGCGCGTTCGCGCAGCCGGGAATCCCTCTTCCGAAGAGGAAGGTCTCGGTTATCCCTGATGTTAAAGGAGATATAGGATGGATAAGTTGAAACGTGGATCCGTAACCGTAGAGACTGCATTGGTGCTTCCGTTGCTGATTATTTTTTTCATGCAACTGTATACCGCTTTTGAAATGCTGGCATTGTATTGCAGAGTGGAAGTGGCACTGGAAGAAACGGCTGAAGAAGCAGCTACGTTCCTGTATATCCGAAAGGACAGCCGGATTGCAAAGGAGCAGTCTTTTCTTTTAACGGAAACTTTTATCCGGGAAGAAGTAAGTAGAAAGATTGGTACAAAGAACTTGTCCGGTTCTGTTTTACAGGGAAAAGCCATGGGATTATCCCTGTTTCGATCCGATATTGCCACCGACGGTAAAAATGTGGATTTAGTTGTGACATATCGGGTAAAGCCATGGTATGCCATCGGAAATGTCGGAACCATTCAACTGATGAATCATTGCAAGGTGACTGCGTGGACCGGCTATCAAAAGGATGGTTCCACAGACGAAGAAAAGAAAGAAAAGACGGTATATATCACGGAGAGCGGGAGTGTTTATCATCTATATCGGGATTGCACATTTCTTGATGCCAAAGTGGAGACGGTTCTTACGAGGGATGTCGGAGGGGAAAGAAATTCAGACGGGAAAATTTATTACCCGTGCGAACTTTGCGCACAGGGAAAAGAAATGGATACGTTTTGTTACATAACCCCGTACGGAACAAGGTATCACAAAGATGAGGGTTGCGAAGCGCTGCATAAATCTGTCCGTGCGGTTTCTCTGTCCGAAGTCGGAGGCAGGAGAGTCTGCTCAAAATGCAGTCAAAGGAGTCAGAATGAGTAATCTGCTGGTAGATAAGATTCGAATTACACTTTGTCTTTTTCTTCTTTTGACAGAGGGAATCCTGGATAAAAAGAAAAAGAAAGTCCATTTACTGCCTCTTTTAATCTGCCTGCCTACGGGTATCATATTAAGTTTTATCGAAGGAAAGGAAGACGGATTGTTTGCTCTGTTTGGCATTTTGCCGGGACTGCTTTTCCTCGCAATGTCCGTTCTTACGAAAGAAAAAGTAGGATACGGGGATGGACTGGTACTGATTGTAACGGGTGTATTACTTGGACTAAGGCTCAATCTGATGATGGTCTTCATGGGACTTTTTCTGGCTGCTTTAAGCAGTATCTGGCTCTTGATTCGAAAAAAAGCCGGAAGGAATACAAAGATTGCGTTTGTTCCGTTTTTATTGCCGTCGTTGGTTCTTTCCCTTGTAATGTCGGGAGGATTTGCATGAAAAAAAGGAGACTTCTGGATGCGAACATTACGGTGGAATGTGCACTAATTATGCCGGTTATTTTATCGGTGCTGGTGTTGCTGGTTGCGTTTCTGCTGTTTTTGTATAATCGGAATGTTCTGCAGGATGCGGCTCTTCTCGGAGTGAAAAATGCAACCTATTACGAAGACCGGTCAAACAGGGAAATCGAGGAATCGGTGGCATTTAAAAGCTTTGAGGCCATCAGAGGAAGATTGATTTTTATGGAAAATCTCAGAATGGAGGTATCGGTCGGAAAAGTCCAGGCCAGAGTGCGATTTGTGGGTGAAATGAAGCGATCACCGTTTACTGTAATTGGGCTGCCGATGCCTTTTCAAACGGTTGAGGTGCAGGCGAAAGCCGATCGGTTCCGGCCGTCGTCGGTCATTCGAAACATTAAGAAAGGAGAAGCATTTATTGAATGGATAAAAGAAAGGGGAACAGAGGATGAAGGCGGAATTCAAACGGGATATGAAATGCAACTATCTGATTCTACCGGTGGAATCAGCCGATTACCGGCTCCAGATGTATACGAAGAATAAGCTTTTGGGTTTCCTGAACGCCATGGAAAGAGTTAAGGACGGGGAAGAGAAAATCTTTTACGATATTTCGTCGAAGCAGAACATGAGCCGTATGTTTGAACGAAAAGAGATGGGATTCGACGAATTGAAAAATCTGTTTTATTCCTGGGAAAAGGCTGTTTCGGAAGCGGAGAGATTTTTGCTCAACCCATCCGGTATCCTTTGTTCACCGGACTATATTTACTATGAAGTAACAAGCGGATGCCCGGAATGGATCTTTTATCCCGGGGTGAATGAAGAAATCTATCCGTCCGGACTGACGCTTCTTGCGGAATATCTTCTGGAGAAGGTTGATCACAGGGATACGCGGGCAGTGGATATTGCATATCGTTTCTACCGAAGCGCGAAAGAAGGAAGATTTCTCCTTCCGGAAATGGTCAAAGCTTTGGACGAGGCGTTGGTTCAGTCAAAGGAATATGTACCGAAAGAAGAACCGGAGCTTATAACGACGGAGCCGGATGCGATTATATTGGACGAAGAAGTTGTCGAGAAGGAAAATGATTTTCTTGACATGATCGGAAGGTTCTTCCGTTTCGGAAAGACTTCGCGAAAGGAAAATAAGAGCAAAAGGAAAAAAGAATCCGTCCGGACAGGAGCGGAATCCATTCAAAGAACCGCCAATTTGCCGCAATGGTCCAAAGCAGAGGAAGATGAAACCGAATGTAGGAGAACCAGGCTCCTTGGCGAAGAAAACGGTACCATAAAAAGAGAATTAAAAAACATCGCCACGAAAGAAAGGTATTCTTTAAAGAACCTTCCGGTAGTTATCGGGAAACTGGAAGGGTCCGTGGATATCTGTCTGGATGATGATTCCGTATCCCGCCTTCATGCCCGCTTCTTCGAACAGGACGGGGAGATCTTTTTGGAAGACCTTAATTCCACAAATGGTTGTTCCGTCAATGAAATCCCTCTGGAAAATAACGAAAAGGTTCAAATCTCCCCGGGGGACCGCATTCTGATCGGGGAGACGGAATTTATCTTCAATTGATTTTTCCCCGTAAAAACAGTATAATAGGCGATACAACAAGGGGTACGCCATGATTGAACAGCTGTCATCATTTTTATTATTGGAAGGATTTACCCCGGTGTCCACGAACCTGCAAAGTTACAGGATTTTCTTAAGGAAGGAGACCGGTTATATCACGGCGCTCTTTGCGTATGAGCTTCGGTACGGAGAAACGCTTGCATCTGAGACCTATGTAAGTCTTCGCGATGGTGCGTACCGTCTTTTGCAGGAAAAGAATTTAGGTGAGATTCATGCTCTTTTTGTTCTGCTGACCGCGGACCCGCAGACGGGAATGACGGTTACCGGGGGCGATCGGAACGCCTGGGTGATCGATACAACAACAAGAGCATTATATATTCCTCCCGACAGGGCGGAAGATTTCTACGGATTTAAAAGAAAACTGAACGATTTTCTGCGGGACCCCGGCAGGGCGCAGGCTACGATCGCAGCGGTGCAGACGAACTTAAACCGGTCCATGCAGGAAAGGCAGAGAGTGCAGCAAAGAAGCACCCGGGTTGCGTTTCCGTGGGTTACCCTGATCATCGTTCTCGTCAATTTGCTGATTGGCGGAGTCTGCTTGCTGTACGGCGACTATGCGACGAGTCTTCTGGACCTCGATCCGGTTGCTGTATTGGAGAAGGGCCAGTGGTACAGACTTTTTACCTACATGTATGTCCACGGCGGAGTCACCCACTATATCAACAACATGATTATGTTGTACATGGCCGGCCAGATTCTGGAGCCGTCCATCGGAAGGGGAAGATACGCGCTTCTCTATCATCTGCTCGGTGTGATTGCAGGTGTGGGATCATTGCTGTATAAGGTGGTGATCGGTTCCGTGATTCCTTCCGTCGGAGCTTCCGGAGCCATCATGGGTGTGATGGGAATCCTTCTTTACATCAGTCTCCGGAATCTGAAACAGATCGGAAACGGAAGATATTACCGCATTTTCATGCTGTCCCTCTGTGCGTTGGACAGCGTATATCAGGGCTTTGTCGTACGCGGTGTGGATAACGCGGCGCACGTTACGGGTTTGGTTGCCGGTGTAATCGCCGGATTGATTGTCGAGAGAATTCTTCGCGCGAAATACGCAAAGCAAAAGAAAGGATAAGGACAGAAACATGAAGAAAGACGATTGTATTTTCTGTAAGCTTGCAAACGGGGTTTTCCCCACCAATTCCATCTATGAAGATGAGGATTTCAATGTTATTCTGGACGCAGGTCCCGCAACGAAGGGCCATGCGCTGATTCTTCCCAAGGAGCACTATGCCAATCTTTTCGATTTGCCGGATGAGACCGCTTCCAAGGTTATGGTTCTGGCTAAGAAGATGGCTACCCATATGAAAGAGAAATTAAATTGCGACGGTTTTAACCTGGTACAGAACAACGGTCCCTGCGCAGGACAGACGGTATTTCATTTCCATTATCATCTGATTCCCCGCTATGAGAACGACGGACAGAACATCCTCTGGGAGCCGACCAGCCCGAAGGAAGAAGATCAGAAAGAACTTTGCAAACTTCTGTCCCTGAAAGACTGAATGTAACGAAACGAAGAGAGTAACTGACGATGGAGAACAAAGAACAGACAACGGAACAGAGATTGAATGAGCTGCGCATAAAAGTCTGCCATGTGGAAAACATATGGATTTTTTGCTGTGCGCTTTCTTTGATCGGAACCTTTGCCTATCTGTTCCTGATCTACAAAAAAGGCATCCTGCCCGGAACACCGCTTCGTTATATTCTGATTCCCGTATGTCTCCTGGTGGTGGTTTTCTGTATTTACATGCTTCCGATCCTGCTTCGGAAAAGCCGCAAGTATGCCGTCTATTCGGAAGAATACAAGAATGCCTATGTAAAACCTTATATGGAGAAGGCCTTCGGAGAGGGAAGTTATCTCGGTAACGATAAGGTTTCGCTCAGGGATATCGCGGATTTCTCCGTACTGGAGAAGGCCAAGACCGCCAAAGCCAATGACTGTATTCGCGGCAGTCACAGGAGTGTACCGTTTATCCGTTACGACTTAACGCTTGGATACGATAATAAAAATTCCGGCCTGACCTGTGTGCTGATCGCCATCGAATTAAAGACAGGCCTCCGGAATGAGGTTCAGCTGATTCACGAGGACTTTAAATTCACCGGAAAGGAATACGAACAGCCGGAAGGATATGCGAAAATCCTCAGCGGAAAGAAGAGTTTTGATAAAGAGTTTGCCGTTTATGTCAAGGACCAGAAAGAGGGAGAAGCTTTTATCGAAAGGATTGCCGCAAAGGATATCTCCAAGAAGGCGAAAAATTTCCCGCCGGCGCTTTTCTTTGACCGGTCCAAAGCCTATATCCTCTTACGACGCGATAAGGATGTGATGGAGCCTCCGGTATACCACAGGGTGAAAGAAGGAAAATGCATCAAGGAAGTGGAATTGGAAGTGGAGCTGATCCGGACATGGATCGATATCATGAAAGATTGCGTAGATTAAGAAATCAAAAAAGCAGGGAAGTCACTTCTCTGCTTTTATTATGTCCGTTATCATTTATTTACAGAACGCGGAATCCTTTGGCACGAATGCATTCCTCCACTTCGGGAGCGTCCTGTGCGTGCAGGATCTGCACGGGAAGTGAGGAATCACGGTTAAAGGAAAGATAGATGTAATCCACGTTGATATTGCTTTCGAAAAGCGTTTTCAAAAGGCGGTTTAATGCGCCGACCTCATCGGCCATCTCTACACCGATGACATTGCAAAGGCGGCAGAAGAATCCGGCCTCTTCGAGTTTCTCCTTTGCCAGTTCCGGATCGGATACAACCATGCGGATGATGCCGAATTCGGCGCTGTCGTTGGTTACCGATCCCCAGATATTGATATTGTTACCGGTCAGGACATTGGTGATTTCCATCATGGTTCCTTTTTTGTTTTCCGAATAAATGGATAATTGTTTGATCATTTTCCTGCTTTCTGTCAATTGTGGCTGTTTTATTTGGCTGAAGATACTTCTTCGATCAGAGCGGCGATCTTGTTCACGGCATCGACCTGGGAACTTGCGCTCATATTTTCAACATAGCGTTTTCTGTTGCAATAAAGTTCATAGATTCTGTCGGTCAAAGATACGGTGTCCATATCTTCCTCCGAAAGGACAAGCGAATAACCCTGCGCTTCGAAGGAGGCTGCATTCAGAATCTGGTCGCCGCGCGATGCGCTCGCGGGAAGAGGAATCAGCAGATTGGGCTTTTTCAGGGCGAGCAATTCGCAGATGACATTGGCTCCGGCACGGGAGACAACGATATCGGCCATGGCCAGAACATCCTTTAACTCGCTCTTTAAATACTCGAACTGCTTATATCCCTTCTGCGGAATCAGAAGATTGTCTATATTGCCTGCTCCGCACAGATGTACAACCTGAAAATCCTTAAGAAGTTTCGGAAGGGATGCGCGGATTTCTTTGTTGATGGCAACACTTCCCGTGCTTCCTCCGATTACCATAAGAACGGGTAAATCCTTGTTAAATCCGCAAAGAGTATATGCGGCTTCCTTATTTCCCTGCATTAATTCGGCGCGGATCGGCGTACCGGTAAGAACGGCCTTTCCTTCCGGAAGTTTGGATACGGTTTCCGGGAAGTTGCAGCAGACTTTCTTTGCGGTGGGAATGCAGAGCCTGTTGGCAAGACCGGGAGTCATGTCCGATTCATGGATGATGCAGGGAATTTTAAGACTTCTGGCTGCCCGGATAACGGGAACGGATACAAAACCGCCCTTTGAAAAAATAATGTCCGGACGAATTTTCTTTAAAATCTTCTTGGCTTCACCCACACCTTTCAAAACACGGAAAGGATCCGAAAAATTCTTCGGATCGATATAGCGTCTTAATTTTCCGGTGGATACACCGTAGTAGGGAATATCATAGTCGGCAATCAGTTTTTTCTCGATGCCCTCATAAGAACCGATGTAGTGGATTTCGTATCCCATCTCCCGAAGTTTGGGAAGAAGTGCGATATTCGGAGTAACATGTCCGGCGGTTCCACCGCCTGTCAGAACAATTCTTTTCATGAAAACTTCATCCTTTGCACATTGTACTTAAGATGTGGTGTTTTACCCATAAGTGAACATCAAAAAGATTATAGCAAATCAAAAGATGGGTATCAAGTGATTAACTGAAAGAACCGCCAAGAAGCAGAATGCGCAGATAATCAATTCCGCAAATCAAATGCAGCGCCAGCAATGCGAATTGAACCGGCAGGAAATACCGGTACTTTTTATCTTCGGCAAAACAGTCCCTTATGACGGTAATAAAGGAAGCAGTAAACAGGAAAAACAATCCGTATACATACCCCCATGCAAAATTAACGTGGCTCATCCGCCATCCTTTTTCGTAAAGAAAAATCAAAGATGCCAGAGAAAACAGATAATACAGCAAAGAATAATACAATTCATTATTCTTTTTCAGAACCGTAATATGGAACAGAATTACGGAAAGAGGGAATGCTGCCCCGAGAAGAATGGATAAGGGGATGTTTTTACAGCATTGTGACCAGGCAAGGAAAGGATATATTCCGATTCCTTTTTCCGTACTTTCTCCGCTTGCGGTAAATACTCCTTTGTATTGATATAACAAAACCAGTATGGTTGGGATAAAGTAAATGCCGAGTTGGAAAAATTGTTTTGTATTTTGAAACTTAGAGCGAATCAGACGTACGGTCATTAGTACCAAAGCCATCAGTCCGAATACTATTGTAAAACTGGGTTTTGTCAGTGTGCTGATACATAAGAAGGCCGAGAACACAACGTATTCCTTACAAATCCACTTTTTCTTTTGCTCATAGATTTCAAAAATCTCTCCAAACAGAAAAAAGGATTCCAGTGCAAAAGGTCTGGCGCAAATGGATGTCGCATTATGATAGGTGTTTGGTGAAAATACGCCGTTGTAACGATATAAGTAATCCGGTCCGGGGTCATTATATTTACCGAGATACGATAACGGATAAAGCATGGAAACGACCAGAATCAGATAAGTACCCGCCGTTGAAAGAAATAATCTGCCGGGATGACGGAAGGCATCGATTTTTTTGGAAATCCAGTATTTTAAGATTACGGGAGTAAGCCCGTTTAAAAGAGTTACCGCTACGGACAGACCGATAACCGGATTCGAAAAATGTGCAAAAAAGCGTGCGGCTAAAAACATAAGCGGATAGGGAAAATCATAACCGGAGTCTTCGCCTTTAACGACCATAAGATAAGCCGGCATATCTGAACCCCATCCGCCAAAATTACCTGTTTGATGGTAAAACAGATAAAAACTTGCTCCGATATAACCGGCATACAGAAAAAGGAAAAGGATAATATCGGACAGGATAATGAGTTTTTTGCTTCTTGAGGCCTTTTGCATTGTATTTACTCCAAATATAACGAATTATGATCCGGATATAATAGAAATTACCGACAAATTGATTACATCGCCATTATATACCATAAAATCAGAAACTTAAACCTCAAAACAAAACCGATTAGGCTTGAAACATCACATCAAGTTTGTTACACTTAAATTTAGTCGAAAACGCGCCATGCGTGATTAAATACGGAGGTAGAAAGATGAGCAAGGTAACATTTGATTATTCCAACGCAGCTCCTTTTATGAAAGATCATGAAATGGAACTGATGAAGAAGCTTGCACTTGATGCAAAGGAAACACTGGTAGCCAAAACAGGAGCGGGAAATGATTTCTTAGGATGGATTGATTTGCCCGTTAATTATGATAAAGAAGAGTTTGACAGAATTAAAAAGGCAGCAGCCAAGATTCAGAACGATTCCGATGTTTTACTCGTAGTCGGTATCGGCGGATCCTATCTCGGAGCAAGAGCAGCTATCGAGTTTTTACGCCACAGCTTTTACAATGTAGTTGATAAGAGCGTTCGTAAAACTCCCGAAATCTATTTCGTGGGTAACTCCATCAGCTCTACCTATTTAAAGCACTTAATTCAGGTAATCGGAGACAGAGATTTCTCCATTAACATGATTTCCAAGTCCGGAACCACCACGGAGCCGGCAATCGCATTCCGTGTACTGAAGAAACTCTGCGAAAAGAAGTACGGCGAAGCTGAAGCAGCCAAGAGAATTTACGCAACCACCGACAAGGCACGCGGATCCTTAAAGGGACTTGCTACCGAGAAGGGTTATGAGAGCTTCATCGTTCCCGACGATATCGGCGGACGTTTCTCCGTTCTTACCGCTGTAGGTCTTCTTCCGATCGCTGTATCCGGTGCAGATATCGATAAGCTTATGGAAGGTGCTGCAAAGGCAAGAGAGATGGCAATCAACAATGCATTCGAAGACAATGATGCACTCAAGTATGCCGCAGCAAGAAATATCCTTTTAAGAAAAGGAAAACAGATTGAAATTTTAGCAAACTATGAGCCCGCCGTTCACTTCGTATCCGAATGGTGGAAGCAGCTTTACGGTGAGTCCGAAGGTAAAGACCAGAGAGGTATCTTCCCTGCAAGCGTGGATTTAACCACCGACCTTCACTCCATGGGACAGTTCATTCAGGACGGCTCCAGAAACTTATTCGAAACCGTTATCAATATCGAAACTTCCAGAGAAGAGATCATCATCGAGGAAGAGCCGGTTGATCTGGACGGACTGAACTACTTATCCGGAAAGAGCGTTGATTTCGTCAACAAGTGCGCTATGAAGGGTACCATTCTTGCTCATACTGACGGACAGGTACCGAACTTCGTAATCAATGTTCCGGAAGTAAATGAATTCTATCTTGGCGAGCTGTTCTATTTCTTCGAGTTCGCATGCGGCGTTTCCGGATATATCCTTGGTGTAAATCCGTTCAACCAGCCCGGCGTGGAAAGCTACAAGAAGAACATGTTCGCACTTCTCGGAAAACCCGGATATGAAGAGCAAAGAGAAGCTCTTCTCAAACGTTTACAGTAAGAAAAATTGCTTCCCCGGAGTTTTCCGGGGAAGTTTGTAAGGAGAGATATAAATCATGGCAGATGATAAGAAACAACTCGAAGCCATTACCCCCATGGAGGAAGACTTCGCCCAGTGGTATACGGACGTGGTAAAAAAGGCAGAACTGACCGATTACACTTCCGTAAAGGGATGTATGGTAATCCGTCCTGCCGGATATGCCATCTGGGAGTTAATCCGCAATCAGCTGGATGCCGCTTTTAAGGCAACCGGCGTACAGAATGTTTATCTTCCGATGTTCATTCCGGAAAGCCTTTTACAGAAGGAAAAAGACCATGTCGAAGGTTTTGCGCCCGAAGTGGCATGGGTGACACAGGGAGGCTTGGAGCCTCTGCAGGAGAAGATGTGCGTACGTCCCACTTCCGAGACGTTATTCTGTGATTACTACGCAAATATCGTACATTCTTACAGAGACCTTCCGCAGATCTGTAACCAGTGGTGCAGCGTGGTCCGCTGGGAGAAGACGACAAGACCGTTCCTTCGTTCCAGAGAGTTCTTATGGCAGGAAGGCCATACGGCTCATGCGACTGCCGAGGAAGCGCAGGAGAGAACCGAGCAGATGCTGAATGTATATGCGGATTTCTGTGAAAACGTTCTGGCAATTCCGGTTATCAAGGGCCGTAAATCCGACAAAGAGAAATTTGCCGGAGCCATCGCAACCTATACGATTGAAGCCCTGATGCATGACGGCAAGGCTTTGCAGTCGGGTACGAGCCACAATTTCGGAGACGGTTTTGCCAAAGCATTCAATATCCAGTACACCTCCAAGGATAATAAACTCGAATATGTTCATCAGACTTCCTGGGGAATGACCACCCGTTTGATCGGAGCCGTTATCATGGTACACGGAGACAATTCCGGACTTGTTTTACCTCCGAAGGTTGCTCCCACACAGGTTGTTATCGTTCCGATCCAGCAGAAGAAGGAAGGCGTTCTCGACAAGGCATTCGAGTTAAAAGAGAAGCTGAAAGACTTCCGTGTCAAAGTGGACGATTCCGAGAAGAGTCCCGGATGGAAGTTCGCTGAGCATGAGATGAGAGGTGTGCCTCTTCGTCTTGAGATCGGTCCCCGTGATATCGAAGCCGGAAAGGCAGTCATCGTTCGCCGTGATAACGGAGAAAAGACCGAAATTTCCTTAGACAATATCGAAGCAACCATCGGTGAAATGCTTGACCGCATTCAGAAAGAAATGCTGGAGAGAGCAAGAGCTCACAGAGAAGCACATACCTACACGGCAACGACTTATGATGAGTTTGTAAAGATTCTCAATGAAAAGCCCGGTTTCGTGAAAGCTATGTGGTGCGGCGATCAGGCGTGCGAGGATAAGGTTAAAGAGGATACGACGGCAACCAGCCGCTGCATGCCTTTTAACCAGGAAAGAATTTCCGAAACCTGCGTATGCTGCGGACGTCCTGCCAAGGCATTAATGTACTGGGGCAAGGCATATTAATATAACAGAAGGAGAAAACAAAATGAATGTATTGGTAATTAACTGCGGTAGTTCATCCTTAAAGTATCAGTTGATCAATTCCGAAACCGAAGCCGTTCTTGCAAAGGGACTTTGCGAAAGAATCGGTATGGACGGAGCAAGACTGAATCATACCCCTGCAGGCGGTGAGAAGGTTGTCATCGAGCACCCGATGCCGGATCATACGGTAGCGGTTCAGCTCGTAATCAATGCTCTTACGGATGCAAATTACGGCGTGGTAAAATCCCTGGACGAAATCGACGCAGTAGGCCACAGAATCGTCCATGGCGGTGAGAAATTCGCTTCCTCCGTTGTGATCAACGAAGAAGTAATCAAAGCAATCGAAGAGTGCAACGACCTTGCACCCCTTCACAATCCCGCAAACTTAATCGGTATCCGTGCATGCCAGAAGATTATGGCAAATGTTCCGATGGTAGCCGTATTCGATACCGCTTTCCATCAGACCATGCCCGAGAAGGCTTATATGTACGGACTTCCCTATGAATATTATGAAAAATACAAGATCCGTCGTTACGGCTTCCACGGTACCAGCCATGATTTCGTATCCGCACGTGCGGCTGAGATTTTGGGAAAGACCAGAGAAGACTTAAAGATTATCGTTTGCCACTTGGGTAACGGTGCTTCCATTTCCGCCGTAAAGAACGGAAAATGCGTAGATACTTCCATGGGTCTTACTCCGCTTGAAGGACTTATCATGGGTACCCGTTGCGGTGATATCGATCCCGCAATCGTGGAATTCATCGCAAACAAGGAAAACTTAACCGTATCCGAAGTAAACACCGTAATGAACAAGAAGTCCGGCGTAGAAGGAATGTCCAAGGTTTCCAGCGACTTCCGTGACCTTTCCAAGGCAATGGATGAAGGAAATGCCCTTGCCAAGATGGCTCTTGAAGCATACACCTACAGAGTGGCAAAGTATATCGGCTCCTATGTGGCTGCCATGAACGGTGTGGATGTGATTGCTTTTACCGCAGGTATCGGCGAAAACGACGGAAGAGTCCGCGCCATGGTAGGTGAATATCTGGATTACTTGGGATGCGGAATCGATCCCGAGAAGAACGCAATCCGCGGAGAAGAAACCATCATCTCCCGTCCCGGAGACAAGGTAACCGTAATGGTAGTTCCCACCAACGAAGAACTTGCCATCGCACGTCAGACCGTAGCACTGGTATAAAAGCAAAACTTCAGGCGGCACCTCCCGATGCGGAAGTGCCGCTTTTTTCGTAAAAAGAGGACAATATGGCAGCAGAGGAAAAAGAAGAAAAAGAGTTTCATAAAGTGCCGGCGATGATCGTTTCGGTCCTGGTTCCCATGGCTTTTCTGGGCGTTTTGTATTTTACCCTGGGCATCGGAGTGGATACGAAAGACGTTTCCACCTCCTTTCTTTACCGCTTTGTTAAGGGAAGCGAGGTAAGAAAGTGGTTTCTTATTGCTCTGTTCGTCCTTTCGCAGAGTGTTATCATCTACAGCGTGATGAGGCTTAGACGAATCCGGGCGTTTTTGGTGCCGCTTGCAACTCTGGCACTTTTGTTTGCCTATCTTAAAATGAGCGCCAACTTAAGTGCCTTTTGCATCTCCGCCATGCTTGTGGCGGCAGCGTATTCGTGCTTGATCTCCGACAGAGACGAGACGGGCACCAGCGTATGTTTTTTTGTCCTGCAGCTGGCTGCCTACCTGCTTCATCCGCAGGCAATGCTTTTCTTACAGCCGATCGGCGGACTGGTCCTTATGGGAATCAGCCACGCGGAAAGAGAGAGAATGCACATCGGCTTTTTAAAAATCCTCTTTTCCATCCTGCTGGTTTTGGCCCTCGGCGCAGGCATCCGGGTTTTAACCAATAAGCTGATCAAGGATGGAGAAAGACTGAAAGCGGTCGTGGAGCAGCAGACGGATACGACGGTTTCGGGCGACACCCTCGAGGAGGATATCGAAGCTGCCACCGGTACGCAGGCCAAGCAGACAATGAAGAAGGCGAAAAATGTCAAAGGCCCTGTTGCCATTGCCAAGAGAGTTTACGAGCAGTCCATCTTAAAGTCCGAAGTCCAGCCGGTGGTGGTATTGCTTGTATTTTGCGTGGCCATGATGTTTGTTCTGGCGAAACTAAGGTATCTATGGGTCCTCGGAGGGCTGCTTTTGGGCCACGTGATCTCCTGGGGCATCCTTTTATCGAAGGGCAGCATCGATGACGAGTTCGCCGTTTCGTTTCTCTTCGCGGAAGCGCTGATGCTGTTTATGATTCTTTTAAGCATGCTCGACGTCGGAAAGGTATTCAAGAAAAAGAAATGGATCAAACAGACCATAGCGATAACCGGTCTTTGCTTCTTTTTCTTCGCTGCATTCCTGACGGCAAAACGGGGCTGGAGAAGTGTGGAAAATACACGGCAGAACTGTACGAATACCGTGGAATGTGATAAAGTAATTCTGTATGGGGGTACAAAACAAGGAGGGTTGGCAAAATGAAAATTCTGATTAAGGAAATTAAAACGGTACTTCCCGACCAGAGAAAAATCTTTTCGGTCCAGGAATGCAATGTCTACATTGACGGCGATACCATCAAAGCCGTAATCGAGACGGACAAGAAAAAGGAAACCCGCGCACCGTTCTCGGACAAAACCGCGGATTACGTCATTTCCGGAAAGGACAGACTGTTACTTCCCGGTCTGATTAACGCGCATTCGCATATTTATATGAACTTCATGCGCGGCTGCGGAGACGATCTGTCGTTTGACGACTGGCTTTTCAAGCGCATTTTCCCGATTGAGGATAAAATGACCGACGAGGATGTAAAATGGGGAACCAGACTCGGTTTGCTTGAAATGATCGAAAGCGGAACCACTGCATTCATCGATATGAACTTAAATATGCTTCCCTGCGGTGAGGCAATTGAGGAAGCGGGTCTTCGCGGAATCATTTCCAGAGGACTTGTAGGCTCCGGCCCCGATGACGAGGGAGCCATCCGCCGCATCAAAGAGACCATGGAAGCCAGAGAGAAGTACCTTGAAAAC
This sequence comes from Lachnospiraceae bacterium UBA3804, assembly GCA_002368665.1. Classification (GTDB taxonomy): domain Bacteria; phylum Bacillota; class Clostridia; order Lachnospirales; family Lachnospiraceae; genus UBA3766. The sequence goes on from DFEK01000004.1 coordinate 36,297, forward strand.
GATCTGATCGAAGTCTGCATGGGACCTCATGCGCCCTACAGCTGTGAGGAAAAACTCCAGCAGTACATTGCCGAACTTGCCGGTGAATACAACATGAAGGTTAACATGCACCTGTCTGAAAGCCGGAAGGAAGTTGCAGACTGCAAGAAGAAATACGGCTGCAGCCCCATCGAACTTGCCAACCGTGCGGGACTTTTCAAAAACCGCACCATCGCGGCACACTGTGTGCATGTTTCCGAGGATGACCTGGATATCCTTTACAAGAACCGTGTTACCGTGGCAAGCAATCCCGCCAGCAACATGAAACTCGGAAACGGAATCGCACCGATTCCCCGTATGTTAAAGAAAAAGATCAATGTTGCGCTCGGTACCGACGGCGCAGCCAGCAACAATACCCTGAACATGTTCCATGAACTGAGCCTGATGACATTGATCCACAAGGGTGTCAGTGAGCAGGCACAGTGCATTTCCGCCAAGGAAGGTCTGAAGATGATGACTATGGCGGGCGCCAAAGCCATGGGCAAGGAATATGAAATCGGTTCCGTGGAAGAAGGAAAGAAAGCGGACCTGGTAATTTTAAATACGGATACCGCATCCTTCATGCCGAGAAACGACTATATCGCATCCCTGGCTTATTCCTGCAACGGCTCCGAGGTGGATACCGTTATTGTAAACGGACAGATCCTGATGGAGAAGAGGGAAGTCAAGACACTCGATAAGGAGAAGATCTTCTTTGAGAATGAAAAGATCAAAGAAAGACTGATAAAATAAGAAACCGGAGAAGTAACATGACCATAGACGATATTTTGGCAAAAGTGGATCATACCCTTTTAAAGGTGGATGCGACCTGGGATGAGATTAAGGAAATCATTGATGACGGCATCAAGTATAAAACCGCCAGTGTATGTATTCCCGCGTCCTTTGTTAAGCGCGCAGCCGAATATGCCGGCGGAAAAGTGAAGATCTGCACCGTTATCGGATTTCCGAACGGCTATTCCACGACGGAAGCCAAATGTTTCGAAGCATCGAATGCCGTGGAAAACGGAGCGGACGAGATTGATATGGTGATCAACGTTGGGGCGCTCAAAGAGGAGCGCTACAAGGATGTGGAAGAAGAGATTCGTGCGGTAAAGAAAGCCTGCAACGGCAAAATCCTCAAGGTCATCATCGAAACCTGTCTTTTAAACCGTAACGAGAAGGCCAAAATGTGTGATATCGTAACGGCCGCCGGAGCGGACTTTATCAAGACCTCCACCGGTTTTTCCAAGGCGGGAGCGACCAAGGAAGATGTGGTTTTGATGAAAAAGCATGTCGGACCCGGAGTAAAGGTGAAGGCAGCCGGAGGCATTTCCTCCATAGAAGATGCGGCCGAGTTCATCGCCCTCGGTGCGGATCGTCTGGGGACCAGCCGGATCGTTAAGATTTTAAAAGAAGAAAAAGCATAAGCCTGCACAGGGCATATTGAAACACGGTTGCCGAAACAGGCCGTAAGTGCTAAAATAGTAGCGCTTGCTGTTTTTCGGCAGCGACTAGAACATTTCCAAGGAGAAGAAAATGGAGAACCTGGAACTTCAGAAACTGGCCAACAAAGTACGCCAGGGTGTGATCATTTCCACACATGCCGCCAAATCCGGTCATCCGGGTGGATCGTTATCCGCGGCTGATATTTTTACCTATCTGTATTTTGAAGAGATGAACGTGGATCCTTCGAATCCCAAGGATTCGGACAGAGACCGTTTCGTATTATCCAAGGGCCATACGGCTCCCGGACTGTATTCCACACTGGCACTGAAAGGATACTTCCCGTTTGAGGATCTGACGACCTTAAGACAGTGGGGATCCTATCTTCAGGGACATCCCGACATGAAGTCGACTCCCGGCGTGGACATGTCCACCGGTTCACTGGGACAGGGCATTTCCGCTGCAGTCGGTATTGCACTTGCCGCCAGAATGGACCATAAGGACTACCGTGTATACACGCTTCTCGGAGACGGCGAAACCGAAGAGGGACAGGTTTGGGAAGCTGCAATGTATGCAGGATTCAAGAAACTCGACAATCTCTGTGTAATCGTGGATAACAACAATCTGCAGATTGACGGAAATATCGAAAATGTCTGCTCTCCTTATCCGATTGACAAGAAATTCGAAGCGTTCAATTTCCATGTAGTGAAAGCCGACGCACACGATTTTGACTCCTTAAGAGAGGCCTTTGAAGAGGCCAGAATGACCAAGGGCTGCCCGACCGCAATTATCTGCAAGTCCGTTAAAGGCAAGGGTGTTTCTTTCATGGAAGACCAGGCCGGATGGCACGGCGTTGCACCGAACGACGAGCAGAAGGAAGCAGCATTGGAAGAACTGAGGAAGGCAGGTGAAGCATTATGTCAGATGTAAAGAAGATTGCAACCCGTCAGGCATATGGCGAAGCGCTTGCGGAACTCGGAGAAAAATATGAAAACCTCGTGGTAATGGACGCAGACCTTGCGGCATCCACGAAAACATCCATTTTCGCAAAGAAGTTCCCGGACCGCTTCTTCGACTGCGGTATCGCGGAAGGAAATATGGCCAGCATGGCAGCAGGACTTGCCACGACCGGTAAAATCGTATTCATCAGCTCCTTTGCAATGTTTGCAACGGGACGTGCCTATGAGCAGATTCGTAACTCCATCGGATACCCGCATTTGAATGTTAAAATTGCCGCATCCCACGGCGGAATCTCCGTAGGCGAGGACGGTGCAACCCATCAGTGCCTCGAAGACGTTTCCCTGATGCGCAATATCCCCGGTATGGTAGTCATGGTTCCTTCCGATTATGTGGAAGCCAAGGCGGCCGTACAGGCAGCGATCGATCATAACGGCCCCGTGTATCTTCGTCTCGGACGCAGCAATGTGCCCGTGATCAACGACAGAGAAGATTACAAGTTTGAGATGGGCAAGGGTGTTGTTTTAAAGGAAGGTACCGATGTTACCGTGATCGCTACCGGAATCTGTGTGGACAGCGCGCTTCGTGCGGAAGAGCTGCTTGCCGCAGACGGAATCAATGCTCAGATTGTTAACATGCATACGATCAAACCCCTTGATGAGGATTTGGTTGTGGAGTGCGCAAAGAAGACCGGTAAAATCGTTACCGTCGAGGAGCACTCGGTAATCGGAGGTTTAGGCAGCGCGGTATGTGACTGCATCTGCAAGAAGTACCCCATCCCCGTAATGAAGGTTGGCGTACAGGATGTATTCGGCACTTCCGCTCCCTGCGACGAATTAATGCGCCGCTTCCGTTTGGACGGACAGGGTGTGTACGAGCAGGTTAAGGAATTCCTCGGAAAATAAGCATTCCGGGTAATTTCATACGAAAGAAGATTGTAGCCTGACGGGCTTATTTTAGCCCGTCGGGCGATTATGTTATATTCAGAGAGGATAAGAAAATGGAAAAGAAACCGTATTATATCACCACGGCAATTGCATACACTTCCGGTAAGCCTCATATCGGAAACAGCTATGAAATCGTTCTGGCTGACAGCATTGCCCGGTTTAAGAGAAAAGAAGGCTATGATGTTTTCTTCCAGACCGGAACGGATGAACACGGTCAGAAGATCGAACTCAAAGCCGCAGAGGCAGGGGTAAGCCCCAAGGAATTCGTCGACAAAGTTGCCGGAGAAATCAAGGCAGTATGCGACTGCCTGAATGTTTCCTACGATAAATTCATCCGTACGACGGATCCGTATCACGAGAAGCAGATCCAGAAAATTTTCAAAAGACTGTATGATCAGGGTGACATCTATAAGGGAGCATACGAAGGAATGTACTGCACTCCCTGCGAGTCCTTCTGGACGGAGTCACAGTTAAAGGACGGCAAATGCCCGGACTGCGGAAGAGAAGTAAAACCCGCCAAGGAAGAGGCATATTTCTTCAGAATGAGCAAATATGCGGATCGCCTGATCGAGTATATCAACACCCATCCGGAGTTTATCCAGCCGGTATCGAGAAAGAACGAGATGATGAATAATTTCCTTCTTCCGGGCCTGCAGGATCTGTGCGTTTCCAGAACCAGCTTTAAATGGGGTATCCCCGTAGATTTCGATGACAAGCATGTAGTATATGTATGGCTGGATGCGCTTTCAAACTATATCACCGGAATCGGCTATGACGCAGACGGAAACTCCTCCGAACAGTACAAAAAATACTGGCCGGCGGATTTACACTTAATCGGAAAGGATATCGTCAGATTCCATACCATTTACTGGCCTATTTTCTTAATGGCACTCGGCGAGCCGCTGCCCAAGCAGGTGTTCGGACATCCATGGCTTTTGGCCGGAGACGGTAAAATGAGCAAGTCCCTGGGTAACGTGCTTTACGCAGATGACCTTGCCGCGTTCTTCGGCGTGGACGCCGTGCGTTACTTCATGATTCACGAGATGCCGTTTGAAAACGACGGATCCATCAGCTGGAGTCTGATGACGGAGAGAATCAATACCGATCTTGCCAACGTACTCGGCAATCTGGTAAACCGTACCATCTCCATGAGCAATAAGTATTTCGGAGGAATTGTGGAGAACAAAAACGTTACCGAACCGGTAGACGATGAATTAAAGGCAGTTGCAACGCAGTGCTACGGCAAAGTGAAGGCCAAGATGGACGAACTTCGTGTAGCGGATGCCATCACGGAGATCTTCAATCTCTTCAAGCGTTGCAATAAATATATCGACGAGACCGCACCCTGGGTGCTGGCAAAGGACGAAGCAAAGAAGGACCGCCTGGCTACTGTTTTATACAATCTGACCGAAGGCATTATTATCGGAGCTTCCCTGCTTGAGCCGTATCTTCCCGAGACGGCTGAGCGGATTGCAGCACAGTTAAATACATCCTTAAGAGAATTCGATACACTCGGTGAGTTCGGACTGTATCCGAACGCAAACAAAGTAACCGATACACCGACTCCCTTATTTGCAAGACTGGATATCAAGGATGTTATGGCTGAGGCAGAAAGGATCGCAGCGATCCAGAAAGCGGATGCAGCCAGGGAAGAAGGCGGCAGCGCGGAAGAAGAGAAGCCGAAGGACGACGGTATCGACATTGAGCCCAAGGCTACGATCACCTATGACGATTTTGCCAAACTGCAGTTCCAGGTGGGCGAGATCTTAGCCTGCGAAGAGGTAAAGAAGTCCAGAAAACTCTTATGCTCCCAGGTAAAAGTAGGAAGCAAAGTATTGCAGATCGTGTCCGGAATCAAGTCCCAGTACTCTCCCGAGGAGATGGTGGGCAAGAAGGTAATGGTTTTGACCAACCTTGCTCCGGCCACATTGGCAGGCATTGAATCACAGGGTATGTTAATCTGTGCGGAAGATGCCGAAGGTGCACTTGCGCTGATGATTCCCGAGAATCCGATGCCGAGCGGCGCAGAGATCTGCTAAATCAGTTAGGAAAGAAAACCGGGAACAGCGATGTCGGAAATTTTGATCGGAAAAGCAGGAGAGGACGAGTGGGAAGAGGCCATGGCCTTGGCCTACCGGACATTCCGTAAATATGTGGCTGACGGCTATACGAAAGAGGGCGTGGAGAATTTCATCAATTTTATCTCCGACCAGAATCTCTATCGGATGCTGCTCGCTCACGAATATCATCTCTGGGTGGCCAAGGATTCGCAAAACCAGACCATCGGGATGGCGACCTTGCGCTCCGGAAATCATATTTCGCTGCTGTTCGTCGATGAAAAATGGCACCGTAAGGGTGTCGGAAGCGGACTTTTAAAGGAATTGGAGGCATATGCTCTGCAAAACGGCTTCGACTCCATTACCGTAAACGCATCACCTTACGGGATTCCGTTTTACCACAGTGTCGGATTTGCCGACACGGCGGAAGAAGTGCTCAGCGGGGGAATGTACATCACCCCCATGAAGAAAGATTTAGAGTAAGGATTTTTTACAATGAAGAAAAATGTTTTAACGGACGGAGACAGCTGGCTTAACCGTGGGTTAAGCCGCCTGTTCGACATCCTTTTGTTCGGCATAATTACCATGGTTCTCTGCCTGCCGGTAATCACCATCGGCGCGGCAATCACGGCAAATATGGATGTTTATCTGCAGTGTGCCCTGAAAAAAGACGGAAAACTGTTTCAGCGGTATTTCAAAGCCTTTGCAAAGAACTTCCTGAAGGCAACACTGATCTGGATTATCCTTCTGATCGTCGGATTGATGATTGCAGGCTTGGTAATTATCAGTCTCGGAGATTATGCCAAACTTTCCGAGGGCATGAAAACCTTTATTACGATTTTCTCCCTGCTTATGGCGCTTTTATACTGCCTGACATTTACATATGTATTTACGTTACAGGGCAGATATGAGAATAAAATCGGAACGACCATCATCAACGCTTTGATCATCGGAGTCACCAATTTCCCGAGAAGCATTTTTATGATTGCGCTGACCGCAGCCCTGACAGCCGTGGGATATTTCTTCCCGGGACTGATTCCGATCTGCGTATTGCTTGAGTTTTCCTTTGTGGATTACTTTGCGGCCAAGCTGATCGTTCCCGTTCTTGCCAAGCTCGGGGATAAAGAGGCAGCCGGCGAGTACGTGGAAGAAGAAAGCGAAGAAGCCGAAGAAGCCGATTCCGAACAGCCGGATGAAGGCAAGGCGGAAGAGGCGGAAGACAAAAAGAAAAAGAATCGTTCCCAAAAAGGAAAAAAGCCCGAAAAAGAATAACAAAATGCACAATTTGCGAAAAAAATCTTTGTTTAATTGTAGTATAGGCTTTTGATTCATTTTTCGGTATACTTTTCCAATAGGGTTCGGTATAGCCCAATAATGTATAACTTCAGGAGGATTTATTAATGGCAGGATTATCTTTGAGAAACGTATGCAAGGTTTATCCTAACGGTTTCGAAGCAGTTAAGGATTTCAACCTTGAGATTTCCGATCAGGAATTCATTATTTTCGTTGGACCTTCCGGATGCGGTAAGTCTACTACCCTTCGTATGATCGCAGGTTTGGAAGACATTTCTTCCGGTGAACTTCGTATCGGCGAGAGATTGGTTAACGATGTAGAACCTAAGGACAGAGACATTGCGATGGTATTCCAGAACTACGCTCTGTATCC
>DFEK01000004.1:43425-67608 GCA_002368665.1 Lachnospiraceae bacterium UBA3804
GCTCTGTATCCTCACATGACCGTATATGAGAACATGGCATTCGGTCTTAAGTTAAGAAAAGTTCCCAAAGATGAAATTGATAAAATGGTTAAAGAAGCAGCTAAGATCCTTGACCTTACCCCGTTGCTTGACCGTAAGCCGAAGGCTTTGTCCGGTGGTCAGAGACAGCGTGTTGCCATGGGTCGTGCAATCGTTCGTAATCCTAAGGTATTCCTTATGGACGAGCCTCTTTCCAACTTGGATGCAAAACTTCGTGTACAGATGAGAATTGAGATTGCCAAGCTTCATCAGAGACTTGGTACCACCATCATCTATGTAACCCATGACCAGACCGAGGCTATGACCCTTGGTACCAGAATCGTAGTTATGAAGGACGGTGTTATCCAGCAGGTTGACACTCCTCAGAACCTTTATGACAGACCTCAGAACCTGTTCGTAGCAGGATTCATGGGATCCCCTCAGATGAACTTCCTCGATGCTATCGTAGAGGTTTCCGGTGAGACCGCATATCTTAATGTTGCAGGTCACTCCATTCCTCTTCCTCCTGCTAAGTCCAAGAAGTTAATCGAAGGTGGTTATGACGGAAGAAGCGTAACCTTCGGTATCCGTCCTGAAGACGTTTATGACAGCGAAATGTATGTAGAAACCTCCCCGATGAGCGTATTCGAATCTACCATTAAAGTATACGAATTACTTGGTGCGGAAGTATTCTTATATTTCGATCTTGAGATGTTCCCGATGACCGCAAGAGTTGATTCCAGAACAACTGCAAGACCCGGCGATACCATTAAGTTTGCTCTTGATGTTGAGAAGATTCACGTATTCGATAAAGAAACCGAAATGGTAATTACCAACTAGTTCAAAGAAATCCAAAATGTGTTATAATAAGGGTGTTCGCGGATATGCGGACACCCTTTTGCAGTATTATAGTGCGAGTGCATTGCAAAACTAAATTTAGGAGAACGCATGAAGTTAAACACCCGTCTGATCATTATATTCTTTGCCATCATTATTTTACCGTTCGTGCTGGCTGCTTTGACATATTTTGTCATCTGCTCTTCGATCGTGTGGAATATGAAGCAAACCTATGATATGGATGACATTCCTCTTTCGGCTGCGCTGAATCCTTCGGAAGTCTATACATCCATTACCGACCGGTTTATGGATATCGCAGAGGAAAAACTGTCAACGGAAGACACGGGTTTAGTCGGAGCAGGTGACATTCAGGACATTGACAAACAGTTGGGCAGAATTTCTTCCTTCCTTGTTTTAAGCAAAGACGGGGAATTATGGTATATCAGTCCGGAAAGAGAAGAAGATCCGGTACTACAGGTCATCGATCCGAAGCAGGAAGTGGTTACCCAGAGCGGATATTCTCTTTATTACAACGATCTGCGACGTGTCATCAAAGTGAAGGATTATCAGATGGCAGACGGAAGCACGGGCTATATTTACATCGTCACCTGTGTCGGCATTATTGTATCGGAAATATCCGGTGAAGGTGTTTTAATCTCCATCGTCCTGGTTTTGGTTTTAACCGGTATTCTCCTTACTTCCTGGGTGAACCAGGGCATCATTAAGCCGATGATCGCATTGAAAGAATCCATGAAGAGGATCGAAAAGGGAGACTTCGATACGCCGGCGGTCACCGCAGAGAAAGGCGAGGTCGGAGAACTCTTTGAAGGTTTTGAGAAGATGCGCCTCCGTCTGAAGGGCTCGCTGGATGAGCGAATCAAAACGGAAGAAGCAAACAGGGAGCTGGTCACCAATATTTCGCATGACTTAAAGACACCGATTACCTCCATCAAGGGATATGTGGAGGGAATCATGGACGGTGTTGCGGATACTCCCGAAAAAATGGAAAAATATATTAAAACGATATATAATAAAGCGGGAGATATGGACTTCCTGATTGACGAACTGACGATGATGTCCAAAATCGACGCCAATCAGATCCCGTACCGCTTCCACAGGATGAATGTGGGCGATTATTTCGCGGACTGCGCCGAAGAAGTCGGACTGGACCTGGGTACCAAGGGAATCGGATTTGACTATAAAATCCACTGTGATTCCGAGGCTGAGATCAACGCCGATCCCGAGCAGTTAAAGCGTGTGATCAACAATATCATCAATAACTCGGTAAAATACCGACGCGAAGAAAACAGCAAAATCACCCTTCGCATCTCCAACAAGGATTTAAAGACTCTTTTGGTGGAGATTGAGGATAACGGAAAAGGCATTTCCGAGAAAGAAGCGGAGAAAGTATTTGACCGTTTCTATCGCACGGATGCCTCCAGAAATTCCAAGCAGGGCGGCAGCGGAATCGGTCTTTCCATTGCGAAAAAGGTGGTGGAAGATCATAACGGAACCATTTGGGCCACGGGCCGGGAAAACGAAGGCATGACCGTGCACTTTACCCTTCCGTTCTATGTGGAAGAGCCCGTCCAAACGGAAGAAGAGACGACCAACAACCCGATCGTCAAATTAGAGAAGATGATCGGTAAAACCGTAGAAAGTACGGTAGCAGGCATAAAGTCCGGCGTGGAGAAGACCAAGGCCGGCGTAGAAAAGACCAAAGCGGAAATCGAAAAGAAAACCAGAAGAAACAGGGGGGAGCAAAATGAACAGGATTCTGATCATTGAAGATGAACAGGCGATTGCGGAATTGGAGAAAGACTATCTGGAGATGAACGGTTTTGACATCGACGTTTGCAACGACGGCTTATCGGGAGAGGAAGCTGCATTGTCCGGCGATTACGATCTGATCATCTTGGATTTGATGCTTCCGGAAATCGACGGATATGAGGTATGCCGTAAGATCCGTGAGGAAAAGGATCTTCCCATCATCATGGTCAGCGCCAAGAAAGAGGATATCGATAAAATCAAAGGCCTCGGAATGGGCGCGGATGATTACATGACGAAACCGTTTTCACCCAGTGAATTGGTTGCCCGCGTAAAAGCACATATGACGAGATATTCCCGTCTGGTGAATGCAAAGAAAGCATCCAATAACGACGTACTGGAGATCAAGGATCTTCGTATCGACAAAACCGCCAGAAGAGTTTTCGTAGGCGGTGTGGAGAAGCAGTTTACGACCAAGGAATTCGATCTGCTTGTATTCTTGGCCGAACATCCGGACGAAGTATTCCGCAAACAGGATCTGTTCCGTGAGATCTGGGGCATGGAATCCGTCGGTGACATCACGACCGTTACCGTACACATTAAGAAGATCCGTGAAAAAATGGAAGACGATCCTTCCACTCCGAGATATATTGAGACCATCTGGGGCGTTGGTTATCGCTTCAAAGTATCCTAATTACTTCATACGAGGACAGCAGGATGATAAAATCCGTGGAAATCGTATATGAGGATGAATGGATTTTGGTGGCGCTAAAGCCCGAAAACCTTGCGGTGGAAACCAGGCGAATCGACGAAGAAGATTTGGAAAGTCTCCTTCGAAAGCAGCTTAAGAAAGCCGGCGAAAAGCCGTATCTGGCAACCATTAACCGCCTGGACCAGCCCGTCAGAGGACTTGTTTTATTTGCCAAAACCAAAGAGGCGGCAGCGGATCTGTCGGCCCAACTTAATGCCCATACGGTGGAGAAAATCTACCGGGCGAGAGTTTTCGGCCAGATTCTACCTGCCAAAGGCGAATTAAAAGACAGGCTTTACAAGGATGCAAGAACGAATACCTCCCGTGTGGTGGCCAAAAGCGACCCTGTGTATGCCAAAGGGAAGGATGCCGTTTTATCCTATGAAACGCTGGAAAACGGCGAACTGGAGATCCACCTTCTGACCGGAAGACATCACCAGATCCGTGTACAGCTTTCCCATGCGGGTCATCCGATTCTGGGGGATACCAAATACGGGAATGCACAGTCGATTGCCCGATCAAAGGAAGAGGGAACCGGGAGACTTATGCTTACGGCCTGCAGGATTTCCTTTATTCATCCCGGAACGAAAGAAAGAGTAAGTTACACCTGTGATTTATAATAAAGCAGCAAAAGAAAGGAACAACCATGGCAAGTGAAATTAAAGACCTGGGTCTTGCCGAGAGCGGCGAGAGAAAGATTGAATGGGTAAAAAGAAACTGTGACCTTCTTCGTACCCTGAAAGAAGAGTTTGAGAAAACAAAACCGTTCGCAGGCAAGAAGATTGCCTTAAGTGTACACCTTGAAGCAAAGACTGCATTCCTTTGCCTGACACTGGCAGCAGGCGGAGCTGAAATGTATGTTACCGGTTCCAATCCGCTTTCCACGCAGGACGATGTGGCAGCAGCACTGGTAAAGGCAGGTCTTGAAGTGCATGCCTGGTACGGAGCTACCGAAGAAGAATACAATCACCATATTGAAGAAGTTCTAAAGATCGGTCCCAATGTCATCATCGATGACGGCGGCGATCTGGTTCACATGATGCATACCAAATTCCGCGACTTGATTCCGAATGTTATCGGCGGATGTGAAGAAACCACAACCGGTATCCTCAGACTGGAAGCCATGGCAAGAGACAATGAGCTTCAGTTCCCGATGGTCAAGGTAAACAATGCGGACTGCAAGCATTTCTTTGACAACCGTTACGGCACCGGACAGTCGGTTTGGGACGGCATAAATCGTACCACGAACCTGATTGTAGCCGGTAAAATCGTTGTAGTTGCAGGTTACGGCTGGTGCGGAAAGGGAACCGCAATGCGCGCGAAAGGACTCGGCGCAAGAGTCGTGGTTACCGAAGTCGATCCCGTGAAGGCCATCGAGGCGGTAATGGACGGATTCGACGTTATGCCGATGAAGGAAGCTGCCAAGATCGGAGATATTTTTGTTACCGTAACCGGTTGCAACAAAGTCGTTGATGAAGAGGATTTTGCGGTGATCAAGGACGGAGCCATCCTTTGCAATGCAGGTCATTTCGACTGTGAAGTGGATGTGGCATACCTTAAGAGAGTGGCTACCGAAACGGCAGAGATGCGTAAAAACATTATGGGCTACCATCTCCCGGACGGCCGCTGGGTATATATCCTGGGTGAAGGCAGACTTGTTAACTTGGCTTGCGGCGACGGACATCCCGCGGAGATCATGGATATGAGCTTTGCGATTCAGGCGCTTTCCGCCAAGTATCTGGTAGAAAACGAAGGAAAGATTAATGAGAAGCTGCTCGATGTTCCGAAGGAAGTCGATCAGGATGTGGCAAGAAGAAAGCTTGCATTCCTGGGAAAAGAAATCGACGTTTTAACCGAAGAGCAGATTGCTTACCTTACCAGTGCAGAGGTATAAAAAGAACGGAAAACAAGGGATTTATGGGGCTTGTCTTTGTTGACAAGCCCTATTTTACTGTGATAGTATGGTAATGCTTTACAAAGATAAAGCGAGAGTAAGCAATTGTATTGGGATCATCAAGGATCCCGGGGAGGAAAAAATGAAAAAGATTTTAGCAATCGGTTTATCCGTACTGATGACGGCATTTCTTTTTGCCGGATGTACGAAGCAGGCAGGCAGCACTACCAGCGAAGCACAGAACACTTCCGGAGAAAAATTCGTATTCAAACATGGATTTGACCTGGACTATCCCCCTTATTCCTATCGTAACGATGACGGTGAAATGGGCGGATTTGACGTAGAGCTTTGCCAGGCAGTTTGTGAGTATAACGGCTGGGATTATCAGCCCGTTCCGTTCAACTGGGACGCAAAGGATGCCGAGCTGAGCGCAGGAAACTGCGATTGCATATGGTCCGGATTTACCAGAAACGGACGTGAAGATGATTACACCTGGAGCATCAGCTACTCCGATAACACCCAGATGATCATGGTTCCCGATGATTCCGACATCAAGACCCTGGCAGACCTCGAAGGCAAAGTAGTCGGCGTTCAGACCGCCACCAGCGCCTATGATCTTTTAAATGATGAAGAAGGTCAGTTAGAGTTAAAGAACACCTTCAAGGATCTTAAGGTATACGATACCTACACCATCGCATTCAACGATCTTCAGGTTGGTGGAATCGATGCCATCGCAATCGATGTAACTTCCGGTAATTTCTTAATGAATTCCAACAAGGGATATCACTTCTTAGATGATGTTCTTGGCAGCGAGCAGTATGCAATCGGCTTCCGCAAGGGCGAGGAAGAACTTTGCGAGCAGGTTAACCAGGCACTTCTTGCACTTGTTGAGAACGGAACCTATGACCAGATCGGCCAGAAGTATCCGGATATCTACGAATATCTTTGCTTAAAGCCCGAAGGACAGGAATAAAATCCGTTCGGTCCAATTGTAAAATGAAGTTTTCGAGTAGGAGATTATTTCTCCTACTCGATTTGTCTAAATTCACAAATACCGCTAAAGGAGTTTGCCATGACATTTCCCACCATGTTGATGACGATGGCCAGCGGAATGCTTCGCACCATTCTGCTGTTTATACTGACCCTGCTTGGGTCCATCCCTTTTGGAATGCTGGTAGTAGCATGTAAAAAATCAAAATTCAAGCCGTTAGCCTGGCTTACGGAAATCTACATCGCCATCATGCGCGGAACACCCCTGATGCTGCAGCTTTTGGTATGGTATTTCGGACCGGCCTATCTGTTTGGCTGGAAAGTCGGCAAATTCAGTATATTCGGATTGGAGTACCGTTTCATTGCACTTTTGATCGGTTTTGTATTAAACTACGCAGCGTATTTTGCGGAGATTTACCGAAGCGGAATCGATTCCATGCCTGTCGGACAGTACGAAGCGGCAGAAATCCTCGGATACAGCAAGCCCCAGACCTTCTTTGGCATCATTCTTCCGCAGGTGGTCAAAAGAGTTCTCCCTGCGGTTACCAACGAGGTAATTACCCTGGTTAAGGATACCTCCCTGGCGTCGATTCTTACCTATGAGGAAGTTTTCTCCCTTGCAAAACAGATTTCCGCATCGCAGACATCCTTCCTTCCTTTCGTGGTTGCCGGCGTATTCTACTTCATCGCCAACTACGTTGTGGCCTGGATCATGAAGGCGCTTGAGAAGTCCATGCAGTATTACAAATAGTTTCCAAGGAGTGGTTCAGTAAGAGAGGTTTTTCATGGCAAATACAAATATGGAAATTGAGAATAATCAGGACAAAATAGTCCTTAAGATGGAAAATATCCATAAACGGTTCGGACATCTTGAAGTTTTGGAGGGTATTGATCTTACCGTAAAGCACGGCGAAGTGATCAGTATCATCGGACCTTCCGGAAGCGGTAAATCCACGCTGCTTCGCTGTGCGACTTTTCTGGAATCCATCGATAAGGGAGAAATCGTTTATCTGGATAAAAAAGCCGTCACCACGAGCAACTCCGGAAAGGTAATATACAGCCCAAAGGCCGAGATGAAGGAGATCAAGCAGTATTTCGGCCTGGTATTCCAGCAGTTTAATCTGTTCCCGCATTGGAGCGTTCTGCAGAATGTCATGGATGCCCCGTTAAAAGTATTAAAGCGAGACAAGAAAGAAGTGGAAGCGGAAGCGAGAGTATTACTCGAGCGCATGGGACTTGCGGACAAAGCGGACAGCTATCCCTGCAATCTCTCGGGCGGCCAGCAGCAGAGAGTTGCGATTGCACGTGCGCTTGCGATGAAGCCGGAAATTCTCTTCTTTGATGAACCGACATCCGCACTCGACCCCGAGCTTACCATTGAAGTTTTGAAGATCATCCGCAAACTGGCGGAAGAGAAGATGACCATGGTGATCGTTACCCATGAAATGTCCTTTGCCAGGGCAGTCAGCAACAGGGTTATCTTTATGGACGGAGGTTTTATCGTAGAGCAGGGAGATCCGGAGCAGGTATTCGGAAATCCGTCCAGAGATCGTACGAAGCAGTTCCTAAAAAGCTACAGCGAACAGGCATAAGAAAGAGTACGCAGCATGAATCTGAAATATGCTTTGATGAACCCGACGGGGAATAAGACCATTCTGGTCACTTCAACCGTTACGAAAAAGGAATACAAAGAAGTTGCACAAATCCTTCTTAAAAAGGAACCCACTGCAGAGCAGGTGGGTTTTCTTGCATTTGCCAAAGACGGAAGCCTTACACTTTCCATGGCAGGCGGGGAGTTCTGCGGAAATGCCACGATGTCGGCTGCCACATATGCCCTTATTAAGAAAAAGGCTCAAAGCCCCGTAACGCTCAAAGTATCCGGAGCGAAGTCCAAACTTGCAGCTGAAGTATGGAAGGATCCGACTGCACCAACATACGGTGCAAAGGTTAAAATGCCCGCCCCTAAGGATATCACTACGGTAAATGTTACGCTAAACGGAGAAAAGTTTCTTGTTCCGGCTGTCATTTTTGACGGAATCACCCATCTGATCCTAAGCGGAATCGGAATGGCTAAGAAATTCGCCGAGAAAAGCATCAGGGAGTGGAGCAAAGAGCTTGGCGCGCAGAGCCTCGGACTTATGTTTTATGATGCAAGGAAGAATAAATTAAAGCCGCTCGTATATGTCCAAAGCCCCGAAACCCTTTACTGGGAGAGTTCCTGCGGAAGCGGTTCCGTTGCGGTGGCCGCATGGCTTCGCTCAAACGGAATGAAGAAGGAGCAATATACTTTTGCCGAGCCCGGAGGAGCAATCGGAGTATCCGTAAAGGGCAGGACCTACTATCTGGAAGGGACCGTAGCGCTTGAGAAGGAAGATACCATTGAGGTCGCAAACAAGTTCGCAAAGTCTTCCGGGAAACAGTCTGAAAAAGAGCATATCAGGGCTGTTTTGGAGAAACTGGATGAGCAGTACGGAACGGAATATATCTGCTATCTGCATCATGAGAACGCCTGGCAGCTTCTGTTTGCGACGATCATGAGTGCGCAATGCACCGATGAGCGGGTGAATATCGTAACCAAAGATCTCTACGTCAAATACCCGACACTTCAGTCTTTTGCCGATGCCGATCTAAAAGAGCTCGAGCGCGACATCCACTCGACGGGTTTTTATCATAATAAGGCAAAGAACATCATTGCCTGCGCGAAAGTGCTGGTTGAAGAGTACGGTGGGGAAGTTCCGTCGGATATAGAAAGCCTGACGGCCCTTCCGGGAGTCGGCCGGAAGACCGCCAACGTGATCCGAGGAAATATCTATCATATCGACAGCATTGTCGTGGATACCCATGTGAAGCGGATCAGTAACAAACTTGGCTTTACGAAGGAAGATGATCCGGTAAAGATTGAGTTTGACCTGATGAAAAAAATCCCGAAGGACCATTGGATCCTGGTAAACATTCACTTAATTACACTCGGACGAACCATTTGTAAGGCACAGAATCCAAATTGCAGCAACTGTTTTCTGAAAGATTTGTGTCCGTCCTGTCGAAAATAAAGCAGTCCGCCTCGGAATGAGGCGGGCTTTTTTATTGTAAAATCAATACTTTCGACGCTTTCATAAAAAAATTTAAAAAAATTAGCACTCACCACTTGACAGTGCTAACAGAATGTGTTATATAATACATATAACAAACAAAACAACAGAGATGGAAGCCCGAAAGCTCCATCGCAGAAAGGAGAATACGATGGAACTGATTTTAAGGCCGATCACTCCCGAAATAAACAGAAAGAAGGCGTGTAATATGTTAAGACCCAGCGTATTTACAGGAAACAATTTATTTGATGATTTCTTTAATGATGATTTCTTTGCACCGACTCCCGCAAGACATGCAAACGGCGGAGCGGCAATCATGCATACCGATATCCGCGAAACGGACACGGACTACATCATTGACATGGAGCTTCCCGGATTTAAGAAAGAGGATGTCGAAGCGGAGCTTAAGGACGGCTATTTAACCGTTCGCGCAGAGCACAATACGGAGAATGACGAGAAGAACAAAGAAGGTCATTACATCCGTAAGGAACGCTACTACGGAAACTTTGCAAGAAGCTTCTATGTAGGCGAAGCCGTAACGCAGGATGACATCAAGGCTGCATTCAAGGACGGTATCTTAACTTTGGATGTACCGAAGAAAGAGAAAGAAGAAAAGGTTGAAGAGAAGAAACTGATTTCCATAGAGGGATAACCTCACATACTTATCCTCCCGTTTGAAGTGAAAGTCTCCGACAGGAAACTGCCGGAGGCTTTTTCTTGCCAAAAACCCCAAAATCCGCTATAATCCGTGTTGTATGCAGTGTTTAGCGGATTGAAGGGAGAAAACCTGCCATGATAAATTTTCACAGCAAAAAATCAAAACAGATCCTGGCTATCGTAATCATCGTAGTACTGGTTATCGCTATGGTAATTCCCGTAATTTCGTATGCGTTCGGTTAAACGAATCCATGAATGATAAGGATAAAACGGATAAAATAAAAGTTCCCGCAGGATGCGCCATCGTAATGGCAGGCTATGCGGGCGGATACGGAGTATCCCTCCTTGCGTCGCGCAAAAAGGACGAGTTACAAAGTGTGTTCCCGACTTTTTTAATCCGAAACGCCCTTTCGTTCGGAACCGATGCGGAGTCGGAACCGATCAGCCTTTTTCTGGAAGAGGCGAAGAAAGAAATGGAGATCCCCGCTTTGGCTGCAGTGGAGCAGGGCGGCGTTTTTAAGGCTTTATGGGCGCTCGGCGAAGAAGGTCATACCGGATTTTCCATAGAGATCAAAAAGATTCCCATCCGGCAGGAGACCGTGGAGATCTGTAATTACTTCGATATCAATCCTTACAGGCTTTGGTCGAAGGGACCGGTTGTTTTCTTTTCGAAGGAAGGAGAACGCTGCGTGCATCTTTTGAAAGAAAAAGGTGTGGAAGCGCAGATCATCGGTTTTACCCATAAAGAGAACAAACGTGTCGTCTTAAGTACGGACGAAGAGCGTTTCTTAGAACCACGATTAGGCGATTCCCTGGACGAGATTTCCGGGAGAAAAGAGGAAGAATAATGAGAGAGAAGATTCTTGGCATTATTGAGAAAAACAGCAAAATGGACTTAAAAGAGCTCGCCGTTATCCTGGGCGAATCCGAGATTGACGTCGCGAACGAAATCGCTGCCATGGAAGCGGACGGAACCATTTGCGGATATCATACCCTGATCGACTGGGAAAAAACTTCCATCGAGAAGGTTTCCGCCTTAATCGAAGTTCGCGTAACGCCCCAGAGAGGACAGGGATTTGACTCCATCGCGGAAAGAATCTACAAATATCCGGAAGTAAATTCCGTATATTTAATGTCCGGCGGATATGACCTTTTGGTTACACTCGAAGGAAAAACCTTAAAGGAAGTTTCCTCTTTCGTTACCAATAAGCTTTCCACTCTGGAAACGGTGCTCAGCACGACCACGCATTTTATTTTAAAGAAATACAAGGATCACGGAACCATCATGGCGAAGAAATTCGAAGATACCCGCCTGATCATGACTCCGTAATCGGCAGAAAATAAAGGAAGCAGATGCAGTATGCGTAATCCCTTAAGCGATAAAATTACAGAAGTTAAGCCCTCCGGAATCCGGAAGTTCTTTGACATCGTCAGTGAAATGAAGGATGCCATTTCTCTCGGTGTGGGCGAACCGGACTTTGATACCCCTTGGCACATCCGTGACGAGGGTATTTATGCACTGGAAAAAGGAAGAACATTCTATACCTCCAACGCCGGATTGAAAGAGCTCAGGGAGGAGATCAGCAAATACATTGCCGAGAGGCAGAAGGTCGTATACGATCCCCTAAAGGAGATCATGGTGACCGTCGGCGGATCCGAAGCCATCGATATGGCGCTTCGCTGTATGTTAAACCCGGGTGACGAGGTCATCATTCCCGAGCCCTGCTATGTATCTTACGTACCCTGTACGAAGATGGCGGACGGCGTTCCGGTCATCATCAATTTAAAGAACGAAAACCGCTTCCGTTTAACGGCGGAGGAGTTACTCGAAGCCATCACCGATAAGACCAAGGTCTTAATTCTGGCATTCCCCAACAATCCGACAGGTGCCATTATGGAGAAGGAGGATTTGGAGAAAATTGCCAAAGTCGTGATCGAGAAGGATCTCTATGTCATCTCCGATGAGATTTATTCCGAACTTACCTTTACCGGAAAGCATGTATCCATTGCGTCCCTTCCCGGAATGCGGGAGAGAACGATTATGATCAACGGTTTTTCCAAGGCCTATGCCATGACCGGATGGAGACTCGGTTATGCCTGCGGACCGGAACTGATCATAAAACAGATGATCAAACTGCATCAGTTTGCCATCATGTGCGCACCGACCACCAGCCAGTACGCAGCCGTGGAAGCTCTCAGAAACGGTGAAGATGACGTCAATATGATGCGCGAAGCATATAACCAGAGAAGAAGATATCTTCTGCATGCATTTGAAGAGATGGGACTGCCCTGTTTTGAGCCGGGCGGAGCCTTCTACGTATTCCCCTGCATTAAGGAATTCGGCATGACATCGGAAGAATTTGCCCTGAGATTTCTTCAGGAGGAGAAGGTGGCAGTGGTTCCCGGAACCGCATTCGGCGATTGCGGAGAAGGCTTCCTTCGAATCTCTTATGCATACTCGCTTGAAGACCTGAAGGTGGCGATCGAGCGACTGGCAAGATTTGTGGAGAACCTGCGCAGACAGCAGGAGAAATAAAGGTGACTGTAAGAACCGGTAGTTACCTGATATAAGAAAAAGGATTAAAAACCGCTATGAATATTGTTTTGCACCAGCCGGGAATTGCACTGAATACGGGAAATATCGGAAGGACCTGCGTCGCAACGGGCAGCGTCCTTCATTTAATTGAGCCATTCGGATTCCGCTTGGACGAAAAAGAGATAAAGCGCGCCGGAATGGATTACTGGGAGAAACTGGATGTGCGCAGATACATCAATTTTGAGGATTTCCTGGAGAAGAATCCGGACAGTCTTCGAAGCGGAATATACCGGCCGGACGGATCCGATACCGGGGTCGGAGGTCCGAAGCTTTACATGGCGACCACGAAAGCGCATTACAATTATTGCGATGTCTCCTTCGGACCAAACGATTATATAATGTTCGGAAACGAGTCACGCGGAATTCCGGAAGAGATTCTGGTGGAATATGAGAAAACCTGCATCCGCATTCCCATGGGAGAGCAGATCAGGTCTTTGAATCTGGCCAATTCGGTAGCCATTGTACTGTATGAGGCCCTTAGGCAGAACCGGTTTGAAAGCCTGCAACTCAACGGAGAATTACACAGACTTAATTGGAAGGAGTAGTTTCGGCTGCTTCTTCTTTTTTGATGAGAGCTTCTTCCTCAAGTGCTTCGGCAATCTCGTCATCGTCCTCCAAAGGAAGTGAGAAGGTGAACTCGGTACCTTCGCCTTCCGTACTGGTGACATTGATGTTTTCACCGTGCGCACGAATGATCTCACGGGCAATGGAGAGACCCAGGCCCGTGCCTTTTTTATCTTTACCACGGGAAAGATCCGTCTTGTAGAAACGGTCGAAAACCTGACCGATGCTTTCCTTGGGAATACCGATACCGAAGTCCTTCACGCTTACGAAGACCTTGCTGTGTTTCTCCGTCGTGGAGATACGGATTTCGGAATCGCGGTTGGAGAACTTGATGGCATTGTCGAGAAGGTTATATAAAACCTGCTGGATCTTGCCCATATCCGCTTTGACCGGAAGCGATTCGCCGGTCAGGATCAAAGAAAGGGAAATCTTCTTCTCACGGCAGGTGCCTTCAAAGGTGGCTGCCGTTTTGCGAATGACTTCGTTGATATCGAATACGGTCAGATCCAGAACGAGTCCTTCCGTATTGAGGTTATTTAAGGTTAAAAGGTTATTCGTCAATTTGATCAGACGCTCCGATTCATTGACGAGGATGGCCAGATATTTTTCATGCATCTCGGGCGGGATCGTGCCATCCAGCATGGCTTCGGAATATCCCTTGATGGAGGTTAAGGGGGAACGGAAGTCATGCGATACGTTCGCAACAAGCTTCTTTTGGTTGTCCTCGCCCTTGGCAAGCTCGCTGGCCATATAGGAAAGGGTGGCTGCTAGATAGCCCATTTCGTCGTTCGACTCGACGGAGATCTGATAATGCAGATTGCCTTCCGCATACTGCTCGGTCGCGGTCGTGATCTTACGAAGCGGCTTATAAACCACTTCGTTGAAGAAAATCAGAATGATGACGGAGAGTAAAAGGAAAATGCCGAGCATCAGGTAGGAGATTAAGAGCATCGAGTCCGTCAGTTTCTGCAGTTCCTTCATGGGTTTATGGATAAAAACATAACCCTGCACTTTATATCCGTCCGTGATCGGGGAATAAACGCTTAAGACCTCGTCGTCAAACGAGTGGAAAAAGTCTCCGACGGTATAGTACTTGCCCATGTAAACGGTGGAATCAAAGCCGTCCACAACCTGAGGATTCTCTACGTCCACGGGGGTGGAAGAGTTTACGACAAGTAAGCCGGAAGGATTGATAATCCAAATTTCGGCGGAGAGATAGTCGTCCAGAAAATCCAGTTCCTGCTGCACGGTATCCAAAGCTGCACGGTTTGTATAAAGGTCAGATGCATAGGAAACGGAGATCTTGTTTGCCTCTTTGTACAAAGAATCCGCTTCATGAGCGACCACCTGGTTACGGATCATCGAAGCACCGAAGGTGGAAATCATAAAGACTCCGAAAAAGGCAAAGATCAAATAGGCCAGTATGAACTTGAAATACAGAGCTTTTCGCATAAATCTTCTTTCAATGCCGGCTTATCCGGACAGGAATCAGTTATTTACCAGGAATTTGTATCCGACACCCCAGACGGTATCAATGCGCCAGTCGGGTGTATCTTTGATCTTCTCGCGGATTCTTTTGATGTGAACATCCACGGTTCTTGTATCGCCCGTGTAATCATAGCCCCAGATCTGATTTAAAAGCTGCTCGCGGGTGAATACTTGTCCGGGTGAGGAAGCAAGGAAGTAAAGAAGTTCCAGTTCCTTGGGAGGCATATCCACGGAAGAACCGTTGTAAATAACGGAGTAATTGCTTAAGGAAACCGTAAGGCCCGGATATTCCACAATGCGGTCGCCCGCAGCATCCGTCTGCGGAGCGGGAGCTGGGGATTTGTATCGGCGAAGGACCGCCTTGACTCTGGCAACGAGTTCCTTGGAATCGAAGGGTTTCTGCATATAATCGTCGGCGCCCATTTCCAGACCCAGAACCTTATCGAAGATCTCTCCTTTGGCGGAAAGCATGATAATGGGAGTGGTGTATTTGGAACGGACTTCCCTGCAGACGGTGTAGCCGTCAATGCCCGGAAGCATCAGATCGAGCAAAATCAAATTGGGTTCGAATGCGGGCACCGCTTTAAGAGCCGTTTCCCCATCCCCGACGATCATGGTTTCGTAGCATTCCTTGGTCAGGTACAGAGAGATTAACTCTGCGATGTTGTTGTCGTCGTCCACGATTAAGATTTTCTGTTTGTTCATGTTTTTCCCCTTTGTTGTAATGGATGATTTACGTTCCTACTGAAATTCCACTATCGTAACGCCTGCGTCGCCTTCCCCATATTCCCCCAAATGGAAGGATTTGACATAGGACAGTTTCTTTAAATGTCTGCTTACCGCGTCGCGAAGGACTCCGGTGCCTTTGCCGTGAACCACACGCACGGAATGAAGATGGGACAGATACGCATCGTCAAGATATTTGTCGAGATTGGCGATGGCCTCGTCCGCGGTCTGCCCGAGCAGATTGATCTCCGGCGAAATGCTGGCGGCCTTGGAATAGGTTCCGGAATAGTTTCCGCGTTGCTTTCCCGATTTCTTTCCGGGAAGGGATACTTCCTCCATCTTCTCCGGCTCTGCGCGGCGTAAGTCTTTGATATTGGTCTTTACCTGCAAATTGCCGCAGGAGACCAGCAGATTTCCTTTGTTGTCCGGAAGGGAATAGACGGATCCTTTCATCTTCATGGTCAGGATCTGCACATAATCGCCCTTCTTGATCTCTTCCGGTGTAAGCGGTTTGCCGACCGGTTTTTCGGCATTTTTCTTTGCAAGCGCGGCATTCTTTTTGTCGATGCGCTCGCGGAGGTTCGCTCTGGTTTTCTCCATGGTGCGGATGTCTCCGCCCTTATGATAGGAGCGGATGGCCGCATCGGCGGTTTCCTTGGCTTCCTCCAGAATTTCCTTCGCTTCTTCGTTAGCTCTGCGAAGGATCTTGTCTTTACGTTCTTCGAGTGCCCGGCTCTTCTCCTCGAGTTCCTTCTGCCTGCGGTCGGATTCTTCCAATTGCTTTGCAATCGTCTCTTCTTTGGCTTCAAGTTCCCTTCTTGAGCGGTCCAGCGAAGCAAGCAGATCTTCGAAGCTTTCTTTTTCCTTCGTAATCTCCTTCTTGGCGTCATCGATAATGCTGTCCGAAAGACCGAGCTTTGAGGAGATCGCGAATGCGTTGCTCTTTCCGGGAATGCCAATCAGGAGACGGTATGTCGGAGAGAGGGTTTCCACATCAAACTCGCAGCTTGCGTTGGAAGTCTTGGGCTCGGATAAGGCGAAGACTTTCAGTTCGCTGTAGTGCGTGGTGGCCATTGTCATGACGCCCTTATCTTTCAGGGAACGTAAAATCGCAATCGCGAGTGCGGCTCCTTCCGTCGGGTCGGTACCTGCGCAAAGCTCATCAAAGAGGCTCAAGCAGGAGGCATCGGCCTTGCCCAGAATGGAAATGATATTCGTCATGTGGGCCGAAAACGTACTTAAGGACTGCTCAATGCTCTGCTCATCGCCGATGTCCGCAAAGATATCCTTGAACACGCATAGTTTCGACAGGGAGGAGGCGGGAATGTGAAGTCCCGACTGACCCATGGCGCAAAGAAGCCCCGTGGTTTTCAAAGATACCGTCTTTCCGCCGGTATTCGGTCCCGTAATGATCAAAAGGGTATAGTCCTCACCGAGCTTAATGTCGATGGGAACGACTTTCTTCGGGTCAATGAACGGATGACGGGCTTTGTGGATTTGAAGGATCTGCTCTTTGACATATTCGGGTTTCTGGCCGTCCATGGAAAGCGCAAGATTTGCCTTGGCGAAAATAAAATCCAGTTTGGCAAGAACTTTGCCGTCGGCAATCAGCTCGTCGATATGTTCCGCGGTCAGGGCACTTAAGGAGGCAAGGATCCGTTCGATTTCCTCTTTTTCCTCGGCGTCCAGTTCCGCCAGTTTATTGTTATATTCCACAATCTGTGCGGGTTCGATGAAAAATGTGGAGCCGGCCTTTGACTGGTCATGCACCATTCCTCGCACGGAATTTTTGTATTCGGCCTTAACCGGCAGACAGTAGCGGTTGTTTCGCATGGTGATGACGGCATCCTGCAAATAGGTGCGGAAGGTATTGTTCACCATCTGTCCGAGCTCGGTATGGATTTTGTCGTGGTAGATCATTTTGCCGCGGCGGATCTCTTTTAATTTGGCGGAGGCATCATCTGCCACTTCTTCTTCGCTGATCAGGCAGCGGCGGATTTCTTTATGCAAAGAAGGCAGGGGAATGAGTGCACGGAAGAGTTCCAGGAGACTGTTCCATCTATCCTCATCCTCTTCTTTTAAGCGGTATTTGTCGATTCGCTCGGCGCATTCCGAAAGCTGCGCGACTTCAAGAAGTTCCGTCTGGGAGAGCGTGGCCCCCAGGGAAAGTTCGTTTAGGGCAAAAGATAAATCGCGGTTTCCCGCAAAAGAAGGCTTGCCCAAACGTATTATTCCATATACGGCATCCGCGGTTTGTGTCTGTGCCTGCTCGATCTTGGCATAATCGTCCATCGGGGTCAGGGCAGCGCAAAGTGCTTTGCCCGGACCGGAATGAGCCAGATCCGTAAGCAGTTGGATGATTTTATCGTATTCAAGAATGTGTAACGTTTTCTCGTTCATGCGGCGGTGATAATGCGGTTTCCCTTTTCTTGTTCTAAACAGTATTATGATAGCATAAATAAAGGGGAATTGACAGTACAAAAGGGAAGGAAAATGTGGTAGGATATAGATTACGGGAGGATGAAGAATGGAGAAGAAACAGGAAAACGGCGACTATTCCTTCATGCAGGAACAAATCAAGAAACGTCCCATCAACAAAAAGAAGCTTCTGAAGAGGACGTTTACCACCGGAGCCATGGCGATTATGTTCGGTATCGTGGCTTCTTTGGCGTTCATTCTTTTGGAACCGGTCTTTACGAAACTGGTTTCTCCCAAAGAGGAAAAACGGGCAATTTCCCTGCAGGAGATCAATCTTCCGGAAGCGCAGGTTGAAGTCCTTCCCGAAGACATGATCCAGGATGAACACGAACTCGAAGAAAAAGACAAACCCCAGGCGAACCCGGAACCGATGATCAGTTCCGTTCAGAAGTCGGAATTTGAAATAGAAGATTACCAGAAAATGTACGGAAAGCTGGGCTCCCTTGCGGATGAAGTTAAGCAAAGCATGGTAGTGGTAAACGGTTTTTCATCCGATGTTGACTGGTTCAGTAACGTATATGAGAAAAAGAGCAGCGTTTCCGGTCTGCTCATTGCGGATAACGGAACCGATGTTTACATTGCTTCCAGTTATTCCTATCTTTCCTCGGCAACCGAGATTGTGGTTGAATTTAGAACCGGAGAGTGTTTAAACGGAACCATCCAGGCGTATGACAAGGCAACCAACATCGCAGTCATTGCCGTACCGCTTGCCACCATTTCCTATCCGACCAGACAGAGCCTGATCTACGCCAATCTCGGAAATTCCAATTCCGGCTGTAAGGCAGGGGATGTGGTTGTTGCACTCGGCGATCCCATGGGATACTCTTCCTCCGTCGGATACGGAATCATCACTTCCATCGGTACACCGGTCAATGCGGTCGACCGCAATTATAAGCTGATCACCACGGATATTTACGGAAGCAGAAATGCGGAAGGATATCTGATCAATACTAAAGGCCAGATCATCGGTATCATCAATCAGAAATACAATAACTCCGATTTAGGAAACCAGGTCTCCGCACTGGCTATCTCCGAATGCAAGGGATTGATCGAGGATTTGTCCAATTTAACTGAAAGACCGTACCTTGGAATTACGATGGCGGAGATTACCGAGCAGGCCAAGGATAACGGAATCCCCCAGGGCGTTTTTGTACGCAAGGTGGAGATGAATTCACCGGCCATGGAAGTGGGCATTGCATCGGGTGATATCATTACCAAGATCGGGGAAACGCAGGTATTCACCACAGAGGGTGCACAGAATGCGTTAAGACAGCTGGAGCCGAATTCGGAGACGGAGATTACCGTCATGAGAGCAACCAAGGATGTTTACAAAGAGGTTACCGTTACGGTGACGCTCGGTACCAAAACGGAATAAAGAAAAGGGAAAAGAAATGAAATACATTCAGGAATTACAGGAAGGCAACGCAGTCAGAGACATCTATTACTGCAAACAGAAAAATGCGGCAGTGACCAAGAACGGCAGAGATTACTGGAATGTCATCCTGCAGGATAAGACCGGGATCATGGACGCGAAGGTCTGGGATATCGGATCCCCTTCCATCGTGGATTTCGAAACAGGTGATTTTGTATATGTTTACGGAGAGGTTTCCTCTTTTAACGGAGCACTGCAGATTACGATCAAGCAGTCCAGACCGGCCAAAGAAGGCGAATACAATACAACGGAATATTTCCCCGTAACGAGTAAAAATGTGGATGAGCTTTGGGCGAAACTTATGTCCTTTGTGGATTCGGTTTCCAACCCGCATCTTAAGACGCTGCTTACGAAGATCTTTGTGGAGAATACTGTGATTGCGGAGCGCTTTAAGAAGAGTTCCGCAGCCAGAAGCGTTCACCATGCCTTCATCGGCGGTCTTTTGGAGCATACGGTCTCCGTCACCGAAAACTGCGAGTTTATGGCAAATCACTACCCGGTGTTAAAGAGGGATTTGTTGATCACGGCGGCGCTTCTGCATGACGTGGGTAAGATTAAGGAGTTTTCCTTATTTCCGGATAACGATTATACGGACGAGGGAAATCTGCTTGGACATATCGTGATGGGTGCGCAGCTTGTGGATAAAGTGGCGGATGAAATCCCGGACTTTCCGAGAACCCTGAAAGCGGAGCTGGAGCACTGTATCCTGGCACACCACGGCAAACTGGAGTACGGTTCTCCGAAGGTTCCGGCGCTGGTGGAAGCCATTGCGCTGAATTTTGCGGATGATCTGGATGCCAAGATGGAGATGTTTACGGAACTTTCCGACAAAGTACACAATACCGAATGGCAGGGATTCAACCGCCTGCTGGATACGAATGTGCGCTTGACGAAAGGCGAATAACGGAAGATGGAAAACAGAGTGTTTCAAAAAAACGATATACTGACACTCACCATAACGGACATGGACGAAGAAGGGCAGGGCATCGGCAAAGCCGAAGGCTTTACCCTTTTTGTGAAAGATGCGATAGTCGGTGACACGGTGGAAGTAAAGGTTATGAAGGCAAAGAAAAGTTACGGCTTTGCCAGATTACTTCGTGTTATCACGCCCTCAACCGACCGGATTCCGGCTGCCTGTCCGGTGGCCAGAGCCTGCGGAGGTTGTAAGCTGCAGGAGTTAAGTTATGAGGCGGAGCTTAAGTTTAAAGAGGAGAAGATTCGAAATAACTTAATCCGATTGGGTGGGTTTACGGAGGAGTTTATCGATTCCGTGAAAGAGCCGATCGTCGGAATGGAGAAGCCGTTTCGGTACCGAAACAAAGCACAGTATCCCGTCGGTAGGGATAAAAACGGTAAAATCATCGCCGGATTCTATGCGGGCAGAACCCACGATATCATTCCGGCCGAAGACTGTCTGCTCGGAAGAGAGCATAACAAAGAAATTCTGGGCGCGGTACTTAACTACATGGAGGAGGCAGGTGTCGAGCCGTATGATGAGGGTGCGGCAAAGGGACTTGTGCGCCATGTTTTGATCCGCGAAGGTTTTACAAGCGGAGAAATCATGGTCTGCCTTGTGGTGAACGGGACCAAACTTCCGAAGGAAGATTTACTTATTTCCAAGATTCGCGCATGCCTTACGGATACGAAGGAGGCCGATGCGGTAAAAAGCATCTGCTTAAACACCAACACCAGGAAAGACAATGTTATCATGGGCGATAAGACGCGCGTTCTTTACGGAAGCGAGACGATTAAAGATTCGCTCTGCGGACTGACGTTTAAAATTTCGCCGCTGTCGTTTTACCAGGTAAACCCCGTACAGGCTGCAAGATTATATGAAAAGGCCGTGGAATATGCGGACCTTACCGGAACGGAATCCGTCTGGGATCTGTACTGCGGAATCGGAACCATCTCGCTTGTGATGGCAAAGAAAGCCAAGACCGTTTACGGTGTGGAGATCATTCCGGAAGCCATTCGCGATGCAAAAGAAAATGCAATGCGAAACAGAATCTCCAATGCGGAATTCTTTGTGGGGAAAGCGGAAGAGGTCCTGCCGCAGTTTTATCAAAGTACAGAGACTGACGGAGAAATGAAGTCTCCCGATGTCATTGTCGTCGATCCGCCGAGAAAGGGCTGTGACGAGAAATGTCTGGAGACTATGCTTTTGATGAAGCCAAAGCGAATCGTCTATGTCAGCTGCGATTCCGCAACTCTTGCAAGGGACTTAAAGATTCTCTGTGCAAAAGATTATACCCTCACCAAATGGCAGGGATATGATCAGTTCAGCCGCACGGTGCATGTGGAGACGGTGGTTCAACTTTCCAAGGTAAGTATCTCTTCAAAAGGAAATGATTAAGGAGAATTATCATTTGATTAGAATTGAATTATTATCAGAAACAAATTTTAGTTTGAATTCATTAGATTCATATAACAGAAAACAGGATGTAAATAAGGTATATCGCAGAATAGACGGAGAATATGCATTGGTAGAATGCAAATATACCGAAGATTGGGATCTTGACAAAAAGCGTTCTGTAGCAAAGAAAATATGCAGTGATGAATATATCACATACATTGCATTGGACAATGATAAAGTGGTCGGCTTTATAGGACTGTTAAAGAAACTTCGTGGTCCGTACATGATTCTTGATATGATGCAGGTATCTTCTGAATGCAGAGGACAAGGCGTTGGCAGAAAACTATTTGAGGCAGGAAAAGAGGAAGCAAGAAAAGCCGGTGCAGAGGCTTTGTACATATCTGCCTGTTCTTCTGAGGAGACGATCGCATTTTACAGAGCAATGGGAAGTGACCTGGCAAGTAATCCCATAAAAGAAATTGCTGAAGAAGAACCATTTGACCTTCAGATGATTTGTCCTGTGAGATAGTATATCAGCTTAAGTTTGAGAAAATAAGTGATTAATCAACGAAAACAACGTCGAGACGGTTTGCTTACTATCGAAGAAACCTTGATTTTATGCGAGTTGCAGGTGATATTTTGAGAATACAAGAAACATCCGGAGAGCAGGCAGGATTATGACACCAAAAAAATTTCTGGAAATACTACATACTACGGAAAAATTAAAAGATGCTACACGTCATTGTACCACTTCAAACAGAAGAACAGAGAGTGTGGCAGAACACAGTTGGAGAATATCGCTTATGGCATATATGCTCAAGAGTGAGTTCAAAGAAGTTGATATGGACAGAGTAGTGAATATGTGTCTGATCCATGATCTTGGAGAGTGCTTTACGGGAGATATCCCGACATTTGATAAAACTGACATGGATAGGGAAACTGAAGATTTTCTCCTGAAAAACTGGATTAAATCTTTACCGGAAGAACTGGGGACCGATATGTCTGATCTATATAAAGAGATGGAAGCTCAGGAAACAAAAGAGTCAAAGGTTTATAAAGCATTAGATAAGCTTGAGGCTCTGATCCAGCATAACGAATCACCGATCGATACATGGTCTGAAAATGAATATGAGCTGAACAAAACTTATGCGTTTAATACTGTTGCATTTTCTGACTGGCTAATGGAACTAAGAAAAGAAATATTAAAAGATACGATCAGAAAGATTGATAATGAGGGAAAATAACAAGTCTTAAACCATGCATTGCGAATAACTTTTGACCGTGATATACTTCAACCATAAACACGCAATGCGAGGCGATGATATGGATACAGCAAGAACAATAAAAGAACTGAGAGAAAGCACAGGGATGTCACGTAAGGAGTTTTCAGAACATACAGGCATCCCTGTTCGTACATTGGAAGACTGGGAAGCCGGGCGCAGGAATCCGCCGGAATATATACCAAGGCTCTTGGCGTATCAAATTAAATTTGAAGGGATATTTCTTGATAAAAAGGAAGCAAGAAATAGGAGAAATGTATCGGTAATACAAGATGCGGAGGGTAACAAGATTGTTGTTATTAATGATGTGGTTTTTAAGGGAAAACGATCCATTGCATGGGATGATGTTGAAAAATATCTGAAACGTTATGTGGGAGATATTTATCCCATAGCAGAAGATAACGAGATAATCTATATCGGGTCAGAACTTCCGAGTGAATATGCCGGTTCGGTTTACACCAAAAAGCTAAAAGGAGCAGATGCAAAAGCAAAAGCAAATG
Source organism: Lachnospiraceae bacterium UBA3804 (assembly GCA_002368665.1). GTDB lineage: Bacteria > Bacillota > Clostridia > Lachnospirales > Lachnospiraceae > UBA3766. The sequence goes on from DFEK01000004.1 coordinate 66,846, forward strand.
CTGCTCAGGCAATTCCGGAAATGATTGAGATTGCAACAAATGGTGTATTTGAAGAAAATCGCAAGGCTAAGCATGGCAGAGATGCAAAAAATGGGTGGTATCGATATGATACAAGGTTTGCTCTGCCTGTATACGGAGATGATGGAAATATTGAGAGATACAACATCTTCCGGGGAAGGCTTTTAATCAGACATGCTTCAAGTGGGAAGAAATATCTTTATGATATTTTGGAAATAAAAAAAGAAACAGGCAAGTCCTGTCAGACCTAAGTCCTACCCAGTGAAAACCCATTTCCTTTAAAAAGGATAATACTATGATAAATGGAAAATGTCAAACCAAATAATCGAAAACGTCGGAGAAGTCAGATTGGTAAGGAAGCAAAAGTGAAAGATGCCAAAGGAAACGACGTCGAGTGCGTAGTATTGATGTTAAGGAAAAATACATAAAGCCGACAAGAGTGTTTGAACCGGAAGATGGTGTCGGCATTTATAGAAACAGGAGAAGATGAAGATGTGTACAGCAGCAACTTATTATGCAAAGGATCATTATTTCGGACGCAATCTGGATCTGGAATTTTCTTATCACGAAGAGATCACTATTGTGCCAAGAAACTATCCCTTTATCTTTCGCAAATGCGAGGGCACCAATCATCATTATGCAATGATCGGAACAGCGTTTGTTGTGGAGGGGTATCCGCTCTTCTATGATGCCGTAAATGAGAAAGGCCTTGGAATTGCCGGATTAAATTTTCCCGGGAACGCTG
>DFEK01000002.1 GCA_002368665.1 Lachnospiraceae bacterium UBA3804
CTGAACAAAGCTGGAACAACGAAATACCTCAATGGGCAAGGGATAGTTTTGACAAGCTTCATCTTGAGGGCTCTTTCCGTCTGTCCTATAACGGTTCCATGTTTGCAAAGGAAGGGCTTGGGATCCTGCTAACCTTTGAGCATCTGATCGACTGCTCCAAAGAGAGCGGGCTTGTTTTTCGTCCCCTTTCACCTAAACAGACATCCGAGTTGTATCTGATATGGAATAAATATCCTTCTTTTACTCCCATAGCTGAAAAATTCCTTACACAGATCAAAGCATCGTTCCACTAACCGTAGCAAATCTAACTGCGTAAAAACTGAAGAACTGCCCGAAGCAATATCAAAATACCGCTTTTTCGCGGCATTAAGGACTCTCCAAATGCTCCTGCTTTGGTGAGTCCTTCTTTTTACTCTACACTGTCAAGGTAATTACTGATAGACTTCCCGAATTCCTCAGGTTCGGTTTTATATATAAAATGGCTGCCCGGAAGATAGACAATTTGATAATTGCCCATTTTCTCAAGATACGGGAGCAGTTCTTTTTTATTAGCTTCTTCGCTCTCGGGATCCGATAAATCTCCGTGTCTTGCCGAGATATAGAGTTTCGGAACGTCCGTCTCTTTCAGGGCGTCCCAGGTGACATTGCGGTTTCGGTTTATCTGTGCGCCTTCATTTGCAACCGCATCGGACGGTAAAGATGACTGCTGGAAGACGCAATATGCTCTCCATTCATCCTTTGAAAGGCCGGCGTCATTTCTAAGAAAAACAGGAAGCAGGATATCTCCGAGTCCTAAGTTTACAGCCACTTTGTATAAAAGAGTTCCGGAAGCTTCGCCCTGCATGTCTTCCTCCGCGATAGGCTCAACATATGTACCGTCAATGTTAATAAATGCTTTAATTTCTTCAGGATACTTGCTGACCCAGTAGGAAGCATAAGTACCGCCCATGGAATGTGCCATGAGATAATAAGGTTCAGTGATGCCTGATGCTTTTAGGGCGCTACGATATTCTTCGACGATTGCTTCGACGGTTCTGTCTTCCTTAGTGTCCTCGCTTGCGTCCCATCCACGTCTTCCAATGTAAATAAACTGATAATCATCTTCAAGTTCTTTGAGCGAAGGTCTCATTTCAACCGCCATTCCGCCGCCCATTCCGCTTAAAACGACGATATTTCCCTTGCCGTTTTCATTGCCGAATTTCATTACATTCATCGAATAATCTCCGACTGAAACCGGATTGTAATATCCTTTTTCGGCCAGAAATTTAATGTCCGCAGAATGCTTTATTTTATGAAAGATAAATAACCCTGCGAGGAGAACTGCGAGAACAATACCAATTGTACGCAATACTTTGCCGGGTTTTCTTTTTTTATCCTGTTTTATTTTTTCCTGATTCATTCTTTTTCCTCATCTTTCGGTATTTCGTCGGGCACGCAATTTCTCACCCGTTTTTCAGACTGTTTTTTATGCCTCATTCACCAGTTTTCCCGTGATGCATTCCGGCACAAGTGCGAACATAAGCGTTCTCGGGCCTGCGTTGACAAGTTCGTGTTCAATATAATCTTCATCGTCCGTGAATTTATAACTTAAGAGTCTTGATATTTTAAGAACCTTTTCCATATCTTCCACAATTTCAATCCTGCCAAAAACAATGACGCTGCGAATATTTAACGCCCATTCCCCGGGATTGCGAAAACCCTGATCGTAAACACAGAAAGATGCCTTGTCATGACGCTTAATCGCATCGATTTTATGACCTTTTTTTCCTCCGTGAAAATAAATCTTCCCATCCTCTTCGCAGTAGTAATGATTCAGCGGCATACCATACGGGTAATCATCATCGCCAAGCACTGACAACACTCCGCGAGGTTCTTTTATCAGTAATTCGATACATTCTTTCTCTGGCAGAGCCTGTTTTTTTCTGGCAAGTTCTCTAAACATTTTTTCTCCTGACCGTAGTTTTAATTTTACAAAAGTAATTGTTTTTTTCTGAAACATAAAATTCAGTTTTTTTTAATTATACTCCAACCACCTCCGTTTGGTATAATTATTGTATCAAAAAAATGATAGGAGGGTTTCAATATGGCAAACAGAGTAATTCTTAACACAGTATCTTTTCACGGAGCCGGGGCAATCAAGGAAATCCCTGCTCTTGCAAAGAACCGCGGGTTTAAAAAGGTATTTATTTGTTCCGATCCGGATCTGGTTAAATTCGGGGTTACCAAGAAGGTAACGGATCTTCTGGATGAGGCGGCAATTCCTTATTCCTTATACTCCGACATTAAGCCGAATCCCACCATTCAAAATGTACAGGATGGCGTTGCAGCTTTTAAGGCAGCCGGTGCCGACTCCATTATCACCATCGGCGGCGGATCCTCCATGGATACTGCCAAAGCAATCGGTATCATCATTACAAACCCTGAATTCGAAGATGTTCGTTCCCTGGAAGGTGTTGCTCCGACCAAAAATCATGCGGTTCCCACGATTGCGGTTCCCACCACTGCCGGTACCGCTGCAGAGGTAACGATCAACTATGTTATAACGGATTTGGAAAAAGAGCGGAAATTTGTCTGCGTTGACGAGCACGATATTCCCGAAGTAGCCATTGTGGATCCGGATATGATGTCCACCATGCCGAAAGGTCTGACTGCGGCAACCGGAATGGATGCACTTACACATGCAATTGAAGGTTACACCACAAAGGCAGCATGGGAAATCCCGGATATGTTCCATTTGGAAGCCATCCGCTTAATCTCCGCCAACCTGCGCGGTGCGGTGGAAAATACACCGGAAGGAAGAAACGGAATGGCTCTTGCACAGTATATTGCTGGTATGGGATTTTCCAACGTAGGCCTTGGAATCGCACACAGTATCGCACACACTCTCGGTGCGCACTATGATACTCCGCACGGTGTTGCCTGCGCGATGATGCTCCCCATCGTTATGGAATATAATAAGGAATATACCGGCGAACGTTTCAGAGAAATTGCCAAAGCCATGGGTGTACAGGGTGTAGATTCCATGTCCCAGGCAGAATACCGCAAAGCCGCAATTGATGCGGTTAGGCAGCTTTCCAAAGATGTCGGAATTCCCGAGAAACTGGATAAGATCAAAGAAGAAGACCTGGATGTGCTTGCTGCAGACGCTTACGCAGATGCCTGCCGTCCCGGCAATCCCCGCGATACAAATGTTGAAGAATTAAAAGAACTGTATCGTAAAATCATGTAATTTTATTCAATTCAAATAAACAGCCCCCGCCCTGGTTAAGGCGGGGGTTTTTGTATTCTGTCCGTACAGGCTTATATTTTATTCAAACGTAAGATTCTTTTCTTTCGGATTAAAATGATAGAAATGTGCTTCTATTTTGCTCGGATATTCACTGTCTCTCGTAAGATTTGTCAACTCATGACCGAGTCCTTTTACAACAACGCCATAGTTGTCGTCATCACCTCTGCCGTCATCCGGCAGGCCGTATTTTGCCTGATATCTTTGACATAAAGCCTTGTATACCGCTTCCGCTCTCGCTTCATCTTTGATATACATTTTTACATGAAAATTATATGACATGGATTCCTGATCCTTCATGGATTCCATGGGATAGGTATAAAGTTTCACTTCTCCCCCTTCGTTTTCCGGCGGTGTTACATTAAGAGCACTGACCAATTCAATGTAATCATTAGGTCTACCCGATTTGTCGTAATCAACAAAAAAATATAACGCTGAACTTTCACTCCTGTTTGCCGGCTCTTTATCGAATCGGTCTAAAATATTGGATTCCGGCGAGCCTTCGGGAATTGGTGTATCGAATTTTGCAAAGAGCATATCGGCGATTTCATCGGGAGTTAAATAACTGATATCCCATCCGTTGGCATCCTCCGCCGGTGCCTGGGGAAGTGTTTCACTCTCCTGTGCAACCGGACCGAGACTTCCTTCCTTTTCCTCATCCGCCACGGTACTTACCGCTGCCGCGGGAGTATTATTTGCTTTCTTTGTTTTCGTCACTCCAAAAATAATCCCTGCTGCAGCACCTGCTATAACTACCAAAGCAACACAACCGATAATAATTTTGTTTTTCATAATACCTGTCCCCTTCTTAACCGCCTCCGAAGAAGCTTTGCTTAATGTTTGATTTTTAGGAATATTTGTTGATGCGGACAGATTTCTAAGTGAAGCAGGTATGGGCTTTATCTCTACCTGCTCGGCCTCTTTTATAAAGAGCAGACCAAGGAACGGAATCGCCATGGCACGTAACTTCGTCTGATTGTCTTTTTCATATTTCTCGACCTCCTTCTTAATTTTGTTTCTGGCAAAATTCAGACGTCTCGAGACACTTCCTTCGGGGATTTCCAGAGCCTTTGCGATTTCCTTAGTACTCATCTCGTCAAAATAGAATAAAATCAGTGTTCTTTTGATATCCTCGGACAAGGCACTGTCGATGATATCCATGATGATTTTACGTTTCTCTTTCGACTCAACAATCGACTCGGGAAGAAAATTCTCCGGAACGGTTTCGGCATTTTCCAAAAACTCGTCGTCCACATTTGTGGTTTTCGTAAGCTTAATACGATCCAGGCTTTTGTTCGCTGCGGTTTTCTTCAGCCAGGCACTTACCTTGCTCTTATCCTCAATACTTTCATAGTTTTCATACAATGAAAGGAATGTATCCTGAACAATATCTTCCGCATCTGCCTCATTTTTCAGTAAAGACATTGCAGTCCAATATACCGCACGATAGTTGTCCTGATAGATCTGTTCGAGTTCTTTGTCCGTCATGATTTTGCTCCTTTTTTATCCGCATCTGCTTATTAGACGAATAAGAGAGGCGAATTCTTCGCAGGTTCGGGAAATTTTTTTAATTTTTTATTTTTTATATAAAAATACTGCATTTTTATTATACTCCATCCGCTTCTGTTTGGTATAATTATAGCGAATCATTTATGTTATACTAATAAAATCAGGGGTGCGATTTTGGTCGACATTCTGGCGATTTGACTTCTTACCATGATCTGTGAATGGACCGGTCTTTATATTCCGGATCCCGCAAATGAATATTATTCCGTCTTTCTCTAAAAAAATAAGACCTCGGGTTACCTTCAAACCCGAGGTCTTATTTTTTCATTTGTCGTTCTCACTGTTTAACCAGCAGATAAATCATTCTTTCGCCTTGTACAGACTTCGCTTACTCAGCGGAGCCGTATCCGGCTATTGCCTCATCGATGGTCTTATCTCCTCTTCCGACACTAAATACCGCCAATCTTAACTGTGTGACTGCATCATCGGACATACCAATCTCTTCGGGTGAAAGAACCTTGGCTTCCGGGACTTCCCCAAATGCCGCATACATGCTGTTAAAGGACAGATCGACGGTCGATGACATAAGGCCCTTATTCTGTGCCATCTCATTCAGTTCACCCTGTGTGATCAGAAAACGCATGAATTCATTGGACATCTCCAAATTGGAGCTGTTTTTGTTCACGGAGAACTGCAGATTTGACATATCCAGGAATACAGCACCTTCATCCGACATGGGAATCGGAACAAAGCTGTAAGCAAACGGATTTGCAATAAAAGCTTCGGAACGGCTTTCCCTCTTCTTTGTTCCGGAAACGGTATCTCCGGAGCAGGTCATCATGGGAACATCTCCTTCAAAGAATCGTAAGATAACCGCATCATAATTATTCTCGATCTCATCGCAGGCTTTCAGATCCACGCATCCGTCTTTCATGAATTGATCTATTTTCTCAAGGGAAGGACGCATATACTCTCCTGCCGAAGCATCCAGGGAATTGAGTTTCTCTACGGCTTCCGGATCGCCTGCCACGGTCTCGCAGAAATACGGGTAGGTAACCAGCGTAAACACGGAGGTCGTCTCTTGCTGGGAAAATCCCATCATCGGATTAGCATAGCCTTTATCACGAAAGGCTTTACATACATCCACGAGTTCCTGATACGTCTTGGGAACACTCAGTCCCTCTTTCTCAAAAAGATCGTTATTTACAAGCATTCCGTATGTATTCGAGAAAACAGGAACCATCGGAAGCGAACCGTCATCCGTATTCAGAAGGATATTCTCACGGATGCATCCAAGATCCAGTCCGAGTGCGGGATCTGCCAGGTTCTCGGCGTGATCGATGGACGATTTGTACTGATCCCTTCCATACATCCAGGAGTAATTGACATAGATGTCGGGAGCATCATTTCCGTCCAGAACCGTACCGATCATGTTGCTGTAATCATCCACCTTGGTATACTCCAGTTCCACATTGGGATAATACTCGTTAAAACGGTCGAATTCCGCTTCGAGTGCTTCGAAATTATCATATCCGCCGGCAATTCGGATCGAACCGCCAACTGACGCATCCAAAGCCGGTGTAAACCCTTCTTCTGCCGCTTTGGGCTTTGTCTTGCTGCACGCAACCAGGCTTAAAGTCATCAGTGCCGCCATTAAAATACACACCGCTTTTTTCATACTCGTCATCTTCCTTCCTTTATTCTTCGAATTTCCTTAATTACCAGTTTCACATCGATGGGTTTAGCAATATGTCCGTTCATTCCCGCGTCCAGACACGCAGTGATATTCTCGGAGAAAGCATCTGCCGTCATTGCAACGATCGGAATATTGGCAGCCCACGGATTCTCCAGTTTACGGATGGCTCTGGTCGCATCAAGACCGTTCATCTCGGGCATCTGCACATCCATAAAGATCAGTGTATAACTGCCTTCTTCGGCCTTACTCATCATATCCAGGCAGATTTTTCCGTTTTGCGCATGCTCGGACGTGATTCCGTACATGGAAAGCAGGGTGGATATAATTTCCCAGTTAATCTCATTATCCTCTGCCACAAGAATGTTCAGTCCCTGCAGATCGGAATAATCATCCTCCGGCTCAATGGATTTGGACTCTTTTCCGATCAGGGTGTTGATCTTATCATAAAGGGTGGATTTAAACAGCGGCTTGCTGACAAAACCGTTCGCACCCGCAAGTATCGCCTTATCCTCGATATCCGACCAGTCATATGCCGAGATTAACAGGATCGGAACATCGGCATCAATCTCCGAACGGATGCGTCTGATCGTCTCAATTCCGTCTACTTCGGGCATCTTCCAGTCTATGATAATTACATTGTAATCCTTTCCTGCAAGATGTCTGTGCTCGATCATTCCGATGGCTTCCAGACCGCTTCCCGCCTGCTCCACCGACGTTCCGAGAGACTGCAATGTATCCACTGCGGTCTGAAGCATAATTTCATCGTCATCCACAATCAGGACATCAATGGGATCAAGCTGCATATCTTCCCGCTGTCTGTCGGCTACCGGAATATCCAAAGCCACGGTAAAAGTGGTTCCCTTTCCCTGTTCACTCTGGCACTCAATCGTTCCGCCGATCAGTTCAACCATCTGCTTTGTGATTGCAAGCCCCAGACCGGTTCCCTGAATGCTGTTAACACGGCTGTCTACCTGACGTGAGAACGGTGTATACATATTTTCCATAAACTCGGGACTCATTCCGATACCCGTATCTTCAACAATATAGGTAAGAAGCACGCAACCCGGCACGTCACTTTTATCTTCTCTTAAGGTAACGCCGACACGGCCGCCCGGCTCCGTATATTTGATGGCATTGGAAAGGATATTGATATAGATCTGGTTTAAACGAAGCTGATCCGTGTATAAATATTCTTTTTCCATCTGATTGATATGGAAACTGAACTCGATGTTCTTTTCCTTGATCATCGGTTGTGAGATATTGATCAGGTTTTCTACCGTCTCCACTATGGAGAATGTCAGCGGACTCAGTTTCAGTTTACCGCTTTCCACCTTTGAAATATCCAGAATATCGTTGATCAGTGTCAGCAAATGGTTGCTGGCAAGACTGATTTTGCGAAGGCTTTCCTTCGTTGATGCTTCATCCGCCGTATTCTTCTCCGCAATGGTCGTAAGGCCTATGATGGCATTCATCGGAGTTCGGATATCGTGGGACATCGTGGAAAGGAAATCCGTCTTGGCCTTATTGGCCGCCTCGGCTTTTCTGGCCGTGATCTGAAGACGTTTATTCAAATACATTGTGTAGTGAAGATCCAGAAGGAACAGTACCAAAAGTCCGACGGAAACGACTCCGAACAGAACCCAGTTTTTGTTTTTGATATCGAGATCTTTTGCCGGTACGATACCCAGCATGGTCCAACCGGCTTTGGAAGAAACCGGTGTAAACGCAAGCACGCACTCCTGTCCGTGTGAGTTAAGCATCGTAACAGAACCTGTCGATGATTTGATCCGGCTGAACAATTCCTCCGAAGATTCCGTATCCGAAGAATTATAAGATTTATAGAATTCAAGAAAGCTGGAGTTTTTAAAACCGCTTCCCTTCAGAATATAGTCGCCGCTGCGGTCTATGATGGACAATTCCGCATTTACAAGCTCCGATTGCGGGAAAACCCATTTCTGCTCCAGAACCGAAATCGGAATGACTCTCAGTAAAACCGCATTCTCCTTTGATCCGTTTTGACCCTTCAGGGTAATCCGGTTGCAGAAAGCCAGCGACTGTTCTCCGTTCATCGGATTGGTGTAAGCTCGGGTTATGTTGATGGACTCTCCGATCTCTTCGATCCAGTCCGCATTTTTCAGAATGTCCATCCTCTCATAGGAAACTTTATAGTCATCTGAACTTCCGAGCTTGGGCCGCGTCGAAAGACCGTTTTTGGTTTCTACGGAAACGATATGCGCCGAAGCATTTGCAAGAACATGTGAAGAACGGATATATTCAGCCGCCTCTTCCATGGTCATGGAATTGCTGCTAATATACCGTGCCCATACATCGCAGATACTCTGCTCGCCTTCCAGGTAGTTCTCCGTTACACGTTCAATGGTGACCGTGGTATTCTCGAAATGCTCCACCTGTCTGCGGTAAGAATCCTTGTTTACGTATTGGGCATAAAGAACAACGAAAACCAATATGGCTGCCATAATGATTACGTTGACGGTGATAATCAGAGTTTTTTTCATATTCGGCTCTCCGGGTTTCAAAGCTAATTATCTTCTTTTCCCATTATACCAAATATGTTGCATTTTTCATAATAAAACCGTATCATTTCTTCCATTTAACCGAAAGAAGTGAAAGGATTAAGGAAATACCCATTCCGATCAGTGTCAGATAATTCATGATCAGGGCCGGAACTCCGATTTTTTCGAGAGTTGCGCCGAAATAGGTTCCGAGGATTCCGAACAGACCGCCTGCCACAACCGCTGCAATCCATACGCCAAGGTTGAGCCGGCGTTTTTTATAAGCAAAGATTGCAACCATCAGCGGGAAAATAACTCCCGGAGTGTAGATGCTGTACGCTCCGCTTAACAGGCTCATAATATCTCCCCGTCCGAACAGGGCAAGCGTCAGCGAGATCAGGCCGATCACTATGACGGTAATCCGAACGCCCGCAACACTCTCTTTCTTTAAGATGTCTTTTACGAAAATCGTGGATGCGTTGATAATGCAGGTATCCGTGGAAGAAAGGATTGCCGAAAGTAATCCGAAAATCAGTAAAATAGCCGCCCACTTCGGCATAACGGAAACCGCATACATCAAAGGTCCCAGGCCGTTCATTTCTTCCGAGGTGACATTGTATCTAAGCCACATACCGATCAGCGTAATGACAACGGAGAAAGCGAATAATACGACACCTGCAATCCATGCCGCACTCTTTGCGGACTTTCCGTCCTTGGCAATGAAATTTCTGGACATAATGTCGGGTCCGAGGAAATAGACGCCTCCGATCACGAAAAATTGGGTAAAGAGATTGGATGCTTTGTACTGATCGTTCAGAAGTTCAACGTTCTGCAGTATGGTCGCATTGTTCTCTCCTTTCGTGATGTAGAGATAACCCATGCAGATTGCCACACCGATCAATATGATGAAAAGCTGAACTTTATCCGTTTTCACAACCGACATCTGGCCGCCGATGGCGGTATAGGCAATGACGATCACGGAGGTGACTGCAAAGATTACCGTACTGCTCTTTCCGAGTGCGAATGTAATCAGGGAATTCATGGCGACAAGCTGGCCTGCAATTACGCCAACCCATGAGATTACAATAATCAAAGATATGATGATTTCCGCAGGACGTCCGGCAATTCTGCCTGCCAGATCGGGCAGGGTGTCCGCTCCGATTTCCCTGACTTTCCGGGAAAGAAAAACGGATTGCAGAATCAGTCCGATGGCGCCGAATGCAAGCCACCAGATCCCCGGGAATCCGATATTATATACCGTGGTTGTGATTCCGATGGTTGTGGACGCACCTACCACCGTGGCAAGCAAAGTCATAACAACCGCAAGGGAACTCTGCTTCTTCCCCGCTACGGAATAATCCGTGAAAGACTTGATGTTCTTAATATCCAGGATACCGATCACAATGAAAACGACCAGATATGCCAGTAACGCAATCGTGAAAACGATATTCATAAGAAAAACCTCTTCATTCCTGTATTAACCAGATACTGTTATACAATGAAGAGGTTTCGATTGTCAACCCTATTTATGTAATTGGTTGACAATTTATTTTTGTATTCAACTGCCTATTTACAGTTCGGCAAATCTTGCGATTAAGGATGCAAGCACCAGATTTTTGGATGCTTTACGGCCCGACAGTGTTTGAAGCAGATCCGCCCTGATCCCGATGCCGACAATGAAACCGGAATATACGCCGGTCTCAAGATCGGATATGGCCTCCGTCAGGATTCCGCAGATTTTTTCCGTTCCGAGATACAAAGAGCTGTCTTTCTTCCGGGTTATTTTCACCTCGTAAAGATTCTTTAAAACATCCGTAACCATATCCGCCACTGCCTGAGATACGGATTCGCAGGCACGGAGTTTTGCGGGATCCAGGATTATACTGAAATAAATGCCGCCGTCGGGCGAATCAAAACGGCTGCCCCTGTGCCCTCTTCCAGAACTCTGTGTCTTGGCAACGATCATCGTTTTATGTATGAGTTCCATTCCTCCGAAAAACAGTTCCCTTTTAGCCTGTGTATTCGTAGAATCCAGACTTTCATAAACATATAGTTTCTCTGACAGTTCGTCCGATGTTTTGGGACGGACCATTTCCTTAAGACACAGAATAATTCCCGCCTTGGACAGGATGTCGGAAGACTCGGCCAGCATATAGCCCTTGTTCTTTACGGACTCGATCGGATATCCGGCTTTCTTAAGCTCGTTGACTGCCTTCCAGATCGCATTTCTGGAAAGTTTGAAATCTTCGGCCAGCTTCTCGCCGGAAACATATTCCCCTTTGGCCTCTTCCAGGGCCTCAATAATCTTCTCTTTCGTGGTCATGAGCGGTTTAAGCTTTCTTCTTCTTTTTCTTTAAAACGAATTTACGGGCGATCGAGAAACCGATTTTGAAAGGCCAGGGTCTTAATGCCTTGTCGGCCTCTTTCAATTTGGCACGAATCTCGATGTGCTGTGGACAATGCTTCTCGCAGAGTCCGCATTCGATACACTGTGTGGCAAATCCGGGTTTTTCGCGGATCGCGATAGTCTGTCCAAACTCAAAACGCGCAGCGTTTTTCTTCTCGGAATACATCTTGTTATAACATGCAAAATTGCCGGGAATATCCACTCCGTGCGGACAGGGCATACAGTATGCGCAACCCGTGCATCCTACTTTTTCTTTGGAACGGATGATTTCCTTGATCTTCTCGTAAACGGCAAAATCTTCTTCCGTTAAGGAGCCCGCTTCGGTTTCGGAGGCTATGCGGCAGTTTTCATCCACCATTTCAAGGGAATTCATACCGGACAGTACACAGGTGACCTGCGGCTGGTTCCAAAGCCAGCGTAAGCCCCATTCCGCTGCGGACCATCCGTGCGGATGATTCGTGATCAGTTTCTTGGCATCCTCCGGAAGCATATTGACCAGTTTCCCGCCACGCAAAGGCTCCATGATGATCACGGGGATTCCCTTGGCCGCTGCAGCTTCCAGGCCCTTGCGTCCGGCCTGTGTATGCTCGTCCAGATAGTTATACTGGATCTGGCAGAAATCCCAGTCATAGGATTCCAGAATTTTTAAGAACATCGCGGTATCTCCGTGATAGGAAAAACCGATATTACGGATGGCTCCGGACTCTTTTTTCTTTTGAATCCATTCTATAATACCGAGGTTTTTCAGATTCTCCCAGTTGGACAGATCCGTAAACATATGCATCAGATAGTAATCGATATAATCCGTGCGAAGTCTGCGTAATTCCTCGTCAAAATACTTGTCGATCTGCGATGCGTTCTTCACCATATACTGCGGAAGTTTGGTCGCAATATTGACTTTGTCGCGGCAGTTATTCTTCTCAAGGATTCTGCCTAGGCAATCTTCGCTTCCCGGATATAAATAAGCAGTATCATAGTAGTTGATACCGTTTTCGATACCGCGCATTACCTCTTTCTCCGCTTTGTCAAAATCAATACCTGTTCCGCTTTTGGTAAAGCGCATGCATCCGTATCCGATGGCGGAAATCGGTTTGCCGTTTCTGTCGTTTCTGTACTGCATGGGGATCCTCCTTATGAGATCGTCGTACACTGTCTTAAGCAACTTTCAAAAAAGGGCCGCCAAAAGGCAAGCCCTTATGATTTAGTAATTCTCACCGGGATTTACGATGTTGTACTGACCGTATCTGTTGACCATAACAACCGCGGAGTCGCTGATCTGTAAGCAGGGATCGTTACGAAGCGGTCTTCTGCAGGACGGGCAATATACGAAACCGTGCGGATACCATTTTCTGTATCCCAAATTGCTGCGATGGTAGATGAATACCAATCCGCAGTATTCGCATTTAGCCTTGTAATCGGGGTCGTGGATCTCGGCATCGTAACCGATGGTCTGTGCCATACGCATGCCTTCCTGTACCACCTTGCTCAGATCATGCTGCAGTGCAAGACGATGCGGTTCCTGTGTCCATAATTTGCTGGCAGGTACCATGGGAACACCGTTGACATAGGTCGGTCCCTGAGCGTTGATCGGAGCCTGTCCGGGCATGCCCTGCTGGTAAGGTTGCTGATAGCCCTGCTGCGCATAGCCTTGCTGGTAGTCCTGCTGTGCATAGCCCTGCTGAGGATAGCCCTGCTGAGGATAGCCCTGCTGCATGGGCTGCTGGGGATCGTAATAATTCTGCGGCATTCCATTAACATTATTCACCGGCTGCTGCATCTGTGCGGGTGCTGCTGCCATCTCAGGTGCGGGTGCTGCTTCCGGTGCTGCTGCCATCTCAGGTGCAGGTGCCGCTTCCGGTGCTGCTGACATCTGAGGTGCAGGTGCCGCTTCCATCACGGTCTGCGCTGCGATTGCCGTAGCCGCGATTGCTTCCACGGCGTGAGAAACCTCTGCGGGTGTTTCTACTGCAACTACTTCTTCTGCTACAGGTGCAGGCTCTTCTGCAGGTGCTTCTTCTGCTACAGGTGCAGGCTCTTCTGCAGGTGCTTCTTCTGCTACAGGTGCAGGTTCTTCTGCAGGTGCTTCTTCTACTACAGGTGCAGGTTCAGGTTCAACTACAGGAGCTGCTTCCATTACAGGTGCTTCTTCCACTACGGGCACAGGCTCTGCTACAGGAGCTGCTTCCACTACAGGTGCGGGCTCAACTACGGGAGCTGCAGCTGCAACAGGTGCAGACGCGTAGGGTGTCGGATTACCGCAATTCGGGCAGAACGCACTGCCTGCCGGGAGTTCTTTACCGCAATTCATACAAAACATAATCTTATCCCTCCAAGAATTCCTTTATTTGCCAATTAACCCAATTTCTCAAGATAATAATCAATTCCCGCAAGTCTTACACAGATTGTGAAAATATCTGCCGCCTGCTGCATCTCTTCCGGTGTCGGGAAGGAAGGTGCAATACGGATATTCGAATCAAGCGGATCCTTGCCGTACGGATAGGTTGCGCCGGCTCCGGTTAATACCACTCCGGCATCCTTACACATGGCAACGATCTTCTTTGCGGTGCCGGGAAGCGCATCAAATGAGATAAAATAGCCGCCGCGCGGTTTTACCCATGTTCCCACTTCCATGCCTGCTAAGTCTCTGTCGAATGCATTCAGAACAGCCTCGAATTTCGGACGGAGCAACTCTGCATGTTTCTTCATGTGAGCCTTCAATCCGTTGATGTCTCCGAAAAATCTTGCATGACGAAGCTGGTTGATCTTGTCATGACCGATGGTCTGGATGGAAAGCTGCTTCTTAATGATATCCACGTTCTTAAACGAGGTAGCCAGTGCGGAAATACCTGCGCCCGGGAACGTAATCTTGGAAGTGGAACCAAACATGTAAACCATGTCCGGGTTTCCTGCCTTCTCACATTCTTTTAAAATATTCAGAATCTCATCCTGCTTGTCATCATACAGATGATGGATGCAATATGCATTGTCCCAGTAAATCATGAAATCGTCTGCTGCCGGATGCAGGTTTGCAAAACGGCGGACCACTTCATCCGAATAGGAAATACCGGTCGGGTTGGAATACTTCGGAACGCACCAGATACCTTTTACGGCCGGATCGTTATTGACATACTGCTCTACCAGATCCATATCCGGTCCGTCTTCATTCAACGGAATGTTGATCATCTCGAATCCGAAATACTCGGTGATACGGAAATGTCTGTCATATCCGGGTACCGGGCAGAGGAACTTGATGGAATCCTGCTTGCAGAACGGTACTCCGCCGCGCACACCATGTGTCATGGCGTGGGAAATACGGTCATACATAATGTTTAACGAGGAGTTGCCGTATACAATGATATTGTCCTTCTCTACCTCAAGCATGTCAGCCATCAGACGTCTGCTTTCGCCGATACCGTCAATATCGCCGTAGTTACGGGTGTCGTTTCCGAGAATCGTGCGCATATCGGATTCGCCGTTTACGACATCCAGCATGCCCATGGCAAGGTCTAACTGGGAAGCACCGGGCTTTCCTCTGGCCATGTTGAGTTTCAGTCCCTTGGCCTGTTCCTCCTTATATTTCTCCTCCAAAGCAGCCTTCGCCGTAAGGAGTTCGTTTTTGTCCATTTCTTTGTAGGATTTCATACACATATCCCTCTCAGTTATTTTTTGTGCGCTTATTTAGAAATGCTCGATCAAAGCTTTCGCATTTGCTTCTATGTCTCCGTGGAAAATGCTCGTTCCCGCCACAATTACATTGGCACCGGCATTCAGGGCTTCATCAATCGTATCCACACAGATTCCGCCGTCCACTTCAATATTCACATCTTCCAGACCCTGGCGGGAAAGTTCTGCGTTCAGCGCCTGAATCTTCGGAGTACATTCGTGAATATATTTCTGTCCGCCGATTCCGGGACGAACCGTCATAACCATTACCATATCCACCAGATCAAGATACGGATAAACGCTCTCGATCGGGGTTTCCGGATTCAATGCCAGACCGACCTTTGCTCCGAGGGACCGGATCGCAACCAGCGTTTCCTTCGGCTGCTGTAAAGTCTCGATATGTACGGTGATGGAATCCGCACCGATTTTTTTAAAGATCCCTATATAACGTTCCGGCTCGGTGATCATTAAATGTACGTCAAATACTATATCCGTCACTTCGCGAATGGACTGAATCACCGGCATTCCGAAGGAAATTGTGGGGACGAACCGGCCGTCCATTACATCAATATGCAGATACTCCGCTCCGGCCTTTACCGCTGTTTCGATATCCTTTCCAAGATGTTTAAAATCCGCAGAAAGTATACTCGGTGCCAAAATACGTTTTTTCATTTTTCTCTCTTTCCAACCCAAAACCGTAAAAATCAGTATTTACGGTTGTTTTTTTCTTCTTCGTATAACTGCAGGTAGTTCTCGTAACGAAGTCTGCTGATCTTTCCGTCCCTTACCGCATCCTTGACGCCGCACTCTTTTTCTTTGATATGGGCACAGCCGGCAAAACGGCAATTCGGCTCGTACGCATCAAATTCATGGTAAAACGATGCGAGGCTGTTTTCCTGCACGGACGGAACCGAAAGGGATGAAAAACCGGGTGTGTCAAAAAGATAAGTCGGTTTATCCGCAATTTCGGTATAGAACAGTTCACTGTGTCTGGTCGTATGCTTGCCGCGGTCGATCTTTTCACTGATCGCGCCGGTCTGCATTTTCTCGCTGCCCAGAACGGCATTGATCAACGATGACTTGCCGACACCGCTGGGGCCGGCAACCGTAGTGGTTTTCCCCGCAAGGAGTTTCTTGACGGTTGCAATTCCTGTACCCTTCTTAACGGAGACCACACAGATTTTATGCGAACTGTTTTCATATGCGCCGCGGATCTCTCCGGTCTTATCCTCGCTTAAGAGGTCCTCTTTGTTAAAACAGATGATGCAGGGGATTCCCCGGCTTTCCATATGAATTAAAAAACGATCCAGTAAATTAAAATTCGGTTCCGGTTTCGTCAATGCGAAAATGATCATTGCCTGATCGACATTGGCTACTTCCGGCCGGATGAGCATATTCTTTCTCGGGAGGAGACTTACGATATTGCCGATTTTACCCGTTTCATCCGTAACGGTGATCATGCACTCGTCTCCGACCAACGGCTTTTCCTTCTTGTTGCGCAAAACGCCCTTTGCCTTGCATTCATACAAACCGGCATGCGGAACATACACATAGTAAAATCCGCCGATTCCTTTTATGATTTTGCCCTTAATCTCAGTTGCTTGCATCCGTAAATGTCACATCATATTTGTATTCGTCTACCGCTTCCACCTGCTGGATGGTTTTGTTGCCTTCCAGATCTTCCACTTCTTCCGGAATGTATACGGTATAGGTTACAACTACGGTTCCTTTGGATACCGCAAAGATATTGTTTAAGTTAATCCGCACGGGGAAGGAATCCGTATTGGCATTGAACAGTTCCGTTCCGTCGGGTGTTTTTAAAATAACATGTGCGGCTCCGCCCGTGTACTTCGGAGGCTGTGATATGGAAATATCGCAGTTGTAGTACTTCTTCTCGGGTCCTTTACTGATCTTGATCTCGACTTCCGTTCCTTTGGTCACCGTAGCGCCGCTGGTGATGCTCTGCTCGCAAACCAGGCCTTCCGCTACGCTCTCGTTATTTACTTCGGTCACCTTGGCACAAACGAGTTCCATATTGGTCAGCGTGTTTCTGGCAGCTTCCTCGGTCATATTGGTTAAGGACGGCATCTTCATTTCGCCGGACTTGTCCGCACCGAGGGAAATGGTAATGGTAACCGTTCCGTTACGGCTCATGCTGCTGTTTGCTTCCGGAGACTGTGCGATAACATTGCCTTTCACAATTCCGGAATTGTATTCTTTGAGTTTCTCAACCTTAAATCCTTCATCTTCCAGTTTGGATGTGGCTATCGCTTCCGTTTCTCCGATGACACTCGGAACCGGAACACCGTCGCCCTCCATGGAAACATAAACTTTCACGGTTCCGCCCTCGGCAATCGCTTCGTTGGCTGCCGGAGAGGTGGAAATGACATAGTCACTCTTTACCGTTGCGGATTTCTCATAGATCATTTCCGTTTTAAGTCCCGCTTTGGTGAGAATATCCTTCGCTTCGTTGATGGAAAGACCGACAACGGACGGAACTTTCTCACTCGCTTCCGCTGCTTCCTGGCGGTTGATCTTCTTTCCGCCGTTACCGAAGATACCCATGGCATATCCTGCGAAGTACAGGATGACACAACCGATCAAAACTGCCACTACAACGATAATGACGGTTTTTAATTTCTCTACAAAACTGTCGTCCTCATCTTCATCGTCATCATCCATTGCTCTGGAAGAACGGCTCTTCGATTTGGCTACGGCATCTTTGGAAAGTTGTTTGGAACGCTGTATATTCTGTGATTTCTGGGAAGGTGCGCCGGGCTTCTTTCCGTTTCCGGAAGGCTGCGGCTTGGACTGAGTCCTTCTTTGTCCGTTTGCGGAAGACTTGGAAGGATTTCTTCTCTCCACATCTTCTGCCGCTTTCTTTCTCGGAGACATTTTCTCCGTATCGGAAAGAGCAATGCCTCCGGCCTCCGCTGCGGAGATCACTTCCGCGGAATAGCCCTGACCGGTGGAACGGCGTTTGATCAATTCTCTTTCCTTTTCCGTTACGTTTCTGGTAGCGGACTTGGACTCGATGGAATCAATTTTGACAAAATCTTCATCCGGGCTGATTAAGGACTTCTTCAAATCCTCAACAAGCTCGCTCATTTTCTGATATCTTCGATCCGGACTCTTCTGACAGCACTTGAGCACGATCTGCTCCACGCTGACCGGAATCTCCGGAACGTATTTTCTGGGTGAAGGCATTTCGTTCTGAATCTGCATAATGGCGATTGCCACGGCCGTTTCCCCGTTAAAAGGAACACGTCCGGTCAGCATTTCGAATAACGTAATACCTAAAGAATAAATATCGCTCTTGGCATCGGAGAAACCTCCTCTTGCCTGCTCGGGAGATGCATAGTGCACACTGCCCATAACATTCGAAGTAATGGTATTGGAACTGGTTGCCTTGGCGATACCGAAATCGGTAACCTTAACCTTTCCGTCCTTACTGATCATGATGTTCTGAGGCTTAATATCGCGATGAACGATTCCGTTATTGTGTGCCGCTTCCAAACCCATGGAAATCTGAATGGCAATACTTACGGACTCTTTTACGGATAAGCGCTGCTTCTTCTCGATGTATCTCTTTAAAGTGATTCCCTCGACAAGCTCCATGACGATGTAATAGATACCGTCTTCCTCGCCTACGTCATAGACGTTAACGATGTTCTGATGCTCCAGTCCTGCTGCCGCCTGAGCTTCCGTACGGAATTTGGATACAAAATCCTTGTTTTCGGAGAATTCCTTCTTCAAGACCTTGAGTGCAACGAATCGATTCAGTTTTCTATCTTTTGCCTTATAGACATCCGACATTCCGCCGGCGCCGATGGATTCGAGTATTTCATATCGATCGCCGATCACCATACCGATTTTAATCATAAAACCTAAACTCCTTACCTAACGTTCCCTTAACTTCAATCCTTAAAATCAATCTATCCTTCTGCGTCATTCTTCCGGCCGCACGAGAATTACCGCGATATTGTCTTTGCCGCCGTTCTCGTTTGCGGTCCTGATCAGAAGTTCCGCCTTGTCTTTTAACTCTTTCTGTGACTTAACCAACTGTAAAATGTCCGAATCCTCGATCATGTTGGTCAGACCGTCCGAACACATCAGCACCAGATCTCCGGGTTTCATCGTCACTTCGAAGAAATCCACATTTACGGAATTGGCCGCACCGATTGCCCTGGTAATGATGTTTTTATCCGGGTGATTTCTGGCGCTCTCCCTGTCGATTCCTCCCATCCGGACCATTTCCTCAACCAAAGAGTGGTCTCTGGTGATCTGGGTGATCGTATCCGAAATGACATAGAGTCTGCTGTCTCCGACATTTGCCACATACAAAAGGCCGTCCACATAAGTGGATGCCACCACCGTTGTTCCCATGCCGTCCAAGTTCTTATCCTCCAGAGACTTCTTGCGGATCAGCTTGTTGGCATATTGAATGGCATCATCCAGAATCTGCACGGGTTCTTTTTTCTTTGACTTTGCCACTTCCTCCACGATGGTCTCCACCGTACATTTGGAAGCGTAATCCCCCGCCTTATGGCCTCCCATTCCGTCCGCAACGACGAAAAGGTTGGGAAGATTTCCCAAGGGTACCACACAGGTGAAAACAAAGTCCTGATTCAGTTGTCTTTTTCTTCCGATATCCGTAACGGAAAAAGCACTAACCACTGTTTCTCCTCCATGGCCAGTCATCACTTTAAAGCCTGCTGCCCTTCTTCTTCCAGAATTTTCCTTCGAAGTTGGCCGCACGCCCCATCTATGTCTCTGCCCATTTCCCTTCTAATAGTAACATTTATTCCGTTTTTTTCAAGTTTATTTTTGAACCCGAGGACCCTCAATCGGTCTGTGGGCCTGAATTTCCGCTCCTTAATGGGGTTGACCGGAATTAAGTTGATATGACAATTCATTCCGCGGACCAGACGGATGAGTTCTTCCGCCTCTTCCTCGCGGTCATTCTGACCCGCTACAAGGGCATATTCGAAGCTGATCCGACGGCCTGTTTTGTCGAAATATTCGCGACAGACTGCCATCAGTTCGTCAAGCGAATACGAATTTGCCACGGGCATCAATTCTTTTCTCTTATCATCCGTAGGTGCATGCAGGGAAATCGCAAGGGTGATCTGCAGTTTTTCCTCCGCCAGTTTGCGAAGTTTCGGTACAATTCCGCAACTTGAAACGGTAATATTGCGCTGGGACAGGTTGCATCCCTTCTCATCGCTGATTAAGCGGATGAATTTTACCACATTGTCGTAATTATCCATGGGTTCTCCCGTTCCCATAACAACCACATTGGAAACCTTCTCTTTCGTCAGATGTGCGATCATATAAATCTGGTCAAGCATCTCTCCGGGCAGGAGGTTTCGTTCCAGTCCGTCCAGGGTCGATGCACAGAACTTACATCCCATACGGCATCCGACCTGAGAAGAAATACAGACGGAATTGCCGTGATGATACTGCATCCAGACACTTTCCACATAATTTCCGTCCTCTAAGCGGAACAGAAATTTCTTGGTCCCGTCAATGGCGGAAGTCTGCTCTCTTTCGCAGACCAGTGTGGTAAATGTATAATTTTCTTTCAGCTTCTGCCGCAAAGAAAGCGATAAATTGCTCATTTCGTCAACAGAACGGACCTGTTTGACATGAATCCAGTCATAGATCTGGGCAGCACGAAAAGCGCTTTCCGAAAGCGCCTTCATTTCTTCCTTCAGTTCATCCAGTGTCATTGACTTTAAATCCATGGATCAGTCTCCCGTTTTACGAAACAGGGCGATGAAAAATCCGTCCGAATCATATTCTCCGGGAAGGATCAAAACGCGTCCTTTGGAAAGACGTGCGTCTTTTAACTCTTCCGGGAAGCGTTCGAAGGAAGCTTCCTCAAACGCCAGATTATTTAAAATCCAATCCGCCATTTCTTCATTTTCGCCGGGATTTACGGTACAGGTACTGTACAGTAGGAATCCGCCCTTTTTCACATTACCCGAAACGGCTCTTAGAATCTTTTTTTGCAAAGTAATGATTTCGTCTAAGGACTCTTTCCTTAAACGGTTCTTTAAATCCGGCTTTCTGCCGATCACTCCGAGGCCCGAACAGGGAACGTCCGCAATCACAACATCCGCCTTGGCGCGTAATTCTTCATGCACTTCGGTGGCATCTTTGACATCACAGTCAATCCCGGCAAAATGCATGCGCTCTGCGTTTTCACGAATGCGTCCGACTTTGGCATCGGATACGTCAAATGCCATAACCTTACCGGTTCCGTTTAATCTTCCCGCCACATATAAGCTCTTTCCGCCCGGGGAAGCGCAGACATCCATTACGGTATCGCCTTCCTTTACAGGTGCTAGAAAACCGACCAGCTGTGCGGAGAAATCCTGGACATGAAACAGTCCCTCGTCATATCCTTTTAAGGAGCTGACATCTCCCGCGTGCTCCAGGCGGCAGGCATCCGGAAGGTAGGTACAGGGTGTGATCTTAACGCCCTTTTCTTCCCAGGCATGCAGAAGTTCCGCCTTTTCTTCCAAAGACAGATTCTCCTTAACATGAACGGACAGACCGGCATCTTTCAGATAATACCGGCAGATCTCTTCCGTCTTCTTTGCTCCGTAATTTTGAATGAAATGCTCTCCGATCCAGACCGGGAGGGAGTATTTGGCCTGTAAATACAGAGTCATGTCTTTCCCGGGGTCGGGATATTCGATATGTTCTTTTTCACGGGAAAGCGTACGCAAAACGCCGTTGACAAAACCTGCCAGATTAACGAATCCTTTCTTCTTGGCAAGTTCCACCGAAAGGTTGCAGGCCTTGGTATCGTATACCTGGTCCATATAAAGGATCTGGTACGCGCCCATCAGAAGAATGACCCGGATGACGGGCTTAATCCTGCTGCCCTTTTTCATATATTGGGAAAGAACATACGTTAATTCTTCTTTCCGTTCCAGAACGCCCATGGTCAGCTTCTTTAAGAACGCTTTTCTGGCAGGCTCCCAGTCGTCGCATTTATCCAGAACATTCTTCAGAAGAATGTGGCTTTGCTCTTCTTTGTACAGAACCGAAAGAAGGATTTCAAGGCAGTATTCTCTTGTCCTTAAATCTTCATTCATGAATTCTTTGCAGTCTCTCCCACCGTAATCTTATTTCCAAGTAAAAAGTCATGCACCGACATTTCCTTCTTTGCCTGGGGCTTCACTCTCGTAACGGCAAGGCTTCCCTTACCGCACTGAATGACAAATTCATCCTTGCTAACCGAAATGACTTCTCCGGGAGTACCGTAGGATTCCGTCTCTTTTACGTAAGAAGCAAGGATCTTCAACATTTTCTCCTGCAAGAAGGTATAGGCTCCGGGCCAGGAATTGAGTCCGCGGACCAGACGCTCGAGTTCTTCTGCTTCCTTTGTAAAATCGAGATTTCCCATCTCTTTACTTAACATTTTGGCATAGAATAAGGGACCTTCCGGCTGAGGAGTCGCCGTAAGGCTTCCGTCTTCGAGTTTCGATAAGGCTTCCACAATTAAGCTTCCGCCGAGGTTCATCAGTTTATCATGCAAAGAATCCGCCGTTTCGTCTGCGGCAAGAGGAATAGCGCCTTTTAAGAGCATATCTCCGGTATCCAGGCCTTCGTCCATCTGCATAATGGTTACGCCGGCTTCTTTTTCCCCGTTGATGATTGCCCAGTGGATCGGTGCGGCGCCCCTGTACATCGGAAGAAGGGATGCATGGATATTGATGCATCCGTATTTGGGCATTTCCAGTACTTCCTTGGTCAGAATCTGTCCGAATGCTGCAACCACGAAAACATCTGCCTTAGCTTTCCTTAATTCTTCCACATTTTCGGGCAGGCGCAGTTTGACGGGCTGGAAAGTCGGAATATTCCATTCCTCGGCATAGAGTTTTACCGGGGATTTGCTCAGTTCCTTGCCCCTTCCCTTGGGCTTGTCCGGCTGGGTAACCACCAGCGTGATCTCATGTCCGGCCTCTCTTAAGGCTTTCAATGCACCGACTGCGAAATCGGGTGTTCCCATAAAAACAATCTTCATAACAGTATCCTTACTCTTCCTCTGCCATTTCGGCGAGTTCTTCGTTATCGTAAAGCTTGCCTTCCACCTTATCCACGTACATGATACCGTCCAGATGGTCGATTTCATGCTGTAAGGCTCTTGCCATCAGTTCCTCGCCTTCCACTGTGATCTTCTCCATATCCTGGTTGTATGCTTCCACAACAACATGATTGGCTCTGGTTACGATACCGCTTTTACCGGGTACGGACAGGCAGCCTTCATATCCTGTCTGCTCTCCGTCGGATGTTAAGATCTTCGGGTTGATTAAAGCAATGGGATCCTCGCCCGTCACGTCAATGACTACGATGCGCTTGCGGATTCCCACCTGCGGGGCTGCAAGACCGACTCCGTTCGAATCATACATGGTATCAAACATATCCTGAATGAGTTCCCTGATTCTCGGTGTTACTTCCGTTACTTCTTTTGCCGTTGCGCGAAGCACTTCTTCGCCAAGCGTTCTGACTTGTCTGATTGCCATAGTCTCCTCCTAAAATGTATTCATCGGGTCAAAATCAAACTGTAACTGTTCCCTGTTTAAACTCAATGTCTGAATTCTTTCTTCCATGAAATCCTTAATCTTTGTTAAGGGTTCCGTGGAATGATGTTTATAGTATACCACCTGACGGTAGATATCGTTCTTTTTTCCCAAAGCGGCTTTTCCGGGTCCGATCTGCTTCGGGGCATCCTCCGTAAACAGTTCGGATACCTCTTTCGTCAGTCCGAGTGACAATCTGGACAAACGGTTCCAGTCCGGTCCGAAGAACTGTACGCACAGCATATGGCCGCATGGCGGATACTCCATAAAATCCCTGTATTCGATTTCCTCTTTGTAGAAGCCTTCGTAATCCTGATTGGCCGCATGGACGATGGCATAATGCTCGGGCTGGTATGTCTGGATCACGGTCTCTCCGCCGCTCGATGCGCGTCCCGCACGCCCTGCCGCCTGCGTAAGCAACTGAAACGTTCTCTCTGCCGCACGGTAATCATTGTGGGATAAAGAGGTATCGGCAAGCAGTATCCCCATTAAAGTAACTCCCGGGAAATCATGACCCTTAACGATCATCTGCGTTCCCAGAAGGATATCGGCTTCCCTGGATGCAAAGCGCGATAAAATTGCCTCATAGTCTTCCGCCTTCTTCGTCGTATCCGCATCCATTCTAAGAACCACGGCCTGCGGAAAACGCTTCCTAATCTCTTCTTCAATCTGCTCCGTACCGGCGCGGAAGCCCGCGACCTTTGCGGAACCGCACTTCGGACACTTTTTGACCATATCGGTCATATAGCCGCAGTAATGGCACATCAGTACTCCTCCGCGGTGTTCGGATAAGGAAATGTCGCAATGCGGACATTTGATTACCTCTCCGCAGTCACGGCAAAGAATACTTCCCGCATATCCTCTGCGATTAAGGAAAAGCATCGTCTGCTCTCCCTTTTCAAGCCGATCCTGCATAAGAGTTGCAAGTTTTGCCGAGAAAACGGTCCGGTTTCCGCTTTGTAACTCCTCTTTCATATCCACGATATGAACGCTCGGAAGTTCTCCTCCGGTCAGTCTTTTATTCAGCTTAAAACATTTGATCTCGCCTTTTTGGATCCTTGAAAAACTCTCAAGGGACGGTGTTGCGGAACCCATCACCAGTGAGGATAAACTCAGGCGGCAAAGTTCGGCAGCCACTTCCCTGGCATGATACTTGGGCATGGTTTCGCTTTTATACGAGCTTTCGTGCTCTTCGTCGATAATGACCATACCGAGATTCGGAAACGGTGTAAATAAGGCGCTCCTGGGTCCGATCATAATGGAGATCTCGCCGCTTTTGGCTTTCTCGAACTGTTCGAATTTCTCGCTGTCGGTCAGTTTCGAATGCACCACGGCAACTTTATTTCCGAATCTGCGGTAGAAACGCATCAGATTCTGGTATGTCAGTGCGATTTCGGGGATCAAAAGGATCGCCTGTTTTCCCTCATTTAAACAGTTTTCGATCAGGCGCATGTAAACTTCCGTTTTACCGCTACCCGTAATTCCGTAGATATAGTATTCGCCGAACGGATGGACTTTGCGGTCGGCCTCTATGGATTCCACCACCGTTCTCTGTTCATCACTGAGGGTCGGAATCGCATCCTCCTCTTTGCGGAACGCAAACGGTGTATCGCTGCTTTGCATCACTTCAATGCTTAGAAATCCGTCTTTTTCAAGGGATTTGATCGTCGAGGACGAAACATTGAGCTTACCGGTAACCAGACTGTACGAAAGCCGGTTGGAACGAAGCAGTTCCTCCAAAAGTCTGACCTTCGCCCGCTGTTTTTTCCCTTCCGCAATCTGAATTCCCTGCCTGATGGTAATCTCCGGGACATCGCTTACGATCATCTGGCGGACTTTCTTATTCGACGCCTTCTTCACCGGAAGGACGGTCTTTAAGGCATTGATCATCGTCGAGCCGTATCTGCGGTGAATGAAATCGGCAAGCGCCACTAAATTCTCCTCCGCCGAAACCGACTTCGGAACGATCCCTGCGATTTCTTTAAGCGTATACGAAGCATTCTCTTTCTTTACTTCTTCGTCCAATTCCACCACATATCCCGTGCGTATTTTGTCGCCCTTACCGAACGGGATCTCCACCTTGGAGCCCACCTGCACATCCGCCTTAAGACGCTCCGGAATACGGTAGCTGAAGGTATGATCTAAATTTTTATGGGATATATCGATAATTACTTCTGCAACCATACCGTATCCTTATGCACTGTAGTCAGTCATGATAAATTCAATATTTTCCACGCCTCGGAACACATTCAGGTCCGGAAAATAGGCAACTTTTATCTTCAGTTCTTCCCCTCGGTATAAACCTTCCGCGCTTCCCGCTCCGAACGTATCGTCCAGAAACTGATGGAATACGCTTAAATCGCGGAATAATTTCAGGGTATATGTTTTCGGCGAATTCTCTTCCCGTACCGTAAAAATGCCCACATCATGATTTTTGCCGACTACTTTGCCGGACAGGAAATGCACATCTTTTCTGGCAAATACGGGTTTTTCGTTCAAAACGCCGTACGGTTCGAGTTTATGGAATTCTTCGATCAGTTCTTTGGTCACATAGGCAAAAGGCATATCCGCATCGATGCAAAGACTCGGGCAAAGCATATCCTCGCTCAGTCCGGCATTCGCATTTAAGCGCGTTCTTAATGCCTCGATGTTTTCCTTTGACATCGTAATTCCGGCAGCCATCGGATGTCCGCCGAATTTATCAAACAGATCCGAGCACTCGGACAGTTTGGCAAACATGTCATATCCTTCGATGCTCCGGCCGGAGCCTTTGACCTTGCCGTTCTCCACATCCGTAAAACAGATGGTCGGGCGGTAAAACACTTCCTTGATGCGACCGGCAACCAGGCCCGTAATGCTTTCATGGATTGAAGGAAGATACAGAATAACCACATCTTCCAAACCGGTCTTTTCGACTTCTTCCACGGCCTCCTGCTGCCCTTTGGCCGTAATGGCCTTTCGCTCTTCATTCATGGAAACCAGTGTTGCCGCAAGTTCGCCGGCCTTTGATTTGTCCGTACACATAAGCAGTTCCAATGCATTCGAAGCGGAGTCCAGTCTGCCCGTTGCATTGATACAGGGACCGAGAACAAATCCGATGGAATGAACATTTAACATCTTATCATCCAGACCCGTTTCGTGGATCAGAGCCTCCAGTCCGATACTGTTGCCGTCTTTTAAATGATTCAGACAGTATTTCACAAGTGAACGGTTCTCCGGACATAAGGGCATTACATCACCCACGGTCGCAAATCCGGCAAGGACCCGAAGTTCCTTAATCAGTTCCTCGTCTTCCGCCGTTTTCACCCGATTCAAAAGACCGATCACAACTTTATATGCCAGATATGCTCCGCAGATTTCGCGGTTGGGATATGTATTCTCCCTGCGCTTCTGATCTACTACCGCCAGCGCATTCGGTAAAACTTCCGGGATTTCATGGTGATCCGTTACGATCACTTCCATTCCGTAGGAACTGGCAAGATCCACTTCCTCTTTGGCCGCAATTCCGTTATCACAGGTGATGATGGCTTGCTTACCATCTTCTTTTGCCTGTTCAATCAGATTTTGATTCATACCGTAACCGTCGAGGACACGATGCGGAATCACATAGTCCACGTTAAGGCCGAGCCGCTTCAACCCTTTGAGTAAAATAGCCGTCGCGCAGACTCCGTCAATATCGTAGTCTCCCAAAATCCGCACTTTCTTTCCCTCTTTGATAAAACGGCTGATTTCTTTCAGTGCTTTCTCATAATCGGGAAGGCCTTCGGCTACATCAAAAAGACTCTCATCGAGCGTTAAATACTCTTTGATCTTTTCCTTACTGTCATATCCTCGGTTTACGAGAATGCGGATGGTAACGGGGTCCAAACCAAACTCTTCCGAAAGGGCGCGATAGTCGGCCGGTATTCTTTTAATCGTCCAATTCTTCTTCATTTCCAAGTAACTTGGCCAAAGCCGTATCCTTCGTATGAAGGCCTCCGGGCCAAAGCCTGTATCCTTCGTATTATTTGACAAAATCCCCCAGGTCCCTGGGGGATTTTCATCAAACCGGTTTACCCGTTTATAACTTATACATAATTCTTATCGGGATCGTCATCCTCATCTTCGATCTTGGTGCCGTTCTTCTTACGCATGGTGTACCAGAAGAATCCTGCAAGGCAGATGGAGGAATAGCATCCGCATACGATACCGATCATCAAAGGAAGTGCAAATTCACGGATGGAAGTTACACCCAGGATGTATAACATGAGTACCATTGCAAATGTGGTCAGGGAAGTGAAAATACTTCTGGATAAGGTCTGCGTGATACTGGTGTTGACGATATCCTTGATCGTGATCTCTTCGCTGTTTCCGTCCTTTTGCTTACGTCTTCTCGACGCTGCGATCCTGAGTTTGTCCGCGGCGTCTTTCTTGTTCTCACGGATACGGTCAAAGATAACGATGGTCGCGTTGATCGAGTAACCGACAATGGTCAGCATACATGCAATGAATGTGGAGCTGACGGACACTCTCGCAATGGCATAGAACGCAAGTACAACCAAAACGTCATGCAGAAGTGCCAGTACGGAGGAAAGACCGAAGCGGTAATCGCTGAATCTGAACCAGATATAGATCAACATACAGATAACGGCGATGGTCACGGAGATGATGGAATTTCTTCTCATTTCTCCGGATACCGTTGCAGAGATGGTCTCCGATGTAATCGTTCCTTCGTCAACATTGTATTCTCCGGTAAAGAGATCGCTTAACTGACTTCTTTCGTCTTCATTTAAGGTTCTGGTCTTAACAATGATTTCATTGCTGCCTTCAACCTTGGTAACCTGCACATTACCGTCTCCGGTAATCTTCTCGATATTCGGAGTGATTTTTTCATCAATCTGTTCCAGGGATAAATCCTCGTTCAGGGTAGCCGTCGTGGAAGTACCGCCGAGGAACTCCAGGCTGTACGCAAGAGCGTTTCCGGTTTTAACCTTGTAACCGATCATGACTGCGATACCGCCGACAATAACCAGTGCGGAGATGATGACGAAGATTTTTCCCTTGGAAAGGAAATCCACACTCTTCTTCTGCTTTGCGATACCGAAGAGCTTCTCGCTCTTAAGTCCCATTGCAATGAATCCGTTGATCAATGCTCTGGTAACGAACAGTGCGGTGATCATGGAAAGAACAATACCCAAAGCAAGGGTCTGTGCAAAACCTTTCACCGAACCGGTACCCATGAACATTAACACGATGGAAGCAATGAGGGTGGTGATATTACCGTCCAGAATTGCGGATAACGCTTTCTTGAAACCGATGTCCACGGAGGACTGCAGTGTTTTACCGGTTGCCAGCTCTTCACGGATTCTCGCGAAGATAATAACGTTTGCATCCACGGCCATACCGATGGAAAGGATAATACCTGCAATACCCGGAAGGGTTAAGGTAAAGTATTCGTTGAAAATGGATAAGCTTACGATAATCAAGCCTGTATACATGGTCAGTGCAAGCACTGCCGCAAAACCGGGCAGGAAGTATACGCCGATCATGATGAGTGCTACGATGCCGAAACCGATGGCACCTGCCAAAAGGCTGGTCTTGATTGCATTGGAACCAAGCTGCGCACCTACGATGTTGGAACGGACTTCCTGAAGGGTTAATTTCAGGGCACCGATACGGATCTTGGAAGCAAGTCTGTCTGCTTCGTCATAGCTTCCCATACCGGAAATAACCGCATCACCGGTATTGATGACATCGTTTACACGGGGTACGGAAATGAAACTTCCGTCATAATAAATGGCAATGCTCTCTCCGGAACCCACAGCCTTGGCGGTTGCATCCGCAAATGCCTTGGTACCTTCCGTTCCCAGGGAAAGATTTACAACATTCTGTTTTACACCGGACTGCTGATCCTGATAAGTGGAAGCTTTGGCACTCGTAACATCGCTTCCTTCGAGGATGATGCTGCCTTCCTCTTTCAGGGTTTCGATCGGTTTTAACAGTACATACTGAATATCGATTTCGGTTGCCTTGTCCAAAGGATAGGTAATGGCATTACCGTTCTCGTCAAGCTTTGCACTGAATGTGTTCTCATCGAAGTAAACGGCGGAATCTTCACCAACATAGAAGAATTCCACATCGTTCTCATCATGGTAAACCATCTGGCCTTCCAGCGTTCCCTTGATGGTATAGTTCGGGTTGCCGTTCGGGTCGGACTGTGCAATGAAATATAAGCTACCGGGCTTACCGAGATCCTTTAAAATCGTATCTGCGTCGGAAACACCGGGAATTTCAATCGTAATTCTGTCGGTACCTTCCTGATAAACCTGTGCTTCGGTGGAATATGTCTCCGCCTTCATTTTCAATTTGTAGATGGTGTCGTTGATATCTGCCTGTGTAGGCGCTTCGTCTCCCACGATCTGATAGGTAATGCTGACACCGCCGGCAAGATCCAGACCCTGCTTTACATTGTAGGCGGAACCGATTTTCTTCTCACCGATACCGCAAACGGCAATATAGCCAAGTGCTGCCGTCAGAGCAAGAATCAGGAATAATCCTATGATTTTACCGGCTTTCTTTTCTTTCTTGTTCATTTCATCCTCCCAAGGCAAAACTGCTGCCCGTTTTTGTTTCTATAATTCATGAAATGGTTTCGGGACATTTTCCCGTCCACAAAAAACCAGAATAAATTATAACACAAAAAAAGAGAGAATAAAAGAAAAACCTTTACTCTCCCTTTAATTCATTTAATTCAAGAATAACTTCCGTAACACGGTTTCCGTAGACCCTCTTGGCCGTCAGTTTGTCTCCGTCGGGAAGGACTACCTGTTCTCCTCTCTCGGGCAGCCTGTCATCGAGTCGTTCGATCATCAGTCCGCCGATCGTATCGTAATCCTCACTTTCCAGCCGGCAGCCCAGGGAATTGTTGATATCATCGAGTTTCATTCCTCCCGGAACGATGAAAACATTGTCCGAGCGTTTCTCGATCAGGCTTTTTTCATCCTCATCGAATTCATCGCGGATTTCTCCGACGATCTCCTCCAGAAGGTCCTCCAAGGTAATCATACCCTCGCAGGCCCCGTATTCGTTTAAGACCATGGCAACGCCGGCGCCGGAGGCCCGAAGTTCCATCATCAGATCCGAAGTCTTTTTGTGTTCGTATGTATAAAACGGCTCACGCATTAAATCCGTGGGCTTAAAATTGGCTTTCTCCTGCTCCTCCACGAAGAGGAATTCCTTGATATTGATGATGCCGACCACATTGTCCGTCGTTTCGTGATACACCGGCAGACGTGTATACATGCTCTTTTTAAAGACCTTCTTGACCTCATCGTATCCGGCGGTATCTTCCACCATGACCATATCGATTCGCGGAATCATGATGTCCCTTGCATCGGAATCACCGAAATCCACCACGTTATTGATCATCTCGCGTTCTTCTTTCTCAATAACGCCCTCTTCATGGCTCGCTTCCACGATAGTCCGAAGTTCGCTCTCGGTAATGACCGTCTTTTTCCGGTTGGGATTGATTCCGACGATACGCATGCACACATAGGCGATCTTCTCAACCACGAAAATGATCGGTGTCAGAAGGATCATTAAGAAGCGCACGATCGGCGAATAGAAAAGTGCCACTTTCTCCGCATACAGATTCGCCCAGGTTTTGGGAATGATCTCGCCGTAGAGTAACACCACAAGTGTAAGCGCACCCGTAAACACACTGACCGCCCAGGGAAGGCCGGTCTTTACGGCAACGGTGGTCGCCAGCGCGGATGCCGAAATATTCGCGACATTGTTTCCGATGAGAATGGTACTTAAGAATTTCGCATAATGCTCAAGAATGGAAAGAACCGACGCAGCCCGCCTGTCGCCCTCTTCCGCCAAGGTGCGGATTCTCATCTGGTTTACCGATGAAAAAGCCGTTTCACAGGACGAGAAAAATGACGAGACAAAGATCAAAATCACGATGGCCGCAATCTGAATGATAAATATCGGGTCTGGCAAAACTAAACTCCTTTCGCCTTCTTTACAACTGTTCAACCAATTTAGGAAGAACTTCTCCCGGATTGGCATAAATCACGTAATCTGCGAATTTATCGCTGAAATGCTGGTCCTTATGAATGACCACCAGTTTATCACCGGTATAATGGCCGGTGCAATAACGCATTTTCGAACCGGACAGATCCGTTCCGAGTACGAGGATCATATCCGCTTTCTGACAGGCACTGGTTGCCTGCGTATACAGATCGTTCCTTACCTTCTCACTGTGCAGACGGATATTGGGGCGGACAGATGCTTTACAGATTTCGCACAAAGGAACGTTCTTGGACGCCTTCACATAATCAACCGTGTATTCTTTCTTGCATACCGGGCAGTAATTGTCGTAAACGCTTCCGGAAAGCTCCCATACGGGGGAAAGACCGGCAAGTTCTTCCAGTCCGTAAATATTGAAGCTGATGACACCGAGAAGTTTGCCCTTGCTTTGAAGAACCTTCATGGCTTCATATGCCGGGCCGGGTTTGGGCAGAACTTTAAGGACTTCGTTTTTGTAGAAGTCGTAAAAATACGTTTTCCTCGTGGTCAACTCACCTGCGGAAAGCATTTCTTCCGGGCTTTTACGGTACGTTTTCTCAATACGATAGAGATTGTCGGGGTTCCAAAGATCAATACCGCCACACTCTACCATCGCTTCCTGTCCGGTAATGCAGATGATGTGTTTCGATTCCTTGATTAACTTCTGTACCTTCTGAATCACGAAAATTCCCCTCTTTCCGTCTTCAAATTTACTGCAGCCAGGGATTTGCGGGATCCGGATCGGTCGGGTCCCATCCGCGTCTGGGGTCTCCGCCATTAATCTTCATTGCAGCGGGTTTTCCCAAAGGTCCGGGATTGGCAGCATCATCATAAATCTCCACTACCGTTCCGACGGGACAGTTCTCATAAATCCATTTTGCATTTCCTGCTTCCAGGCGGATGCATCCGTGCGAGCAAACCGTTCCGAGGCGGTTATAGGCACGCCAGTCAAGGTTTGCGGGATTTTTACCGTTATACATAACGGAATGGAACCAGATGCGGTTTACGATTCTCTTGGTATACTGTCCGTACTGGTTTCCGTCGAATGCAAGCCATCTTGCGTTCTGAGCGGAACGGAATACGCCGAGAGGTGTATCGGTTCCGGGCGAGCAGACAAATGCTTTGTAAGGCACCGTATATTCGCCTTTTTCATCCGCTCCGAATACCGTTACCGTACAGGCTGCGCGGTTGATGCGGATGTAGTACGGATACGGTACGTTTTTATTGATGATACCGGGAGTCAAAAATGTTTCTCCGGGGTATCCCTGTCTGTGCTCCGCTTTGCCGAAATTCACATAATGCTTATATAATGCTTTGTCGGTGGAACCGCAGGCAGCTACGACATCCGGATTATTCTCCGCATAAAAGGTCGGATTAAAGAATCCGCCGTCTTCCATAACGGCTACCCATCCTACCGTATTGTAGGAAGCAGTCGGCATTCTGCCTTCGTTTTTACCGCATTCATTGTAATGCTTCCAAAGTGCACCCGCATTGTATCCGTAATAGGTTTTAAGATCCTTATAGGTCTCCGCATAGTAAACCGGATCAAATACACTTCCGTCCGGCATGTTAAGCGGTGCTGCGGACACTTTTACCATGCCCGTAAGCCAAACGACGGATGCCAAAAACAAAGTGCTGATAATTAGTCTGAAAGCTTTTTCCATTTCACATTCCTTTTTCAATCAATTCCATATAACGGTGAGATGTTTATATATTTTACCACATTCCTTATGGTAAAACAAAATTATTTTTTTCTATTACAAAATACATTCTTTCTATTTCCATTTACAGCGATAATGTATAAAATAGTTATAATTGGTTTTTCTATCTTGGGAGGAGTTATCATGAAATTCAAAAAAATCACTTCAATCGC
The DNA here is from genome assembly GCA_002368665.1 of Lachnospiraceae bacterium UBA3804. Taxonomy (GTDB): domain Bacteria; phylum Bacillota; class Clostridia; order Lachnospirales; family Lachnospiraceae; genus UBA3766. Next base: position 33,594 of record DFEK01000002.1, read on the forward strand.
TCTCGTGCTTGCCATGACTGCCGGTCTGATCAGTACAGCAGCGGCATGCAAAAAGACTGAGCCCGCGACCTCCGACGTTCCCACAAGTGAAGTACTCACTTCCGAAACTTCGGAACCCGTCAGCGAAGAAACAAAGGCCACTGACCAGGTTACCCTGGCTACCGGTGACATTGTCATCGACGATCATTTCGATGAAGGTGTCGGCGAATGGATGACCTACAGTAACGGCGGTACGTTTTCCATGGAAAATGAAAACGGCGAGCTGGCGGTAACTATTGAAAACACCGGTAAATTAGACTATTCCGTACAGATTTACCGTGACGGATTTGCCATGTTTAAGGATGCCGTATATGAGATGCAGTTCGATATTCATTCCGATATCGAACGTCTCGCACAGTGGAGAATCCAGATCAACGGCGGCGATTACCACGCTTATGTCGAAGAAATGGATATGCCCATCGGAACCGAGACAAAGCATGTATGTACCGAGTTTACGATGGAAGAAGATTCGGACCCCGCTCCGCGTCTTTGCTTAAACTTAGGTCTTCAGGGCGATTTGGAGCCGGAAACCAAGCATAAAATATATGTCGACAATGTCGTATTAACCGTAAAAGATGCTTCCAATGCAATCGCTCCCGAACCGCTTCCCGATCCGAATCCGGTCAGAGTAAACCAGATTGGATATGAAGCAATCGGTCCGAAGGTATTTGTTTCCAAATATAAAGCTGGTGTAACCGGATTCTCCGTAATCGATGCAGCAACCGGTAAGGAAGTTTATACCGGTTCTTTCCCGGCAGAACCCACCTTCTCCACCTCCGCGGACGAAAGCTCCGTACAGGGCGATTTCTCCGATTTCATGGAGAAAGGTACTTATTACATCAAAGTGGACGGTATCGGTGAATCCTACGAATTCACGATCGGAGATAATATCTATGCCGATGCATACAAGGATGTGGTTCGTATGCTGACCCTTCAGCGCTGTGGTATGGCACTTGATTCGAAGCTAGCCGGCGATTATGCCCATGAAGCATGTCATACCGAAGTTGCCACTATTTACGGAACCGCCAAAACCAAGGATGTATCCGGCGGATGGCATGATGCGGGTGACTACGGCCGTTATGTTGTAGCCGGTGCGAAGGCTGTCAAGGATTTATTCCTCTCCTACAATGAATGCGAAGCCGCAAGAGGCGATGATTTCGATATTCCGGAAAGCGGAAACGGTGTTCCCGATATTCTGGACGAAGCAAGATATGAGCTTGAATTCTTCCTTAAGATGCAGGATGACAACGGTGGTGTATATCACAAAGTAACCTGCGCGGTATTCCCCGAAGTGGTTATGCCCGAAGAAGAGACCGATGAACTGATCATCTGTCCGATTTCCACCGCTGCTACCGGTGACTTTGCCGCAGTTATGGCGGAAGCATCCGTCATCTACAAAGACTATGATGCTGCTTTTGCAGGAAAATGCCTCGATGCAGCAAAGAAAGCCTACGGCTATCTTGAGAAGAACGCAATGAACGATAAGACCGGTTTCGTCAATCCAGACGATATCACAACCGGCGAATATCCCGATGCCAAGGTAAAAGACGAATACTTCTGGGCATGTGTGGAACTCTTCCTTGCTACCGGCGATTCCAAGTACGAAGACAAAGCTGCGGAAATTGCAGAAGCAGGTTTCCCGATGGGTCTCGGTTGGGCCGATGTCGGAACATACGGAGCATATGATTACCTGATGTATGCAAAGAAGAACACGCCGAATAAAGCATTGAAAGATGTACTTGATACCGAAATGAAGAAAGTCGGTGCCAAAGAACAGCGCGGTCTGAAGTATGACGTATACTTCATCTCCCTCGGAAACGCATTCCCCTGGGGCTCCAACATGACCGTTGCTAACAACGCAATGTTCTACCAGATGATGTACAACGTATACGACGATGACTTCTATAACGAGTATGCAATTCACGGTCTGGATTATCTCTTCGGTGTAAACCCCGTAAGTTACTGCTACATTACAGGTTACGGTACCGTTTCTCCGGAGCATATCCACCACAGACCTTCCCAGTACGTAGGTAAGCCTTTCCCCGGTATGGTAGTCGGAGGTGCAAACTCCAACCCGGCTGACCCGTATGCAAACGCCGTTTTGATGTATCGTAAGAACGGTAAGAAGTATGTGGATAACGAAACAAGTTTCTCCACCAACGAGATTACGATTTACTGGAACTCTCCGGCAATCTACCTCTTAAGCTATCATGCCAAACTTTACGATTTGGATTAATCATTAAGTTTTAATATCAAAAAAGGCAGGAGTTTTGCTCCTGCCTTTTTCATATCTTACACTCTTTTTGTTTTATCCGTGTATGATTAGTTCGCTTCAAATTTACATCCGGGAAATAAAACCCTGCCCAGATAGTTATCGTTGTTATCCTCTACAGAGATTTCAACATTGTCCAGGCGGTTTTTCTTATTCTGCGTCTGCAAAGCCTTTGCAATTCCCTCCGAAAGTACCTTGGCATTATTCGGATCATCGACTTTTACGAATCCGATTAAATCCCTGTGAAAATACGAATTGCATTCAAAGGAACCGTTGTACTGCTGACAAAGACTGTCTATTTGAGACTGCACCTGACCAACACAGTGTTGCATCAGCCTGGTATCGAAATCCGAATGTGTTCCGGCCACATCTCCGAAATTCGTACCGTCAATTACAAAAGGACTCGTATAACTTGTGATGGTGTATTCAAATCCCTGCAGTTTATCCTGCATAACAACGGTCGAAGAATCCGATCCGTTGGTTTCGGAAATCACTTTGGCGGACCCGTATGTCATTCTGGCCTCTCTTTTCAGCTGCTTTGAGTTTTTGGCCTTGCAACCGGCGATACACAAAACCGACAAAACGAGTACTCCGATGAGCAGTACTTTCTTTCCCCTTTTTTGAATCATAAATCCCCCTTACATGCAATAAGAAATAATATCCTTACATTTATCGCATACACATAACATATAGTTACCGTCCTCAAGTTCCCTGCTTCTGACATATGCGGAAACCTTTCCGCCCACGGTTACGGTTTTCTTTTTTAAATTCACGCTGAAATCCGTAAAGGACCGGCTCATGCCCTCGCCGGTAAACTTAATATAGCTTTCCTTTCCCGAGAAAACGGCAAAAGGTGCATAGCCACTCTTTCTCTCCTCTTCGGTAAAATACTTCATCTGCAAGGCGTCCGAAAGTTCTCTCTTCTCCTGAATATCCACACCGACCGGATGGCAGCTTAGTGCAAGTGCCACATAGTCACCCGAGTGGGAAAGCGAGAAATAAAGTCCCGGGAATTCGGGAAGATACGGCTTCCCTTTTTCCCCGTATGCGATATCCATATGCCTCATAGGCCTCGCATTTTGGAAGGTCTCTTCATCGAAAACGAATGGCTTCTCAAGTGCCTCTTCTTTGCGATGCCCGCAGTCCTTCCTGCAAACGGACAGCGAAAGGTAATCCTGCAGTGCACTTTGCAGTAAAATTCCCGCGCCCAGTGCCCTTGCCTTATCTTTCGGCTGCTTCACGGCCTCGACTTTTTTCTTCCTTTCAGGACACAACAAGGACATCTTCTCATTGAAAATGTCCTTGTGATTTTCGTATAAATCAAACAGATTGTTTACTTTCGCTGCGTATAAATAAATCATCTCTGCCTCTTTGTACGTAACTATTTTGCTGTTAACGGATTTAATTTATTCTTCGGTCTTCTCTGCTTCGGTCTTTTCGGGAAGTACAACCTTGATGCAAAGTTCTTCCAGCTGCTTTTCATCCACCACATTCGGAGCTTCGCTCATCAGATCGGATGCATCTTTCACCTTCGGGAATGCCATTACATCACGAATGGAATCTGCCTTAACCATCAGCATGATCATACGGTCCAGACCATATGCAAGACCTGCGTGAGGCGGTACGCCGTACTTAAATGCATCCAGTAAGAAACCGAATCTTTCCTGTGCCTGCTCCTTGGTAAAGCCAAGCATCTCGAACATCTTCTCCTGAATGTCGCCCTGGTGGATTCTGACGGATCCGCCGCCAAGCTCGGTACCGTTTAAAACGATATCATAGGCTTTCGCACGAACCGCACCTGGATCGGTATCAAGTAATGGAATATCTTCATCCATGGGCATCGTAAACGGATGGTGAACCGCAACGAAACGGTTCTCCTCTTCACTCCACTCAAGAAGCGGGAACTCCGTTACCCAGAGGAAATTGTATTTATCATGATCGATTAAGCCCATCTCTTCACCGAGTTTCAAACGAAGAGCTCCGAGTACTGCCCATACAACCGTGTTCTTATCGGCTGCAAAGAGGAGCAGATCGCCCGGTTCACCGCCCATGGCATCAACCAATGCCTTCAGCTGCTCTTCCGTCATGAATTTGGCGAAGGAAGACTTATAGCTGCCGTCTGTGTTAACTGCCAGATAAGCAAGTCCCTTTGCACCGTAATCCTTGGCAAAATCAACCAGTGCATCAATCTTCTTACGGGGCATTTCAGCCTGTCCTTTGGCATTTAAGCCTCTTACGGAACCACCGTTATCCAGTGCGCCGGTAAATACGCCGAAACCGCATCCTTTTACCACATCGGATACATCGATCAGTTCCATACCGAATCTGGTATCGGGTTTGTCGGAACCGAAACGGTTCATGGCGTCAATCCATTTCATTCGCTCCAAAGGCAAGGGAACATCAATACCGATGCTGTCCTTAAATACCTTTGCGATCAGTCTTTCGTTCACATCCAGAACATCTTCCACATCCACGAAGGAAAGTTCCATGTCGACCTGCGTAAATTCCGGCTGACGGTCCGCACGAAGGTCCTCGTCACGGAAGCATTTAGCCACCTGGAAATAGCGGTCATATCCGGAGCACATAAGAAGCTGCTTAAACAACTGCGGAGACTGCGGGAGTGCATAGAAGTTTCCGGGATGAACACGGGAAGGTACCAGGTAATCTCTTGCGCCTTCCGGAGTGGATTTCATCAGAATCGGAGTCTCGATTTCAAGGAAACCTTCTTCGGATAAGAAATTACGGATTCTCTGTACCACTTCGGAACGCATGATAATATTCTTCTGCAGATCCGGTCTTCGAAGATCCAGGTATCTGTATTTTAAACGAATCTCTTCTTTGGTCTTGCAGTCCGCTTCCACCGGGAACGGAGGAGTCAGTGCTTCGGAGAGGATCCGGACGGAATTCGCACGAACCTCGATCGTACCGGTCTTTAAGTTCTCGTTTGCGGCACCGCCACGCTTAACGACTTTACCGACAACCGCGATAACAAATTCCGAACGCAGCGCGCACGCCTTCTCAAAATTCGCCGCATCGACGAATTCATCGCCCTCACCCTGCTCGAAGATAATCTGCAGGATGCCGCTTCTGTCACGTAAATCCGTAAAAATAATACCGCCCTTGTTTCGGCTCTTTGCGACCCATCCCATCACGGTGACGGTCTGACCCAGATTTGCCTCCGAAACTTCGGTACAGCGATGTGTTCTTTTCAATCCATTCATGGACTCAGCCATTTTATTATCCTCCAAAACGTAAATACTATTAAGAAACAGTCGGGTGCTTGCATATGTAACCGAGGGTCGTTTGCGCAGCGTCGGTACTTGGGTTCGGTTCTTTCGAACCTTACGTACCGCTACGTGAGCAACCGAGGCGAGAGCCGTGCCCGAGGGGACATGTGCAAGTGACCGGCGTCAATTAATCAGTTCTTAAGTGCCTCTCTATAGAAGTCTTCGAATGAGGTGTAGCCATCTGCCTCAAGCTGCTCCTTCTGGAACTTCTTGTTCTTGTTCATACGGGCAACCAGCACGGTCTTGCCTTCGGCACGAAGTGCCTGTGCTTTGGCGATGATCTCGCCGAGGCGCTCCCCGTCAATGCCTTTCTCTACTAGGAAAGCAGTCTTTTCGGTGCTTCCGGGAGCCTTGACGCCCTGCTCCATCATGATGGTGATGATTCTCTCGAATCCAATGGAGAAGCCGCATGCAGGCGTATCCTGACCGGTGAATTTGCCGATCATCTTATCATATCTTCCGCCGCCCGCTACGGAGCAGGCAAGCTCTTTCATTTCAATCTCAAATATTGTTCCGGTATAGTAGCTCATTCCGCGAACCAACGTCGGGTCAAATACGATCTCGCAGTCCGCACCTTTGGAGCTTTCCACCGCTTTTAAAATCTCGGAGAGATTATCCGATGCGTTCTCTTCGATGAAATCACCCAGCGTTTCTTTTAAGAATCCGAGCTGGTCATCCTGCTTCTCAAACTCCTCGAATAATGCTCTGTACTTTGCGATGGCATCGGTGGAAAAACCGTCCTGCGCAAGGCATTCACAAACGCCGTCCAGACCGATTTTATCCATTTTATCCAGTTCGATGAATACATTGTCGTAATCTTCTTCTGCAAAGCCTGAGTAAGCTGCCATGGCTTTTAAGATACGGCGGTCGTTGATATGTACTTTAAAGCCCTTGAATCCCACTCTGCCAAGCAAGGTTGTGGTTGCCAGCACAAGCTCGATCTCGGCCAGATTGGACGGCTCTCCGAGGATATCGATATCGCACTGCATAAACTGGCGGAAACGGCCTTTCTGAGGACGGTCTGCGCGCCATACATTGCCCATCTGCAATGCCTTAAAGGGTTTCGGCAATGTTGCCGCATTATTGGCATAGAAACGGCAGAGAGGCACGGTAAGATCATAACGGAGACCTCCGTCCACCAGATCGTTTTCCGCTTTGGCATCGGCAAGATTTAATTTCTCGCCGCGCTTTAAAATCTTAAAGATCAGTTTCTCGTTTTCACCGCCCTGCTTGGAGCAAAGGTTCTCAATATGCTCTACCGCCGGTGTTTCAATCTGTGTAAAACCGAAGGAGGAATAGGTCTTGCGAATCTCGTTCATAACATAGTTTCTCAGTTCCATCTCCTGCGGAGTAATGTCTTTCATTCCGGTTGTGGGTTTTTTAATTAAATCCATTTGTATTCTTCCTTTTCTTGGCTGTTATTGCACAACCTGATATTTTACTCTATTTTACCGCCAAATTCAACCTTCTTTCGGACCGTCTTCCTCTTCCGGCTTTGACTCTTTCGTTCCTTCTTTCTTTTCTTCAGCCTTGGTTTCTTCGCGTTTGGCATCCTCTGCCTCATCCTGCTTCTTATGGATATTGTTGATATCCTCCGTGGAACCGCCGCCGTCATCATCGGGTGCGCGGAATTCTCCCTTATCCACCAAACGTAAGAATGCTTCTACCACATCTTCCTCAAGCTGCGTACCGGATACTTCTTTAATGATGGAAACCGCTTTGTCGAAGTTCATACGTTTTCGGTACGGACGATCCGAATACATGGCATCGAAGGTATCGGCAACCGCGATAATCTGTGCCACTCTCGGGATCTCATTTCCCTTAAGGCCTCTCGGATATCCCTTTCCGTCGGGACGTTCATGATGCGCTCCGGCTCCGATGGCAAGCTCCGGCATGATACTGATATCCTTCAGTGCATCATATCCCAGTTTGGAATGCGATTTGATGATGGCAAATTCCTGATCGGTCAACTTACCCTGTTTGTTTAAAACTTCCGGCGGTACACCGATCTTACCGATATCATGCAACAGTGCAATGTTATAATACTTGTCCACGGTTTCCTCATCATAGCCCAGTTCCTTGGCGAGCATGACCGTATACTGCGCCACGCGGGAAGAATGACCGTTTGTATATTTGTCCTTCATATCGATGGTCTTCGCAAATGCTTCAATCATCTCGCGAATGAAGATTTTGTTTTCTGCCTGTTTCTTTTCAAGTCTCGCCACTCTTGATCTTACATATGCAAGAACAATGCCCAGGATCAACGCTATGGCAAGTACGATGCACAGGATGATAAACCAAAGCTTCTCGTAAATCGCTTTTTCCTTTTCGATGGTAACCACCAGTTCGTTGTTTCCGCGTCCCATCTCATCCTGAAGGTTCATAACGAATTTATAAGTTCCGCCTTTTAAGTTCGTATAGTCCACGGGTTCGAATTCGCTTCGGCTTACCGTTGTCTGGTCCTTGTCAAATCCGCGCAGCATGTACGTTACCTTCGGATTCATCAAAGAATAGGTGTAGACATATCCGTAAACCGTGATTCTTCTTGTTTTGGCCGGAACCACAAAATGGTTATCGGAGGAATAAATCAGCTCCCCGTCCGCTTCGATATACGGAACCGCCATCTTGATCTCTTCCACTTCATCCAACGGTTTCTCGATATTAACTTTCACAACACCCGATGCACCCGCTATATAGAGATTACCGTCATCGGAAATATCGCTGTAGGAGTTTGCCGTGGCTACGCAGGGAAGACCGTTGTCATAATTATAGAAAACCGTCTGTACCTCTTCGTTGGCCAGAAGCTGGTCCGTCTTGGCAACATAGATACCGTTACTGCTCAGTACCCACATCTCGCCTTTCGAATTTTCAACCAGATCGAAGTTGTTCGAGTACGGGAAATTCTTAACGGTCGTCACATGATGATCTTCGGTCATATAGGCAATGGAATTACTGGTGACGATCCAGAATATTCCCCGCTTCTCGTCTTTTTTGATCCGGAGGATAACCTCGGAGGATAAACCTTCCTCAAAACCGACATTGCTGATCACGCCGTCGGAAATAATATAAATACCGTCACCGTCGGATCCTAAGATCAGATCCCCGTTATCCGCCTGTGCCACGGTAAGAATTTCGGAATTGCTTAATCCCGCACGATCGTCAAAGACATCCTCGATACCTTTTTTCTCATCCAGAATTGCAAGGCCGCCTGTGCAGGCGATAAACGTTTTACCGTCCTTTCCTTCACAAATGGCGCGGACTCTCTCGGAAGGAAGTCCGTCCTCCGTTGTATAACAGGTAACGATTCTTCCGTCATACATGACAAGGCCTCTGTTTCCGTAGGTGGAAAACCATACTCTGCCCTGCGAATCACGAATGATTGAGCGGATTCGGATTCCGTCCAAGAGTGCAATCAGATCATCGTATTCCGTCAGCGCCTTATTCTTGGCTTTTACTTCCATAACCGGGAATTTCTTCACTCTTCCGGCGGTGTTTAAAACGATCAGTCCGTTATCCGTTCCGACAAACAGTTTCTTGGAATAAATACAGGTGGAATTGACAACGGCATTGTTGACATTGTATCGCTCGAAGATATCGGAAAACGGATTCTTGACAATTTTCATAACACCCTGTCTGGAGGAAATAAACCAAAGATTTCCCTCGTAATCAACGAGCATCTGATCGATGGAATTGTTCATCTGCAACCCGGAAAGAACATTGATGTCTCCGTCGGAAAGTGTTCCTATTCCGTTATCGGCACAAATCCAAAGCTGTCCTCCAACCATTTCCATGGAATTGACATGTTTCAGCGGAGAGACATCATATACCTGCATATTCTTCATTCCGCTCGTAATGTTTCCGTAGTATACTTCAGAGTGCTCTGTACCGACATAGATATATCCGGGATTATTATCATCCGGTAAAATAGTCTTGATATTCTCCATGCCCAGACGGGTACTGTCATAAAATCCGGTAACCCTCCGGCTTTCAATTGTAAAAATCGCACCGGACAGGGTTTTACCGTAGATGACTCCCGAAGGTGTTCTTCTGAGTTCCTGTACATATTCATCATAGATCTGCGTCTCGTCGAGCATTTCAAAATTCATCTCGGAATCAAAAATGCCGATCCCGTGCGTGGACGCAATATAGATATTGCCGTCATTGTCTTCCGTAATGGAACGGATGGAGGATGACATCATGCCTCCGATCCTGTTATATCTGGTAAACACGCCGTCCTTCATAACGATCACACCGTTATCGTTGGTGCCGATCCAAAGGCGGTCCTGAGAGTCCACATAAAGACTTACCACACTGGTAATTCCGGTGGATACCGAATCGATACGTTCAAAATTATTGCCGTCATAGCGGATCAGACCAGAGTAACTTCCGATCCAGATAAACCCTTCCTTTGTTTCGGTAATGGCATTTGCCTCCGATGTAGGAAGACCGTTCTGACTACTGTAAAGAACGGAAGAATAACCGTCTTTTTGTTCGATCGGATCCACGCTGATCTCGTCGTATTCCGCACCCGTTAAATTCTCCGCATGAGAAACCGTTACGCCCGGAAGCAACGAAAATGTCAATCCGGCTGCAGCGAATATCGCGATTATTCTGTTCCATACAATTCTCTGCTTTTTCTTCATAGGGCTACTCCCTTATTAAAAACGAAACAGTTCCTGTTTCCTTGCTATCATGTCATCGATATTGTCCATGTAAAGTGCAATGTCTTTGGCGGTATCACATCGTCCTATCTGTGTAGGTGAATCTACTCTTTTTGATACGGTGCCCGCTCCGATGGCTACGATGGTCTGCACTTCTTCCATCATCAAAATATTGTAAATGCCAATCTTTCCTTCCCCGGCAAAACCGACATTTTCCAAGTTGCCCGCAATGTTTTTCTGCCGGTAGAGATAATACGGTTTCAGTCCCATCTGATCCACATATCCGTATGCAATCTCCATCATCTTCGCGGGATCGTCGGCGAAAACTTCCTCGTTGTCTTTTAAATCCTTTACCCAATCCTTCATTCCGGCGCTTCTTTTGATGGCCAGCGAATGAACGGTTAAGGAATCCGGCGAAAGAATGCTTAATTCCTTCATGGTTTTCTCAACTTCTTTGCAGCCTTCGGAAGGAAGACCCAGGATGATATCCATATTGATATTGTCAAATCCAGCTTCCCTCGCCATATGAAAAGCATCCACGGTCTGTGCCACCGTATGGTTTCTTCCGATCAGGCGAAGCGTTTCGTCATTCATCGTCTGCGGATTAACGGAAATACGGCTGACACCGGCTTGTTTGAGCACCGTCAGTTTCTCTTTGGTGATGCTGTCCGGGCGACCCGCTTCCACGGTAAATTCCGCCAAAGAAGCCGTCTCGGTATGACGGCGGATCATCTCCATCAATAGCTTCAGTTCTTCCGCGCTTAATGCCGTCGGCGTACCGCCTCCGATGTAGATCGTATTTAACGGCTTACCGGCAAAAGCACCGCTTACAAACGAAAGCTCTTTTTCAAGGCAGGATAAGTATTCCTCAATGCGATTCTGCCATTTTAAAACGGGACCCGACAGAAACGAGCAATATAGACATCTGCTCGGGCAGAACGGAATTCCGATGTATAAAGAATATCCGTCAAATCCGTCCGTATCGGATATAATTGCAGTTTCCCTTTGGGCAATCGAAAGTGCAAGTTTTGCTTTGTCCTTGCTTACAAAACGGTCTTCTTCGTAGAATCGAAGAATCTCCTCCTCCGTCTTTTTCTCACCGATCATTTCCCTGGCAAATTTGGTCGGCCGGACACCCGTTAAGCTTCCCCAGGGGAGACGGATCCCGGTAATCGTCCAAAGAGCAACATACAGATTGTGCATGTGGCTGTTTTTATAAGCCTTTTCATCGGTGCTCTCTTCCAAAACATCCAGTTCGAGGCCGTCACTTTTGCCGTCAAAGCTATAGGTGATCTTCGTATGTGCCTTCGTATATTCGCATATAAGAAATGCGCCAGTTTCATTCTTCTGACGCATAATTTCCTTCTTCGGAAAGAATTCTTTGACCAGAAGGTATGTTTCGTATTCAAATACTTCATCCTGACAAAACAGGTAAAGTTTATTATCTTCCAGCATGTGCATTAAATCCCCGCAAACGGATTGTATTCTTTCTCATGACCGATGGTCGTAAAATCGCCGTGCCCCGGATAGACTTTCGTCTCATCGGGCAACTCAAAAAGTTTCGCCAAAGACCGTTTCATGTCTCCGGCATTCGAGGTCTCGAAATCCGTTCTTCCGACACTTTCAAAGAAAAGCGTATCGCCGGAGAACAGCACTCCGTCTTCTTCGGAGTAGAAACAGCATCCACCTGCGGTATGTCCGGGAGTTGCAATCACTTTCAGTTTGATATCTCCGAAGGTAAGAACTTCTCCGTCCCGAACCAGAACATCGGGTTTTACGGTATAGCTTTTGCCCACCTTGAAGGAAGAATTCAAATGAGGATCCAGCAAAAGCTCCTCTTCTTCTTTCAGTGCGTAAATCTTGGCTCCGGAAATCTCACGCATTTCATTTGCGCCCATAATATGGTCAAAATGACCGTGGGTCAGAAGGATTGCCTTTACGGTAAGCCCTTTCTCGCGAAGCTGGACGAATAACTTGTCGCCTCTGGAATTCGGGTCGATAAAAATCGCATCATGCTCTCCTTCGCGATGAATAAAATAACAATTATTTTCAAGAAAGCCAAGGACGATACATCCGACTTTCAATTCTTTCATTTCTTCCATGTTTCTCCTTAACTGCTGGTTCTTTCGATATTCATGACTCCTTCGATCTGTCCCATCTTCTCGACGATATTGGTCAGTTCCTCTTTGGAACGGATCTCAAAGGACAGTTGGATGGTTGCCACATCTTTCTTGCTCATTGCCGTGGAAAGCGAAAGGATCGGCACATTTTTCTCGGTCAGCATCTTGGTGATGTCCACCAAAAGACCGGTACGTTTTGTTGCGTATACCGTAATACCTGCAATATATTTGCTGCTGTTATCCGCAGTTAAAGCGGCCTCGCTCCAGTCTGCTTCAATCAGTCTGACTTTATCTTCCTCGGGGAGATTGCGGATATTGACACAGTCTCTTCTGTGAATGGAAACGCCTTTTCCTCTGGTCACAAAGCCAACGATATCATCGCCCGGAATCGGGGAGCAACATTTTCCGAAGCGGAATGCCACATCATCCACACCTTCCACCACGATACCGCTCTTGGCATCCACATGTCTGGCCTTCCGTGCCTGTGCATCGGCGGAAGCATCCGCAAGTACCTGGGAATCGGAAACCGGCTTCTTGTTCATGCGCTCGTAGAGCTCGACCATTTTATTGATGACCTGACCCTCTTTGAGGCCGCCGTGACCTACCGCTGCAAGAAGGGCATCCCACTCCTTGAAACCGTATTTACGCATAACATAATCCGTATACGGCGTCTTGGTCAGTTCGTTGATGTCATATCCTCTGGGTTTGCAGTATGACGCAAGAAGGTCTTTGCCTTTGACGATATTGTCATCCTTGCGTTCCTGTCTGAACCACTGGTTGATCTTATTGCGCGCCTGTGCGGACTTGACGAAATTCAGCCAGTCCATACTCGGTCCCGTACCGGTGTTGGAGGTTAAAATTTCGATTTTATCGCCGTTCTGGATCTTGTAGTCAATGTTAACGAGCTTGCCGTTAACCTTGGCTCCGATCATTTTATTTCCGACTGCGGAATGGACGGAATATGCGAAATCGACGGGTGTCGATCCCATGGGCAACTGTTTTAACTCGCCGTTCGGGGTAAAACAGTAAACCTCATCCGTAAACAGGTCCAAACCGTTCTTTACCAGGCCCAGGAATTCCGTATTGTCTTCAGATTCCTTCTGCCACTCGAGGATCTGACGAAGCCAGGCAAATTTCTTCTCGTCGCTTAAGGACATGTGCTTGCCGTCACTGCCCTCTTTGTATTTCCAGTGTGCGGCGATACCGTATTCTGCAATCTGATGCATTTCGTTGGTGCGGATCTGGATTTCAAACGGCTGGCCGGAAGAACCGATTACCGTGGTATGCAAAGACTGGTACATATTGCTCTTGGGAGATGCAATATAATCCTTAAAACGGCCCGGATAGGGCTTATAGATGCCGTGTACGACGCCGAGCGCAGCCCAGCAGTCCGGAATCGTATCCACGATGATACGTACGGCAAACAGATCGTAAATCTGATCCAATGTTTTATTCTGATTCTTCATCTTCTTGTAGATGGAGAAGAAATGTTTTACTCGTCCGTCGATCTTGGCATGAATGCCTGCGTTGCGGATATGCTGTCCGACTTCTTCGACGATATCCTGTACGTATTTCTCACGCTCTGCACGGCGGGTGGCGATTTTATCGACCAGATCGTAATATGCTTCGGGCTCTAAATATTTCAGGGATAAATCATCGAGTTCGACCTTAATACGGGAAATACCGAGACGCTGTGCAATCGGGGAATATATTTCCAAAGTCTCCCTTGCCTTCTCGATCTGCTTCTCCGGTTTCATATGCTTCAGCGTACGCATGTTATGGAGACGGTCGGCAAGTTTTACTACGATTACCCGGATATCCTTGGCCATTGCAAGGAACATCTTACGTAAGTTCTCGGCCTGCTCGTCCATTTTATCGCGGTTTCCGATTTCCATACGGCTTAACTTCGTAACGCCTTCGACGATGTCTGCAACGTCCTGGTTAAACATCTCTTTTAAATTGTCATAGGTGATATCGGTATCCTCGATGATATCATGCAGGATACCCGCGATAATAGAGTTCGTATCCATTTCCAGATCGGCCAGAATAATGCCGACATAGAGGGGATGAATGATATAAGGCTCACCGGATTTACGCAGCTGGTCCTTATGCGCATTGCTTGCGACTTCATATGCCTTGCGGATGGCGGGAACACCTTCCGGATTATATTTTTCCACACGGGAAATCAGGTCCGCAAAAAGCTCATCGGGGGGTAAAAATTCCTCGATTGATTCAATACGACCGTCGTCAATGACAAAATCATTCTGCAATTCTGTGGAAATATCCGTGGTCGAACCCACAGTTTCTTCCTTTTTCGGTTCTGTCGTCTGATCCATATCCGCTTCCTGCCGTGAACTGATCTTTTGTCTATATCAAACAAAAAACACTTTGAAATATAATATTTAATCATACCTCAAAGTGCTTTAAATTTCAATGTTTGATTACTTTTCTTTTCTTAAATCCACTCTTCTTACCTTACCGGAAATGGTCTTCGGAAGTTCATCCACGAAGTCCACGATTCTCGGGTACTTGTAGGGTGCGGTGTGGCTCTTTACGTAGGTCTGGATTTCCTTCTTCAGTTCGTCCGATCCCTTGGTACCCTTGGTCAGTACAATGATAGCACGAACCACCTGTCCGCGGATTTCATCGGGAGCTGCGACAACCGCACACTCGAGTACGTAAGGAAGCTCCATGATAACAGATTCAATCTCGAAGGGTCCGATACGATAGCCGGAAGACTTGATCAAATCGTCTACACGGCCCACATACCAGAAGAATCCGTCCTCGTCCTTCCATGCCGTATCACCGGTATGATAATATCCGTCGTGCCATACGCTCTTGGTCTTTTCGTCGTTTAAGTAGTATCCCTGGAAGAGTCCGTTGGGTACTCCGTCCTCGGTCTTGATGACGATCTCACCGGTTTCGCCGACGGGAGCCAAGCTTCCGTCCGCTGCCATGATATCCACCTGATACTGGGGGGACGGACGTCCCATGGAACCGACTTTATTGTTCTCGCCAACATAGTTTGCGATGGTAAGTGTGGTCTCGGTCTGTCCGAAACCTTCCATGATTCGTACGCCGGTAGCCTTCAGGAACTGGGAATATACTTCCGGGTTCATTGCTTCGCCTGCAACCGTTGCATACTTGATGGAGCTTAAATCGTACTTCGCAAGATCTTCCTTGATGAAGAAACGATACATCGTAGTCGGTGCGCAGAATGTCGTAATTTTATATTTGGCAAACATCGGAAGGATGTCTTCTGCCTTAAATTTCTCAAAGTCATATACGAAGGTTGCTGCTTCGCAGAGCCATTGACCATATAATTTACCCCACAAAGCCTTGCCCCAGCCGGTATCCGCGATGGTGAAATGAAGGCCGTTGGGATCTACATTATGCCAGTATTTTGCGGTAAGGAAATGTCCCAGGGGATATTTGTAGCTGTGAGCCGCAATGTTCGGATATCCGGTCGTTCCGGAGGTAAAGAGCATCAGCATTGTATCGTCTCCGCCGGGTGTGGCTTCCGTCCGGGGAAATTCATCCGGGAATTTCTCAAATTCTTTATCGAAATTATGCCAGCCTTCCTTCTCTCCGTTAACCATTACCTTGATCTTTAAAGTAGGGCTCTTCTTCTGTGCCATATCAACCTGATCCGCCACATCACCGGTACCGGTGCAGACGATGGCGGAAATACCGGCTGCATTAAAACGATATTCAAAATCGTGGTCTTTCAGAAGATGAGTGGCCGGAATCACGATCGCGCCCAGTTTGTGAAGACCGAGAATCGTAAACCAGAACTGATAATGTCTTTTCTCAACCAGCAGAACTCTGTCGCCTTTTTTGATTCCGATGGATGCAAAATAGTTTGCTGCCATATTGGAATACTTCTTCATGTCTCCGAACGTGAATCTTCTGGATTCCTTCTCATTGGAAACATAGATCATTGCGGTCTTTCCCGGAACCTTCTTGGCGAGTTCGTCTACCACATCATATGCAAAATTGAAATGCTCGTCGTTCTTGAATTTAACATCATTTACAACACCGTACTCGTCAACCTTGGTTTCCACGAAACGCTCGTAGATGGGATTCTTAAGGTTTGCTTTGTCCACATTGGTCTTAACGAATTTCTGAACTTTATTCTCAACCTTGGAAGGTCCCTTTGCATCGGGGTTCATAACGACTGCGTAGATTTCGCAGTCTTCGCCGCCAAGAGCGATCTCGTTATGAGGGATTGCGGAATTGTAATAAATGGAATCGCCCTCATGAAGGATTTCGACCACATCGCCGACAACCATCTTCAAGCTTCCCTTGATGACGATATCCAGCTCCTGTCCCACATGTGTGGAATATTCGTAAGGCGGATTCAGGGCTTCCTGGGAATAGGGAATTCTTACGAAGAAAGGCTCGGCCAGTTTATTTTTAAACTTCGGAGCAAGGCGATAGTATTCAAAACCTTCACGTCTTACAATCTGGTCTCCCTCGCCCTTTCTGGTTACGGTTACTTCCGAAAGTGCGGGGCTTTCGCCTTCCATAAGATCCGTCATTTCAACGTTGCAGACCTGTGCGATCTTGTAGATGAAGGTGAAGGAAAAATCTTCTTCTCCGGATTCATATTTGGCATACTCTTCCGGTGTAAGACCGATTTTCTTTGCCAGCGCTTCCTGGGATAAATTCATATCCTCGCGAAGTGCCTTGATACGTCTTGCGACTTCCTGAATCTGTGTTTCCAACTGTGCAGTTTGGTTTGTCATAATTGACCTCCTAAATGTGAATACTGCTCACTCCAGGGGTTGAGGAAGAAATAAAAAAACCGCCTCAATCTTCATTGAGACGGGTTAAAATCCAATCCGCGGTACCACTCAACTTCATCCCTATGGGATGCCCTCAGTAAGCTCCAACAAGCTCTTTGCCTTAACGCGGCGACTACGTGAACATCTACTCAGGCATTGCCCTTTGGTGTCCCGGCTCGGAAGGGATAACCACCGTACCATCAATTACTGTCTCACACCAACCGACAGCTCTCTGAAAATCGAAATTGCACGTGTCTTCTTCGTCACAGCCTTTCACTATAGGTTAACATATCACCGAAAAAAACAATTGTCAATTATTTTTTTGTAAAAATTAAAACCGCGTTAAATCCGCCGAACCCGAAGGAGTTTGACATCACATAATCCGTCTTTACGGCAATTCCCTCATTCTGAACCAGATTTACATCGCATTTTTCATCCTGTGACTTCAGATGAATTGTCGGCACAATGAAACCTTCTTCCAATGTTTTCACACTGACTACAGCTTCCAGCGCGGCAGACGCGGAAAGCATGTGACCGGTCATGGATTTGATCGACGTTACATACGGTTTCCGGTAATCCTCACCGAATGCTTCTTTGATTGCAAGGCATTCTGCCTGATCATTCAGTCTTGTTCCGGTTCCGTGAGCATTGATATGCGTGATCCGATCCGGTGAAATATTTGCATCCTGCATTGCTCTTTTCATGGCGATCGCAGCATATCTGCCGTCCTCCCTGGGTGCCGTCTGATGATTCGCATCGTTGGAATATCCGTAGCCCGCAATCTCGGCATAAATATGTGCTCCCCTTTGCAGCGCATGTTCCAGGCTTTCCAAAACCAGAACCGCAGCCCCTTCTCCGGGAACGAAGCCGCGTCTTTCGGCATCGAAAGGAATCGAGGAACGGCTCACATCGTCTCCGGTATACAGTGCACGCATTGCGGCAAATCCTTTGATAACGTTTCTGCTTAAAGCAGAATCCGCACCTCCCGCTATCATCACATCTTCCATGCCGAACCGGATTCGAAGATACGCTTCTCCGATTGCATTGGCTCCTCCTGCGCAGGCGGAAACCGGAGCAAGATTGATTCCGTGGGCGCCTGCATCCATGGCCACCATGGCTGAAGGGGAATGAACGGCGCTTCCCGGAACAAAGAAAGGTCCGATCTGATTGTTTGAAATGCCTTTATCCAGAACCTCTCCGCCACCGATGGAGGAAGAAATCATAACACCCATCCGCTCCGGATCAAATGTTCCTTCGGAAAGATTCGCATCCGCCAAAGCTTCCTTTGCTGCAATCCGTGCAAACGATGTGGCACGCGATGCGAAACGGATGTCTCTTTTTTCAAGTTTTTCCTCCGGAATACGGTTATCCACTTCTCCGACCAGGGAAACAGGAATATCGTCGCTCTCCGGGTTTTGGAAGGGCGCAATCCCGCAGAATCCCGCTTTGCAGTTTTGCCAGATTTCTTTAACATTACCGCCGATGGGGGAAACCGCACCCATTCCGGTAATAACTACCCTGTGCTCCATTACGCTTCCTCTTTCGTTTTCTTTTCAAGTAACGCAATGACATCCGCAACGGTTTCAATCTCCATTACTTCCTCATCCTCGACATGGATGTTAAACTTTTGCTCCATATCCAGAATCAGCTGCATGCTCGCAAGGGAATCGATTCCCAGATCCTCTTTCAGTCTGCTTGCTTCGGTAATCTCGCTTTCGTCGACGAAGAACTCTTCGCTGATGGCTTTCCTAATAGCTTCTAAAAACATGGAATTCTCCTTTACTTTATAACTGCAGTAACATCAGATTAATGGTTAATCCGGCGGCCGTTCCGCAAAGCAACACCGTACTTCCTTCTCCGATTTTTCCACTCTTCAATGCCTTGCAAAGAAGGAACGGAACGGATGCGGACACCATGTTTCCGTATTGGGAAACACAGTCCATATATTTGCCTTCTGGAATATTCATCCTGGACATAAACATGGAAAGCGCTTTGGACGCCTGATGCGGAATGATCAGATCGATATCGTCGAGGGATAAGTGATTCTCCTCCATAAAGGAATTGAAAACACCCGGCAGATATCTTGCCATGGAAAAGAGCGCCGCCCTTCCCTTCATGTCAAACAAATAATCCGCAAGATTCTCTTCTTTGAATTCGTAACTCGGTTTGAGGGATCCGCCGCCACGGATCTCGGTTGCATGGGCACCCTCGGAATAGGTTTTTTGCAGTGTGGCGACCACACCCTGGCTTAATTCACTCTTTGTAACAATGACTGCGGCTGCGCCGTCGGAAAAAAGCTCATAGCTTTCTTTCTGCTCTTCGTTGAGACCTACGGATGCCTTGTCACAACCGATGACCAGGATGTTTTTATACTGCCCGGCTTCAATGTACAATGACGCAATATCCAGTGCCGTGATAAAACTCGAGCAGGAAGAATTGACATCAAATGCGGGAATTCCGAGTCCTTTCGCAAGGCGCTCATGAAGCAAAGTGGCAGATGCCGGGATCAGCTGTGCACAGACAGCCCCGCCATACAGGATCAGATCGATATCCTTCATTGTAAGGCCGGCAGAAACCAGTGCTTCCTTTGTGGCTGCCTCCGCCATGTCAATCATGGACACATCCTTGCCGCAGCGGTATCTGACCTGGTCGTCAAACATGATTTTGTTTTCCGGAAGATAGGTTCCGTACCCTATGATTTTAATTCTTCTCATAAACAAATTTTCTCTCTACGCGTTTTACTTTTTTGCCGGGTTCCGTACTGTAGGGCGCAAATTCGATCTCGGGCATTTTAAAATGCATGCGTCCGGCCAGAATCCGAAACTCTTCAATGGTATCTTTCTTTGTTTTATCGTCAATCCGGTCGATATAGATGGTCAACCGGTCTTTGGCATCCTGTGTAACGCGGTAATTATTGATATCTTCCACATAGACCATGCAGCGGCTGATAAAGTCCGGAAAAACCGTCACATCCTCTCCGGTACCTTCGGAATCTTTCTCAAAATAGAAAATATCATCTTCCCTTCCTTCGATCCTCTCCAGTACAAGCGAAGGGTTTCCGCAGGTACATTTTTCCTTCGATTCCACCAAAACATCATTTAAGCGGTAGCGGATGATCGGCTGCGAAGAACGGCGGAAATCCGTGATGATCGGAACGAAGCGGTTCTCTCCGATATACTCTTTTTCAAGATAAATGATATCCTCGTTGATATGGAATTTGCCGCACTCGCAGGTACAACCCAGGAATCCTTCCGTACACTGGTAAACCTGGTGGATGATCGAAGCACCGAAGACTTTTTTGATATACCGTTCATCGGACTCATTCAAAACCTCCGCAACGGAAATGATCTTCTCCGGATGGATTTTAAGTTCCCCGTTCTCCTGCACCCTGGCGATTTCTTTCAAAACGGAGGGCGGTCCCACCAAAAGTGTCGGCGGAAACTGTTTTAACCGTTCAATATGCTCCTCCATGGGTTTTAACAGATCAAAGAATGCAAAAGTCAAAACCGAAGAATTGACGGTCTCATACAGATTATTGTCCGCACGCAGGAAAAAAGCGACTTTGTGATGCAGAATATGACCTTTGGGAAGAAGTTTGGCCAAAACCGCACCGGCCCACTCCATTCTCTCTTTCTCGCTGATTATAAAAAGCCCTCTGTGCCCGCTTGTTCCCGATGAAAGTCCGACGGAAACTTTGCCGATGGTCGGAGTGAAATCCCTGGTGCGCTCGCTTTCAATCGCAAGGTTTAATGCTTCATCACGCTTAATTCCCTGCGTATTTAACGTATCGAAATTCTCCATCATGGAGTTTTTATCCATAACCGGCAGATTCTCAAGGCGACTGCAGTCCTTATCCGCGTAAAAAGGAGATCCTGCTTTGATAAAGGCAAGCTGTTTTCGAAGCATCTTCTGCTGATACTTTTCCAGTTTTGCTCTGTCGGAGAATTTCCGCAGCCAGCGGACTTCCGCAAAATTTTTTAAAGCCGTCAGTTTACTCATGAATCAGATCCTTTTTGACATTTTTTTCATGTGACAAATACACCGAAACTCTCGCGTCCATCATTTTACGGATCGTTTCCATGGTCTTTTGGTAAGCACGGAAATCATACTGCACTAGTCTGGCCGGTTTGCTCATCTCCTCCGCACGGCCCAAAAATTCCAATCCCCAGGCTGCATCGGCGCCGAGGAAGATCCTGTACTCCCAAAGATAAGCTCCCATCTGTCCGGCAGAATGCCCGGAGATATCCGTAAGGATGACCGATCCGTCACGGAACAGATCATAGCCGTCAAAAAATGCATATTTCGAATCATATTTTCTGACCCTGTAGAGACGTTTCTCAAAGTCGTCCGGCAAAAGATCCGTAAAGATCAGATCAAAGAGTCTTCCCCTTTTGTACTGCTTAAAGCAGTCCATGGAACAGACAAGTTTCGCATTCGGAAAATCCTTCAATCCGCCGATATGGTCCGGATGAAGATGCGAAAGAATGATATACCGGATATCCTTCGCCGCAATTCCGTCTTTTCGAAGCTGCTCTGCCAAGGTTTCCTTCTTCGTAATATGCGTGGGGTTTAACAGGCGGTAAAGCATTCCTTTCCACCCACATTTGTAGTTTCTTTCACTGTATCCCGTATCAAACAGGATATAGCCGTATTTGACATGATGCAGAAGATACACACCCGCAGGAAACGCGCGCTTTTTCTCCTTGGGATTTTTTACTATAAATCCCATGTGATTTACGCAGTATCCGCAGGCATAGTAACGGACCATGTCAATATTCGGTTGGATCATATTTTTCACCGGCATTTTATTCACCCTTTTTCTGATTTGCTTTTAGATCTTCGGCATACTTTCGTATTCCTTCGCTTAAGGTCATTTTCGGCTGATATCCGAAATCCGCTTTCGCTCTTTCGATATTCATTGTCTGGGAATAGCCAAGCGTCATAACCGTATAGCGTGTGATCGACGGTTCTTTGTAGATATGAAACAGTTTATAAACGCCTTCCAGAACGGATGCAGCCGCATACAAAAGTCCGACCGGAAGCTTTTTGTACCTCGCTTCTTCCCCGATCTGAACGAACAGCTCCTCCAGAATCTTCTTAAATTCCCTCGGCTCCCCGTTTGTAATATTATAGGTCTCTCCCACGTCTTTGTCGGATTCCATGGCCAGGCGTAAAGCCAGCGCCACATTTTCCACGCAGGTGATATCCACCACATTCTTTCCGCCGTTCAGAAGCGGAATTCCGATGGTGCGGTTTGCCTTGATCAGTCTCGGGATAATGCTGGTATCACCAATCCCGAACAAACCTCTCGGACGAATGATCACCGTTGCAAGGCCTTCTTCGTGGGCTTTATTTACAAGCGCCTCTGCCATAATCTTGGTACGAATATAGAAATTCAGACGGTTCTTAACATTCACTTCGTCTTCTTTGATATCAAAGCGGTCCTTCTTCTCAGTATACACGCTCGGAGAAGAAACATGAACCATCTTCTTTACTCCGTTGGCGAAACAGAAATCGATCACATTCTGTGTCCCGATTACATTGGCTTCGTAGAAATCATCCCACTTCCCCCAGACCGTGGATAACGCAGCCGCGTGGATCACATAGTCTGCAGGGCATTTAATGCCGGCAATCTCGCTCAGGTCACAGGGCAGGGTGTGACAGCCGTAGCTTTGGCTTAGCTCCTCGAGGCGCTTTACGTTTCTTCCCTGCGCCGTCACTTCATACCCGTTGGCATGTAATTCTTCCACTAGATATTTTCCCAAAAATCCGGTTGCTCCGGTAACTAAAACATGCATGGCATCTCCTATAGTTTTCCGCCGTATTGAACGATCAGTTTCTCAATATCCGCTACGGTTAGTCCGTCCGCCCTCTCAAGCACGGCATTGTAGAAGGCATCCTCCCTGCCGGAGCCGATAAACTCTTCCTTCACCTTCTGCAAAAAGAGAAGAAACTGCAGGGATTCCATTCCGGACAGATACAGATTCTCATCCTTCGAAATCGTTCCGTCATCCACATATTCATGCAAAATCTCCAGAAGACGGTCGCCTCCGAAATCACGCTTTGACTGCTCCTCTTTCGCGGGAAGATCCGAAGCAATCATTTGACGTAACAATTCCAGATCCGTTTTGCCGCTTCTTCCGAGCGGAATCTCCGGAATAAAAATAAACTTCTTCGGCATCATGTAAGAAGGCAGATTTCGCATCAGTGATTCCCTGACTCTTACTTCGGCATCTTTGCTTCCCACAAGGAATGCATATAAGGCTCCGTCATAGATCAGAACGGAATCGCTTATTCCTTCCGTTTTGTTGATATGACTTCTGATATCTTCGAGTTCCACACGGTTTCCGTTGATCTTTACCTGGCCGTCTTCCCTGCCGATACAGTAAAGAAGACCGTCTCTGACAAATCCAAGATCACCGCTCCTGTAATAAACATCCTCTCCGTCCTTCCAGAAACAGTCAGCATTCTGATTTCGGTATCCCTTAAAAACGCTGTCGCCTGATATGACAATCTCTCCGATCTCATTTTCCTTCCGGACGACTTTACCGTCACTTACCAAAAGAATACGGGTATTATCAATCGGAGTACCGATACTGACATGGCTCTCCTGCTGTTTGTCATCCGGCAAAACGCGCTTAACACTTACTCCAACCGTCGTCTCCGTAGGTCCGTACTCATTATAGACAATTGTATCCCGTCCGAATATATCAAAGAGTTTCCCCGTAAGAAGCGTTGAGAGTTTCTCGCCTCCCAGTAAAAAGGTCTTCGGTGTTTCACACTTCGGAAGCTCTGCGATCATCTTATCGCTTAGAAATGCCAGGTGGGTCGGCGTACATTTCACGACATTTAAGCGGTTGTCCGATAAGATTCTCAGTAAAACTCCCGCATTATAGTTTTCCTCAAATGTGCGCACAAATCCTCCGCAAAGAAACGGTAGAAATGTGTTCGTAACGGTTAAGTCCACCGAAAGAGATGTAAAAAGCGGCATATTAACCACTGTCTCTTTGATTAACTCCCCGGCCGCCCAGGCCATATAATTATTCAGATTCTTTCGAAGAATAGGAACACATTTCGGTTCACCCGTAGTGCCCGAAGTAAAGATGCGGTACACCTCTTTGTCCGGGTTTGGCGTATAGGACAGCTCGTAACGCTTATCTTCTTCCTCCGAAAGCAGTTTCTCAATATCCGCATCGGTAAACATCTTCTTAGAATCGCTCAATGAGCGGATCTTATCGGCTTCCGAATCGGTTCTGGAAAGATCGATCGGAATATAGGGAATGCCCTCATAGATGCAGGCAAGCACGGTGGCAAGGTAAGCAAAACCGCGCTTCATCCTAAGGCATGCATCCCGAAGTTGCAACTTTTTTAAATATCCGGCAATCCGTCCGGCTGCACGGGCCAGTTTGCTGTAAGAATGCTCGGTATCATCAATCACAGCCACAGCATCTCCCAAGGTCTGAAGATTCTTCAGGATTGTCTCAAATACATCCGGCTGCTTTACGGTATTGTTTCGGTTAAAAGGATAAATATCCGGTGAAAGGGCCTCCACGATCTTTCCTGAAATCTCATCCATCTTCTCTTCACTGAACTGTCCTTCAAAATAGGTGAGACTGATATAGGTCTTTTTGCGATACTGCGTAATGACCATGGACAATGAAATCAGTGCCGGATGGTCGGGTAAGGAGATCAGATTCTCAAATGTGATACAGGGATTGTTATAATCCTCCAGATTCACTTTCCCGAGCAGTGAAATCAGTCCGGAAACCGAAAACTTATTCCTTCTCCGAACCGTCGAGATCAGGAAACGGAGCATGCCTTTGCGGATAAACTCCGGCAGTTTCTTATAGTGAAAATACGTTGTGTTGGCAAGATTTAATTCTTTTTTATCCCTCATCTGCCCGAGCAGATCCCCGTAAATCTCACCGACCGTCTCATCCTTTGTAATGTTCAGAAAAAGAGGCAGCGTCAGATTGGCGTTGTAATTCACACCCGGATCGTATCTTCGAATATCTGCGGGAATCATGATACGCCCGCAACCGTCGGGAGACAGATCGGCGATCACACGGGAAATCCTTGCAATGATCGCATTCGGATATCCGTCAATCTCCAGTGTGCGCCGGCGAAGATGGGAATGGGAAACCGGCTTGGTATCCGAAATCGAAATCCGCGGAAGTTTCGGCTCCGGTTTGGAATAATGCTCTCTTTGGCGGACAAAGGTATAGTCATCCATTTCATCGATCGAAGGGATTAACGGTTTATCGTTTAATACATTCGCAATGTTCTGAATGAAGATCAGTGCAGCCTGTCCGTCCAGTACGGAGTGCATGATCTTTACGATAAAATAATCTCCCGAGGAATGATGGATCAGGCTGATTTCCACAGAATGACTTCTGTAGTCAATCTTTTCATGAAAGAACGGATGCTCGAATAAATCCTCCTGTTCGATTGTAAGGGTCTTTATTCTGACCGGATTAATTACCTGATAGTATTTCCCGTTTCTGTAGGATACATTAATCCCGGGATTGGCCGCAAGGACCGTATTAACCGCATCTTCAATCCGCGGGAGGTTTTCGATACGGCTTACCTTAAAGACCAGCTGTATGGCATATGAATTGGTAAAATCCTGCAGATCCATGTAAAGCAGTTCGTTACAGGATGGCTGCCTGACCGGCATAAGTTCCTTTTTCATCCGGGTTATTCTCCCATTTTTCGGGTGATTCGTGTCTGAAAACACTGGTTAGATTATAGCATAAAAACAGCCTGCCGAAAAGGCAGGCTGCATAAGTGCTTATAATACTTTTTCGAGGAAACTTTTCAATCTGTCCGTCCTCGGATTGTTGAAAAATACATCCGGAGGAGCAACTTCCAATATCTTTCCCTCCGCCATGAAGACAACCTTGCTTGCGACTTCTCTTGCGAAAGCCATTTCGTGGGTAACCACCACCATGGTCATCTTCTGTTTGGCCAGGTCACGCATTACTTCCAAAACTTCTCCGACCATTTCCGGATCAAGAGCCGAAGTAGGCTCATCGAAAAGCATCACATCAGGTTTCATGCAAAGTGCCCTGACGATGGCAATACGCTGTTTCTGTCCGCCGGAGAGCTGGTTCGGATATGCATCCGCACGGTCCGCCAAACCGACACGTTCCAACAGCTTGATTGCTTCCGCTTCTGCCTCTTCTTTGGACTTATGCTGCAGGATAATGGGAGCCTGCGTAAGATTCTTCATAACCGTCATATGGGGAAACAGATTGAACTGCTGGAATACCATACCCATTTTCTGACGATGCCGGTTGATGTCCACATTCCGGTTAGTAATATTGACACCTTCGAAGAAGATTTCTCCGCCGTCCGCTTCTTCGAGACAGTTTAAGCAGCGTAAGAACGTACTCTTACCGCTTCCGGACGGTCCCACGACGAATATGACGTCTCCCTGATAAATATCCAGATCCACGCCCTTGAGCGCATGTAAATCTTTAAAATTCTTCTGTAAATCCCGTACGGAGATCAAAGGATCCGTTTCCGGGTTAAAAGGCTTCATGTAAGGATTATTTGTCACGGGATCTCATCCTCCTTTCAAGAAGCTTCTGCAGGCGGCTTAATGCGATGACCATAACCAGATAGATCAGCGCAACCGCGATTAACGGCATGTATGCGGAGAATGTCTGGCTTCGGATGATGTCTCCGCCTTTGGTTAAGTCGGCAAGTGCGATGTAACCGGCTACCGATGTTTCCTTCAGCAAAACGATAAACTCGTTTCCGAGTGCCGGAAGGACATTTTTCAAAGTCTGCGGAATAATGATAAACCACATGGTCTGGCCATAGTTGAATCCGAGAGATCTTCCGGCTTCAAACTGCCCCTGATCGATGGACATGATACCACCGCGGACAATTTCGGCAACATATGCACCGGAATTAATTCCGAATGCCAAAATTGCAACAATGATCTTATCAATCCGGACCGAACCGAAAATAACGAAATAAATGATCAAAAGCTGTACAACAACCGGGGTTCCGCGGATCACGGTCAGATACACGTTGCATACAAAATTCAGAACACTCAGCGTTCCTTTGATGAGCGGAGTGGTTCTTCCTACTTTATCATGGGTGGCGCGGATAATCGCAACCAGGAAACCGAGCACAATACCGATCAAAACGGCAAAAAATGTAATCCGCAAGGTAACGCTAAGACCGTCAACCAGGTATTTCCAGCGGTTGTCCTTGATAAAATTCAAGTAGAACGCATCTTTAAATTCAATTAAAAACTGCGGTACTGCAATATCGGGCACTATTTGTTCTCTCCTATCATTAGTAAAAAATCTGCCGGACGGAAATGGTTCTCCGAATCCGGCAGATAAAACTTCTTATTTAGAGTAAGATTTATTCCGCCTTAATATACTTATCTACGATTTCCTGAAGTTTTCCGCTTTCCTGTAACTTCTCGATCGCTTTGTTAACCTTCTCAAGAAGATCACTGTTACCTTTCTTTACGGCAATCGCATACTCTTCAACGGTGAACTCCTTATCTACGATACGGATCCCTTCGTTCTGCTCAACGAATACCTTTGCGGGCTCATTATCGATGATAACGGCATCCACCTTGTTCTGAAGAAGTGCCTGAACTGCTTCGAAGCCCTTGTTGTAACGCTCAATGGTTGCATCCTCGATATCTTCTGCATAGATGTCACCGGTGGTACCAAGCTGAACACCGATCGTCTTACCGCCAAGATCGTCGGGATCGTCGATTGCGGAATCCTGATTAACGATAATTACCTGGGTGGCAATTGCGTAAGAATTGGAAAAGTCTACATTCTGAAGACGGTCTTCGGTAATGGTAAGACCTGCAATACCCATATCGGCTTTACCGGACTGTACTGCGGTCAAAATGGAATCAAAAGCCATATCTTCGATCACAAGCTCAGCGCCGACTTCATCGGCAATTGCCTGTGCAATCTCTACATCGATACCTACGATATTTTCACCTTCATGATACTCATAAGGCGGGAACTCTGCATTTGTTGCCATAACCAGCTGCTTCTTGGCGCCGCATCCGGTGCAAACAAGCAATGTACCGGTCATAAGAACGGTCAATAAAACGGATACTACTTTCTTCATCTCTTCTGTCTCCTAAATCTGAAAAACTATTGCTGCAATCCGCCCGCATAGGGACGAACATATACTAAAGTACCACTATTCCCTGAAAAAATCAACCGCCTGCCGAAATCTTTCTTTCGGCAGGCGGTAAGGATTCACATGCTATTTTCCTGTTTCGGAAGCTTCCGGATTAATATCCCATGCCACCCATTCCTGCGCCTGCAGGCATTGCCGGTGTATCTTCCTTGATGTTTGCAACGGCGCTCTCCGTGGTTAAGAAGGTGGAAGCAACTGAGGTTGCATTCTGAAGAGCACTTCTCGTAACCTTTGCGGGATCAAGGATACCTGCATCGATCATTTTAACGTACTCACCCTTCAGGGCATCGAAACCGGTTCCTACTTCGGACTCGTAAACCTTATTGATGATAACGGAGCCGTCCAGGCCTGCGTTTGCAGCGATGTGATAAAGCGGAGCCTTGAGTGCGGTAAGCACGATCTGTGCACCGGTCTTCTCGTCACCTTCCAGAGCATCTGCAAGTTTCTCAACCTTCTTGGATGCGTGGATGTATGCGCTTCCGCCGCCGGCAATGATACCTTCCTCAACAGCTGCACGGGTAGCTGCAAGGGCATCTTCCATACGAAGTTTTGCTTCCTTCATCTCGGTCTCGGTTGCTGCACCGACACGGATAACTGCTACGCCGCCTGCCAGTTTGGCAAGACGTTCCTGTAATTTCTCTTTATCGAAATCGGAAGTGGTTTCCTCAATCTGCTTCTTGATCTGGGCAACTCTGCCTTCGATGGCTGCCTTGTCGCCTTCGCCGTCAACGATGATGGTGTTCTCTTTCTGAACTTTAACGCTCTTTGCACGTCCGAGATCTTCGAATGTCGTATCCTTCAATTCCAGACCAAGGTCGGAGCTGATCACCTTACCACCGGTAAGAATGGCGATATCTTCGAGCATTGCTTTTCTTCTGTCGCCATATCCGGGTGCCTTAACGGCTACCACATTGAAGGTACCTCTTAACTTGTTAACGATTAAGGTGGTCAGTGCTTCACCTTCCACATCTTCTGCGATGATCAGAAGTTTGGCACCGGATTTCACGCAATCCTCAAGCAGAGGTAAAATATCCTGAATATTGGTGATTTTCTTGTCGGTAATCAAAATGTACGGATTATCGAGAACGGCTTCCATTTTCTCCATATCGGTTGCCATATACGCGGATAAATAACCGCGGTCGAACTGCATACCTTCCACAAGGTCAAGTTCGGTCTGCATGGTCTTGCTTTCCTCGATGGTGATAACACCGTCTTTGGAAACCTTTTCCATGGCATCCGCTACCATGTTTCCGACTTCATCGTCGCCTGCGGAAATTGCGGCAACTCTTGCAATATGCTCTTTACCGTTTACCTTGGAGCTCATCTCTTTGATGGCTTCCACTGCGCACTCGGTAGCTTTCTTCATACCTTTTCTTAAAATGATCGGGTTAGCACCTGCTGCCAGGTTCTTCATACCTGCATTGATCATAGCCTGTGCGAGAACGGTAGCGGTTGTGGTACCGTCACCTGCCACATCGTTTGTCTTGGTGGCAACTTCTTTAACAAGCTGTGCACCCATGTTCTCGAATGCATCTTCCAACTCGATTTCCTTTGCGATGGTAACACCGTCGTTGGTGATTAAAGGAGCGCCGTAGGATTTATCCAGTACTACGTTTCTTCCTTTGGGTCCCAGTGTTACACGGACTGTATCCGCAAGCTTGTTTACGCCGGCTTCCAAAGCCTGTCTTGCGTCTGAACCATATTTAATCTCTTTAGCCATTGTTTTTTCCTCCAGTTATGTTTTATTTAATGATAGCAAGGATGTCGGACTGCTTTACAATAATGAATTCCTCGTCATCCAGTTTAACTTCCGTACCGGTGTATTTGGAATAGATTACCTTGTCTCCGGCTACCACTTCCATCTTAACTTCTTTTCCATCCGGTAAGATTCCGGGGCCTACAGCAATTACTTCTGCCTGCTGGGGCTTTTCTTTGCTCTGTCCGGGAAGAACGATTCCGGATGCGGTTGTCTCTTCTGCCTCAAGCTGCTTTAAAATCACCTTGTCGCCAAGGGGTACTAATTTACTCATAAGGTTGCCTCCTTTATACTGTTCGTACATTATGTTTGTTTATCTTTGTTAGCACTCTTTTGCTTTGAGTGCTAACTACGGTACTTATAATAGTTTTTTTACCCTCCGCATGCAAGTGGTTATAAAACGATATAATTTTATATTACTCTATAATTCTCTTGTTTTCTATTGTTTTCTTTCATTTTCTCTTCTCATTCTTATTTCACCTTCTTGCGTCTTTTCTTTTTCTTCTCTAAGTGATAATATATATATTGATGGATTTTGGGCATATGGTTATCGCCCTTACTGGAGATTTCACCGATGAGCTTTTTCAAGAACGTGTACAACTACATACACAGCTTATCCCGAGGAGAAGAAGTACTTTCCGACCGCCGGAAATTTACGTATATCTTTTCTTCGTTTGCTTTTATCCATCTGTTCAGCGTAGTTATTTTTTCCATTCTTAAGAATCCGCTCTTCGTTACCTTCAACGTACTGGCGATTTTCTTATACCTGGGTCTGATCTCCCTTGCCAAGAAAAAACACTACCTGATGGTCAGCATGATCGCGGAGATTGAAGTTTTGGTTTCCGTCAGCTTAATATCGTTTACATACGGAACGATCATCGGCTACTCCTTCTATCTGTTTGCCATGATCCCGACCATTTTCTATATCACATCGACGGTGAAAGAAATGAAACACCCGACCGTTTATTGTCTGGTCTTTTCTTTCATTACCCTTTTGTGTTTCTTTACTATCCTTGTTTCGGAGCCGTTTTTCTCGATTTCCGAAACACTGACAAACCGTCCGATCCTGACTTTGGTCGTCCGTCTTTTCAATGCGGGAATGACGTTTTTCTTCTGCATCGCTTTCTCGCTTTTGTTTGTCTGGGAAATGAAATCCAATACCTCCCAGTTACAAAGAAGAAACCAGCAGCTTGTGGAAGTATCCAGAAAGGATCCTTTAACCAAGCTTGCCAACCGCCGAAGCATGATGGAGAAACTCAACCTCTCCATGCACTATTTAAAAACCGAAAACCATCCCTTCTCCGTTATCCTCTGCGATATCGACCACTTCAAGAAAGTCAATGACGTTTACGGACATGACTGCGGTGATAAGGTTCTGGTTACGGTTGCCGACAGTATTTCTTCTCAGCTTCGTGACACCGACTTCGTCTGCCGTTGGGGTGGTGAGGAAATCTTAATTGTAATCGACGGAAGACTCCAGACCGCTACCGCCATAGCGGAGCGTATGCGTTCCAATATTGAAAATACCACCGTAATGCACGAAGGACAGCGTGTAAATGTCACCATGACCTTCGGTGTAGCACAGGCGGAGACAACCTATCGTATCGAAGACTTAATCCAGCTTGCCGATACCAGACTCTACTACGGCAAGGAACACGGCAGAAACCAGGTTGTCAATCAGGATATGAAAGATTAACCTTCCTCCAACAGACTAATGCAGTCATATCAAGCAGGCTTCGGCCTGCTTTTTACGGGAATAGCAAAGTACCATCAAGAAAGGAATAAGATTCATGATTTCAGCAAACAATGTATCCCTGCGTTTCGGGAAAAAAGCTCTTTTTGAAGAAGTAAACATTAAGTTTACGGAAGGCAACTGCTACGGCTTAATCGGAGCAAACGGCGCCGGTAAATCCACCTTCCTTCGCATTCTCTCCGGAGAACTGGAAACCACAACCGGTGATATTGCAATCACTCCCGGTCAGAGACTTTCCGTACTCGAGCAGGACCACTTCAAATACGACGAATATTCCGTAATGGATACGGTAATCCTGGGTAACCCCAGATTATACGAAGTAATGAAGGAAAAGGACGCCATCTACGCCAAAGAGGATTTCACCGATGAGGACGGAATCCGTGCCAGCGAACTCGAAGCCGAATTTGCCGAGATGGACGGATGGGAAGCGGAATCCAATGCTGCGAACCTTTTAAACGGACTTGGTGTGGATACCGAATACCACTATTCCTTAATGAAGGACTTGGACGGTAATTTAAAGGTTAAGGTCTTGCTTGCCAAGGCGCTTTTCGGAAATCCGGACATTCTGCTTCTCGACGAGCCTACCAACCATTTGGATCTGGATGCGATCGCATGGCTTGAGGAGTTTTTGATCAATTTTGAAAATACCGTCATCGTGGTATCCCACGACCGTTATTTCTTAAATAAAGTCTGCACGCATACCGCGGATATCGACTACGGAAAGATCCAGCTCTATGCCGGCAACTACGATTTCTGGTATGAATCCAGCCAGCTTCTGATCCGCCAGATGAAGGAAGCCAACCGTAAGAAGGAAGAAAAGATCAAAGAGTTACAGGAATTCATCTCCCGTTTCTCCGCCAATGCTTCCAAATCCAAGCAGGCGACATCCAGAAAAAGAGCTTTGGAAAAGATCGAACTTGATACGATCAAACCCTCCAGTCGTAAGTATCCCTACATTGACTTCAGACCCGACCGTGAGATCGGAAACGAAGTGCTTACCGTGGAAGGAATCAGCAAGACCATTAACGGTGAAAAGGTTCTGGATAATATCTCCTTTATCTTAAACCGTGACGACAAAGTCGCATTCGTCGGAAGCAACGAAATCGCAAAGACGACACTCTTCCAGATTCTTGCCGGAGAGCTCGAGCCCGACGAAGGAACCTATAAATGGGGTGTCACAACCTCCCTGGCATATTTCCCGAAGGATAACACCAAGGAATTCGATAACGATCTGACCATCGCCGACTGGCTGATGGGCTACTCTCCCGTTAAGGACATCACTTATGTCCGCGGTTTCCTAGGAAGAATGCTTTTTGCCGGCGAAGACGGTGTGAAGAAAGTCCGCATCCTCTCCGGTGGCGAGAAAGTCAGATGCCTATTAAGTAAAATGATGATCAGCGGTGCAAACTGCTTAATCTTGGATGAGCCGACCAACCATTTGGACATGGAATCCATCACCGCATTGAACAACGGCTTAATCAAGTTCCCCGGTGTGGAACTCTTCTCCTGCCATGACCACCAGTTTGTACAAACGACCGCAAACCGTATCATGGAGATTATGCCGAACGGATCGTTGATCGATAAGATGACGACATATGACGAATACCTTGAAAGCGATGAGATGGCAAGAAAGAGAACCATCTACATTGCAAAGCGTGAAGACGACGAGAATTAAACCAAATGACATGCAGCCGATTGCACTATTTTGACGAGGTTCGGATGCCACTTCGCAACCCAAAATATATTTTCCGAATATAGACTATGTATTGCGAAGTCGGTAACTCACCTCTTACAAAATGTGCCAATCGGCTACTGTATTTTCAAACGATAAAAAAGGACAATTATGCGCTCAATTGATTTACATGTACATTCCACATACTCGGACGGAACGATGAGCCCCGCGGAACTTCTGAAACTCGCAGAGGAAAAAGGTCTTGCGGCCTTTGCACTGACGGACCATGATGCAACCAACGGACTGGACGAATTACTTACTCTCTCCGCCGCATCCAATGTGGAAGTCGTTCCGGGAATCGAAATCACCACTGCCGTTCCGGGCAAGGATATTCATGTTCTCGGATACTATATCAATTACCATCGTCCCGAATTACAGAAATTTCTGAAGGACCTGATCCGGAAACGTGAGGATCGCAACATCAAAATGTGCGAGCGTCTTCACGACGCCGGTCTTTCCATCACATACGAAGCGCTTCGTGCTTCGGTTCTTCCGAATACCATTTTAACCCGTGCGCATTTCGCCAGATTTCTGCTGGATGCAGGGGATGTATCTTCTATGCAGGAAGCTTTCAGCCGGTATTTGGGAGACCGTTGTCCCACCTATGTACACAGAGAAAAAGTATTGCCCGAAGAAGCCGTGCGGATGATCCGCTCCGTCGGAGGTGTGCCCGTTCTGGCACATCCGATCCTGTACCGCTTCTCCGACGAACGCCTGGAGAAATTGGTCGCTTCCCTTAAAGACGCCGGTCTTGCCGGAATCGAAACCGTATACAGCACTTACCTTCCCGCGGAAGAACGTCAGATCCGCACACTTGCGAAAAAGTATAATCTTCTCATGACCGGAGGCAGTGATTTCCACGGAAGCAATAAGCCTCACATTCAGTTGGGATGCGGTATGGGCAAACTCTTTATTCCGGATGAATTCTTAGACGGAATCAAAGCGGAATATCTGCGTAACTATACATCCGACCAACCCGGGCTTTTAAGTTTCGATATGGACGGCACCCTGCTTGATGACACCAAGCAGATTACTCCCGCCACCAGAACCGCTCTGGAGCATGTTCTTGATAAGGGCTATGCTTTTACCATTTCCACGGGACGGCCCTTAACCAGTATCTTACGCTTGGTGGACTCTTTGGACCTTCGCAGATACAATCCTTTAATCTCCGCATTTAACGGCGGATGTGTTTATGACTTAAGCAAAGAAGAAATCATATACAGTGAAACGCTTACGGAAGAAGTCGCTTCCGGAATCGTTTCCATGGTAAAAGAAGCAGGCCTTCACTTCCATACCTATACGGAACGCGAAGTGATCTGCGAACACGATACCGAGGAGGTCCGCTTCTATTCCAACTATGTAAAAATGGAATATCGTGTCTGTGAAGATGTTTTAAAAGAAGAACCCAGACCGTATAAATTCATCACCATGCACTTAACCGACCGCTCCGTTTTGGAAGATATGAAGTCGAAGATTATGGCAAAATACGCAGATGATGTACAGTGTATTTTCAGTAACGATATGTTCCTCGAGATTATTCCGAAGACCTCCGGTAAAGATGTGGCTCTTCGCATGATGTGCAATCTTCGCAATGTTCCCTTCGAGCGCTCCTACGCGTTCGCCGATCAGGATAACGATATTTCCATGCTGTCTGCCGCTGCGCACGGTGTAGCCATGGTAAACGGCTCCTTGGGCGCCAAAAAAGCCGCCGATTATATTACCTTTCAAGATAATAATCACGACGGCCTGGTTCCGTTCCTGGAAGCACTCGTTTAATTATACTTCATAGTCAAAGCAGCTGCGTACAGACGTATACGGACGGACTTTCGTATTTGCCACTTCCACATGCGCAGGATGAACTGCGTATCCTTTCAATGCTTCTTCACTCTCCAGTGTGGAATCCAGCATCAAATCCATATTGGAACTGCTAAGTCCCCCGGTAATCACTTTGATATCGATCAGTCCGGGAACCACTCCCTTCAATCCCTCCAGACCCTCTTTGATTCCGGCCTTTACTTCATCCTTATTCGCAACTTCTTCTTTCAGACTCCAGAGAATAACATGTTTAACCATCTTTTTTTCCTTTCTTATTTGATTTTCAGACTTCTTAAATAATCTTTCTGCTTTGGTGTAATGCGATAACTTTCTATCGCCTTCTGAATCGTCTTATTATGTGTCCAAACGTCCAGTTTCCGCTCTTCGATAAACGGCAGAATGCTCTCATACTGCTTTGCCAGAGCCGTCGCAAAATACCACGCGATCATCATGTTGATATAGTATTCGTCCGAACGGATCTTCGCAACCATCTTCGGATATGCCACATTGAAATCCGCATCCAGAAAATGTTCCATCAGCATTTTTATCCCGAAGCGGACCGTGTAGGTATGCTTGGATTTCAGCCATATCTTTACCTGCTTTAGAAGCTCTTCTTTATGCTTTCCGAAAATCTTCGGCGACATCTGATCACAGGTAGCCCAGTTGTCGACATACGCAAGGAATTTGTCGCATTCTTCCATGCAGAAATCGTAATCCTTACAGTACGAGAGAATAAATGCATGCAGCTGATTCTCATCGAAATATTTGTGCGGCAGTTCCTTCAGAAAATCTCCTACATCTTCTCTTTGTACATATTCTTTGGCAAGATTTCGAAGAGCCGGTGTCCTGACGCCGATAAAATACGAAGCATCCACGGTCGGGATCAGTTTGGACTGAAAGACCTGATATGCATCGTCCTTTTCTTTAAAAAGTCTGTCCTTAATTTCCTCTGTGATCATTTCATTCTTCCCCGTAACGTTAAGGAGTCGGAAGTCCGAGTTCCTTTAATGCTGCATTGATTTCCTTGGATTTTAATCCGTTGGTCGTTGTAATATTGACGATCCTGGTTCCGTCCAAATAAATTCCGCCGTAAATATAGCTGATCGTTTCTTTGTCGGAGAACAGATTCCCGGTGGATGCACGCATAACAAAATCCGACAGGAAAAAGGAATCCGGAACACTGACATTATATAAAATACATGCCCTTCCATGCTTGGCGTCGCTTACGGTTTTAATCTTCCCTTTTGCATCCCCGCTTTTCTTTAAATATACCGCATAGGCATAATAATCGCTCATGATACTTGTGGCATCCGCCGCACTCGAACAGTCACGATATACATAGTTGACATCCATGTTTAAATTTGCTTTTTTATCCGTCAGACTCTTTACGGCAAACAGCTCGGTATAAGGCTGAACGCCGGCCTTGGCCATCATTTTCTGATCAAGTTCTCCGACCTGGTATCCGAGTTTTTGAATCTGCTTTTCCTGCTCCGCCCTTCCGGGAATGGAGAAGCGTTTATCCGCACCGTTTAAGTAAACGATAACGAATCCCAATGCAGCGATTAAAACAAAGACGGCAATCGGTATGATCGCTTTTTTCATGATTAAATCCCCCTTACACAAATCACACAACAAATGCTTCTATTCCGAAAGCTCCAGCTCCACCGGGCAATGGTCCGAACCCATGACCTCTGGGTGGATTTTGGCTTCTTTAATCCGGTCTTTTAATTTCTCGGATACTACGAAATAGTCGATACGCCATCCGGCGTTTTTCTCCCTTGCATGGAACATATAGGACCACCAGGAATAGGCATCCTTCGTATCGGGATAGAGATAGCGGAACGAATCCACATATCCGCTTTCCAGAACCTTCGTAAAGCAGGCTCTTTCTTCATCCGTAAAACCGGCATTGCCGCGGTTCGACTTGGCGTTTTTTAGATCGATCTCCTGATGCGCTACATTTAAATCACCACAGTAGATGACCGGTTTCTTTTTTTCGAGTTTCAAAATGTATTTTAAAAATGCATCCTCCCAGGTCTGGCGATAGGCAAGCCGCGTCAATTCCCGCTGCGCATTGGGAACATATACGACGATAAAGTAAAAGTCTTCATACTCCGCCGTAATCACGCGTCCCTCATGGTCATGCTCTTCGACGCCGATACCGTAGGTAACCTTGAGCGGCTCTGTTTTCGTAAACAGCGCTGTTCCGGAATAGCCTTTTTTCTCCGCATAGTTCCAGTACTGATGATATCCCGGCAGGTCAAGATCATGCTGTCCTTCCTGGAGTTTCGTCTCCTGTAAGCAGAAAATATCCGCGTCCAGTTCGTTGAAGGAATCCATGAATCCCTTGGTCAGGCAGGCTCTTAACCCGTTTACGTTCCATGAAATCAACTTCATTAAAGCAATTTCCTTTCTCTTAAAATATGGCAGAATTCTCCGATAGGAAAGCCGACCACATTGGCATATTCACCTTCTATCGAAGTTACAAATGCGCCTCCCAGTCCCTGAATGCCATATGCTCCCGCCTTATCCATCGGCTCTTTGGAAGCGATATAGCGCTTGATCTCCTCATCGGATATCGTATCGAAAACCACCTTCGTTTCGTTTGCGAAAGTGATGGTCTCATCACCCAAAAGAATGGTTACACCGGTATAAACGCTGTGCGTATCCCCGCTTAACGATTTCAGCATCCGGAACGCATCCTCTTCATCCTTCGGTTTTCCAAGGATCTCTCCTTTATGGAAAACCACGGTATCCGCGCCGATAACGGCCGAATCACCATCCGCTCCTTTGGCGGAGAGTTCTTCTTTCACCGCCGCAGCCTTAATCAGAGAAAGCCTTTTTACCAGCTCATCCGGTGAAAGGCTTTCTTCTATGTTTTCATCCGCATCGCTTACCATCACTTCAAAAGTAAGACCTACCTGAGTTAGAAGCTCTCTCCTTCTCGGAGATGCGCTCGCAAGAATCCACTTCATGATTTTTCCTTCCGATTCCGTATTATTTACCGGGGTTTGTTTCGGGAACGAAGACCCTGGTATTCTTTACATCTTTCTTTGCCGCTTCGAATTTCTCCAGCGCCTCCCTGCAGAATGCATCCTGCGAACCGAAAAGCACTTTGCCGCGCTTGTCAAGCTTGGCATAACTTCCGTCGGGCTGTAAGAAATATGCTTTTAAATTGTCTTTCAATTCCGCATCGAGAATATGTCTTAATCTCTCCGTAAGTTCCGGTGCCTCCACAGGGAAGAGAATCTCCACTCTTCGCTCCAGATTTCTCGGCATCCAGTCCGCAGAACTTAAATAAAACTCTTCGTTTCCGCCGTTTCGGAAATAATAGATACGGCTGTGCTCCAGATAGTTTCCGACGATCGAATGCACCGTGATATTGTCGGAAACGCCCGGAATACCGGTCTTTAAGCAGCAGATACCGCGCACGATCAGATCAATCTTAACGCCCGCATTGGAGGCTTCATAAAGTGCCATAATGACATCCTGGTCGCAGAGGGAATTCATTTTGGCAATAATTCTGCCCTCTTCTCCGTTTACGGCATGCTCTTTCTCCCTGCCGATCAGTGCAAGGAATTTATCCTTCATCCAAAGCGGCGCCAGGGAAAGCTTGTTCCAGCCTTCCGGTTCGGAATATCCGGAGAGCATGTTAAAGACTGCCGTTGCATCCTCACCGATGGCTTCGTTACAGGTAAAAAGTCCTAAGTCGGTATAGAGCTTTGCCGTGGCATCGTTATAGTTTCCGGTCGCAAGATGAACGTATCTGCGAATTCCATCTTCTTCTCTTCTGACTACAAGTGTAATCTTACTGTGGGTTTTTAAGCCGACCAGACCGTAGATAACGTGACAGCCTGCTTTCTCAAGCTTCTTTGCCCAGACGATATTGTTCTCTTCGTCAAAGCGCGCCTTCAATTCCACTAGTACGGAAACCTGTTTGCCGTTTTCGGCCGCTTCCGCCAGTGCCGCGATGATGGGCGAATTACCGGAAACACGGTAAAGCGTCTGCTTGATGGCAAGCACATCCTTATCCCTTGCCGCTTCCTTAATGAAGTTTACAACCGGTTCGAAACTTTCATAAGGGTGATGCATCAGAATGTCTTTCTTCCGGATCGAAGCGAAAATATCCTCGTCGGGATCGATATCAAGAACCGGAATCGGTGAGAACTTCGGTGTTTTATACTCATCGAATCCTTCCAGCCCGTATACTTTCATGAAAACGGTCAAATCCACCGTTCCGTCGATCTTAAAGATATCCTCCTCTTCAATCTGCAGTTCTTCCACCAGGATCTTAAGGAGTTTCTTCGGAATCGTATCCTGCACTTCAAGGCGGATGGCCTTGCCCCACTGACGGCGTTTTACCTGCTTCTCGATTTCTTTTAAAAGATCTTCCGCTTCATCTTCGTCGATCGAAAGGTCGGCATTACGCATGATACGGAAAGGCGATGCACAGATTACGTCATAATTTAAGAAAAGCTTACTGATATTGCGCTCGATCACTTCCTCTAAGAAAATGATCTTCTTTCCGTCCTCAGAGGGAAGG
Organism: Lachnospiraceae bacterium UBA3804; assembly: GCA_002368665.1. Classification (GTDB taxonomy): domain Bacteria; phylum Bacillota; class Clostridia; order Lachnospirales; family Lachnospiraceae; genus UBA3766. The sequence continues at coordinate 73,552 of DFEK01000002.1, forward strand.
TTTACGATTCGGTTTAAAACGCCGGGCACCTGGACCGTGGCGAATTCGGTTTCCGCTTTTGCTCCGTCTTTGCCTTTGGATTTGCGCTTTACAAGTGCTCCGATATTTAAGGATTTATTGCGGATTAACGGAAAAGGTCTCGAAGAATCCACTGCCATCGGCGTCAGCACGGGATAAATGTTTTCCTCAAAATACTCATCCACAAATGCGCCCTCTTCTTCGGATAATTCCTCATGCGAGCGAACCACGGTAAGTCCGACCTCGGAAAGTGCAGGAATCAGACTGCGGTTATATGTGGAATACTGGCTGTTTACCAGTTCATGTGTCTTTACACTGATGGCAGCCAGCTGCTGTTTGGGTGTCATGCCGGCAATGTCTTTCTTCGTATAACCAGCATCCACCATATCTTTTAAGGATGCCACACGAACCATGTAAAACTCATCCAGGTTCGAAGATACGATGCTTAAGAATTTCAAACGCTCAAACAAAGGAATCGTTTTATCCTTGGCTTCGCCCAGAATTCTTTCGTCAAAACTAAGCCACGACAATTCCCTGTTTAAATAATATTCCGGATTTTTCAGATTTAAGCCTGCCATATACACCTCGTTAAATACTCTTCTTCTGCTTCAAAATCGGATGGATGTTGTACACCTCTTCGAAGAACTCCGCCTTTTCTTCAAAAAGGCCCTTCTCGAGTTCGATATTGATATCCGTATCCACTCTGAGCACCAGTTCCCCCTCCCCCGGCGTAATCTTCACATTCGTGAATTTTTGCTTGTTGGAAGAATCGAGTGCACAGGAAAGACGCAGAATCGCCGTCAGTTTGGCGATGATCATGAAGTCCTTCCGGTCAATGGTGGAAGTCGATGCGATCTCTTCATAATAGCGGAATTCGTCATGATTGAATTTTACAATATTGGCAACGATCTCCCGTTCCGCATGGGAAAGACCGATGATCTCGGTATTCATTACGATATTGTAGGAACAATCGCCCACCTGCGTTAACGATACATACCTTCCGCAGTCATGCAGAAGAGCCGCGATTCCGAGATACATTCTCTCACGCTTGCCGAGTCCATGCAGTTTCTTCGTTGCATCAAAAATACTCAATGCGTTTTTCTGCAGTGCCTCGCCGCGTTTCTTGCTTCCCTGATAGCGGTTGGAAATATTCTTTGCGCAGGCTACGATATCCTGTTCAAAATCATGATCCGCGCGGATCAGTTTGTTATTTACCGCATAGTCATATGCAATACCGTCGCACAGCGTCACTCCGGGAGCCCAGAGATAATCCGCATCCAATACATTCATCGTACAACGGATCAACTGGGAGGCGATGGTAACGGAAGGTGTCATTTCCTTAAAAGTACCGCCGGATAGTAACTCGTTATATGTGTCCTTGGACAGATAGCCGTTCGTAAGTGAATCGGACTCCTTCCTCTTGCAAAGAGAAGGAGACACATAATCGTCGACAACAATCAGGTTGTCGATTTTACGGTCCTTTAAATGAAGTTTCTTAAATACCGCAAGCTGATCATTGATCATTTCTTCGAGCAGGGAGACCGTATGGGAAGGTTTTGCCTTGATCTGCTTTAACTGATCGTTTAAACGGAAAACACCCAGGCGGATATTCTGTGTGGTCACGAGCGTGTCTTTATCGAACAATGAAAGCTGGATACTGCCTCCGCCGATATCGAGGATTGCCGTACCTTTGGCGATGATGGTTTCAAAACCGTCTCCCGCAGAAGCCACGGATTTATAATCCAAGAAACGCTGTTCGGAGTTACTTAAAACATCAATGGCGATTCCCGTGCGGGATTTGATCTGATCCAAAACGATGATGGTATTGTGAAGTTCACGTATCGCAGACGTACCGTATGCTTTGTAATCATCCACCTTGTAGGTATCCATGATCTGCTTGAATTCGCAGAGCACATGGCAGAGTTCTTCCATCCGTTCATAGGATAGGATCCCCTTCGAATAGGACTCTGTTCCAAGGTCGATACGATGACGGATGTAGTCGATCTGTTTCCAGTCTTTTCCGGAAGCCATCTCATAGATCTTCATGGAAAGTTCATATGAACCTACGTCGATTGCCGCAAATAGTTTCTTCTTCATTCTTCCTCTTCCTTCATGGTCAGAACATAGGATTCCTTCAGCCTTCCGAGCATTTCAATCGTTGTCATGCCAAGGATCGGATGACGCTTATAAGGTGCCACTTCGCTGAGCGGAAGAAGCACGAAATCCCGGTTGGTCATATCCACATGCGGGATACGCAGATGCTCGCGCTCGATAATCTCATCGTCATAGTAAATGATATCCAGATCCAGTGTTCTGGGACCCCATTTCACAAGCCTTTCACGATTAGCCTCTTTCTCTTCTTCCTGCAGTCTTGTTAAAAGTTCGATCGGGCTGTAGAGCGTATCCATACAGAATACGGAATTGTAGAAATCATCCTGCTCCACTCCGCCATACGGTTTGGAACGGTACATTTTGGACTTTCTGATGACTCTGCAGTTTTCGTCACTGTCCAGATTCGCAATGGCATTCTCGATCAGGTCCTCGGAATCTCCCATGTTGGATCCGGTGGCAATATAGGTTCTGTGCCAGCTTCTTGTAATCTTCACGGAAACATTCTCGAACGGAAGCGGAATGGGTGCTTCGGGTTTCATGACCTCAAGTTCCACACTCTGCGTCATCGGGAAACGGACCATGATCTTACGTGCCATCTGATTGGCAACGGCTTCCAGTAAATTGAAACGGTTGATACGCATGAAATCATTGATAAAAAGACAGACTTTTCCATAGTCCACGGAATCCTCCAGCGAATCCGACTCGCCGGCTAAGGAAGTATCCAGGGAAAGCTTGGCATTGACAATGAAATTCTGCCCTTTCTCCTTTTCCTCCTCATACACTCCGTGCCACGCAAAAATCTTCAGACCGGAAATGATAATTTCGTCCTTCATTGCTATCCCCCCATTCTTTTATTCTTTAACGAAAGCGTTAATCCCCCATGATTGCTTCCGTCATTTGTATGGCTCGAATATTTTCTTTCACGTCATGGACACGCACAAAGGCACATCCTTTCATGACTCCGATCACCGTCGTGGCAATCGTTCCTTCCAGGCGTTCGCCCACCGGAAGGTCAAGTGTCAGCCCGATGACTGATTTTCTCGATGTTCCGAGAAGAACCGGACATTCGAGAAACAACAATTCTTCCAAATGCCGGATCACCCAGAGGTTTTGCTCATAATCCTTGGCAAAGCCGACACCCGGGTCCAATATGATCTTCTTTCTGTCAATTCCCGCTTCGTCCGCAATTGCCAGACATTCTTTCAAATCGGCGATATACTCCGTCGGAAAATCAACATATCCGGGATTCTCCACGCGGTTATGCATCAGTACGCAGGGAACTTTATGCCTTGCAATGGCTGCTGCCATGTTTGGATCTTTTTTCAGTCCGTAAATATCGTTGATCAGATCCGCACCGGCCCCTATGGCAGCTTCCGCAACGGTTCCGTCATACGTATCCACGGATACGGGAATGTCAAAATTTGCTTTCAGTTTCTCAATCACGGGAATTACCCGTTTAATCTGCTCTTCGGCAGGTACCGGAACAAATCCGGGCTTGGTGGATTCTCCGCCGATATCAATGATAGCGGCGCCTTCTTTGATCATCTGCTCGCAGTGAGCGAGTGCTTTATCCAAATCGGTATAGTTTCCGCCGTCGGAAAAAGAATCGGGCGTTACATTTAAAATGCCCATAACATACGTTTTGTTTGCCGTATCAAATTCTTTGTTTCCGATTCTCATTGGCTGTATGGTTCCTTAGAAATCTACGATGGTCTTATCCGAGGATGCGCGGTTCAAAAGTTTGAAGAACAAATTCTCCAATCTTTCGTTATCCTTGAATACACCCTTCGTAACTACAGTTGTCGTTACACTTCCGGGTTTCTTAACCCCACGCATGGTCATGCAAAGATGCTCCGCTTCAATCATGACGATAACACCTTCGGGGTCGAGTTCTTTCATAATGGCATCCGCGATCTGGTCCGTCATGCGTTCCTGGATCTGTAAGCGTCTCGCAAATGCCTCCACGGTTCTGGCAAGTTTGGAAAGGCCGACTACTTTTCCCTTGGGAATATAAGCAATATGCGCCTTGCCGAAGAAAGGCATCATGTGATGTTCGCACATGGAATAGAAAACGATATCTTTCTCAAGTACCATTTCCTTTCCTTCCGCGCTGAAGGTTCGACTCAAATGAGTTGCCACATCCGCATCATATCCGGCCATCAGTTCCGTATACATTCTGGCAATTCGGTCCGGTGTTTCTTTCAGGCCTTCTCTCTCCGGATCCTCTCCGATTCCTTCCAAAAGAAGTTTCACCGCTTCTCTTACTTTTGCCTCATCTACCATGACTGTTTCCTTCTTTCTATACTTCCCCGAATCCACGGGAAGATTTACTCTTTGACTGCTTGATATACATTTCATAGGCTTCGCGTATGCGTCCCATGTAGGAAAGGGAACCGAACGCAAGGATTACCGCTTCGCCACCCGATAAAAGGATGGCCTCTTCCAGTGCCTCTTCCACGCTGTCCGCCGCCGTAACGTGCGGATTATGCGCACGAATAATGCCTGCCAGATCATAAGCACGCATCGCTCTTTGATTTCTCGGCGGAGTAACGGTAATGATCATCTTTGCACGATCCGCACAAAGCTGAACCATCTCTTCCACAGCCTTATCTTTTAATACTCCCATTATATAGATAATCGGGCAATTTGTAAAATAAAAGTCCACGCTCTCCATCAGCCGTTTGACCGCATCGGGGTTGTGTGCACCGTCGATGATCAGGGGCGGTTTCTTGCCCAGAATTTCAAAACGTCCGGGCCAGGTGGTCTGCTCGATTCCTTTTAAGGTTTTCTCTTCTTTAAGCTTCACACCGAGGCTCTCCAGCTGCTTTACGGCCTCGTATGCCGTGGCGGCATTCTGTGCCTGCACCACTCCGCAGACGGACAGTTTGATCCCTGTTTTACCGTAGGTAAAGCGTACCGGTTTCGGAAGCGGCAGTGTATTATCTTTGATTTGGCTTTTGGGCTCTTTTACGACGATTTGGGCATTGTCCGTAAAGACCGCGGATACATTTGCCCTTTCCGCACAAATACGTCTTAAAACAGCCTCAACGCATTCTTCCTGCGGTGCTATGACCACGCATCCTCCGTCTTTAATGATGCCTGCCTTCGTTTCTGCGATTTCTTCGAGTGTATTTCCGATCAGTCCCACATGATCGAGGCTGATGGACGCAATTACGGCAAGAAGCGGTGTCGGGATCACATTCGTTGCATCATCCTTTCCGCCCATGCCGACTTCCAGAATGCTGAAATCGCATTTTTTATCCCTTAAATAGCAAAATGCCATGGCGGTTTCGAGCTCGAACGCCGTCGGATGATGGAATCCGTCCGCTACCATTTCCTTACCGATCTCAAATAAGGAGCTTAGGTATTCCGCCACTTTCGTCTTCGGAATATAGGTTCCGTTGACCTGTATTTTTTCCCTGTAATCCAGTACGGAAGGAGAAATGTAACGGCCCACTTTGTAGCCGTTTGCCATCAATGCTCCGGCGATAAAAGAGGAAATGCTCCCTTTTCCGTTGGTTCCCGCAACGTGAATCACTTTCAGTTCCCTTTCCGGATGGCCGAGGCGGTCCAGAAGTTCCTCCATGACGGAAAGTCCCAGGATGCTTCCCAGCGGATTTACCGTATTCTCCATGTACTCCATTACTTCATCAAAATTCATGCATCTTCCCTTTGTATGTAAGATGGGCACCCGTTCGAGTGCCCATTGGATTCTTGCTTATCAGTTAATATCCATTCCGTCGATATCCGCACCGATATTCAGCATATTCAGTGTTCTTCTCTTCAGTCTTGCAACTTCGGAGTTCTTCAGGATATAATCCTTCACCTCTCTGGAGTGCTTGATGTTTTTTAAGATCAGTTCCTTGTCCGTCGTATCACCGGTATAGCAGATGACGGTACCGAGACCGCTCATTCTCTGGAAAAGTCCTCTCTTTAACTGAACGTCCTGGATCTTATACATGTAGCAGTCGTTCTCGTTGCGGTTAAAGAAACCGGTGAAAACAGTAAGAACATCTTTGGCGATATGATATTTGGTAAAGGTAAACGGAAGTGCAAAGAAAACCCAGCGTTTTCTTTCCGTAAATTCGCCATCCACACCTTCCAAAAGGGATTCCGCAATTTCTTTTCTCTCGTCCATTGCATCCGACATATCGATACCTCCTTGATTCCTTAATACAATTCCTTAAGTATTTATTGTACTACAGTTTTCACACGCTGAGAATACTTCTCTTCACAGTACTTGCAACGGTAAATCTCTTTCTTTTCATCCGCCAGAACAAAGATATGGGGAAGTCCCTGTTCGATGGAAGTGATGCATCTGGGGTTTTTGCATTTGAAAACGCCCCTGATTTCCTTTGGAAGAACCAGTTCCTTCTTCTCCACGATCTCGCCGTCCTTTACCACATTCACGGTAATATTGTGGTCTTCCACGGCCAGAATATCCATGTTCAGATCATCGATACTGCACTCCACTTTCAGGATGTCTTTCTTACCCATTTTACCGCTCTTGGCATTCATGATCATTGCCACGGTGCAGTCCTTTTTGTCCAGTCCGAGATTATAATATAATGTCAGGCTCTTACCAGCCTCAATATGGTCAAGTACAAAGCCTTCTTCGATTTTACCAACGTTTAACATCGTAAACTCCTTTACCTTTCATCCAATGGCCTAAAGTTCCTTTAATCCACTTTGATCTCGAGCAGTGTCAGAATCAGTGCCATTCTGACATACACACCGTACTGTGCCTGCTTAAAATAGGCGGCTCTCGGATCGTCATCCACCTCAACCGCAATTTCGTTTACTCTGGGGAGCGGATGAAGTACCAGCATGTCAGACTTGGCTTTTTCCATTTTTTCAACCGTCAGAATGTAGAAATCTTTCAAGCGCACATAATCTTCTTCGTTGAAGAAACGCTCTCTCTGTACTCTGGTCATGTACAGAAGGTCAAGCTGGGGCATTACGGATTCCAGGCTGATCACCTCTTCGTACGTAATTCCTCTTTCTTTTAACTGGTCCGTGATATAATCCGGAATTCTGAGTTCTTCCGGAGAGATGAATACGAAATGGATTCCTTCATAACGCATCAGGGCGTTGATCAGGGAATGTACGGTACGGCCGAATTTCAGATCGCCGCAAAGACCGATGGTGAAATTACCCAGCCTTCCTTTCAGGGAACGGATGGTCAGAAGGTCCGTCAGTGTCTGTGTCGGATGCTGGTGTCCGCCGTCACCCGCATTGATAACGGGGATGCGGGATTTGCTTGCGGCAACCATGGGTGCACCTTCCTTGGGATGGCGCATTGCACAGATATCCGCATAGCAGGAAATGACGCGAATCGTGTCCGAAACACTTTCCCCTTTGGAGGCAGAAGAAGAATTGGCATCGGAAAAACCTAAAACCTTTCCTCCCAGGTTCAGCATTGCCGCTTCAAAAGATAACCTTGTTCTGGTACTCGGCTCATAGAAGCAGGTTGCCAGTTTCAGTCCTTCGCAGGCATGCGCATACTTCTTCGGATTCTTCTCGATATCGGAGGCCAGATCAAAGAGTTTGTCGAGCTCTTCCACCGAGAAATCCAAAGGACTCATCAAATGTCGCATAAATCAATTCTCCTTTCACCCTATTGATAAAATTATAGTATACTTCCTTTGTTTTTTCCACGAAAAAATGATGTGTAAACATAAAAAATGTCACCGCCGAAGCGGTGACAAAATCAAACCAAATTAATAATTTCCTCCTTGGGAGCATCCGCGGGAGTAATCTCTGTAATGTAAAGAACGGGGCCAACGCCTTTGTAGTCTGCCCAGTACTCATGTTTGACCGTCGCGGTCACGTTATACCACTGACCGTCCTTGATATCCTGTGCATTTCCGTATTTTCCGACGAAACCGAGAAATGCGATATCCTCCGCACAGCATGTCATGGCATGACGTCCGGGAACGAGGCAGCCGGGATGAAAGCCGTCCGGTTTGGCAACATGTGCCAGAAACTTAACGGTCTTATTCTCATAACGATCCGGCGTATCGAGCATATCGAAGAACCAGATACCGTACGTGGAATCGTTCAGCTCGATCTCATCCTTGGAAACATCGAACGGAAGCTCTTCTTCCATCGTTGCGGTCACTTCGCCGTTCTTATCCTCAAAAATAATTTCCGCATCACGGTTTAAGGCACGCATGTTGCGTTTGTAGGAAGCAAGTTCCTTGATGCCGTCGCAACGGTTAAAGATAATCAGTTCCGAATTTCTGACCATATCTCCGATCATGGAGCGCATATTGGTGTAATACATCGGCCAGGTAGCGGCATTGATGATTGTAATCTGCTGGTTGACCTTCCAGTGCCAGGGGAATTTTAAATTCGCCATCGGCCACATTCCGTTGTATTCCACAAGGATTCGTTCCGGTTTGTGTTTTTTCTCAAGTTCGATCAATTTCGAACCGATAAAATCTTCCTTCTTCTCGATCACTTCAACAACGGTATTAGTCCGCTTTAAAAGATCCTCATCATATTCATTTTCGCCCTCTTCACAAAGAAGAAGCAGGGTAACACCCTTGGTGCGGAAATAATCCTGCTGCAGGGTAAAACGGATAAACTCCGTCTTTCCGCTTTCCAAAAAACCGTTAATCACAAATACGGGTTTCATGTTTTCCTCCAAATCAAAGGCCTGCTGCCTTTGTAGTTCGTTTCATCAAATGCCGAACAGCTGCTTTAAAGCATCTTCCTTAATTTTCGAACCGATGACCACGATCTTTCCGGTTACATCCGGTGCACCGGCGCGGACATTTTTCTCTTCCGGAACATAGTCAAAGTAAATGAATCCGCCGTCCTTGGCAGGAACCATACCCTTGGATCGAAGCACGATTCCGTACTTCTCTTCATCGGATAATGCATCTAAGAAAGCATTGATCTCCTCTTCGGTAAAGGACTTCGGAGTCTCAAATCCTACGCTGTCAAAGACCTCATCCGCATGATGATGATGGTGGTCATGATCGTGATGATGATGGCATTCACAATCCGGATCGTCGCATTCCTCGCCGTCCTCATGGTGATGATGCTCGTGCTCATGTTCATGTTCCTCTTCCTCATGATCATGGTGGTGATGGTGGTGATGCTCATGCTCGTGGAGTCTGTCCTCTTCGCGATGTGCTTTCACCTCTTCCATAAGTTCCTCTTCGAGGCTCTTTCCGGATTCCATATTGTTTAAAATCAGCATACCGTCAATCTGATCCCAGGGGGTCGTAATGATCGTAGCCTTCGGATTATGTTCTTTAAGGAGCGCCACAACCTCTGCGGTCTTTTCTTCGCTTACATTCTGGGTGCGGCTTAAAATGATCGTTCCCGCGCTCTCTACCTGATTGATAAAGAATTCACCGAAGTTTTTGATATACATTTTGGCCTTGGATACATCCACTACGGCAACGGCTGTATTTAACTTCACATCCTTCATCTCTTCGTTCTCAAGCTCGATATCCGCAACCGCTTTGATGACATCGGAAAGCTTGCCGACGCCGGAGGGCTCGATTAAGATTCTCTCGGGATGATATGTTGCGATAACTTCTTTTAAGGATGTTCCGAAGTCACCGACCAAGGAACAGCAGATGCAGCCCGAATTCATTTCCTTGATCTCGATACCGGATTCCTTTAAGAAACCGCCGTCGATACCGATCTCACCGAATTCATTTTCAATTAAAACCACCTGCTCGCCCTTGAAGGCTTCTTTTAACATCTTCTGGATGAATGTGGTTTTGCCGGCTCCCAGGAAACCGGATACAATGTCAATCTTTGTCATTTATATACACTTCCTTTCTTTACTTCAGAAATCCGTTAATGATCTGCTCTTCCGCTTCTTCCTCGGTCAGTCCGAGCGTCATTAGTTTGATCAGCTGTTCGCCGGCGATTTTACCGATGGCAGCTTCATGGATCAGGCTGGCATCAATGTTTGCCGCGGTAAGCTCGGGAATGGCTTCCACGATTGCTTCGTCCATAATGATCGCATCACATTCGGAATGGCCTTTGCAGGCATTGCTTCCGATGATGTTGGACTTAAAAGTCTGCTTGGAATGGTTCTTGGCAACCGATCTTGAAACAATGTCCGCACTGGAATCCGCGCCCACAAGTTCCGCCTTGAAATTGGTCGTGGCAACCTGATAATCGTGCGTCATGATCTTTTCTTTGATAACGATGCTGGCACCGTCTTCAACTTTGGCATAGGTCTTTCTCTCGGTGGAGTTGATGCCCTCGATCTGGATGGTCTCCATCTCCAGATGGGAGCCTTCCTCCATATAGATTTCGGTGGAGGGATTCATTACGCGCTCTCCCGTGCCTTCGCCTGTACCGTAATGCTTCTCCACATATTTTACCTTTGAATTCTTACCGACATGGAAGGTGTGAATACCGGAGTGCTCACTGTCCTGATCTCCGCCGTTATGAATACCACATCCGGCAACGATCACCACATCACAGTCTTCCCCAATAAAAAACTCGTTATAAACCATTTCCTTAATTCCGGTTTCGGTAATCAATACCGGAATATGAACGCTCTGGTTCTTGGTTCCGGGTTTGATGATGATATCAATTCCGGGTTTGTCACTCTTCGTTACGATATCGATATTTGCCGTGGTATTTCTGCCGAGCATTCCTCCGTTGGAGCGGATATTGTATGCTCCGGTCGGAACCTCATGTAAATCGGCAATATTCTCAAGAAGTGTTTTCTGAATTGCTGTTAATTCTGCCATAAATCTAACCTCTATTGCATTTTATTAAGTAGTGTCGGACATCCCAGGGAAGAGTCCGTGGGGATTGCAGGGGAAGGTGCCGCTCCCGCAAGAAGTTTCGGAAGCACTTCTTCTTTCGTACCGCTGTCCTTGATCTCGCCGTTTGCAAGTACAATAATCCGGTCGGCGATGTTTAAGATACGCTCCTGATGGGAAATAATGATGATGGAGCCTCCGGATTTGTTGTGAATGTTTTCAAACACATGGATCAGGTTCTGAAAGCTCCAAAGATCGATTCCTGCCTCCGGCTCGTCAAAAAGAGTCAGTGGGGTTTTGCGTGCGATTGCCATCGCAATCTCGATTCTCTTGAGTTCTCCGCCGGAAAGGGATGCATTGACTTCCCTGTCGATATAATCCTTGGCACAAAGTCCGACTTCGGAAAGGAATCCGCAGACTTCGTTAAAAGAAACATTCTTTCCCGCAGCAATGGTAAGAAGGTCTTTCACCGTAAGACCTTTGAAGCGCACCGGTTGCTGGAACGCATAGGTGACGCCCTTCTTTGCACGTTCCGTCACGGAAAGATTCGTAATGTCCTCTCCGTTAAATAAAATCTGTCCTCCGGTCGGTGTTATGATTCCGGCAATCAGTTTGGCCAGCGTGGATTTACCGCCGCCGTTCGGTCCCGTGATTGCCACGAAACCGTCTTCAATCGTTAAACTGATATCTTTGATAATTTCCTTCTGGCTGCCGGCATCGGAATCGTCCACCAGATAGGAAACATTACGTAATTCAAGCATTTTATTACTCCGTCTGTTTATATTTCATCAAGGGAGTTCGACATCCCTAACTGCATATTTTAACACAACCGGCCAATTAATTCAACTTGAATAAAACTGCAGAAAACAACATCTTTTTGCATTTTCATGCAGTTTTGATTAAAATAGGATTAAGGGGGAATGATCATGGATTTAACACAGAATTATACCGATGAGGAAAAGGCGGTATTCGAGCGTGCAGACCGGTTAAGACAACAGATCCGCGACTTGGAAAACAACGCTTACGCCTTACGCTACGAGGTCAAAGAACATAAAGCGGTGAGTCATACGGATCTGGTACCCGCCATTGTTTTTACCGTTTTGTGCCTGATCAATGTTACCTTGTTTATCCTTGATATTCTGCTCGGGGTAGGAACCTTCTCCTATTCATCCGGAAGAGAATCCAATTTTGATTCAAATTCGGTTACTCTGATGGCGCTTGCGATTGCTTTTGTCGTGGGAACTCCGACACTTGCGATTTTCTTCGGAATCATGGCTTTTATTCATTACAGAAGACTCTTTTATCAAACGGCAACCGGTTCCGATGTACAGGGAAAAGCGCATGAGAAAGGTTTTACGAATTATGCTTATCAGAAACGCCGTATGGATATCGAATATGATTTAACCGAGAAACGACTGATGAACCTGCGCAAGCAATATGAAGAAGCGCAGATGGAAGCCGATGCCATTGCCGAGCGCAAGGAACGGGAACGCCGCATCAGATCCGAACAGTCAAAGGACCTCAGTTTTGAGATTGTCAAACACGAAAAAGGAGGTTACTAAGTGAGCCCGAATAAAGGAACAAACAAAAAAGCCCCGCTTTCCGGAGCCAATATCAATGAAGTTTTAAAACAGGCCGACACTCTCTTACAGGCGGAAGATATCTTCTCTTCCCTTTCAGAGTGGCAGGAAATGATGACCAAATACAATTGTGCGATCCGCGAGATCCGCACGAAATTCGAAGTATTAAACGATGAGCTGTCAATCATCAGCAACCGCAATCCGATTCACGGCATCTACTCTCGTATCAAAAACCCGAGAAGCATTATGGAAAAACTCCATCGCAAAGGTTTGGAACTGACCATGGACAATGTCCGCAGTGAGATCAATGACATTGCGGGTGTTCGTGTTATCTGCGACTTTGCGGATGATATTTATGAAATTGCGGATATGCTTTTAAAGCAGGACGACATCAAACTTTTGTCTTATAAGGACTATATTCGTGCACCGAAAGCCAACGGATACCGTTCCTATCATATGATAATCGAAACGCCGGTATTTTTCTCCGAAGGCAAAGAAATGATGAAAGTCGAAGTACAGCTTCGTACCATTGCCATGGACTTCTGGGCAAGCCTCGAACATGAACTTCGATACAAAAAAGACCTGGACAAGAAAACTCTCGCCCAGATCTCAGAAGACTTACTTAATTGTGCCAACACGATTGCCGACGTAGACAATCAGATGATGAGCATCAAGGATAAATTATATCCCAAATTCCCGGATTAAGCTTCATCCAATCCGAAGGAATCATGAATGGCATTGGCTGCTCTGTCCGCATCCTTTGCGTCGATCAGAACGGTAACACGAATCTCGGAAGTGGAAATCATCTTGATGTTGATGTGCTCGTTGTAGAGGCATTCGAACATCTTTGCAGCCACACCGGGGTTGCTCATCATACCGGCTCCGACAATGGATACCTTGCATACGTTTTTCTCGATTTCGATACTGTCGTAATTCAAACGGCTCTTGTTGTCTTCCAACACCTTAACGGCATCGTCGCCGAAGTTTCCGTCCACGGTAAAGGAAATATCCTTGCTTCCCTCACGTCCTACGGACTGAAGGATCATATCCACGTTAACATTTGCTTTTGCCAATGCATCGAATACACGGAATGCGGTACCGGGCTTATCTTCAAGGCCTACAATTGAAATTCTCTCTGCGCTCTTATCTACGGCTACGCCGCTGACTAACATCTTCTCCACTTTAACATCCTCCTTAACAATCGTTCCCTCTTCATTGGTAAGAGAAGAACGTACGACTAACTGAACACCGTATTTCTTGGCCATTTCCACGGAACGGTTATGTAAAACTCCCGCGCCGAGGGTAGCTAAGTCAAGCATCTCATCATAGGTAATCTCAGGCAGTTTTCTTGCCTTCTTTACAATTCTCGGATCTGCCGTATATACGCCATCCACGTCCGTATAGATTTCACACATGTCCGCTCTTAACGCTGCTGCCAATGCCACCGCCGTGGTATCGGATCCGCCTCTTCCGAGCGTTGTGTAATCATCATATTTGTTAACACCCTGGAAACCGGTGATGATAACAATTCTCTTGCTCTCCAGTTCGTGTACGATACGTTCGGTATCGATTCTCTTCAGTCTTGCGTTTCCGTAATTGGATGTGGTATGCATCTGTACCTGGAATGCGTTTAAGGATACACTCGGTACTCCCAAAACATCCATTGCCATGCTCATAAGAGCAACCGAAGTCTGCTCACCCGTGGTCATCAACATATCCAGTTCTCTTCTGGAAGGGTTGGGGTTAATGTCCCGGGCCATGGCAATCAGTTCGTCCGTCATTTTACCCATGGCAGACAGAACAACCACTACATCATTTCCTTTGCGGTAATCTTCAATTACTCTCCTTGCCACGTTGTAGATTCTCTCTTTGTTGGCAACGGAGGTACCGCCGAACTTCTTTACAACTAACATGTTGTCCTCCTAAAATCTATTTTTCTCCCCAATAAAATCATTAGTTCTTGAAGCGGCTTCCTCCAATTCCATGTCCCTTCGGGGACGCACTCTCGGCTCGGTTGCCTCACGTAGCGGTACTAAGGTCCCAAAATACGGGACCTAAGGACCGACGCTCGTGCAAACGCCCCTCAGTTACATAAATTGTCGTCAGCCTTAAATTTACTTATTAATCTTATTTGATGCGGATAAATTTGATGGCGTTGCTTAAGGTTGCGTACTTGGAAAGGAATTCGCCCTCAGTGAGTTCGGGTGTTACAAAGGCGTATTCGCCTGCGAGGATTTCGGCACCGAGTTCTTCGGCTCCGGGGAAAACCTGTGCAAAACGTCCGTCGGAAGCGTTTCCGCTTACGCGCACCATATATTTGAATTTCAGTTCATTCTTGTCATCCAGAGTTAATTTCTCGTCGACCCATTCGATGTCGGATGCCTTTCCGAGATTCATTGCTTCTTCGATGATGTCGGAGACAACTGCCGATGCGGTGGGAAGTTTTCCGGCTCCGCGTCCGACAAAGACAACATCATCCACCATATTGCCGTGAACCAGGATTCCGTTGAACACTCCGTTTATGCTGTACAAAGGATGATTTTCATCAAGCAGGAAAGGAGCAACCATTGCATATTTCTTTCCGCCCTCTTCCTTGCAGAATCCAAGCAATTTGATGCTACGGTTTAAAAGGCCAGCATAGTCGAAGTCCTCCTTGGTGATTTTACTGATTCCTTCGGTATAGATATCTTCGTAATTCACGGTTTGGCCATAGCTTAAGGATGCGAGGATTGCGATCTTTCTGCAGGCATCATATCCTTCCACATCCGCTTCGGGATTGCGCTCAGCATATCCGTTATCCTGTGCTTCTTTCAGGACGTCGGCATAATCGCTTCCTTCCTTATCCATCTTGGTTAACATGTAATTGGTCGTACCGTTTAAAATACCGGTGATCTCACCGATCTCCTCAGCGGTAAGACAGGTAAGGAGCGGACGTATAATGGGGATTCCGCCTCCGACACTTGCTTCGAATAAATACTGGCAACCGTTTTCTTTGGCAAGGGCAAGAAGTTCCGGTCCGTGTGCTGCCACAAGTTCCTTATTGGAAGTACATACGCTCTTTCCGGCCTCCAGCAGTTTCTTCGTAAAATCATAGGCAGGCTTTAATCCTCCCATGGTTTCGCAAACCACCTTAACATCCGCATCCGCTACAATAGCGTCGAAATCCTTGGTGATGATATTCTCAAACGGATCTCCCGGAAACTCACGGATATCGAGAATATATTTAATATTCAGTTCTTCTCCCACACGCTTTGCGATGCTTGCGGCATTGGTCTTTAAAACCTCTGCCACGCCTCCGCCTACGGTTCCGTATCCAAGAATTGCTACGTTAATCATATCTTTAGCTCCTTACGAATTTTTCTTATATCTGTATGTCTCTATTCTCTGGCGACGATTTTGATGCTTCTTACTCCGTCGATGGCTTCCATGTCTTCCACCATGCTGGATACATCCTTTGTGGAAGGAAGGATCTGAAGGCTGATGGAAAGTGTCGCCATGTTGTTGATCGGAATACTCTGATGGATGGTCAGTACGTTGGCACCGTACTTTGCGATAATGCTCAGAAGCAGGGATAAAAGTCCCGGCTCGTCCTCCATCTCACAGGTGAAGGTTAATGTCTTGCCTTCCGTATTATCATGGAAAACGAAGATATCGTCTTTGTATTTGTAGAAGGAACTTCTTGAAATACCGGTCTGCTCGGCCGCTTCCGCCACGGAATGAACCTTCCCGGTCTCAAGAAGGGATTTGGCTTTCACGACGTTCAGAAGCACTTCCGGAACTGCTTTTTCTTTAATTACATAATAGGAACTGCCTTTTACCATACCGGTGATTCCTTCTGTCCGCTCCTCGCGTACATATGTCTGTTATTTGCGTTTCTGTCCGTGTACCGCGGACATATGTGCACCTGCGGGGGATATCGTACCATACTCAATCAAAAAAAGCAACCCCTCTGGCTGCCTTTTTACCAAAAGAAAGGTACCGACACGCGGTACCTTACATATTCCTTAATTATTCTGTGACATCTTTCGCATCTGTCTTAGGAATGCTTTCAGGCGCTCCATATAGGAAGCCTCGTCGAACGATTCCTTCGCATACTCTTCTTCCAGAATTCCCTTCATCGTAAAACGGACGGTCTGTTCAAAGATCTCTTCATCCACGAACGAAGCGAATGCGCTCTTATCCACCTGCTCATATGCTGCTGCCACCTTATCATGATAATAACGGATATACTCTCCGACTGCTGCGAGTGCTTCCTCGTTATTCTCCTGATCGAGGGAGGATAAGAACAACGGAACATACGGATAGGACTTGCGGACGGACATTTTAACCATCTCAATTCCGTAAACGGTATCGAAATAGTCCGTGGTATCCGCGGAGAAACTTGCGGCAAGTTCCATACAGATGTATTTTATTGCATAATCGGTCACAAATGTGTAAAGACCAATCTTGTTATCAAAATAGTGGAACCAGAGTCCCTTGCTTACGCCCGCTTCTTTTACCATTTCATCGGTGGATGCCCTGGCGAATCCGTTCAGAGCAAACACTTTCATGGCACCGTTAATCATACGGTCCTGTTTTTCTTTCTTTAAGTCAAAAAATTTCTCGTTCATCTATGATGTCCTTTTCCGAATTGTCCCCTAAGCCGCGCCATTCGCACATTTCGGCGATTGACTTTTGCGGTCATATCCTATCATATCAAAACAGGTATCGCGTTGCAATTGATTTTTTCTTATTTTTCAAAGTTTTTTGAATTCAAAAGTTTTCTTTTTGTCTTTCTTTTCTTGCGAAAAAGGAGTACAATAATAAGCAGTGTAGTAAAACACAAACGATATGTTGGAGGTTTGAAAATTATGAAGACTGTAACAAAGATTGTTTTAGCCGGACTCGGAACCGCTGCCGTTTGCGCAGGTGTTTATTTTGCAGTAAAGAACAAAGACAAATTCATAAAGACCGAAGAAGTGATCAATCCCGACGGAACCACAGAGAAGCGTACTTACGTTGTACTCGATGTGGACGGAGCCAAGAAGAAAGCTGCCGATACGTTCCAGAAAGCCAAAGAAGGAACCACCGGTGCATTCAAGAAAGTTGCCGAAGGCGCTAAGGAAACCTTTAACAAGGTAACCGGCAAGGGCAAGGAAGAAATGGAAGTTGATTTCAGCAATATTGTTGACGGAGACGAAGTTTTGGAAGCAGCCGATGATGCAAGCGAAGCTGTTGCAGATGCAGTTGAGAATGCAGTAGATAACGTAAAAGAAGCTTTCGCATAAGATTCAATCAAACGATAAAGGGAGGCATATCTGCCTCCCTTTTTTGATGCTCAATTTATTAACCTAATCACTTATACGGGCTAACCGTCTATCGGTAGCACCACTTATATTATAACCGCCACATATTATGTTGTCAAACTACGATTATAGCATAAAATGGACCACTAACCCCAAAATACATTCTCGGAACATAATGCTGTTTCTTTGTTATATCTCCCATAGGCTATTTAACCAATTTTATAGTCTGCTCAATAATATCTTTAGCGGCATTAATATCTGTATCCGGATAAAACTTAAACGCATACTGTGCTGCACTCCATTTGCGATTTGAAATATCATAAATTAAATCATGATTATCATTTAATTGACCCAATTTAGCATTAAGAATAACTTCCACCCATCCATTTTTAGGCCACATTGAAACCGTGTTCTTCTTTTTTCTAGCTTTAAACGTCACATATTGCCTGGTCGCATATTCTTCTAAATTGGGATTAATACTCAATATAATATCTCTTAACGTATTATAGAGTTTACCCACCTCTGTCTTCGATGGAAATAAAGTTTCAACCGAGAATTCATTTTCAAGCTGAGCATCTACCACACTATCATTATTGTTTCGAACCAGTTTACCTTCTCGCCCATGCATTTGTGCAATAGCAAAAAGCATATTATATGCCTCCCACGGCGCCATCACAAAAAATTCTCTGTTTGGAGAAATTCGCAAGTCAGGATTAAGCATATTAATCAAATCATGTAAAAGTTTATCCGGATCCTTAACCCCCTCTATACGAGGGATTTCATATGTGCAATAAATCTCATACGGAAGTGGAACCGAAGTATTTGAAAGCTCTCTCGCACGTTTTTCAACATCTTCCGCATAACCAATTTTAATCCAATTATCCATATGAAAACTCTTATTGGTAAGGACATAAATATAACCCGTTTTATCCGCCATTCCCTAATCTCCTTTCTGATCTTAACCATATTCATCA
Source organism: Lachnospiraceae bacterium UBA3804 (assembly GCA_002368665.1). Taxonomy (GTDB): domain Bacteria; phylum Bacillota; class Clostridia; order Lachnospirales; family Lachnospiraceae; genus UBA3766. The sequence continues at coordinate 92,268 of DFEK01000002.1, forward strand.
CATCCTTCTTCTATGCCACATTCACAATAACACTATTGTGTAACGTATTCACAATTCCAACCAATGTCGTCAAATTAACTCCAAACATTTCGTTCAAATCATAATTGTTAAACGGATCTTCATTTACAATATCCTGAACCTCGATGTCTCCGTTCTCACGAACATAGTTTATAATCGTCATGATAAATTCCTGTTGCTGAGAATTGAATACATTTCCGTTCAGATACTCTCCAAACTTTTCATTAACAGCTTCCTGGCTTAATCCGATGAGGCTACGCACAAATACTGCCAGATTATCTATATCAGTTTCGTCTTCATAATCTTCCTGAGAGCCCAAGTCATGCCAAAGTACTTTTTCCAATTCCTTAAGGTCATCACCATTGATTGGTTCAAGATTATATATTTTCTGAATGACAGGATTCTCACTATTTTCCACAAGATAATCAATAACCTTTTCACGATATGTTCTGATATCAATGCTTGTGTTATCGGGTTGATAATCAGAGTCTTCAATTGAATCCGGAATATCGATATCAAACTTCTTCTTTCCGGAATCCTTCAAGTACTGCATTAAATCACGTAAAGATATTCTTAGTCTTTCCAATTCTTCGATTGTCGGATTATTCCATAATTCTTCACCAAACAAACGCTTAAGATCATTTACTTTGTTCAGAACCTGCGGAACGGAAGCTTTCTCAGTTAAAAGATATTGAGCTATCTGTCTTAATGTTTTGATATGACCACTTGCATTGTTTGTGTTACCACACTTTAGAATTTCGTTTTCAACGTAATACATGCGTATATCAAAAGCTACAGAAAGATAATCACCGCTTAACCCACTGTCCAACAACGGCGAAATATGTTTCTTCGCCTCTTTAACCATTACGGGTGAAAGTGAAACCCAGGTGTTTTTGTCATAGTATTTATCGACATATGGCATCTCCTCACGCACCTGAATTCTGCTGTCATGAGCTTTTATAGTTACAACCTTACTGTGAAGCTCATCTTTAATATCTTTATAGTAGGCGGATAATCTCTCATCCAACTGATACTCCAGTCTCTGCAGTTCATACAACATATCAAGGCGAACATTGAAAAGTCTCTGAGACAGTGTAAGTGTTTCTATTCCTGATTCACCATCCGGATGCATTTCAAAATATTCGAAATTCCCACAGTAATCAAATATCTGGAACCCGCTCTTATGCTTTCCAGGGCCATAGATGTTCTCACAAAGACGCGTACCGCGACCAATCATCTGTACAAACTTAATTTTTGATCTTATCTTCTTGAAAAATACCAAGTTAAGAACAGCAGGTACATCAACACCGGTATCCAACATATCCACAGAAACCGCGATGCGGAATTCCGGATCTTCTTCAAATTTGATAACCAGATCATCACCATAATTCACTGAGTAGTCTACAAGCTGGCAAGTATTGTTCGGATACTCAGGATACATCTCATGGAAACAATCCACTATCATCTGAGCATGTTTATGGTTATATGCGAAAATGATAGTTTTACCCATAGTTTCTCCGCCATCAACACGTAATCCCCACTTCATCAAATCTTCAAGAACCTGACAACAGGTATCCTTGTTAAAGATATACTTAAATATCTCATTTCCGGGAATATTGAAGTCCGGAGTTGCTTGGTCATAGTAAAACGGACCATCAAAATAGTCTTCAAACTGTTCCTTTTGCTCATCAGTTAAGTTCGAATAATTTATACCTTCAGTAAGAAACTTCGACGTGCGATTTCTGACTGTATATCCTACAAGATATTTATCATGAATCGCATCATTCAAAGTGTAGTCATAATTAGGAGCTCCCGGCTCACAACCAAAAATATGATATGTATTGGCATCCACTTCATCCTTGGGTGTAGCCGTTAATCCGATAAGCAAACTATCGAAATATTTAAAAATAGATCCATAGCGATTAAAAATACTTCTATGTGCTTCGTCTATTATGATTAAGTCGAATCTTCCGGACGTGAATCGTTTATCTTCAGCATCAATATAGTTAATCATTGTCTGATAAGTACAGAACATCAATCGGGCATTATAATCTTTTTCTCCGGCCCCCGATAATTCACAAATACTCATATCCGGCAACAATTTGGCGAAGTTCCTTTTTGCCTGGTTTACCAAAGATGTTCTGTCTGCCAAGAACAGCATATTCTTTATCCATTTGTTACGGCTTAAAATATCAACGATGGAGATTGCCACTCTGGTCTTGCCTGTACCGGTGGCCATGACGAGGAGGCCTCTTCTATGCTTAGAATTCAGCCACTCACAGATTTTGGTGATTGCAATTTTCTGATACGGTCTGTTGGTGATATCATCATTGATTTTCAAATCAGTGATATCCCCTCTATCCCTTCTTTGGAGCATAAGTTCCAGTTCATCGATAGAATGAAACGCCCTCACTTCTCTTTCGGGGTATATTCCATCAATAATCTTAATTACATAACCGTTTGTATAATATAAAACCGGCTTGTAGCCATAAACCTTCTTCATGCATTCCGCATAAAGATCCACTTGATGTCTGCCTACTTCCGGATCTACAGAAGTTTTCTTTGCTTCTACTATTGCTAAAGGCTTGCCATTTTTTCCATACAAAACATAATCACAGTATCCAACACCCTGCGGATTAGGCATTCCTTCAACTTTAATCTCGATACCTGCTTTGGACGGCAAAGCGACATTGTCTTTATCCAGCACATCCCAACCGGCCTCTTTAAGATACAGGTCAATATACAACTTACGTGTTGCAGCCTCGGTCATATAAGGCGGCTTCTTATAGGTAATTGCCGTCCCGTTCTCTTTGGCCTCAATTAACCCAACCAAGTACGCAATATTATCCTGTGCCAACTTGATTTCTTTTTTACGTACGCTCTGTCCATGAAGCGAGTTCATTCCGAGAATACGCACATAATGCATGGACTTGATGATTTCCTGATCTCCAATATATGTTGTGATCGTAGGACTATCAATCAATTCCAGCAATGAGGCATTCTTAGGCTTCGTTACCCCATTCTTCTCGAAGATAAAATCCACACAATCTTCAAGCAATGAACGGCAAAGTTTAGAACTTTCCGGATAAGATTCCTGTTCTGTTGCCATATTTAATCTGAGTTTAAGATCATGAACCCCCATACCTTACCCCCTTATTTCTTAAATATGTGATTACTGATATACATACAACTTTTGATTTGTCGACTTGT
>DFEK01000001.1:0-193317 GCA_002368665.1 Lachnospiraceae bacterium UBA3804
ATACCATGTCCACTGTTGCCGTATCCAGCAGAGGCAAGGTTCGTGAACTTAGTTATGACAGGATCCCGGAACTGTGTGAGAAAAATCCATACATGCATCAGATCTATCCGACGGAAGAATCCATGAAGGCACTCACGGTATTTCAGATATTTGAAGGAAGCGGTGAGTGGTTTGATCTTTCAAAGAAGCCGATAGAGAGAGCTTCATTTACATTTGGTGGATCAGAAAAGAAAACAGAAGGATATTTTATTACGGACAGTTGTATCGGCTGTGGGAGCTGCGTGTCGGTATGTCCGCAGAATTGCATAAGGCAGGACGGAGTTCTGTTTCAGATTGAGCAGGATCATTGTCTGCATTGCGGTAATTGTATGAATGTATGTCCGGTCGGAGCAGTGGTTAGGAGATAAAGAGAATGTCAAATAGTTTAAAAACTCAGGAGGAACGCTTGGATTATCTTGTAGAAGAATTTAAGGCGGATTCCGGTGAATACAAAGATCTGAATATACCCGATAATCGCGAAGAGAAAAGAAGGGTCCTCCGCTCACTTATGAATATCCGTATGCCGAAAGAGATTTCATCGGAGATACTCAAAGTACAGGATGAATATCTGATGGAAAGAGCAAACGAAAAGGGTGTGGTGAAGCTGTCGGATATCCCGGTGATCAGAGACGGTCTTTCCATCTGGCAGGGTGATATCACAAGGCTTTCGGTGGATGCCATAGTAAATGCCGCCAATTCACAGATGCTGGGCTGCTTTGTGCCGATGCATACCTGTATTGATAACTGCATTCATACGTTTGCCGGAGTGCAATTAAGAAGCGAGTGTAACAGACAGATGAACGAGCTTCGCATCCGGTACGGCAGGGATTATGAACAGCCGACAGCGGCTCCGATGCTCACAGATGCTTATAATCTTCCGGCTAAGAAAGTGGTGCATATCGTGGGACCGATAGTACAGTATAGGCTTACTCCCGAATTGGAGAAGGATCTGGAGAATTGCTACAGAAACACCTTGGATATGTGTGCGGATAATGAATTGAAGAGTGTAGCCTTCTGTTGTATTTCAACCGGAGTATTTCATTTTCCGAATAAGGGAGCTGCTGAGATTGCTGTAGATACAGTTACAGAATGGCTGCACAGTAACCCCGGCAAGGTAGAAAGGGTGATATTCAATGTTTTCAAAGACGAAGATAAGGCCATTTACGAAAAACTTATATGATGATATGCCGAACGGTTATCAGGAGACTATAGGGAAGGGGATGAGTGCCGTGAGATACTTCAGCAGAAATATGTCCTATGGTAAGGGAAGCAAGGAAGAGCGGATAAACAGGCTCAGGCAGGAAATCAGAGAGGCTGATGCCATTGTCATCGGCGCAGGTGCAGGGCTCTCCACATCTGCAGGCTTAACTTACAGTGGCGAGCGATTTGAAAAATACTTCTTTGACTTTGCAAAAAGATTTGGCATCAGGGATATGTACTCCGGCGGATTCTATCCGTTTCCTGATAATGAAACCCGCTGGGCATGGTGGGCAAGGCATATATACTTTAATCGCTATATCGATGCACCGAAGCCGGTCTATACGGAGCTTCTTAAGTTGGTTTCTGATAAGGATTATTTTGTCATCACTACAAATGTAGATCATCAGTTCCAAAGAGCCGGTTTTGATAAGAAAAGGTTGTTCTATACGCAGGGCGATTATGGGTTGTTCCAGAGCGTGAATCCGGCTATTCAGAAGACCTATGACAATGAAGAATGGGTTATGAAGGCAATGGAAGCACAGGGCTTTGAAAAAGACGAGCAGGGGATATTCCAAGTGCCGACGGATAAAGAACTGTTGATGAAGATCCCTTCTGACCTGTTCCCGAAATGCCCGGATGATGGTTCTGAAATGACAATGAATTTGAGAGCGGATAACAGCTTTGTGGAAGATGAGGGATGGCACAGGGCATCTGCTGCATATTCGGATTTTATTCATAGACATGAAAACCTTCATGTACTGTATCTGGAACTGGGGGTAGGAGCAAACACACCCGTGATCATTAAATATCCGTTCTGGCAGATGACATTATCGAATGAAAAAGCTGTATATGCCTGTTTAAATTATGGAGAGGCATTTTGTCCCGGAGAAATAGAAAAAAGAAGCATTTGTATTGATGGTGATATTGGAGCAGTGCTTGGTGAATTGATCAAATAACAGGATATACGAAAGGATGTAAATATAATGAAAAAGTCGATTTGTTTGATAATGACTTTGATACTTTTTGTATTAGTAATCGGCGGATGTTCAAACGCCGGTGAAAATACATCAAAGAAAATCGGTATTATTGGTGCTATGGAAGAAGAAGTCGCCTCTCTCAAAGAAGCACTTACGGATACCAAAACAACTACCATAGCCGGCATGGAGTTTTGTGAAGGGAAAATGGGCGACAAGGATGTGGTTGTTGTGCAGTGCGGTATGGGTAAAGTGAATGCAGGAATCTGTGCAAATACGCTGATTAATCAGTTTGGTTGTTCAAAAGTAATTAATACCGGTGTTGCCGGATCTCTCGACAATCAGATCAATATCGGAGACATCGTTGTTTCGGTTGACGCATGTCAGCATGACTATACGGTAGAAGCCATAGGCTTTGAAAAAGGAGAGATTCCGTATACAGGTCTTTCTGCGTTTCCTGCGGACGAAACGATGCGGAAAGAAGCTGTGGATGCTGTGCATGCGGCGGCTCCTGATGTTCAGGTTTTCGAAGGCAGGGTTTGTACGGGTGACCAGTTCATTTCCTCAAAGGAGCAAAAAGAATTGATTAAGTCCAATTTTGGAGGTATGTGCTGTGAGATGGAAGGCGGCGCAATTGCACAAGCATGTTATCTGAATGATACTCCGTTTGTCATTATCCGCGCTATTTCCGATAAGGCTGATGAGTCCGAGGAAATGAACTATGAAGAATTTAAAAAAGAGGCTGCTGAGCATTGTGCTTCCGTTGTACGCTATATGATTACTCATTAAATTGAATAATGAACGTTATATAGAGCAGTTATCAGAAGAGGTAGCTGTTCTTTTTTACGTTTGAAAAGGTAGGTTGCCACGGTGGGCGATACGGTTCTGGAAATGACCGCACCGGGTGTCAGCAAGGCACTCGGAGTCAGAGTGCTGGCAAACCGGCTTCATTTGAAAATGAAGGAAATTGCAGGCATCGGTGATTCGGACAATGACAGGGAAATGCTCTCGGTCGTGGGATTTCCGATTGCCATGGGAAATGCCGAAGAGGAGATTTTGAAAATGTGCCGCCTTACCGTTGCGGATAACGATCATAACGGAGTCGGCGAAGCAATTCGCGGAATTAACGGTTTTATACCCTTCGTTTGAGTCCGTTTACCCTGTAGTATTCCTCTTTTGCTTTATACATTTCTTCGTCTGCTTTGGCGGCAAGCTGTTCACAATTCAGTTCAGGAAATTCGGAAGCAATGGCAAAACCGGAAGATAAACTGATTGATTTTACTTCGCGTCCTTTCCATGCGGCTGCTTTTTCGTTTAATTTCGGAATCATGGTTTCGGCCTGTGCGCGATTCATTTTGGCAAATACGACAAACTCGTCCCCGCCGATACGATAAACAGAACCATAGTTATCAAAAACTTTTTCGATACATTCTGCCGAGCCGCGGATTAATTCATCTCCGGCATCGTGTCCGAGTGTATCGTTTGTTCTTTTTAATCCGTTAATATCTACCAGAAAAACGGTCAGGTCATCCGGAAGTTTGGGCATCGCATTGTATTCGTTTAATTTTTGTGAATATGCATAGCGGCTTTTTGCTCCGGTCAACGAATCTGTTGTAATCAGAACCGACTGCGCCTGAATTCGTTCATCCGAACGAAGCTGTGAGTACTCCGAATAATGGATGAATAAAAGGATAGCACTCAGAGAGAGCGTAATATAAGCCGTACGGAAGTCGGCACCGAGCAGTTCCTGAATTCCGATTCCTGCAATTACAAGGACCAAAACACCGTACAGAGAAAATCGGTTATGTTTCTTGAATTTTAAACCATACAATACGAACTGGATAATTACAATGACCAGAATTGAAAAATACTCGACCATATAAAAATAATAGAGCGGTCCATGAGAGTAGTAATGATTTGCATCAATTGAAGTCATCCATCCGGTGAAGACGGAAACAATCTGAAATGCTGTGTTCAGACCCAAAATTCCATACAGTACCTTGCTGATTTTATTCTTGATTCGTAACTGACCGACAATCGCACCGCCGGCAAGCGGGGTCAGAATATAATCCATCGCTTTTACAAGGATAATGACCTGCGTCGGAACATTCATATTTCCGTTTATTTTCAGGCCGATCAGTTCTGCCAGTGCGGAAAGCGCAATTAAAAGATATGAAATATAAAATATTTTTTTGTCCGATTTCCGGATCCGGTTATTCTCCCAAACCAGAATGCTCAGGACTCCAAGTGACATCCAGGATATAAGAATAATGGATGAATAATAATCAAACATACAGTAATTCTCCGATTTTTCTAAAAATTCATATGAATAATTTTAACACAAGTTCCTAAAAATCTCAAAAAAGACACATTAAGGATGCTTTGACGTACAGGGGGGTTGCAGATTTGCATACCCGGTCGACGAAATGGGTGGTTTGCGGGACTGTGTTTTGATATAATTCTATTATGGACAAAAGGACGGTTCTGATCCGGCAAGGAAGCAGAGACGGACGGGTAAAAGATTTTATTTCGAATTTACGGATGATTATGATTACGATTGAGTATGCATATTTATACCATGAAAAATTATTGAAAACGAGACTTTTATTTAATTGTAGTGTTGGACACAATTTACATTTGAATTGTAATCATGAATACTAATGAACCTATAACCATTTTGATGATAAATCTTGATTTGGTGTGAAATTCAAAAATTAAAAATCTTGATTTGTGTCACAAGAGGGATTATAATCAAAAAAACATGATTTGGTGTAAATGTCACGAATTAAAAATCTTGATTTGGTGATGAGGTATGCTTATGAAGCGCAAAATTGAAGAAAAAATCCTTAAATGGAAAGCAAATAGCAATGGCAAAACAGCCTTACTTATTGATGGTGCTAGACGTGTCGGAAAGAGTTATATAGTTGAGGAATTTGCTAGGCAAAACTATAAGTCATATATTCTAATTGATTTTAATCAAATTGGTTCCGAAATCACTGATCTCTTTGATATGAATCTTCGAGATCTCGACAGCTTCTTTATGTATCTGTCGGCTGCCTTTAATGTAAAACTATATGACAGAGAGTCCCTGATTATTTTTGATGAGGTTCAGTTATATCCTCGAGCAAGAGCTGCAATTAAATTCCTTGTAGCAGATGGCAGATACGATTATATTGAGACTGGTTCTCTTATGTCTATTAAGAAAAATGTAAAAGACATTGTTATTCCATCGGAAGAACGTCATATTAAGATGTATCCCATGGATTTTGAGGAGTTTCTATGGGCAAAGGGCGAAGATATGATAATGCCTCTGATATTGGATTGTTTTGAAAAAAGGAATCCATTGGGACAAGCTTTGCATCGTAAAGTCATGACACTTTTTCGTGAATACGTAATCATCGGCGGAATGCCTCAAGTTGTCAAGGAGTATATAGAGACTGGAAACTTCGAAGCAGCCGATCAGATTAAAAGAGATATCCTGACTTTGTACAGGGAGGATATTCAGAAACATGCGGAAGGTTACGAGGGAAAAGTGGAGAGTATCTTTGATGAGATTCCTGCTCAACTGTCAAAGCATGAAAAGAAGTTTACGATTTCTTCCTTGGGGAAAGGAGCTCGTTTTAGAGATTATGAGAGTGCGTTTCTTTGGCTTCAGGATTCTATGATGACAAATGTGTGTTTCAATTCAACTGAACCCAATATAGGTTTAAAGCTTAACCGTGATAATTCTGCTTTTAAAATGTACATGGGAGATACCGGGCTTCTGATTAGTCACGCTTTTGACGAAAATGGGATTGTTTCAGAGGAAATATATAAAAAGCTGTTGTTTGGCAAGTTGGAAGTCAACGAGGGAATGATTTTTGAAAATATAGTATCACAAATGCTTGTTGCTAATGGTCGTGCCCTATACTTCTATTCTAATTCATCTCGAACGGATAAGGATAGCAGAATGGAAATTGATTTTCTTTTGGCAAAGAGCAAAACAACCAATCGGCACAATATATCTCCGCTTGAAGTTAAATCTGGAAAGAATTATACGTTATCATCTTTGAATAAATTCAGAAAAAAGTATTCTGAGCAGTTGAATGAAGCGTTTGTTTTACATACTGCTGATCTGAGTGAGAAAGATGGAATAACGTATTTGCCTGTTTATATGATTGTTTGTCTATAGCAAAGAATGCTGATTGATAAAAGTCAGGGAGTCGAAATCGTGGTCAAAAGAGTAAATAGCAAGATAATCGCACTAAGACTCCCTGGTACTGTTCAAATGAACAGCACCAGAGAGATTTTTATAAATCGAAGAAATCCATACCCAATTATTCCCCAATTATTCCCCAATTCTTCGCCAATTCTTCGTTAATTCTTCGCCAATTCTTCGCTTTTCATCTGTTTTTGGATGTGTTATAATATGTAGATGTGACTACCGAGTCGCTTCATGAAGGTATCAATTTGCTGAAGGTAATTTGATAAAAAATGGCAAAAATGCCTTTTATTTTTTGGCTTTTTGCAAAACGTCAAATTCTCATTCAGTTACCCTACCCAAAGCACTTTTTTCGAGATAGGGTGGGTACGTAGTGGGTACGTAAAGTCTCGCAAAGCCCGTAAATAAAGGAGTTTAGAGAAAAATGAAACTAGGAATCGTCGGTTTGCCGAATGTCGGCAAGAGCACACTTTTTAATTCACTGACCAATGCGGGGGCGTTATCCGCAAACTATCCTTTCGCGACGATTGATCCGAATGTCGGAATCGTGGCGGTACCGGATGAGAGAATCGTGAAACTGGGCGAGTTGTATCATACTAAGAAGGTTACACCTGCCACCATCGAATTTGTGGATATTGCGGGACTTGTAAAGGGCGCAAGCAAGGGCGAAGGACTCGGGAACCAGTTCCTTGCGAACATCCGTGAAGTGGATGCGATCGTGCATGTGGTTCGTTGCTTTGAAGACGACAATATCATTCACGTGGAAGGAAGTGTGGATCCTGCAAGAGATATCGAAACGATCAATCTGGAACTGATTTTCTCCGACCTTGAAATTCTTGAGCGCAGAAATGCCAAGGTTGCCAAGGCTGCCAGAATGGATAAGGCAGCAGCCAAGGAAGAGGAGATGTTAAAAGCCATCAAAGCTCACCTGGAAGAGGGCAAAATGGCCCGTTCCTTCGAAGTTCCCGAAGATGAAGACCTGGCAGCAGCATTCAAAACCTACAATCTTCTGACCGCAAAGCCGACCATCTATGCGGCAAATGTTGCGGAGGATGACTTAGCGGACGACGGCGCATCCAACAAATATGTGCAGAAAGTCCGTGAAATCGCGAAAGAAGAGGGCTCCGGAGCACTGGTCATCTGTGCACAGATTGAGCAGGAACTGGCAGATCTTTCCGATGAAGAGAAGAAAGAATACTTAGACGAACTTGGTGTAAAATCATCGGGCCTCGATAAACTTGTTACCGAAAGCTACGATCTCCTCGGACTGATCAGCTTCTTAACCGCGGGAGAGGATGAGTGCCGTGCATGGACGATCAAGAAAGGAACCAAGGCTCCGCAGGCAGCAGGCAAGATTCATACAGACTTCGAACGCGGCTTCATCAAAGCGGAAGTTGTTCCCTATGAAGTTCTGATCGCGGAAGGCAGCACGGCAGCAGCCAGGGAAAAAGGTCTGGTGGGCCTGGAAGGCAAGGAATATGTCGTAAAAGACGGTGACGTCATTTTATTCAGATTTAACGTCTGATTCCGAAATTGATTTGGAGGGATTTGTCAACCATCCGAATCGCGGCTGTATCCAAAGTAGAATAGAAAGATAATTCCGAGCGAAAGCCCGGATTGTGTTATGCAAATGAGTAAGACCTACATCTTGTAGGTCTTATTTTTATGTTAATTTTTTAACAGGCAAAAGACCGAAAAACCTTGAAAAATAGGGAAATTTCTTGAGTCAGGGACTTGATTTTTTGAAATTTTTCGTTTAGAATGGAGTACAGATGGCGGAAAGTGGATGAACTATGGCGAAAAGTGGAGGAATTTGAGACAAAATGAAGTTTATGTCCGAATACAACCACACAATTGATCCGAAAGGAAGACTGATAATCCCGACCAAATTCAGGTGCGGGCTTGGTAATTCTTTTGTTATCGCCAAGGGTATCGACAAATGCCTTTATTTCTATCCCGCAGACGAGTGGGAGATTATTGAAGAGAAATTATCCGCGATTCCCTTAACCAACAGGGACGGCCGCAAATTTGCAAGATTCATGCTTGGCGGTGCAGCGGAAGTGGATATGGATGCACAGGGCAGAATTCTTCTCCCGGGATATTTAAGAGAGTATGCATCGGTTGTCAAAGATACCGTAATGGTCGGAATGGGCAACCACATAGAGTTCTGGTCCAAAGAAAATTATGACAAGGCCGGCGAAGATATTGACATCGATGCATTGGCCGAAAGTTTGGACGGTATCGGAATTTAATGACCGATCCGGTCGATGAGACAAGCAAACAGGTGGTGCCGGGTACCCATGGACAAATCCTCCTTCGGTGCCCGGCGCCAAAACGGAGAACAAATGGAATTTTCACATAAATCCATCCTTTTAAACGAAGTAATCGATAGCTTAAATATCAAGGCTGACGGGATTTATGCGGACGGAACCCTCGGAGGAGGGGGCCATTCCTATGAAATAGCCAAACGTTTATCGGACAAAGGCAGACTGATCGGCATCGATCAGGACGAAGCAGCAATCAAAGCAGCCGGAGAGAGACTGAAAGAGTTTACCGACAAAGGAATCGCTACAATTGTCCGGGATAATTACAGAAATATCAAAGCGGTTCTTCAGGAACTCGGCATTGAGAGCGTTGATGGGATTTTACTTGACTTAGGAGTTTCTTCCTACCAGTTCGATGAGGCGGACAGAGGCTTCTCCTACCGATACGATGCACCGCTTGATATGAGGATGGACCAAAGGAGTCAATTATCCGCAAAAGAGATAGTCAACGGATACTCTGAGGCAGATTTGTTCAGGATCCTAAGGGATTACGGAGAAGAGAAATTCGCCAAGAACATTGCAAAACATATTGTCCTGGCGAGAGCAGATAAACCGATCGAGACAACGTTTGAATTAAACGAGATCATTAAGGAAAGCATTCCGGCCAGGATGAGAGCCGGAAAGGGGCATCCCTCCAAGCAAACCTTCCAGGCGATTCGGATCGAATGCAACAGAGAGCTGGACGTTTTAAAAGAAGCACTGGAGGATATGATCTCCCTCCTTAGACCGGACGGAAGACTGGCAATCATCACATTTCACTCGTTGGAAGACCGAATGGTGAAGAACAAGTTTAAGGATCTTGCAAATCCCTGCATCTGTCCTCCGAGTTTTCCGGTTTGCACCTGTAACAGAAAACCGTTAGGCGAAACATTAACAAGAAAGCCCATTCTTCCGGGTGAAGAGGAGATGGAAGAAAACCCCCGTTCCAAATCGGCAAAACTCAGAGTTTTCGTCAGGAACGAAGAAAAATACGTAAACTACGAAACGTTGAAACGTTAAAGAGGGCAAAGTTATGGCAAGAACAGTGAGAAATCAGTACAATTACGGAAATACTGCCGAAAAATATCATGAATACAGATTGCGCATGGAGGAACCGATTGAAGAAGTCGATCCGGTTGTTCGCAAAAATCAGCAAAAAGCTATGTTCATGAACCTGCCTTATGTGTTATTCTTAAGTGTAGCGTTTATTGCATTGGCAACATCCGCTATCTTAATGATCCGCGCACAGGAAAGATTAAAAGAGAGCGTCAACTCCGTTTCCAAGCTGGAGAACCAGTATGTAACATTAAAAACCGAGAATGACGCGACTTACGATAGAATTGTGAATTCCGTTGATTCCGCAGAGGTAAAAAGAATCGCAACGGAAGAACTTGGAATGCATTATGCGGCACAGGGACAGATCATTACGTATGCCGGAGAACTGGATGATTACGTAAGACAGTATTCCGATATTCGGTAAGAGAGGAAATGCCCGCAGCGTTCCAGATGTTGGGTAGGAAAAATGAGCGAAAACAATAATTCGGTGAACGGCAATTTATTTAGCCTGCAGATGAGAAAACATCTCTTGGTCTTTATGTTTATCATATTGGCCGGCTTCATTGCACTGGTTTTCCGAATTATTCACATTAACCGAAAGAGCGGGGCAGAGTACGAAAAGAAGGTGCTCTCCCAGCTTTCCGGATACGACAGTGTGGCCCTTCCCTACAAGAGAGGCTCCATCTTAGACAGCAAGGGTACGGCTCTTGCCACCTGCCGAAAAGTCTACAATGTCAAATTAAGTACCAAGGACATCACCTATTATTCCAATCTTCACAAGAACGAAGGATATTATCAGGCAACGGCTGATGCACTGGCTACCTGCTTCGGAGCCAATGCGAGCGAGCTCGTTGCTTTTATGCGTGCCAATCCGGACAACACATATAAGCTGATTGCCAAGAGAGTGGAGTACGAAGCGGTTGAAAAATTCAACGAAATGGTGGCTGCTTCCAAGGAAAACAAGGAAGCAAACACGATTTACGGCGTTGCTTTTGACGAAGAATATATCCGTACCTATCCGGGCGGAGCACTTGCATCCGACGTCATCGGTTTTACCAATGACGGTAACGAAGGCTCCTACGGACTCGAACAGTATTATAACGACGTATTAAACGGTACGGACGGAAGAAAGTTCGGATATTTAAACGAAGACCTGAACATGGAGAAAACCACGATTCCGGCTGTTGACGGAAATTCGCTGGTTACCACGATTGATGCCAATATCCAGGCAATCGTAGAAGAGAAGGTCATTGAATTAAACGAATCCCTTCGCGATAACGCAAGAGAGGGCTTAGGCTCCAACAATACGGGTGTTATCATCATGGAGTGCGATACCGGAAACATTCTTGCGATGGCAAGTTATCCGACATTTGACTTAAATGACGAGCGTGTGGCCTCTTCTTATTATTCGCCCGAAGAACTCGCAGCCATCAAAGAGAAACTGACCAAGGAAGCCCTGGAGAAACAGGCAAAGACCAGCCTCGGAAACGTAAACACAACCGATCCCAACACCAATCCCGAAGGACAGGCTCCCGCAAACGTGAATGCGCCGAATCAGCCGTATGATCCGGAGAATCCCGATGCGGAAGGCGAGACCACGGAAGGTTTTACACCTGTAGTTGAATTGGTTACCGATGAAGAGGTGGATGATTATGCCAGAGCACTTCGCTGGCAGAATTTCTGCATTCAGACCACTTATGAGCCGGGTTCCGTTGCTAAGCCTTTTACCGTAGCCTGCGGACTGGATTCCGGTAAGATGAACGAGAATGATACCTATTTCTGCGGCGGAAACCTTGAAATAGGCGGACATAAGATCAAATGCCATAACCGTTTCGGTGACGGCCAGATGGACATTACGAAAGCCATCGCACAGTCCTGTAACGTAGCTCTCATGCGTATGGGACAGCAGATCGGCGTTTCCACATACCTGGATTATTTCCAGAGATTCAATTTCGGTTATAAGACCAATATCGATTTGGCCGGTGAAGCAAAGACCAACACCCTGGTATTTACGGAGAAGACCATGGGCCCTGCGGAACTTGCAACTTCCACGTTCGGACAGGGCTTCGCCTGCACGCAGATCGAAATGATCAGCGCTTTTAATTCCCTGGTAAACGGCGGATATTATTATCAGCCTCACATGGTAAGCCAGATCCTTGACGGTAACGGAGCAGTGGTTAAGAACATCGAGCCCTGCATGCTTAAGCAGACGATTTCCAACTCCACCTCCGATAAGATTATCAGCTACTGCAACGCCGTAGTTACCTCCGGTACCGGTAAAAAAGCCCGCCCCGCAGGATACGCGATCGGCGGTAAAACAGGTACCGCGGAGACACTTCCCCGTGGTAACGGAGAGTATGTAACATCGTTTATGGGATATGCTCCCGCAAACGATCCCAAGATCGTAATCTATGCGGTTTTGGACCGTCCGAACCTGCCGGATCAGAACGGTGGTACCGCTTTGGCCTGCACACTTGTGAAGGATATTTTAACCGAAGTTCTGCCGTATATGAATGTTTTCATGACGGAAGAATTGTCGGATGAAGAAATCGAGACCCTGAAAGCCAAAGGACTTTACAACGAAGCGATCTATCGTCCCGAAGAGAAGCCGGAAGGCGAAGGCGACGATGAGGGCATCAGCGTAGTCAATGACAGACCTGACATTCAGATCGACAAGGAAACCGGATATGCGATCGATCCGAATACCGGAGAATTTCTGGATCCGAATACCGGTTATCCGATCAACCCGAGTTCTTCGGATTTGTCGGATCTTGAGAAACCGGCTGAGGGAGAGGCTGAAGGCAGTCAGACGACGAACTAAACCACTAAAGAGAAGAATCGGAGAGTATTCATGTTAGCAGGATTTATTGCGTTAGCCATTTCGTTTACCATCGCAACGGCTCTGGGACCGGTTGTGATTCCTTTGCTGCTACGTTTAAAGATCGGACAGACCATCCGTACGGAAGGCCCGGAATCACATCTTAAGAAAAACGGAACCCCGACGATGGGCGGAGTACTGATCCTTCTCGGATTCACTGTGGCAACGCTGATTTTTACCGATAGTTATGCGAAAACCCTGCCGGTGCTTTTCCTAACCGTAGGATTCGGACTTGTAGGATTCGCGGATGACTTCATCAAGGTTGTTCTGAAACGTTCGATGGGCCTTCGCGCATGGCAGAAACTCGGACTTCAGATCCTGATCACAGGTGCTTTTGCGGCATATTTATATTTCCGTATGCCGGATTGCTATAATATGATCATTCCGTTCACACACGGAAAGGAGATTGCATTATCGAATCTTCCCTGGGTATCGATTCCGCTTCTTTTCATCGTTGTTCTCGGAACCGATAACGGATCGAACTTCACGGACGGACTCGACGGACTGGCAAGTAAAGTTACTTCCGTTATCGCGGTATTCTTTGCGGTTGTATCGCTTCTTAAAGGCGAAGACCTTCATGTGACCGCGCTTGCAATGCTGGGCGGATTGCTTGGATTTTTGATCTACAATTCGTATCCGGCCAAGGTATTCATGGGAGATACCGGTTCTTTGGCGCTCGGCGGTTTTGTTGCAGCGGAAGCGTATCTTTTGAAAATGCCGCTCTTTATTCCGATCGTAGCGTTCATTTATCTGGCAGAAGTAGTCAGTGTTATGCTGCAGGTAAGCTATTTTAAGCTGACACACGGCAAGAGAATTTTCAAAATGGCTCCGATTCATCACCACTTTGAGAAATGCGGATATCCGGAAACCAAGGTGGTCAGTGCATTTACAATTGTGACCGTACTGCTTTGTGCAGCGGCATTACTGGGGATTTAAGATATGGACTACAAGGATAAGACAATTTTAATTATCGGTGCGGGAATCAGCGGCGTGGCTGCTTATGATCTTTTGGTCAAAGAGGGCGCAAAGCCGATCCTTTATGATGCCAACGAAGCCCTGAGTCTTCGCGATGTCAGGGAAAGAACTTCGGAAGGGGAGAGCGCGAATGTCATTCTCGGAACCCTGCCCGACGCGGTGAAAGAAAGCCTCGATATGGTTGTTTTAAGCCCGGGTGTTCCGACCGATACCGGACTTGCATGGGAACTTGCAAACAGAGGCCTTCCGATCTCGGGAGAAATCGAGCTTGCATACACGGTTTCCAAGGGTCGCTTAATCGGAATTACCGGAACGAACGGTAAAACCACCACAACGGCTCTGACCGGTAAAATCTGCGAGAACTATCTGAAAGAAGAAATCAAGGATCCGGATGCGACTGCTTTTGTAGTCGGGAACATCGGTATTCCGTATACTTCCGTGGCACAGAATACGAAGTACGGAGACATTACGGTTGCGGAGATTTCTTCGTTCCAGCTTGAGACCATCAGTACATTCCATCCGAATGTATCGGCGATCTTAAATATTACGCCGGATCATTTAAACCGTCATCATACGATGGAGAATTATATCCGTGCGAAAGAGGATATTACGTTAAACCAGACTGCGGACGATGTCTGCGTATTAAACTACGAAGACGAGGTGCTTCGTGAGTTTGGTGAGAAACTTTCCGGTAAGTATACCGTGGAAGAAAACGATGGTGAGCCCGAAACCGTTGGCGGAATGAAGTGTCAGGTGCGATTTTTCTCTTCGAAGCAGAAAGTACGGAACGGATGCTACTGCATCGATGATGAAATCTATCTTTCAAATGACGGAATAGATGAGCATCTTATGAATATTCATGAAATGCGCCTTCTCGGCATGCACAATGTTGAGAACGTGATGGCGGCCATTCTGATGACGGATGCCATCGGTGTTCCGATGAATATCATTCTGGATACGGTGAAAAACTTCAAAGCCGTAGAGCATCGTATCGAATACGTTGCCACGGTAAACGGAGTGGATTATTATAACGATTCCAAGGGAACCAATCCCGATGCTGCCATCAAGGCAGTCCTTGCCATGAACCGTCCGACCGTATTGATCGGCGGAGGATATGACAAGCAAAATACGTATGATGAGTGGATCGAAAGCTTCGGTGATAAAGTAAAGGCTTTGGTTTTACTCGGTCAGACGGCAGATAAGATTGAAACGTGCGCAAGAGAGCACGGTTTTACGAATATTTACCGTTGTGAAAGTCTCGAAGAGACGGTTGCGAAATGTGCGGAACTGGCAGTGAACGGAGACGCCGTACTGCTTTCGCCCGCATGTGCAAGCTGGGGCATGTTCCCGAACTACGAAGTCAGAGGCAGAATGTTCAAAGAACTCGTCAGATCATTACCGGTCAGGGAGGTTTAAGTGAGAGCGCTGGACCGCATTCGAAATAAATATCATCGTCCGACAGGGAAAAGGCCGTATTTCGACTTTACCCTGCTTGTTGTCGTGATCATGCTGGTTTGCTTCGGCTTCATCATGATCTATTCGGCGAGTGCTTATCAGGCAAACTTAAAATTCGGAAACTCCATGTATTTCTTAAGAAAGCAGATTTTCGCAGCTTTGATCGGTATGGTGCTAATGGCGGTGCTGGTATTCATTCCGCCGAAGGTTTACCGTATGATTCCAAGCTGGGTTTATATCGGTGCATCCTTCGTGGTTATGGCACTTTTGCTGGTGCCCGGAATCCACATTACGTCGCACGGCGCGACAAGATGGATTAAATTGGGACCTCTGCCGCAGTTCGAACCCGTGGAACTTGTGAAACTTCTGATTATTATTTTCTATGCAAGAACCATTACGAGAACACAGAAAAACATGGATACCTGGGGCGGTATTTTAAAACCCCTGATTCCGCTTGTCCCTCTTTGCCTGTTTATCTATGTGGCATCGAGAAATATGAGTTCGGCTTTGATTGTAGGCATTATTCCGGTTCTCATGATTACGATTATTGCCAAGGACAAAAAGAAAGTCCTTCTGCTCTGGGCCGGAGTCATTCTTGCGGCGGCCGCCATGGTCGGCATCGTTGTACTCGTTGACAAAGTCAGCGGCGGAAGCGGAGCAATGGGCTTCAGAGGCGGACGTGTCCTTGCATGGCTGCATCCCGAGAAATACGTCTCCGATGAGGGCTTCCAGGTTTTACAGGGTCTGTACGCCATCGGAAGCGGCGGAATGTTCGGCAAAGGATTAGGAGAGAGTATTGTTAAGATCGGTGATATTTCCGAGGCACAGAACGACATGATTTTCTCGATCGTTTGCGAGGAACTCGGAATTTTCGGAGCGGTCTGCTTAATGTTAATGTTCGGCATTCTGATATACAGACTGTTCATTATTGCGGGAAATACGAGAGACCTCTTTAATGCGATGCTGGTAATCGGTATTCTTTGCCACATATCGGTGCAGGTTCTTCTGAATATCGCGGTGGTAACAAACTCCGTTCCGAATACGGGTGTGTCGCTTCCGTTTATCTCGGCGGGCGGTACATCGGTTCTGCTGTTCTTAGCGGAAGTCGGAATTGCGTTAGCCGTCGGGCGAACCATCCTGATTGACCGACGGTAGAGGGAAAATGAGAAAGATATCGAAGAAAAATAAGGATAAAGTGCAGAAAGTCAATTTTAAGAAGGGGAAGATGTCGGTTCTACAAAGAATCCGCCTGATTGCCATTGTTGTTGCCGTGGTTTTGCTGATCGGAGGCGCCTTCCTTTTCATCGAGGGCTTTAAGGTGCGCAATGTCAAAGTGGAGGGCAGTACGCATTACACGGCCCAGCAGATTCAGGACATGGTCATCGTTGATAAGCTCAGCACCAACTCCTTATATCTGAAATTAAAATATAAGAATAAAAAGATCGAAAACATTCCCTTCGTGGAGCATATGGATGTCCAGATAGAGGACCGGAATACCGTAAAGATCGTGGTTTACGAGAAGGCGATTGCCGGATATGTGACATATCTTGAGAACAAGATGTATTTCGACAAGGACGGTATCGTGGTGGAAAGCTCGAAGGAATTCGTTCCGGGCATTCCGGAGATTTCGGGTCTTGAATTTGACCACGTGATCCTTCATGAGCCGCTTCCGGTGGAAGATGTCAGAATCTTCAAGGAAATCTTAAGCCTGACGCAGCTTCTGAATAAAAACTCCTTAGTGGCGGATAAGATCTATTTTGATCATTTCGGGGATATTACACTTTATTTCGGGGATATCCGTGTATCTTTGGGCGACGGGGAATACCTGGATGAGAGAGTAACGCATCTGGCGGCGATTTTAAACAAAGCCAAGCCAATGCAGTTAAAGGGAAAGTTGCACATGGAGACTTTTACCGTTTCGAATCCGAAGACTACATTCGAAATGGATGAATAAAAGCGAGTTTTTACAAGAAAAACCACAAAATATAGTTGCATAAATTTGGAAAATTTTATATGATAAGTAAGGATATTGATGTCATCCTTGCTTGGAATGGCATATTTTGTGTTTTTAGAGGAATTGTAACAGTCGGTCAATGGATTATTGACCGGGATGATAAAAACCAAAAAGGGGATGTAGGAGGACAAAGCCTTGATCGAAATCAGACCAAATGATGACAGTTCGGCAGCAAGAATCATTGTCGTAGGTGTAGGTGGCGCAGGAAACAACGCCGTTAACCGTATGATTGACGACAACGTATGTGGTGTGGAGTTTGTTGGTGTCAATTCCGACAGCCAGGCATTAAAGAACTGCAAAGCACCGAAATTAATCCAGATTGGTGAGAAACTCACCAAGGGACTCGGAGCAGGAGCTAAGCCCGAAGTTGGACAGGCTTGTGCGGAAGAGAATAAAGAGGAGATCGCAGATGCATTACAGGGTGCGGACATGGTATTCGTAACCTGCGGTATGGGCGGCGGAACCGGAACCGGTGCAGCTCCCGTTGTGGCAGAGATTTCCAAAAACATGGGTATCCTTACCGTCGGTGTGGTTACCAAGCCTTTCAAATTCGAAGCCAAGACCCGTATGAACAATGCCGAGGGCGGTATCGAACGCCTGAAAGAACATGTTGATACTCTGATTGTCATCCCGAACGATAAATTATTAGAGATTTGTGATAAGAAGACGACGATGCCGGATGCACTCAAGAAAGCTGATGAAGTTCTTCAGCAGTCCGTATCCGGTATTACCGATTTAATCAACCTGCCTGCAATCATCAACCTTGACTTTGCGGATGTACAGACCGTTATGAAGGACAAAGGAATTGCCCATATCGGTATCGGTACCGGCAAGGGTGAAGACAAGGCACTCGATGCAGTCCGCATGGCAGTGGAAAGTCCGTTGCTTGAGACCACGATCGACGGCGCAACCGATGTCATCATCAATATTTCCGGTGACATCTCCTTATTTGATACCAACGTAGCTTCCAGCTACATCACCGATATTACCGGAGAACAGGTTAACATCATTCTTGGTGCAATGTACTCCGATGCCGAGGCTGATACCTGTAAGGTTACCGTTATTGCTACCGGACTTTATTCCAAGCCGGTTTCGGGATCTAGATATGCCGTTCCCTCCTATGCACATAACGCAACGAATCAGACAACCAGCTTCACTGCTCAGAGAAATGTAAGTGCTCCCGTTGTAAACCGCGTGGCACCTGCACCCGCTCCCGTAGCACCCGCACCTGCACCGAAGCCCCAGGTTAAGCCTTCCGAGCTTCGCAGCAACGTACAGGAAAAATCCATAGCCGTTCCGGATTTCCTGAAAAAGAGATAAAAGGAGAAGACGACTATGAAATGTCCTTATTGCGGTCATGAAAACACTCGCGTAATCGACTCAAGACCCGCGGAAGAGAATAACTCTATCCGCCGCCGTCGTGCCTGCGACGAGTGCGGTAAGCGTTTTACCACCTATGAGAAAGTGGAAACCATTCCTTTAATCATCATCAAGAAGGACTTAAACAGAGAAGCGTTCGATCGTTCCAAGATTGAAGCAGGTGTTTTAAGAGCCTGCCACAAGCGCCCTGTTTCCGCAGAGCAGATTGCAAACCTCGTGGATGAAGTGGAAACCGAAATCTACTCCCGCGAGGAAAGAGAACTTCCCAGTGCAGTGATCGGGGAGTGCATCATGAATAAGTTAAAAGAACTGGATCCGGTAGCTTATGTAAGATTTGCATCCGTTTACCGTGAATTCAAGGATGTTAACACATTCATGGACGAACTTAAGAAAATCCTGAACTAGTTCAGATTTTCATACATACAACCGAATAGTTGAATACTATTGAGAGAAAGGAAAGAAAGAAATGAAAAAGAAAATGTGTCGCGTGACGGCCGTTTTCCTGACAGTTCTTTCACTTGCTGTTGCACTGTGCGGATGCACAGGCGACAAGAAAGGGAAATCCGATACCTCCATAACCATCGGTATTCCTCAGGACATCGAAGAAACTCTTGACCCCCACAACATGGTGGCGGCAGGAACCAAGGAAATTTTCTTCAATGTTTTTGAAGGATTGGTTAAACCGGACTCCGATGGAAACATCGTTCCCGCTGTTGCAAGCGAAATCAACGTCAGCGATGATGGCCTGACCTACACCTTCACCATTCGTGAAGGAGTGAAGTTCCATGACGGAACAAACGTTACGGCGGAGGATGTTCAGTATTCCATGAACAAATGCGCCGATATCGAAGGGGGAGAGCCCATGATACCGGCGCTTTCTAATGTAAGTGCCGTAAACATCGTGGATGATTCCCATGTGGATATTGTATTAAAAGAGGCAGATAACGATTTTCTTGCCAATATCGCTACCGTATCCGCAGCTATTATCCCGAAGCATAATGAAGATCCCGCAGCCAATGCAATCGGTACGGGTCCTTATAAGTATGTTTCCAGATCGCCCCTTGAGAATGTTGTTTTTGAGATCAACAACGATTACTGGGGAGAGAAGGCAGAAATTACCAATGTTACCTGGAAGATCTGCGCCAATGCGGATACGATTGCCATGGAACTCGAAGGCGGATCCATCGATATGATGGCTCACTTAACGAGTGCACATAAGGCACAGATCTCTACCGAGAATTTTGAAGTTTTAAGCGGTACCATGAACCTGGTTCAGGCACTTTACTTAAATCACAAATTTGAGCCGTTTGCCAACGAAGATGTACGTAAGGCAATGTGCTATGCGGTTGACAAGGATGCAATCCTTGGATTCGTTTCCGACGGAGAGGGCGTAAAGATCGGCTCTTCCATGTATCCGAACTTCAAGAAGTATTATGATCAGGGACTTGCGGATGCATATCCTCATGATACCGAGAAAGCCAAAGAATTACTGAAGAAGGCAGGATATGAGAACGGATTCAGCTTCGACATTACCGTTCCTTCCAACTATGTTCAGCATGTGGATACCGCAACGGTAATCAAAGAGCAGCTTGCAGAGGTTGGTATTACCGCCAATATTAAGCAGGTTGACTGGGATACCTGGCTTTCCGATACCTATGTCGGACGTAATTACGATGCTACGGTCATCGGTGTGGATGCCGCACAGCTTACGGCTTCGGCACTTCTTGCCAGATTTGTATCCGATGCGGGCAACAATTTTACGAATTACAACAGTTCCGCATATGACAAGCTTTACAAAGAGACATTTGCGCTGACCGATGATGCAGCACGTACCGAAGGATTCAAGAAGTGCGTACAGATGCTTTCCGATGATGCGGCAAATGTGTACATTCAGGATTTACCGGAGTTTGTGGCAATCAACAGAAAGTATACGGGATACACATTCTATCCGGTTTATGTAATCGATGTAGCTAAAATCAAGTTAGCAAAATAATTTCAGGAGACTGCGATGGGTAAGTATGTTCTTAAGAAAATTGCATCACTTGCACTTACCCTGCTCGCAGTCTCTTTTGTTGTGTTTCTGCTCTTTAGTGTGATTCCCGGAGATCCGGCGGTTTCGAAGCTCGGTACGCAGGCGACACCGGAGAGAGTGGAGGCACTCAGGAAAGAACTGGGGCTGAATGCTCCGTTCATTGCAAGATATTTTAAGTGGGTTGCGGGATTTGTCAGAGGCAATCTCGGACAGTCCTACGCATACTCCATGCCTGTATCGAAACTGATCGGCGGAAAGCTTCTGATCAATGCGACACTTTCCGTTCTTGCGATCATCATAGTGATCGGTGTATCGGTACCGATCGGTGTTTATACGGCGAAGCATACGGGCGGTTTCTTAGATAAAGTCTTTACCGTGATCAATCAGATTTTTATGGCGTTTCCGCCGTTTCTTCTGGGTCTGATTCTGACCTTTTTCTTTGGTATTGTTTTGAAACTGTTTTCCCCCGGAGCCTATGTGGGCTATGAGAGGAATTTCTTTGGTTTCCTTGGATATATGATCTGTCCTGCGATCGCACTTGCTCTGCCGAAGACGGCCATGTGCATCAAACTGCTTCGGACGAATATCTTAGAGGAAGCGAAGAAAGATTATTCCAAAACATCGTATTCCAAAGGAAATAATACGACAGGACTTCTGTACAAATATGTTTTGAAAAATGCAATCATGCCGACGATCACGTTCGTCGGAATGATCTTTGCGGATATGATTGCATCGGGTATCGTAATTGAGCAGACATTCGGCATTCCGGGGCTCGGAAGAAGCCTGCTTTCTGCGATTTCCGTGAGAGATTATCCGGTGGTGATGGCGATTGTGATGCTGATCGCCTTTGGGATTGTGGTTGTGAGCGCAATCACAGATATTATTCATGCAGCGGTGGATCCGAGAGTTAGATAATTGGCTCGCACGACGTCATCACGACATTTACTCAGGGACTCGGATGCAGTGGCAACTCGCCCTTCGTAAAGTCTACATGACGTCGGCTCGATGCAATTAATTACAAAGCCTACACGCAGACCATTCGATGAAATATATTATCACTGAACGGATTCATTCCTCATGACATCCGCTCGATGCAATTAATTGATTGGATGACTATGAAACGGAAGAAGAATATACAACTGTATATTGGGCTTGGGATTCTGGCGGTGCTGGGCGTTTTTCTGGTGCTTGGGCTGATTTATCATCCGTATACGTCGACGCAGATGGATGCGGGGGCGAAGCTTACCGCGCCTACTTTGAAGCATTGGTTTGGCGGAGATAAGATGGGGCGTGATATTTTCACACGTGTACAGGAGGGGCTGAAGACATCGTTATTTATTTCGTTCCTGGCGACAGCCATCGGAACCGTGGGTGGCACGATCATCGGAGCACTGTCCGGATACTACGGAAAGCTGCTGGATGATTCGATCATGCGGATCATTGACGTGCTTTTTGCAATTCCGAGTATTCTGCTGGCACTTGTATTTGTAAGCTTATCCGGTTCCTCGATGATGAATGTGATCCTGGCACTTGGAATTGCGGTAATTCCTAGCTTCGCGAAGATGATAAGAACGGAATTTAAGGAGCAGAGCAAACTCGAATATGTGCAGGCGGCAAAACTGATGGGCGCATCGGATCTTCGGATCCTCTTTGTACATATCTTGCCAAACATTATGCCGACCTTGTTAAATTGCGTGTTTATCTCGATTAATAACTGTATTCTGGCGGAAGCCGGTTTGTCTTATCTTGGAATCGGTGTTCAGCCGCCGACGGCTTCGCTCGGCGGAATGATCGCGGAAGGACAGGGATATCTGAGGATGGCTCCGTTCTATGTAATCTTCCCGGGTGTGATCATGGTGTTCCTTTTGGTCGGATTGGGGCTGATTTCCGATGGCAATGCGCAGACGTTTGTAGTTAGAAGAAGTGCGAAGAAAGATACAAAGTAGCATAAAGAAACAAAGCAGAATAAAGAAACAAAGCAGAATAAAGAAACAAAGCAGAATAAAGAAACAAAGTATAATTAAGAAACAAAGTAGCACAAAGAGAGAAACGAAGCAGATATGCTGGAAGTTAAAGACTTACGAATTGAATTCTACGACCATTCGAGGCCGGAAGTAGCGGTACGCGATGTGGATTTTACCTTGAAAGAAGGTGAAATTCTCGGTCTTGTCGGAGAGTCCGGCAGTGGCAAGAGCCTTACGGCGAATGCCATTGCGGGTCTGATTCGTCGTGGTGATGTCAAGATTTCCGGCGAAGTCTGGTGGGAGCAGGAGGATGCGAATCGAATCGATCTGCTTCGCACACCCAGAAAGACCATGCGTGCCTTGCAGGGACAGGATATCGGTTTTATTTTCCAGGATCCGATGACGGCTTTTTCACCGGTACATAAGATCGGTTATCAGGTGGAGGATGCCCTTCGCGTGCATGGAAAGAAGACCTCCGAGGAAGGAAATAAGACCTCCGAGAGCGGAATCAAGACTTCTTCAGATGGCAAGAAAGAAGAATACTCGAAAGAAGAGCTGAAAGAGCGGGCTCTCAAAGCACTTTCGGATGTGGATCTGCCGGATCCCGAGAGAGTTTATAATTCGTATCCGTTTGAGTTATCGGGCGGAATGAGGCAGCGTGCCATGATCGCATCGGCGATGATCTCTTCGCCGAGACTTTTGATTGCGGATGAGCCGACAACTGCGCTTGACGTTACCGTGCAGGCGGAGATTATTAAGTTGCTGCAGCGGATTAATGAAAGAGACCATACGGCCATTCTATTTATTTCCCACGATCTGGGGCTGGTTCGAAAACTTTGCTCCAAAGTGTTGGTTCTGAAGGACGGAGATGTGGTCGAACAGGGACCCGCGGATGAGATTTTTCATAATCCGAAGGCAGATTATACGAAGAAACTGATTGCGGCGGAAGTGAATATCGGAGAGATGAGAGGACGGGGGCTCGGTGAGGACAGTGTAGAATCTTTGGGAGAGGGCGCAAATGCAGGAAATGTTGCTGAATTCCAAGAAGCCGGGGATTCCTCCAAGACAGAAGAGTGCGTGGTTCGTGGACTGACCTATTATTATCCGATGCGCAAAGATATCGGCTCCATTTCGCTTTGGGGCAAGAAGGATGCCAAGAGCGAACCCATTGGAATAAAGGATATTTCCCTTACTGTACACCGTGGAGAAATCATGGGCCTGGTCGGTGAGTCCGGCAGCGGCAAGTCTACGCTTGCCAAATGTATTGTAGGATTACTGCCTGTGAAAGAAGGCGAGATTCACTGCGGACTTGCAAGAATGGTTTTCCAGGATTCTTACAGTGCGCTGAATCCGAAGCGCAGAGTCGGATGGTTATTGAGAGAATCGCTTCGGTTAAGTGGTGTTCGGGACAGAGATGAAATTCGGGAAAGAATACAGGAAATCTTAGGCGAAGTGGAACTTTCCGAAGAATTGCTGGAACGTTTTCCGAGTGAATTATCCGGCGGACAGAGACAACGTGTCATGATTGCCATGGCATTGCTTCAGAAACCTTCATTCTTGATTGCAGACGAACCGGTATCTGCGTTGGATGTGGCAATCGGAGAGTCGATTACGAGGCTTTTACTGGATTTAAGTCGTAAGCGCGGCATGGCGATCCTGTTTATTTCGCATGATCTTAGAACGGTATATTCCCTGTGCGATACCGTCTGCGTAATGAAGAAAGGCCGGATCGTGGAAATGGCTCCGAAGGAAGAACTGTATACGAATCCGAAGGAAGAGTATACGAAGGTGCTTCTTAGGAGTGCGCTGGAGTAGAAAATTAATAGTATTTCGGAACCGTCACCTTGTTGTGGATGGTATACTGGTACATTAGCATTGTTTCTTCGTTCATATTGATTGGTTTCAGGGTGACATTCGGATGCGCATTCTGAAAGACACGGAAGAGTTCATCCGCAAAACCCTGCCCCATGTATTCTACATCGGAGAAATCCAGGATTGCTTCTTTGAAAGAATTCAGTCTCATGTAAATTCTTCGTGCCTGAGAGCGGGAAACCGGCTGTCTTTCAAGGCATGCTTTGAAAACCGGAATGCTGGTTCTGTAGAATCCTTCATCCGGGTCGGAGAATGAGTTAAATATTTCTTTTGCATTTCTTTTTGTCTCATTACTAATCTGCATGATTACCACCGTTCCCTTCTTGGTAAATTTCATGGCGTAAGCGAGCAGTCTGTTCTTTATTAGAGACGTGTCTCCCAGAAAACCGGATTGCAGAATGATTCCATCGGAGACAATTGCCGTTTTTTCAAGCAAATGCATGGTAAAGAAGATACCTTCTCCTGAATGCCTGTCCGGGAGTGTGGTCATCTTACCAATGAATAATTCTGTCACTGCATCCTCGGGGCGAGGGTTCTTCATTCCGAATGCTTTCAATGCATCACAGATTTTGTGAAAGATTCCGACTCCGTCATCCGCGATGGTGATACGGTTATATAAGCAGCAGAAGTCTACTTTGATCTCAATGGTGCTCCCTTCGGAGTGCTCGATGGCATTATTAAATATTTCTGCCAAGGCATAATTCCAGATATGCTTCGAATTGTCGTTCCCAAGCAGAAGAGGGAAAACATCATCAAAGAAGATCAAATCATCATATTCGCACAAATCCGCAATTGAATACCGGAATGTATGCCTGCTGAACTTCAGTTTATATCCGCATTCGGCTGACTTGGACGGCATAATATTGCCCAAGTCGCATTCTGCCTGAATGTATCTTTTCACACTGGTGACGGAGATACCGAAGGAGTCAGCGGTTTTGGCAATGAACTCCGGATCGTCGGAATCGATTTTCTCTAATAAGTAGCGTTTGATTTCTGAACGTTTCAATTCGGTAAATGACATGTGAAAACCTCCGTAAATAAAGGGAAAAGTCAAATTATATAAAATATAAATCGTTATTATCAAACTATAATATATAAAATACAAACTATAATTAAGCATATTATAACACTTAAAGTAATAATTGCAATAAGGTATATACAGAAACTTGATTTTGTGTGTGCATTTGAAATAATGATATGATTTACTCGCAAAAAATGCTATGATGATATAGTCCTTGTCGAAACGACGGACAGAATCGGTTAACAGGTTAGAGGAGAGAAGCGTGGGACTTTTGGGCAGGTTCTACCCGGATGAATATTTCGAATCCGCGTATGTAATCGAATATAAGAAGTTATACGATGAGGGGTATCGGGGAATTATCTTCGATATTGACAATACCCTTGTGCCTCACGGTGCGCCCTCGGACGAGCGAAGCAGGAAACTGCTGAAGGGATTGATGGAGATGGGATATGGTGTGACGCTGCTTTCGAACAATAAGCCGAAGCGCGTGGACATGTTCAACGAACCCATCGGTGCGCAGTGCGTCTACAAAGCCGGCAAACCCTCCCGAAAGGGCTACCGAAAGGCCATGGAGGAGATGGGGACGAACGAGAGAAACACATTCTTCGTCGGCGACCAGCTTTTTACGGATGTCTGGGGTGCCAAAAGGACCGGAATCAAGTCCTTCCTTGTCAAACCAATCGATAAGAAGGAAGAGATACAGATTGTGATCAAGAGGGTGTTGGAGAGAGTGATTATTAAGAGCTATTTGAAAAACGGCTGCAGATAATATCTAAAACGGTCAATAATTATGGAGCGTGATTGGATTCACGCTCTTTTTTTGTGCTCGGTTCTTTACAACTACCTGAATTGAGTATATTATAGATTTATACCTGATTTGAGTATAACACATTCTGATACTCAAGCTGAGTACAACAAAGATATGATATGGGGACACATGCTTATGGAGATAAAAGATATACGAAATCAAACCGGTTTGACGCAGAAAGAATTCGCGGAAAGATTCGGAATTCCGGTTAAAACTTTGCAACACTGGGAAGCAGGGGAATCAAAACCGGCTCCGTATCTGCTTCATTTGATTGCCATGTCATTTCCACAGAACAAAGAGAATATGCGCAAGATAGAAACGGATTATTCGGTCTTTTATTATGATTCGAACGAACGCGCGGTGTATGACGAAGCCGGAACGAAAATTCTTCTAAGAATTGATATTACACATGTCAGGGAGAATAACCTTGGCTTGTATCTGAAGTCGTTGTTTGAAGATTATTATAAAGCACAGGAACAGTTTGAAACGGAATGCGGATTCGATGAAAAAGATGACATTATTTGGGAGAATCTGTAGTGAGGGATTCGTATGAATTATTTATTGTTACATAAAGACTTGATCGTGGCGCGATTCTTCCTTGATGAAGAAAATAAGAATTCACAACCACAGAAAGTCAGAATTAATACTGCATACAAGGAACATTTTCCTATTGGTGGACAAATGAACAATATGAAGTTCATGGAGTGGTGGCAGGACCGCACGATACCTTCCACCCGTCAGGGGGCGATTCCGGCTTTGGAGAGACTGGGATATAAGTCTACCATTCATGCCATGGTAAATAATATGTGTCTTAGTCTGAATGATTGTTATTGGATTAAGCCTGAGAATATAGATGTTACCTGGAATGATGTGAACTTATTTACAAATGATTTTGTTGACTCGTTCGGTGAACTGACTTTTGACAGTAATCATGAGTTTGATATACGGGAGAATACGGGCTTTCTTAAGGCAATCTCATCGCAGGGAGAAGTGCAGAAGAAATGGTGCATCGCCGAAGACGGTCGTCGTTTTATGGTTAAGGGAAATTATGGAAATTCGTACCAGCAGAGCATTAATGAAGTGTTCGCAACAAAACTTCATGAATTACAGGGGTGGAAAGAGTTTACGCCATATTTCTTTTGCAAAATCAAAACGGATCGGAATGTTGAAGGCCTGGGATGCATGAGTTATAATTTCTGTTCGGATACCGTTGAGTCGGTTTCGGCTTGGGAAATGCTTCAAACGGTTAAAATTCATCAGAACAGGTCGTTATTTGCGCCTTTCCGTGAAGTTTGTCTGAAGAATGGTATGAAGGAAGAATATTTCGACCGGTTTATTGATTATCAGATCTTGAGTGACTTTCTGATCTCCAATACGGATCGTCATATGAATAATATTGCTATACTCAGAGATCCGGACTCGTTGAAGCTGATTGGTTTTGCACCGATTTATGATTTTGGCAATTCAATGTTCTATAAAATTCCGACAGAGTTTCTTCTGTCAGTTCAACCGGGACAGGATAAGACACATTCGTTTATTACGTCTAAAGAAATAAATCTTTTGAAATATGTAAAAGACAGGTCGGTCCTTAACTTGGATAAAATAGATGTCGACTTTTCGTTATATGAGAAGGACAACGGAGACAATAAGGAAAGAGGAGACAGGCTTAAAAGATTGTATTATCGAAAGGCGGAGATGTTACGAACCTTCCAACAGGGGAAGGATATTTGGAAAGGAAAGTACATCTGATTGGCATAAAGCACGAATGAAAAGTGCGGTTTTTGTAAAAAATATACAAAATCAAAAAAACGGTTCTTTAACTATTTATTTATTATTTCAGTTATGAGATAATGTCTAGAGTGGTGGTCGTGTGCGCTCTTTTTGCGCTTAAAAGGCGGCAACCGCAACAAATCTGATAATCGAGGTAGCGACAAAATGGCAATCTTTGGTAACAGAATTCGTGTAGGTGATTTGTTGGTTATGAAGGGCTGCATCACAGAAGAGCAGCTTTCCGACGCGCTGGAAGAACAGCAGAAAACAAAAGGCAAACTCGGACAAGTCCTGGTAGACATGGGATTTATCACGGAGGAAGTACTTGCAGGTGTTATTTGCGCACAGCTCGGTATCGAATCGATTGATTTAGCTAATTTCAAACCTGATCCCAAATTAATAGAAATGATTGGCGAAGATATTCTCCGTAAGGATGAACTTCTTCCCGTTGGATATGATGAGAATAACTTCAATGCATTGAAAGTAGCAATGTCCGACCCGATGAACTTAGGTGCCATCGATGATGTGCAGCTGGTTACCGGCATGGAAGTTGTTCCCTTATATGCTTCTCTTAACCAGATCAACATGCATCTGGACAAACTCTTCGGCAAGAAGCAGGCGCAGGAAGCTTTGGAACAGTTCCAGTTGGAGCATGCAAATGAGTTTGGCGATGAAGAGGAAGAGGCAGAGGATGAGTCCATCAACGATGCTCCTATCGTTAAGATCGTACGTTCCATGCTTCAGGAAGCGGTTCGTATGGGATCTTCGGATATTCATATTGAAGCACTTGAGAAGGAAGTTCGAATAAGATACCGCGTTGACGGTGTTCTGCAGGTAATCAACAATTATCCTTTGAACTCTTTGGCGGCTATCGTTGCCCGTATCAAGATTATTTCCGGTCTGGATATTTCCGAGAAGCGTAAACCCCAGGACGGTCGTTTGACCGAAGTGGTTGACGGCGAGGAATTCGATGTCCGTGTTTCCGTTCTTCCTACCGTTTACGGCGAGAAAGTCGTAATGCGTTTGACCAAGAAGAAAGGACTGACCAAAGAAAAGAAATATCTGGGACTTTATCCCGACGATGAGGCACGTCTTGACGGTATTACCCATAACCCTCACGGAATCATCCTGGTAACAGGACCTACCGGTTCCGGTAAATCTACGACATGCTACACCGTATTGAACGAGTTAAATAAAGAAACCGTTAATATCATTACCGTTGAGGACCCTGTCGAGGCAAACGTTCCCGGTATTAACCAGGTACAGGTTAATGTCAAAGCGGAACTTACCTTCGCATCCGCCCTTCGTTCCATCCTCCGTCAGGACCCTGATATTATCATGATCGGTGAGATTCGTGACGGTGAGACGGCGCAGATTGCGGTTCAGGCATCCATTACCGGTCACTTGGTTATCTCTACGCTGCATACCAACTCAACATCAGCATCCGTTACCCGTCTGGTTGATATGGGCGTTGAACCGTACCTGATCGGTGATGCGGTTGTAGGTATCATTGCTCAGCGTCTGGTAAGACGTCTTTGCAATAAGTGTAAGAAGGCAAGACTTGCTACGGATATCGAGAAGAAGATGCTTCATATCGAAGGCCAGAAACTGGAAGGCGATGTTACGGTTTATGATCCCGTAGGATGCGAAGAATGCAACAAGGGTTACAGAGGCCGTGTGGCTATCTATGAGATCATGCCGATTACGACCAAGATTCGTAAAACCTTACATGAGACTTTCACGGCTGACGATATTCAGAGAGTAGCGGTATCGGAAGGTATGAATACTCTTCGTATGGCCGGTGCAAGAAACGTTCTCGAAGGAAAGACTTCCATTGAAGAGATGGTCCGTGTTGCTTACGATATGGACGAAATTGTGGAAATGGAGAATGCAGGAGATTGATGTTAAGCTCATAGAGCTTCACATATAAGGAAAAAACTAACAGTAAAGGTGGGAAAGGAAGACTATGGCTCAATTTTCATACACAGCTATGACGCCTGACGGAAAGAAGAAGACAGGCAAAGTTGAAGCGAAAAGTAAAGAAGTTGCAGTTGCCAATTTGAAGGCAGAGGGACTTACCGTAACCAAGATTGAAGCAGGCGGTGGCGGCGGACTGAAAGGAGTTCTCAGTTTCGGACAGAAGGTAAAGACGAGAGACTTTGCAATTTTCTGTCGTCAGTTCACCAGTATCGTTCGTGCCGGTGTATCCATCGTAGATGCGTTCCAGATGTTGGGAGATCAGACACAGAATGCTGCATTGAAGAATGCAATCGAACAGACACATTCCGATATTTCCAAGGGTGACACTCTTGCAGCTGCCATGAAAAAGCGAGGCGGCGTATTCCCCAATATGTTGACCAATATGGTTGAAGCAGGTGAAGCTTCCGGTTCTTTGGATGTGGCGTTTGAACGTATGTCCATCCAGTTCGAGAAAGATGCAAAACTGGAATCAGCGGTTAAGAAAGCGATGATTTATCCTATCGTGTTGATTGTCGTTATGATTGGCGTTATCTGTGCGATGATGCTCTTCGTTATTCCCAGATTCGTAGGTATGTTCGATGAAATCGGCGGTGAGCTTCCTGGAGTAACCAAAGCCTTGATGAATGTATCCGATTTCTTTGTTCATTACTGGTGGTTATTACTGATTATTGTTGTGGCTATCGTTGCCGGTTACAAAACTTTCTATGCGACCCAGAACGGTAAGGAACTGATCGACCGTATCAAGCTTCGTATCCCTGTATTCGGCGGCATTCAGATCAAATCCGCCTGCGCAAAGTTAGGACGTACGCTTTGTACTCTTCTCGGAGCCGGTGTTCCGATGGTTGATGCGCTCGATATTACTGCACGAAGCATGGATAATGAAATGTATAAGAAGGCTATGAAAGATGCCAAAGATCAGGTTACAAGAGGTGTTGCTTTATCGCGACCTCTTAAAACTTCCGGTTTATTCCCTCCCATGGTTATTCACATGGTTTCCATCGGTGAGGAAACCGGTAACATTGAGCAGATGCTTGAAAACGTTGCCGGATACTACGAAGATGACGTTCAGGCCGCTACCGAATCCATGATGGCATTGATGGAGCCTGCAATTATTATTGTAATGGCAGGCATTGTAGGATTCTTGGTAATCGCAATGCTTTCTCCTATGTTTTCACTGTACGAAAGCCTGGCATAAGGGTCAGAACAATTCAGAACAATATAGTATTCAAGGAGCGTGGCTTTTAGCCACGCTCCTTTTGCATTTAGTAATGCAAACTGGAACTTAATCTTGCAATTCACCGATATCAGCACGAAATAGAATATTATGTCATGAAATAAAGAGTCAAATAGCAATATTCACGACAAAGTAAAGTTTTCTTCGTGAAAATGCACAAAAGAAATCAGATTTTGATGGAAATGTGGACATATCGTTCAAAAAAATGCTATACTCTGTTTACAGAAATGTCACAAACAAATGTCACAAAATTCAAAAAGAAGGAGAGAAAACAAATGAAGAACAACAAAGGTTTTTCCTTAGTAGAACTTATCATCGTTATTGCTATTATGGCAATCCTTGTAGGTGTTATGGCACCTCAGCTTATTAAGTACATCGAGAAGACAAACGTATCTTCCGATACCCAGCTTTGCGACTCTGTAAAGACTGCAATTACCACCGCTATGATGGATCCTTCCGTTATTGCTGATAGCAAAGCACAAATTCCTACTAACTCTACTATGAAAGCAGTTAAAGGAAACTTAGGTTCTGGTTCTTTCAAGGACGCTGTTGATGAGATTCTTGGATTTGATGCAGACGATATTGATGCTCATCTTAAATCAACCTACAAGGGTAAAAAGGCTACTGGTGTAGAGTTCATGATCGTTGGTTCCAACGCAGTTCATGTACAGGTTAAGGATTCCGATGCAACTGGTAAGAAAGGCAACGGAAAGGGAACAGCTCAGATTATTTATGTAGACTAATTCTATTGATTTGATTATTCTATGATTTGATTATTCTAGAAAACCCGTCTTCAAACAACTTTTGAAGACGGGTTTTAAATTGGAAGAATCTGATATAGCGACTGCAAATGATAATATGGGATTTGAGAAAATGTTCAGCAAGAAAAGGTATTTGATATTAAGTATTATTATTCTCACACAAGTCATTTTTTTGTGTATTATATTTTCGAAATATAAGATTGGTTTTCATTCAGATGAAGTATGGAATTATGCTTTTGCTAATAGTTATGAGACAAAAGAATTAAATGTTTCTAATGCTGGCGAATCGTTGATGAATCAATGGGTTGATGCAGAATTCTTCCTTCATTATATTTCTGTAGATAAAGAACATCGATTTAATTATGCACAGGTTATCCGGAATTCTTCCATGGATCAGAATCCTCCATTACAATATATGATTCTCCATACTATTTGTTCTTTCTTTCCGGGTAAATTTTCCTGGTATTTCTGTTTCGGGTTGAATCTGGTTGCATTCGTTATTACACAGTTCTATCTATTTCGCCTTACAGAACAAATTACAAAAAAAACATTGGTTGCATTTGCAACACTTATACTATATGGGTTCGGAACCGGTGCAATGGATATTGCGATCTTTTTGCGTATCTATGCGCTTGGTGTCATGTTTATGGTCATTTTTTCCTACTACTCCCATATGATTTATGAATCTTCTAAGGAAAGAAAATATGCGATAAAGTATTATATTGGGATGGGTGTCAGTTGTTTCTTGGGTGCATACACGATGCATTTGTTTTTACTGATTGCTTTTATCTTGACTGTATTTTATATTGTTTATTATTTGATTGCCAAGAGATTCAGGGCGTTCTTTGAACATGGCTTGATTTGCTTATCAGGTGCTTTGTTATCGATAGTTGCTTTCCCATCTATTTTTTCACATTTGCTAGGCCCAAAGGAAGCACATAATTATTCGTTTGTTAAATATCCAACTCCAATGCAGATTCGTTTGTATTTTTATGAATTGACAAAAGATTTGTTTGGACTTCATGTTTCTCCTTTACCTAATCCGTATTTGGAATGGTTTTTAATTGCATTAGGATGTACAGTAGTTATTGTTACACCATTTATTTTTGTTTTTAAGAAGGACGAATGGTTTAAAAAGTTGATTATCGCTTTAAAAACATGTTTTAAACGTATTGGGTATAAGGTTAAAAATATTTCCGTTACTTTACTTGCATATCTTATAGCGACGATAGCTATGATTATTATAGCTGCTGATCGGACAAGTGTATATTTGATGACGGTATTCTGCAATCGTTATCTATTCTTAGTATATCCTTTGGCTGTTATTTTTGTTGCCAGTACTATTTATTATTTAGTCTACTTGTTGTCTAATCGGCAGAAACCAGCAGTTGTTGTAACCATTTGTATTTGCCTTATATTTGCAGTGTGGTCACATATGTTGAATAATTCTTGGGATTATCTTTTAGATGAGCCTAAAGAAGGTAAGATTTGCGAAGATTTTGAGGCAGAATCGAATACCGTTATAGTGCTAAATGAAGATTGGACGCTTACTTTGTTTGCGCCTAAACTTTGCTACACTAATTCTTATTATGCTACGAATTTTAGAGATAAAGTAGAATTTATTCTTTTTGAGGACATAGATAAGGAAGCTCCTTGTTATCTTGTGGTGGATAGAATGCCAATTTTAGACAGTGAGATTAGCTATGAGGAACTAGAAAACGATGTTGTATTTAGCGGCTGGGCCGGAACTGCAAAACATGAAGACGATTTTTTAAAACAGTATTTGGAATTACCTGAAGTAAAGGACATAAAACGAAGAGGAACAGAAGTAATGATGAACAGAGAATTTTGGATTTACGAAGTAGAATTTGAATAGTTACACGGTATAATCATATGATTCCAGTTTTTATTTCTTTTGTTGGAAATCGAGAACGATGAGTTGAAATACTTTTTTGTTTGGAATGGATATTAGGGGAATTAGTTAGCTGCTTTGGCTTGTTGATTTCCATCAAACCCACACCTATAATAATATTGGAGAGTGTTGGTTATCGTTTTGAACCGTCCTTGGAGAAAATATGGATAACAATCAAATTTCTGTTACTACCGTGTCCTTGAATGCGGGAAAGGATATTGAATCTACAATCAATTCCATATTGAATCAAAGTTTTACGGATTATGAATATCTTATTATCGATGGGGGCTCTGTTGATGCTACGATTGAAATAGCGAAAAGATATACGAAGAACTTCCTGGAAAAAGGTATTTCCTATCGAATTATATCCGAAAAGGATGAAGGCATATATGATGCCATGAACAAAGCAGCAAAGTATGCGAACGGAGAATGGATTATTTATATCAATGCCGGAGATGCTTTGTTTGATAGTACGGTTTTGGAACGTCTTTCTTCGGAAATTGCGGATGATTTGGATGTTATCTACGGCGATGCAGTCTTGCTGGATCATAATAAATACAAGCTTTTAAAAGCGAAATCTTTGGAGTTTTTTAAATATAGCAATCCAATATGCCACCAGGCTTCTCTGACTAAAACTGATATTGTAAGAGAATACTCGTTTAGAAAAGAATATGAAATAGCGGCAGATTTTGATTCCTTTCTTAGAGTGTATTTATCGAATGCTAATGCCTTTAAGAAACTTAACTATACTTTTAGCATTTTTTTGCTTGGAGGAATTAGTAAAGATGTCTTCAAACGAGAAAAAGAGTTTAATTTCTCACGAAAGAGAAACGGTTTGAAGAGAGTGTTCTTTCCGCACTTGCTGATTATTTGGTTTGTTTTAGTTGATAAAATTAGAAGTAGTGCAATCGCTATACTTGGAGATCGGTTTTACTCTTCAAAGCGAGGTTGGTATCCGGACAAATATGATGCTGCAAAACGGGAGAAATAAATGTGTGA
The DNA here is from genome assembly GCA_002368665.1 of Lachnospiraceae bacterium UBA3804. Taxonomy (GTDB): domain Bacteria; phylum Bacillota; class Clostridia; order Lachnospirales; family Lachnospiraceae; genus UBA3766. Next base: position 34,829 of record DFEK01000001.1, read on the forward strand.
AATAAGCATTGTAATACCTGTATATAACAAAAAGAGATACATTGTGGATAGTGTAAAATCGGTTTTGAGTCAAACCTTCCGTGATTTTGAATTGCTGTTAATTGATGACGGCTCAACGGATGGGTCGGGTGCGATATGTGACCGATTGTCCGTGTTGGACGAACGTGTAAAGGTTTATCATACCGAGAATCGTGGGGTCAGCGCAACCAGAAATTGTGGAATAAGAAAAGCATCCGGAAAATATATTGGATTTATTGATGCGGATGATACTGTTGACTGCTTTTTTCTGGAGAAACTGCATACTTCGATGGTAGAAAAGAATGCTTCGATTGCAACCTGCGGATATTATGAAGTAAGAGACGGAAAGAGAATCATTCATGATTATAAAGATTATGGCAGTGGGGATGCCGTATTTGAACTTTTACGACAGGATTTATTGTGTATTCTATGGAATAAATTATTTGTAAGAGAGAAGATTAAACACCTATTTGATGAGAGTATTTCCACCTGTGAGGATAGTCTGTTCTGTACACAGTATTATTGCGATAATCATCCAATAATTGCCTATGTAAACGAAGTTTTATATGGATATACGGTTTGCCAAAGCGGACTAACCTCCACAGTGCAAAAAAGAGCATTTCGCGGAATAAATAAACTGCTGGTAATGAACCGAAAGGTTTCTGAAGAAATCAGTGATGATAAATTGAAACTATTGATAGTTCATCACTTGTATAAAGTATATTTTTACGGGATTTATACTTATATTTTTGGAAATCTGAGCAAAGGATTTATGGATACCCAAAAACTTGCAATTATAGATCGGATTATACATGACCGAAAATATCAAAGAATCATTAGATTTATAATTAAGTACCCGAGAAGGGATAAAAGAGCGGAACATGCCGGGATAGGAGAATTACCGATTCTTTTTTTCTCACTACTTAAGATGAAACGATCGGTCTATTTTTATTCAAAGGTTAAAAGATGGCTGGAAACAATAAAGAACCATTAGTCAGTATAGTGATACCTGTATATAATGCAGAAGAGTATCTGAAAGAATCGCTGTGTTCTGTTTTGGGGCAGTCATATAAGAATCTGGAAATCATTTGTGTGGATGACGGCTCAACGGATAAGAGTCTTCAAATTCTGCAAAGGATGAAGGAAAATGATGATAGAATGAAGATTCTGTCCGAGGATAATCAGGGTGCCGGTGCTGCCAGAAATTTGGGAACGGAAGCAGCTAGCGGAGAGTATATCTTCTTTTTCGATGCAGATGACTACTTACATAAAAAGGCAATTCAAATGTTGGTGAAAGTTGCAGAAAAGGACTCTGCGGATATCGTATTATTTGGATATTATAAGTTTTCCGAAGAAAAAAAGATGCATGTCGCTTATTCACCCAAAGTACTGAAAGTGCCGATTGGCAAAGTGATATCGCCCGAGAGTATTTCCGACAGATTGTTTCAGGCGGATCATGGAATGCCCTGGAATAAATTCTACAGAGCGGAATTCGTAATAAAGTCCGAGGTTAAATTCCAGACATTAAAAAATACAAACGACGAGTTCTTCTCAAGGATTACCACGGTGGAAGCGAAAAGGATCGTATTCCTCAATAAAACCCTGATTGGATACCGCGTGGGAAACAAACAAAGCCTTCAGGGGAGTGCCAGTGCAAATATCTTGAACTGCACTCTTGCATTACAGGCAATTTATGATGAGTTAAAGTGTAAGGGATATTACGAAATATATTCCGGAACTTTTAAGAAACTTGCGGGCTATGTTGTTATGCTGAAGCTTCTTGCGGTAAGGGGAAGTGATGCTTTTGGTATTCTTGCGAAAGAAGTAAGCGACAATACAATCAGACTTTGTGAGATGGAAGAGGATTATCTCGAGGAAAAATACAGGAGTGCCTTCCGGGCGTTACAATCAAAAGATATCGCAAAGGCGGAGATTTATTTAAATGAACTTCAACGACGGTAAATGGGATACGGTAATAGAGGCAAAGCAGAACCCTTTTTCTCTGAAACTTAACCAGTTAAAAGAGTATAAGGATCTGATTTTTCTTTTTGTGAAAAGAGATATTGCCACAACCTACAAGCAGACGATTTTGGGACCACTTTGGTATCTTGTTCAGCCGATTTTTACCACAATCATGTTTGTCCTGGTTTTCCGTCATGTGGCATCAGTAGGTACGGATAATATTCCGCCGGTTCTTTTCTATGCTGCAGGCACGATTCTTTGGTCTTTCTTCAGCAGTTTATTGACCGTTCAGGCCAGGGTTTTCTATACCAATAAAGATATTTTCGGGAAGGTGTACTTTCCGAGACTGACGGTGCCGATTGCAATGATCTTCAGTGAACTTCTTAAGTTTTTGATTCAGTTTGCCCTGTTTGCAGCGATTTACGTTGTTTACCTGTTTAACGGTTATTCAAGCTTCTTATCCTTCCGATTATTGCTCCTGCCATTTATCGTAATCTGGCTGATTCTTATGGCTACGGGGCTGGGATTAATCGTTTCTTCCGTTACTACAAGGTACAGGGATCTCGCTATGGCAATGACATTTTTTCTGTCGATGTTTATGTATGCGGCTCCTGTGGTATATCCGCTGTCCGAGGTATCCGGCAGACTGAAAACAGTCATTTTTTTCAATCCGATTACGGCGATTATCGAGTGCTTTCGGTATTCCTGTTTCGGTACCGGAGAAGTTTCGCTTACGATGATTCTGTACAGCGCCGGATGCACGCTTTTATTTTTACTTGGCGGAATTCTGTTGTTTAACAAAAACGAAAAAGCATTTGTGGATGTGATATAAATTTGGGAAAACCGTATGAATGATATTGTGATTAAAGCAGAGAATATCGGCAAATATTACAGACTGGGACAGATCAATACCGGTATGTTTTATTCGGATGCCAAATCCTGGTTTTCCAGAAAACTCGGCAGGGAAGACAAAACACTCAAAATTGGCGAAAGCATAAGCGATAAAGACGGATTCTGGGCGCTTAAAGACATCAATTTTGAGATTGAGCAGGGCGACAGAGTAGGGATTATCGGTAGAAACGGAGCCGGAAAGTCTACGCTTTTAAAGGTCATCAGCCAGGTAACCGTCCCGACCAAAGGGCGCATAGGAATTAAAGGCAGTGTTGCCAGCCTTCTGGAAGTCGGAACGGGATTTCATCCGGATATGACCGGCCGTGAGAATATATATTTAAACGGTGCCATTCTCGGAATGAAACGTGCCGAGATTAATGAAAAGATGGAGGAAATCATCGCCTTCAGTGAGATTAACGAGCATATCGATACTCCGGTCAAAAGATACTCCAGCGGCATGTATGTGCGTCTGGCATTTGCGGTTGCGGCCCACCTCGACAGTGATATTCTGATTGCTGATGAAGTACTTGCGGTCGGTGACGCCGAGTTTCAGAAAAGAGCACTCGGAAAGATGAATGATTTAAGCAGTAAGCAGGGCAGGACTGTACTGTTTGTCAGCCACAGAATGAATGCCGTTAAAGCGCTTTGCAAAACGGGAATTCTGTTAAACAAAGGGGAAATCGTTTTGCACGACGATATTGATAAATGCATTACAACGTACCAGAGTGGATTATATGAAACAAAGAGTGTGGAAGATCTGTCGCATTATAACAATGAGTTCTTCGATTTGCTTGGATATAAATTGGTGAATGTAGATGGGAAAGATTTGAATCAACCCATGGAGAATTGCGATAAAGCATATGTTCGGATTGAACTGGAGATGAAAAAAGTGCATCATGCATTTACCATAGGTTATGCGATTTATAATTCGGACGGAACATTAATGTACTGGTCGTATCTTACGGATGATTATGATGAAAACAATAATGTAAAGTCCGGTCGAAATGTTCTTGTGGGCGAAATACCAAATTATTTCCTGAATGAGGGTGAATACAGTATTTATTTTTCAGCCAGCCTGCACTATATTCAATGGATTGTCAATCCGGAGGAGGATTCTCCGTGTCTTAAGCTGCATATTCAGGGAGGACTCAGCGATTCGCCGTTCTGGCCTTCAAAGCGCCCCGGTGTATGTGCACCCGTATTGAAGTGGACTATAAGGAATTGATGAATAGGTATTGGTTTATTTTTTTAGAAAACCAGGAGGTATGCAATGAGTATATCCGATCATATTCATAACATTCATACGATAGGGCTTTCATATGAAATATTATATAGTGCAAAATTACTAGCGGGATTAGATGAAAATTCGAAAATAAGAGAACTGCTTGAAAAAAAAGAAAGCAGATATTATGCAAATTTATCATATGACGAACTGAAAAAAGAGTTATGTTATGATTTTAAAAAGAGATTTGGATATGATGCAGATATAGATTGCCCGAAGACTTATAACGAGAAGATTATGTGGTCGAAACTAAATGACAGAAATCCGATTCGAACTAAGCTTACGGATAAGGAGGCTGTCCGAGAATGGGTTATACAAAAACTCGGAACCGATAAATATTGTGTACCGAGATACGGGACATGGAATTCATTCGATGAGATATGTTTTGACAGGTTACCGGATTCATTTATCTTAAAGACAAACCATGGATGGGATGCCAATTGGATTGTGAAGGATAAGCATGCCATGGACACTAAAGCGTGCAAGAAGCAGTTTGATAAATGGATGAAAAAGAGCTTTTTGGGTCGGACGATGGAGTATCAGTATCTGGGCATTTCTCCTAAAATAGTTTGTGAAAAATTGCTTTTTTCCGTAAAAGATGATTTGCCGGATTATAAATTTTTTTGTTTTGACGGGAAAGTGTTTTGTTCATATCTAATGGAAGATTACTCACTTGATCCTCATAATGGAAGACTGGGGTTTCTGGATCGTGATTGGAAACTTATGCCATATCATAGAAAAGAATATAAACCTTTGAAAATTCAACCTCCCAAACCTTTAAACTACGAAAAAATGGTTGAAATAGCAGAAATACTGTCAGATGGGTTTCCCCATGTGCGAGTTGATTTGTATAATATCGACGGTACTATTTATTTTGGAGAAATGACCTTTAGTACAGCGGCGGGATATGGTTTATTTGATCCTCCGGAATTTGACAAGATTCTCGGAGAACAATGGGTAGTAGATAGCGCATCGAAGATTGATGGTTAACGGATAATAGTATATGAAATATGGTGGTAAAAAGCAAAAAAATATAGGGATGAAATTACTTCTTTGCACTGTTAAACATGTGTTTGCAGGAGATGAAAAATATATAAAAAAAGTGTCTGAGTTTAACACAGATGCTGATTATATTGAAATCAAACACAACGGTGCAATCGATTATGGAAAAATCATTTATGTTATAAAAGAAAACACAGAATATGACGGTTTCTGTGCGACATTAATTTATATTATTTATTTTTTAATATTTGCCAAACAACATGGATTTGTCCCGGTGATAAAGCTTTCTAAGGATTATGCGTACTATGATGAGGATATGAGTAAGGAGACAGAGAATCCTTGGGGATACTACTTTGAGGCAAAAAGTGATACTTATGATGTCGAAAATGCATTGAATGTCTGCTACAGCAACTATATTCACAGAGATTCCATCAGGAGTCGATATAATTTCAGTCCTTATAAAGTTGATAATTATACTGATAAAACGATTTTTGAAACTTGTTCACCTTTGATCAGAGAGTATCTTCAATTAAAGCCGGAGATTATCGCGGATGCATCCGGACTGCTTGGCGATGCGAGGGGGAAGGGACAGAAGATTCTCGGAGTTCACTTCAGGGGAACCGATTACAAGCAGGGATTTAACAATCATCCGATATTTGTAGGTGAAGAGGAAACCATAGAAGAAATTAAAAAGGTTGTCCGGCCCGGTATGTTTGAGGCGGTCTTTCTTGCAACAGATGATGCTTCCATGGGGGAGAAAATTAAGAACGCACTGCCCGGGACGACGGTTTTGATGCATACGGATGTGTTCAGAAGCGACGGCGAAGAATCGGTGGCGTTCAGTGAAAACAGCCGAAAGTACCATCATTATCTTCTTGGATATGAAGTTGCGAGAGACATGTATACGTTAAGTCTGTGCGACGGTCTGGTTGCCGGAAAATCTTCGGTCGGATTTCTGAGTAATCTGTATAAACACAGCAGAGACGAAGCGTACGAATATCTGCACATTATCGATCACGGGAACAATGTAAATGACAAAGAGTGTTATCAATAATCCCGCAAAATTAAATACCGGCATACGCTACGGAATTCTTGAATTCGGAGAAGGGAGTAATAAACTTTTCAGGGATTTTCTTTATATGTTCGGGGATAAATTGGATTTAAAAGTGTCCGTTTGTCTTAAGGAAGGGGATTCGAAGTTACCGGGTGACTGTGAGTCCTTCATTTGCTGCACCTTCAATCGCGAAGAGGCCGGAAAGAAGCTTTCTTCAATGGGGCTTACGTATAAGAAAGATTATTATTGGGCGGAAGATTTCTTTTGTCTTCTGGATGACTGGAAGCAAAAGAAAATTGCCTTTCTTTCTTATCCTGAAACGTTTCGTGGAATGATGAAATCCATTGCATTCGGGTTTGCGATCAAGAGGGGGGGAGATGCTTTATTCCGAAAGGGCAGTAACGTTTCTAGAAGCTTTTATGCACTGCGCCTGATTCCCGGATTTTTTGTATCTATCCCGCAGTTTTTCGCAAAGGGAAACCAATATAGGAATTATGATTATGTCTGTTTTGAAGCGGTTTCAGATGCTATCCGGTTTAAAGACGACTTTCCGAATTTAGCCAATAAAATTATAACCGTAGAGGAATTAAGGGCGCATACAATGGCTTCGTCCTACATGAGTGCGACGTATTATGACAAAAGGCAGAATTCCTGTGCCTGCGATGCGCCGTATCATATGCTTTGGGTAGGCAAGTCGGGAAGTACGAGGTTATGTGATTGTCCCGATTATCTTGATGTTAGCTGTGGCAATATCGGAATTACGGATATTCATAAAGTCTGGCAGTCGCCGCTTGCCGAAATTATCCGTTTGTCGGTAATTAACAATACCTATACATTCTGTTCGAGAGAACGATGCGGAAAGCTTTCCGGCCAGAAAGAGCAGAAGGCCTTACTTGAACGAAGGAAAGTTACAGATAGTGCATATCCGCAGCAGATGAATGTTGCCATTGATACGGTTTGCAATCTGCATTGCCCATCATGCAGGAAAGCAATCTGCGCGAAAAACGATGAAAAAGCGGAACTTGAGGTGAGGACCTGTACGGATGCCATTTTAAAGTCCGGATGGCTTGAGACGGCAGAGCAGCTTCTGGTAGGCGGAAGCGGAGAGGCATTTCTTTCAAAGCATTATAAAAAAGTGATTTACGAAGGCGCAGGCAAAAGAAAAAGTATCATAATCATGACAAACGGAACCCTTTTTACGCTTGAAGAATGGGAAGAACTCGAAGGAAAATACGACGAAGTCGGATTTATGGTTTCCGTGGATGCCGCAACGAAGGAGACCTATGAAAAGGTCAGATGCGGCGGTAATTTTGATCGCTTAATGTCCAATATGGATTTTCTGTCACATCTTCGTAAAGACCAAAGGGTTAACAGCGTCAAGGTAATAATGATTGTGCAAGAGACAAATTATAGAGAAATTCCTGAATTTATCCGTTGGGCAAAGGAAAAAGGGTTCGATGCGGTCAATCTTTCCCATATAAGAAACTGGGGCACTTACCGGGACGATTTCTTTTGGCAAAACGTGTCCATGTTCGATCAAAACGGACAAATGAAAACGGAACTTAAGGCGGTTTTGGAGGATCCGGTCTGCAATGATCCAATCGTCAATTACAGCTGGAAATAAGAAGATTCAAAAAATGAAAAAGGAAAGAAATGCATACATAGATATTGTCAAAGCAATAACTATAATTTTGGTTGTACTAGGACATTGTATCCAATATGGTTCCGGATCTGAGTTCTTGACATCGACTGCTTTCTTTAAAAACAAAGTGTTTATTTTTATATATAGTTTTCATATGCCGTTATTTATGTTGATGAGCGGTTATTTATTTGCTTTTTCGACTAAAAAATCGGATAAACTTTGTGATGCGAAAACGATAATTATAAAAAAAGCCAAACAATTAATAGTACCGTTGTTCTTTTGGAGTTTTATCTCATTTGGAATTGAGATTTATAATCATATTATAGAAGGCTGCATTGAAGAGATTACATTTTGGTGGAGCGTTAAAAAACTAGTATATTATTTTATATGTGGACCTTGGTTTTTATGGGCAATATGGTGGTGCTCTCTTGCTGTAATTATTGTTAAGTTTTTATTTAAAGACAATCTCTTTATATATATCATAGGGCTTGTAATTACTTTTATTATTCCGGATGGTTATGGCCTCGATACTTATAAATTCATGTACCCTTTTTTTGTTTTAGGTTATTGGTTTAATGCACATAATGTCGAGATGAAAATGAAGAAGGTATATTTGAATGTGAGATTTGTTATTGGTATTATCGTAGCTTTTGTAATAATGCTTTTCTTCTATGATCATGATTCTTATATATATACTTCCGGTTATACTCTTATTGGAAAGCATATATTGTATCAATTATGGAATGACTATTTTAGGTTTGTTATTGGATTATTTGGAAGCCTTTCAGTAATGTATAGTATTTATGGTTTGTATAAATTGAATCATAAAAAGTATCCGGTTTGGCTTTGCTATATTGGGACACAAACATTGGGAATATATTTAATTTCGAACGTTTTGGTGGGAAAAGTGTTACCCAGAATCACATCAGGAATAATAGGTATCAACTATTTGATCATCATAGGAGAAACAATAGTAATTTTGGTATTATCTTTAGCAATAAATTGGTTACTAAAAAGGAAAAGCATTATAAATACAATGTTTTTGGGAGGAAGGTAATATTCTAAAATCTGAGACCCTTAAAACGATAGAGGCTATATAAGTAAGAAAACGACTTTTTGTCATGAACGGAAAGCCGTTTTTTGTTGTTTTTTCGGGAGTTTTAAGGTATAATATTTGTTGGAATTTTATGCGCAAAACCAGTGAATTATACGGTGGAAAACAGAATGAAAAAAATCAGTGTAATGGTTCCGTGCTACAACGAAACAGAAAATGTAATTCCGATGTCGGAAGCGGTGGTGGCGTTGTTTGAAAACGGCGGTCCGCTAAGTTTGTATGATTATGAACTTCTGTTCATCGATAACTGCTCTACGGACGGAACCAGAGTAAAATTGGAAGATATTTGTTCCAAGAATAGAAAGATTAAAGCAATTTTTAATGTGACTAATTTTGGGCAATTCAATTCTCCTTTCCATGGAATGTGCCAGACAACAGGGGACTGCACTGTTACATTATGTTGCGATTTTCAGGATCCGGTGGAGCTGATTCCTGTATTTGTGGCTGAATGGGAGAAGGGACATAAGATTGTCAGTGGCGTTAAGAAGTCCAGCAGAGAGCCCGGAATCATTTATTTGGCTCGTACCATCTACTACAAGATGATTAAAGGAATGTCCAATGTCAAGATGATTGAACATTTTACCGGGTTTGGATTATATGATAAGACTTTTATTGCATTGCTTCGGGAACTTGATGATCCCATTCCATTTATTCGCGGAATTGTGGCGGAATACGGAGATGGGTTTAACCGCATCGAGATTCCCTATGAGCAACCGAAGAGAAGAGCCGGTAAAACTCATAACAATTTCTATACACTTTACGATGCAGCAATGCTTTCTTTTACATCGTATACGAAGGTTGGCTTGCGACTTGCCACATTCTTCGGTGCGGGAATCAGTTTTGTCAGTATTTTAATCGGTTTGGTTTATTTGGTTTTGAAACTGATTTTCTGGGATAAGTTTTCCGCCGGTTATGCGCCCTTGATGATCGGCGTATTTGTCCTTGGCGGTATCCAAATTTTCTTTATAGGTATGATAGGAGAATATATTCTAAATATCAATACGCGTGTAATTAAGAGGCCTGTGGTTGTAGAAGAGAAGAGAATTAACTTCGAAGATGGGGAGAATAAATAAATGGATCTTGTATCTGTAATCGTTCCGGTATATAACGGCGAAACAGAATTGAATAGATGTATCGACTCCATCCTGAATCAGACTTACAAGGAGATCGAATTGATTCTGATAGATGACGGTTCCACAGATTCTACAAATGAGATTTGCAGAAACTATGCGGCCCGGGACAAACGCGTGCGGGTTTTGCATCAGTGTAATAAAGGGGTAGCAGCTGCCAGAAACCGTGGAATGGATGAGTCTAGGGGTGAATACATTGCATTTATTGATGCCAGTGATTATGTAGAACCGGATTACATTGAAAAACTGTATCTTGCATGCCATCATAATCATTGTAACCTTTCGATGTGCAATTATGCTGAAGTAATAGGGGATGAAATAGATAAAGCTTTGGTAGTGACCAGGGATGGCCTGATGTCTTCGAGAGAGCTTTTGGAAGACATTTTCTACGGGAGGGATATTGAAGGCTTTTGCTGGGGCAAAATCTGGAAGAAAGATTTCATTAAACACAAGTTTCGGAATTACAGATACTGCGAGGATATTCTTTTCTTTGTCGAAAACTTCTCTCATGCAAACGAAAGAATCGCCACAGTGAAGAAAACTATGTATTACTATGTAAGACAGAAGAACAGTGTGACGAGCAAGAGAAGAGCGATTGATTTAAAACATACTTTGGATGTGGCATCTATTATTGCTAAAGAGAGCAGGAACAGCCCTGTGATTAAGCGGAAAGAGGCGTATGCGATGGCACTTAATTATGCGTTTTTCGCATATCTCAATGTCAATGATGAAGATCCATACGCTAGGCAACTGAAGAAACGTTGCCTTAGATGGATAAAGCGACTTAGGGGATATGTATTCTGGGATTATGAGTCATCAATAAAAACTAAAATAGCATGCTTTTTGTCCTTACTTCCGGACGGATTGTTCAAGAGTGTGTATTCGTTAATCAAACGTTAATAGAGTTTTCGACAAGAGGAGATCTAAATGAATTTTGGGTATGTTTTCGATGAGGGATTTGTGGTCCCGGCTGCGGTTTCTATTTTTTCCTTGCTATATAATAATCGTGACATAGATGAGATTAATATATATATCCTTGACGATGGGATAACGGAAGATAGTAAAACAAAACTAAAAAGAATGGTTTCCAAATTTAATAGAAGAGTTTCTTTTATTGATGTAAAAGAGGTAAAAAAACTTCTTTCCAATACCACATCTTTTAATTGGAATGGAAGCTATTCTACATATATTCGTTTGATGCTGAATACTTTGCTGCCAGATCTGAACGAAGTAATAATCATGATAGATGGAGATACTATTATTAACGGTAGTATGTCTGGTTTGTCTCAACTTGATTTGAATGGTAATCCATGCGCCATGGCTTTAGAGGCGATGCCATATTGTTATCATATATATTCGGGTTTGGGTGATTACGAGTTGATAAATGGCGGTTTACTGCTGATAGATTTAAAAAAATGGAAAGAGATAAAGGCAGAAGAAAAGATACTCTACTTCTTAAAAAATAAAAGAGAGAAAAATATGCTTACGGATGAAGACGTTTTGTCCATAGTGTTTAAAGGTCAAATAACCAGGATATCTCCTAAATATAATTATTTAACCCAATACTATTTATACGCAACCTCCTTTTACTATAAGTTTTTTGGATGGGATAAGCTTGCAAAAGATGGAGTCTTTTATTCCTTAAAGGAGTTGAAAGAGACACGCAAGACGGCAATAGTGTTCCACTGTATTGACACATTTACAAATCGTCCATGGCATAAGAATAATATACATCCCTATACAAAACTGTTCGATATGTATTTAAAACATACTCCATGGAAAAACTATGAGAAGCCAAATAGAATGCTTAAAATAGGTAATAAAATTGAACTTTTACTAAGAAGGATATTGCCCCGTCGTTTATCGAGATTATTATATGCATCAGCTGTAAAACTATACTATGGCATAGGAGCGAAACAATATTATAAAAGTGTGAACTAAGTATTATTCTTAAGGCGGATTTATGGAAAAGAAGTTTTTGGTCAATGAGAAAGTATCCATTTCTAATAAAGCTTTGGTTTTACTTTCTACTTACAATGGAGAAAATTACATAGAGGAATTGCTTGACAGTTTGTTAGGTCAGACTTATCCGATTGATATATTAATTCGTGATGATGGTTCATCAGACAATACATATAATATTGTTCTTGAATATCAAAAGAAGTATGATAACATTTACTTCATTTCGGGAGAAAACAAGGGATTTGTAAAGAGTTTTACCACTCTGGTTTGCGAAAAACGAGTTGAACATTATCAATGGATTGCATTTTGCGATCAGGATGATATTTGGTTGCCAGATAAAGTTGAGCGTGCTGTTAATGCGTTAAAAAAATACAAAAATCAAAGAATTCCGTTGATGTATTGTTCAAACTTGCAGGTTGTGGATTCCAAGTTAAACCATATTGGGAAAATGCAAGGAAGCCGTTTCAGTATTTCAAGAACATGTATTTATGTCCAAAATATTGCAGTTGGATGCACAATTGTTTTTAATCATGCAGCAGCAGAAGCATATAAGATGGGGGCAGGTAATACTATAGAAGCACATGATTATTTTATGCTATTTCTGTGTAGGTTTCTAGGACGGGTATATTATGATTCTAATGCCTATATTTTGTATCGTCAGCACCTTAATAATGTATATGGCGCAGATAAAATGACATTATTTAAGGGTATCCGGAATGTGTTGGCGGATTGGGTTCATCCTAAAAAAGAAACTAGAATAGATGCAGTCCGTGATTTTGTCAAAACATATCAGCAGTTCCTTAGTGCAAAAGATATTTCTTTTTTGGAAACGTTTATGAATTATAAAAAAAATATTCTATATAGATTGAACTTAGTCTTAAATCCGACTATAGCGGGGAGTGATATTAAAACAACAATTGCGTTTAAAGTAAGGGTCTTGTTTGGAAGGATGTATTAATTAATACTAAGAGGACGAAAGTACGTTTTTTGAATATGAAAATGAAGATAGCGAAATGAGCGCCATGACAAAGATTGATTTGGGGAAGAAGAAAGTTTTTAGCAATTTTATTTGGAGCTTTGCGGAACGTTTTGGTGCGCAAGGGGTCTCTCTGATAGTTTCTTTTGTTATTGCCAGGAAACTGGATCCGGAGATTTTTGGCATAGTTGCACTGATTTTGGTCTTTATTAACATTTTGCAGATATTTGTTGATAGTGGTTTTGGAAGTGCACTGATCCAAAAAAAAGATGCGGACGATTTGGATTTTTCTACAGTATTTTATTTTAATGTATTTTTTTGCATTCTGTTTTATGTTTTAATCTATTTTTTGGCACCGGTTATTTCGGATTTTTATGATAAGGGCAATCTTACTATTTATATTCGCGTGCTTTCTATCTGCATTCTGGTATATGGTGTCAAAAATATACAGCATACATACGTTGCAAAAAACCTTATGTTTAAGAGATTTTTCTTTTCAACATTGGGAGGAACAATTGCTGCAGCTGTTGTTGGAATAGTTCTTGCCTACAAGGGTTATGGGATATGGGCAATTGTCTTGCAACATCTTGTAAATGTTACCATAGATACCATTATTCTTTGGATTACGGTCAAATGGAGACCAATTATAAAGTTTTCATTTAGTCGATTAATAAAAATGTATCTTTTCGGTTGGAAAATATTGGCTGCAAATGCAATTGATTGTTTCTTTTTAGAATTAAAGAATCTTTTAGTTGGAAAAGTGTTTTCATCTGCCGATTTAGGATTGTTCAATAGAGGAGAGATTTTTCCGAAAACTATTGTTTCCAATATTGATTTGTCAATAGACAGTGTCCTTTTCCCGGTTCTTTCGAATTATCAGGATAGGAGAGAAGATTTAAAAAATATCGTTAAACGAGCAATTACTACAAGTGTATTCTTTATGGCGCCATTGATGATAGGGTTAGCTGTTGTTGCACCGCAAGTTATCAAGATTATTCTAACAGATAAATGGTTGCCATGTGTACCATATTTACGCGTTTTTTGCGTGACATATTTGTTTTATCCAATCCATACAGCAAACCTGAATGCAATCAAGGCTGTAGGCAGAAGTGATTTGTTTTTAAAATTGGAAGTCTATAAGATTGCGTTCAGTTTCCTATTTTTGATTGTTTCCATCAGATATGGACTAATGGCCATGTCATACAGTTTGATTGTTAGTTCTTTTGTATGCCAAATAATCAATGCTTGGCCAAACCGAAAACTGATTGGTTATGGATATTTGAAGCAGTTGAGGGATATAGTTCCGTACATTTTTTGTGCCTTGGTTATGGGGGCGGCGATATTCGGCCTTTCGTTCATTAATCTGCCGATAGGCATTATATTATCAATGCAAATTATAATTGGAGGAGCTATTTATTATTTAGAATGTATGCTATTTAAGTTAGAAGGAATGCACTTCCTACATTCAATTATAAAATCAGTTTTTAGCAGAGAGAAGAAAAATGAAACAATACAGTGATTTAAATGAATTAATTAAGGTAGTTAATAGTCCGGAGTATAAGTCGGCCGATACTTCGGATAGGGAAGTGCTTGTTCATTCAGCTATTAGAGATAAAATGCATGAAGAAATGCTTGCAAAAGGATCATCTTATAGGTTTCATTTTTTGACAAGAGTGCCCGTTATTGGAAAATTTCTGATGAATCGACGGATTAATGAGTATCTCAGGTGGATTGATTCCATTTATACAGATGATTATCGGCGAAAGCATCAAGAAGATGCGGAAGAGGAATTAAGGACGCATGGAAAAGAATTGCTGGATACTTATGAATTGTTGGACGAGGAAAGTAAAAGTATATTTTTGAAATTGATTTGTCTTCGTTTATTCGGGGATTTCAATTATGCAACGAGCGTCTATAACGGTAGCGAACAGTATTTTAGTAAAAAGATAGACTGGAAGAATCGACCTAATATAGTTGATGGTGGTGGGTATATTGGTGATACTTTGCTTGCTTTTCTTAATAAAGGAATAATTCCGAATGAGTATTATATCTATGAGTTGGAGGACTCCAATTATAAACAGTTAATAAGGAATGTGAGAATAGCATCTGATAAAGGAGTAAATGTTCATATTCGAAAAAAGGGTATATATTCAAAAAATGGAGAATTATATTTTGTCGCAGATAAGGATAGCAGTAAGATTGTAGATTATAAAACGGAAGATAGTATAGAAGTTGTCAAAATTGATTCAGATGTTAAAGAAAAGATTGACTTTATTAAGATGGACATTGAAGGATCAGAGGTCGAAGCGTTGCTAGGTGCGTCAGAAACAATTCGTAAATATTCACCAACCTTGGCAATTTGTATCTATCATAAAAAAGATGATTTCTGGAAAATCCCGTTACTGATAAAAGAGATAAATCCGGAATACAATAAATATTGGATTGAACAATATCAAATGGGGTATAACGAAACGGTTTTATTTGTTTCAAAGTAGTGGAGGTATTCGTGAATAATACTGATAGAGATTGTCCGGTTATGCTGAGTATTTGTGTGCCGACTTATAATCATGAAAAATATATCAGGCAGGCGTTAGAGAGTATTTTTATGCAAGAGACTCAATATTCATATGAGATATTGGTTGGTGAGGATAAATCTACAGATAATACAAAACAGGTTTTACAAGAAATAGAAAAGGAAAAACATAAAGGCTTAACAGTTTTTTATAGAGAAAAGAATATGAATGATTCTGAATGCAGAAATTCATTGGACTTACTACAAAAATCCAGAGGCAAATATGTTATATTTCTTGAGGGGGATGATTATTGGACGGATAATCAGAAAATTGATAATCAGATTACATTTTTGGAAACACATCCTGATTTTATAGCTGTAGCCCATAATTGCATTGTTGTTGATGAATGCTCGAATATAAAGGATGAAAAATATGAGGAATGCCATGATTTTGAATATACATTGGAACATTACGCTTGCGAGATTCTTCCGGGACAAACAGCTACAGTAATGATGAGAAATCCAAATTATATAACGAACTTTGATATGTCTTTTATTAATACAAGGAGCATGCCTGGGGATAGAAAGTTCAATTTTACCTTGTTATGTTATGGAAGAATTGCCTGTTTACAGAAAAAAATGAGTGCATATAGACACGTTACATCTAAAGGTGATTCGTGGAGCGCTAATTACAGATATGATTATGAAAGCACCAAACAATGGTACATGGAACAACTACATTTTTCAAAAAAGATAAATAATAAGAAGGCATATATTATTGCTGACTATATGCTATATGCGGCAATTAGACAAGCGTTTTTCGTACATCACAAACTATCACCAATTAGATTTCTTTCTGAATTACGGTTGGTGGAAAACTTTTGGAAATGCACTTTTATTTTTATTAGGAGAGATATAAATAGATATATTCTTAGAAAAGAAGTATTCTTTCCTAATTTAAACTGCTGATCTGAATATGGTCTAAAAGTAATGATGTTA
Source organism: Lachnospiraceae bacterium UBA3804 (assembly GCA_002368665.1). Lineage (GTDB taxonomy): Bacteria > Bacillota > Clostridia > Lachnospirales > Lachnospiraceae > UBA3766. The sequence goes on from DFEK01000001.1 coordinate 51,373, forward strand.
TAAATGGATAGTATAGAAGGAGAAAGCATTAATCTTAATACACATTGTATATTAAGTTATTTCGCAGGAGGTAATCTGGTTGAAGAAACTAATGATTCTTGGTGGTTCTAGATATGCGATTCCAGTAATTAAAGCAGCACATAATCTAGGGTGTTACGTGATAACCTGTGATTATTTGCCATACAATATTGCTCACGGTTATTCTGATGAATACTGTAATGTAAGTATTATTGATAAAGAAGCAGTCTTTGAATCTGCGCAGAGACTTAAAATAGATGGAATAATGTCATTCGCATGTGATCCTGGAGTAGTTACCGCAGCATATGTAGCAGAAAAGATGGGTCTACCAACAGTAGGGTCTTACGAAGCTGTTTCTATTCTTCAAAACAAAGGTCGCTTTCGGGAGTTCCTTGCACAACATGGATTTAATGTGCCTACCGCTAAAGGATACATATCGATTGAGGAATCAATTAGGGATGTAGATATCTTCCATTGGCCAGTGATTGTAAAACCCGCTGATTCTGCTGGAAGCAAAGGTGTTACAAAGGTGGAAGATGCTTCAGAACTAAAAAAGAGCATAGAACATGCCTTATCATTTTCACATTGTAATGAATTCATTATTGAAGATTTTCTTCAGCAGTCGGGGTATTCATCGGATACAGATAGTTTCTCGGTAGATGGAGATTTGAAATTCGTATCGTTCAATTGCCAAATGTTTGATAATAAAGCACAGAATCCCTACACGCCAGCAGCATATAGCTGGCCATCGTCTATTTCAGAGGAACATCAAGTAGAACTTGCTAGCGAGATACAAAGACTGATTACACTTCTTGGACTTAAAAGTTCTATTTTTAACATTGAAACCAGAGAGTGTATTGACGGCAAGGCTTATATTATGGAATTTTCTCCTCGTGGTGGTGGAAATAGACTTGCAGAAATGTTGAGATATGCAACTGGAGTTGACCTCGTGACGAATTCTGTGCGAGCAGCTATAGGGGAACCTTGTATAGGTATCGAGCAAAAAAAATATAATGGAGCTTGGGCAGAAATAATCCTGCACAGTAAAAAACCGGGGATTTTTAAAGCATTATGGGTTTCAGAAGAGATTGGTAAGTATGTAGTCGAACGAGACTTATGGATTGAGTCAGGAACAAGAGTTGGTGGCTTCTCTGCGGCAAATGAAGCTATTGGAACGGTTGTATTACAATTTGATACACAAGCCAGATTACGAGAAGTTATATTAAACCAAGAAAAATATATTCAGGTAATAGTAGAATAAGGGGAATGTGATGAAGAAAGTATTAGTATTTGGTGCCACTGGTAATATTGGATCAAATGTTGCGGTTTATCTGAAGGAAAGCAACTATGAAGTTGTGGCGGTAGGACATAGAACATCAGATAATGGTTTCTTTGCCACAAAGGGAATTCAATATATTGGTGGAATAGCCAATGAAAACATAGCTGATTTTGATAGGCTTCCTATTGATATTGATGTGGTGATTAATCTTGCAGGTGTGATGCCTGCACATAGTAACACATCGCCTATGCCATATATTCAAAGTATCATTGTTGGTACTGTTAACATTTGTGAATGGCTCAGAACAAAGACATCTTGCAAGAGGATAATCTTCAACACCACCCCATCTGATGTGATTAAGTATTTAAATCAACCAACCCCGGTTCCAGATTATGCTCCTCGGTCTTTTCCAAAGAATGGGGGGGACCATGCTGTATATGCGATAGCAAAGAATGCTGCGGTTGATCTTCTAGAGCATTACAGTATTGCATATGATTTTAAGCCTATAGTTTTTAGACATGATACAGTTTATTGCTGGTGTGAAAACCCTTATTATAATATAAATGGACAGCGAAAAATACTTCCATGGAGGCTTATTGTCGAAAATGTTATGAAAGGGAAAACGATAGAAGTATGGGGAAATCCTGAGATAAGGAAATGTCTTCTATATGTGAAAGATTTTTGCTTGGCCATCGAATGTGCATTAAAATCTAATTGTACAGGTATTTATAATCTTAGTGGTGTTCGATTTTATACGCTGGACGAACAAGTACAGGGTATTGTAGATGTTTTTGGAAATTCTGATAATCCGCCCGAGAAGGTTTATTGTCCGGAGAAACCGAGCACTCCAATGCATCTATATGCCGATGAGAAGGCAAAAATTGAACTGGGTTGGAAACCAGTATGGGATTGGTGGAAAGCATGTGAAGATATGAAGAAAATAATGCAAACAAAACCGTTTCATTTACTCGAAGAAAGTACTGTCTTACCTTCTGCCAAATAAAGATATGCTATTGAGGAGTTGCTATGGATAAAGCGATTTTTTGTTACTCATCCATCAATGCCTTGTTTGAATGAGTACGTGGATGAAATCAAGGTCGTGTGGGATTTACATTGGCTGACAAAATATGGGACTAAAACACAGACAGTTGCAGGGAGAGTTGCACGATTATATGGGTGTGAAGAATATTGTTAACTTGATTGCTGACGTATTAGATATAGAAGGATACGGATATATTGAATTAAATAAACTTCCAAGCAGAAATGGTTTATCAAATTATAAATGGGCATTGTATAGATTGTATTTTTTGAGGTGATAATAATGAGTAAAATATATGTTACAAAATCGTCTATGCCTTCGATTGAAGAATACATTTTAGAAATAGAGAATATTTGGGAATCTCATTGGCTCACAAACATGGGAGAAAAACATAGACAATTTCAGAATCATCTTAAGGATTATTTGCGAGTAGATAATATCGAACTTTTGATAAATGGCCATATGGCTTTGGAAATGACACTTCAAGCTTTTGATTTTCCTGCGGGATCTGAGGTAATCACGACGCCATTTACATTTGCCTCCACGACACACGCAATAGTTCGAACAGGATTAACTCCAGTATTTTGTGACATTAATAAAGATGATTATTTAATTGACTGTTCAAAGATTGAAGAATTGATTACGGATAAAACTGTAGCTATTTTACCGGTTCATGTTTACGGATATATATGTAATGTCGAGGAAATAGACCGTATAGCTCAGAAACATAATTTAAAGGTTATATATGATGCGGCGCATACCTTTGGGGAACTCTATAAAGGAAAAGGTGTTGGTAATTTCGGTGATGCTTCCTGTTTTAGTTTTCATGCAACAAAAGTTTTTAATTCGATAGAAGGCGGAGCATCTTGCTATAGGGATCCAATAATAGGACAGAGAATTTATGACTTAAAGAATTTCGGAATTCACGGATTGAATGATGTGGGAGGCATTGGAGCTAACGCAAAAATGAATGAATTTTGTGCTGCAATGGGGATTTGTAATCTTCGCCACATTGATGAAGAAATAGAGAAAAGAAGGAAGGTATATGAACGATATACGGATTTACTTGAAAATGATAAAGGCATTCGTATTCCGTTAATTCAAAAGGATGTTAAGCCTAACTATGCTTATTACCCTATTCTGATAAATGAAAGCGAATTTGGTGCTTCCAGAGATGAAGTATATGACCTTTTGGTTTCCAATGATATATATGCCAGAAAGTATTTCTATCCGTTGACGAGTGATTTTGACTGTTACAAGGGAAGGTTCGATTCTTCATTAACTCCAGTTGCTAAGTGGGTCAGCGATAGAGTGCTGACACTGCCGATTTATGCTGACCTGGCACTGGAGGATGTCGATAGAATTGTTAGGACAATAGAGAATAAAAGTAAAGTATATTGAAAGTTGAGTGTAAATAGGGGGCAATATGAACGAAACAGAAATATATCAAACCGTAAAAACATATGAAAAAAAGAGAACCTTTGAATGGATAGCATATTTATTGTTTATTGTCTTTTCTATCGTCATGTTCTTTTTCCATGAACTCTGGTATGACGAAATCCAGACATATATGCTTGCAAAGGATGCATCCTTCCATGAACTATTCTTTGTGGCTACTCATTATGAAGGACATCCGCCTCTTTTTGCTTTGCTGTTATCTATATTTGCTAAAACTGGAGTGCCGGTGGATATTGGTCTTCGTATTGTGTCTTTCTCTTTTTCTTTGATTGGTGCTTATCTGCTAATTTTCAAGGCACCCTTCAAGAAATGGGTTAGGTGCTTACTTCCGTTTACCTATTTCATTTTCTGTCAGTATACGGTTATTTGTCGTCCTTATGCTATGATGTTTGCTGCATTTATGTTGGCGGCATGCTTTCATAAAACAAGAAATGAACGTCCGATTCGCTATATCCTTTCACTGTATTTGCTTTGTCTATGTTCCTCCTACGGACTTCTGTTTGCTGGATGTTTCTGTATTGTCTGGACAGTGGAAATCTTCAAGAGTCTTTGGGGCAAAGGCTTCTTTGGAAGATTAGTAAAGGATAAGAGATTTTGGTGTCTTGTTGGAATACTACTCGGAGCTTTGTTAATCCTTTATCTGATTTATCCGAAAGAAAATGCATTTGCGACGAACTTCTATAACCGTGAACACCCGCTTACTGCTATGGTTTATACATTCTTTATGATGCCCGCGGATGCAATGGTTACGGACGTCGGATTCTTCGGATCCCTGCAGAATCTGTCATATCAGTTCGTTAATTTTTCGCCGCTTTCAATCGGTGCATATATCCTGACGATTCTGATTCATTTTGTATTGTATACTGTGACTTACGTTCATCATAAGAGAAGATATTATTTGCTTGCATATCCTGCATTTGCTGCATTTGCTGCAATCGGATATATGTGTAATCATCATATCGGAATTACGGTGTTGTTCTTTGTGTTTTTAACATGGATCTGTTATGAGGATAAGGATGCCGAGAAGAGAACTTTACCGAAACAGATGCTGAAACTGAATGAACAGTATAAAAATATCACTACGAAGTTTGCCTGGTTTATTTTGCTTCTTTGTATGGCAATGTCCCTATTCTGGACGGTTAAAGCATGCTATAACGATATAACGCATGAAGTATGGTATGCGAAGTCTTTGAATCAGATATTCGAAGACTACAATCTGACGAATTACCGTATTGTTGCGGATTGGTCCTATCTTCCGATTAAGGATGGCAAAATTGTATATGCATATGGATCAAGTTCAGGCCTCATGGAGGAAGAAGAGGAGACTGAAGAGGATAATCAATTCGATGAATTCTTCTATGACATTACTCCGATGGCACCTGAAGATTATTATCAGTTCCCGACGTTGACAAACTTTGCTGATATCATTGCGTATAACAGTGAAGGAAAGAATTATATTTCCAATTTCAATGACGGAGATGATCATAAGAGGTATATTGAACATGCCTGTCCTTCCAGAGAAGAAGCTGATGCATATTGCAGAAATTTGGGAGCACAGGGATATCCGGATATCATAATCGGTGATCCTAATATCGTTGGTTTGATGGGACTGGATGTAACCAAGCAGGCATATTTTCCGATTTATGAAATTCGTATTTTCAGACCATATAAGTATTATCTGACTTATCAGCATAGTTTTGTATATCTAAGAACTGATCTTTTGAAAGACAGAGATCGTTGGCCAATCAATGACCAGGTATTCAAAGTTGAAACCGTACAGTAAACAGGGGAACCACATGAAAGCAATCGTAATCGGAGCCGGTCCTGCCGGACTTACAGCAGCATATGAACTTTTGACGCAGAGCAAGGAGGTGGAAGTGACTGTCCTTGAAGAATCTTCTGCGTTTGGTGGCATTTCCAAAACCGTCAATTACAAGGGAAACCGTATGGACATGGGCGGACACAGGTTCTTCAGTAAAGATGAACGTGTCAATGAATGGTGGGAGAAAATGCTTCCCCTTCAGGGCTCGCCGTCCAAAGATGATATCATGTTAAGCCGCGAAGTAAATGGGCAGGAAGGCGGTCCGAATCCCGAGAATAATGATGAAGTTATGCTGAAACGTCGGCGCGTATCCCGCATTTTCTTTGACGGGAAATTCTATGATTATCCGATTTCCTTAAAAGGTCAAACTTTTATGAACATGGGCTTCGGAAACACAATGAAAGTCGGATTTTCCTATCTTGGTTCTGCAATTCATAAACTTCCGGAAGATAATCTGGAAAACTTCTATGTGAACCGCTTCGGAAGAAAACTGTATTCTATGTTTTTCGAATACTATACGGAGAATCTTTGGGGAAGACACCCGAAAGAAATTGATGCTTCCTGGGGAGCACAGCGCGTAAAAGGTGTATCGATCGGTGCAGTTATTAAAGATGTATTCGGAAAGATCTTCAAGAAAAAGAACCGTAAAGTGGAGACTTCCCTAATTGAGGAGTTTAAGTATCCGAAACTTGGTCCCGGAGAACTTTGGGAAGTAACAGCTAAACGGATTGAAGAACTCGGCGGAACTATCATCATGAATGCTGAGGTTAAGAATGTAGTCAAAGCACCGTTTGATGAAACTACAAACGCAGGACAAAAGGTGACAGGCGTTAAGTATATCAAAGACGGTCAGGAAATCTATTTGGAAGGTGATGTGGTTATTTCCTCCATGCCGTTAAAAGACCTGGTTGTCGGTATGAATGATGTTCCGGAAGATGTATATCGTATTGCAGCCGGACTTCCGTATCGTGACTATATGACACTTGGCGTTCTTGTTTCTAAAATGGAATTAAAGAACGAAACCAACATGACGACTGTCAGCAATATCGTTCCGGATTGCTGGGTATATGTACAGGATCGTAATGTGAAGATGGGGCGTTTCCAGATTTACAATAACTGGTCTCCTTATCTGGTTGCGGATCTTGAGAATACTGTATGGATTGGTTTGGAATACTTCTGTCAGGAAGGTGATGATTTCTGGAACCAGACAGAAGAGCAGTTTGCGGAACTTGGAATTGAAGAAATGGTGAAAATCGGCATCATAGAAAGTAAGGATGTGGTTCTTGATTATCACATGGAGAAAGTAAAGAAGGCATATCCGGCATACTTTGATACCTATGATGAAATCGATAAAGTCGTTGATTACATCAATACCATTGATAACCTTTATTGTGTCGGACGAAATGGTCAACATCGTTATAATAACCTGGATCATTCGATGGTTACTTCGTTTGAAACGGTTAAGAATATTCTGACTGGTGTAAAGGATAAGACTAATATCTGGAGTGTTAATACTGAGAAAGAGTATCACGAAGAGAAGAGTGAAAAGTGACAGAATGAGGATTAATAATAGGATTGCATTTTTAGATGTTGCCAAGGCAATCGGAATTTATCTGGTTATATTGGGACATATGGTTGTCTTTAATTATAAAACATTTCGCTTTATCTATGCATTTCATATGCCTCTGTTTTTTGTTATTTCGGGAATCATATTAAGCAACAAAGAACTTCCTACTATTGGTTTTTTTTTGAAAAAGATTTCGAAACACTACATTCTTCCTTTTTTATTTGCGCTGTTATTAAGTATACTACAGTGCGTTATTATTCCAACAAAAGAATATAATATTGAGAGGTTATTTACTATCGATACCATAAAATATATTTATGAGGGATTCTTTTTGTTTTCGTATTTTGAATCGGCCTGGTTCTTGATTTGTATGTTTTGGGCGCAATTGTTTTTCTATGTGTTGTTGGCTCTAAAGAGTAAGTGTAAAACGTATTTGTATATACTGATTTGGATGATTTGGATTATCTTATCAACATATATGCATGATATTGTTTCGCATATTCCATTTTTTGAGAGGCTTCCTATGAAGATTGACTCAGCATTTATGGGTACTGTTTTTTTGGGCATCGGGTATGTTTTAGGAAAGATATATGTATTGATTAATTCAAAAAAGATTTTAAGTAAAACTATATTGTTTATAGGCGCTATGATTGTAGTGGTATTAGGCTTTTGGGGTGTTTTCTTTGTTTCTTATAAAGGAAATACATATGTTAATATTTTACATCTTACGTATGCCATCGAATGGAGATTTTATTTGGGTTCAATACTTGGCTGCATGATGGTATTGGGGATAGCTTATTTATTGAGAAAAATTAAAGTATTACAATTAATTGGAAATATAACGCTTATTATTCTTCTTATACATAAGCCGATATATACATTACTGCGATACTACTCGAGTAAACTGTTTTATGCGGGGGAACAGTATACGAGAAAGGATGTTTTTGCCCTGCAGTGTGGTATTATCAGTGTTTTGACATTGTTTATTTGTTTTGGTATAGCTTTAGCATATAATAGAATTAGTGTTCTATGTAGAAGTCTACAAGATAAAAAAGCAGCTTAGAAGTAGTAAATTGCTTATATAGAAAAAATCATCATGAAAAAAAATGAAATTATAATTATATATAGCAGTATTCGCAAGGTGGCATTTATTTATATAACGCTTCCTTTGTTTTGCTTTCTGTTAGGTTGGTTGAAAGTATACTTTACAATTCCTGCGTGCCTTGCAGTATTAGTTGGTTTGTTTTTTGCGTTTCGTGAACCGAAGAAAGAGGAAGCTTGGGAAGCGATTCATATGCCCCGTTTTATGCCTGTGGTCATTGTTCTGAGTTCTTTCCTCTATGCATTCTTCTGCGGTATCGGAAGATTATGGGCACAAAGCAAAGATTATCCGTGGAGAAATGCTATTTTTCGCGATTTGATTTTAAGGGACTGGCCGGTTATGTATCCTAAATATAAGGGGGCATTGGTCTATTATATAGGTCAGTGGCTGCCGGCTGCGCTGCCGGGAAAACTGGCTAAGTTCTTTGGAGCGGGAGACGATATTGCTTTCTTTGTCGGCAATATTGCGTTGCTTATATATATCACAGTGGGTCTTAGCATCCTGTTTCTTTTGTTTTTTGCTTATTTTAAACCGGGGAAAAAGGGTGCAATGATTCTGATTATTCTGTCATTCATCTTTTTCTCGGGAATGGATATTGTAGCCAGTATAGAGCCGCTTGGTGCCAATAATTATCACCTTGAATGGTGGGCGAGAGACTACCAGTATTCTTCTTTTACAACATGTATGTGTTGGGTATTTAACCAGGCGCTGATTCCATGGATTTGTATGGCACTATTACTGAAAGAGAAGGATGTATCCCAGTATATTATGATTGGAATGGCGTGCCTTCTTTCCGGACCGTTTCCGTTTGTCGGATTCTTTATATATGCGATTACGTTTGGTGTGATGAAACTGGTATCTGCGGTTCGCGATAAGAAGATGAAAGAATTTATGAAGGCTTTGTTCTCACCATCCAACATTCTGTCTGCAATATTGGTTTTCCCTTTTATCGGCACATATCTTCTTTCCAATGCTGCGCTTTCTGGAGCAGGTGGACTGACAGCATCAAATGTAGTATCAAAAGTTGGAGAGACGGTGGCTTCGGTCTCAACAGAAACGGGTTCAACAGAAGCAACAACCGGCATCGGGGAAGCAATATGGACCTATGTGAAGTTTATTCTCTTGGAATTTGGAGTCTATGCAATCCTTGTAGCCGGAAAGTATAAGAAACGACCGGAATTCTATGTTACGATTTTAATGCTTTTGGCATTCCCATTCTTGCGAATCGGATACAGCTCGGATTTTACGATGCGGGCATCCATTCCGGCACTGTTTATGATGTATATTTTCTGCTGGAAATTCTTATTTGAAGAGAAGGATGAAGTACTGATCAACGGAGAAGGAATTGTAACTACAGGCGCTAAGAAAGTAGTTGCCGTAAAGAATTCCTCTGCTGATAAAGTCGCAGAAAGAAGCATAAGTGATCCGACACATAAAGGCTGGGATCTGCAGAAACTGAAACGATACGGATACGCACTGTTGGTAATCTGCATGATACTCGGTGCTGCTACTCCGACAGTTGAATTCATTCGTGGTTTCCGACAGGTAAGTATGCGGGGAATCGATGATAAAATGACGGATTTTCTCTATACACTGGGGGGAGATGGGCCTTATAGCAGGGAAAACTCCGGGCCGGAAACAAATTTTGTCGCATTGGATTTAGATAATCAGGTATTCTTTAAATATTTTGCTAAATAATGGGGGAACACAAATGAAAGTTGTAATCTTAGCAGGTGGTTACGGTACCAGAATCGGAGAGGAGAGCCAGTTTAAACCGAAGCCGATGATTGAAATCGGTGGAAAGCCGATTCTCTGGCATATCATGAAGGAATATTCTCACTACGGATTCAATGAATTCGTAATTTGCGCGGGCTATCGTCAGCATATGATCAAGCAGTGGTTTGCGGATTATTTTCTGCGCTGCTCCGATATCACCTTTGACTATTCGGATGGCAAGAATGAAATGATGATTCATCACACGAATATCGAACCCTGGAAGGTAACCGTTGCGGATACCGGTTATTCTACAATGACCGGTGGAAGAGTGAAACGGATTCAGGAATACATCGGTGATGAAGATTTCATGCTGACATACGGTGACGGTGTCTGTGATGTTGATATCCGCAAACTTGTGGAATTCCATCAAAACCATGGGAAAATAGCCACCTTAACTGCGGTTGTGATGGAGCAGCAGAAGGGCGTTCTTGATATTGCAGAGAACAACTCGGTTCGTTCCTTCCGTGAGAAAAGCTTGACGGATGGAGCATTAATTAATGCAGGATACATGGTACTTAAGCCTGCAATCTTTGACTATATTGAAGGCGATAATACAATCTTTGAGAAAGATCCCCTTGAGAAGCTTGCTGCGAATGGTGAACTGATGTCTTACACCCATCGCGGTTTCTGGCAGTGTATGGACAATGCCAGAGAAAAAGGCATTCTTGAGGATATGTGGGATGCAGGCAAAGCACCCTGGAAATGCTGGGAGGATTGAAATGTCCAAGTGGAACAATGAAGAAGAAGCCAGGAAAGAGATTCTCGGATTGGTAGAAGAATACTATCACGAATACAAAGAGCCAAAGAAGGCATTTGAGCCGGGAGACCGAATTAATTATGCATCCCGTGTTTTCGATGAGAAAGAGATGTGTAATCTGGTGGATTCGTCCCTGGAATTCTGGCTGACATCGGGAAGATATACCGAGCAATTTGAAAAGAAATTTGCGGAATACTTAAACGTTCGTTTCTGCAGTCTGGTCAATTCCGGATCGAGTGCCAATCTGATTGCATTTATGGCGCTTACATCACCGCTTCTCGGACCGAGACAGATTAAGCCGGGAGATGAGGTGATTACCGTAGCGGCCGGATTTCCCACGACGGTTACACCGGCGATCCAATACGGAGCTGTGCCGGTATTTATTGATGTGACAATTCCGCAGTACAATCTTGATGTCAACAAATTGGAAGAAGCATTAAGCCCGAAAACCAAAGCTGTAATGGCAGCGCATACTTTGGGCAATCCTTTTGATTTGAAGGCAGTTAAAGAATTCTGCCAGAAACATAATCTCTGGCTTGTGGAAGATAACTGCGATGCACTGGGTTCCGTTTACAATATTGACGGTAAAGACTACTTAACCGGAACGGTTGGTGATATCGGAACTTCTTCTTTCTATCCTCCGCATCATATGACCATGGGAGAGGGTGGCGCTGTTTATACAGATTCACCGTTACTTCATAAGATTATCCGTTCCTTCCGTGATTGGGGCAGGGATTGTTCCTGTCCTTCGGGAAGAGATAATCTCTGTGGTCACCGCTTTGACAAACAATATGGTGAACTTCCTCTTGGATACGATCATAAATATGTGTATTCCCATTTCGGATATAATTTAAAGGCAACCGATATGCAGGCAGCTATCGGCTGTGCACAGATTGAAAAATTTCCTACATTTGTAGTTCGAAGGAAAGAAAACTTCAAACGTTTATGGAATGCATTGGAAGATGCACAGGATAAACTGATTCTTCCCGTTGCATGCGAGAACTCGGATCCTTCCTGGTTTGGATTCTTAATTACCTGCAAAGAAGGAATCGACAGAAAGAAAGTGGTTTCTTATATCGAAGGCAAGGGCGTGCAGACAAGAATGCTCTTTGCCGGAAATCTAACGAAACATCCCTGTTTCGATCAGATGAGAGCGGAAGGAAGGGGGTACCGTATTGTAGGTGAACTGACCAATACGGATACGATTATGAACAATTCATTCTGGGTGGGCGTTTATCCCGGAATGACGGATGATATGATTGATTATATGGCGAAAGTAATTAAAGAGGCGATTGTATAATGGGAAAGATAAAACTGCTGGATTGTACATTAAGAGACGGAGCATATATCGTGGATTCCAAATTCGGAGATGCTGCCATTAAGGGTATCATTAAGAAATTGCAGGATGCCGGTGCAGATATCATCGAATGCGGGTGGCTGAAGGATAAACCACACGAGGAAGGAAGCTCTTTCTATCATCTGCCGGAAGAAGTGATTCCATACATGATTGAGAGAAAACCGGATCATGAATACGTTGTAATGATTGACTGGGACCGCTATAATCTCGACAATCTGCCGGTTTGTGATGGACAATCGATTGACGCAATCCGCGTGGTATTCCCTCAGACGAAATTCCGTGAAGGAATTTCGGTTGGCAGAAAGGTGAAAGAGAAAGGATATACTCTCTATTTCCAGGCAGCCAATACTCTGGCATATTCCGACGAAGAATTAAAAGAACTTGCGGAAGAAGTGAATGCTTCAGGTGCAAAGAGTTTATCCGTGGTTGATACATTCGGTGCAATGTACGAAGAGGATTTGAATCGGATTGTTTCCGTTCTCGATAAGGAACTGAATGCGGACATTGCCATCGGTTTCCATTCCCATAATAACCAACAACTTGCGTTCTCCAATGCGATTCATTTCGTGAAACTGTTGAAGGACACCGAACGAACTGCGGTAGTGGATTCTTCCCTTTGCGGAATGGGAAGAGGCGCCGGAAATGCCACTACGGAGCTGATTGCTAATTACTTAAATACCAAGTGTGGCACACACTATGACATGAATGCAATCATGGATGCAATCGACATCTATATGAAACCGTTTGAAGAAAACTTCTCCTGGGGATATTCGACGGAGTATTGTATCGCCGGAATGTATTGCTGTCATGTAAACAATATTGCATATCTGACCAAGAACCATCGTACCTCTGCCAAGGATATGCGCAATATCATTGCATCTCTTTCCGAAGAAGATCGAAGAAAATATGATTACGACCTTCTGGAGGCTAAGTATATTGAGAATCAGAATCATAAAGTAGATGACGAAGCAGCATTCCTTGCATTAAAGGATAAACTTTCGAATCAAAAGATTGTTCTGATTGCTCCCGGCAAATCATCCGTCACCGAAAGAGAGAATATCGTAGCCGAAATCGATAACCTTCGTAAAGAAGGATCGGTATCCGTTATAGCGGTTAATGCGTTGTTGAAAGAATATGACGGAGTTTATGATACACTTTTCCTTACAAACAACGCGCGGTATGAATATGCGAAGGAAACGAGGAGGGAACTCTTTGATACCGTATCGAAGATCCTTCTTTCCAGTGTGAAGAAAGAGGGCGATGAGAAAGAAACCGTAATCGGTTTTGAAAGAGCCATCAAGCGCGGTTGGGATCACTTCGACAATGCAGTCATTTGTGCTCTTAGACTGCTTCGTAAATTGGAAGTGAAAGAAGTCTATATTGCCGGTTTTGACGGTTTTAAGCAGACCTATAACGAAAGTTATGCGGATGCGTCCCTTCCGACTATTAACCCCGGAAAGAAGTGGGAAGAGTTAAACGAAGAGATCAAGGAAATGTTTGCGGATGTGAAGGCCGCTTCGCCGAATATGCAGATTCATTTCCTGACAGAAAGCTTATACGAGCAATAAAAACGAAAGAGACAGTTTAAGATGAAAATATCGGATTATATCATGGAATTCATAGCTTCCCTGGGCGTAGATAAAGTATTCTGCGTAACCGGTGGAGGCGCAATGCATATGAATCATTCGCTTGGCCAGAGTAAAAAACTGACGGGCGTTTATATGATTCATGAGCAGGGCGCATCGATTGCTGCGGAAAGTTATGCAAGAATCCATGAAGGATACGGCGCATGCCTGGTAACTTCCGGACCCGGAGCAACCAACGCGCTTACCGGACTTGTGGGTGCGTATATTGATTCCATTCCGGTAATCTACATTTCCGGACAGGCTAAAAGAGCAGATTTGGTCGGAAACCAGGGAATTCGCCAGTTCGGAATTCAGGAAGTGAACATCATATCCATGGTGGGATCCTACAGCAAATATGCCGTACAGATTGCTAAGCCGGAAGATATCCGTTATGAGCTGGAGAAAGCATCAGCCATTGCAGTGAACGGCCGGCCCGGTCCGGTCTGGATCGATGTACCACTGGATATTCAGGCATCCGAAGTTGATGTTGACAATCTCCCTTCTTACGACACTTCTGAATTAGAACAGTATCCCCTGGCGGATGAGACGGTAACGAAGGTGATTGAAGCATTAAATGAAGCCAAGAAACCGGTTATGGTGCTTGGGCATGGTATACGCTTGGGACATGCGGCAGACGAGGCAAGGGAGTTATACAATGCCCTTGGTATTCCTGTGCTGACTTCCTGGAACGGTGTCGATCTGATTGAGGAAGATCATCCTCTGTACTATGGAAGACCCGGAGCTGTAGGACAGCGTGCGGCAAATTTAATTGAACAGGGAGCTGACCTTGTGCTGACTATCGGGACCAGATTGAACCTCTTAAGCACGGGTTACAATTTCGATTCCTTCCTGGCAAATGCAAAGCACATCATGGTGGATATCGATATTCACGAAATGGAGAAAAAGAGCGTTCATCCCTGGATGAAGGTACAGTGCGATGCAAAGGAGTTTATTACTATACTCTTGCAGAGAATCAAAGAAGTGAAGATCGGTGATATTTCCACTTGGAAAAATCACTGCGATGAACTTCGACAAAAATATCCGACCTTTATTCCGGAGCAGGAACCGAGGGAGGGATATGTTTCCACATATCATCTTGTAAAGAGTGTATCCGACAAAATGACTTCGGATGATATTTTCCAGTTTACCTCATCCGGAACCAGCGCGGATATCTCCATGAAAACATTTGAGATCAAGTGGGGGCAAAGAGCATTCCTGACGAAGGGACTCGCAGCAATGGGATATGATGTTCCCGCATCCATCGGAAGTTGTATCGCTTCGGGTGGAAAACGCACAGTATGCATTACCGGTGACGGAAGCATTGCCATGAATATGCAGGAGTTGGAAGTCGTGAAACGACTGCATCTTCCTGTCAAAACATTTGTTGTGGACAATGCCGGATACAGTATGATCTACCAGTCACAGAACGGTAATTTCAAAGGAGAACTGACCGGTTGTACCGAAGAGACAGGACTTTCCCTTCCGGATATGTGCAAAGTTGCAAAGGCGTTCGGAATCCGTTCGGCTCATATTGAAACGGAAGAGGAATTGGATCGTGTTGTATCCGAAATCTTAGAAGGTAATGATCCTGCGATTTGTACAGTGAAAGCGGATATCACGCAGAAGATTCTTCCCAAACAGGTGAATTACATGAAAGAAGACGGACAGATGGCCAGCCGTCCGATTGAGGATATGGCACCGCTTCTGGAACGGGATGAGTTAAAGAAAGCATTGGAACAGGAATAGAGGATGCAAAATGGGTTATAAATTGGCAATTTTTGATCTGGACGGAACACTTCTTGATACCACGCAGGGAGTGATTGAGTGTGTAGAGAATGCTGCGAAAGAATTGGGCTTTCCCAAGAAGGATATGTCGGAGCTGATTACCTTTATCGGACCGCCCCTGCAGGATTCATTTCCAAGGGTTTACGGATGTGATAAAGATAAGGCGGATGAGGCTACGGCGATCTTTCGTAAATACTATAGCGGAGGCTTGATGTATCATGCCAAGCCGTATGACGGAATCCTGGAACAGTGTGAACACTTAAAAGATGCAGGCGTTCTTCTTGCTGTAGCAACATACAAGAAAGAAGAGTATGCACTGGATCTTCTAAAACATTTTGGGTTTGACCAATATCTGGATGTAATTCGTGGAGCGGATAAGGACAATCATCTGACCAAGAAGGATATTATCGAACTTTGTGTGAAGGAAGCCGGTGTTTCCAAGAAAGAGTCGGTTTTGATCGGAGATACTCTCTTTGATGCTAAGGGTGCAAGTGAGGCAGGAGTTGATTTCATTGCAGTGACCTATGGGTTCGGATTTCATGATCCTGCGGATTTTTCCGAGTATCCGTATATCGGTGTGGCGGAATTTACGGATGAAATTGAGTGGATGATTAAATGAAAGTAGTGATTACGGGCCCTACCGGGGCAATCGGACATGCCATAATTGAAGAATGCATTGCTTCGGGATATGAAGTTCTGGCAATCTGCCGGAAAGATTCCGTGCGGAATAAAACGATCCCCGTTCATCCTCTTGTTCGTATCGTGAAAGCGGATGTAGAAGAGTATTCCAAGGGCCTGGAGGGAAAAAGCCTTGATGAACTGAAGCGTACCTACGGAAGTTTCGATGTGTTCTTTCATCTGGCATGGAGAGGAACAACCGGAGCAGACCGGATGGATACGGCGCTTCAGGAAGAGAATGTGCACTTTGCATTGGATGCGGTGAAAATGGCGTATGCTTTGGGCTGTCGGACTTTTATCGGTGCGGGATCCCAGGCGGAATACGGAAGAGTGGAAGGCGTACTGGAAGGTGATACTCCCACACATCCGGAGAATGAATACGGTAGATGTAAACTTCTTGCCGGGATTAAAACCAGAGAACTATGTGAAGAACTTGGTATGCGTCATATCTGGACCAGAGTACTTTCCGTGTACGGACCGTTCGACGGAGAGAAATCCATGATCATTTCTTCCATACGGAAAATGATAAGCGGAGAGCGGGCATCCTTTACGAAAGGTGAGCAGGAGTGGGATTATCTTTATGCTTCCGATGCGGGCAGGGCTTTTGTTCTTCTTGCTGAGAAAGGCATAGCGGGTAAGACTTACGTCATAGGAAGCGGCAAATGTCATAAACTATATGAGTATATCGATGTTTTGGCCGATGAAGTCAATAAGCAGGCCGGTATACAACCGGACGTCGGTTTGGGTGATATTCCTTACGGGGAGAAACAGGTTATGATGCTCTGTGCGGATATTACGGAGCTTGGCCGGGATACGGGATTTGCTCCGGAAGTATCCTTCCAAGAGGGAATAGCGGAAACAATCCGGTATGTTATACAAACGACGGTATCGAACCGGTCATAGAGTTGGAGAGGGAAACGAATGAGTCAATTGGAAGAGTTTTATCGCGGAAAGAAAGTGTTGATCACCGGACATACCGGATTTAAAGGTGCCTGGATGTGCAAGGTGCTGCTGGAACTGGGAGCAGTAGTATCGGGCTATGCATTAAATCCGCCAACCGATCCGAATCTGTTTGAGTTATGTAAACTTGAAGAACGGATTCATTCCCATGAAGGTGATATCAGGGATCTGGAGCACTTAAAAGAGGTCTTTGCCAAGGAACAGCCGGAGATTGTAATCCACATGGCAGCCCAGCCACTGGTTCGGGAGTCTTATAAAGAACCCGTATACACCTATGATGTGAATGTCATGGGTACGGTTAATGTGCTGGAATGTGTCAGACTAACCGACTCGGTCAAATCGTTCGTAAACGTAACTACAGATAAGGTTTATCGTAATTTTGAGTGGGAGAGAGGATATAAGGAAGATGATATTCTAAACGGATTTGATCCGTATTCCAATTCCAAATCCTGTTCGGAACTTGTTACTTCTTCCTATAAGAATTCGTTCTTTGGCGGAGAAAGCGGAAAGATGGATAGTGGAAGGTTTGTTGCGGTTTCCACGGTCCGCGCAGGAAATGTACTCGGCGGAGGAGATTTTGCTACGGACCGCATCATTCCGGATTGCATCCGTGCGGTATCTGCGTTGAAACCAATTGTGGTACGAAATCCGTATTCCACCAGACCCTATCAGCACGTACTGGAGCCTGTATGCGCATATCTTACCGTTGCGATGGAACAGTTAAAGAATATTACCAAGGCGGGAAATTATAATATCGGACCGGCCGATGAAGATTGTTTAAATACCGGAGAACTTGTGAACCTCTTCTGCGAGAAATGGAATGCAATCCGACCGAATGAAGCAGTAAGAGAAGATAAACCGGACGGGGGGCCTCACGAGGCGGGACTTCTGAAACTGGACAGCACCAAGATCCGTGAAACTTTTGGAATCAAAGGAAAATGGCATATGGACGAGGTGATGGAAAGAATCGTGGAATGGAATGTTTCTTACTTGTCCGGAGAGGATGTAAATCCTGTGACGGAGAAACAAATTAGAGAATATATACAAAAACCATAATTTGATTATGTGGAAAATCTACAAAGTTTTGTGTGATTTTTTGAAATAACAATTTTTTCTTGCCGATATTATTGATATTTGCTATAATTTCAATAATTGGATAAATGGGCGAAGTATGCGCTCGAAAGGGGAAAATGGGCGATTTTCTGTTTATTGGACAAAATGCAATCATATTACTTTTTGTGTTTCTTTTCCTAGTTGGAATCGTAGTCGGAAGTTTTCTGAATGTGCTGATTTTCCGTATTCCCCTGAAAGAAGACATCGCAGTCGAAAGATCTCACTGCATGCACTGCGGTCACATCCTTTCCTGGTATGAACTGATTCCTTTGATCAGCTGGATTATCCAGGGAGGAAAGTGCAGATCCTGCAAGGCAAAGATTTCCCCTCAGTATCCGATTGTGGAAGCTTTGAATGCAATCCTTTGGATCGGAGTAGTTCTTATTTGGGGACTTCGCTGGGAAACCATCCTTTTCTGCATTTGTTCTTCCATATTAATTGTCCTTGCAGTAATTGATGAACGAACGCAGGAGATTCCGATCGGTCTGAATATCGCAATTGCCATTCTCGGTGTAGCCAGAGTGATTCTGGTTCTGACGAAGCAGGCAACCGCAAGCGGACCGTGGTATGAATATGTAATCGGTGCATTTGTGGTAAGCGGACTCTTCCTGATCATTGTACTGGTTACCAAAGGAAGAGGAATGGGTGGCGGTGATGTAAAACTCATGGCTGCCGCAGGACTTTTGCTTGGATGGAAACACATCCTGTTAGCTATGATGATTGGATGCATCCTCGGTTCGGTGATCCACATTATCCGGATGAATGTTAATAAGAAGAAAGAACATGTTTTGGCATTCGGTCCTTATCTTGCAGCGGGTATTTACCTTACCATTCTTTTCGGAAATCCGATTATCCAGTGGTATTTGGGATTCTTCCAGAAAGCACAATAACGTAATTAATCCGGCATAGCCGGCTTAATAAATAAACACAAGACTTTAATGAAAGGGGACGAAATAATGGAACAAAAACTCTTGTCCATTTATGTCGGCAATGACGTAACGCGTATCTGCGAACTCGTTAAGAAGTCCAGTACTCAGATTATCGTCAACAATGCTGCTGAAGTTTCCACACCTTCAGGTGCAATTGATGACGGTTATATCACGGACGTTCCTTCCATCGCAGAAGCGGTCAGAGGCTGCGTTTTCGGACGTGGATACTCGGCCAAAAGTGTAGTCTTCACGATTTCTTCGAAGAAGATTGCAAGTAAGGAAATCGTAATTCCTTACGTAAAGGGTGAAAAGAAGATTTCTCAGCTCCTTCAGGCAAATGCTGCAGAGTATTTCCCGATGAGTACGACGAATGATTTCATTTTCGCTCACACTGTAATGGAGAACTTCCAGGATGACGAAGGTAAGAAGACCCGTCTGACTGCGGTTGCAGCTCCCAGAGATATGGTAGAAAGCTACTATGAACTGGCAGAAGAGTTAAGACTTACCGTTGAGAACATCGACTACGTAGGTAACTCCGTACTGCAGTTGCTTTCCTTACAGATGAAGGAAGGAAGCACGGAACTGGTTCTTCAGATTGAGAAGGAAGCGACCTTCGTAAACATTATGTCCGGTAAAGACGTAATCTTACAGCGTTCCGTTCCCTATGGTAAGAATGCGGTTATCAACTCCATGATGGAGATCAAGAAACTCTCCGAAAAGGAAGCCAAAGTTCTTCTTTCCAATCGTAAGATGATGGAAGAGCAGGTTACCGAGGCAGAGTACGCAGAAGCAGTTCGCTATCTGGTAAGCTCCATTGGCCGTATCGTAGAATATCACAGATCCCGTAACCCGGAGAGAATTATCGACGGTATCAAGGTGTTCGGTGAAGGTTCCGCAATCGAAGGTATCGATGAAGTCCTTCAGCAGGAACTTGGTGCAGAGGTTAGCCACTTCGATCAGTTGAATGGTGTTCGTGTAAGCGGAAAGGCTTACTTAACATCCGAGACTGCTCTTCATTACCTGGCAAACTTCGGTGCAGTACTTAATCCTATCGGATTGAAACTTCAGCAGTCCAAGGCATCGAAAGAGTCCAGCGGTAAATTGGTTAACACCTTACTTTTCGTGGCATTAGCTATTGCGTTTGTGGTTATGGCTACCCTTTCTACTTTGAAATTGCTGAAATATAACAGGTTAAAGAATGAAGAAGCTGCCATTGAAGCACATATCGCACAGATGGAAGATATCGAAGGCATTGCACAACAGTATGAAGCGTCCGTTGCTTCCTATAATATCGTAAAGGGCTTTGCTGACGGAACTGTATCTGATAATGAAATGTTGCTTCAGTTTATTAAGGATTTGGAGAAATCACTTCCGGACGATGCTTATATTGACAGTCTTCAGTCTGTAGAAGGATCAGTAACATTTGAAGTTACAGGTACGACCAAGAGGGAAGTGGGAGACATCATTATCAAGTTGAAGGGACTTCCTTATGTAAGTGGTGTTGCACTTACGGAAATGCAAGATGAATTGGCTCCTTATAAATTGGATCCTCCTATTTTAGTCATGGGTGATGATGAAGGACACGTGGCCGATCCTGAAACTATTGAACGACAGGTTAAATTTCCTATTTTAGTTCAATTAAAGAATGAAACCGGTACCGCTGTCAGCGATGAAGTTGCTGCTGCGCTTGCAGGAACCACTACCGTAGATTTATCCGGAGCAACAGGTGATGCCGCACCTGTCGAGACAGCTCCTGCAGAAGAGGAGGTGCTTCCGTAATGAAATTAAGCGATAGAGACTTAAAATTGTTAGTTTTGTTACTTCTTGTTGCTGTAATTGTTTGTCCAATCTTTTTCTTGATTCGTCCTTTTAACGAAAAGATTGCAGACACCAATTCGCACATAGAGGAGTTAAAGAAAAGGGAAGATTTTCTTGCCAAACTTGATGCTAATAGAGCTTTCTATAATAGCAGTATTGAACTTCTTGGTAATGAAAGAGCTAAAATTGTCCAGAACTTTGCAACCGGACTCATTGATGAGAACAACGTATTCTTTTTGGCAGATACCGAAGAAAAAGTAGGTATTGCATTAACTACATTGAGCTTTGCAACTACTGAGCCAACGTTGATTTCTGAAGACTCCTACGATCCTGCGACAGGAGAAACGATTGAAGGGCTTACTGCGCGTACTTCACTCAGTACAGTGGAATATGTCTGCGATTATGAGAATATGAAAGACTTTCTTCAGTACATTCTTGATATGGATAAGAAGAATCAGAGAATGGTTTTGACGTCATTCTCTGCAGATCAAGATGATGAAACTGGCAAGATGGTAGGCGTGTTTGTGTTAAATCAGTATGCAGTTACCGGCGAAGGCAGATCCCTTGCGCCTGTATCCGCAGAAAACATTCCTTACGGTGTTGATAATGTGTTTGGCAAACCGTCCGGAATTGCCGAAGAGGAATTGGTGGAGGAAACTCCGGTAGAAGAATAAGTAATATAAAAGTATCCTGCGGTACCGTATTCAAATGGTACCGCAGGAAAGATTTGTTTTATGACACAATATTCATTGTTGATTACAAATATCTTTTCAAGATGTTGAGAAAATGTTTTAATTTTAATAAGAGAGTATGATTAATTGAATTCATTCTATTTTTAGTTAGTATTTTGCTATTAAAAAGTGTTATTTCATATCATAATTTCTTATGAAGGTTAAAATGCAATATAAGTAGATGCTGTATACATGGCACAAAATAGAGCTATTTCATACATGGGAGGCTTTTATGAAAAAGAACAAGATGGAACGGAAGGGGACTAACAGGGGATTTTCTTTGATTGAGGTTCTTTGTGCAATTGTTCTCTTGGGATTAATTGCAGCACCCTTTTTACAAATGGTGTATTCTTCTTATTCAACAAATTTAAAATCCAAGAAGTATTTAGCGGCTGCAGATTTAAGCCAAACTGTCATGGAAGCAATTAGTGCACAGACTTGGGAGGGGTCAACGGGTACATTAAAGGTTACTACTGTTGATGAGGATGGAAACTCCACGGTTTCAGAGGTTACAAAAAAAATCCCCGGCCTAAAGAACTACTATTATGATAATAAACTTGGAGATACCGAAAACTATCGTATGGAAGGCATGAAAGCGCCTGTTTATGTGGTGTTCACTCCTGATAATCTGACAAAAGGCAATGAGGATGCTATTTATATGGGGCAAGGTTATTCGGATGATCCAAAGGATTTTCCGGTTCAAACCACATCTGATAATTCAAAACGATATTGGAATTATTATTATAATAATGTTTCATTTGGAGATTTTACATTTAACGTGACTATCCAGTTTGATGTTAAATATGATTTGCAAGGCGGCTCAAAAGACTTTTACGTTGTCTTAGCTAAAGTATATGTATATGATAGCGATACAAACGCGTTGATAGAATCGGCAAGTACTACAGTTGCAAATACTAAGTAATAGGAGGGGCAAGATGAAGACCAATACGAGAAATAAAATCGGCTTTAGAAATAATAACGGTATTGCAATGATTTCAATACTGATAGCTGTTGCCTTTCTTTCTATTATCGGTTCTGCGCTTCTTTACATCACTTACTCTAATTTTTTGATGAAGAAACAGAATTTGGAATCGAAAGAAAATTTCTATGAAACAGATGGACAGTTAACACAGATTACAACTAACATTCGAAATGATGTAATGAAGTCTTCGAATGATCCTAAGCAAGAATTGGAAAAACTTGTCAATGTAACATTTGATTCTACTACTGGTGTTGCACATAATAAAAATGACTTATCAAGTAGTAAATATGATGTCGATAATTTGGTAAAATACATTTCTAATACGAATTCTACATTTCAGGTAACGGGAAACAATGACAATAAAATTGTAATTGGCCAAATCGACAAGGATAGCGACCCTAAAAAAAAGGATCAGTTTACGTATTCTGGTGGAAATGCGCATATCGTGTTGGTTAAAGACAAGGATGGACATGATGTACTGCCTACGAATCCGGTTACCTATAGACTTGAAGATTTTACGATTGAACAGGAATCTGCAGATGGCTATGTGAACACTGTTCGCACGGATATTGATATTCAAATTTTAAAACAAAGCAGTTCAGCTTCCAGTGAGGGTGGTGTTGGATCATTTT
Source organism: Lachnospiraceae bacterium UBA3804 (assembly GCA_002368665.1). GTDB lineage: Bacteria > Bacillota > Clostridia > Lachnospirales > Lachnospiraceae > UBA3766. The sequence continues at coordinate 74,801 of DFEK01000001.1, forward strand.
CCCTGTTGATGGATGCTCCGATTTCGACTAATTCTGCTAATTTTAATATTCTAAATCTTTATGGAAACTGTTTCTTATCAAATAAAGAAGCAAGTACTTCTGTTTGGTCATATGATGGCGTAACTTATACTCCTCCTGGAAAGGCTGGATCAAATAAAGCTGCTATTAATATCACAAATGAAGCAAAGATTAACTTTGTTGGCGACTATTTAATTGTATATGGAGATATTGTCCTTAATAAAAAATCTTCTTTATATATTAATACCGGACAACTCACTGTATATGGAGATATTTATTTAAACGACAGTTCGACTCTGATTTGTTCAGGACAGGTTTATCAGGTTAAAAACACTGCATTACCTGGCAGAATGCAGACGTGTGATGTTATTATCGAAGGCCAAAGAATGTCGGCAATGGGGGCAAATGACCCGAGAATTAAGAAGCATATTTATCCGGGCAACTTTGCAATAACACCAATTTCAGAGAAGAATTTTCAAAAGTTTACTGAGACAATTGCACTTAATGATTCAGACATGACAAATGATGGTGTGGTTAATCAGATTATTGCAGAGTATAAGGGCCACAAGGTTACAGATAGTACCATTGGGAAATCGGTTGATCAGATCGAAGCACAATCAGAGTATACCAATTTCTACGGTGAACAAATTGGTTTCGCGTTTACAGGGAAAAAGGATGTAAACTTTAATGGAAAGTATAAGAACCAGTTAGTTTTCAATATGGGTGATGCATCGGTAGAAGAAGGAAATGTAGGCTGCACATTTATTTCCAAAAACCAGTTAAAAATAACTCAGGCACACTCTATTACCTTGACTAAAGTTGGATCAACGAGATTTGATTTCTTGAACATCAAGAGTTCTGAAGAGGGAAAAAATCCGAATTTTGATTCCAAGGTTCATAAGTCGAAGCAATTTGGAGATTTTGGTAATGATTTTAAAGATGGATTTTCTGCAGGAGATTTCTTGATTCCTAATCCAAATGCTGTCGTTAATACTATTTTGGGATGCGGAAACGGAAGTGATGGTGAAGGCGGCGGAGATGCAAAAGATTCCTATATTAGTTCAATCTCTTTTGTAAGATACACGAAGGATTTTAATTAGTTGGAGGGTGCACTATGAAAACCAATCAAAATAAAGGTTTTTCTTACATTGAGATGCTGATGGTTCTTGCGATTATGGCCATAATGATTGGCTTGGTTACTATTTCTATTGGGTTGATAAATAGAAATACGGTATCTAGGACGTTGGAAAAAGTGGAAACTCTTTGTAACAAGACCAGAATTAATGCACTTACAAAAGGCAGTAAAAATGGTTATTTGAATCTCGCTGAATTTAGTGACGGTGTTTATGCCTATGTTGGTGAGATGGTAGATGACGACAATATAAATAAAATTCGCGAAAAAGGCGATAAGATATGCTCGAAAGACTATGAGATAATAACTAATTTTGTGGGATTGGGCTCCACAGCAGATTGTCAAATTCATCGCATCGCGTTCAAACAGTCTACCGGAGGCGTTATCGGTGGATTAAACGGAAGAGTTATTGTTAAGAAAAAGAACACTACTAAGACAGAGTCGTTTGGTATTTATGGAGAAACTGGAAAAATATACGATCGTAGCAGGACAGAATAGGAGGATGGCATGAAAAGGAATAATAAAGGTTATTCATTTATGGAATTGATTCTGACTATGGCTATTTTCTCCATTGTCATGTTAGCAATCATTTTGATGATGAGAACTTCCTTAGTTTCTTATAAGGATGGTTTATTTGAAACACAGATGCAGGAGGAAGCACAAATAGTTTTGAATCAGGTTTCTGATTATTTGGTTGACGCGGTTTCTGTTTCGAAAAGTGGAGATGAATATACGATTGAGGATGTAAATGGGACTAAGATACTTGCCTATAATCCTGATGAACATAGTTTATCTTATGGAGGAACATTATTATCCAATAGTGTAGATGCGTTCTCTATATCAGGTGTTCTTAACGAGAGCACTAACTATGACAGTACTGCACGTATTTCGATTACTGTTTCACATCAAGGTAGAACATATACTTCCGATAAAGACGTTTATTTCCGTAACAAATCTGTAGAAACGCCAGATTTGTATAGTTTGGACGGAAAAGAAACCATTAAAATCGGAGATGGTGATGAAAATACAAAGGTAGTTACAGTATTCAGATATGGTAGATTAGATTTAACTAAGGACTATGAAGTTGTTAAATTAAAAAGTGCGAATTCTACGGCGGCGGCTAATTATGTTTATAAAGTGGGTTCTAGCAATACAGAGTATTCGTTAGGAGATTTAAGTCACAGTGATGTATCTGGTAAAAAAGCTGCTGATGGTGCGGGTATAATAATTGAACCTAATCAAACGAAACGTTTTGATGATAACGGTATTCCTGAGGGCTCAGAGATTGTAGGTATTACCAGAGGTGGAAAGGAATTAACGTTTAAGCTCTCAACGGATGATATTGCGTTTAATCCATCCGGAACAGATGTTTTTCAGAATCATTGGGATTACAACTTAAGTGGTACCGGATATGTTACTTATATTCCTGTAAAAGGAATTGATATTTATAAGGCGATAGCAAGTAATGAAGTAGATGTAAAGTATACGATTAATCTTAAGAAGACATCTGTGAACGGAGCTGATTTCACTACCGGAGAGAAAACGATTAGCCAAGCTTTTGCTGACAAGGGAAGTAACGGTGGAGAGGAAGTAGGTACTGACCAGTCTTTAGGAGGTGGCGGACCTCGTCGTTCTCTTAAGGCCAGAGTAAAGCTTCTTTCTGATCAATATTCGGAAGGCATGATGATTACAACCCCTTCGGATCAGGGTAAAAATGATGAAGCCGGAGAACTTTATAGTGGTGCTATTGATGGAGATCAGTTCCTAACATTCCATATCATGATAAAGAAGAAGGGTACAAGTACCGTTATTTATGAGCAGGATGTAAAATATAAATATACATATGTAGGTAAAGATTTGACTAAACTCAATTGATAAAGGTTGTTCAAGGGCTTGGCACATGCCAAGCCCTTTTCGGATAATCAAAGTTTCTTATTAATACCTTTATTATGAAAACTAATTAATCAGTTTAAGGGCTTGGCATTTGCCAAGCCCTATTATTTATATTATATAACCCTCTTAATATTTACAACTATACAACAATGTTGTATAATCTAAACATGAATAAACTCCAGCTTCTCAGAACAATTACAAATATGTCGCAGTCGGAGTATGCAGAATATATGCATATTCCGGTTTATAATATTCGAAATTGGGAGCAGGGAAATCGTCAACCTCTTGATTATGTTGTTGACATGATGGAACGCATCATGATTTCGGATGGTTATAATACGCGGCTTAATGAAATCAAAATACTCCAAAGTTACAAACATAAAATCAATTATTACATTGAAGAGGACCGTCAAGCAGGAAAGGCGATTGTTTTTTATTATGATAAAGTCAAATACCGTATTCCGGCGCCAAATATCAGCAATCAGGAATATGAAGAAATCCTTTTCAGGGATGGTTCGTCATTCTATGTAGATGATAAAATTGATGATATTATATTTGAAAAGAGGTTTTGCGAATGAATATGATTGCAATGCTTTTTCATAAAAATATACCTACGGCGACGATGGAAATCTCCGAGGACAGTGGTGCAATTCTCAGAATAAAATGCCATTCCCCCGAGCATATGCCATTCCTTAGAGAAATGTCATTAAAGGAAATAAACTTCTGGTGGAAGCACCGAGCGGTACCGGATTCCAGAAAGGATATCCGGAAATATCTTAAGGAAGAAGGAGTAGATAACACACTGAAATTACTAAGTAAAAACTTAGCGCTCAGCCTGTCAGACTGTTATTGGGTATGCCCCGGGTCTTTGAATTTGAATTGGGAAAGAGTGAATTTATACCATAATTCGGAAAATATTACCTTTTCTGATAGTGATGGGAAAATGTTTTCCAACAACCCGAACGGATCATTGAATGGTAATATGGAAAAAGAAGCCTTTCATGAGGGCAGTAACTGGAACCTTAGAAAGTACAGTGAAACAAGTGGGGGAGAACAGTGTATTAATGAGAAGTTTTCCAATTGGATTCACGAAAGACAGGGATTCCTTCAGTATGTGAAATATGAGCTTGAGTTTCAAAGCGACAGATGTGTAAGCTGCGTTTGCCCTTTTTTTACCGGTGAGAAAGTAGAATTTATCACGGCATACTGCCTGGCCGAATCAAAGAAACAAAGACAAGATGTATCCAACTTCGAACAGTATATTGAGTTATGTACTTCATTGGGCTTACAGGAAAACGAAGTACGTAATTTCATGGATTACATGGTTTTATTTGATTTTATTATTACAAATACGGATCGACACTATCAGAATTTCGGAATCTTACGAAATCCGGATAATTTGAAGGCTATTTCTCTTGCTCCGGTATTTGACTGTGGAAATTCGATGTTTTACAAGAATGATTATCGAATGACAGCGCCTGAAATCCTGAATTTGGAAATAGCATCTATGGCGAAGAGAGAAGAGAAGATGCTGGAATTCATTACGAACAGAAGCATACTGAATATCGAATTGCTGCCAAGCAAAGAGGAAACGAAGCAATTTTATATGGAAAATGGAATAGGCGAACCTAAGGCAGAGATAATATCCGAGAATTATCAAACTAAAATAGATATGTTAAGCCGCTTCCAAGCCGGACAGAAGATTTCCAGATATACGGTCAGGGATTGGTAGGTTAGTTGTGGTCTGTCCGGGAATTCTATGCTATAATATAGTAGAAATTGTAAAAAACACGTGAGGGGTTTTCATCATGAAAGGTTTTCTTGTCAGCATGCTGCTGGTTTTAGGAAAAAAACTCTTTGGCAACTTGTATAAAAAGGTCATCGTTATGCTGATTATGCTCGGAGCATATATTGCCCTTGGAATCACGCTGAAGATTATGTGGAATGGCTTCAAGAAGAAGTATATTCCGTTCCTTGCGAAGAAATAAAACTTGCAAGTTTCTCTTATCTGTTGTACATTTAATACTGTTATTCGCTCCCGGGTATATTTCGGAGCGGGTAAGAGTAGTGTAAACGTTGCAGATGACGCATCCTAGGATGGGTCTCATTGTGGCGTTTGTGTACATGTTATCCGGTCCGTTTGTCTTCCGGGTACAAATCTTTCGGAAAAGGAATCAGTAGTAAAATGGCAAAGTATTTAGTTATCGTGGAGTCACCTGCCAAGGTGAAGACCATCAAAAAGTTTTTAGGTAGCAATTATGAAGTGATCGCATCCCAGGGACATGTAAGGGATCTTCCGAAAAGCACACTGGGAATCGATGTCGAGCATGACTATGAACCGAAGTACATCACGATCCGCGGCAAAGGTGACGTGGTAAGTGCCCTTCGTAAGGAAACGAAGAAGGCTGAGAAGATCTATCTTGCAACCGACCCTGACCGTGAAGGAGAAGCAATTTCCTGGCACTTAGTGGAAACACTCAAATTACAGGATAAAAAGGTTTACCGTATCACCTTCAATGAAATTACCAAGAATGCGGTGAAAGAGTCCTTAAAGAACGCCAGAGAGATCAATATGAACCTCGTGGACGCTCAGCAGGCAAGACGTGTTCTTGACCGTATGGTGGGTTATAAGATTTCTCCCCTTCTTTGGGCCAAAGTCAAAAGAGGTCTCTCCGCAGGCCGTGTACAGTCCGTAACCTTACGAATGATCTGCGACAGGGAAGATGAGATCAACGCTTTCATTCCGAAGGAATATTGGACCTTAGGAGCAACCTTCTCCTTAAAAGGAGAGAAAAAGCCCCTCATAGCTTCCTTCTACGGAACGGAAGATGAGAAGATGGAGTTAAACTCCAAGGCAGATGTTGAAAAAGTGACAAATGCACTGAAAGGTGCCAAATATGAAATTCTCGATGTGAAGACCGGAAAGCGTTCCATTAAGCCGCCTCTTCCGTTTACCACATCCACACTTCAGCAGGAGGCTAACAAAACGCTCGGTTTTGCAACGGCCAAGACCATGCGAATCGCACAGCAGTTATATGAAGGCGTGGATTTAAAGAAGGAAGGCACGGTAGCCCTGATCAGTTACCTGCGTACCGATTCCACAAGAATCTCCGATGAGGCAAAGACAGCCGCAAGTGCATACATTTCCAACCAGTTTGGTAATCAGTACTGCATCGATGAAGGCAATGTCAAGAAAGAAGAGAAACGTATTCAGGATGCACACGAAGCCATCCGTCCCACGGATATCAACCGTACTCCGGAATCCGTTAAGAATTTCCTCTCCAGAGACCAGTTCCGTTTGTATCAGTTGATCTGGAAGCGGTTCACGGCAAGCCGTATGGCAGCAAGCGTTTTTGAAACCGTTGCCGTACGCATCAAAGGCAAAGAATATATCTTCCGTGTCAGCGCCTCCAAGGTCGCTTTCGACGGATATCGTAAAGTATATGCATCCGAAGATGATGAGAAGGCAGAAAGCAATGCACTCCTTAATTCCATCACCAAGGATTCCAAGGTTTCCTTTGAGGAGTTCAATCCGGAGCAGCACTTTACACAGCCGCCCGCACATTTTACCGAAAGCAGTCTGGTACGTGCCATGGAAGAGCAGGGCATCGGTCGTCCGAGTACCTATGCACCGACCATTTCCACGATCATGGGCCGCCATTATGTATTAAAAGAAGATAAGAACCTCTACGTATCCGAATTGGGCGAAGTTGTTAACCGTCTGATGAAGGATTCGTTCCCGAGTATCGTAGATACGGAATTTACCGCCAACATGGAAGCACTCCTTGATAAGGTCGAAGAAGGAACGGTTAACTGGAAGACCATCATCCGCAACTTCTATCCGGACTTGGACGAGGCAGTCAAGACGGCGGAAGAGAATTTGGACAAGATTAAGGTTCAGGATGAGGAAAGCGACGAAGTATGCGAACTCTGCGGACGGAAGATGGTATACAAGTACGGACCTCACGGACGTTTCCTTGCATGCCCCGGTTTCCCGGAATGCAGAAATACCAAGACCATCCTGATCCGTATTGGGGTAAGTTGTCCGAAATGTGGCAAGGATATTGTGGAGCGTAAGACCAAGAAAGGTCGCAGATATTACGGTTGCGAGGGGGCACCGGACTGTGACTTCATGAGCTGGCAGCGGCCCACCAAGGAGAAATGTCCGAACTGCAATAACGTTATGGTAGTAAAAGGCAATCGCCTGGTTTGCGCAACGGAAGGTTGCGGATATTCCATAGACAGACCGGAAGAATCCAGGTAAGCCGAACCATCATAAAGAAAAATGGGGTATAAACTATGGGGAATGGCATTTTAATCGTAGACGATGCTGCTTTTATGAGAATGGTAATCAGGGATATTCTTGTGAAGGCCGGTTACGAAGTCGCCGGCGAAGCCGCTGACGGCAAAGAAGCAATTCGCCTTTATCGCACGCTGAAGCCGGAGCTGGTGCTCTTGGATATCACCATGCCCGAAATGGACGGCGTCGATGCGCTGAAGAAGATCATGCAGGAAGACAGGGATGCCAAGGTCATCATGTGTTCCGCTCTCGGTCAGTCGTCCATGGTCATTGAATGTATTCAGGCCGGGGCGAAGGACTATATTGTTAAGCCTTTTCAGGCAGATCGCGTTATAGAATCCATACGTAAATTAATAGGATAGAGCCCTTGTGCACCGTGTATGCGGTGTGGAAGGGTTTTATTGCTTTTTCTAGGGGTGAATTCCGAACTTTTGGAGGTTTAAGGCATGGATGTAAGCCAGTATTTGGAAATCTTTATAGATGAAGCCAAAGAACATCTGGAAAACTTAAATACGCAAATCATGAATCTCGAGCAGGACGGTGAAAACATGGACACCATCAACGAGATCTTCCGTGCTGCCCATTCGTTAAAAGGAATGGCCGGAACCATGGGCTTTAAGAACATGCAGACCTTAACCCACGATATGGAGAATGTTTTCTCCGAAGTCCGGAACGGAAACGTCAAAGTCAGCTCCGAAATGGTGGATGTACTGTTCCAGTGCCTGGATGCGCTGGATGAATATGTCACCAATATTCAGCAGACTGCCGATGAAGGCGATAACGACAATGCAGCATTGATCAAAGCCGTGAACGATTTCCTCGCCGCTTCCGAAAACGATGGAGAAAAAGCGCCGCAATCCACTGCATCATCCCAGGCAGGGGGATCGCCCACCGCAGGTGCGGGTGCGGAGGAAGGAAATGCTCCTTCCGCAGACGGTGGAGCACAGAACGGCAATCCAAACGGTGATTCGAACGGAAAGCATAAGTGGAAAGAGATTAAAATCGGCAACGTCGAGAAAGGCGCCATTGCGGATGCTGCGAAGGAAGGCCTTCAGGCATACGGAATCAGCGTATACATTCAGGAATCCTGCCTTTTAAAGGCCGCAAGGGCATTCCTGGTATTCCGTGCAATGGAAGAGATAGGTGAAGTCATTCTTTCGGTTCCGAGCGTACAGGATATCGAAGATGAGCGTTTTGACAAAGACTTCAGTGTCATCTACTTAACCGAAGAGCCGTTAAACAAGGTTCTGGATGCGATTAAGAACGTATCGGAGATCGAAGATGCAGTTGGAGATGTTGTAAACTTAAGTGAGGGCGAAGCCAAGGAAGAGGGCGATAAGGCCTCCGGTGCAGGCACAGGCGCAGGTTCAGGTAGTGGTGATACTTCCGCATCCAAAGAGAAATCTCAGGCAGGAAATGCCAAACAGGATACCAAAAAAGTGATGGGCAAGCCGGTTGTTAACCGTACCGTGCGTGTGGATATCGAGAAACTGGACTCTTTGATGAACTTAGTCAGCGAGCTGATCATCTCCAAGAACTCCTTGGTGTCCGTAGCCAGCACGGAAATCGGAACCTCGTCACTTGCTTTCAACGAACAGATCGAATACCTCGAATCCGTCACCACATCCCTTCACGAATCCGTTATGAAGGTTCGTATGGTACCCATTGAATCCGTGGTGACCAAGTTCCCGAGAATGATCCGCGACTTATCCAAGAAACTGGATAAGAAGATGGAATTATATATGACCGGTGAAGATACAGAACTTGACCGTACCGTTGTGGACGAAATCGGTGATCCGCTGATGCACTTACTTCGTAACTCCGCCGATCACGGCCTTGAGTCCGCGGAAGTCAGAGCACAGAGAGGAAAGCCCGAAGTTGGCTCGATTTTCCTTGATGCCTATCAGGACGGTAACAATGTCGTGATCGAAGTTAAGGACGATGGAAACGGAATCGATGTGGAGGCTGTTAAGGCCAAAGCAATCGAGAAAGGCAAGATCACGCCCGAGCAGGCGGAGACCATGACGGAGAAGGAAGTGATCGATCTTTTATTCCAGCCGAGCTTCTCCACCGCCAAGCAGGTATCCGATGTATCTGGCCGTGGCGTAGGATTGGATGTGGTGAAAAGTAAGATTGAGTCCCTTTCCGGTGAAGTGGAAGTATCCACCAAGCTTGGCGAAGGAACCACCTTTACGATCCGTCTGCCGCTTACTTTGGCAATTATCCAGACCCTGATGGTAATCGTGGGAGGCGAGAAATATGCAATCTCCCTAGGCTCCATTCAGACGATTGAAAGCATTCCCGTGGATGAAGTCAAAACCGTACAGGGCAGGGAAGTGATATACCTTCGCGGAAATGTGATTCCGCTTGTTCGCTTAACGAAGGAACTCGGCGTGGAAAGCATGAATGCGCCCGATGCGGACCTTCTCGTACTGATCGCCAAGAAGGGTGACAGACTGGCGGGCATTGTAGTGGATGAAATGATCGGACAGATGGAGATCGTTATTAAATCCATGGGCAAATTCATCGGAAAGAGCAAACTGATCAGCGGAGCTACCATACTCGGTAACGGCGAAGTCGCATTGATCCTCGATGCGAATGCGATGATTTAGGAGGTTACAACTTGGACAGAGCATACAAACCAGGAGAAGACGGTAAAACCTTTGCACAGTACGTCAAAGTGCGGATGGACAAAGAATGGTTCGGTATTTCCATCGCCATGGTGGAGAACATTGTTCGTCTGCAGAGGATTACGCGTGTCCCGGGCTCGGAATTTTATATCAAAGGCGTGATCAATCTGCGCGGTAAAGTCGTTCCGGTCATGAGCCTGCGTTTAAAGATGGGCATGGAAGAAGGCGAGGAGCAGAGAACGAACCGAATCATCATCCTAAAGATCGACGGTGACGAGATAGGTGTCATCGTGGACGAGGTCAGGGAAGTTGTAACGATTCCCGACGAAGATGTGGAAAAAGTCTATAGCGAAAGCTCACAGGCCAATGCCGCATATCTTCTCGGCGTCGGCAAACTTAACGGAAATCTGATCTCGCTTCTTGATATGTACGAAGTGCTTGGCGTTAAGCAGCAGTGAAACGCAGAACAGCAGTAAGCAACTAAGCTGCAGAAAGCAGCAGAAAGCAGCAGAACAGCAGAAAGCGGAAGGACTCTTCATGGCAAAGATCAATCTGAACAACGAAACCGAATATTTCGATGTGCTCAAAGAAGTGGGCAATATCGGTGCGGGAAATGCTTCCACGGCGCTGGCACAGATGCTCGGCAAAAGAGTGGATGTCAATGTGCCCATGGTGCGGCTTCTTGATTTTACCGAAGTGGGCGGAGCCATCGGCGGCGAAGAGCAGATCATGGCAGGAATCTATCTGCAGCTTGACGGAGACATCAAGGGAAGCATGATGTTTCTGCTTAGCAAAGAATCCGCCAAAGCGCTTGCGGGCGAACTGATGGGCGGTTTCGGCTCCGATGAATCGGAAGATCTGACCGAGATGGAGTGTTCTGCCTTGAAAGAGATCGGAAATATTATCACATCGTCTTATTTAAACTCCGTATCCACCATGACGGGACTCAAAGCTTTGCCTTCGGTTCCTTCGCTTTGTGTGGACATGGCCGGAGCCATTCTGTCGGTTCCCGCCATTGAGTTCGGAATGATGTGCGATAAATTGTTACTGATAGAGAACAAATTCTCATCCGGAGCGGACGGATACTTAATACTGGTTCCGGATCTGGATTCGTATGACTTGATACTTTCTTCTTTGGAGACTTAAGGAGGATGGAAGTGCAAGATGGCTGAAATCATAAAGGTCGGGATGGCAGACCTGAAGGTGTGCAAAGCACCGGATGCCCTGACCACATTGGGACTCGGCTCCTGCGTGGGAATCGCCCTGTGGGATACGGCCTCCGGTGTGGGCGGACTGTCACATATCATGTTGCCCGACAGTACCAAGATCAAAAACAATTCCAATATCTATAAATTTGCGGACACGGCAATCGACGAACTGATCCGTCAACTTCTGAAACTGGGCGCCGTTCGTGCGCGCTTAAAGGCTAAAATTACCGGCGGGGCAAGCATGTTCGCGTTCCAAAGCCTGAATGAGGAACTGCAGGTAGGTAAAATGAATGTCATTGCCGTGAAAGAAAAGCTTGCGAAAGAACGGATTCCTCTGATTGCGGAGGATACCGGCGGCTCGAAGGGACGCACGATTGTTTTCTATCCGCAGACGGGTAAAATCCGGATCCGCAAGGTCGATTGCCCGGAGTATGACATCTGACGGTTTTCACATTTTTTGGTTTACATTTTCTCGGATATTATGTAAAATGATTTTGATATACCGAAGAAAGGAATAAGGGGAATATGATTATTGTATTTATCGTTATGATGGCAGTCGGACTTCTGGCTTTTGCAGCAAGCTTCTTTCTGTCCGACGGAAAGGAAAAGACTTCTTCCGTCGTACTAAAAAGCAACGGTTCGGGCGATGCGTTTGATGAGGATGAATCAATTATCAAAACGAACGGAAAAGAGGAATCCAAAGCTACGGATGCCATTGAGGCAGCCAAGAAGAAAGCAAGAGAAGCGGTTAACAAGGATTATCAGTTTGACCTTCACTTAACCAAGGATACTTCCAACCAGACCGTGGAAGAACTGGAGCGTGATCTTTTAGGCGGTCTTGATCTTTCCGACAATGTGGAACTTGCGGAAGAGACGGTGGAAGTTGAGAAATCGGCTCCTGCATCGAATTGCTCCAAGAGTAATTCATCAAAGAAGAAAAACAGAAAGAAAAATGCTCCGAAGAATGACCGTTACGACGATCTTCTTTACGAAGACGTAGCGAAAGAAGAGGAGAAGGCGGAAAGCGCTCCCAAAGCACAGACTTCGAAGAATAACAAAAAGGGGAAAAAGAAGTGAAATTGAAATATTTGATCAGAGGTATCGGAATAGGCGTATTTGCCGCGGGATTGGTTGCACTCATTGTTTCCCTGACCGCAGGCAAGATGTCGGATGAGAAGATCCTTGAAAGAGCAAGACAGCTCGGATATGAAGACAGAAACGTAGTCATTCAGGAAATCCGCAACGAGGACGGTCCGGTGAAATTAACCGACCAGACTCCCGCAAACTCCACCAAGGACACATCCGAGAAAAATATCGTTACGGAAGTTCTTCCCGACGGCGTGGAAAATTCCGAGAGCACTTCGCAGGTAACAAGCGAAGACAAGAAGGCTGAGGAAGAGGCTAAGAAGGCGGAAGAAGAAGCTAAGAAGAAGGCCGAAGAGGAAGCCAAGAAGGCTGAAGAAGAGAAGAAGAAAGCCGAGGAAGCCAAGAAGGCCGAAGAAGAAAAGAAGAAGGCAGAGGAAGAGGCTAAGAAGGCTGAAGAAGAGAAGAAGAAAGCCGAGGAAGCCAAGAAGGCCGAAGAAGAGAAAAAGAAAGCCGAAGAAGAGGCCAAGAAACAAAGCCAGGCAACCGGCGAAACTGTTACGATCACAGTTAAGAGCGGACAGTTCTCCGAAACCGTTGCCAAGATGTGTGAAACGGCCGGACTTGTTGACAGCGCTACCAAGTTTGACGACTTCATGTGCAAGAACGGATACTCCGGACGCATCAGCGTAGGCGACCATAAGATTGCGAAAGGTTCTTCCTACGAAGAAATCGCGAAAGCACTTTGCAAGTAATCACAAAAACCCCTTGAAAAAGGGGTTTTTTTATGTTAAAATTCATCTGTTGCGCATAACACACGCATGTGATAACCGGAGTTGGTGCTTTTTATATATACAAAGTGAGGGCCCGGAAATACGCGACACATGCGGAGGAGATCCGTAAACGGTCCGGATGGTCGGATATGTGCGGATCAATCAACCAAACGGAGGTAAAATTATGAGCGTACTTTCTATGAAACAGTTACTGGAAGCAGGTGTTCATTTCGGACACCAGACGAAGAGATGGAACCCCAAGATGGCTCCTTACATCTTCACCGAGAGAAACGGAATCTACATTATTGACTTGCAGAAATCCGTTGGCAAAGTGGACGAAGCATACAATGCAATGTCCGAAATCGCAGCTGCAGGCGGAAAGGTTCTTTTCGTAGGAACCAAGAAGCAGGCTCAGGATGCTATCAAGACTGAGGCAGAGCGTTGCGGTATGTACTATGTAAATGAAAGATGGTTAGGTGGTATGCTTACCAACTTCAAGACCATCCAGTCCAGAATCGAAAGACTCAAAGCCATCGAAAAGATGAGCGAGGACGGAACCTTCGATGTACTTCCCAAGAAGGAAGTTGCACAGCTTCAGAAGGAATGGGATAAGTTAGAGAAGAACCTTGGCGGTATCAAGGACATGACCAGAATTCCCGATGCAATCTTCGTAGTAGATCCCAAGAAGGAAAAGATCTGCATCGACGAGGCTCATTCCCTTGGCATCACCTTAATCGGTATTGCCGATACCAACTGCGATCCCGATGATCTGGATTATGTAATTCCCGGAAACGACGATGCAATCCGTGCCGTTAAATTAATTGTTTCCAAGATGGCAGATGCAGTAATCGAAGCAAACCAGGGTGAAGTAATGACCGACGCTGAAGCAGAATCCGCTGAGGCAGACGCAGAAATCGACGCTGAAGAAGCTCAGGCTTAATTAAAATTACGAAATGAAGGTACCAGGTACTGCAAGGTGCCTGGTACTTGTTAAATATCAGTGTTTATCAAGAAAGGAGAATTGTAATATGGCAGCAATTACAGCCGCAATGGTAAAAGAGTTAAGAGAAATGACCGGTGCCGGAATGATGGACTGCAAAAAGGCATTAACCGAGACCGACGGAAATATGGAAGCCGCTATTGAAGTATTAAGAAAGAGCGGTGCAGCCAAAGTAGAGAAGAAAGCAAGCAGAATCGCTGCAGAAGGTATCGCAAGAGTTGCAGCTGACGGAAATACCGCAGTTGTTGCGGAAGTCAACTCCGAGACCGACTTCGTTGCAAAGAATGAAGTATTCCAGACATTCGTACAGGAGATCGCTGACAAGGCACTTGCTTCCGGATTAAACGGCGGCGCTAACGGTGAAGACGTACAGGCACTTCTTGACGGCGGCCTTCAGGCACTTGTTGCAGAGAAGACCTTACAGATCGGCGAGAAGCTTTCCTTCAGAAGATTTGAAAAGGTTACCGGCGATGTCGTAGCAAGCTACATTCACGGCGGCGGAAAGATCGGCGTACTCGTTGCAGCTACCGGAACCAATTCCGATGCAACCAAGGAAGCACTTACCAACATTGCAATGCAGGTCGCAGCAATGAATCCGACCTACATCTCCAGAAACGACATCTCTGCAGATGAACTTGCAAAGATTAAGGATATCACCCTTGAGAGCGCATTAAACGATGCATTCACCCTTCCCAAGCCGATCCTCAACAAATTACTTGAGGAAGCTGTTTCCACCGATATCTGGGGCGAGGAAGACAAGGCTAATTACGAGAAAGAAAAGACCAACAAGTATCTTCCGAACTTCATCTCCGACGCAGGTAAGGCAGCACTCGGACAGCTTGCAATCAGCAAGAAGGCTGAGATCTCCGGTGATAAGATCTTCGCAGGTCTTGTAGAAGGACGTATCTCCAAGCAGCTTAAGGAGATCTGCTTACTTGATCAGACTTATGTTAAGGCTGAGGACGGAAAGCAGAGCGTTTCCAACTATCTTGCAAGCGTATCCAAAGACCTTGTAATCACCAAGTTCGTTCGTTTCGAAGTTGGCGAAGGCATGGAGAAGAAGAACGAAGATTTCGCCGCAGAAGTTGCTAAGCAGATGAACGGCTAATCGTTTTTAAATTCTAAAATGCAGTGGGCAGGTTACATACCTGTCCATTTTTTTTGTGTTTTTTAATTTACATAACTCTACATTTTGTAGTTTTATTTTCTCCCGTTTTATGATAAAATATATAAGCCTATCTCTATGCGAAAGTGGGAGAAATCGGAGCAATCCGATGCATAAAGAGGGCGGAAACGAGATTGTTCATGGCTGAAGAAAACATTCAGACAATTGAAGAAGACAAGCTTTCGGAAGAAAGGATCGCATTCCGCAAAAGACGTGTGAAGAGAATCAAGAGACTGTTGATCTTTCTGTTGATTTTTTTCCTGTTGATTCCGAACCTTGTCTGCGCGTTTCTTCTTTACAAACTTTATAAGATGGATCAGCATATTGATTCACTCAAAGAGGAGATCAAAATTTCCAAGGAGGAAATCGAAAGAAGAACCCGCGAATCCGCAGCAAAAAAAGCAGAGGAGCAGGAGAACGAAGCAAAGGTTGTCGAACTCGAACAGCAAAATTTATCGGATGATGAGAAATATCCGGATAAACAGCTCGTATATTTAACTTTTGACGACGGTCCGAGCAAGTATACGGACGAGATTCTGGATATTTTAAACGAGCATGATGTTAAGGCTACGTTTTTTGTACTTGCCAAGGAAGGATATGACGATCAGTATAGCCGTATCGTAAACGAAGGTCATACGCTCGGTATCCATTCTTTCTCACATAAGTACAGCACGATCTACGCATCGCTTGATTCTTTTATGGAAGATGTCAACGGCGTTTCGCAGTTCGTAGAGTCCAAGACCGGACTCAGACCGACGTTCTACCGTTTCCCGGGCGGAAGTTCCAACTCGGTACATAAGGCATCCATGCAGGATATGATCCATTTCCTGACCTCGGAGAATTATGTATATTACGACTGGAACGTAAGCAGCGAAGATGCATCTCCCAAAATGCTCGATGCGTCCGTTATCGCAAGAAACGTGGTTAACGGTGTAGGAAACAAGCATGAGGCGGTTGTTCTGATGCATGATTCGGCTTCGAAGAGAAGCACGGTGGAAGCACTTCCTTTAATCATCGAAAACCTTCAGTCGAAAGGGAATGTGGTATTTTTACCGATCACGGACTCAACCAAGCAGGTTTATCACGTAAAAGAAAAAGACGCTCCTGTGGTTGACGAAGATCCGGAACCCGTGGACGAGGAAGAAACAACGATAGAAGAAAAATCGGAGACCGAAGCGGATCCGAACGAAGAATAAAGAGAAAAACTTATTAAAGGGGGACACAAAAATGGGTTTTTTCGGGGATTTGAAAGCGGACTTTTCCCAGGCCGTGGATGAACTGACGGACGGAACGGAAAACGAAACTTCCAAGAAAGAAAACATGAAGAAGACATTCGGAAGAAAGGCAAAGAAAAATGTAGCCGTGAAAGTTACGGATACATCCGTTTCCGAGGAGCAGCTTTTCGGGCAGAACGAGGAACGTTCCGAAACCGAGAAAGCACTCTGGGATGAAATCCGTGCGGATTTAGCGGAAGAAACGCCTGTTGCAGCGGCTGAGCCCGTTCTTACTTCCGAGGATGTCGTGGAGGAAATCGAAGAGATCAAAGAAGTCGAGGAACCTGCGCTTAACGTACAGCCTGAGGTTGCAAGGCCCGTTACAAACACATACAGAAAGGAGACGAACTTTATGCCGGATCAGAACGCTACCGATGAAGTTGGCATCATTACTTCGGGAATGACAGTACTTGGAAATGTTTACTCAGCAGGTCACATGGAAGTATATGGCAATGTGGAAGGTGATGTAGAGATCAACGGAAGCCTTCGTCTTCTCGGAAACATTACCGGAAACGTGAAAGCAGCGGAACTGATCATCGAATCCGGTAAGATCAAAGGAAATGTTGCAGTAGCGACCGGCGTAAGCATTGCGGAAGGCAGTGTGATCATCGGTGAAGTGAATGCGGGAAGCGGAGCTGTGATTGCGGGCGCCATCAAGGGCGATATCGATGTTCACGGACCTGTTACTTTGGATTCCACAGCGATCGTAAAGGGCAATATCAAGTCCCAGAGCGTTCAGATGGCAAACGGAGCCATGGTGGACGGTATGTGTTCGCAGTGCTATTCCGAAGTGGATTTAAGCTCATTCTTTGAAAATATGTAATTCATCGGGGGAAACCAATGAAAAGAATTATTATTAAATTAAGCGGAGAAGCCTTAGCAGGGGAGAAGAAGACCGGTTTTGACGAAGAAACCGTAAGAAAAGTTGCCCTGCAGGTGAAACAGTTAAGAGACGACGGTTTTGAAATCGGTATTGTGATCGGTGGCGGAAACTTCTGGAGAGGAAGAAGCAGTCAGAACATCGACCGTACCAAAGCGGACCAGATCGGAATGCTCGCTACGGTTATGAACTGCATTTACGTATCCGAGATATTCCGTTCCGTCGGAATGCAGACGGATATCATGACACCGTTTGCGGTTGGCACTTTTACCAAGCTCTTCTCGAAGGATTTAGCCAACGAAGACTTTGCAAACGGCAAGGTGGTATTCTTTGCGGGCGGAACCGGACATCCTTATTTCTCAACGGATACCGGCGTTCTGCTTCGGGCCATTGAAGTGGATGCGGATGTTATTTTACTTGCCAAATCCATCGACGGCGTATACGATGCCGACCCGAACAAGGATCCGAATGCCAAGAAATACGATGAAGTAACGATTGATGAGGTGATTGAGAAGAACCTTCAGGTTGTCGATATGACCGCATCCATCCTGGCAAGAGACAACAAAATGCCGATGTGGGTATTCTCCTTAAACGAGGAAAACAGCATCGTAAACACCTTAAAGGGTGAATTCAACGGAACCAAAGTAACCGTATAAAAGGGTATAATAAGCAAAAACATATTACGGAGGGACAACATGAACGAGAAAGTAAAAGCATTTGACGAAAAGATGAAAAAGACCTGCGAGCACTTAAGTGCCGATCTGGTAACGATCCGCGCCGGAAGAGCCAATCCTCACATCCTGGATAAGCTGACCGTGGATTATTACGGATCCCCGACACCGCTTCAGCAGGTTGGTAATATCTCTGTTCCCGAGGCAAGAATGATCCAGATCGCACCCTGGGATAAGACCCTGATCAAGGCAATCGAGAAAGCAATCCTTGCATCCGATATCGGAATCACTCCGAGCAACGACGGAACCGTAATCCGTCTGGTTTTCCCGGAACTGACCGAAGAGCGTCGTAAAGACCTTGTTAAGGATGTTAAGAAGAAAGGCGAGGATGCCAAGGTTGCCATTCGTAACATTCGTCGTGACGGAAACGATGCCTTCAAGAAACTCGGCAAGTCCGATGATATTTCCGAGGATGAGATCAAGGATATGGAAGACGATCTTCAGAAAATCACCGACAAGTACATCAAAGATGTCGACAAGATGATCGAAGATAAGTCGAAGGAGATTATGACGGTATAATGGATGCTAAGAATGTTCCTGCTCATGTAGCCATCATCATGGATGGCAACGGAAGATGGGCGAAGTCCAAGGGACTGCCGCGCACACTGGGTCATGCCAAGGGCGCGCAGAATCTTGAGGATATGCTGTATATTGCCGATGAACTCGGTGTCAAATATCTGACGGTTTATGCATTTTCCACCGAAAACTGGAAGCGCAGCGAGGATGAGGTTATGGCGCTTATGAACCTGTTCCGTGAGTATTTACGAAACGGTTTTAAAAAAGCGGCCAAGAACAATGTGCGTATTCGCGTCATCGGTTATCGGCCGGGTCTTCCCAAAGATTTGCAGGAACTGGCGGATGAGATTGAAGAGTTTTCAAAGAATAATACGGGACTTCAGTTTCAGATCGCATTAAACTACGGCTCCCGTGACGAGATTACGAGAGCAGTCAAAGCAATTGCCAAAGAGGTACAAGAAGGTTTGATTTCTCCGGAGGATATTTCGGAAGAAACCATTTCGTCACATCTGGATACGGCGGATATCCCGGACCCGGATTTGATGATCCGCACGAGCGGAGAGCAGAGACTCTCCAATTATCTTCTCTGGCAGCTTGCGTATACGGAGTTTTATTATACGGATACGCATTGGCCGGTATTCGGCAAAAAAGATTTACAGGAAGCGATCGAATGGTATCAGACCAGAGATCGCAGATATGGAAACGCAAAGTAGATGGCCTTAGACAACGAAAAAAAGAAATCTTTTATAACGAGATTCATATCCGGAACGGTGATTCTGATCCTGACCATTGTCCTCGGGGCGCTTGGCGGACCGGTTCTTGCAACGGCTCTTTGCATCATTGCATGCAAAGGGTATCTTGAGTTTACCAAAGCCACCAAGGTACTCGACGAGGGACGGATCATTAACGTTCTTCAGATTGTGGGTCTCGGAACCATAATTTTATACTATGTTGCGCTCCTTCTGCAGGACGATTTATACTGTCCGGAAGCAGTGAGAACGTGGCTTTCCAAGACCGTCGGAACTTTCAACATGTTCACGGTTCTGATTCTTTTGATCTTCATTACGGGCTTTATCGGAATCCTGTATGTGTATATCTTCATGTATCCGAGATTTAAATTCCAGCAGGTTTCCAATTCCGTATTCGGAATGCTCTATGTGGGTCTGACTTTATCCTTTATTTACTACATCCGTGAATTACCGGGCGGAATCTATCTTGTGTGGATGCCGTTTATTTCCGCGTGGTTTTCCGATACCTGCGCTTACTTCGTGGGCGTTTTGATCGGAAAGCATAAAATGACCCCTCGCTTAAGTCCCAAGAAGACTTACGAAGGTGCAGCCGGAGGAATCTTAGGTGCAACGGCGGGAAGTGCCATTCTTGGTTTGGTATTTACTTTGGTACATCATACCGGAGCTATTTCAATCCTTAGTTTCGCGTGCATGGGATTCGTCGGATCCCTTGCTTCCATGTGCGGCGATCTGACCGCATCGGCAATCAAGAGAAACAACGATGTGAAAGATTTCGGTAAGATCATTCCCGGTCACGGCGGCGTACTGGACCGCTTTGATTCGGTCATCTTTACGGCTCCCATGGTATATTTCTTAATGACATTACTGTTACAGCTGGCTGAGGTGGAATAGTGGAGAAACGATTGGTGATCCTGGGCTCTACCGGCTCCATCGGAACCCAGACATTGGAAATAGTAAGGGAGAATGAGGATCTCTCCGTAGTGGCACTTGCAGCAGGCTCAAATACCACCCTTATGGAGCGGCAGATCCGCGAATTTAAGCCCCGTTTCGCCGTAATGTACAATGAAGCGGCTGCTAAGGAACTGGCGCTTGCAACAGCCGATCTTGACGTTACCGTTTTATCCGGAATGGACGGCTTAATTGAAATCTCCAGACTGGAAGAGTATGACGTACTCGTTACCGCCATTGTCGGCATGATCGGCATTCGTCCGACGATTGCCGCGATTGAATGCGGAAAGACGATTGCACTTGCCAATAAAGAAACGCTTGTTACGGCAGGACATATTATCATGCCACTGTCGAAGAAACATAATGCACCGATCTATCCCGTGGATTCCGAGCATTCCGCGATTTTCCAGTCACTTCAGGGAATGCCGAGGGAAAGTCTCGAAAAGATCCTTCTGACCGCTTCCGGCGGACCTTTCCGTGGTCGTAAAACTGCAGAACTTGCGGATATCACCGTTGAGGATGCCTTAAAGCACCCGAACTGGTCGATGGGTCGTAAAATCACCGTCGATTCCGCAACGCTTGTCAATAAGGGTCTGGAAGTGATCGAGGCCAAATGGCTATTTGGTGTGGATTTAGACCAAATCGAAGTTTTGATCCATCCGCAGAGCATTCTGCATTCCGCGGTACAGTACCGTGACGGCGGAATCATCGGCCAGATGGGCGTTCCGGATATGAAGCTGCCCATCCAGTATGCGATTTTTTATCCCGAAAGAAGGGGCATGAATACGACGAGAGTGGACTTAACGGCTCTTGGTGCGATGACGTTTGAAAAGCCCGATGAGGAAGTGTTCCTCGGACTTCCGCTTGCCAAGAAAGCCGCAAGGATCGGGGGCAGTATGCCGACTGTTTTAAACGCTGCGAATGAAAGAGCTGTGGCGTTATTTCTGGACCATAAGATTAAATTTCTTGAGATATACGAAATTATCCAGGCTGCCATGGAGCAGCATTCGCCGGTTAATAACCCCGGCGTGGATGAAATTCTTGCTGCCGAAGCGCAGACATATGAATTTATCGAAGGAAGGTTTTAAACCATGTCTGTCATTTGGACAATTCTGGCATTTATCGTTATATTTTCCGTACTTGTAGTTGTACATGAATTCGGTCATTTTATCGTGGCCAGAGCGAACGGAATCGCCGTGAAGGAATTTGCCGTCGGAATGGGACCGAAACTGATCCGCATTTCCGGAAAGTCCACGGATTTCGTGCTTCGTGCGCTTCCGATCGGCGGAGCCTGTGTATTTGAGGATGAAGATCCGTTTGATGACGAAGACGATGAGGCGAGAAAAGAAGAGAATGCCCTGGAAAAGACCGATGAAAAGGGCAGCGGTAAATTCTCCGATGCACCCTTGCCTGCGAGAATCATTACAACGCTTGCGGGACCGTTTTTCAACCTGTTACTCGGATTCGTACTGGCGATGATCATTGTTGCGCTCTGCGGCGAATATTCGACCAAAGTCGGCGAAGTGATCAAAGATTCTCCCGCCCAAGCAGCGGGCCTTCAGGCAGGCGATACGATCATTAAGATCAACAATGAGCGGATTTATCTCTTTAACGAGATTACACTGCAGACGATTACCGGAAGAAACGACAATTGGGAGATTACCTACATCCGTGACGGCAGGGAATATGTTACGCATGCAACAATCGGTAAACTTGCAGACGGCGATGATGGAAAATACCTTGGTATTTATCCGACAAATAAAGTGAATTGCGCGAATTTTAAGATGTTCGAGTATGGATGGTACGAGGTTCGTTACTGGTTAAAGGCAACGTTCAAGAGCCTCGGAATGCTACTTACCGGACGTCTTTCCAAAGATGACGTGGCAGGCCCGGTCGGTGTTGCACAGGTCATCGGAACAACGATTAAGGAAACGCAGGAATACGGCGTTCTGAATGTTATCATCAATCTTGCGGATATCGCACTTTTGCTGTCCGTAAACCTTGCGGTCATGAATCTGCTTCCGTTCCCCGCGTTGGACGGAGGAAGACTCTTGTTCCTTCTCTACGAGCTGATCTTTCGAAAGAAAGTTCCGCGCAAATACGAAGCCATCGTAACACTGGTAGGCTTCGGTATTCTGATGGTTTTAATGGTATTGGTTCTGATCAACGATGTATCCAGGTTTTTCCGCAAATAATTGGGCGGAAAACCTGTGATTCTGTCTTTCCGAAATTCTTCGGAAAGTTTCACATTCTGACAATTGAAAAGGAGTGGTTATGGGTTCTTACTACGAGTATGCCTACCTTTGGCAAAAGGGCAGGTCTTCTTTGCGTAATCCGTACACGCTGGCCGCGGAAACGGTCATGACGGGTGCGGGTGAAGTGTTTATGGGCATTTTCGGCGATTCGAAGGAACTGGTGCAAAGAGCGGTCTGGTGGTTTTATGAGGACGGATTACTGATCCTTCGGGACTTCGGGATCTGTTCGTATCTTCGTTCATCGTTTCTTCGAAAGGTCGCGCGGAAAGAAAAAGGAAATTACAGTATGACGGTTTGGCTAAGAAACCGTTATACGGTCTTTTCGCGCGGAGAAATCGCGGATGTGATTGCGCTTGGGAGGAGAGGAAGTAAAGGCATTCTGCTGTGCAGTAAAAACATGGGAAAGACACTGGGCGTTGATAAAATGCGGAATCTGATGAAGGAATCCATAAAGGGTAAAAACTCCCTGATCAGTAAAAACTCTGCAGGCGAGGTAGATGCGCGCATTCATGAGTTTGCAAGGCGCTGCCAAAGCAGAGGGCTTACGGAAAGCATGTGTGCCATCTGTGTCGTAAGGAAAAAGAAGAAGCGTCAATTTCGATTCCCCGGGAGGAAAGCATGAAAGTATCGGAAAGAGAGGAAGAAAATCGTGGACTGCATGAAAACGCATGTAAGAGAGTATGAAATCGTTCAATGCATGGGAGAAGGCGGAAGCGGAACGGTTTATGTGGTGATCCATCCGAATACCGGAGCGTATCTTGCGATGAAAGAATTTGCATCCGTTCAGGACGGAGAACGGGAGGCGGCGATTTTACTGTCATTGAAAATACCCGGAATTCCGAACTGCCTGGACTGCTTTTGTGAGGACGGAAAATATTATCTTGTGATGGATTATGCAAAAGGACGTTCCCTGCGGGAATGTACGGAGGAAAAGTATGATGAGAAAGAAAGAATCCTAAAGAAGTTGGCTGAGTTGGTATTTTGTCTTCACACACTTTCCGTGCCACTGGTTCATGGGGATTTAAAACCGGAAAATGTGATTGTAGGAGACAATGGGGAAGTTTATCTGATCGATTTTGGTTCGGCTTTCCGTATAAGCAATCCTCCGAAGGTTTTCAAAGGCTCGCCCGGATTTGCGGCACCGGAACTTCGGGAAGGGAAGTGTACCACAGAGAGTGATGTCTATTCGTTCGGAAAACTGATGCTTTATCTATTCTGCGGTCGGAATCCGCTTCCGGAATATGAAGAACCGGAGCCGGGCGTTTTACTGCGGATGGGTATTCGCAGGGAGCATGCGAAACTAATCGTTAAATGCCTGAAAAACAGCCCTAGGGAGCGCTTTCATTCAATGGTCGAAGTGACGGAGAAAATGAGAAAGAAAATGCATCGGGCATGGAATCTATCAGGCTTTATCATTAAGCTTGGGGCTGTCCTTAGTTTCGGCGGAATATGGCTCTACGCGGAGCGTGACTGGCAGAAGGGAAAGTATTTAATCCTTGCCGGGTGCGTGCTCCTAGTCGGGGAAATGCTGGTGAAAGGGTATGAAAGAAGGTTATCCGAGGAGGAGTTTGGCCGTACCTTCAGCGTCTTTTTGTCCGAATGAAAAAGTCAATAGTTTGTGGATAAGTTTTCATGGAAAACTTACGCCCGGAAATTTGTATAAAACAACAATTGAATGTGGTTTGGCGGGTGTGCTATTCTATATATAGTGAGCCAAGGGGATGTTCCGGGCCCAAGCACAGGAGAATAAACATGTATCGAGACGAGACCAAAACCATACAGATAGGAGACAGAGTGATCGGCGGGGGAAATCCCATCCTCATTCAGTCCATGACCAATACACCGACGGAAGACGTCAAAGCTACCGTAGAACAGATTCACCGTCTGGAAGCAGCCGGCTGTGAGATCATTCGCTGCACGGTTCCGACCGAAGAAGCAGCCAAGGCCATCAAGGAGATCAAGAAAGAAATCTCAATTCCCTTGGTTGCGGATATTCATTTCGACTACCGCATGGCGATTGCCGCCATGGAAAACGGCGCGGACAAGATCCGCATCAACCCAGGAAACATCGGCGGAGCAGAGAAGCTGAAAGCGGTTGTGGATGTAGCCAAAGAGCGGAATATTCCGATCCGTGTCGGTGTCAATTCCGGTTCTCTTGAGAAGCAGTTTATCGCCAAATACGGTCATGTGACCGCAGAGGGCATCGTGGAAAGTGCCCTTGATAAAGTGGGTATGATCGAGAGCGAAGGATATGACAATATCGTTATTTCCATCAAATCCTCGGATGTTTTAATGTGTGTGAAAGCACATGAATTAATCGCCAAACAGACGAAGTATCCGCTGCATGTCGGAATTACCGAAGCGGGCACGTTATTTTCCGGTACGGTCAAATCCTCGGTCGGACTCGGAATCATACTGAACGAAGGAATCGGAGACACCATCCGTGTGTCCTTAACCGGAGATCCGGTGGAAGAAGTGAAGACCGCAAAGCGCATTTTAAAGACGCTGGGCTTAAGACAGGGCGGAATTGAAGTTGTCAGCTGCCCGACTTGCGGAAGAACCAAGATTGACTTGATCGGTCTTGCCAACAAGGTGGAGACTATGGTCGAAGAGTTCCAAGATTTAAACATCAAAGTGGCCGTAATGGGTTGTGTCGTAAACGGTCCGGGTGAAGCCAAAGAAGCGGATATCGGAATCGCAGGCGGTATCGGAGAGGGACTCTTAATCAAGCACGGAGAGATCGTGCGTAAAATTCCCGAGGAGGAATTGTTATCTGTTTTATATCAGGAGTTAAAGAACTGGGGAAAGTAGTTGTATGGCATCGAAATTTGATGAGATTTTTACCAACATAGATTTAAACGCATCCGATCAGACATATTTCAAAGATGTGGATGTGGAATGTATCAAGACGAATACCGGCGGAAACTTAGCCATTGTATTTCTTAAGAGCAAACATCTGATTCCGAAAAAGGTAATCTATAAGGCGGAAGATGCAATCCGGAAGAGCTATTTTGAAAGCGGAAACACGCAGATTGAAATCCGCGAGACTTATGAACTGTCCGGTCAATATACCCCGCAGTCTTTGTGGGACGAATACAGCGAAAGTGTTTATACGGAATTAAACCGTATCTCTTCTTTGAGTTACAGCATTTTAAAAACCGCTGAAATCTCGTTTCCCTTTGCAGACGAAATCAAACTTGTTCTGGGCGAATCCGCGATTGCCAGAAGAAGGGAAAACGTAATCCGCGCTTTTCTGCAAAGCGTGTTTTTTGAGCGCTGCAATCTTGCAGTGAAGATCAATATCGAATATTCCAAAACCAAAGAGAATAATTACCGACTCGAGAAAGAGCATGCAATCAAGCTGAAAGTCGAAGAAATCTCCAACCGTCTGAATCCGGAAATCCAGGCAGCCAGAGCGGATGAGGCAATCGCAACCTTCGGAAGCAGCGAACCTGCCAAAGAAAGTGCCGCGCCCGCGGACAAAGCACCCGCTGAGGCTTTGAAGAAAGAGTCTGCTCCCAAAGAAGGCAAATATAAGGAGAAATTCAGCAAGGACGGCAAAGGATTCAAAGGAAATTATTCCAAGGAGGGCGGTCCCCGTTCGCTTCGCAGATCCGACAATCCGGATGTGCTTTTCGGCAAAGAGTTTACCGGAGAGCCGATGCCGATTGCGGAGATCGTGGATGATATCGGGCAATGTGTTATCCGCGGTAAGATTTTTGCAATGGAAGACCGCGCCCTTCGTAACGAGAAGCACCTGTTTACCTTCTCGGTTACCGATTTTACCGATTCCATCAACTGCAAGATCTTCACCTATGAAGAGCAGAAGGACGAATTCTCCAAACTGATCCGCGTCGGCGATTATGTCAGAATCTGTGGCGTGGCAAATTACGATTCTTACACGCATGAAGTGTCGATGAGTTCCATTTCGGGTATTGTGAAGATTGCGGATTTCACGACCAAGCGCATGGACTTATCATTGAATAAAAGAGTCGAGCTTCACGTTCACACCAAATCGAGCGATATGGATGGCGTATCCTATGCAAAGGATATCATCAAACGCGCCGACAAATGGGGCTGGAATGCCATTGCAATTACCGATCACGGAGTGGTTCAGGCTTTCCCGGAAGCCATGCATACCGTGGATGACATGAAAGGCAGAGAGACGCCTTTTAAGGTTTTATACGGTGTGGAAGGCTATCTGGTGGATGACTTGACGCAGGCTGTCGTAAATGACAAAGGACAGAAGCTGACGGATTCGTTCGTGGTCTTTGATATTGAGACGACGGGATTTTCTCCCGTGGAAAACAAGATCATCGAAATCGGTGCGGTCAGGGTCAAAGACGGTGTGATTTCGGATAAATTCTCCACATTCGTCAATCCGCATGTTCCAATCCCGTATCGTATTACGAATTTAACTTCCATCACCGATGAGATGGTTATGGACAGTCCGGGGATTGAAGTGATCCTCCCGCAGTTTATGGAGTTTATCGGAGACGATGCGCTTGTGGCGCATAATGCCAATTTCGATATGAGCTTCATTATCGAGAACTGTCGCAGACTCGGAATAGACAAAGAGTTTACCTATGTCGATACCGTGGCAATTTCCCGTTCTATGATCACGAAATTAAATAAGCATACATTGGATACCATCTGTAAGGAACTCGGCATTTCCCTGGAGAACCATCATCGTGCGGTCGACGATGCGGGCGCTACGGCGGAGATGTTCGAGAAGTTCATTCAGATGCTTGATAAGCGCGGAATCACAACCTTAAAGGAACTCAATGATTATACGTCCACAAGCGTGGACAGGATCATGAAGTCGCCGAGTTATCATGTCATAATTCTTGCAAAGAACGAGACCGGACGCATAAATCTGTACCGTCTGGTAAGTGAATCGCATTGTACCTATTTTCACCGTGTTCCCAGAATGCCTAAATCCTTAATCGAGAAATACCGTGAAGGACTGATCATCGGAAGTGCCTGCGAAGCGGGAGAACTGTTCCGTGCCATTCTCGACAGAAAGCCGGATGAAGTGCTTACGAAGATTGCGGAGTTTTATGATTATCTGGAAATCCAGCCGGTCGGAAACAATGCTTTCATGATTCGTTCCGACCGATTTGAAGATATCCATACCGTCGAAGATCTGCAGGATTTAAACCGCAAGGTGGTTTTACTCGGAGAGAAGCTGCATAAGCCCGTCTGTGCGACCTGTGACGTGCATTTCCTGGATCCGGAAGATGAAGTATACCGTAGAATCCTGATGAGTTGCAAGGGATTTGAGGACGCGGATGATCAGGCACCTTTGTATCTTCGTACAACGGAAGAGATGCTCGATGAATTTATGTATCTCGGCGAAGAGAAGGCCAAGGAAGTCGTAATTACCAATACGAATTTAATTGCGGATATGTGCGAAATGGTTTCGCCGATCCATCCGGATAAATGCGCTCCGCAGATTCCGCATTCCGATGAAACATTAAGGGAGATCTGTTATACCAGGGCACATGAAATATACGGAGATGAATTGCCACAGCCCGTTGAGGCAAGACTTGAGAGAGAACTGAATTCGATTATTTCCAACGGATTCGCCGTAATGTATATCATTGCGCAGAAACTGGTTTGGAAGTCCAATGAAGACGGATATCTGGTTGGTTCCCGTGGTTCCGTAGGTTCGTCCTTCGTTGCCACCATGGCGGGAATTACCGAGGTTAATCCGTTGCCTCCGCATTATTATTGCAGCAAACGTCATTATTACGATTTTGATTCGGAAGAAGTCAAAGCCTACGCACTTGCCGGAAAGGCCGGCTGTGACATGGCGGATAAGATTTGCCCCGTCTGCGGAGAAAAACTGAAGAAAGACGGTTTTGACATTCCTTTTGAGACATTCCTTGGATTCAAGGGAGACAAAGAGCCGGATATCGACTTAAATTTCTCCGGTGAATACCAGGCCAAAGCGCATAAGTACACGGAGGTAATTTTCGGCAAAGGCCAGACGTTCAAGGCCGGAACCATCGGTACGGTTGCGGAGAAGACCGCATGCGGTTATGTGCGCAAATATTTTGAAGAGAAGGGTACGCCCAAGAGAAACTGCGAGATCAGCCGTCTTGCCCAGGGCTGTATCGATGTAAGACGTACGACCGGCCAGCACCCGGGCGGAATAATCGTGCTTCCGATCGGACACGACATCAACCAGTTTACGCCCGTGCAGCACCCTGCAAACGATATGAACTGCGGAATCACGACGACGCATTTTGATTATCATTCCATTGACCATAACTTATTAAAACTGGATATTCTCGGGCACGACGATCCGACTATGATCCGAAGATTGCAGGATCTTACCGGAATCGATCCGATTCAGATTCCGCTTGACGATCCCAAGGTTATGACACTTTTCCAGGATACCTCCGCGCTTGGTATTACACCTGCACAGATCAGCGGAACGAAACTGGGGTCGCTCGGTATTCCGGAATTCGGTACGGATTTTGCCATTCAGATGTTAATCGATACGCATCCGACCTCATTCTCGGATCTGGTTCGTATTGCAGGTCTGGCGCACGGTACCGACGTATGGCTCGGAAATGCGCAGAAACTGATCGCGGAAGGTAAAGCTACGATTTCCACGGCAATCTGTACCCGTGACGATATCATGACCTACTTAATCGGAATGGGACTTGACCCCGGTAAATCCTTCAAGATCATGGAAAATGTCCGCAAAGGTAAGGTTGCCAAGGGCAAGTGCGACAGCTGGGCAGAGTGGAAAGAGGATATGCTTGCACACGGAGTTCCCGACTGGTATGTCTGGTCTTGCGAGACGATCAAGTATATGTTCCCGAAAGCCCATGCGGCTGCTTACGTTATGATGGCATGGCGTATTGCGTATTGTAAGGTATATTATCCGCTTGCTTATTATGCGGCTTATTTCAGTATTCGTGCGACATCCTTTGATTATGAGAAGATGTGCTTGGGACCTGACAGACTCCATCATGAAATGGAAGAGTACCGTAAAAAAGCCGGACTCAGTACGGAGACGGAAGCAGTGTCCAATGATTCCGAGGAAGGCGCTTCCAATAAGGAACAGGGCGAATATAAGGATATGCGTCTGGTGGAAGAAATGTACGCCAGAGGTTTTGAATTTATGCCGATTGATATTTTCCGTGCGGATGCGAAGAATTTCCAGATCATTGACGGTAAGATCATGCCGTCGTTAATGAGTATCGCGGGCGTTGCTGAAACCGCAGCAACCGGTATCGTGGAAGCCTGCAAGCAGGGCGGTTTTACGTCCAAGGAAGATTTCAGAAACAGGGCGAAAGTGACGCAGAATGTCGTGGATACCATGTACAGACTCGGTCTGCTCGGAGTTTTGCCGGAGAGCAATCAGATTAGTTTATTTGATATGCTATGAGCTAGGGGGCGGGGGTTAGTGGTCCATATATTCAACTAGGAGAGATGGAAATGAAAAAGAAGAAAATGAAACCGTGGCTCAAAGCCATACTTATTTTTGTGGCGGTCAATATTGTGATTGCACTGCCGCTGATGGGATTTATCGAGGTGCTCGTCTTAAAGGGCAAAGGTCATAAGCCGTCGGATATGGATTACCGCGGATATATGGAAAGAGAGTATAACGTTGATATGGATGCTTATGAAGCAAAGTATCAAATGAAGCAGATCATGATTCCTTCCACGAAAACAGAAGGCTACGAGATCCCGGTTTATATTTATCAAACGGACAAAGACTACGAAGGCTTTGTCGTGATGTCACACGGTATGAACAGCAATCATGAAATGATCTGCTGCGAGGCGGAGGCTTTCCTGAAAGCCGGATACAATGTCATAAGCTTTGACCAGCGCAAATGCGGCCTGAGCACGGCATCCTACGTTTCCTACGGATATTATGAGGGACAGGATGTTCTGGATGTATTAAATTATGCCCTTATTACGCAGCCGGAAGGCAATGCGGTACTTTGGGGCCAGTCGATGGGCGGCGCTGCCGTGGAAAATACGATGGATGAAGCAGCGGTAAAAGCAAATGTGGATTATATCGTTCTGGACTGCCCGATGGGCGCAATGGATGAACTGACCGGTGCTCCGGATATCCAGAACAAAGCTGCAAGCATTATCAATAAATGGATGGTCGGATACAATTTCGACGAGCAGAGCCCGTATGAGCAGATCAAGGAAAATGACATTCCGGTGCTTTTAATCCTTGCAGGCAAGGAGAGTGTCATTCCGTCCGAGTCGATTGAACAGATTAAAGAAATTCTTACGAAAGCACCCGGCGGATGCGAGGTCTACACAGAAGAAAATGCCACACATGCGGATGTGTGGACAGAGGACCCCGAGGAGTATGAAGAACGGGTGGATGAATTTTTAAAATAATTTCTGCAACCTTTTAAAAACCTGCAGGGTATTATCAATAGAAACAAATTCAAACAAGGCGAGGGCGAGAATCGACGGAAGCCGGTTCCCCCTCGCAGGCTAAGCCTGGTAAGACAGCTTCGAGCAAACGCTTGGAGCTTCTTTATTTATTTGGATCTTTCAGAAGGGCGAAGCGGTAGTGGTCCGTGAAATCGCCCAGAACGAAAATGCTCTGTTTCTCAATTCCCTCATTTTCAAATCCCAAGCGCTCCAGCAAACGGACGCTGCGTTCGTTATTGACGGAGACTCTGGCTTCCATGCGGTGGAGCGTATAATGTTCCATTACGATGGGAATTAATATTCTGCACATCTCGCCCCCATAACCTTTGCCCCAAAGCAAATGATCGACATTGTATCCGACGGTTGCGGATGAATAGGGCATGGGACGGATGTGATAGAAACTGATGGTTCCGACGAGTTTCTCGGGATCATCTTTTAAGAATGCATAGAAATGATGAGAGATTCCTTTCTCATTCATTTCTTTTTCATAAGAAAGATATGCTTCGGATGCTTCAAGTTCGAAGAAATCATCGGGCATATCCGGTTCATACGGCGTAAAATAGCCGCGGTTAGAGGTATAATAATCCAATCTGGCCTTTGCAAAGGCGGGATTTGCGGGTTTTAAAATTAAATGTTCGGTTTTTATTTCTTTTTTCATGAAAAATCCTTTCTGAATATAGTAAAATAATATCACATTTTGATAAAAAAATTTAATAAATATGCAACCTGCTTGTAAACACCCGGGTATTATGGGTAGAACGACTTGAGAAAATCATTTCCGATGACATCAGGAGGAAAAAGAAATGAAAGAAAACATCAAAGAAAATGCTAATGAAAGCGTACTCAGCGAGAACTTAACCGAAGATCAGAAGATTGAAGAGTTAAAGAGACGTAACAAGCTGCAGAAAAATAAGCAGGCTTTTGATGAGTTCATGGCCAATATAGATGAAGATGAGAAGGAAAATGCTTTTAACTTCGGTCACCCGGATGAAGAGGAAGAGTTCAAGAGTCCGTTTGAATTGGACGAAGAGGAGAAACTTCCCAGAAATTATGCAAATTATGTGAAACTCCATACCGGAGATAACAGATTTAAGTATACTACATTGGAAGAGAAAGCAACCGCAGTCGGAAGATGCTTTGCAGCAATGAATTTAGAGAGCAATAAGCAGGTCTTCGATGTACAGCGTACCCGTATTCACGGTGAAAAGAATGTTGAATTCTATGAACTGAGAGAGTTGGACGAAAAGACCCTTGATAAGGCACTTGAAAGCAAGGAAAGCCTTGAAAAATTCAGAGCAAAAAGAACGAACGAAATGTATTCTACGCAGAAGGGCAAGGAAGAACTTTACATCGAAAAGATGAAAGCGCTTCACCAGAATATGATGAGCAAGTCCGGAAGAAGCCCGGAGTACAAAGATTACTATGATGCAGTGGAAAGAATTGCCAGCTTAAAACCCACGGATGACAAATTTCACGCAAAGCTTACCGTTTATAACAAAGAACTGGTAAGATCCATGAGAGATTACTATTATGACAAGAAGAAAGTACGCTGGAGCGAGAACGGTCAGAAGCGTTTTAACAACCTTTTGGACGGTATGGCCATTGTGGATGGATTTGTTCCCGGAGCAGGAGGACGCATGCAGACCATGGTTGTTGATATCAACTTGGCTCGTAACGCAACGAATTACAAGAATGTCGACAAGTATATCGAGCTGAAGAATTTCGGTGCAGACCGCGCTGTGTTAAATCCCGATCCGAAGAACGTAAGGGAACTTGCCGAGAAAGAAGAGAAGTTAAAGAAACAGAAAGAGAAGAAGCTGGAAGAAAAGAAACTGGAAGAGAAGAAACTTGGCGATAAGACTTTAGGTGGCCTCCTTCCGAATTAACAGCATAAAAAATAGAAAACCAACGATTTCAACCCGGTGCCTCACACCTTTCGAGGTACCGGGTATTTATTTGCACATTTAGAGCAAAGAGGTATATAATAATACAGAGAAAAATCCTGAAAAGAGGAACCGAATAATGAATGACGAAAAATTGTTGACCGTTTCCATCAGCCACTTTGCGATTGGCGGACTTTTCCTGGTCTTAGAGTGCATCTTCTTAATGGGAGCGGTACCTTTTTTTGAAATATGGACGATTCTGGCATATGGAATCCTTCTGATTGTGGGCGGAGTGTTGAGCCTGAAATTACGAAGCAGAATCGCAGCTGTTGCGGAAGTGGTTCTGTGCCTGGCATTGTTTGCACTTTCACCGATCACATCCGCAGTCAGCGTTTTCAGCGCGGTAGCGATCATTCTGGCAATCGTAAACGCCGTATTTATCTTCCTGTATCATGCGAAAAATACATCGGCGCCTGTTACGTTTGAAGCAGCCGGTTCCGGCGAAGAAACAGTCGCAGCAATCCCCGCGGAAGCAGAAATTCCCGCAGAGTCTTCGGAAGAAGCTGAATCCAAGGATTTGGAAAGCAGTATTGTGGAAGCCACTGAATCGGCAATTGCCGATGAAGAAGCAGACAAAGAATTTGCGGATTATGATCCGAACGATTTCGAGTTGGAACTTTACAATAACGGAAAGACAAGCAATTCCGAAGAAATTAAAATTGTCGTATCCCCTTACGGTGTTACCTTATCCGATTATTCCGATACATCCTTCGGAGACAACGAAGCACATTCCTATGTGCTCGACGAAGTCAATACGGCTAAGTTTCTGGAGTGCCTGAAGGTCGGCGAGAACAAGAGAGTGGCGACCGTGATGAACAAATTCTCGGGCAAGGACGGAGTTTCGAAATTCAAAGAATTTTGCAAGGCATCGGGTATTGAATTTAACAGTTATGTCGGTTGATAAAGGAGTTACTGCGATTCTATGAAGAATACCAAACAGACCGCTTTGATCTACCGTGTCATGATGAGCCTCCTGGATGTGGAGCAGCTTGACGAGGCGCTTTCCGGAACTCTGGATATCATATTGGAAAGCCTTTCATGTGAGTTGGGAGCAGTTTGGCTTTTGGATGAAGAATCCGGAATGTTGAAGTGTGTCATTTCCGCGGGCGAAGTCGATCTGACCGAAATATCGGTCGAGAACGGTATCGGTGCGGAAGGAATCGCGACACTTACCGGTCAGTCGGTAAGCAAACCTGCAATAGAGGGCGCCATCAGTGCGGATGGCTGCATTTTTGATGAGGTCGGGGTGAAAACCCGAACCCTTCTTTGTGTTCCGCTCAATACGACGAAGAAGTATATCGGCTGCATAGCCGTTGCAAATAAAACATCCGGCGAATTCTACACCGCGGAGGAACTCGATCTTCTGGAAAAGACGGCTGCACTTGCTGCTCTGACCATTGAAGAAAAGGGACTGATCCTTCCGAATCACAAACACGGCAGAACCATCATTTCCCTTCGTGATATCAGGAAAGATTATTCTTCCGGAGACACTGTTCTTCATGTGTTAAAAGGCATCAACCTCGATATTTACGAGAATGAATTTGTCGTGGTTTTAGGTGAATCCGGCTGCGGCAAATCCACGATGATGAACATCATCGGCGGAATGGATTATCCGACATCGGGCACGCTGATCGTAGAGGATAAGGATTTTTCCCATCCGACGGAAAAACAGCTGACCGATTATCGCAGGGACTACCTCGGGTTTATTTTCCAATCTTACAATCTAATGCCGAATCTGACGGCCAGGGAAAATATACGCTTCATTGCGGAGATTACAAAAGATCCGCTTCCCGTGGACGAAGCGATCCGCTTAGTCGGTCTGGAAGAAAGAGCAGGCAATTATCCGTCACAGATGTCCGGCGGTCAGCAGCAGAGAGTTTCCATCGCGAGAGCACTCGTGAAAAATCCCAAAATGATTCTGGCAGACGAACCTACGGCGGCGCTGGATTTCCAGACCGGGCAGGAGGTTCTTCGCGTAATCGAGAGAATCGTCAAAGAAAAAGGTACCACGGTAATTATGATTACTCATAACGTGGAAATCGCCAAGATGGCGCATCGGGTCGTAAAACTCAGAAACGGACAGATATCCAGTATCAAAACAAATTTAAGTCCGTTAAGTGCGGATGAAATCTCCTGGTAAGAGGACAGATTATACGTGAAAATCAGCAAGACACTGCTACTTGACACATTTCGAAATATCGTCAAAAAAAAGATTTCCTTCCTTTCGATCATGGCCATTATGATCGTCGGAATCGGAGGTCTTTTTACGATTTTCAATGTCGAGCAGTTAATGCGTAAGTCAGGCGATGATTTTTTTCATAAGCACAATTTCATGGATTTTGAGATTGTCGCATCCATGGGGGTCAGCGAAGACGACATCAGTCAGATTCGAATGATCGACGAAATTGAAGACGCGGAAGGCGTCTACAGTCTCAAAGGTGTATTAAAGTCGGAGAAAGAAGCCGACACCGTCAACATCCTTTCACAAACAAAAATAATTAATACATCCACGCTTATGGAAGGGAAATTCCCGGAAAAGCCCGATGAGGTCGCACTGAATAAAGTAACGATGCAAAAATGGGATGTACAAGTGGGCGATACGGTGAATCTTACTCAGGATACCGCAAACGGACTTTTTAAAACGGATACCTTCCGTGTGGTTGGTGAGATCATTCATCCGGAATATGCAACGGTCAAAGGGTACCTTGCGCTCTTAAACGAAAAAGCTTTCGACAAATCGGCCTTTAATGACCGTTATATCGGTGTGTATATTAAGGCAAAGACGGATCCGAAGGAAGAGTATTTTTCACCTGCTTATTCGAAGCATTTAGAAGAGATTCAGCCCGAACTGGAAAGTTTAGTCGATACTTTCACCAAAGTACGTACGAAGGATACGAAGGATGAGGCGGCTGATAAAATCGACGATGCCAAGAAGGAAGCCAAAGAAGGCCTGGATGATGCCAGGACGCAGTTGGAAGACGGAAGGGAGGAATTAAACAAGGGCCTTGAAGAAGGCAGGGCAAAGCTTGAAGAAGCGGAAGAAAAGTATGCCGAGGGTAGCGAGACACTTGCCAAAGAACTTGCCAAAGCCGAGAAAGAATTAAAAGACGGGCAGGAGACCTTAAACAAAGAACTTGCCTTGGCAAAGTCCAAAATTGAGGAAGGCGAAGCCGAAGCGAAAAGGAAACTGGATAAAGGGTATAATCTGCTTTGCTCTTTGGAAAATGAATACAACAACGGAAAGAGCCAGTATGAGGCCGGAAAAAAAGAATACGATGACGGTGTGAATCAGCTTAACGAATACCGGGATCAGATTGAAGAAGGGGAAGCTAAAATCCGCGAAAAACTGGATGAAGAGGCCGGTAAGATTGAAGATTATATTACGATCTTAACGGATCTTTTTGACGAAACAAGTAAGGCTTTGGAGAAAATTGAACAGCAGTTTCCCGAGCTTTCCGGTGACGTGGCATGGGAAGAATTCAAAAGTCTTGTTGCCGATAAGGACAGTATTATTGCAACTCTACGCGATGAGTCCGTCTCCGTGGAGGACAAAAAAGCCCTTCTGGAAGATCTGGTAAAGCGTATTGATACGATTTATCAAAACCTTCCTTCCGCCGAGCAGGTTCTGGAGAAACTGAAGGAAGTATTTGAAACGGTCAAGCAGAAGGTTCCCGAAAAGTTTGAGGAATTAAAGCAATTGATCGATGCGATTAAACAGCTTTCGGAAGCAAGAAAACAGCTGGAAGAAGAGGAAGCCAAACTTCCGGAAGCTGAGGCAAAATTAAAAGAAGCAGCGGATAAATTACAGGACGCACGAAGTAAGCTGGATGCCGGCTGGGGCGAGTATCATTCCAAGAAAGCCGAAGCGGAGAAACAGATTGCGGATGCCCGGGCACA
The DNA here is from genome assembly GCA_002368665.1 of Lachnospiraceae bacterium UBA3804. Taxonomy (GTDB): domain Bacteria; phylum Bacillota; class Clostridia; order Lachnospirales; family Lachnospiraceae; genus UBA3766. The sequence goes on from DFEK01000001.1 coordinate 111,614, forward strand.
GTATGAAAAGGCCAAGGCGGACGGAGAAAAAAAGATTTCCGATGGATGGAAAGAATATAAGAAAGTCAAGAAAGAAAAAGAGGAAGAACTCGCCGATGCGAGAAAAACTCTGGATGAATCATGGGAAGAATACGAATCGACAAAGCTCGAGAAGGAGGCAGAATTATCCAAAGCCTGGAGTGAGTACGGAAATGCACAGGTAGATGTTAATAAAAAACTGAAAGAGGCGCAGAACGCGGTCGATAACCTGGATGATTATAATTACATCGTTTATCCGAGGAATATGAACGTGACGTTTTTGCAACTGGATTCTTCGGTAAAAGCCATTCGTGTCTTTGTCATCTTCTTTGTTCCGCTGTTTTTCCTCGTGGCGAGTCTGGTAGTCTTTTCAACCATAGCCATTATCGTGGATGAACAGAAACGGCAGATCGGCGGCGTTAAGGCGCTGGGTCTGTACAATAAAGAGATATCAGTCAAATTTGTCGTTTTTGCCCTGACGGGTACCGTGATCGGCTATGCACTCGGAATTGGATTCGGATGCGGATTGACGGCTGTAATCCGCGAACCGATGATGGAAGGATTATATATCGATCAGAAATCAACAGCACTTTCCGTCTTTCCCATGGTCCTTCTGGCAATCGGAACTCTGGCAATGTCCACCATAGTCGCCATAATGGCATGTCGGAAGCTTTTGAAGTGTTCGGCAATCGGTCTGATCAACGGCAGTGAACCGCAACCGAAAATCATGAAAGGCGGATCGGGTCTTGCAAAGAAAGACGGAAACCTGTATTCAAATCTGATCTTCAACAATATGCGGATGGATATCAGCAGGGTGATTGTTACAGCTATCGTAATCTTAGGATGTTCCACCCTGATCGGTTTCGGAATTACGTTAAAACACGCTTATTCGGCGTCCGTGTATGAACAGGTAAACAATGTTAACAACTATACGATTCAGGTCGTTTGGGATGACGATACGAAACATTATGAAAAGAAACTGAAAGAGAAGGTACAAAAAACCGGCGGTATTTATGTTGAGGCTTGTTTTACCGAAGGAATGATTGAACTGGAAGGCGTAAATGAAGGATTATATCTGATCGCCGGAGAGAATGAAGATTTAAAGAAGGTTATTCTCATTACGGATCTGAAGAAGCAGGAAATCGATCTTCCGAAAGACGGAATACTGCTTCCGAAGAAGAGTTATTCAAGATTGCACGGAGCGGATGAGGTTAAAATTTTAGACCGCAAACTTTACACGTATAACGCACCTGTTTCGGCCCCGTATTTCGGATATATCGGTTGTGTGGCACTCTGTGATTCCGCAAACTATGAAGCACTCTACGGCAAAGAGTATGAACCTAACAGCCTTTATATGAAGTGGGATGATGTAAGTACCGACGAGGCGGAAGAGTACATCAGTGAGATTTCGGACAAGATCCGGATCCTGAAACCGGATTATGTGACGGATGCGGGAGATTCCGTTGATGTTCTTCTGGATATTGTTGCGGGAATCTGTGTATTTCTTTCCATCCTGCTTTCGCTCATGATCCTGATCAACTATACCAATATTCTGGTGAGCAGAAGAATGAAAGAAATGCTTGTCATGAGAATTAACGGTTTTTCGTTAAAAGAAGTAATCGGATATGTTGCAAAAGAATCCGCCGCCATTACGGCTTTCGGTATCATACTCGGAACGGTGTTCGGAATTTTATTTTCCTACTTTGCCGTATCAGCTATGGAAAACACTTATACTTCGTTTGTGCGTACACCATATCCGCCGGCGTGGATTTTTGCGATCATTTTCAATATTGTCTTTGCAATTATAATTGACCTGATTGCATTTCGTAAAATCGGTAAAGTACCGCTTACCGATGTCAATAAATACTAGGTTTTATTCCGGTTTCGGTACCGTGTATTTGTAGTAATCATTCGTTATGATCAGTTTGGCATATTTCCATTTGTCATTGATCATCTTTGTTGTCTGTGCCACGTAGTCGTCCGAGACCGTAATGCCTTCGTTCGGGGTGAACGTATTGGAGATGGCATCGTAGCTGCCTGCTGCGGTCACGAAACTGAAACGGTTTGAACCGTTGATCGGAATAATGACCAAAGGCATGGTGGAAGATACTTCCTCCGTTTTATAATTCGTTGCGAAAATATCCCTTCCGGAATAGAGTCTGGAATCATATTCCAAACCGAAGAGATTGCAAACGGTCGGCATAATGTCAATGGAAGAGCAGGGTGTATCAACGATTACGGGTTCTTCCATTTCCGCACAGTAGAGTACCAGGGTATTTTTATATCTGGAGATCGAGCGCGTCGTATCGTCGATTCCGGACATCTGTTTATAATAATCCACATTTCCTTCCGCCATTGCATACGGATAATGATCTGCGCCCATGACAATGACGGTATCGTTCAGAATTCCCGCTTTATCCAGCTTATTGATCAAGGACTCCAATGCCAGATCCAGCTCTTTGTTGCAGGCTTTGTAAGCCTGAATCGTAGTCGGTTCGTCGGGAAAAGCGGCAATGGCTTCCTCTTTATGTTTTGCGGACATTGCGTTTCCGCCCCAGCCGTAATTGCAGTGACCGGAAACCGTCATATAGTAAGCATGGAAAGGTTTTCCGGTTTCCTTGCTTTCCGCAATGATCCCGTCCATTGTATTGTCAATCATTTCAAGGTCGGAATACGGCCATCCGGTAAGTGTAATCTCGAGTCCGTTTCCGACACCTTTATAATCATATCCCAGATTCGGATGGGTCTTATCACGGTCGTAATAGTTGTAGGAAGAGTTATGAAATGCATAGCAGGAGTAATCTTCCTTTGCAAACATATTTCCGGGCGCGTAGGGCATGTATTTGGATGCCGAAACGATGAAAGAGTTGCTGTTATCGATCCATTCCGGAATAACGCCCGTCATATTGGCAAACTCACCGCCGGTGGTGGATAGAAACCACGACGGCTGGTAGTAGTTTTCAAACACAAATCCGTTATTAGCCACTTTATAAAGCGTCGGGGTAAAATCCTTGTCGATCGCATACGGAGAGAAGGCTTCCGCGGTCAGGAAGACAAAGTTCTTTCCCTTGAACATTCCCGTATATTCGTTTTGCTTGGTCGGCTCTAAGGATCCGAAATACTCATGCATGGAACGGATATTGGGGTTAGTCTCATCTGCCAGAAGGGCAGAGAAGTTTACGGTTGTATTGTATTCGTAGATCTTCGGTTTCTCCACTTTGACTTCACTTGTCAGTTCGGAACTTACTTCACTTGTCACAACCTCAGATGGAATTTCGGAAGTCTCATCGGGAGTCCAGAGCTCATACTGGCCTTCTTTTAACTTGTCCTCGGGTGTACCGAAGATGGAATAGAGAATCTCTGTACGGAAGGAGTTCAAAAGACCGAATTTCGTAACGGAATTCTGTACGGTAAAAGAGTAGGTATATACGTCCTTGTACGGTCCGAAACGACAGAAGAGTTCCGATCCCAGGAAGAGTAAGATTACCGGAATTAAGATAAAAACGGCTCTTCTTCGTTTTACTTTTTTCGGAGGGATAATCTTGGTGATGAAGATAAAATAGACCGGTATGGGGATGAAGAATGCAAGCTCATACCAGATATATTGTAAAGCTACGGTCCATACTACCGAGGAAAAATCGCCCATGACCTGACCGGTCATGGTTGCCGTATAGACGATGCCGTAGTACATATTGTAGAAAATATTGCAGTCAAATTCCGCGCAAAAGATGACCCAGAGTACGATCAGCGTGATGGCGGAAAGAATGCGGGAAAGTACGACCGGTTTGATATAAAGGAAAATGCACGCAAGCAGCAGTCCGAATCCGACACTGAAAAGCGCTATCGGAAGCAGTGCCAGGTCAAAAAACGGAGTATAGCTGTCCAGTCCTTTTAACAGAAGTTCAAAAAAGAGTATCGTCAAAGGATAGTAGAGCAAAGCCGGAATGTGCTTTTTATTGATAAAAATATTCTTGTTTTTCTTTTCTTCGGTCATACCAATCATCCAATCCATATAAATCCACATTATATAGTATATGAGAGAGGGCGTATTTTCAAGAAAAACATTCCGTTTGGGATGGATTTGGACCACTTTAGGGAGAGTTCATTTTTTTCCCAAAACGAGAATACTTTCTCCCAAAATGGATATGCTTTTGGGAGAAAGTATTGCTTTTTGGGAGATAATTAATTATAATGCAATTATGGTTTTTCTCCCAAAATGCGCATGAAATTGGGGAAAAAGAAAAAATGTTGGGAGAAAGGAGATATCGAAAATGCGTTCATTTGATTATTCAAGTTTGGCGGATCGAACTTGGGACAACGAGATATTATCGTATATTTCCAAGATTCATGAATACAAAGGAAAGCAGGAACTGTTTTTAAGACAAAAACCGGTTGAATTAAACCGACTAATTGAAATAGCAAAAATACAGAGTACCGAAGCCTCTAACAGAATAGAGGGAATTGTTACTACAAACAGCAGATTAAAACAGCTTGTAGCAAGTAAGACAACACCTAAGAACCGTGATGAAGAGGAAATCCTTGGCTATCGAAATGTGCTGAATCTGGTTCATGAGAATTATGACATGATTCCGGTTCGAAGCAATTATATTCTTCAGATGCACAGGGATTTATTACAATACACGAGTTATTCCTTTGGTGGTCAGTTTAAGACTACTCCGAATGAAATCGATATGGTGCTTGAAAACGGAGAGAAAGTGATTTTATTCAAACCACTGGAACCATATGAAACTCCGGACGCAATTAATCTGATCTGTGAGAATTATCAAAAAGCAATTAATATGGGAGTCGTGGATGAATTAATCCTTATTCCGTGTTTTATATTGGATTTTCTTTGTGTGCACCCATTCAATGACGGTAACGGCCGAATGAGCAGATTATTAACGCTTTTGTTATTATGTCGAAACGGATATCTTGTTGGGCAATATATCAGTATAGAAAAGGCAATTGCTGATACAAAAGATGCATATTATGATGCACTTCAAAAGGCAGACCGCGGCTGGCATGAAGGAAACAACGATCCAAAACCTTTTATAAAATACATGTTGGGTGTTATTCTTTCGTGTTACAGAGAATTTGAAAACAGGTTTAACATTGTACATGACTCCGGTTCAAAGAGTACATCCTACGATATTGTAAAGGCATATGTAGTAGAACGGATAGGAAAATTTACAAAACAGGAAGTATTAATTGGATGCCCAAGTCTGGGAAGTTCATCTGTAGAGTCTGCATTAAAGAAGCTTGTTGATGACGGAACATTAATACGAATTGGTGCCGGAAGAAAAACGATGTATGTAAGGGCGGATTCCGTTGAATAGTAAGCAGTAACTGTATTTTGTGGGCACGGTCCATTATGAGCCGGACAAAGTGTGCAGAAAAAGTCGGGTACGAAAAACTTTCATGTGAAATAATGTATTCAGGCGCAGTGAGGTGACCGTTATGACAGACTGGATTGAAGGATTTCAGGCGTCAATTGATTATATTGAACAAAATCTGACGAAGGAGTTAGATATCGGGAAGATCGCAAAGAAAGCAGCACTATCTTCGTTTTATTATCAACGTATTTTCGGTGCAATGTGCGGAATGACCGTCGGAGAATATATCCGTGAGCGTCGTATGACACTTGCAGCACAGGAACTGGCTGGTTCCGATTGCAAGGTTATCGATATCGCATTGAAGTACGGCTATGATTCTCCCGACAGTTTTACCAAAGCATTCCAGCGCTTTCATGGCATCACTCCGGCTCAGGCAAGGGAAAAGGGTGTCAATTTACGGTCACTTGCTCCGCTTCATATCAAGATCACATTGGAGGGCGGAACGATGTTGGATTACAAAATTGTGGAAAAGGCAGCCTTTACGGTTGTCGGGATCAAAAAGAGTTTTAATTCAGAGACTAGTTACAAGGAAATACCCAAATTCTGGGGCGAATGGGCTTCCGACATGAAAGGACTGAAAGGAATGTTCGGTGTATGCTCAGACATGGACGGAACGAATTTTGATTATTGGATTGCGGATTTATACATGCCCTGGGAAGAATATCCGCAAGAATGTTCAACCTATCAGATTCCCGGAGGCCTTTGGGCGTTATTTAAATGTGTCGGCCCTTTGCCGGGCAGTATGCAGTCGGTCAATACAAAGATCTGGTCGGAGTGGCTTCCCTCACTTAAGGAATATGAGCTGGCCGGCAATTACTCGCTGGAATTCTATTTGCCGCCTGCAAAGAATCCTGCCGAAACGGTAAGCTATATCGCCATACCTATTAAGAAACGTAACGTGTAATGGTGCTTGACATCATTACGAAATGTTACCGTTAGGAGGTAGAGTATGAATCAGAAATTATCATTCAGTCTTTTACAGCCGGCGGGAGAGTATGAGTACCGTGTTTTGCCGGATTATGTGCTGCATGATCTGGGACTTGACGGTTTTTTGCAGGAAGTTTCCAATGATGCAAAGCAGCGTCGTATGATAGCAAATATTCTTTCGAAGATTTCTCCGAGCCCGGCTGTTTCCATCTATCGTCAGCAGATTTTTGCCGATATTCTTAAAAATCCCGAACTGAGAAAGAACATGCTGGATCTTTTTGATCGAATACAGTTCATGAGGGATTTTTCTTCCTTTCACAAGACAACAGATGAAGAGATGGGACTTTGGCATCTGTTTAACCGCCTTGAAGATTTGGACAATTACATCAAAATCGTGGAAACGATGAGAGACTGTCTTTCCGATGAGAGAGTAAAATCCGAGGGGCTGGTTCTTTTAAGAGACTATATTGACGGACTTTATGAGGATGCCTGCTTTGCGCAGATGAAGAAAGACATCTCTGAACTTAAAATGAAAGCCTCCGATGTGCGAAGTGTAACGATCGGAGTAAACGTCAACGAACGTTTTGAGGCTGTCAGCATAGGTCTCGTGTCCGTAAATAAAAAGCCTTTTAAGAAGTCCGGAATCGTCAGCAATTTTGCCGATGCAATTGCCTCAAAGGACAAACTGAAGGAGACGTCGGACTGGGACGGGGATCTGCATTATCAGCTGATAGATCAGGAAGAAAAAAGCAATATCTTCGAATTCATGAAGAAGAATATGGCGAAGAATGAGGCGAATCTGCTTGTTTCGCAAACTTCTTCCACGGTTGTTTCGGCAACGGACGGCGCAATGGTAAACAGTACATTTTACCTGGACAGCGTGGTAAACAAAATGGTTGGTACGCTGGTGAAGAAGTTACGGGAAACGCTTACCAAATATGCGGATGTTGCGATCCTGAATATCTCCGAACTTGTGCCGGAGTTTCTGTATTATATCCGATGTGCGGAACGAATAAGCCGTCTTATGGAAAAAGGATGCGTCTTTTGCGAAGCACAGCCGATTACCGAAGGACAGGCGAAAGATGCCGGAATGCAGGCTGCCAATGATACGATTTCCATGGAGGCTTTGGATTTTTATAATCTGAAACTGGCCATGAATATGGAAAACGTAAATGAGATTGTACCGAATGATCTTATTTTTGATCGGAAAAATACGGTCTATATACTTACCGGTGCAAACCGGGGCGGAAAGACTACGATGACACAGGCGGTCGGTCAGCTCTTTATTCTGGCACAGGGCGGGTTGTTTGTGCCGGCGAAAAAATTCCGCTATGTTCCCTGTGACTGTATTTTTACCCATTTTCCGGCGGATGAAGACAAAACCATGGATCTCGGAAGACTTGGAGAGGAATGCGTCCGGTTTAAGGAAATGTTCTCAAAGGCTACGGACAAAAGCCTTATGCTTTTGAATGAGACTTTCTCCACGACATCCTTTGAGGAAGGATATTATATTGCAAAGGATTCCGTGAAAGCACTTCTTAACAATGCGGTGCGGACGATTTATAACACCCATATGCACAAATTAGGGGAGGATGCAGAGGAGCTGACCCGTGAAAGCATGGGGTCCGGGGCCGCTTCGCTGGTGATGAAAACCGAAGAAGGCAAACGCTCTTTTAAGGTTACTTTGTCTAAACCGGAGGGTTCGTCCTATGCGAAGGATATTGCCGAAAAATACGGCGTAACCTATGATATGCTGATTGGAGTTAAGTAGAATGACCCGCTAATCCCCAAGCCATGCACTTTATGGTTTACCCATAGACATAAACCCGCAGGTAAAAACTTGCGGGTTTCTTTACTTTTATTGACGTAATTACATCATAATCTTTACTTTTTGACAATTTTCTGTTATTATAAGTAAAGATATTAACAAGGGGATGAGTATATGATTTCATATGATATTCTTGAAAAAACGCTTAAAGACAAAGGAATCGGAAAGACAGAGCTTTCCACCCGACTTGGGCTCTCCACCCGAACGATAGCAAAGATAGGAAAAGGAGAAAAACTGTCAGCTCGAAGTCTGCGAAAAATAGGAGATTATCTTGGTGTAGATCCCCAAATTCTTATGAAGGAAGTTTCCGATAATAAGATATTACAGATTCTTCGGGAAGAAAAGGATATGAAGCTGCCGGGAGGACTATATCACGAGTTGCAGGTCAGGATGACATACAATTCCAATCATATTGAAGGGAGCAAACTGTCCGAGGAGCAAACCAGAATGATTTTTGAGACAAATACAATTGATGTGGGTGACGGAATCCCTGTAGATGATGTGTTGGAAACGGTGCATCATTTCCGGGCAATCGATTATGTAATAGACATTGCAGAGGATGAATTAACAGAGGATATCATAAAGCATTTGCATTATATTTTGAAGCATGATACTAAGGATTCAACCCTCGGATGGTTTGCTGTTGGAGATTATAAGAAGCGTGCGAATGTGGTGGGAGGCCGTGAGACGTCCAAACCGTCTGACGTTCATAAGCACATGATGACTTTGCTGGAGTCGTATAACGCAAAGAAAAATGTGACTGTAGAGGACATCATAGCACTGCATGCGGAGTTTGAGTATATCCATCCGTTTCAGGACGGAAACGGCAGAGTCGGACGACTTATAGCATTAAAGGAGTGCCTGCGGCATAATGTGATACCTTTTATTATCGAGGATGAGAAAAAGAGTTACTATTACAGAGGGCTATCTGAATGGAGAAATGAAAAAGGTTGGCTTACCGACACCTGTCTGGATGGGCAGGATACATTCATAAGGCTTATGGATATGCTGGAAATACGATAGACAGTTGATTTTTGGTTTTACCGCCTAAGATAAATCGGAAAATATATATCTGTTTGGTTGATTTATAAGGAGTGATTTTATGAGAAAAAAAGCATCCGCAGTGTTGTTTGTTGTAATTCTATTGTATTCGTTGATTATGGCAGGATGCGGTAGAACTGAACCGATGTACATGACTGAATACTTTAGAGTTACCCAAATTGAGTCAAACTATGTGTATGTTTCTCCCGAAAATATATCGGATGATACAGATTCATACGTAATTGAAAGAAAGTATTTTAAAGGGCTTAACTTTCAGGAAGGATCTAAAATAGAGGTTCACTTCCAGTCCCTGAAAAAGGGTGATTTGAACGGGATTGAAGGAATACATTCCGTTAATGTAATGGCGGAGTAAGTAACGGCAATTATGATGAAGTAAAAAACCCCGGAAGCAAATGCTTTCGGGGTTTTGTGCAGCTCGTAGCGGAATCGAAGGGGGTCTATACTTGAACCACACCTTTGGACAACTTTAGGGAAAGTTCATTTTTCTCCCAAAATGAGAACGGTTTCTCCCAAAATGGATATGATTTTGGGAGAAAAAGGAAATACAAATAGATAATGAGAAAAGCACCCGTTCAATCACAGGTGCTTTTTTTCAATGTTATGTAAAAAATTGGATGGGCGGCGTATCCATCATATCAGGTTCCTCCCCGAAGGGTGGAGCGCAGGGTGCCTTTCCTGCTCGTCAATATTCTTACACCTTTAAAATAGCATGATTTATTGTCAGAGTCAAGGGTATAAAGCTTATAATTCCACCTTTTTCAAGCGACCAGATTTAAGATATGCCTCTATTTTTCCGGTTTTAACGTCAAACATAGTAGCAACATAATGTTGATTGCGTTTTCCGTCAAGTTTGATGCTGATAAAAATGTTATCCTTAAAGATTTTCACAAGTTCAATATTACCGTCGGTGTATCCGGCATAATCTGGAGAACTTATTATTTCCGGTAAATAATCAATATACTTTGCAGCAGTGTAATGCTTACGATTGATTAAATGCGTAAGGAGTCCCTTGGAACGATATATACTAAATGCCTGGAAGTCCGTTCCGAGAAGGGCATTTAATTCGGTGTTAAATGTTGCGATTTTGATTAGTTTTTCATTCAAATCTTTATTCTCCTGTAGATTTATTCTTTTTGCCTCGTTGGCTGACACCACTCTTAAGAAGAGGAGACAGCTTTATTATTTCAAGTAAAGTATCAAGTTGTTCAGCGGTCATTTTATCTCTGGATAATTTTAAACTACCTAATACGATATCGATAAGCTGATCGGGAGAGCCGTTTTTTGCTTTCTTGCGGTCTTCAAACGCCTGATCCATTTGCCCTATTATTTGTAGTCTCATTAGTTCTTTCATTTGTTCGATTTCTGTTTGTGGGTGAGCAATTATTAAATCTTGCAGGATTATGTCTAAATCCTTATGAATCGCTTCCTTCACAAAGATATCTTCATCTATGGTTGAAAGATCAATTAACTTTGAATCAATGTTTTCAATTCCATCGGTTTTTTCAAGAAGAAGCTTTCGTGAATAAGAAAGTACCGCATTATTTTGAATCATATTTAGTGCATATTGCTGAGAGATTAAAACCATAATATCGAGCATTAATATATTAAATTGCGGATGGAAAATGATTTCGGAAAGAAGAGAGTGATCATATTTCCCATTTGAAACGGCATTTATAGCTTCTCTTGTAAGGTTGATAGAATCCAAAGAGGTATCTTCAATGCATTTGTTTATGGAACTGATAATTTTAAGAGAGATGTTCATAATGAATTAGGACAAAATTATACCGATTATGATGAGATTTACAAGGCAATAAAACAAATTCTCGTGAAATATGACTGAGAAAAGGATATGTAATAAAAACACCCGCAAACTCAGTGTTTACGGGCATTTTCTAGCGCAGCTCGTAGCGGAATCGAACCGCTGATTCTGCCGTGAGAGGGCAGCGTCTTAACCGCTTGACCAACGAGCCATACAGCATTTACTAAAATACCATAAGAAAAATGAAAAAGCAAGTAAATCTTTTGAATAATCGAATTGTTTAGTGCAACATCGGTGAAAATATGGTAAAATAAAATACAGTGTTGATAATCCATTCGAAGGAGGAAATCGGGAAATGATCTCATCGGAAAGAGTTATCAAGCGTATAGCGGATGCCCTTTTGGTCGACTACACCAGCGTATACTATGTAGATGCGAAAACAAACGAGTATTACTGGTATTCGGTTGATCCGGACTTCTGTTCTCTGAAAATCGAACCGAAAGGTGATGATTTTTTCGTTAACATCGTTCGTGATGCCAAGCAGGTTGTGTATGAAGAAGACCTGCATATTTTCCTGAATGATCTGACAAAAGATAAAATTCTGAAAGAGCTGAAAGAAGGCCAGATGCGCAGGATCGAGTACCGTCTGATGATTGACGGCCGGCCGGTGTATCATGCCCTTCGTTTGATTCATATTGCGCAGGACGACGGAAACGGAGACGACTATTTTATTTTCGGCGTTATGAACATCGATGAGGAATACAGACAGCGCGATGAACATCATACGGAAGAACTGAACAAGGCCAGAGAGATGGCCAGACGTGATCCTCTTACCGGAATCAAGAATAAGACGGCATATCATGAGACGGAAATGACCATCCAGAAAGAGATTGAGAACGGAATCTGTGATGATTTCGCCATTGTTGTTTGTGATATCAATGATCTTAAAATTATAAACGATACCAAAGGTCATAAGGCAGGTGACGAATATATCCGTTCCGTGTCGCGTATGATCTGCAATGTTTTCACACACAGTCCCGTATTCCGTGTCGGCGGAGACGAGTTTGCGGTCATTTTAAAAGGCGCAGACTATAATGACCGCGATGAACTCATGACCAATATCCGGAACCGTGTATTGGAAAATATCAATATCGGTGAAGGCTGCATTGTGGCTACGGGCATGTCCGAATACAGACGCTCCGAAGATCGTATTATTTCCGCAGTATTCAACCGCGCCGACGAGCTGATGTACGAGAACAAGAAGGATTTAAAAGAGCAAAAGATCATTAAAGATGCCTATGCGTTCAAGAATGATGATATTATGCTTGTTCCGGAGAACAGACGCCGCAAACTTGACGCCATGTTTAAGGCGTTTGCCACGGTTGCGGAAGGAAACTATGTATTTCTTTGCGATATGAAATACGATTATTCCCGCTGGTCCAAAACAGCCGTGGATACATTCGGACTCCCCTCCGAATACATGTATCACGCAGGGGATCTTTGGGAGGAGAGGATTCACCCGGAAGACCGGGGAATCTATCATATCGGCATCGGCGATATTTTTGCCGGAAATGCATCCGGTCATGATATGCAGTATCGTGCAAGGAAAGTAACCGGCGAATACGATGTCTGCACCTGTAAAGGTTTTGTTTTGACGGATTCCGGCGGAAAACCGGAGTATTTCTGCGGAGCGATCAGAAATCACGGAGTTCAGGGAAATGTAGATGCGCTTACCGGACTTCGTAATTCGTACGGATTCTTCGATGATATCCGCGTATCCATATCCAATTCCGAGGAGATCCGTATTTGCATGATCGGACTCAGCAGATTTTCCGAGATCAACGAAATCTACGGATATCAGTTCGGAAACAGGGTTTTGCAGAAACTTTCCCGTGCACTGTTTGAGAAACTGGGAAACAATGGAGTGCTGTATCGTCTTGACGGAACCAAGTTTGCCATTATTACACGCACATTTGACCTTTGGCAGATGATGGTGGAATATGAGAAGTTCAGGAATTACTGTCGTGCCGAATTCTATGTGGATGATAAATGTATTCCTCTTGAATTAAATTGCGGAGCCCTCCATGTTGACAGTTTTGATATTGATTACCAGACCATATATGCCTGCCTGAATTTCGCATATGATGAATCCAAGCGAAACAGAAAAGGCGACATGGTGGATTTTGATAACAGCCTGGATCGGAAAAACCGCCGGAAAATTGAAGTATTGCATTCCATCCGTGCTTCCATTTCCCACGGATATGAAGGATTTTATCTGCAGTATCAGCCGGTAGTGGATGCGCATTCCGAGAAGCTGGTAGCTGCGGAAGCCCTGCTTCGATGGAAAAATGATGAATACGGAATGGTTCCGCCGGATTATTTTATTCCCATGCTGGAAATCGATGCGCAGTTTCCAAGCCTCGGTCTTTGGATTCTCCGCAAGGCGATCGAGGATGCCAAAGTGATCCGAAAGAGCAATCCGGACTTTATGATCCATGTCAATCTGTCATATACCCAGATTGAGAAGCCGGAATTTGTCCAAAACGTAAAGAGTATTCTCGACGAATTAGAGTTCCCGGCCAAGAATCTGTGTCTTGAAATAACGGAGCGTTGCCGACTTCTCGATATCGATCTTTTGAAAAATGTGATCGTTAATCTGCGCGGTATGGGCGTCTTGGTGGCGCTTGACGATTTCGGCACCGGTTTCTCTGCGATCGGACTGTTAAAGAGTCTGCGTTTTGACATCATCAAAATTGACAGAAGTTTCGTGACGGGAATCGAGAATGAGCAATTCGACCGGGATTTGATGGATCATTTCACCCAATTTGCATCCGCGTTCCAGGCAGATGTCTGCATAGAAGGTGTTGAGACGGAAGGAATGCGCAATATTCTTCAGAATTATCCGGTGGAAAGCTTCCAGGGATACCTGTATTCCAAGCCGTTGGATATCGGGGCTTTCAAAGAAAAGTACCTGAAGGAATAGAAAGTTTTTCCTATTTATAATGCGAAAACAGTTGACTTAAGGTCAGTATGGTGGTACTTTAATAAAGTAATATGTGTAATCAGGTGGGCTTCGAAAGAGCCCACTTCTTTATTGTCTATCGCATTTACGAGAGGTTTACAAATGAGCAGACGGGAAACTTACGAGCAACGGACGGAAGAGATTCTTGTACCGATTGCGAAACAGTGCGGTGTCTTAATCTACGATGTGGAATTTGTCAAAGAAGCAGGAGAGAATTATCTTAGGGCCTACATCGACAAAGAAGGCGGAGTTACCATAGATGACTGCGAGGCGGTCAGCAGGCTGCTTTCTCCGAAACTGGATGAAGAAGACTTCATTGAAGAGGGATATATTCTGGAAGTTTCTTCCCCGGGATTGGGCAGAGCGTTAAAGAAAGACCGGCACTTCCGAAATTCGATCGGAATGGATGTCGAAGTAAAACTGTTTAAGGCAGTGGACGGCGTAAAAGAATTTGCGGGCGTTTTAAAGAGCTTCGACGAAAGCAGCATCACGATCGAAGAAGACGGCAAGGAGATCCGGTTTGAACGAAAAGCCATAGCCAAGATCAACCTGGCGCTGGATTTTTAAGACATAAACAATAACGAGAACATACAAACATTCACCATTAAGGAGGAGTTAGGAAAATGAATAAGGAACTGATTGAATCGTTAAGCATTCTGGAGAGAGAAAAAGGAATCAGCAAGGATGTGCTGTTTGATGCCATCGAGAATTCCTTACTTACGGCTTGCAAGAATCACTTCGGCAAAGCCGATACAGAGAATATCAAAGTAGAGATTGACCGCGAAACCGGTGATTTCAAGGTGTTTGTGGAAAAGACCGTTGTGGAGACCGCTGAAGAAGTAACGGATCCCATGATGTTCATTACCCTTGAAGATGCGGTTAAAATCGCCAAGAAGGCTAAAGTCGGCGACCTGATCAAGGTCGAAGTAAAATCCAAAGAGTTCGGCAGAATTGCAACTCAGAATGCAAAGAACGTAATCTTACAGAAGATTCGTGAAGAAGAAAGAAATGTAATCTACAATCAGTTCCATGCCAAGGAAAAAGACATTGTTACCGGTGTGGTTCAGCATTATTTCCAGAAGAACTTAAGCATCAACTTAGGTAAGGCAGATGCAATTTTAAACGAGTCCGAAATGGTAAAGGGCGAGCATTTCCGTCCTTCCGACAGAATCAAAGTATATGTCCTTGAAGTAAAATCCACTTCCAAGGGACCCCGTATTCTTGTTTCCCGTACCCATCCCGATTTCGTAAAGCGTCTCTTTGAAGAGGAAGTAGGCGAGATCAAGGACGGTACCGTAGAGATCATGAGCATCGCCAGAGAGCCGGGAAGCCGTACCAAAATGGCCGTATATTCCCACAATCCCAGCGTAGACCCCGTAGGTGCCTGCGTCGGTGTAAACGGTGTGCGTGTCAATGCGATCGTTGACGAACTTGGCGGTGAGAAGATCGATATCATCAACTGGGACGAGAACCCCGGTAACTTAATCCAGAATGCTCTGTCTCCCGCACAGACCGTTGCGGTATTCGCAGATCCCGATGAGAAGAGCGCAAAGGTTGTTGTTCCCGATGATCAGCTTTCCCTGGCAATCGGTAAAGAAGGACAGAATGCAAGACTTGCTGCAAAACTTACCGGATACAAGATTGATATCAAGTCCGAGACCCAGGCTGTGGATGCTGTCGGATTCCGTTATTCCGATTACCTGGATGATGAAGAAGAATATTATGAAGGCGAAGAGTATTACGATGAGAACGGTGAATACATCGAGCCTGTAGAAGAGACGAACGAAGAGCCTGAAGAATGATGAATAAAAAGATTCCTTTAAGACAGTGTGTAGGCTGTCGGGAAATGAAAGAGAAAAAGAACTTAATCCGTGTGGTGAAAACACCTACCGGAGAATACCTTCTGGATGCGACCGGCAAAGCGAACGGAAGAGGAGCATATCTTTGCAGAAATGAGGAATGCTTAAACCGTGCGATTTCCGGACATGGACTGGAGAAATCCTTCCATGAAGCGATTTCCAAGGAAGTATATGATGCATTGAAAGCGGAGTTTAAAACGATTGAAGAATGAAATTTTATCCCTTCTCGGACTGGCCATGAAGGCCGGGAAATGCGTAAGCGGAGAGTTTACCGTTGAGAAAACCGTGAAGGATCATAAAGCCAAGCTTGTGGTGATCGCTACAGATACGTCGCAGGCTTCCAAAAAGAGTTATACAGACATGTGTTCCTTTTACCATGTTCCCATTATAGAAGAGGGGACCAAAGAGGAACTGGGACACTGTATCGGAAAAGAATTCCGCGCGGCTGTGGCACTTACGGATTCCGGATTTGCCGAAGGCATCATGAAGAAAGTAACACAAAGGGAGGATCATAGATGAACGTTAGTGAACTTGCAAAAGAACTAAACATTACGAGTAAAGAGGTTCTTGCATTTTTGCAGGAAAAGGGCTTTGCCTATAAGAGTGCGACCAAGAAACTCGATGATAGTGAAATTGCATTGGTGAAGGACAATCTTGGAGGCAAGAGCGCCGCACCCGCAAAGGAAAAGAAAGCGGAGAAGAAGGAAGAGGCGAAACCGAAGGCAGAAGAAGCCAAGAAGGAAGAAGTTGCCGAGAAAGCTCCGAAGGCGGAAGAACCGAAAGCAGCGGCGGTAAAGGCAGATGCTCCTGCTGCGCCCAAGAAGAAAAAGACTATCATTATCGTTGGAAACAATATTCCGAATCGCGGAAATGCGCCTGCAGGAAGAACTCCCGCAAGACCGGCAGCACCGACAGCCGGTGCACCGCAGAGAAGACCGGCAACTCCCATGCCCGGTCCCGGACGTTTGATCAAACCGACCACTCCTCCCTCAGCAACACCTGAAGTACATTTTGTGCCTGAGAAACAGCAGCCTTCCAAAACTGCCGCAGAGCATAAGAATGAACCTGTTAAAGAGACTACACATGTAGTTGAAAATAATAAGCCGGAAGAAACCAAGGTACAGCCCAAGCCCGCAACCGAGCAGACTGCACCTGCGGAAAGACCTGCACCGAAGAACACGGACAGACCGGCTGAAAGAAGACCGGAAGGAAGAGCTGACAATAACAGACCTCCTTTCAACCGTGACAATAACAATCGCCAGGGCGGTAGAAACTTCAACAACGGACCTTCCAATGCCGGACGTCCTCAGGGCAACCGTCCCGGACAGGGCGGCGGTTTTAATTCCCGTCCCGGACAGGCTCCGTTTAAGAAGGATGAAGGCGACGGAGATTCCAGACGTTTCATGAGAAAACCGCAGGGCGGAAAGATCTTCACAGCCGATGCTCCGAGTGTGGATAACCGCAAGGGCGATAACAAGAGAAGAAATAACGACAAAGACAAGAATAAAAAGAGCGGCAAGGACTTTATGTATGAGGAGGACGGTACCAGCAAGGGCAAGTCCAAGTCCAAGGTAGGCGCTTTTATCAAACCCGAGAAGAAACCGCAGGAAGTGGAAGAAGAAATCAAAGTAATCACCATTCCCGAGGAAATTACGATCAAAGAACTTGCCGAGAAGATGAAGTTGCAGGCTAACGTGATCATCAAGGAACTCTTCTTAAAGGGCGAAATGATGACCTTAAACGATGTTGTGGACTTCGAAAAGGCAGAAGAGATTGCCATGGAACATGACATTCTCTGCGAAGCCGAAGTAAAGGTCAATGTCATCGAGGAACTTCTGAAAGAGGATGAAGAGAATCCGGATAATTTAGTATCACGTCCGCCCGTTATCTGCGTAATGGGTCACGTTGACCACGGTAAAACTTCCCTTCTGGATGCGATCCGTAAAACGCACGTCATCCAGGGCGAGGCCGGCGGTATTACCCAGCACATCGGTGCATACATGGTAAATGTTACCGATCCGGAAACCGGAAAAGACAGAAAGATTACCTTCCTCGATACGCCCGGTCATGAGGCATTTACCGCAATGCGTATGCGTGGTGCGAATTCCACGGATATCGCAATCCTTGTGGTTGCTGCAGACGACGGTGTAATGCCGCAGACCAAGGAAGCAATCAACCATGCCAAGGCTGCAGGCGTTCCGATCATTGTAGCCGTAAACAAAGTCGATAAGATCGGATATGATTTTAACGATAAATCCAAGACCATGGATGCGTATCCCAGTATTGCCAAACTGATCCGCGAACTTGCGGATGAGCATTCCCTGATCTGGGAAGAGTGGGGCGGAGAAACCATTTTCGCACCGATCAGCGCAAAGCAGGGACAAGGCATCAAAGAACTTCTCGAAATGGTTCTTCTTTCCGCAGACATGCTGGAACTGAAGGCCAATCCGAACCGTCAGGCAAGAGGTCTTGTGATCGAGGCAGAGCTGGATAAGGGACGAGGTCCCGTTGCTACCGTGCTGGTACAGAAAGGTACACTGCATGTCGGCGATTTTATTTCCGCAGGCGAAGCACACGGTAAAGTTCGTGCCATGATCGATGATAAGGGCCGCAGAATCAAAGAAGCTTCTCCTTCCACACCTGTTGAGATCTTGGGTCTTAACGATGTGCCCGGAGCAGGCGAGATCTTTATTGCGCATAAGTCCGATAAGGAAGCAAAGAACTTTGCGGATACCTTTATCGCACAGAACAAGGTAAAGAAGATCGGCGATACCAAGCACAAGATGAGTCTCGACGATCTGTACAGCCAGATCCAGGCCGGCAACTTAAAGGAATTAAACCTGATCATCAAGGCCGATGTACAGGGCTCCGTGGAAGCCGTAAGAGAATCGCTTGAGAAACTTTCCAACGAAGAAGTTGTGGTTAAAGTCATTCACGGTGGCGTAGGTGCCATCAATGAATCCGACGTTGTCCTGGCTTCTGCAGCTAAGGCCATCATCATCGGCTTTAACGTACGTGTCGACAATATGGCAAGAGATACGGTAGAACGCGAAGGCGTTGACGTACGTCTCTATGATGTCATCTATAAGGCAATCGAGGACGTGGAAGCTGCAATGAAGGGCATGCTGGAGCCTGTTTACGAAGAGAAGATCATCGGCCATGCCGAAGTACGTCAGATCTTCAAGGCGTCCGCTATCGGAAACATCGCCGGAAGCTTTGTGCTTGACGGTATGTTTGAAAGAGGCTGCTTAATCCGTATCACCCGTGAGGGAGAGCAGATTTACGAAGGCAAACTTGCATCCTTAAAGAGATTCAAGGATGATGTCAAAGAAGTCAAAGCAGGTTACGAATGCGGTCTTGTATTCGAAAACTTCGGCGGTATGCAGGAGCTGGATATCGTAGAAGCATACAAGATGGTGGAAGTGCCCAGATCATAGTTTAAGTATATTTAAGGTGCGTGCGATATTTTTAAGCATGTACAGTGGTATAAAGGTTATTTATGAGAAAGAACAGCATCAAAAACGACAGAATCAATAAAGAGGTCATGCGTGCACTTGCGGATATCATCCGCAGTGAGATCAAGGATCCGAGACTGGATCCTTTGACCAGTGTGATGAGCGTTGAAGTGGCTCCCGATCTGAAAACCTGCAAGGTTGAGATTTCGGTTTTCGGTGACGAGGAGCATAAAAACGATACACTGAAAGCGTTACGCAGTGCATCGGGCTACATCCGCATGCTTCTTGCAAAGAGGGTAGATCTTCGCAATACGCCGGAGCTTACCTTCAAACTGGACAATTCCACCGAGTACGGTATGGAAATGATGAAGCTGATTGACGATGTTATGGACGAGCAGAGAGCCAAAGCGGCTCTTCGCGGCGATGAGGAAGAGGATACCGAGGATGATGACACCGAGTTTTAATCTTCTTGAAGAATGTAAATATGCGAAAAATATCGTTGTCACCGGTCACATCAAACCGGACGGGGACTGTATCGGTTCTACCATGGCAATGACTTTGTATTTGTCCGAAAAGCTTCCGGAAGCGAATGTCAGACTGCTTTTGGAAAAGCCCATGCCGCATTTTCATGTTCTTCCGGAGATCGGTCTGATCGACTCAACCTTTGGCGGAAACCCGAAGGATACCGATGTCTGCATCGTGCTGGATACCAATGCGGGCAGAACCGGCGGAGCGGAGAAATTCTTCGAAGAAGCGAAAAAGACCATCAATATCGATCATCATATCAGCAATAAAGACGGCTCGGCGATGCTGAATTTCGTCGATCCCGATGCATCCAGTGCAAGTGAACTGGTGTATCGCATCATCGGACAAGATGGTCTGGATGATGTGATCGCCAAGTATTTATACCTTGGAATTACGCATGATACCGGCGTTTTCCGTTTTTCCAACACATCGAAAGAAACCATGATCGCGGCAGCCAATCTGATCACGTATGATTTTGATTTCTCCGATCTTTTGGAGAAAACCTATTACGAGAAATCTTACGAACAGGTTCTTACCATTTCCGGAATCGTTGCCAAAGCAGAGCGTTTCTTTGGTGAGAAAGTGGTCTACGGATACGTGGACTATGAGGATTATGTGAAGAACAAATTAAACCCTGCGGATTTTGACGGTGCGATCAATGACCTTCGGATTATACGCGGATGTGAGTGCGCAATCTTTACGTATCCGATGAACGAGGCTACCGTTAAGGTGTCCTTACGCAGTATCGGTACCGTGGACGTATCGAAGATCAGCGAGATTTTCGGCGGCGGCGGACATAAGAGAGCTGCGGGATTCTATTTAAAAGGATCCAGGGAAGAAGTACTTCATAAGATTCTGGATGCCATTGAAGAGCAGACCGGCTGGACGAGATAATGGACGGAATTATCGTTGTAAACAAAGAACGCGATTATACCTCTTTTGATGTGGTTGCCAAACTTCGCGGTATATTGAAAATGAGAAAAATGGGACATACCGGAACACTGGACCCGATGGCAACGGGAGTGCTTCCGGTATGTTTGGGTGCAGGTACGAAACTCTGCGATATGATGACGGAATCGACCAAGATCTACCGTGCGGTCATGCTGCTCGGAAAGGATTACGATACAGAAGACGTCACGGGAGAACTTTTACACGAAGCCGAAGTACATGTAAGCGAAGAGCAGATCCGCGTAGCGGCCGGTTCTTTTATCGGTGAGATCGAGCAGATTCCTCCGATGTATTCCGCCGTGAAAGTGGCAGGGAAAAAACTCTGCGATTACGCGAGAGCCGGTAAGGAAGTGGAGCGTAAACCCCGGAAAGTCAGGATCAATGCAATTGAGATCGAGTCGGTTGATCTGCCGTATGTGACCATGAAGGTTACCTGCTCGAAGGGGACCTATATCCGTTCCCTTTGCCGTGAAATCGGGCTGAAACTCGGCTGTTACGGCAGCATGGCGGAACTGATCCGTACCTATACGGGCGGTTTTTCCATCGAACAGGCCAAAACGATCGATGAAATCGAGAAATACCGTGACGAAGGCAGACTTGATGAGCTCGTATTCGGAGTGGATTCGTTCTTTTCGGACTGCCCGGAAGCGGTCATCTGCAAAGAAAGCGAACTGTATGCGGACAACGGAAATCCGATGATGAAAAACGAATTTTCATCCCTTCCGGATGATGCAAACGGAAGGATCCGTGTCTATCGTTCCGACAGATATTTTTACGGAATCTATGAATTTGATGCAAAGAAGAACCTGTATGTTCCGAGGAAAATGTTCTTCTGCCAGTGTTAGGATAAAAGATGAAAACCGTAGTAAACAGCTTCAACTGCATAGAGGGAAACAGCGCCGTTGCCATCGGTAAATTCGATGGGCTGCACATCGGTCACGATGTGATCTTAAGCCGTCTGTCCGACTGTAAAAAAAGAGGGCTTACGACCGTGCTGCTTACTTTTGATCCGAGCCCGGATGTGTTTTTCTACCGTGCAAACGATGAAGAACTGCTTTCGAGAACGGAGATGGAAGAGCGTTTGTCCAAATACGATATCGATGTACATCTGATCCTTTCGTTTACGAAGGAACTTGCAATGATGCCACCCGAGGAATTTGTGGATGAAATTCTGGTAAATCTTCTGCATGTAAAGGAGATCGTAGCGGGAGAGGATGTATCGTTCGGATATAAGGGTCGCGGAAATGCAGAATTCTTAAAACAGATCGAAAAAACGAAGAAGATTCATAGTACGATCTGTAAGAAACTCTGTGTGGGCGGAATCGAAGTATCTTCCTCGCAGATCCGCCAGTTGATCGCTAAAGGCGAGATCGAGAAAGCAAACGAACTTCTCGGATATAAGTATTCTTTCACGGGGGTTATCGAAGAAGGCAAGCATCTGGGCCGCACGTACGGATTTCCCACGGTGAATTTCTATCCGGAGAAAAAGAAGATTCTGCCTCCGAGGGGTGTATATTTTACAATTACCGAGGTCAGGGACCGGAAATTCTATTCCATGACGAATATCGGGCTTCGTCCCAGCGTGGAAGGAAAAAGCGGAATCAACCTCGAATCGCACTTATTCGGCGATGCGGAGGAGTATTATACGGAGAGTTGCAGGGTAAATCTGTATCATTACCATCGTGCGGAGCATAAATTTGAGTCCCTGGATCTTCTGATCGAACAGTTAAAATCCGACAGAGAGTACTGTAAGCAGTATTTCGGCTTGTAAGTCGGTTTACCATTTGACAAAGCAGACCGGTTTCTTCTACAATGTAAAGTGAAGAAATACGGAATTGAGGGAGAACAATGTCAGCAAGTGAGGTTTTTACCATAGCATTAGCACTTTTGGGCGGCTTGGGCCTGTTTCTTTTTGGTATGAAAACCATGAGCGATGCCATCGAGAAAACGGCAGGCGCTAAGCTTCGTCCTATTTTGGAGAAATTCACATCCAATAAATTCTTAGGCTTGATTGTCGGAGCCGTATTTACCGCACTGGTGCAGTCTTCGAGTGCATGTACTTCGATGGTTGTATCCTTCGTAGATTCGGGACTGATGAATCTGTATCAGGCTGTGGGTGTCATCATGGGAGCCAATATCGGTACCACAATCACTTCCCAGTTGGTATCTTTTAATCTGGAACAGTATGCGCCGATCTTTTTGGCAATCGGTGTCATTATGTATATGTTTATCAAGAAGGAGAAAGTGAACCGTATCGGTGAGATCATCATCGGTTTCGGTGTTCTTTTCCTTGGTATTTCCCTAATGGGAGCTGCAGTGGAACCATTAAAGGAAAGCGTGGAAGTGCAGCATATGTTTGCATCCCTTTCCAATCCGTTCATTGCACTTTTGATCGGCTGGCTGGTTACCGGTATTATCCAGAGTTCTTCGGTTACCGTCAGCATCATCGTTGTCCTTGCCAGCAAGGGCATGTTTAACGAAAACTTAATCATCTGCTTGTTCATCATCCTCGGATGTAACATGGGTGCTTGTATGACGGCTCTTTTAACTTCCCTTTCCGGAAAGAAGGATGCCAAGCGTGCGGCCATGATCCATTTCTTATTTAACCTGGTGGGATCCATCATCATGTTCCTCTTGCTTACGTTCTTCGGAGATTTTATTCAGAATCTTCTTTACAGTACGATATCCAAGGGACATGCGGGCAATTACATCGCAAACTCCCACACGCTGTTTAAGGTATTCCAGGTAGCGGTTATCCTTCCGTTCTCGTCGCTTCTTGTAAAAGCAACATACCTGATCGTACCCGGCGAAGACAAGGGCAAGGTTGGATACGGCGACAGCTTCAAATTACAGTTCATCGGAAATACGAAGATTTTCAATCCCGCAACCGCAGTGGTTTCTGCACAGAACGAAATCGAGCGTATGGGATCCCTTGCTTCCGATAACTTAAACCGTGCTATGAATGCATTGATTACAATGGATGAAGAAACCATAAAGGATGTTTGGGAAGTGGAGAAGAATATCGACTTCCTAAGCCACGAGATCACGGATTATCTGGTTCGGCTGACACAGACGACCATGCCCATCGAAGACTTGAAGAGCATCGGCGGCCTGTTCCATGTGGTAAATGATATCGAGCGTATCGGCGATCATGCCACCAATATCGTAGAGGCTGCACAGACGAAGAAGGAAAGAGGAATCACCTTCTCCAAGGCTGCGATGAAAGAACTGACCGGAATGATGGATGCGGTTAACCAGAATATCCAGCTTTCCCTTGATATGTTCATGACCAGAAACGATGATCACTTAAAACAGATTGAGGAGATCGAGGACAGAGTCGATCAGATGGAGCGCGACATTCAGGATTCCCACATTGTGAGAATGACCAAGGGAGAATGTTCTCCCGAGGCCGGTATCATTTTCAACGATATCATCACCGGTCTGGAGCGTGTATGTGACCATGCAACCAATATTGCATTTTCCACTTTAAAAGGAAATGCATAAGTGGATATAAAGGAGGATTTACTATGAAGAAGAAACTTACGGCACTTTTTATTGCAGCAGCATTCATTGCCTGCCTTGCCGGATGTAAGTATGTACATGGTATAGAGATTTCTATGTTCGGGAATGCCAAAGTGTTTGAAGCACAGACCATGACCGAAGAAGTAATTGCAAACAGCTACGGAGATGTGGACACATTCTATTCCAACGTGGAAGATTCCTATCAGGGCACGGGATATACCGTAGAACGTTTTACGGAAAATGAAGCGAGCGGACAGGTTGCGTATGGCTACAAAGCACTTTCTCCCAGCATGGCATCCGCTTCGATTGCCCCTGAATTACAGAAACTGATGGGAGAGGATTTCGTAATTACGTATGACAATACCGGTTTCTTTACCAAGAACGTAACCGTTTCCCTTACCTGCAACGGTGATCCGCTGGAAGGATATGAACAGTACGAATTGGGCGATGAGTTTACAATTAAAACTCCCGGCCCCGTTCTTTCCTCAAACGGAGTCAACTCCGCCGACAGTGCAAATACCGTTGTCTGGGATATCGCTGCACTTGAATTCGGTGCAGAGACACAGATGACTCTTACTGTTTCTTATCTTAACCCGTTAATATTTCTGATTGCAGGCTGCTTACTGGTAATTGTAATTGTTCTGGTTATCATTCTGGTAATGAACAATGCCAAGAAGAAAAAAGCCGCAGCCATGGAAGAGGCAATCAATTCTTTCGAAGCGGAAGCTCAGGCAGAAGTAAACAGCGCCGTTGAAGAAGTAAAAGAAGAGGCAGCTGAAGCAGTGGAAGAAGTGAAGGCAGAGACCTCAGAAGCTGTGGAAGAGGTCAAAGAAGAAGCTTCGGAAGCCGTAGAAGAAGTAAAAGAGGAAGCAACGGAAGCGGTGGAAGAAGTGAAAGAAGAGACCGCGGAAGTTGTAGAAGAAGTTAAGAGCGAAGAATAAAAAAAGGTTTACATAGTTAAAAAAGTGTGGTAATATATTTGCCGTATGCGAGACTTTTGCACAGTGACACGGAAACTCCAACCGGTTGCTTCGTAAAAGCCTGAAATAAACAAAGTTCCATAGGAGGATATTACAATGATCGCAAAAGACAAGAAACAGGCAGTTATCGCTGAGTATGCACGCAGTGAAGGGGATACCGGTTCACCTGAAGTACAGGTAGCCATCCTTACCGCAAGAATTAAGGAAATCACCGAGCATATGAAGGCTAATCCCAAGGATTTCCACTCCAACCGCGGACTTCTTAAGTTAGTAGGTCAGAGACGTGGTCTTCTGGATTATCTGAAGAAGAAAGATATCAACAGATATCGTGCACTGATTGAGAAGCTTGGACTTAGAAAGTAATTCAAACAGGCGGACAGAAATGTCCGCCTCGTTTTGCGCTTAAAGGTTGTCAAGCGGACACGCCGCTTGCGGCAGTTTAAAAGGTTACTAAGCGGTCCGGTCGTTGCTATCAAAGCAAACGTTTCGCCCGAGACCACTGCAGAGTTTGTAAAGCAATTTTACATATTCTGCAGTAGTTTCTGGCAAATCCGGCCGCTTGAAAATAAAACATTTTTTTCAAGAAAAGGAGGAATGTTATGAGCAAAGAATTCAAAACATTCAGTTTGGAACTTGCCGGACGTACTTTATCCGTAGATATCGGAAGAGTGGCCGCACAGGCAAACGGTGCAGCATTCATGCACTATGGCGATACGACGGTTTTATCCACCGCTACCGCATCCGAGAAACCCAGAGACGGAATCGATTTCTTCCCTCTTTCCGTAGAGTATGAAGAGAAATTATATTCCGTAGGTAAAATCCCCGGCGGATTTAACAAAAGAGAAGGAAAGGCATCCGAGAACGCAATTCTTACAAGCCGTGTAATCGACCGTCCGATGCGTCCGCTTTTCCCGAAAGATTATCGTAATGACGTTACTTTAAACAACCTCGTAATGAGTGTGGATCCCGAATGCCGTCCCGAGCTTGTGGCTATGCTCGGTTCCGCAATCGCAACATCCATTTCCGATATTCCGTTCTGCGGTCCTTGCGCAACCACTCAGGTAGGTCTTGTTGACGGTGAATTCATCATCAACCCGAACCAGGAACAGTGGAAAAACGGAGATATGCAGCTTACCGTAGCATCTACTTCCGAGAAGGTCATCATGATCGAGGCCGGTGCAAAGGAAGTTCCGGAAGCAAAGATGATCGAGGCTATTTATAAGGCTCATGAGATCAACCAGACCATCATCGCATGGATCAACCAGATTGTGGCTGAGGTTGGTAAGAAGAAACATGAATATGAAAGCTGTGCAATCCCTCAGGAACTTTTCGATGCCATGAAGGCAATCGTTACTCCAGAAGAGATGGAAGTAGCCGTATTTACCGATGAGAAGCAGGTTCGTGAGGAGAACATCCGCAACATTACCGCGAAACTCGAAGAGGCATTTGCAGACAACGAAGAGTGGCTTGCAATCCTTGGCGAGGCTATTTACCAGTATGAGAAAAAGACCGTACGTAAGATGATCTTAAAGGATCACAAGCGTCCGGACGGAAGAGATATTACACAGATCAGACCTCTGGCTGCAGAAGTGGATATCATCCCCAGAGTACATGGTTCTTCCATGTTCACCCGTGGACAAACCCAGATCTGTGATGTCTGCACACTGGCTCCTTTATCCGAAATGCAGAAGATCGACGGCCTTGACGATAACGAAAAGGCTAAGAGATATATGCATCACTACAATTTCCCCGCATACTCCGTAGGTGAGACCAAAGTAAGCCGCGGACCGGGACGTCGTGAGATCGGACATGGTGCTTTGGCAGAAAGAGCACTTCTTCCCGTACTTCCCACTGAGGAAGAGTTCCCTTACGCAATTCGTTGCGTATCCGAGACATTTGAAAGTAACGGATCCACTTCCATGGCAAGTACCTGTGCATCCTGTATGTCCTTAATGGCTGCAGGTGTTCCGATCAAGAGAATGGTAGCAGGTATCTCCTGTGGTCTGGTTACCGGAGAAACCGATGACGATTTCATTTTACTTACCGACATCCAGGGTCTCGAAGACTTCTTCGGCGACATGGACTTCAAGGTAACCGGTACAACCGAAGGTATCACTGCAATCCAGATGGATATTAAGATTCACGGTTTAACCCGTCCCATCGTGGAAGGTGCCATCGAAAGATGCCGTCAGGCAAGACTGTTCATCATGGACAACTGCATGAAGCCCGCTATCGCAGAGCCTCGTAAAGAAGTAGGACCTTATGCTCCGAAGATTGTTCAGATCCAGATCGATCCCGAGAAGATCGGTGAGGTTGTCGGACAGCGCGGAAAGACCATTAACGAGATCATCGCAAGATGTGATGTTAAGATTGATATTACCGATGACGGAGCCGTATCCGTTTGCGGAACCGATAAGGCCAATATGGATAAAGCCATCGAGATGATCAAGACCATCGTTACCGATTTTGAAGAAGGTCAGATCTTCAAGGGCAAGGTTGTTTCCATCAAGGAATTCGGTGCATTCGTTGAATTCGCACCCGGCAAAGAAGGAATGGTTCACATTTCCAAGATTGCAAAGCAGAGAATCGAGCATGTTGAGGATGTTTTAACCCTCGGCGATCAGGTAACCGTAATCTGTCTTGGCAAGGACAAGATGGGCAGAATGAGCTTCTCCATCAAGGACGTTCCTGCAGAATTAAGATAATTAAAATAAGCTGATTTTACAAGAGCACTTTCCGTACGTGAAGGTGCTCTTTTTTTGTTATTTAGTTGCATTTTGTTTTTTTTTTTTTATAATATATTGGTCAAAAATGTGACAAAAACATTGGAAATTCAAGGTTCTTAAGAACCATAATCGAAATTTTTTCTTGAGGCGAAAGGAGCAGTATGTATTGTCGAAATTGTGGGAAAGAGTGTGCTGAGGGTACATCCTTCTGTCCTTCATGCGGTACACCGATCGGTAATGTTGTTACACCAAACAATAATCAGGCTGCACCGCTAAAGAAGAGCGGAAGTGTAAAGACGATTGTGGCTGTTGTTGCAATTTTGCTTGTCTTAGTCGGCGTTACGGGAGTATTGCTCAAAGTGTTCGTATTCCCGGGGGGCAAAAAAGAATCAGGAATTGTTTCAACCGATTCGGATATGCTGAAAGCAGAGGTTAAAACAACAGACGGAGACAAAGCTGTGGAAAATGTCGGAAATAAGACCGGAGTAACCTATACTGAGCAGGATTATCAGAATGCGGTTGCTTTTGCCTGCGATTATGGCGGGGAATGGAAGGTAAAGAAGTATTATAGTCCGGATGACAAGAATTGGCATATTTATGATCTTGGAAAAAAGATGTACATTGTTGCTTACAACTTTTTAAATGATACTTCATACACCACAGGCGGATACAAGCAAAAAGTCGGTGAGAAAAAACTGATTAATAAAAACACCGGTAAGGTATTGGCACGTAAATCTGTTTATGAATATGTGCCGATGGAAATCCATGGTTCGCATGGAGTGGATAAAAAATACAATGCGCCTACCATAGTAATCACAACGGATATGGTTGATATGAGCGGAATGGGCGGACCCATGATTTCCCTGAAAAGATTCCGCGTGGAAACCATTGACGGAAAGAAATATCTGATTAACGATGATTGCGGTTTTGCGTTTTATTATGACGGGGATTATCTGGAATACTGCGAACCGGATGCATACGGATATTATCAGGGATTTTATGCATTTAATATGACGGACAGTCTTGTAAATATAACAGCCATTTATGACAGTTACGAATCGTATTAAGGAGGAGAATTATGTTTTGCAGTCATTGTGGAAAGCAGGTGGAAGAGGGAACAGCTTTTTGCTCTAATTGCGGGCATCCGGTTACCGGTTCTTTGCCGGTTGCATCAAACAACACTCAGCCTGTGCAAACCAATCAGCCGAAAAAGAAAATCAATGCGACAATACCGATTATTCTCGGAATTGCCGTGGTTTTTATTGTTGCACTGGTTATCATTCTGGTGAAACTGACCAAAAAGGATGAAATTGTCGTTCCTGAAAACATGGTAAAAGAGGAAAAATCCAATGCCGGACCTTATGCCGGTGCAAATATGTACGTAGGCGACACCGTGGTATTCGGCAGTTACGAACAGGATAATGATAAATCAAACGGCACTGAACCCATTGAATGGATTGTGCTTGATGAGAAGGGCGGACGGTATCTGCTTCTTTCAAAATATGTTTTGGACGGCCAAAAATGGGATGACAGCATGTCTGACAATACGATTGCGGCAAATGCAACAGGCATGGATGATCATGGTGTGATTACCTGGGAGAAATGTTCCGTAAGAAGATGGCTGAATGGGTCTTTTTATAATGAGGCTTTCAGCGATGAGGATAAAAACCATATTGCCCAAGTGACAAACACAAATCCTAGTCTGGATGAAATAGACGGAATGGAATATGGCGGACAGCTGAATGTGTGGAAAGCAGGAGCGGATACGCAGGATACGGTATTTTTGTTGAGTCTGGAAGAGTATATCAGGTATTTTCATCCGACCAAGATTGGCTACGGACCCTATACGAATGATATTTTGAATGAATATACTGCACCGGGTGCCATGGCTTCTCCAACGAAGTATGTACAAAAAAACGAATTAACAGTTTGTTCAAGCACATTTGATTATTCGACCTGGAATGGTAATAAGGTTCAAAGCTCGGAAGCGGAAGAAAGCTACAATCAAATTGAGGATATTTATAAAGATAACGGCTATCTTGCAGCCTGGTTTTTAAGGACTCCGGGTGGATCTTATACTCCGGGATCGACAGCAAATGATACGGTTTTGATGGTTTGGCCGAATTATATTTCCTTAAGAAATTATGGCAAATCCAGTTTGATTGGTATTCGTCCTGCAGTATGGGTTTCGTTCTAAGGAGGAGAGAAGATGTATTGTACGAAATGCGGAAAAGAAATCAGTAATGATACGAAATTCTGTCCTTTTTGCGGGACAGCGACTTCCGGCGGGAACATGCTTCAGAATAATCTTGCAGCAAATGTGCAACCTACAGAAACGAAATCATCGGGTACAAACCTGAAATTGATTCTGATTGCGGTAAATGTGCTCCTGGTTCTTTTAATTGTTGTAGTTATCATTGTGATTAAGTCACGTTCCGGGAACTCTGTGCCGAATGAAAGAGTAGAAGCAGAAGAGACCATTGACAATCCGGATTCGGATTCCTATTTTGGCGACCAAAGTCCCAGAGTGGGAAAGATAATTACATTCGGTGAATATGAACAGGACGGAAATACGGCAAACGGTAAAGAGCCGATCGAGTGGATTGTTTTGGACAAATCCGGAGGCAATACATATCTTTTGCTGAGTCTTTATGTTTTGGATAGCGCAAAATGGAGTGACGGAACGGAAAAAGGTTCCGGAGCACTGAAAGAAAGGGGATCCATTACCTATGAAGACAGTTCCATCAGGACTTTTTTAAATGAAAAATTCTCTCCGGCAGCTTTTGGTGACGAGGAATTAAAATATATTCTTCCGGTATCTTTCAGAGAAGAAGATATCGCAGTCGAGAAAGGCAATTCCTATGCCACGGATCTGGCATTCCTGATTGATGGGGAAACATTGAATACACTGGCTTCCAGCAATACCAATCTATATGCGCTCAATAAGTATGATGTTCGTTATAATGACGGGTGGATTTCCGTGCCGACACAATATGCGATAAGCCGCGGCGTACCAGCCTATTCATACGATGAAATCGCACAAATGGTTGGTATTAACAGTGGCAAAGGCGGTACACGTAATCCTGCAGTTCGAAGAGATTTTTCCAATGCAAACTTCTATTCTCCGTATGCGCTTCGGACAAGAAATATGAAAACCGCTCCATCTAAAGATGCGGTCCGCTATGTGTCGGCTGCAGGAGAATATGCATTTGGTAACATTTCCGATAATTATGGTATCAGACCGGCGATTTATATCACGTTATCGGAATAACAGCAGGTAAGAATTGGTTTGACAGGAGGTATGAGCATTGTTTTGCGTAAATTGTGGTAAGGAAATAAACGAGGAAAGTAAATTTTGCCCATTTTGTGGTGCAACGGTCGGGCAGAACACCGTTTCAAATGGCGGAAGTACAGTCGTTCAAAATTCTGAGCAGAATACCGCACCGGTTCAGAAAAAAGGAAATAAGGCTAAGGTGTTTATTCTGATCGGAACCGCTGTAATTTTGTTGGCTGCTTTGGTGGTGATTTTATGTGTTTTTCTGAAAAAGAAGGATTCGGCTCCGATGTCTTCGTTAACCGGGGCGACCAGGGAGAAATCCAAAGCATCCTCCATAACGGACTTCAAAGGGGAATATGAGGTAATTCGTGAAGAAGAATGGATGAGTTATATTGATGATCCGCAGTGCTATCTTACGCTGACCATTAACGATGCATCTGTTCATATGGAACAGCGCCTTTTTAATTTTCCAGTGACAGATAAAGGCCCGTCAGCCAAAGGGGTTTATTTCATGAACTGGATGACGAACTGGACCTATCCAACAGACAATTTTAACCCCGGCACCGATGATGAAGGAAACCCTTGTTTCACCGAAGTGGAAAGCGGATTAGAATTGGTTTATCTGGAAGATGAAGATGTCTTTGTTTACTACAGAGACGATCTGATTTGGGAAAGCTGGCAAGGTGAGCATTATGGTGAAGAACTCGGAAGAATCGAGTTGTTACGGTTTAAAAGAAAATCAAATTAGGTGATATAAATCCATTCAGATGAAACAAAAGATGATAAAAACCTCCCGGATGTTTTTCCGGGAGGTTCTTTTATGCTTTAAATACCTTCATCAGACTTTCCTGCAAAACCTGGGAACAGTTGATACCTTTCTTTTCAACAAGTTTGGCCATCCAGGCCGGAAGAGAGACGTTTTTGCGTACGGCTCGTGTTTCAGTCCTGGCACGGTAATCGATGGTATCGATAGAGATGACGGAAAGGATATCGTTTTTGCCTTTTTTTAGTTTTACCTGCTCTGTCGGAGGATTAATGGTTATACCGTTATCTTCGGCAGTTACCAGCCAGGCGGAAGCAGCGTCTTCAATCATTGTAATTGCGTCAAACAGCGTTTTTCCGGAAGAAACGCAGCCGGGAAGATCAGGTACTTTGGCCATA
The DNA here is from genome assembly GCA_002368665.1 of Lachnospiraceae bacterium UBA3804. GTDB lineage: Bacteria > Bacillota > Clostridia > Lachnospirales > Lachnospiraceae > UBA3766. Next base: position 144,076 of record DFEK01000001.1, read on the forward strand.
ACTTTATCGTTATCGTTTGTAAATACAGCGGTATAGAGATATTTCATCATTCCTCACCTGCCTTCTTATATGAATCTATTTCTTTTTTTATGTAACGCAAATCCGAATCGTCAAAATCGTGTCGTTTAAGAGTAATCATTGCTCCTAAAGAAGCATTAAAATACACATCATGATTTGCACCGTTACGTTTCAAGGTGTAACCGTTATCTTTCAACAGTTTTACGGCTTTTCTTCTTATGTTCACATGTTTCTCCTTTCATAATATACACAAAAATACACAATGTCAACATACTGACCGGAACATACGGATTGGTTTGAAGTATACAAGTATCTTATGCAGTGATCTATTGGCGATTTGCCTTGAAAAAATGGATAATAAGATTATTTAGTTTCTTTGATGGTTTTCATTATATCAAAAATATCGCGGTTGAGAATAGCGTAAAAATCTATTGTATTCTTGATTACGCTCTCTATGGTATAATGAATCTGTCGAATATAAAATAAAAAAAGATTGGAAATGAAATGCGCAAAATATTAATTACAAATGATGACGGAATCGATTCCGAGGGAATGGCAAGACTGGCAAAATGTGCGCGGAAATTCGGTGAAGTCTGGATTGTTGCGCCGGACAGTCAGAGAAGCGGTGCATCACATTCCGTCATGCTGCATACGTCGTTTGAAGCATGGAAAGTGGAGTATCCGGTTGAGGGAGTACATGCTTATGCCTGCACGGGACAGCCGGCAGATTGCGTACGGATCGGTGTCTTGAACATTGTTCCGGGCAAACCGGATGTGGTCCTTTGCGGAATCAATTACGGATTCAATGTTGCATCGGACATCCAGTATTCCGCAACCGCAGGAGCAGCTTTTGAAGCGGCTTTTCAGAGAATTCACACAATCGCTTTTTCGGAGGGCGCCATGCCGATCCACGAGGTCGCGGATGAATATCTGGAACAGATTATTGCAAAACTTTTGGACAGTCCGCTTGGACAGGATCAGATCTGGAATGTTAATTTTCCGGAGTGTCCGCTTTCGCAGTGCAAAGGAATTCTTTGGGACAGAAAAGTTTCCAAGGGAGAATTTTATAAAGACCGGTATAATGAAACACCCATGGAGAACGGAAAGATTTCCTTTATGGTAGAAGGAGTAAGGAACTGGGAGATTGAGCCTGATACCGATCTGGGAGCGATATTATCGGATTATGTTTCCGTGGGGACGGTAAACAATATTTCATAATCAGAAATAAGGAGTTAAGGGATGAAAAGGGTATTTCTTGTGGTACTGGACAGCTTTGGAATCGGAGCGGAGCCGGATGCCGATTTGTTCGGTGATGTCGGAACCAATACACTCGGAAGCTGTGCAACAAGTCCGTATTTTCGATTTGAAAATATGAGAAAACTTGGTTTTTTCAATATTGACGGAGTGGAAGCGGGAGAAAAGGTCGAACAACCGACAGGTGCATTTGCGAGAATGCAGGAAGCTTCCATGGGAAAAGATACGACCATCGGTCATTGGGAAATCGGCGGAATTATTTCGCCGAAGCCTTTTCCGACTTATCCGAACGGTTTCCCGAAAGAGATCCTGGATGAGTTTTCCCGAAGGACCGGAAGGGGAGTTCTTTGCAATCAGACCTATTCCGGAACGGTAGTCATTAACGATTACGGTGACGAGCATGTCCGGACCGGCAAATGGATCGTATACACATCGGCTGACAGTGTGTTTCAGATTGCGGCACACGAGGATGTGGTCCCGTTGGAAGAATTATATGATGCATGCAGAATCGCAAGAGAGATCCTTCAGGGGGAACATGCGGTAGGACGTGTGATTGCAAGACCGTTTAAGGGCGAATCCGGACATTACGAGCGCACCACGAACCGCCATGATTTTTCACTGGAGCCTACGAAGGATACGATGCTTGATGTGATCAAAGCGCATGGTATGGAAGTTCTTTCCATCGGTAAAATCTATGATATCTTTGCGCATCGCGGAATGACCGATTATGTTTTTACGATCGGAAATACCGACGGAATGAATAAACTGGAAGAGTGGATGGACAGGAATTTTGAAGGACTCTGTTTCGTTAATCTCGTTGATTTTGACATGGTTTACGGACACAGAAGGGATATCGACGGCTATGCGAAAGCCCTGGCGGAGTTTGATGAGCGCCTGGCGGGATTTCTTTCCAAATTACGGGATGACGATCTCTTTATGATCACAGCGGATCACGGTTGCGATCCCGGCTATACGAAGACTACGGATCATACCAGGGAATATGTTCCGTTCGTGGTTGCCGGAAAAAATGTAATTCCCGGAAATTACGGAACAAGAAAAACCTTCGCGGATATGGGAGCGACCGTGTTGAACTACCTCGGAATCAATGAGACATTGGACGGAAGCCCGATTCTGTGTATTAAGTAGAATTTGCCTTTTGATTTTTGTATATATTTACCGAATACCGCATATAGGTCATGTCGATTTATTCCGATATCGGGTATGTTCGTTGTAATGCTTATTCTTATAATGTTACACTCAAACTGCATCATGGCAATATGGTGCAGTTTTTTTGTTGCATTGTTTTCAATAGGGAATCCGCATGACTCATATATTTGAATTTGTCGCTTCTCACATGCGCATTTTCGAACTCATTGTTTTCTGGTATCCGGTGGCAATGAGTCTACTTTGGATTGTCGGAAGTTTTATCTATTATTTTCGTCTGGAGTGCAAAGATCCGCTTCCTCTTCCGGATACTCCGATGGTATCCATTCTGGTTCCCACATTCAACGAATCGGCGCAGATTGCCGAGACGGTGGAGAGACTGAATAAACTCAATTATCCCTGTTATGAAATCTTACTGATCAATGACGGAAGCAGTGACGACACTGCCGAAATAGAGCACGCCCTCGCACGGAAATACGGTAAGGTCCGCGTGGTGGATCTAAAGGAAAACTGCGGCAAGGCCAATGCCCTCGATCTGGGATTCATGGCGGCCAACAGTGAGTACTTAATCTGCGTGGACGGGGATTCGTATCTGGATAAAGACTGTATCCGCTATATGATGGCACATTTCTTAAATCCGAAGAACGGCGAACGTGTCGGTGCGGTTACAGGAAATCCCAGAGTGCGTAACAGAAGCTCCCTGCTTGCCAGTATTCAGCTTTGCGAATATGCGAGCATTATTTCGATGATCAAGCGTACGCAGCGCGTCTGGGGCAAGGTTATGACCGTTTCCGGCGTGGTTGTGGCATATCGTAAGCGTGCGCTTTTGGAATGCGGTCTCTGGGACAGGGATCTGATCACGGAAGATATCGGAGTAACCTGGAAACTGGAACGGAATTTCTGGGATGTCCGCTATGAGCCGAACGCACTTTGCTGGATGCTTGTACCCGAAACCCTTCGAGGCCTTTACAAGCAGAGAAAACGCTGGGCACAGGGTGGTCAGGAAGTTATGTTCCGCCATTTTAATATTTTCTCGAGCTGGAAAAGAAGAAGACTGTATCCGGTCTTTACCGAGCAGATTATGAGTCTGACATGGGTGCTTTGCTGGCTTCTTTTAACGCTGACCGAAATCTTTTATCTTTTCTACAATGCGGATTCGTACGTTCCGTACCTTTGGAAATCGCAGTTTCTGTCGGTGATCTGTATGATCCAGTTCATTGTCGCACTGAATCTGGAGAAGCGCTATGACAAGACCATTTTCAAATACATGGTTTCCGCAGCATGGTATCCGGTGGTTTACTGGATCATCAACGGTGTGGTTTCCTTAAGCGCTTTGCCTAAAACCATTGCCAGCATGGTAAGGAAAAAGAAACTTGCCACCTGGAGCTCTCCGGACAGGGGAATCGGAACCAATTCCAAGAAAAAGAACAATGTGATTACGGAGGAGCAGGAATCCTACGATACGCAGTCCCATGAGAAAGAAGAGAATGAATTTGCTTTTATTCTGCCCGACGATGAGGAGGAAGAAGTAAAAGCGTATACCGGAATCGCTTCGCTGCAGACGCAAAGAGAAGCATCCTCGGATGATGCCCACCTTGGCGGAAAGTATTACCGCAAAGAAGAGAAAAAGAAAGAAGACATCATCAAAAACCGTCAGCGCTGGTGGAAGAAGATCATCGAGATCATCATTACTGTATTCGCCTGGGCGTTTATTCTGGTGTATGTTGCATATATCGTTTACGGAGTGGTTTGTATTTCCGCGAGCCGGACACCGATCTCGATCTTTATCTACAATGAAGCCATGGTATGGGATTCAAGACGTCTGGTATTTATTGCATTTATCATTTTGCTGGTTGAAATTGTCGTTATGATCTTCTGGAAGGAGTACAACAGACTCAGGTTCGGCAGGAAAGACCGACGGAAATTCCGTCCGGATGTCACGGTGGAAGAGATTGCCGAGATCATGCATACGACGCCGGAGAATATCCGTCAGATCCAGGAAAAGAAGGTTGTCGTTTTCGAGAAAAACGTGGTACCGGAAGAATTGCATTAGGTGAGTGTTTCCGTAAAATTACTCTGCTATACATTTTTTGAAAAAGGCGCAGCTGTTTTACTGGTTGTATGCTATCGGAAAGATGGGGCCAAGTCCCTTCTTCCGCATAAATGATTTTTTAAGAGAAAGCCTGAATTCTAGCGGATTCAAGGCTTTCTTTTGACATCTTTACCGTTTTTCTTTACCGTAATCTCTGTAATGGCGTATTTATGGACGCTTAATACCTTAGCTTCTTTAAGTTTTAACTCTTTTTTCGTCAATTCCTGTATTACAACGTCAACACCTTTAAGGATACCCTTCTTTTGCATTTCCTTCAAGCGGTTTATTTGTACCCTTATTTCATTGATCTCGGAATAGATGTCTGATTCAATTGTCCCACATTGTGTGTATTCTGCCATAGGCAGCATCTCTTTGAGCTAGCTTGGTAAGGTTTTTTCCCTTTCGTAAGATATGTGCGATATAAGGAGACTAATCCGTAAAAAGACCAAAAAAAGAGGTGATGTTGTGTGTCATCACCTGAAAAATAGTAGAAGGAAGTTTACATAATTCAATGAATCAATCCTTTTATGATTGATGCTACATTCTGAAGTTGATCCGGGTTGAGCTGTTTTAAATCCGAAACTGTATTACGTATTGTTTCCGGAGCTTCATTTGAAGAATCAAAAAACTCTTGCGGTGTTATATCGAGAAAATCACAGATATAGAAGAATGCTGACATAGAGGGCAGTGCTTTTCCAGTTTCTATATTGTTGATATATCCGGGGTTTTGTCCGAGAGAAAGACTCATGTCTCTTGCGGATACACCCTTTAGCGTTCTTAATTGGGATAATCTTAACTTGAAGAATTCGTCATACATTATAATCACCACCTTTATCATATTCTATCCGATACGAATGGATATAATGTTTGAACAAATCCGCAAAATACAGTATAATATTGGATATAAAGCGACATAATTGCGTGATAATCTGAAATATTACTATAATTGTCTATGTCATTCTAATAATCGTAATAGAAACACTATAAGGCGGATTCTTTCAGACTATCAAAGCAATGGATAGGAGGAAACTAGATGCTTATTAGTCTTGTGTGCCCTAATTGCGGCGCCCCAATGGAAGTTGATGATTCAAATACTACGATTTCGTGTCCTCATTGCGGAAACAAAGTAATAAATCAAAAAGAGGTTATTCAGGTTGAACAACATGTTGTTGTAGAGCACAAAAAAGCGAAAGATCCGCACACTCTGATAGTAAACTATAAATCTTCAGATAAGAGTGTGAAGCTTGTAATTGCAATTAGCGCTATTAAACGTAAAGATGTGATTATCTCCGGTCAGAAAATGCAGTATATTCTTGCTCCGGGGCAATATCGAATTGTGTTGAAAATCGGAAAGATCAATTATAATCGAGATATTGTGGTTCCTAAGGATGGAACTCCTGTAGAAATAATTGCATCATGGGCTGGTAGAGCAAATATCAGTATAGATCAGCCTTTGTATGACCCTTCAGAAGTATCTGCTCCGACCGGATCAGGGAATAAATCCGTGAATGTAAAAGCTTCAAAGCCATATGAGGAAAGAACATATATAGAAAAAGTATTCCGTAAAGGGATGATAGCTCCTTGGATTATTTTTGGCGTTCTCTTTATTATCGGAATAGCAAATCTTTCTACATCTCCGGCGGGTGGATTGATAACCTTGCTGGCGGCTATTCTTATCTGTCCGTTTATAATTGAACTGATATGTAAATATGTTAATCCAAGTAAGGTCAAACTTATAAAGATCATTATTTTCATAGTTGTTGGTGTTTTGGGAATAGTTGGTGTGAGCGTTACGGCTGCTCAGAGCCCCAGCACGGATTCAGCATCAACAAGTAATAGTTCAGTATCATCTAATATAAGGTCATTTTCATTTTCGAGGACTGATGACGTATACTTAAATGCAGGAAAGACAGATAGTAACGGTTGGGTAGATGTAAGTGTTAAAGACAGAAACTCTTTTACTCCTGAAGACGTTATATTTGTAAGTGCCGATCCAAGTATTGCAACAGTTTCCTATTCACATGATGCATTAACAACTTATTTGTATTATGATATAACTGGTGTTAACGCAGGTGAAACAGAAGTATATGTTACGGATAATAGTGGGACGGTTGTATCGGAAAAAATCAAAGTCATTGTTACAGATGATCGGGTGTTTGCAGAATCAGTATCATTAACATGTTCCAAAACAGAGTTGTCATTAGGTGAATCTGCGACCATATTGGTGGATTTCTTGCCAAATAATACAACACAAAAAGATATAAGCTGGGTATCCTCAGATGAATCTGTAGCAACCGTAAGTAATGGCGTTATCACGGCTATAGCCGGTGGTACAGCTACGATATCAGCTACAACTGAAAATGACATTACTGAAAGCGTTGTAGTCACAGTAGACGCTTCAAAACGTGCTATGAAACTCAGAGTTACTCATCCAAGACAAGATGATGTAAACATTGGAGATGAGTGGAGCTACATTGATGAAGTAAACGGAGAAAATGCTCAAAGGGAATACAGTCTTTCTGCTGGTGACACACTGAACTTCCACTCGAAATACACCGAATCAGATAATAATCCGGATGTGGGTGAAGCAAGTGCCTCATATACTGTAACAGAGGATGACCTTGTAAATGGATTTACCGTAACTTTTGATGTATATGTGACTGAAAATGGTGGACGTAATCAGGGTGAGCAAGCTCACTTCGTTGCCACATATACATTTACACCTTGATCTTTTAGTGAGTATTAGACAGAGAGTAGTCATTTTGACGTCAACCGGAAAGAGAAGTTGACGTCTAAATGACTACTTCTGTTTTTATCTGCTTTTTATGACTTTTGACACTTCGTATCAAAAGCCCGGCGCTCTTCCGAGGGACTCCTGTGCGGAGGGCAGTCACTCGCCGTGACGGGCATCTCATTAGGGCTCCGCCCTCGCCGATGGCTTACCTGCTCCCGAGCAAACAAGAAAAATGATTCTCTTATCTGCTCAATAACTATGTGGGACACAATGTGCACTAATCCGTAAACGTTCTGAAAAAATATGCGGAAATGTTTTGCCTAAATAGATAGGATATGGTATTATAAACAAGAACAGATGTTCGACATTTTTTTTGAGATTCAAATTTGGCATCTCGAAATAGAAGATAGAAGCAAGTTGGGGGAATATATATGGACATGGTTACAATTAATCCTGAGACTGAAGATATTCGTAGTTTAATTCACATGATTAGAGGCAAACAAGTCATGATAGATAGTGACTTGGCAAGGTTATACGGGTACGAGATCAAAGCTTTTAATCAGCAGGTTAAAAGGAATATTCGACGTTTTCCAGATGATTTTATGTTTAGGCTTGATGAGAATGAGGTACCGGATTCTTTAAGGTCACAATTTGTGACCTTAAACGATAGCGAGAATAAAAGAGGAAGGCACAGAAAATATTTGCCATATGCTTTTACTGAGCAAGGCATTTATATGCTAGCGACAGTATTAAAAGGTGAGGTTGCTGAAAATCAGAGCATTTTTATAATGCGTGCTTTTAGAGAAATGCGACATTTTGTTGCTAATAACGCATTGCTGTTTGAAAAGGTTAGCAACATAGAATTGAAGCAACTGGAATATCAAAAATCCACGGATGAAAGGTTTGATAAGGTATTCCAATACATAGAGGATCATGCAGAATCTGAGCAGAAAATATTCTTTGATGGACAGATTTATGATGCTTTTAGTTTGATTACTTCCATCATGAAGAAAGCTCAGAAAGAAATCATTCTGATAGATGGATATGTGGATGTAGACACCTTAAACATTCTGGCTAAGAAAAATACCGGCGTAATTGTTAAAGCGTATACATTTACTAGTGCGCCAATCACCAATAAGGATATAGCGAATTTTAATGCACAATACCCGACCTTGACAGTAAAAAAGACTCAAGTATTTCACGATAGATTCATTATTTTGGATGGAAAGACTGCTTATCATATAGGAGCTTCAATAAAGGATGCCGGGAAGAAATGTTTTGGTATTTCGATGATTGATGATTCGGGAGTTGTGGCAGATTTGATGAATCGACTGAAAACGGTTTAATGTATGGTGATCTTCGGATCCCTTTTGTGCAATCTGATGAAAATTACGATAACGCTCTTTTTTGCTTTTTTTTGAGATAATTGATATAATAACACAGTTTATGGTTTCAAGTTAAAAAAGATCCTTAGATAAAAGGATGTAATAAAGTAAAATTCCGGGATTTGAATGATCCCGTTAAGGAGTTATTGTGGGAAGTTTTGATAAAGAGATTAACAGAAGAAGAACCTTTGCGATCATTTCGCACCCTGATGCGGGTAAAACAACATTGACGGAGAAATTTCTTTTATACGGCGGTGCCATTAATCTGGCAGGCAGTGTAAAGGGAAAAGCAACCGCAAGACATGCGGTTTCCGACTGGATGGAGATTGAGAAGGAAAGAGGTATTTCCGTTACTTCATCCGTTCTTCAGTTTGAATATGACGGATATTGCATCAATATTTTGGATACCCCGGGACACCAGGATTTCTCCGAGGATACCTATCGTACCTTAATGGCGGCCGATTCCGCGGTTATGGTAATCGATGCATCCAAGGGTGTCGAGGCACAGACCAGGAAGCTTTTCAAGGTCTGCGGTATGCGAGGCATTCCGATTTTTACGTTTATCAATAAGCTGGACCGTGATGCAAACGATACCTTTGATCTTCTCGATGAAATCGAGAAGGAACTGGGAATCGAAACCTGTCCCATGAACTGGCCTTTGGGAAGCGGTAAAGCGTTCCGAGGTGTATATGAAAGAAAATCGCAGGATGTCATTCTGTATTCCGATACCGAAAAGGGAACGAAAGAAGGACATGCCGAACGAATTAATGTATCCGATGAAACTACGCTTGTAAGTGCAATCGGAGAAGATGCTTATGAGAAATTAACGGGAGAACTCGAACTCTTAGACGGAGCCGGTGCGGAATTTGATCTGGAAAAAGTCAGAGCCGGTAAATTAACGCCCGTATTTTTCGGTTCCGCATTGACCAATTTCGGTGTGGAGATTTTCCTTCAGAATTTCCTTACCATGGCAACAACACCGCTTCCGAGAAAAGCGGATATCGGAGTGATCAATCCGACGGATGATGAATTTTCGGCCTTTGTATTTAAGATTCAGGCCAATATGAATAAAGCGCATCGCGACAGAGTAGCATTCATGCGAATCTGTTCCGGTAAATTCGATGCAACGAAGGAAGTACGCCACGTGCAGAGCGATAAGGTAATGCGCTTATCCCAGCCCCAGCAAATCATGGCGGATGACCGTAAGATCTTAAGCGAAGCGTACGCGGGAGATATCATCGGTGTCTTCGATCCCGGTATTTTCTCTATCGGAGATACGCTTTGTGCACCGAAGAATAAATTCATGTATGAAGGCATTCCGACATTTGCGCCCGAACATTTTGCACGCGTGCGTCAGATGGATACGATGAAGCGTAAGCAGTTTATGAAGGGTATTACGCAGATTGCACAGGAGGGTGCCATTCAGGTTTTCCAGGAGTTCAATACCGGTATGGAAGAGATTATTGTCGGCGTTGTCGGTGTTCTTCAGTTTGAAGTTTTGAAATACCGCCTGGAAAACGAATACAATGTGGAAATCAAAATGGAACCGCTTCCTTATGAACACATCCGCTGGATCGAAAACAAGGATGAGGTCAATGTAGCGAAGATTGTCGGTACGTCCGACATGAAGAAAGTCAAGGACATGAAAGGGAATCCGTTGCTTCTGTTCATCAATCCCTGGAGTGTCGGCATGACGCTGGAGCGAAACGAAGGACTGGTATTGTCCGAATTCGGAAGAGAATAAGATATGAATTCAGCTGCCAAAAAGTATCTGATCACCATAATGGTCGTATTCGTCATCACAATGGTCGGCATTGTAGTGGCGACAAACGTTCTTGATAAAAAGAACGGGGATGAAAACGGCGTATTCTCCTGGGATAATCTCAAGAGTTCTTTTCGTGTGGACAAAAAGACGATCGCCGAGCAGCGACAGAGCGTGACCGAACCCGGGAAAAGCTCATTCCTTGCGGATGTCGATACCTCGGTTGTAGAAGATGGCAATCAGGGCAGCAAATCGAATAAAATCGGTGAAGATACCGAGTTTTTCCATGCGTCCATCTTAAGTGAAAAAGATATTCAGACCAGGGAAAACAGCGGAATCACCAAGGAAAACATCGAGCTGATCTGTAAGGAAAACGTCGGAAAGTACTGCTATGATACCATGGATGAAAGCCTTCATCAGCTATATGCGGAGATTTTGATTGCCACGAAAAAGCGCTTAAGCGATGTCCCTCTTTGCTCCAGAGAGCAAAAAGAAGTGGATATGGCATATCGCTGTGTTTTAAACGATCATCCGGAAATCTTCACCGTTTGCGGATATGTCTGTGTCGTTCATTCGGCCAACGATTCCCCCGTAAAGACCGTATATTCCGCCAAATATACGATGTCGGCGCAGGAAGAAGCTGCGGCCAAAGTAAAAATCGACGAATATACCGCAGCTTTTATGCTTGGTGTTCCCAAGAACGCGGGCGAATACGACAAAGTAAAATACACCTATGAATATCTGATCAACAATACGGAGTATGTATTAAATTCGGCCGAGAACCAGAATATCTGCTCGGTTATGATTTTCCATCAGTCCGTATGTCTTGGATATGCCAAATCCATGCAGTATCTTCTGGATAAGTTGGAAGTTCCCTGTACCGTGGTCGAAGGATATGCATCAAACGGGGATCCGCATGCATGGAATCTGGTGCGCATCAACCAGGCCTATTATTTTGTGGATGTTACCTGGGGAGATTCCTCCTACACCAACGGAAACAGTGCGGTACGTCTGTATTCGGGCGTCAATTATGAATATTTAAACATCACATCCGATGAACTGACCAAGGGCCATCAGATCGACAATGTAGTTCCGATGCCCAGATGTGTAGAGATTGCGGATAATTACTATGTCAAAGAGGGATTGTATTTCGACCAGTATAATTCCCAGAAACTGTCGGACAGATTCAAAGAAGCACAGAACCGGGGAGAGGACCATATCACCATCAAATGCGCCAATGACAGTGCATTCCAGGAGGTGAAATCCTACCTTCTCGACGAGCAGAAAGTCTTCGATTTCCTGCCCGGGGAAACGCAGAGTTTATCCTACAGTGAGAATCCAGACATGCATACGCTGACATTTCTTCTGAAGTAGTAAAAATTCTATGCAAATGATGAATAAATATGGTATAATAATCGTTAGTTGAATCGGGATAGATTCCTTGAAAGAGTTTAAATAAGGGGAGGCAGATTCTATGTCAAACAAAACAAGTGAAAAAATCGGTTCCGTTAAAGTTGCGGATGATGTGGTACCTTGCATTGCAGCGCTTGCAGCAGCTGAGGTAGACGGTGTCATTTCCGTGGCAGAAAACCTTACGGCTGAAATCATCGGCCGCATGGGTATGAGAAAAGCTCCCAAGGGAGTGAAAGTGGAAATCAAGGGCAGAAAAGTATATGTGGACATGGCTCTTGGAATCGATTACGGATATAATGTACCGGAAACCAGCCGGAAGGTTCAGGAGAAAGTAAAAGAATCCATTGAAACGATGATGGGTCTTGAGGTTGTGGATGTGAATATCCGCATTGCCAGTGTCGTTCTTCCGAAATCCGGACAATAGGTTTTGTCGCGAAAGGATTTTGTTTCAGAATGAGAAGAAAGGTTTGCAGGGAACAGATTTTTAAACTTCTGTTTCAGGTAGAGTTTAACAACAAAGAAGAATATAAAGATCTTGCCGAGCGTTATTGTGAGATTTTAAAGGAGTCGGAAGAGTCCAAACTTACGCTCTCCGAGGAAGAACAGGAATATGTTCAGTCCAAGTATTTAAAGATCACCGAACATATCGACAGCCTCGATGAGAAACTCAACGCCGCTTCGGATGATTGGAAAACATCCAGAATGGGTAAAGTGGAATTAGCCATTCTTCGACTTGCACTCTATGAAATGAACGAAGATGAAGATATTCCCGAATCCGTTGCCATCAACGAGGCAGTGGAGCTGGCAAAGAAATACGGTTCGGATGAAGCATATGCATTCGTCAATGGTATTTTAGCAAAATGCGCAAAGAATACCGATGCCCATAAAGAGGCGGAAAACAAGACCGAGAAGGTCAGACCATGGAAGAATAAACAGGGAGCCAGAATAGTGGTCAAAGGTTCCCAGCAGACGGATTCATGAGTGTATATACGGTCGAACAATTAAATAATTATATTCTGAGTATGTTCCGAAATGACTATCTTCTCCACGATGTTCGTGTGCGCGGTGAAATCAGTAACTGCAAGTATCATTCCTCGGGACATATTTATTTTACACTTAAGGATTCCAAATCCGCATTGAGCGCTGTGATGTTTGCATCGTCCGCGAGGAGCCTTGATTTTACCCTTGAAAACGGAATGGAAGTGGAAGTGCGCGGCAAAGTGGAGAACTATGTCCGTGACGGCAAATACCAGCTATATGCATCAAACATTACCAAGGGCGATATCGGAGATTTGGCCAGACGTTTTGAAGAGTTAAAAAGAAGGCTTAAGGAAGAAGGTCTTTTTGACGAAGAGATCAAACAGCCCATTCCGAAGGATGTACGAAAACTCGGTATCGTGACCGCATCCACGGGTGCTGCGGTGAGGGATATCATTTCGGTTTCCAAAAGAAGGAATCCGTATATTGAGTTGATTTTATATCCGGCCATCGTACAGGGTGACGGCGCCAAAGAGAGCATTTGTGCCGGAATCGATGCCCTGACGAGATATGGCGTGGACGTAATCATAGTCGGACGCGGAGGCGGCTCCATGGAGGATTTATGGGGCTTTAACGAGGAGATGGTGGCGCAGGCGATTTATAACTGTCCGATACCCGTTATTTCCGCAGTCGGTCATGAGACGGATTTTACCATTGCGGATTTCGTGGCAGACCTACGTGCACCGACACCTTCCGCTGCGGCGGAACTTGCCGTAACTCCGATCGCACCCGTACTCGAAGCCATTGAGGAATACCAAAGAGAGTTTCCCGAAACAATGCAAAGGCTGATCCGCATCAAACGCATGCAGCTCAAAGAACTGCAGGCGAGAATGCAGGCACTGTCCCCTCAGAGCCGTATGGATGCCAAACGTATGGCATGTATGCGATTCGAAGAAAAACTTTCAGAGGCGATGGAGAGGATGCTAAGCGACAGAAGAAATGTACTGTCGTTATATATCGAGCGACTGAAACGCGTTTCCGTACTGGATCGTTTAAACGGCGGACTTGCATATGTTTCGGATGAAAACGGAAAGCGCCTTACTTCGATTCGGCAGTTTCATAAAGACGAGCCGTTTCAGGTACGCGTCAAAGACGGCGTGATCAAAGCTTTGACTTTGGATACGAAAGAAGATTATTTAGGTAATGGATAAATGTTATCCCGGAGGAATCAGGATGGACAAGGCAAAAGAAACAACCCTGGAAGAAGATTTTGAACGAATGGAAGAACTCCTTCGTCAGATGGAAAGCGAAGAGATCGGAATCGAGGAAGCGTTTTCCAAATACGAGGAAGGTATAAAGCTTGTAAAAGCCTGCAATGAGAAGATCGACAGAGTCGAGAAGAAAGTAAAGACTCTATCCGACGATTTGAAAACGGAGGATTTTGAAGCATGACGGAAGAACAGTTCAAAGAATTAACGGAAACGGCGGACCGGATGATCCTTCCCTTTTTCCCGAAAGAAACAGGAATGCAGAAGCGTCTGTTCGAATCCATGAATTACAGTTTTGATGCCGGCGGAAAGAGAATCCGTCCGATCATGCTGATGGAAAGTTATCTGATGCTCGGCGGAAACGAAGACGAGATCGAACATTTGGCTCCCTTTATGGCAGCCATCGAAATGGTGCATACCGCGTCTTTGATCCATGATGATCTGCCTGCGGTCGACAATGATGATTTCCGTCGCGGCAAGCCGACCAATCATAAAGCATACGGCGAAACCACGGCGATTTTTGCCGGGGATGCGCTTTTAAATTATGCATTCGAGACCATGCTCGAAGATACGGTCAAAGAAGGCGACCAGGTATGGAAGATGAAAAAGCTCGAAGCCATGAATGTCTTGGCCAAGAAGTCCGGTGCTTACGGAATGCTCGGCGGGCAGATGGTGGATTATCTGTGCGAGCAGAAGAATGATGCCACACTGGAAGAACTTTTATTTATCCATGAGAAAAAGACGGCAGCATTAATTCAGGCACCGCTGATCATGGGTGCGATCTTTGCGGGTGCAAACCGTGAAAAGATCGCCAGAATGGAACAGGTCGGATACCTTGTGGGCATTTCCTATCAGATTCAGGATGATATCTTAGACTGCATCGGCGATGAGAAACTGCTTGGCAAAAAGACCGGATCCGATGCCAAAAATGCCAAGACGACCTATGTGACCATTAAGGGATTAAAGGACGCACAGGCTGATCAGGAGAGAATGTCTAAGGAAGCGGAAGGAATTCTTTCCTCCATTGCGGAAGGCCCGACAATGCTTCGCGAACTCGTTGAGAGTTTAATTCACAGAGAATCATAAGGAAGTACGGATCATGTATCTGGAAAAGATTAAAAAACCGAATGATATCAAGAAGATTCCCCGCGAGGGACTGGACATTCTTGCCCAGGAAATCCGGGAATTCCTGATTGAACATATATCCGAAACGGGCGGTCATCTTGCGGCAAATTTGGGCGCCGTGGAACTGACGATGGCCCTTCATCTGGTTATGGATCTTCCGGAAGACAAAGTTATTTTTGATGTCGGACACCAGTCCTATACGCATAAAATTTTAACCGGAAGAAAAGATGAATTTGATACCCTGCGCAAGTTCCATGGGCTTGCCGGTTTCCCGAAAACCAAGGAGAGTCCCTGCGATGCTTTTAACACGGGACATTCTTCGACATCTGTTTCCGCGGGACTCGGACTTGCCATTGCAAGAAAACTGCAGGGAAAAAACAATACCGTAATTTCCGTTATCGGAGACGGTGCGCTGACGGGCGGAATGGCTTATGAAGCCATCAACAATGCAGCCAAGTCGGAGACACCGTTCATTATCGTTTTAAATGATAACAAGATGTCTATTTCGGAAAACGTAGGTGGCGTACCGTCTTACTTAAATCAGATCCGTACGGCGGAAAGCTACCAGCATTTGAAGGAGAGCATCAAGAATAAACTTCGTACGGTTCCGAGAGGACAGAGCATGATCCACGGCATCCAGAATGTCAAAAGCGGTTTCAAATCGTTAATGATTCCCGGAATGCTGTTTGAAAACATGGGACTGACTTATCTGGGCCCCGTGAACGGACATGATATCCCGGCATTGGTTAAAGTATTAAAAGAAGCAAAACGCTTAAAAGAGCCGGTACTCGTTCATGTTCTGACACAGAAAGGAAAAGGTTATACGCCCGCGGAGCGCCATCCGGCAAGATTCCACGGAACGGAACCTTTTGATATCCAGACCGGATTGCCGAAGAAGAAAAGAGTTACGCCGAACTATACGGATATCTTTTCCACGGTAATGTGCAAACTCGGCGCAAGCAATCCGAATGTGCTTGCAATCACTGCGGCGATGCCGGACGGAACCGGACTCAAGCGCTTCCACAATATGTATCCGGACAGGTTTTTCGATGTCGGCATTGCGGAACAGCATGCGGTAACTTTCGCGGCAGGACTTGCAGCAGGCGGATTCAGACCGGTTGTTGCGATTTATTCGTCCTTCTTACAAAGGGCATACGATCAAATCCTGCATGATGTCTGCATTCAGAATCTGCCGGTGGTATTTGCCATTGACCGTGCGGGACTCGTCGGAAGCGACGGAGAGACCCATCAGGGTATTTTTGATCTGTCTTATTTATCTTCGATACCGGGAATGTCGGTACTGGCTCCCAAGAACAAATGGGAACTGGCCGATATGATCCGTTATGCCGTCGAATACAACGGACCGATCGCGATCCGTTATCCGAGAGGACAGGCATACGAAGGGCTGTATGAACTACGTGCGCCGATTGAATACGGTAAGGCGGAGTGGTTATTCGAAGAAGGAGACATCTGTCTGATCGCAGCGGGATCGATGGTAAAGATTGCCATTGAGGTCAGGGAAAAATTAAAGGAATCCGGAAAGCAGGTTGGCATCTGCAACGCGCGCTTCGTAAAGCCGTTTGATAAGGAAGCCGTGGAGAAAGCACTTAAGAACTATAAACTGGTTCTGACATTGGAAGAGAATGTTCTCTCCGGCGGATTCGGTGAAAACGTAAGAGAGTATGCGGATACCTTGGACCTTCCCGGAAAACTTGTTAATATCGCGATTCCCGACTGCTTCGTCGAGCATGGCAAAGTGGATGAACTGCTCCATGATCTAAACATGGATGAGGACGGAATCATTAAGACTATTTCGGATGAATATCCGGAAGAATAATATTTTTGGAGTCAGAGTGAAAACCAGACTGGACCAGCTTTTGGTAAAGAAAAATTTAGCGCCTTCCAGAGAAAAGGCAAAGGCCTATATCATGTCGGGCATCGTCTATGTCAACGATCAGAAAGAAGACAAAGCAGGTGATCTGTTTGACGAAAGTGCAAAGATCGAAGTGCGCGGCGATACGCTTCGCTACGTCAGCCGCGGCGGCCTGAAACTCGAAAAGGCAGTCGATGTATTCGGGCTTGATTTTACGGGAATGACCTGTCTTGATATCGGTGCAAGCACCGGAGGTTTTACCGACTGTATGCTGCAGAATCATGCAAGTAAAGTCTATGCGGTCGATGTGGGACACGGACAGCTTGCCTGGTCGCTTCGAAATGACGAACGTGTTGTCTGTATGGAAAAAACGAATTTCCGCTACATGACTCCTGCGGATCTGCCTGAAGCCGTTGATTTTGCTTCCTGCGATGTTTCGTTTATTTCCTTAACCAAGATTCTTCCGCCTGCGTGGGAGTTGTTAAGAGAGAAAGCCCGTATGGTCTGCCTGATCAAACCGCAGTTTGAGACCACCAGGGAAAAGGTCGGAAAGAAGGGTGTAGTCAGGGATGTGAAGGTCCATAAAGAGGTCGTACAAAGCATTGTGACTTTTGCACTGAATACCGGATTTACTCTGGTTAACCTTGATTTTTCACCGATCCGCGGACCGGAGGGAAATATCGAATATCTTCTGCACATCGAAAAAGGAGTGAAGCCCGAGGCGGAGATTACCTTAAATGACGAGCAGTTAAAACGAATCGATGAGGTGATCCACGCATCGCATGAAAACCTCGAAAACGAGGAAGAATAAGGGGGGTAATACCCAGAGGAAAAAGCATGAAAAAGATACTTCTTCTTACCAATCGCTATAAGGATACGGACGGTTCCACCACAAAGAGAGTGTTGGATTTTCTTGCCGCGCACGATGTTCAGACCGTACAGAAAAGTGTTGACCGCAAGGTAAAGAGTCTTGACGGGACTTTGTTACAGGACATTGACCTGGCTGTGGTGATCGGCGGAGACGGAACCATTATGCAGTTTGCCAATCAGTTAAGCGAAGCCGATATTCCGATTCTCGGTGTGAACAGAGGTCACATGGGATATCTTGCGGAAACCGACGGAGAGCGCGTGGAAGAGACCTTAATGAGAATCCTATCAGGAGATTATCACCTGATCGAGCGCATGATGATCGAAGGCGTGATCCGGAAAGAAGGAGCCATTACCTACCAGCAGACGGCGTTAAACGATGTGGTTATTACCCGAAGCGGAAGACTTCAGGTTTTGAATTTTAATATTTATATCAACGGAAATCTTTTGAAAAATTACAATGCCGACGGTGTTATTCTTTCCACACCAACCGGTTCCACCGCATACAATCTGTCCGCGGGCGGACCCATTGTCGATCCCGGAGCGGAAATCCTGATCGTTACACCGATCGCTCCTCATACGCTGATGAACAGAAGTCTTGTGTTAAAGGCGGCCGACAATGTGGAGATCGAAGTGCTTGCCACACATGAAGAAGAGACCGAGGAATTAATGGAAGTCAATTTCGACGGTAAGGAAGCCATGAAATTATCCAAAGGGGACAGAGTCGGCGTAACCCGTTCCGATCGTCATGTGAAAATGATCTGCCTCGATGAAGTCAGCTTCATGGAGACCCTGCATCAGAAGATGAAGGAGAGTTAGGAGAGCGTATGAAACAGAAACGTCAGCTTCGCATTATAGAACTGATCCAGTCAAATGCCATAGAAACGCAGGAAGAACTTGCGTTAAAACTCAGGGAAGAAGGTTTTGCCGTAACCCAGGCTACGGTATCAAGGGATATCAGAGAGCTTAATTTATCCAAGGTACCCTGTGCGGGCGGAAAGCAGAAATATGCCTTTATTTCCGAGAACGGCGCACAGCCTACGGACAAATATGTGCGCATGATCCATGACGGCCTGATCAGCATGGAAAACGCCGGAAACATTCTGGTTTTAAAGACCGTATCCGGAATGGCAATGGCGGTTGCGGCTGCCGTGGATGCAATGCATTTTCCGGAGATCGTCGGCTCCATCGCCGGAGACGATACGATCATGGCTGCGGTTCATACGCCGGCCGACGGCATTGCCGTAAAGACAAAGATTAACGAAATGATCCACCGGTAAGGAGAGGGAATGCTTTACTATCTTCACATTAAAAACTATGCCCTCATCGATGACGCGGAGGTTGAGTTTACCGAAGGGCTCAATATTTTTACGGGGGAGACCGGTGCTGGTAAATCGATCCTTCTGGGTTCCGTTGCAACCGCATTGGGAGCCAAAACGAAGACGGACGTGATTAAGGAAGGCGAAGAGTCCGCATTTGTGGAACTCCATTTCTCGATTGACCGCGACGGACAAAGGGAACTTCTGAAGGAACTGGATATCGACGCAGAAGACGATCAGGTGATTATTCAGCGCAAGATCTCCCAGGCGCGCAGTATGGCCAAGATTAACGGGATCACGGTTACCAATTCCGATCTTCGCAAAGTGGCGGATGCTTTTCTGGATATTTACGGACAGCATGATTACCAGAACCTTTTGAAAGAATCCATGCATATCGAGATCCTCGATGCCTATGCGGGCGAGAAAGTGGATGATCTGAAGGCTCAGACCAAAGACGCCTACGAGGAATACCGTGCACTGAAAAGGGAAATGGATCATCTCGAAACCGATGAAGAGAAGCGTCAGCGAGAGATTGATTTCCTGGCATTTGAATTGAAAGAGATTGAGGAAGCGAATTTAAAAGAGGGCGAAGAAGAGCAGTTAAGAGAGATTCTCCGCCTTTCCGAAAACGCGGAACGGATCGCAAAAGCCATCTCCGGTGCGGAACGGTATCTATCCGATAACGGAGGCGTTATGGATTCGTTTTCCCGTTCTTTCTATGAACTAAAATCCGTATCCGGAATGACCGATGAGATCTCCGAATTCGAAGAAAGCCTAAAACAGGCACAGGGGATCGTTTCGGATGTAAGACGTTCAATGGCCGATTATCTGGATACGCTTGATTTCGATGAAAACCGTTTATCGGAAGCCAGGGAGCGGTACGATTTCATTAATACGCTTTTTATGAAATATGGAAAAGACGTAGCGGACGTTAATTCCTTCTACGAAAAGAAATCCGCGGAATACGAGAAACTGGTCAAATTCGAAGAATACAAAGAAGAATTATCGCTTCGTTTAAAAGAGGCGGAGAAGAAACTATCCATTCTTTGCGATGCATTAAGCAAAGAAAGGAAAACAGAGGCCGGCCGTTTTACCGAAGAGGTACGTGCGGCGCTGTCGGAACTGAACTTCAACGATAACCGTTTTGAGATTGAATTTGAGGAAAACGAAAGCTATACGGCAAATGGGCGTGACATTGCCAAATTCTTTATTTCCACGAATGTGGGAGAGCCCATGCGCCCGTTATGTGAAGTTGCAAGCGGCGGTGAACTTTCCAGGATCATGCTTGCGATCAAGACCGTCTGTGCCGGAAGGGATCTGATCCATACGCTGATCTTCGACGAGATCGATGCGGGAATCAGCGGAAACACGGCCTGGAAGGTAGCGGAGAAACTCGCACAGCTTGCCAGAAATCTGCAGGTCATTTGCATTACACATCTGCCTCAGATCGCTGCAATGGCGGACAATCATTTCGGAATCACCAAGTCGGAGAAGGACGGAAGAACGGTTACGGAAGTTAAGAAACTTCTTCAGTATGAGTCGGTGGAAGAACTGACCAGACTGCTCGGAGGAGCTACCGAAACGGCAGCGGCGAAGGCGAATGCCAAAGAGATGATCGCCATGGCGAAGAAAGTGAAGAAACAGGTGGGATCATGAACAGCGGTATGAGTTTACTATTTTCGAAAATGATTGGAACACTGGCGGTAGTGCTGGTCGTTTCCGCATTTATCGGTGTCAGTGATTTCTTATCGAAATACAAAACCGCGGAAGGAAAGTGGAAATATTCCATCATCATCGGCCTTCTGGGCGGTCTTTTCGGTGTATACGGCAATATTTCCGGTTTTGAATTAAACGGTGCCGTTGTTTCGATACGTGATATCGGCCCCATGCTTTCCGGTTTCACCGGAGGCCCGCTCGGCGGCGTGATCGCGGGTCTGATCGCAGGTCTTCACAGACTGACCATGGGAGGACTCACAGCGAAAGCCTGTGTTGTGGCGACCTGTTGCATCGGACTGTTCATGGGATTGCTCTCGTTAAAATTCAATAAATTTATCAATAAACCGTATTTTGCGCTTTTGGTAGCAGCCATTATGGAGGTATTCCATTTAAGCGTCGTTCTTGTGATGGTAAAACCTTTTGATACCGCGGTTGAAATCGTGAAACAGATTGCGATTCCGTTTATCTTAATCAATGCATTCGGCTTCGCACTGATGATCATGATCATGATCTATACGGATCGTCAGAGGACGCTTTCCATCGAAAGAAACCGTATGCAGTCCGAACTTTCCGTGGCAAATAAGATTCAGCACTCCCTGCTCCCCGTGATCAACGAGCAGTATCCGGGACGCGAAGAACTGGATGTCAGCGGTTTTATGCTGGCGGCCAAAGAAGTCGGCGGAGATTTCTATGATGTATTCTTTACGGATTCGAACCATATTGCTTTTGTCATCGGCGATGTTTCCGGCAAAGGCGTTCCGGCGGCTTTATTTATGGCATCTTCCAAGATCACTTTGCAAAACTGCATCAGAGACAATGAAAATCTGGCTCAGGCGATCGAGGTGGCAAACAATGCTCTTTGTGCCGGAAACGAAGCGGAAATGTTCGTAACCTTATGGGTGGGCGTTATGGATCTGACCACCGGTGAAATGAATTATGTTTCCGCAGGACATAATCCTCCCGTGCTTCTTCGGGAGAATCAAAGCGCATTTCTGGAGAATAAGCCCGGATTGGTTCTCGGCGGTATGGAAGGAATGAAATATAAAGAGCACAGCATGAAACTCGAAAAAGGAGATATCATGTGTCTTTATACCGACGGCGTCACCGAAGCGGAAGATGCGAAACATACGCTTTTCGGCAATGACAGACTTCTTGCATGTTGCGAAAACAGGAGTGACGATACGGCGGAACAGATCATTCGGAATATCAAAAATTCGGTTGATGTTTTTATTGATGGAAACAGTCAGTTTGACGACATGACAATGCTTTGTTTCAAATGGAAATAACGCAGATTTGAGTTTACTAAATAATACAAATGATGTATAATTTATTAAGTGTATTTATGGCATAAATTATAATTTAGCCGGAGGGTTGAAGATATGAAAAATATCTTATTTGTTGCATCGGAGAGTGTTCCTTTTATCAAAACAGGCGGGTTGGCCGATGTTGTGGGATCTCTTCCGAAATGCGTGGACAAGAAGTATTTCGATGTTCGCGTTATGATTCCCAAGTATACCTGCATCTCCCAGGAATGGAGAGACAAGATGGTATTCAAGACCAGCTTCTACATGGACTTCAACTGGAGAAGCGAATATGTGGGAATTCTTGAAGCCAAGGTTGACGGCGTCACTTATTATTTCATTGACAACGAGTCGATGTTCGGCGGATTCCGTCCGTATTCCGGAAATGTTCTAGATGACATGGAGAAATTTATCTTCTTCTGCAAGGCTGCATTATCCGCAATGCCTTTATTGGATTTTCGTCCCGACATCATTCACTGCCACGACTGGCAGACCGGTCTCGTTCCGGTATATTTGAAAGAGCGTTTCCAGGGAAATGAATTTTTCCATGGAATCAAAACAATCATGACCATCCACAACCTGAAATTCCAGGGCAAGTGGGATGTAAAGACCGTAAAAGAGATCTCCGGACTTCCGGATTATTATTTCACACCGGACAAACTGGAGCATTACAAGAATGCGAATATGTTAAAGGGTGGTCTCGTATATGCGGATGCCATCACAACCGTTTCCGAAACCTATGCCAAAGAGATTATGACCCCGTTCTACGGCGAGAGCTTAGACGGACTTCTCCGTGCAAGAGAGCATGACCTTCGCGGTATCGTAAACGGAATCGATTATAGCGATTACGATCCTTCCAAGGATCCGAACATCGAGTTCCCGTATACTCCGCAGAACTTCCGTAAGGAGAAGATCAAGAATAAGCGAGCGCTCCAGAAGGAACTCGGACTGGAAGAGAACGATAAGTTGATGATGATCGGTATCGTATCCAGACTGACTGACCAGAAGGGCTTCGATTTAATCGCTTATATGATGGACGAGCTTTGCCAGGATGCCGTACAGATTGTTGTACTCGGTACCGGCGACGAGCAGTACGAGAATATGTTCCGTCATTTTGACTGGAAGTACAATAATAAGGTTTCCGCAAATATTTACTATTCGGAAGCTCTTTCCCATAAAATTTATGCCGCATCGGATGCGTTCTTAATGCCGTCCTTATTCGAGCCCTGCGGATTGTCACAGCTGATGGCTCTTCGTTACGGAACCATTCCCATCGTTCGTGAAACGGGTGGTTTGAAGGATACGGTAGAACCGTACAACGAATATGAAAGCACCGGTACGGGATTCAGCTTTGTAAATTACAATGCACACGAAATGCTTTCCAGCATCCGTTATGCAGAGAAGATTTACTATGACCGCAAGAGAGAATGGAACAAGATGATTGACCGCGCCATGGCGGTAGATTTCTCCTGGAACGTTTCCGCGAAGAAGTATCAGGAGATGTACGACTGGCTGATAGGCTGAGTCAGAAAGCTAGAGACATAAAGAAAAATACCCTCTGTGCTTGCACAAGAGGGTATTTGATTTATGGATCGTGGTTGGTGCGAAGCAACAACCCGAAAAAGGCGCTTGCGCCTTTGAGGGCTTTCTGACTCAGTCTATCAGCCCCTGAGGGCTTTCTGCCTCAGCCGCTTTATACAAAGGATTTTATATGGTTTTTGACGGAATTACGGTTGCAGCCGTAGTGAAAGAATTGAATACAAGGCTTTTATCAGGTCGCATCACCAAAATTGCCCAGCCCGAGAAAGAAGAAATCCTTCTTACGATTAAGACGGATTCTTCCACGGAGAGGCTTTTTATCAATGCGTCTGCATCCATGCCGTCCATTTATCTGACGGATGAGAATAAACCGTCTCCGATGACGGCTCCGAATTTCTGCATGGTACTTCGAAAGCACTTGCAGGGTGGCAGAATCCTAAAGATCGTCCAGCCGGGCCTTGAGAGAGTTGTTAAGATTCATGTGGAACATCTCGATGAAATGGGTGATCTCTGTGAGAGAGTTTTAATCTTCGAACTCATGGGGAAGCACAGCAATCTGATCCTGACCGATGCAAAGGCAATGATTTTGGATGCGATCAAACATGTAAGCGCATTCGTATCTTCCGTGCGTGAGGTACTGCCCGGACGCGACTATTTTATACCGAATACGGAAGATAAAGCCGATCTGCTAACTCTTATCGATAACGAGGAGGCTTTCAGACGCTCTTATGCCGAAGCCATGGCGAAACCGCTTCCGGTGTTTAAGAGGATTTATACATCCTATACGGGTATTTCTCCGCAGACTGCGATGGAACTTTGCAATAAGGCGGATGTTGACGGAGAAAGGGATTTCAGGACCGAAGAGGAGAAAGAAGCCTTATACGGGGAGCTTCGCAATCTGGTAAAAAAAGTCAAAGACGGAGATTTGGAGCCCGTTTCCGCAGCTTTGGTCACTTATTATTCCGAGAAAAACAAAGCGGATGTGATTCGTTCCAAATCCGCGGACTTAAGACATCATCTGCAGACACTTCTGGAGAGAGATTATAAGAAACTCGATCTGCAGAAGAAGCAGTTTGCCGATGCCGAGAACAGAGAGAAATACCGAATCTGCGGGGAACTCTTGAATGCATACGGACACCAGATCGAGGATGGGTTGGACAAGGCGGAAGTTTTCGACTATTATGAAAACAAGAACCGGATCATCCGTCTGGATCCCGATAAAACCGTATCCGAAAATGCCGTACGGTATTTCGATAAATACAATAAGTGTAAAAGAACCGCACAGGCACTGACGGAACAGATTCGGGAAAACGAAGAGGAAATCGAATATCTGGAAGGTGTAATGACTTATATTTCCCTGGCAAAGACGGAAGACGATCTGACGCAGATCAAGGCCGAACTGTGGGAGAGAGGATATGTCAAACGTCTGGGCGGAATCTATGCCGCTAAAGGAAAGGACGGCAGATCCAAGGGAAAGAGCAGGATGCCCAAAGCCAAACCGCTTCATATTACGACCGATGACGGATATGAGATTTATATCGGCAGAAACAATCTGCAGAACGAAGTAGTGACCTTTGAAATAGCGACAGGAAATGACTGGTGGTTCCATGCCAAAGGTGTACCGGGTGCGCATGTTGTTGTGAAATGCCCTCATGCGAATCAGGCAACGGAGTGGGATATGCCGGATGAAATGTTTGAACTGGCAGCCTCCTTAGCCCATACCAATTCCAAGAATAAGGATATGGAAAAGGGTGAGGTCGACTATCTTCGCCGGAAGAATGTGAAACGCCCGAATAAGGCGGCACCCGGATTTGTCGTATATTATACGAATTATTCGATGGTTGCCACCAAGAGGGATGATTTGGAATATTAATTGTGTAAATTTGGAAAAAGGGGAAAAGAAAGATGAAAATCAAATGCGAATACTGTGATTCGATGTTTGACGACACTTTGGAAAACTGCCCGGCCTGCGGTGCGCCGAATGCCAATGTTCGAAGAAGCACATCCGACCAGCCGACCACCATCGGCGGATTGATGGCATGGTATGATTCCAAAGGCCTTCCGGGACCGGAAGTCACCCGATTCTTCATCGGACAGGACTACCGCGGACCGCGCGCGTTCGGTATTTACAAAGATGAGAACAGCGGAAAGTTTATCGTTTATAAAAACAAAGCCGACGGTTCCCGTGCTGTTCGATATGAAGGTACGGATGAGGCTTTTGCGGTAAACGAACTGCATACCAGGTTAAAGCAGGAAATCCTTCAGCAGAAGGCACATAATTTAAATGCACAGAATTATAAATCTTCGTTTAGCCGCCCCTCGTCAGGCAGAAGAAGAAAAAGCAGCTCACTGCTTGCTGCACTGATCACGCTGTTTTGCATGTTCGGAATACCGGCGGCTCTTTTCGGAATTGTGACTTTGAAAACACTTCCGGCTGCCCCGGGGTATTATCAGTACGGTGATAGCCTGTATTATCATTACGATAAAGATATCTGGGGATATTATTCCGATGATTACAACGAATGGCGTAAGTGCATCGGAAGCCCGAATCAGGAACTTGCCAGAAAGAAACCGGCAAAGAAATACTTCTTATCCGAGGATTATAAGCCCGAGTACGGCGGAATTGATTTCTACGAAAGTACGCTGTATCAGGATATCCTGAATAATTTCACCGTCACCCAGGGATATTATAACTACGGCGGAAACACCTATTATCATTTAAGTCCGCAACAGGATGCCGGATGGTATATATACGATACGGACACCGGCGACTGGGACGATGTATGGATTACCGACATTCCCGCGGATCTGAAACATCAAAACACCGCAACGGACTTCTGGTATACACCGACCTGGGATGAATCCACCCAGTACAGTGATTTCGAGCAGACGGAGATCTATCAGGATTACAAGGCGGAGCAGGAGCGTCAGGCATACGAAGCGGCTCATGATGATTACGATGACGATGATGATTATTCCTGGGATTCCGGCGATTCCTGGGATTCCGGATCCACCGACTGGGACAGCGACTGGTAAATTGCAAAAAAACATCCGCAGTTTGCTTGATAAAAAAAAGAGAATACCGTATAATAATATGGACTATGTGTGGGCTTTCAACACGGTAGTCCATATTTTTTCGCCTTTTGGAGGGAATCGGAATGGTAAAAAGCATGACCGGCTTTGGACGGTATGAGTTTAATGATGATAAATGCAAATGTTCCGTCGAGATCAAATCCGTAAATCACCGTTATCTCGATATGAGCGTTAAAATGCCGAAGCGTTTGAATTTCTTTGAAACATCGGTAAGAAACCTTTTGAAAGATACGATCAAGCGCGGTAAAGTGGATGTTTTCATCACTTTTGAAGAACTCGAAGAGCAGAGCGTAACCATCCGCTACAACAAGGCAGTCGCTGCCAAATACATGGAGTATTTAAATCAGATTTCCGAAGATTTCGGTCTGGAAAACGATACCAGGGTTTCGACTCTGTCCCGTTATCCCGAAGTGTTTGACATGGATGAGTCCCAGGTGGACGAAGAAGCCATCTGGAAAGTCCTGGAAGTGACCGTTAAGGGCGCAGCCGAGAATTTTTCCGAGTCCAGAGTCAAAGAGGGAGAGAATTTAAAGAACGATCTGATCGGCAAGTTGGATGAAATGCTCGTGAATGTGGACTTTATCACGGAGCGTTCTCCCAAGATTATCGAAGAATACCGCGAAAGACTGAATTCAAAAATCGCAGAACTTCTGGGTGATACGCAGATTGACGAAAACAGAGTATTGACCGAGGTTGCCATTTTTGCCGACAAATCCTGCGTGGACGAAGAACTGGTTCGTTTAAGAAGCCACATCAAAGCTACCAAGGATGCGTTAACGGCGGGCGGAGAAGTCGGCAGAAAACTTGATTTCATTGCACAGGAAATGAACCGCGAAGCCAATACGACGCTTTCGAAAACAACCGATCTGGAAATCGCGAACGCTGCAATCGACTTAAAGACCAGTATCGAGAAGGTCAGAGAGCAGATTCAGAATTTGGAGTAATATGGCTAAATTTGTACATATCGGATATGGAAATATGGTAAATGCCGACCGGGTGGATGCCATCGTAAGCCCAGATGCGGCTCCGATCAAACGCCTTGTGCAGACCGCCAAGGAAAACGGTGTTGCCGTGGATGCCACCCAGGGAAGAAAAACCAAAGCGGTTTTGGTGATGGCGGACGGCCAGGTGATTTTATCGGCTCTTCTTCCCGAAACCATTACGGCAAGAACCGGCGAATAAAGGAGTCATCCATGAAGAAAGGTGCATTAATAGTAATTTCCGGTTTTTCCGGCGCAGGCAAAGGAACACTGGTAAAGAAAATGCTTTCTGCATATGATCGTTTTGCCTTAAGCATTTCCATGACCACGAGAGCACCCAGAGAGGGCGAGGTAAACGGCAGGGAATACTTCTTCGTAACGAGGGAAGAATTCGATGAAACCGTTGCAAAGGGCGGTCTTCTGGAACATGCCACCTATGTGGGCAATTCCTACGGAACACCGAAATCCTATGTGGAAGAACAGATTGCAAACGGCAAGGACGTAATCCTGGAAATTGAAGTGCAGGGTGCACTGCAGGTAAAAGAAATCTTCCCGGAAGCAATTTTACTGTTCGTCACTCCTCCGAGCATTTCGGAATTAAAGAAGCGCCTGACCGGAAGAGGAACGGAAGCCGAAGAAGTCGTAAACAAGAGAATCCTTCGTGCGGCCGAAGAAGTGGTTTTAATGGACCGCTATGATTATATTTTGGTAAATGACGATTTGGATGAGTGCATGGCAAATGCCGTGAAGTACATCGATGCGGCAAAATGCGCACCCGTCCGGAACGAACATTTTATAAAAGGATTAAAAGAAGAGCTTGAAGGCTTTTCGAAAGGAGTCTAATTATGATGTTACATCCTTCTTATTCAGATTTGATGGCTGTTGTAAACAGCGAAGTGGAGCCCGGAGAAACTCCCATCGTTAACAGCCGTTATTCCATCGTTATGGCTACATCCAAGAGAGCACGCCAGATCATCAACGGCGCAGAACCCCTTGTAAAGGCCGGAGACAGAAAGCCCCTTTCCATCGCAGTGGAAGAGCTTCAGGAATCCAAGATCAAAATAATCGGTGACGAGGAATAAGACTTTCGTATGAAGATTCTTTTTATTTCACTCGGCTGTGATAAAAACTTAGTCGATTCGGAAGTGATGCTCGGCTATCTTTCCGAGGCGGGGTTTGAGATCACAAATGACGAGAGCGAAGCGGATATTGCGGTTGTCAATACCTGTTCGTTTATCCATGACGCGAAGCAGGAAAGTGTCAATACCATCCTCGAGATGTCCGATCTGAAAGAAAAGGGACAGCTCAAGGTACTTTTGGTGTGTGGCTGCCTCGCCCAGCGTTACGCCGATGAATTAAAAGAAGAACTTCCGCAGATTGATGCGATCCTCGGTACAATGGCGCTTGAGAATATCGTCGATGCCGTAAACGATGCCCTGAAAGGAAAGAAAGAATCGATTCTTCCTTCCATCGATACTTCGTTAACCGAAGCGAAGAAACGTATCGTTACGACGGGCGGATATTATGCGTATCTGAAAATCGCCGAGGGTTGCGATAAGTGCTGTACTTACTGTGCAATTCCTTCCATGCGCGGAAAATACCGCTCATTTTCCATGGACTATCTCGTGGATCAGGCCAAACATCTCGTTGAAGAAGTGGGCGTGAAAGAGCTGGTTTTGGTGGCACAGGAGACGACGATCTACGGTACGGATTTATACGGACACAAAGCGCTCACCGAACTGCTTCACCGTCTTGGGAAGATTGAAGAACTGAAATGGATCAGACTGCTTTACTGTTATCCGGAAGAAATTGACGAGGAACTTTTGCTTGCCATGAAAGACGAGCCTAAAGTCTGTCATTATCTGGATATTCCGATCCAGCATGCATCGGATGAGATTTTAAAGAGGATGGGCAGAAGAACATCCAATGCACAGTTACGCGAGAAAATCGCCATGATCCGTAGAATCCTTCCCGATATCTGTCTTCGGACCACTCTGATCACCGGTTTTCCGGGAGAGAGCGAAGAAGATGTGGAATGCTTAAAACAGTTTGTGGAAGAAATGCGATTTGACCGCCTGGGAGTTTTTCCGTATTCGAAGGAAGAGGGCACTCCCGCAGCCAAAATGAAGGGACAGATTCCGAAGAAGACCAAGGAAAAGCGGGCAAAGGAAATCATGCTGATGCAGCAGGAGATTGCTTTTGCCAAGGCAAAGGAGAGAATCGGCTTATCCCTTCCGGTGATTGTTGAGGGACGTATTCCCGAAGATGATGTCTATGTTTGCAGAAGCTATCTGGATGCGCCTGATGTTGACGGACTGGTATTCGTAAACTGCGAGCGCGAATTCTGCAGCGGAGATATGATCCAAGTAAAGATCACCGACAGCAACGAATATGATTTGATTGGAGTTTTAGATAATGAATGCAGCGAATAAACTGACCCTGGCCAGGGTGATTATGATTCCGGTATTTCTGTTCTTTCTGCTAAACCAGAAGGACTTTATTCCGTTTAATATCCCGGCCATCGAGGAATATTCCAAATGGATCGCACTTTTGATCTTTGCCCTTGCGTCCATTACGGATGCACTGGACGGCAGGATTGCCAGAAAATACAATATGATCACCAATTTCGGTAAGTTCATGGATCCGCTTGCGGATAAGCTTTTGGTGAATCTTGCTCTGATCGGATTATTGATCCTCGGTAAAGTCAATCCCTGGCTGGTCATGCTGATCATTGGCAGAGATTTTATCATCAGCGGATTCAGACTGGTTGCGGCCGAAAAAGGCGTAGTCATCGCAGCCGGCATCTGGGGCAAGGTTAAAACCGCCGCACAGATGATCATGGTCATCTTCCTGATCGCGGATATCCCGCAGATTAAGGTTGTCGGTTATGTACTGCAGTGGCTGGTATGTATCCTTACCGTGGTTTCGCTGATCGATTACCTCGTAAAGAACCGTTCCGTTTTGAAAGAGGAGAAATAAGCTCATATATTAAGGAGAATGAAATGAACGCGGAATTTATTTTTGTAGGTACAGAGATTCTTCTTGGGAATATTTTGAATACGAATGCACAGTTTCTATCCGAACAGTGTGCTGCGCTGGGTATTTCCTGTTATTACCAGACGGTTGTCGGGGACAATAAAGACAGGATTACGAAGACATTTCTTCAGGCGTGGGACCGTTCGGATATTGTTATTTTCTCGGGCGGTTTGGGACCGACGGAAGATGATCTGACCAAGGAAACCGTTGCCGAGGCGCTTGATCTACCCATGGTCATGGATAAAAAAGCCATGGACAGCATTCGCGAGTTCTTTGCGCGTCGCGGCCTTGAGATGCCTCCGATCAACGAAAAACAGGCATATGTTCCGCAGGGCAGCAAGGTTTTGTACAATGCAAACGGTACGGCTCCGGGAATTATCTGTGAAAAAGACGGAAAGATGGCCATTCTTCTTCCGGGGCCCGGAAACGAGCTGATGCCGATGTTTGAGAATGATGTACGGCCGTATCTTTCCTCCAAAAGCGATACGGTGATCGTTTCCAAGATGGTTAAAATGTGCGGAATCGGAGAGAGCGCGGTGGATGCCAGAATTCGTGATCTGACCGAAGAATCATCCAATCCCACCGTGGCACCTTATGCCAAAACAGGAGAGGTGCATGTCCGCGTTACAGCAAAGGCGCCGACGGAAAAAGAGGCATCCAAGCTGATCAAACCCGTGGTTCGCGAGTTGAAAAACCGTTTCGGTCCATATATCTATACTACGGAAGAAGATGTGACGCTGGAAAAAGCATGTGTGGATCTTCTGATTTCCAATCATCTGACCGTATCCACCGTGGAGTCCTGTACCGGCGGTCTGGTTGCGGGTCGACTGATCAATGTACCGGGTGTCTCCGAAGTACTGAAACTTTGCTATGTAACCTATTCGAACAAGGCAAAGCGTAAAATGCTCGGAATCAAGAAAGCGATTTTGGAAAAACACACGGCGGTAAGCCGCCAGGTTTGCGAAGATATGTTGAAGGGCGCTGCTTTTATCAATAAGGCAGATGTCGTTTTGGCCGTTACCGGTCTGGCGGGTCCGGACGGCGGAACAGAGGAAATTCCGGTCGGTACGGTCTTCATCGGATGCTCCGTAAAAGGCAAGATTACGGTGGAAAAATATAATTTTTCAGGAAATCGATCAAAAATCCGCGAAAATGCCGTGGCTTATTCGTTGGTATTATTGAGACGATGTGTACTGGAATATTTCAGTGAAGTAACTTTTGGCAGTGAGGGACAATAAAATGTCTGACGGAACACAAACAAAATTTATCTTTTGTCCGCGTTGCGGAGGCTTAATGCATCCGCCTATCTGTACGGTTTGCGGGTATGATCTTCGCTCGGAAAACCAGCCGCAGGAATGGCAGAGCCAGCCAAATACCGGTGATGCTCAGGCTGCGTTTGATCCAAATGCGAACATTCCCGCAGGAGCAGGCGCAAACGGTGCTTATTATACGGGCCAAAATGCAAACATGAATCCGCAGCCGGGCTATCAGGCTGTCGAAGCAACCAGGATTCAGGCACAGAAGGTGAATAAGAGTTCCCGAAGCAAAGCCTGGATACCGATTGCAATCGGTGCAACGGTTCTGATCGCGCTTGTTATTCTGATCCCTTCGCTGATTGGTTATGTCAGAAGCAAAAGGGCACTGAACAATCTGCTGACCCAGCAGATGCAGCAACAGAAGAAGACACAGAAGCCGAAGACCAGCGCGGTTCCTTCCTCCGAGGAAAGTTCCGAGGAAGAGGGAGTGGTATACAGAAGACATTTCGGAAGAGAAGATTTTGATCACGATACATTCGATATGTCCTTCTACGAAAGCATGGCGGATGTAAGTTCGATTACCGAGTCGGGTGCGTTTGATCCTTTTATCAACGACAAGGTCGTATCTTACAGGGATCAGTCAACCGTATTCGATACGACGCATACCAACTGGTATGACAAGCGCAGCAGCATGGGACCGGATTATTACGAGCCGTTCTGCGATTGCGTGGATGAAATCACTTACAGCAATCTGTATTCCATTCATCGGAAATATTTCTATTATGACGATGTGATGGGACCTACAAGAGTGCAGGCGGATGTGGCTTATGCGGAACTGGAAGGAAAGATTCCGAATATTGATACCATCAATAAAGAGATTTTCCTTCGTACGGCATCCGATTTCATCAATTATCTGAACGGAACTTCACCGTACACGCAGTATATGTATTCGACAATCACGTTTTCCGTTGATTCTTATGTTACATACAACGACGGAAAAAAGATGAGCATACTTCTGGATGCGGTGGTTCATACGGATGATTTTCAGGTCAATCTGGATTCCTACATTTACGCCATCAATATTGATCTGGAAAGCGGTAAAATCATCGAAAACGACGAGATCATGAATATCGATGAAGCATTTGCCAAAGAATTCAGGGAAAGATGCTTAACGCAGAACGGAAGAAATTCCGCACTGGATCCCTGGACGGATGCGGAAGTCGCCGAGTTTCTGGCAGACAAAGAATCCAATATTGTATTTTTCACACCGCTCGGACTGGAAGTCGGAATGTGCTATGTTTCACAGGAAGAAATCCTGGACCGCGGCTGGATGACCATTACTTTAAAAAACGGAACCTTTGAAAGAAATTATTTAAAGGACACATCACTCTCAGCAAAAGGAAAAGGTGTTGCAGATCCGTATGATCCCCAATATGCCGATTTAAAGGGAACATGGATCCACATCGATCCGAAACTTGCAGTCTTGGAAGAGGAACACCTAAAACAGGAGTTTCCGAATTATACATGGGATGACAGACCATGGGAAGACAGCAAGGACAATGTTTTTGAAGAAGACTCATCGGAAAAGACTTCCGAGAAATCTTCGGAGAAATCAAGTGAAAAGAGTTCGGAAGAAACTTCCGAAGAAGAAAGCGAAGAAACAAGCGAGGAGACGGGCGATCCGAAGATCATCGATCCCGATCTGAAGTCAGACAGTTCGGATTGGCTGAGAAAGCAAAGCAAGATGCAGGAATATTTTAAGGCCATTATGGGTGACGGAGTGGAGTCCATTAAGCCCGACGAATATTTCAGGTCGCCGAAGGATCGCGGAAAAGACATTCGTCCGTAAATGGGAGGAGAAGCATGAGAGGAAAAGATAAGTGCAGAGCATTAAAGGAAATCCGCAGACAGATTGCCGAAAACAATGATATCGAATATGTGGTAAGTGAGTGCAAACATAAAGGTGAGTGCAAGGGTACCTGCCCGAAATGTGAAGCCGAGATTCTGTATCTCGAAAGGGAACTTGCCAAGAGAAGAAATATGGGACAGAAAGTTGCCGTGGCCGGTATTGCGGTCGGCATGGCAGCATCCATGACCGGTTGCGTGGCAGTGGA
This sequence comes from Lachnospiraceae bacterium UBA3804, assembly GCA_002368665.1. Taxonomy (GTDB): domain Bacteria; phylum Bacillota; class Clostridia; order Lachnospirales; family Lachnospiraceae; genus UBA3766. The sequence goes on from DFEK01000001.1 coordinate 178,363, forward strand.
TGCCGTAAAAAGTTTCTTTACCGCGGGAAACAATCCCCCCGATCCGCAGCCTCTGGGTGGTGAAGCAACGATTGCACCTGTTGACATAGAGGGAGAAGAAACCTATTATCCCGAAGACCAGATTATGGGTGATGTGGCTGTGGAGTTTGATTCATCCGAACCCTGTTCCGAAGAGGATTGTTCGGAAGAAGAAAAAACCTCTGAGCAGGACTCTTCAAAGGCGCTCATTGATAACTATGAATTGGAAGGCGGAGCTGAATATATTCCCTAAGAAGGAAATTAAGAGGAGAAAATTTTGGAAGAATTGAAATTACCGATTCTTGCCATTGAAAGACTCAGGATGCTTACGGACGGAGAGGGCGTGACGACTCTGGTCTGTTCCATGGGGTGTCCGCTTCGCTGCAGACTTTGCATCAATCCCTATTCGTGGGACGGATCGAAACCCGTTGAATATCTTTCGGTGGATGAACTTTATGAAAGAGTGAAAATTGACAATTTGTATTTCCTGTCTACTAAAGGAGGCTTGACTTTCGGAGGAGGAGAGCCTCTTTTACATAGTGCTTTCCATGCGGCATTCATGGAAAAGTACCAAAGTACGGGCTGGACCTTTAATCTGGAAAGCTCATTGCAGGCACCGTTTGAAAATATTGAGCGGGTTATTCCGTACATTTCCTTCTATGCCATTGATGTTAAGGATATGGATCCCGTGCGGTATAAGCAGTATACGGGCGGAGATTTCGGTATATTCTTTGATAATCTGATGAAATTAAAAGAGCGCGTGGACGAAAGGAAAATCGTTTTAAAAGTGCCGAAGATTCCCCGTCTTCATAAGGGCGATGAGCAGAAGGAGAGCGAAGAAAAGTTAAGAAAACTCGGTTTTTCCAATGTGGCGCTTTTTGATTACGTGGATCCGAAGGATCGCAAGAAACTGACCGAAAATGCGCTTCAAAACAGGGAAAAACTATTTACGGATTAGAGAACAGTATGGAGATTTATTTACTGCGTCACGGCGTGACGGAATGGAATGATTTATATAAAATTCAGGGCGCATCGGATATTCAGCTAAATAAAGACGGAATCAGTATGGCCAAGCAGACCGGAGAGTATTTCGATAAAGAAGGTATCACTTTCGATGCGGTTTATTCGTCTCCCTTAAGCCGAGCAATGAACAGTGCGAAACTGGTTAGCCGGAATGATGCACCGGTTTCCGATGCAAGATTACGGGAGATGGGCTTTGGAAAGCAGGAAGGGATGAGTGTCTTTGCAATGAAAGAAGCAGGCGATATTCCGTTTAGCTGTTTTAAGGAAGAACCGTCTAAGTATGATGAGATGGTGAAGGAATATGATCCCCATGCGGAGACATTTGTACAAATTCTTGCGCGTGCCGGAGAGTTTCTGAAAGACGTGATTGAAACGAAAGAGGCCGCGCTTGAGGAGGATGGAAACGAGCGCCGGATCCTGATTTCCGGTCACGGTGCGTTGGACCAGGCTTTGATTTTTATCATGAAAAAGAAGGAGAATATCGACGATTTCTGGAAGGGAGGGCTTCTTCCGAACTGCGGAATCGATATTATTAAATATAATCCCCAAACCGGTGAATACACCTTTGTCAAGGAAATGGAGTTTTATTACGAAACCGAATTGTTCGAAAAGGCACCGCGTTTATTGAAATAAGGGCGAACGAGTTTTGAATTTTTTGTAAATTTCTCGATTTCGCTCTTTGTTTTTGCCTCTTAGTTTGGTAAAATAGATACGCTACAGTTTTCATAATTGCAGTAAGAATACAGTTCATATTGTATTTCAATAAATTCATAAAGGAGGATCATATGATTTACTCAACAGAAGTCAAGAACATGTGCCCCGTTACCCAGGGTGTACATCATGGCGCTGCTCCCATCCCCGAAGAGGCTAAATGGGTTCAGGCAAAGAAGATTGAGGATATCTCCGGTTACACTCATGGTGTTGGCTGGTGTGCACCTCAGCAGGGAGCTTGCAAGCTTTCCTTAAACGTTAAAGACGGTATCATCCAGGAGGCACTTGTAGAAACTCTCGGATGCTCCGGTATGACTCATTCCGCAGCAATGGCTGCTGAAATTCTTCCCGGACTTACCATCCTCGAAGCACTTAATACCGACCTCGTTTGCGATGCAATCAATACCGCAATGAGAGAGTTATTCTTACAGATCGTTTACGGCAGAAGCCAGTCCGCATTCTCCGAGGACGGACTTCAGATCGGTGCAGGTCTGGAAGACCTTGGAAAGGGTACCAGAACCATGATCGGTACCACTTACGGAACCTTGGAAAAAGGTCCCAGATATCTGGAACTTACCGATGGATATATCACTAATCTTGCACTTGACGAGAATGATGAGATCATCGGTTACAAGTATGTAAACTTTGGTAAGATGATGGACTTCATCAAGAAGGGCGACGATGCTCAGACCGCTCTTGAGAAGGCTTCCGGACAGTATGGCCGTGTTGCTGATGCAGTGAAGTTAATCGATCCGAGAAAAGAGTAAGAAAGGGAGGACAAATCATTATGGCATTATTTGAATCATATGAAAGAAGAGAGCCTCAGATTCTTGCTTGCTTAAAGGAGTACGGCATCTCTTCCATCGAAGAGTGTAAGGATATCTGCGATGCTGCAGGTATTGATGTTTATCATTTAATCGAGGGCATTCAGCCCATCTGTTTTGAAAACGCAAAATGGGCATACACCGTAGGTGCTGCCATTGCAATCAAGAAAGGTTGCCGTAAGGCTTCCGAGGCTGCCGCAGCCATCGGTATCGGCCTTCAGGCATTCTGCATTCCCGGTTCCGTTGCTGACCGTCGTAAAGTAGGTCTCGGCCATGGTAACCTTGGAAAGATGCTTCTTGAAGAGGATACCGAGTGCTTCGCATTCCTTGCAGGACATGAGTCCTTCGCAGCTGCAGAAGGTGCAATCGGTATCGCTGAGAAAGCAAACAAAGTTCGTCAGAAACCGCTTCGTGTTATCTTAAACGGACTTGGAAAGGACGCTGCACAGATTATTTCCCGTATCAACGGATTTACCTATGTAGAGACCAAGTACAATTACTTCACCGGCGAGGTTGAGGAAGTATTCCGTAAATGCTACAGCAAGGATCCCGAGTCACCTCGTGCAAAAGTTAACTGCTACGGTGCAAACGATGTTCAGGAAGGTGTTGCAATCATGTGGAAAGAGAACGTTGATGTTTCCATCACCGGTAACTCCACCAACCCGACCAGATTCCAGCATCCCGTTGCAGGTACATATAAGAAAGAGCGCGTAGAAGCAGGAAAGAAGTACTTCTCCGTTGCATCCGGCGGTGGTACCGGACGTACCCTTCACCCGGATAACATGGCTGCAGGACCGGCTTCCTACGGTATGACCGATACCATGGGACGTATGCATTCCGATGCACAGTTCGCAGGTTCTTCTTCCGTTCCCGCACACGTAGAAATGATGGGTCTTATCGGCGCAGGTAACAACCCGATGGTTGGTATGACCGTTTCTACCGCAGTTTCCATCGAAGAAGCTGCAAAGGCAGGAAAGTTCTAATTCAAATTTTGATTTAAAATTCTACGCAAACCCGAGGGCAGGGATATCTGCTTTCGGGTTTGCTTTGTCTTAACTTAAGAGAGAATGAAGAAATATCTTTATATCATCAAAACACAAATCATCAAGAGACTGACCTATGCGTTTGACGTATACGGTAATATTCTTGTGCAGACCATCATTATGATCACCTCCGCATTTTTCTGGAAAGCGTTGTACAAAGACGGCGGTACGGCAGGCGGAGTGGATGTTGATTCCATGCTGGTTTATATTATTATGTCCTCCGTTCTTTCGGTCCTTCTTATCACAAACGTGGAGAAACGGATCGAGCAAAGCGTACAAAAGGGTACGGTTGCCACGGACATGATGAAACCCGTAAGCCTCTTCGGAATCTATTTTGCAGAGGATATCGGAACCATAATCGCACTGATTCTGCAGAATATTCTGCCGATTTTACTGATCGGCTCGTTGCTTATAAAAGTACCTAAAATGGCGGATTTGCGTGATTTGCCAATCTTTGTGTTATCCGTTCTTTTGTCATTTTTTATTAACTGGTTTCTTGCAGCACTTTTTGGAATGATGGCATTCAGTGCTGTGAATATCGATGCTTTGATCCAGGTGAAAAAGCATTTAATCCGGTTAGTCTCCGGAAGTATCATACCGCTTTGGTTTTTCCCGGATCCGATCGCCAATGTACTTAAGTTTTTGCCGTTTCCGTATATTTACCAGTTGCCGCTAAGCATATATATCGGCAGAGGAACGAGGGCGGAGATCTTTACCGGGATGGAGATACAACTGGCCTGGGCGGTCGTTTTATTTCTGGTATTCTTGTTTGCGCAGAAGCAGATTACAAGAAAAGTAATGGTTCAGGGAGGATGATGTAAAATGAAAAAAGCATTCAAAGAACTCGGCCATTACCTTGATGTAACGATTCAGGTCATTAAAATGGCATTTCTGACCATCGTTGAATATCCTGCGAACATCGCCGGTTGGATGATCTCGAATCCGATTCAGTTTATTGTCGGATTTGCAACCATTAAATTTGTCGTGGAATCCTTCGGAGAGATTAACGGATGGAATTACGGTCAGTTAGCTTTCTTATACGGCCTTTCCGTAATGTCCCACGCGCTTTCCATGATTTTCTTCGTACAGGGATGGTTTATGGGGTACTTTGTACTGGAAGGTGATTTTGACCGGTATCTGACAAGACCGATGAGTGTCTTATATCAGTTTTTCTTTACGAATATCAATATTTTCGGTATCACGGATCTGATTCCCGGAATTTTGGTATTTGTATACGGCTGCATTAAATGTGCCGTGCAGGTGACACCTTTCTTTGTTCTTCAGGTACTGGTTATGCTCATCGGTGCAACACTGATTCGCGGAGGCATTTATATTTTCCTCGGAAGTACATCGTTTTATACGAAGAGCACTACGGATTTCGGTATGTATACACAGGAAATCATGGATAAGACCACTCTGTATCCGATTTCCATGTATCCGGAAAGTCTGCAGTTTATCCTGACGTATTTGATTCCTATCGGGTGGGTATCTTTCTATCCGGTATCGAGCCTTCTCGGAATCGAAAATTCCGTGTTAAACGGTATGGTGGTTCCTTTCGTCACACTTTTAGTCGGTTTATTGGTAATTACGCTTTCGGGACTTTTCTTCAAAGCGGGACTTAAGAAATATGAAAGTGCAGGAAATTAGAAATGATTGATGTAGTTAATTTGTGCAAGGATTACACATTAAAGCGTAAGGAACCCGGATTAAAAGGCGCATTTAAGGGCCTTGTAAACCCCGGTATAGAAAAGATTCATGCGGTAGCCGATCTTTCGTTTCATATTGATGCAGGTGAAATTGTAGGTTTTATCGGGCCGAACGGAGCGGGGAAAAGCACAACGATTAAAATGATGAGCGGAATTCTTACTCCGAGTTCGGGCAGTGTTTTGATAAACGGAGCGGATATTACGAAACACCGAAAGGAAGTGGTTCGTAATATCGGTGTTGTTTTTGGCCAGAGAACTCAGCTTAACTGGGATTTGCGCCTGGGAGAGAGCTTTGAACTTCTGAAGCATATTTATCAGATTGATCAAAAGGATTATGATCGTACCATTGACGAACTCGATTCGATCCTGGGCATTAAGGAAATCATCAACCAGCCGGTCAGACAGATGTCCCTGGGACAAAGAGTCAAAGGCGATCTGGTGGCTTCCATGCTGCATTCCCCCAAGGTTCTCTTCCTCGACGAACCGACCATCGGACTGGATGTTTCTTCGAAGTATGCACTTCGCAAATTTATTAAAGAGATCAACAAACTCCGCCAGACGACAGTAATTCTGACTACGCATGATCTGGGAGATATTCAGGAACTGTGTGAGCGTCTGATCATCATCAATCACGGAGTGATGATGGAAGACGGAAATCTGTCTGAGATTGTCGACAGAATTGCACCGTATAAAACTCTGGTCGTGGAGTTTTACGATGAAAAAGCGCCGGAAGCGAATTTCTGCGAAATGATTGAACACAGCGGAAATATTGCCAAGTATAAGTTCATGAAAAAAGATACGACGGCGGCGGATATCATCGCGGATTTGTCCAAACGGCAAACAATCAAAGATGTTTCCATCGAGGAGGCCGGAATTGACGACATTATAAAGATTGCGTACGGACATTGATTGATATTTCGGGATTTTTGCGATATAGTATTAAAAGATAAAATGTGTTTTACGAGGGAACGAAATGGAGATATTAGAGTTTAAACTTGGAGCAAACAGTTTCGGAATTCCGGTGGAAACGGTACGGGAAATTATTCCGTATCAGGCTTCGACACCCGTTCCGAATTCGAATCCCTGCGTGGAAGGCATTTTTATGCCCAGAGAAGTGATTATTACCGCCATTGATCTGGCGATATATCTTAACCGTGATGCGACAAAACCCGCAGGCATCTTTGTGGTTACGAATTACCGTAATCTGGATGTGGCGTTTCATGTAGATGCTGCGCTGGGTATTCTGAAAGCGGAAGACGATCAGATCGTCGGTCTCGACAATACGCTCGGTGTGGATGAAAGCCATATTGCAAAGGGCGTTTACCGTCATGACGGCAGGCTGACCATTTTGCTTGATTTTGACAAAATAATCGGAGAAATCCAGCCGGAACTTCTTTCCGACGAAGAGAAAGAACGGATTCTGGACGGAAGTGTGGAAGAATGATAGCAATCATTGATTATGATGCCGGGAATATGAAAAGCGTGGAAAAAGCGCTTGATTTCCTGGGAGCGGAATATATTGTAAGCCGTAACGAAGAAGAAATGCGCAAAGCGGATAAACTGATCCTGCCGGGTGTCGGAGCATTCGGAGATGCCATGTCGAAGCTGGACGGTTACGGACTGAGCGCAGTAATCAAAGAACTGGTTGGTGCGGGAAAGCCCATCCTCGGAATCTGTCTCGGACTCCAGCTTATGTTTGAAGAAAGCGAAGAGACACCGGGTGTTCGGGGGCTTTCTTTGCTGAAAGGTAAAATCGTCCGATTCGACGACTCCTTCGGACTTAAGATTCCACAGATCGGATGGAACTCCCTCGAGTTTCCGAAAACATCAAAACTGTTTGCGGGTGTGGAAGAAGGAAGCTATGTTTATTTCGTGCATTCCTATTATCTGAAAGCGGAAGAGGAAAGCATTGTAGCCGCAACCTGCGAGTACGGAAACCATGTGCATGCGGCTGTTGAAGCAGGTAATATTTATGCCTGCCAGTTTCACCCGGAGAAGAGTTCCGATGTGGGACTTCGGATTTTAAAAAACTATATTGAATTATAGAATTTGGAGTTAAAAGATGCACACCAAAAGAATTATCCCCTGTCTTGACGTGAATGCGGGAAGAGTTGTAAAGGGTGTTAATTTTGTCAATTTAATCGATGCGGGAGATCCCGTGGAAGTTGCCAAAATCTACGACCGCGAAGGCGCGGATGAGCTTGTTTTTCTGGACATTACGGCATCGAGCGATGCCAGAGAAACCGTCGTTGATATGGTACGCAAAGTGGCGGAAAACGTTTTTATTCCGTTCACCGTTGGCGGCGGAATCCGTACGGTCGATGATTTTAAGCGCATCTTAAGAGAAGGTGCCGATAAAGTTGCGGTCAATTCCGCAGCGATCATGAATCCGGATCTGATTGCGGATGCGGCGGATAAATTCGGTTCCCAGTGTGTCGTGGTTGCGATCGATGCCAAGCGAAGAGCAGACGGAAGCGGCTGGAATATCTTTAAAAACGGCGGCCGCGTGGATATGGGCATTGACGCCGTGGAATGGGCGATGAAAGCGAATCGTCTGGGCGCCGGAGAAATCCTTTTAACCAGCATGGACTGTGACGGAACGAAGAACGGATACGATCTGGAACTGACCAAGATCATCTCTGAGAATGTTTCCGTTCCCGTGATTGCATCTGGAGGAGCCGGCAAACTCGAACATTTCTATGATGCACTGACCGAAGGCGAAGCGGATGCCGCACTGGCAGCGAGTCTGTTCCATTTCCGAGAACTGGAGATCAAAGAAGTGAAGCGCTATTTACGTGACAGAGGCGTATCTGTAAGGTTATAAGATGAGTACGGTAGCAAGTGACTGGCTTCCTTATTTTCAGGAGGAAGCAGGCAAAGAATATTATAAAGAGCTGACTGCGAAAGTGAAGTCGGAATATGCGAAATACCGGGTTTTTCCTCCGAAGGACCAGGTATTTTCTGCGTTTTCGCTGACGGCCTATAAGGATGTCAAAGTTGTTATCATAGGTCAGGATCCGTATCACAATGTCGGACAGGCGCACGGGCTTTGTTTTTCGGTACAGAAGGGAATCGATGTTCCGCCTTCGCTGCAGAATATCTATCAGGAACTGCACGATGATCTGGGATGTTATATTCCGAATAACGGAATGCTGAATAAATGGGCAGAACAGGGCGTTTTGCTTTTAAATACCGTTCTTACGGTGCGCGCACATGAGGCCAATTCCCATCGCGGTTTCGGGTGGGAAAGATTTACCGACCGCGTGATCGAACTGGTGGATGCCAAAGAGGAGCCTGTTGTTTTTCTTCTTTGGGGAGCACCTGCACAGAAGAAGGAAGCCATGCTTCATAATCCGAACCATCTGGTGTTAAAAGCACCGCATCCAAGCCCTTTATCCGCTTACCGCGGATTCTTCGGCTGCAGACATTTTTCCAAGACAAATGAGTTCCTTGCCTCCCACGGACAAACCCCGATCGACTGGCAAATCGAAAATATATGAGTTACGGAGCAGAGTGACCACTAAATATTGATTTTCCAAGTTACGTAAACCAGTGGTAAACATAACGTCCGAACCTTTCCGTTACCTTGTAAAAATCCCTTTATTCGGGGATTTTTTTGGTTGGTAAAATTCCGGGAAAAGATTTATAACTTGCTTTTGACATTTCTATATATAGGGGTTATAATTATTAAGTGTTCAATGGGTAAATTTTGCCTTTTGGATAATGGGGATTAATTTGGAGGAAACAAATGAAAGAATTAATGATCATGTATCATCCTGTCAAGAAAGAGATCCGCTTTCTGGCCAAGGCAAAGGGAGAATTTGTGGAAATCCCTTACGCAATGTGCCCGTGGCTTTCTCAATACGGTCCTGACAAGGGTGAATTTTTATTGCAAAATCATGGAAATAAATTCTTCGAGGATATTTGGGAACAGTTTCTGCGCGATCAGGTCAGCGTAACCTTTAAGGGTACCAAGATCGATTACGATGACTTCGTAAAGAAAGTAAAAGAATACAATAAGAGTTCAGGTGAAGAGCGCTTTGTGGTCGAAGATTTCATAGAGCTTCCTTCCGTTGCCGAGATTTTTGAAAGTGTCAGCCAGTTCTGTGACGGTACGCTTCAGATGCTGGGCGATGAACTCCAGAATACGGATATTAAGGAGTCCTTCTTAAGACGCAAAGCCGAATTTGAAGAAAAGAAGGCCAAATTAAATAATTCCGACGTCAACCTCTGTCTTGTCGGAACCTATTCTTCCGGTAAATCCACATTCATCAATGCGTTGATCGGACGCAGGATTCTTCCGGAAAGCATCAATTCCGAAACGGCTAAAATGTTCCGTATTTCCAATGCGGACGGACCGAGCGTTTATTTTGTGATCAAGAAAGGAAGCGCTCCCGGACAGGAATTCCCGGCTACCATTACCTGGGATGAGACCAAGAAAAAATTTGCGTTCCATGCGGAGACTCCCTGCGAATTAACGGAAGAGAAGGTAAACGGCGAGATCAATTCCGCCATCATGTTCCGCTTACAGCAGCATGAACAGCTGTATCAGATTTTAAAGAAATTAAACGACATTCCCAATCATGCGGATGCCGATAATGATGAATATGTGGATGGTATTATTGATGTATTTTTCCCAATTCCTCTGGGCAAAAATATCAATTTCACCTTCTACGATACACCGGGTACGGACTCCAATTCCAACGAGCATCTGCTTGTTCTGCAGAAAGCTTTGCAGCAGCAGACCAATTCCATTTTAATCGTGCTGTATGAACCGACCAAGATGGAAGGTACCGGTAACTCCATTCTCTATAATTTAATCGGAGATTCCAACGATAAGAAGAACGATACCAAGGTTACCATTGACCTGACCCGTTCCTTACATATCATCAACCAGTCCGATACGAAGTCCCTGGCAGACTTAAAAGAACTTCGCAATAAGAAGGTTGAGGTTACCTTAAAAGAAACCGATAAGATCTATAACGAAGAGGCAGAGCAGATTGATCTTTCCAAAGAGCGTTTGTTCTTTGTATCCGCAAAGGCCGCATATATCGCAAAGGCGATCGGAAACAACGTGGATACCGAGGAAGAGAGACGCTGGCTTGCCAATCACAAAGACGAGATCAACAACGAGCCGATCAAGGATCCGTTCTTACGAGAGGTAACTCCCGCACAGGATGTTGAGACCGGTATGTACTTTAAACTTGATAAACTCGCTAATTCCGATAACGAAACCAAACAGCTGATCAAAGACTGCAATTCGGAATTAAAGAAGTGCGCAAATCCCGAAGATACATCCCTGTATCCGATCATTCAGCGTATCTACGTTAACTCCGGTATGTATGCAATCGAGAAGGAAATCATCCGTTATGCACAGAAGTATGCCCTGGCCGTTAAGGCAAAAGGATTGTATGACGGAATTTCAAGCGTCGTTAATTTTATCCGTGAGGACTATGAAGTTATCGAGAATCAGGCTCGTCTGTCCAAAGAAGAGATCGAGCGCAATATCGACACCATGAAAAACTCCATGGTGCAGGATATCGATGCGGCTTACCAGGATTACATGTCCAACATTACGACGGATTCTTTGGTATTCCAGATTGATGATATCAACCAGCTTTATACCGTTATCGAGAACCGTAAGATCCAGGCAAGCAAGATTGCGGACAAGATGAAATGGATCGCAATCCGTCCGGAAGTTTTCGAAGAGAAGAACAATATCATCCGTAACGAATTAAACCGTTATCTGGAAGAGATCGATAACAGTTACAAGAATAACCGCGGAAGAATTCTCCAGCAGCAGGTAGATGAACTGAAGGGTATTATCATTCAGAAGATTACCGGTTACAAAGGTATTGATGAAAATTTGATCCGCCGCATTACCAACGTTGCGGAAACACAGATTCCTCCTTCAAGTTTAAAGGCTTTGAAGATGGATGAGTACATCAATAAGCAGAAGGCGATTTTCATCTTCTCCACCAACAATAAGAAGAACTACAAAGCCGACGTAGAGCAGATGTTCGCCAATACGACCAAGGTACAGTTTGATTCCTACATCAACGAAATCATGGATGTTGCGAAAGATAAGACGGCAGAACTGATCCAGGAATTCAAGAACAATATTGATTCGATCTCCAGCTCCCTGGAACTTCTGATCAAGGACGAGAAGAAAGCAAGCGAAGAGCAGTTAAAGGCAAAGAGCGTACTTGATATGGTTTCCAAGATGGATGACGAACTCAATAAGAAGATTTGGGGCCAGGAAGAGATCAAACAGGCCGAAGACGTAATCCTTGGCAAAGATAAGAAGGAAGAAGAGAAAAAAGAGTCATGACTGCAATTAAGCGGCTTACGTTATTTGAGGTGTATAGATGAATTAAAGGAAGGCCGCCCATTTGAATAAAATGGGTGGCCTATATTAATATATAAAAATGATGGAGAGAGTATTATATGGATGCCATTAAGAAAAGACAAATTAATATAGATGTTGTAATCTGTGTGATATTTGCCCTGGTTATTTTGTTTGAAATATTTGCTTATATTTTTCTTAATTTTTTTCCTAGAAATTCTTTTATCGATGAGGATTTTGCCAAGTTAGCTCGTCATACTATTGAAATGGGAAAGCAACATACGCTGTTTTTACAGTGTTGGGATTATATAACTACAGGAGAGTTTGATTGTGCTTCTATTTTGGCTATTCCTTTTTTTATGATTACAAAGAATATTTTTGTATCTTTTGCAATAGCCAATATCATTAACATTTTGGTCTGGGGATATCTGATATGGAAGTTGATGAAGTGCGCGCACGTTCCGGTATCCTATCGCCTGATTGCAATCTCAATGGTCTTGGCATTATATGATTTGGGAATGCTTGCCTATTGTAATATGATGTTTTTCTGTGGGGGTCAGTATGTATATAAAACACTGATTCCGATATTATTAATCTATTTACTTGTTATTTCAAGAGAAAAAAGATGGAAGACAGAAATGATTGTATTTTGGGTATTTCTTTTGTTTCTCTCTTTTTTAACTGGTATTTCCAGCGGACTATATGTATTAGCCTGTGGAATTATACCTATAACAATTACAACACTCATTTATTCGATGAATTCACGTGACAGACATGATATTATATACCGTGTTATAGTCTTGGGAACAACTATTATTGCGGTTATTCTGGGTTTAGGGCTGTGTGGTAAGCTTCAGGTAAACCCAAATACGGAGAAGATGATGATTGCTTCAACTACCGATTATTTTGATTTGTTAATGAACAATTTCAATAATCTGATTGGTGTATTTAATCCGTTTATAAAAAATGATATAAAGGCAATCTCGATTGATGGAATCATTGTGTGTATTCGATGGGGAATCGTTGGTTTGATTATGGCCGGATGGATGTTAATTCCAAAGGCGTTTTCCGTTAGTATTCACAAAAAAGACAAGCATATTTCCAATGAAAACAGATTATTTCTTGAATCTATGCTGATTTCAGTAGTTATATGGAATTTTATAGTTTTGTTCTTAACGAAATCTTCTCCAAGATACCATTTGATTGGTGTTATTCCATTGATTTTGTCATCTGTACTGGTTATTGAGAAAACATTTAGCATGATGAGTAAGTGGATTGAAATATCAATATGCATTATACTGGCTTTAGCTCTTCAACTTTTAAATATGCATACAACTTTTTCTCTTTCTAAAGATTATTATAATAGATTAGATTATTATTGGTTTGATTATAATGAATGCGATTCTTTATTTGATTTGTTTGATGATATGAGAGTAGAGACGGTTATATTTATCGATTCTACGAAAGAACCGGAATTGTTAAGGGCTTTAGATACAGATCGAGTATATATGACTTATTTTACAGCATATTCTGCTATTAGCTGTTTTGATTATTATACATCTGCCAGAGATCGTTCTACCTTTTCCGAAAAGAATGCCCTTATGGTATTAGCTGAAAGCTATGATTTATTACCGGAATATGTAAAAGAATCATACTCAAAGGTATCTGAATTTGGAAGTTATATGATATTGTACTCCGAGAGTAACCCTTTTGATGGTATATGCTTGGTCGAAAAAGGACTTCGTACGGTTGATTTGCCTACGACCCCGGGTTATTCATATGACGGATTAATTGATTCAAAAGGGTATCTTCATACAACATCGGTTGGAACCGTCATGAAGAGTTGTAATATATGTTCAAATAATTCGTTTGAATTCGTTATAAATTACGATATTACGGAAGAGAATAGTGTATCACTTATAGTTTATGAGAAGGCGGCAGAAGATGGCGTCTATGATGTTATGAATCTCGACCCGAACGAACATAAACTTTCAGTAAATTGCATTCCGGGAGAGTATCAATTCGAAATCCAAAATAGTAACGGGGAGAATACTGTTATTAGAGAGATGGAGTTTATTTGTAATTGAATTAATTCCACCGCCGGAATCCGACTCATGAAAATAGAAGTAGAAATACTATAATAATAAAGGAGTGGAAAAATGAAAGGAAACAAAAGGAGAGTTCTCGCTTTTATAATGGCTGCGGTTATGCTGGTTATGGTTTTTGCAGGCTGTTCAAAGGGGGGAAACAAAAAGGAAACGACAGAAGAGGTGTTTGCAAGCTGGCATCAGGATGCGGCATCCCTTCAGACACTGATTGATTATGTGGAAGATGTTACGGATGAAAAATCGGAAAACTTTATTCCGGTGGAAAACCGAATTGCCACATTTGATATGGATGGAACGATTTGCGGCGAATTATTTCCGACCTATCTGGAGTATTATATGCTTGCCTGGAGAGTGCTGAAAGATCTGAACTGCAAACCGGATGAAGAAACGATTCGGGTAGCCGAGATGATTCGTGATGAGGGTATCAGCCACAATTTCCCTGATGATATGGCAATTCTGCATGCGCAGGCTGCGGCAAAAGCATATTCCGGTATGACGCTTGAAGAGTTCTCCGATTTTACAACGGAAATACTGCTTCGGGATGTGGATGGCTTTGAAGGCATGACTTATGCGGAAGCTTTTTATCTGCCGATGGTTGAAGTGATTGAATACCTGCAGGAGAATGGATTCTCGGTATATGTCGTAAGCGGAAGCGATCGTTTTATCTGCAGAAATCTCTTCGAAGGCGTAATTGATATTCCGTCCGAAAACTTTATCGGAATGGATGTATTTCTGGAAGCGGAAGGACAGAACGGAGAGAACGGCTTGGATTATGAAATCAAACCGGGCGAGAAGGTTGTTCGTACGGACAAGCTGATTATTAAGAATCTCCAGATGAATAAAGTATCCCAGATTATGCAGGAAATCGGCAAGAAGCCTGTTCTTGCATTCGGAAACAGCAGTGGTGATACGAGTATGCTTCTTTACGCAACAACGGATAATCCCTATAAAAGCGCCGCATTTATGCTGATAGCGGATGATGAAGAAAGGGACTATGGAAACACCGAGAAGGGGCTGGAACTGAAGGAAAAATGGGAAGGATATGGTTTTAACGTGATTTCCATGAAGAATGATTTTGCAACGATTTACGGAGAGAACGTTAAGAAAACCGGAACCTTCAGGTGGATGGAAGAGTTAAAGTAATTTTTAAATGGACCGGGGGGACGGGGTTAGTGG
>DFEK01000001.1:193396-213594 GCA_002368665.1 Lachnospiraceae bacterium UBA3804
CCACTAACCCCGTCCCCCCGGTCCAAAAAAAACTCCTGCGGATACCCGCAGGAGTTTTTTATTTTGTTTAACTTTCGATTACTTGTAGAGCTCTACGAGTTTCAGTAAGTGCTGATATCTCTCGTTAGCAACCTTCTCGGATTCGGAGAAGAGTCTCTCAGCTCTTTCAGGGAACGGCTTAACAAGACGGGTGTATCTGGACTCGTTGTTTAAGAATTCCTGATAGCTTCCGTCGCCTTCCTTGGAGGTAAGGGTAAACGGATTCTTTCCTTCTGCCTTAAGAGCAGGGTTGAAGGAGAAGAGGTTCCAGTATCCGGCCTTAACAGCCTTCTTCATTTCATCCTGGCAGTGGTTCATACCACCCTTTGCGATACCGTGAAGTTCGCAAGGAGCATAGCCGATGATCAGGGAAGGTCCGTTGTAAGCTTCAGCTTCTGCAATAGCCTTAACAGCTTGAGCAGGGTTAGCACCAAGTGCGATCTGTGCAACATATACATAACCGTAGCTCATAGCGATTTCAGCAAGGCTCTTCTTGGAGATTTCCTTACCTGCTGCAGCGAACTGGCAAACCTCACCGATGTTGGAAGCCTTGGAAGCCTGTCCACCGGTATTGGAGTACATTTCGGTATCGAATACCATTACGTTTACGTTCTCGCCGGAAGCAAGTACGTGGTCTAATCCACCGAAGCCGATATCGTATGCCCAACCGTCACCACCGAAGATCCAGATGGATTTCTTGGAGAGGTAATCCTTCTTTGCAAGGATTTCTTTAGCGGCATCGGATCCGTTTGCTTCGAGTGCTGCGATAAGTGCATCGGTAGGAGCAGCGTTCTCGTTGGTGGAATCCTTGGTAGCAAGGTATGCATCAATTGCGGGAGCAAGAGTTGCATCGGACTTAAGCTCTTCGAGTTTGGCAATCAGCTGATCACGAATTACTTTCTGTCCTAAGTACATACCGAAACCATGCTCAGCGTTATCCTCGAATAAGGAGTTGGACCAAGCGGGACCCTTCTTGGAATCCTTGTTTACGGTATAAGGAGATGTCGCTGCGGGACCACCCCAGATAGAGGAGCATCCGGTAGCGTTGGAGATGAACATATGCTCACCGAACAACTGAGTGATCAGTCTTGCATAAGAGGTCTCGGCACATCCTGCACAGGATCCGGAGAACTCAAGTAACGGCTGATTGTACTGGGAGTTGATCGGGGTAACACCGTTTGCAAGAGCGGGCTTTAATTCCTTCTTGCCAACGTTCTCAACCAAATAGTTGAATACAGGCTGCTCAGCTGCCTGAGATTCCTGAGGAACCATCTTGAGTGCTTCGTTTGCCTTAGGACATACGGTTATGCACTCGCCGCATCCCATACAGTCTAAAGGAGATACGGTCATGGTGTACTTCATGGAAGCATCAGCTGCATGCTTGGAATCAGCAAGTTTGATGTTGGAAGGTGCAGCAGCAACTTCATCTGCATTTAAGATGAAAGGACGAATGGTTGCATGGGAGCATACAAATGCACAGCTGTTGCACTGTAAGCAAGCTTCAGCGTTCCACTCGGGAACCATAACTGCGGTACCACGCTTCTCGTATGCGGAAGCACCGGTCTCAAACTGTCCGTCAGCATTGTCCTTGAATGCGGAAACAGGAAGGCTGTAACCATCCATAAGTCCGATCGGATCAAGGAGTTCGTTAACCATTTTAACGGTTGCGGGACGTCCGGTTCTGTTGATTTCCTTCGGAGCATCTACAGCGTCTGCCCAGTCAGCGGGAACATCAACTTTGTGAATTGCGTCAACACCGGCATCAATTGCTTTGTAGTTCATTTCAACGACTGCGTCACCCTTCTTGGAGTAGGACTTCTTAGCAGCTGCCTTCATGAATTCAATTGCCTGATCGATCGGCATTACATTAGCGAGTTTGAAGAATGCGGACTGGAGAATCGTGTTGGTTCTCTTACCCATTCCGATTTCGATAGCCTTGTCGATAGCGTTGATGGTATAAAGCTGGATGTTATTCTTAGCGATATATCTCTTAGCTTCTGCAGGCATATGTGTATTCAGTTCTTCGTCGGACCACTGGCAGTTGATCATGAAGATTCCGCCGGGCTTAACATCCTGAACCATCTTGTAACCCTTAACAACATAGGAAGGATTGTGGCATGCAACAAAGTCTGCCTGGTTGATGTAATAGGGGCTTCTAATGGGCTTGTCGCCGAAACGTAAGTGGGAGATGGTGATACCACCGGTCTTCTTGGAGTCATACTGGAAGTATGCCTGGATGTACTTATCGGTATGGTCACCGATGATCTTGGTGGAGTTCTTGTTAGCACCTACGGTACCGTCACCGCCGAGACCCCAGAACTTGCATTCTACGGTTCCTTCTGCGGAAGTGATAGGAGCGGGCTTAACTTCAGGTAAGGAAAGGTTGGTAACGTCATCAACGATACCGATGGTGAAACGGCTCTTCGGAGCATCCTTCTCAAGTTCGGTGTAAATAGCGAAGATGGAAGAAGGAGCGGTATCCTTGGAACCTAAGCCGTAACGGCCTGCGGTAAGAACGATGTCGTTAAGACCTGCCTCACGAAGAGTGGTAGCAACATCGAGGTATAAAGGCTCGCCGAGGGAACCGGGCTCTTTGGTTCTGTCAAGAACAGCAACCTTCTTAGCGGTCTTGGGAAGAACTTTAAGAAGTGCGGAAGAAACCCAAGGTCTGTAAAGACGAACTTTAATTAAGCCGACTTTCTCACCCTTAGCGGTAAGATAATCGATAACTTCCTCTGCAACGTCGCATACGGAACCCATAGCGATGATGACACGGTCAGCATCTGCAGCACCGTAGTAGTTGAATAAATCATAGTTGGTGCCGAGCTTCTCGTTTACTTTCTTCATGTATTTCTCAACAACAGCGGGAAGCGCATCATAAACGGTGTTGCAAGCTTCACGATGCTGGAAGAATACATCGTCGTTTTCATGAGAACCTCTCATGGTAGGATGCTCGGGATTCAGAGCATGTGCACGGAAAGCTTCAACTGCTTCCATATTGGTCATTTCTTTTAAGTCTTCGTAATCCCAGATTTCAATCTTCTGGATCTCGTGGGAAGTACGGAAACCGTCAAAGAAGTTCAAGAAAGGAACTTTGCCTTCGATTGCGGAAAGGTGAGCAACGGGGCTTAAGTCCATAACTTCCTGAGGGTTGGATTCAGCCATCATGGCGAAACCGGTCTGACGGCAAGCGTAAACGTCGCTGTGGTCACCGAAGATGTTCAGAGACTGGGTAGCAACGCAACGTGCGGATACGTCGAATACGCAGGGAAGCTGCTCTGCAGCAATCTTGTACATATTCGGGATCATCAGTAAAAGACCCTGAGAAGCGGTAAAAGTAGTAGTGATAGCACCTGCTGCCAAAGAACCGTGCACAGTTCCGGCTGCACCTGCTTCGGACTGCATCTCGGTTACCTTAACGGTATTTCCGAAGATGTTTTTTCTTCCCTCTGCAGACCACTGATCAACGTAGTCAGCCATGGGAGAAGACGGGGTGATGGGATAAATACCGGCTACTTCGGTAAACGCATAGGCTACATGAGCGGCGGCGGTATTACCATCCATTGACTGTTTTTGTCTAGACATGTCAAAAATCCTCCTTGTATATTTTTGTCAAATACAAAACGTGCTTTAACTACTCTATTATAAGCGTTTTAGAGGGCGTTGTAAACAAGAAAACGCTGTGTAAAGATGCCAAAAACCCAGTAAAATAGGGAGTTAACAAAAAGTTCATAATGCTGTATGATTACTTTACGGGGGAAATAAGACGTATGAAGCAAAACAGTTCAAAAACAAGATTCGTTCTCGGCGGCATTTTTACCGCATTATGTGCATTTCTTATATTCCAGGTCTCTTTTGTCATGACCAGAAGGATCCGGAAAGTTTCCAATCCGAAAATCTATCGAAAGAATCTTTTTGCGGAGCAAGTTCTGTCCTTATGCATGCTGCTTACTTCGCTCGACATCATGTTCAATCTATTTACAAGGATGAAGAATAAATTCTTAAAAGTGATCGGCTGGATCGTTCGCGTGATCGCGTATGCGGCGAGCACGGTGGTTCTTTCGTTCAGCACGTTTATCCTGATCGGAAGTTTTATGCGTCAGAGGAAAAAGGCCGAATATGCCATTGTACTCGGTATGGCCTTAGAGGACGGCAAGCCGACAAGGGATTTGGTATACCGTGTGGAAATGGGTAAGAAATATCTGGATGAATACCCGGATTCCAAGCTGGTCTTAACCGGCGGCAACCCGAATCCGAACGAGCCGACGGAAGCGGAAGTGATGGAAAGAATCTTATTGAAAATGGGTGTATCCAAAGACCGGCTGATCCTTGAAGACAAATCCGAATCGACGAAAACGAATTTCCAAAATACGATGCAGATCATCGGATCCGATACGCCCGTTGTTTTGATCACCAGTAATTATCATTTGAACCGTGCGGTGAAGATCGCGAAGAAAGCCGGATTTAAAACGGTTCACCGCCTTCCCGCGAAGAGTGAATTCTTCCCTTTTGCGGTAAATGTATTCTGGGAAGTTTTGCACAGCATCAATGAGTATACGGGAATTGTGAAAGATAACTGACAGAACCTTTTATTGTTTCACGGGTCTTGTCAGCGCATCCAGCACGGACTTAACCGTGTTTTCTTCGACGAGAAGTGTATTGATCGGCTCGTTGATCAGATCGATCTGATGGGCATCCGAGTCAGTGATGACATTGCAGTTTTTCAATATGGGATTGGCAGCAACGATTTCGTGAAGCTTTCCCATATTTTTCAGCTCGAAGCATTTGAATTTGCTGTCGGGCGGAACAAAGCCTAAATTGGCGAGTAAAGAGAAGGTGCTTTTCTCGATATGCGCGGGAATCATTACACCGTGAAATTCTTCCAAAAGATCATATACGCGGTCGAAAGAGATATCCGTTGCGGAAATTAAGAGCGTATCGAAAGTTCCGCAGGGCTCGTCGTTTTCATCCATGATGATCTGGTTTCCCCATTTATCGGGCTTGTTCGGAATCGGTAAAATTCTCGGCTCCACATACGCATCGAAAGCCATCGCATCCTCAAGCGTCGGAAAAAGGCATACCACATGAACTTCCTCGGCAGTGGTCAGTTCCATGCCGGGGATGGCGGTAATGCCAAAATCCTTGGCAATTTTAAGAAAGGCGGGGCAGTTTTTGCAGGTATTGTGATCCGTCAGGGCGATCACCTGAAGCCCTTTGACCACCGACATACCGACAATGTTTCCCGGCGTTGATTCGTCGTCACCGCAAGGCGAAAGACAACTATGCAGATGTAGGTCGTAGTATAACTGCTGCATCAAATCTCCTTGAAACTTAAGCTTCGTAAGCCAGCATGGCGGCTTCAAATTCGGATAATTGCGTGGAAAAGAGAGGAATTTCTTCCTCAATTGCTTTCTCGATGAGTGCCGGATCCACAGCGGAACCTTCCGCAAAAATAATGCAGGCCACATCGGTAAGTGTTGCAACGGCAAGCGTATTGGTGTTTACTGTAACCGTAGCCCATGCGGCACCGGCGGGCGCTTTACCCATGGCAATGCTTAAAAGATCGCAGCAGAATGGTTTGGTAATCTCGGTACTTAAATCCAAACCTTCGGTCAGAAGTTTTAATCCGTCTTTTTCGGAAAGTTCTTTTACTGTCATGGAACTCATCCTCCTTATATTATCGATATATACAGTTTACCACGGCTTTGCAATTTTTAGAATATAAATCCATAAAATCGGGTCGCGGATTCGTTACTTATTCAGAACCGATTCAAAAAGCAAAGGGGAAAGGAAAATAAAATGAAGAAGAAAGTTCTCAGATTATTAGGATTATTGTGCGCGGGACTTATGCTTTGCGGATGCAACAGATTGTATCAGCAGCATCCGGAACCGATGAGCGCGACCGTGACGAAAGGCGCCGGTGCGGGTTCGACCAATTATGCGTCTCAGGGAACCGCATACGAAGTACCCGAGCAGGAAATTACGAATGCGCAGACCGGGGCACTTTCCGGGTCGGCGCTGGCTGTGTTGAATGAAACGATGACGGAGGAAGAAAAGAATAAAAACATTCTGATTTCTCCGCTTTCCATCGAAATGGCTCTCGGAATGACGGCAAACGGAGCTGACGGGGAAACGAAGGAAGAGATGGAGCAGGTTGTATCGGGCGGACTTTCGGTGGAAGATTTAAATTATATTCTGCTGAAGACGAAAGAAAACCTCGAAGCTGACGGGGAAGTGAAATGGAATGTTGCAAATGCCATCTGGACCAAAGATGACGGAAGAGCGACGTTTCAGCAGGAATTTTTAAACCGGGTCAAAACCTATTACGGTGCCGATATTTATATGGGACCCATGGATGATCAGACCGTGGCGGAAATCAATGAATGGGTGGACCAAAATACCGATCATATGATCTCGGAAATTATTAAAAGACTTCCGGAAAATTCCAGAACCGCTTTAGTCAATGCGGTTGCTTTTGAGGGAGAATGGAAAGAAAAATATGAAGATGACGATATACAAGAAAATAGCAAATTTACCAACGCGGACGGCTCGGAAAGCAACGTGAATATGCTTTACAGCAAAGAAAACCGCTATTTTACGCTTGGACCCGGAGAAGGTTTTGTGAAACCGTATCAGGGGGAGAAATTCTCCTTTGTCGGAATTTTACCGGAAGATGGAACCACGCCGGAAGAGTATATTGAGTATTTAAGCACAGGTAAGGAAGATTTTTCCGAGGCAATCAGAAATGCCGAGAATACGGAAGTGAAAGTCAGAATTCCGGAATTTACAGTCGATTATGATGTGGAAATGTCGGAAATTTATAAAAATATGGGAATGGTTCGGGCATTTGATTCCGAAGCCGGACTTACCAAAATGCTAATGACAAATGACGGAAAGGATTACGGTGTTTATATCGGATTAATCCTTCATAAAACCCACATTGAAGTGGACAGAAAAGGCACCAAGGCCGCAGCGGCAACGGCTGTTATAACTTATGACAATGCGGTTGCTTTTGATGATACGAAGGTAATCACATTAAACAGACCGTTTGTATATGCCATCGTTGATAACGAAACCGGTCTCCCGATGTTTCTGGGAATACAGAATATGATGGAATAACGGATCAAATAAAGGAGAAAAAATGAAAAAGAAACTGTTACAGATGACGGCGATTCTTTCCGCAGCGCTTATGCTTACAGGCTGTAGCCGTGTTACGAATAATAATCCGGGACACATCCCACAGACGGATTCATCGCAGACGCAGAATACGAATTCACTTTCATCCATGGGACAGGGATCGGTCAGTCTGACAGCCGGCAAACAGGGCGGAATGGTGGTTTCAACCGTACCGACCGATGAACAGATGACATTGATCTCCGAAGCGGGAACCGGTCTTTTGGCGGAAATCGTATCCGGCAGCGATGAAAATGTGTTACTGTCTCCCACATCCATTCTGATGGCGCTCGGAATGACCGAAAACGGAGCAAGTGGGGATACATTAAGCCAAATGGAAGGTATTGCAAACGGCGGGGTCAAAGTCGGACAAATGAATACCGTAATGGCTTATCTAAGGGAGAAAATGATTGAGTCGCCTGATGTAAAATGGAATGTGGCAAACTCGATCTGGATCAAAGACATCGATGATCTTGAACTGGATCCCAAATTTGCGGATACCGTGATTGCACATTACCGGGCTGAAGTTTGGAAGTCAAAATTCGATCAGGGAACCGTGGATGATATTAATTCCTGGGTCAATACGAATACGGACGGAATGATCGATGAGGTGATCAACAATATTTCCCCGGATACATTGATGTATCTGATCAATGCAATCTCCTTCGACGGAGAATGGGAAGAGCAGTATGAAGATGACAAAATCAAAGAAGGTTATGATTTTAACAATGCGGACGGCAGCATCAGCAGTGTGACCATGCTTTCGAGCAAAGAAAACAAGTATTTTATGCTCGGAGACGGAGAAGGATTTGTAAAACCGTATAAAGGCGGAGAGTTCTCTTTTGTGGGAATTCTGCCGAAAGAAGGCGAATCGACGTCAGAATACTTAAATAAGATCCGCGATCTGGATTTTGCCAAAGCGGTAAGGGAAGCTAAGGATGAGGAAGTCCGTGTTAAGATTCCGGAATTCGAAAACGATTACGGAACGGATCTGGCCAAAACATATAATAAAATGGGAATGACGGAACCGTTCGGTATGAATGCGGATTTTTCCGATATGCTTGTAAGCGGCGGAGATGAAATCTATATTGGCGCGATTATTCATAAAACACATATCGAGGTGGACAGAAAAGGAACGCGTGCGGCAGCGGTGACGGCAGTGGATATGCGCGTCAAAGGTGCGATTATGGAAGAAATGCCGAAAAGTATCGTTCTGGACCGTCCGTTCGTCTATGCCATCGTCGATAATCAGACCGGCCTTCCGCTTTTCCTCGGATGCCAGAACAGTATGAAATAAGTAAATTACAGTTGAATGTAAATCTCCTTCATGTTAGAATAAACACATGCCGAATCTGTGGCATGTGTTTTTCTTTGGCAGATCGCCGATTATTCCACTTTTTATGGAAATTCGAAACAGAAGGAAGGGATGCCTTTGAGGGTGTTTTATTGTACACTTTCCGAGTAAAATGATCTTCGGAAGGGGAAAAATACAGTATCTTTGTTAAATTCAAAAAGAAAGTATTGACAAATTCGAACATTTGTTTTATTGTTAAAAACAGAACGAATGTTCACGCAAAAGGAGAACAAATATTATGGAAAGAGAAGAGAAACTCAAAGCACTTGATGCGGCCTTAAATCAGATTGAGAAGCAGTTTGGAAAGGGCGCGGTTATGAAACTGGGCGATCCCGCATCGACCATGAATGTGGAAACGATTCCCACAGGTTCCTTAAGTCTGGACATTGCGTTGGGTCTCGGCGGAATTCCCAAGGGAAGAATCGTAGAGATCTTCGGACCGGAATCTTCCGGTAAGACCACGGTAACCCTTCATATGATCGCTGAAGTACAGAAGCGCGGAGGAATTGCCGGATTCATTGATGCGGAGCATGCACTGGATCCCGCATATGCCAAGGCAATCGGCGTAGATGTGGATAATATGTATATTTCCCAGCCGGATAACGGAGAACAGGCTTTGGAGATTACCGAAACCATGGTCCGCTCCGGTGCAATCGATATCGTTGTGGTTGACTCGGTTGCCGCATTGGTTCCGAAGGCAGAGCTGGAAGGCGATATGGGTGATTCCCATGTAGGCCTTCAGGCAAGACTGATGTCCCAGGCACTCAGAAAACTGACCGGAGCCATCGGAAGAAGCAACTGCACGGTTGTATTTATCAACCAGCTTCGTGAGAAGGTCGGTGTATTCTACGGAAATCCTCAGGTTACCACCGGTGGTAATGCTCTGAAATTCTATTCCTCCGTACGTATGGAGATCCGTCGTGTGGAACAGCTTAAAGCAGGCGGAGACATCATCGGTAACAGAACCCGTGCCAAGATCGTTAAGAATAAGATCGCGCCTCCGTTTAAAGAAGCGGAATTTGATATTATGTTCGGCGAAGGCATTTCCTTCGAAGGCGATGTGCTGGATCTTGCTTCCGAGATTGGAGTGATCCAAAAGAGCGGAGCATGGTATGCTTATGACGGAAACAAGATCGGTCAGGGACGTGACAATGCGAAACTTTTCTTAAGAGAGAATCCCGAGATCTGCCGTGTGATCGAGCAGAAAGTACGTGAGCACTACAACCTTTCCGGAACCGCATCCGAGACGGATTTCGAACCCGAACAGGAGAAGAAACCGGCCGGAAGAAAGAAAGGCTCCATCGCTGATGCGGCCGAAGTGGGCTGAGTTCGTGAAACATTATTTTGAAAATTGTGTTTGAAAGAGAAAATGTATGATTGTTACAGATATTGTTTCACGCAATAAGAGTAAAAATAATATATTTCTAGACGGAGAGTTCGCCTTTGTGTTATACAAAGGCGATTTCCGTCATTGTAACCTCGAAGTGGGGACGGAAATACCGGAAGATGTGTACCGCGAAATCATGGAGGAACTCCTTCCGAGGCGGGCATTGGACCGTTCGTATAAGCTTCTTTCAAGTAAGGATTATACCGAGAAACAAATCCGCACCAAACTAAGGGACGACGGATATCCGGACCGGATCATCGATAATACGATTGCGAAACTGAAAGAGGAAAGATTCCTGGACGATACCAGATATGCCGAGAATTTCGTATTCTGGAAGGCCAAAGACAGAAGCCGTAACCGGATGATGATGGATTTAAGGCAGAAAGGGATAGATCCTTCGGTTGCTGAGAGAATCTATGATGAACTTCTCGAAAAGGATGATATCGATGACGAGGAAGTCGTACTTGCAAGGATTCTTGCCAAGAAGCATTTTGATCCCCAAAATGCCTCATTCGAAGAGAAAGAAAAAATGAAACAAAGCCTGTATCGGAAAGGTTTTTCCTTTGATGCGATACAGAAAGCAATGGGCAGATGAAAAACTGCCCATTTATTTGTTTTTTTGCAACTTTTTGCATAATAATATAATAGGATAGAATATTCAGAAGTAGTGTTTTATGACGAGCGGCAAATCCAGAAGGATGACGAACCTGTTATGGGGGGTAAGGGTCTATAAACACACAATATCTTGACAGATTTGCGCAGTTTTCGTAAAATAATAATGTTGTATTTTAGATAATGTGGATATTATGTCCAAATATCCGGTTGGATGCCCGGACATAAGATCTGGTTTTACTTGTTCTATGAAAATAAAATAAGGAGGTGCTCCTGCAATGGGGACAATCGAAATTAGCTTGGCTTTGCTGATTGGAATCCTTGTCGGTGCAGTAATCATCTCCGCTTTGGTAGCAGCTCTTGTCACCTATTCCGTTCATAAGAAAAAGGTGGAAAAGAAGATCGGCAATGCAGAGGATAAAGCCAGAGAAATTTTGGATGATGCCTTGAAAACCGCCGAAGCAAAGAAGAGAGAGGGCTTGCTTGAAGTCAAAGAAGAATCTATCCGTGCGAAGAACGAACTGGATAAGGAAATCAAAGACAGAAGAGCGGAGGCACAGCGTTTTGAAAGACGTGTCCAGCAGAAAGAAGAATCTGTGGAAAAGAAGCTGGATCAGTTGGAGAAGCGTGAAGCTGCTATGACGGCAAAGGAAGAAGATTTAGCAAAGAAAAAAGAAGTTATTTCTAAGTTAAATGAGCAAAGATTGCAGGAACTGGAACGAATTTCCGGATTAACCTCTGAACAGGCAAAAGATTATCTTTTAAAAATTGTTGAAGACGATGTGAAACATGAAACCGCCGTTCTCATTAAGGAAATGGAGAACAAGGCAAAGGAAGAGGCGGATAAGAAAGCCAAAGAATATGTTATCGGTGCGATTCAGAAATGTGCGGCCGATCATGTATCCGAAGCATCCATATCCGTTGTGCAGCTTCCCAGTGATGAAATGAAGGGTAGAATCATCGGACGAGAGGGTAGAAATATCAAGACCCTTGAGACCTTGACCGGAGTGGAACTTATTATAGATGATACTCCCGAAGCGGTCGTTTTATCCGGATTTGATCCGATTCGAAGAGAAGTCGCACGTATCGCTCTGGAACGCTTGATCGTGGATGGCAGAATTCATCCTGCACGAATTGAAGAAGCGGTTGAGAAGGCCAGAAAAGAAGTGGAAACCGTCATGAAGGAAGAAGGCGAAGCTGCCTGCCTCGATGTCGGCGTACACGGAATCCATCCCGAACTGGTAAGATTACTCGGAAAGATGAAGTACAGAACCAGTTATGGACAGAACATGCTGAAACATTCTGTGGAAGTTGCCCAACTTTGCGGACTTTTGGCTGCTGAATTGGGACTTGACGTAAGACTCGCAAAGAGAGCCGGCCTGTTACATGATATCGGTAAATCGGTAGACCATGAAATGGAAGGATCTCACGTACAGTTAGGTACGGAACTCTGCAGAAAGTACAAGGAATCCGCTACGGTCATCAATGCGGTTGAAGCTCACCACGGTGATGTGGAACCGACATCCTTAATTGCCTGCATCGTTCAGGCTGCCGATGCGATTTCCGCAGCAAGACCCGGGGCAAGAAGAGAAACCCTGGAAACTTATACAACACGTCTCAAACAATTAGAAGATATCGCCAATAGCTACAAGGGCGTTGACAAATCATTTGCTATTCAGGCAGGTCGTGAAATTCGAGTTATGGTAGTTCCTGAGCAGATCACCGATGACGAAATGGTACTGTTGGCTCGTGATATTTCCAAACAGATCGAAGATGAACTGGAATATCCCGGACAGATCAAAGTCAGCGTGATCAGAGAATCCAGAGTCGTTGACTATGCGAAGTAATGCTGAACCGGTGGCGGATATCCGTCACCGGTTTTTAATTATATGAGGAGGAATGAAGCATGAAACCTTTTGAACGTTTGGACAGAAAACTGGTCGCCCACGGCCATATTCTGGATTATTACGAGGATACCATCGCGGTACCGAACGGAAATATCGCGCATTGGGATTTTATCAAGCATAAAGGCGCTGCAGCGGTGGTTCCGGTTCTGCCCGATGGAAGACTTCTGATGGTACTGCAGTATCGGAATGCATTGGATCGGGATACGATTGAGATCCCGGCCGGAGGATTAAATGAAAACGAGGATCCGTATGTTTGCGCAATGCGCGAATTAAAAGAAGAGACAGGCTATTCGGTCGATAAAATGGATTATCTGATCAGCGTCTGCACCACGGTGGCATTCTGTAACGAGAAAATCCCCATCTATGTTGCTTTTATCGAGGGAAAGGCTGGAGAGCAGGATCTGGATGAAGATGAATATGTGAATACCAAAGCTTTTACCGTGGATGAATTATGCGAGAAAATCTATACCGGAACCATTAACGATTCCAAGACCATAGCAGCGGTATTGGCATATAAAGATAAGTATCTAAACACTGACCGATAAAGTCAATCCAAATCGGTCAACAAATCTTTTCATCAGGTTGTCATAATAGCATGGATTTTTTCAAATTTATGTAAAATATATTTCAGGATGTAATCTTTTTAGCGGGTTTTTATGTCAATTGGCAACTATATCTTGTTGTTTCTTGGAAATCGAAACGAGATGTAGTGAAACCATTGATTTTATTGAAAAATTCGCAATGAAAATGAAATAATTCGTTGATTTTTAGGGATAAAATGGATATAATGAAACTTGCACGGTCAATGATTTACATAATTATTTGACCCGAAAGTCATTCCTAAGAGTATTTCTCTTAAATAAGATAAGGATAGTTTTTGGATGGAACAACAAATCAATGCATTGATCCAGTTCATGCATGAGAAGAAGAATACATCAACGAATACGGAATTATCTTACAGACGTGACTTGATGAAACTTGCAGATTATCTGCAGTCTACTTTGGGGAAAAAGAATTTCGGAGAGGTTACGGAAGACGACTTAAAGGCTTATATCCAGCATATGTATGATACAAATGCTGCGCCGACGTCGATTTCAAGAAGTATCGCATCAACAAAAGCTTTATTTTCCTACCTTTTGGATCAGAACATTGTGAAGGAAGACGTGGCGCTTGCATTGAAGTCGCCCAAGATCGAGAAGAAAGAACCTTCCATTATGTCCAAAAAGGATGTTATGAAGCTGTTGGAACAGCCTTCCGGTAATGCACCCAAGCAAGTCCGTGATAAAGCTATGCTGGAGCTTTTATATGCGACAGGCATTCGTGTTTCCGAGCTGATCAGCCTGAAAACATCGGATGTGAATCTTTCCATGGGATTTATCGTCTGTCATGATGCGCATAAGGAAAGAATCATTCCCTTTGGTGCCAAAGCCAAGGAATCGTTAATGAATTATTTATCCGGTGCCAGAGATGCCATGCTGGAGGATAAGAGTTCCCAGATCCTGTTTGCAAACTGCTCGGGCGAAGCCATGAGCCGTCAGGGATTTTGGAAGATTATCAAGTATTATGCGAAAAAAGCCGGAATCGAGGCGGATATCACACCGCACACCCTGCGCCATTCCTTTGCAGCCCATCTGGTGGAAAACGGTGCGGATTTGCGTTCCGTACAGGAAATGCTCGGACATTCCGATATTTCCACGACACAGATTTACGTGAATCTGACCCAGAGCCGTTTGCGCGAAGTCTACGACAAAGCGCATCCGCGCAGCTAATACCATATGAAATCAAGCCTGCGAATCTTTCGCGGGCTTTTTTTATTCCCCTGGATCTGTTACAATTTGTACATTATATAATCAGAATACGGAGAATATTTATGATCATACGAGAAATAAAAGATGATGAACTGTCTCTTTTGGAGGATTTTCTATATGAGGCGATTTTTATCCCCGAAGGGATCGAAGCGCCTCCGAAGGAGATCATTGAGAAAGACGAACTGCAGGTTTATATCAACTGTTTCGGATTCCTCGAAGGAGATTACTGCCTGGTAGCCGAAGAGGACGGAAAGGTTGTCGGTGCCGTTTGGACCCGTATCATGAATGATTACGGACATGTGGATGACAATACGCCTTCCTTTGCCATTTCCTTATATAAGGAATATCGTGGCAGGGGATACGGGACCGAAATGATGCGCCGGATGCTGAACTATTTGAAAAAAGAAGGCTATCATCGGGCATCCCTGGCCGTACAGAAAGCCAATTATGCGGTCCGCATGTATGAACAGGTGGGCTTTCGGACCATTCATGAGAATGACGAAGAGTATATCATGGTCTGCAATCTGGATGAGATCAATTCGGTTATTTTCGATATGGACGGCGTGATTTTCGATTCCGAGAAGGTTATCTGTGATTTGTGGGTCCAATACGCCAGGGAAGTCAATCTTCCGGGAATCGATGAGATTATTTATCGCTGTATCGGAATCACCGATAAAGCGACGGAAGCGATTTTTACGGAGGCGTACGGAAAGGATTTTCCCTACAGAGATCATAAAAAAGTTATCTCCACAAGGTTTCATGAACGCTACGACGGTGGAAAACTGCCCAAGAAACCGGGCATCGAACACCTTCTGAAAGCATTAAAAGAATCGGGCTTTCGTGTAGCATTGGCATCGTCCACCAGAGTGGAAGTTGTAACGAACGAGATACGTGACGCCGGTCTTTTGGACTATTTTGATGTGATCATAGGCGGAGATATGGTTAGTAAGTCCAAACCCGATCCGGAGATTTTTCTGAAAGCGGCGCAGGAGTTAAAAGCAAAACCGGAGGAATGTTATGTGATCGAGGATTCTTTTAACGGAATCAAAGCGGCTCATGCTGCAAAAACGCATCCGATCATGGTTCCGGATCTGCTGAAACCGACCCCGGAAATCCTTGATTTATGCGATAAAACCTTCGTTTCTTTGGAAGAAGCGGAAAAATTTATAATAACCTATTGACACAGTAGGTGAATGGTGATAAAATGGCAAACAGTTAAGCAAGTGCTTAATGTTAAAACCTCTGAAAGCAGGCGTTAATAATGTTTGGAAACTACGTAAACTTAACAACCGAATACATGTGTTGTTGTCGAATGCAGTACTCCCGGGCGTGTAATCTGGCCGGGGCGTTCGATTGAGTTTGTGTGCGCCTCGCAGGAAATCGTTTCGTTTTGGTGAAGTGATTAAACCATATGCCATATGCCCGGGAGCTAAATAAGCCTCCGGGCTGTTTTTATGTTAAGGTCCCAGGCGCAATCGTTTTCTTCCCAAATTTGGAAATATCAATCCGAATAAGAATCAGAAATAAAGATCAGAAAATAAACAGAGATTAAAAACCACTTAAGAAAAGAAAAAGGAGATTATAAAAATGAGCAATTTTAAATTTGAAACTTTACAGTTACATGTAGGACAGGAACAGGCAGATCCGGCAACCGATTCCAGAGCCGTTCCCATTTATCAGACCACTTCTTATGTATTCCATAACAGCAAGCATGCGGCAGACCGTTTCGGTCTTGCGGATGCGGGCAATATTTACGGAAGACTGACCAACTCCACGCAGGATGTTCTCGAAAAGAGAGTTGCAGCCTTGGAAGGCGGATCCGCAGCACTGGCTCTTGCATCCGGAGCAGCAGCAATCACATACACCATTGAAGCACTGGCCGCTAACGGCGGGCACATTGTGGCACAGAAGACAATTTACGGCGGAAGCTACAACCTCCTTGCACATACCTTGCCTCAGTACGGAATTGATACTTCTTTTGTAGATGCACACAATCTCGCCGAAGTGGAAGGTGCGATCAAAGAAAACACCAGAGCCATCTATTTGGAGACCCTCGGAAATCCGAATTCCGATATTCCCGATATCGATGCGATTGCTGAGATTGCGCATAAGCACGGACTTCCCCTGGTAATCGACAATACTTTCGGAACCCCTTATCTGATCCGTCCGATCGAACATGGTGCTGACATTGTGGTTCATTCCGCAACGAAGTTCCTCGGCGGACACGGAACCACCCTTGGCGGTATCATCGTGGAATCCGGTAAATTCAACTGGGCAGCAAGCGGAAAATATCCGAATATCGCAGCTCCCAACCCCAGCTATCACGGTGTAAACTTCTATGAAGTAGTCGGCCCGGCAGCTTTTGTAACCTATATCCGCGCGATCCTGCTTCGTGATACCGGTGCAACGATCTCTCCGTTTAACGCATTCCTTCTTCTGCAGGGTGTTGAAACCTTATCCTTAAGACTGGAACGCCATGCCGAGAATACGAAGAAAGTTGTGGAATTTCTGGCTAATAACCCGAAGGTAGCCAAGGTAAATCATCCTTCTTTGGCAGACCATCCGGACCATGAATTATATAAGAAGTACTTCCCGAACGGCGGAGCTTCCATCTTTACATTCGATATCAAGGGCGGAAGAGAAGAAGCATGGAGATTTATCGACAATCTTGAAATCTTCTCCCTCCTTGCAAATGTTGCGGACGTAAAGAGCCTTGTCATTCATCCTGCATCCACCACGCATTCCCAGCTTTCCGATGAGGAACTTCTGGATCAGGGCATTACACAGGGAACCATCCGTCTATCCATCGGTACGGAGCATATTGATGATATTATCGCAGACCTTGAAAAAGGATTTGCAGCAGTATAAAATAGAAAAATCGGAGGATAATTATCATGTCTAAAATTTACAAAAATGCATCGGAATTAATCGGAAACACTCCTTTGGTAGAGGTTTCCAATATCGAGAAAGAACTGGGTCTTAAGGCAACCGTTCTTGTGAAACTTGAATATTTCAATCCCGCAGGAAGCGTGAAAGACCGTATTGCCAAGGCGATGATTGAAGACGCGGAAGAGAAGGGATTATTAAAAGAAGGCAGCGTTATCATCGAGCCGACCAGCGGAAATACCGGTATCGGACTGGCTTCCATCGCAGCAGCCAAAGGATATCGCATCATTTTAACCATGCCCGAGACCATGAGCGTTGAGAGAAGAAATATCTTAAAGAACTATGGCGCTGAGCTGGTACTGACCGAAGGCGCAAAGGGTATGAAGGGCGCCATTGCCAAAGCGGAAGAGCTTTCCAAGGAAATCCCGAACAGTTTTATTCCCGGACAGTTTGTGAACCCCGCAAACCCTGCGATCCACAAAGCAACCACCGGTCCGGAGATCTGGAACGATACCGACGGTAAAGTGGATATCTTCATTGCGGGTGTCGGAACGGGCGGAACCGTAACCGGAACCGGAGAGTATTTAAAATCCCAAAATCCCGCCGTGAAAGTCGTAGCGCTTGAACCGGCAGACTCACCCGTATTATCCGAAGGCAGAGCAGGCGCACATAAAATCCAGGGGATCGGTGCGGGATTTGTGCCCGATGTACTGAATACCAAGGTTTACGACGAAGTTTTCAAGGCTGCAAACGAAGATGCATTCGCAACCGCCAAACTTCTTGCAAAGAAGGAAGGAATCTCCGTAGGTATTTCTTCCGGTGCCGCACTCTTTGGAGCAATTGAGCTGGCAAAGAGACCGGAAAACGAAGGCAAGACCATTGTTGCCCTCCTTCCCGACAGCGGTGACAGATATTATTCCACGCCGTTATTTACCGAATAATCATTAGCAATATATGTGTAAAAGGGTTAAAAAAGGAACGTCCCAATCGGGCGTTCCTTTTTGCATCCATATGAAAAAAATCTTGTATCGGTGGCTTCACAAGTCTGTGAAACAATTTTACAGATCGTGAAACTCACATTTTCGTTCGGTAAAAGTGCAGTAGTGACGAAATCCTGCTTCGCGCAAGATGCGTTCCGCCTGATCGAAACCGTATGCGATATCCGAAGCTTTGTGCGCATCGGCTCCGACCGTAATGATCTCTCCGCCGAATTCCTTATATAAACGGATGATCTCCGGACAGGGGTTCGTGTTATGAATCGATTTTAAAAGTCCGGAAGTGTTGAGTTCGATTCCTTTACCCTTGGCGATGATCGTTTTTAAAACTGCCTCAATGACATCGTCGAAATCCCGGAAATTATATGTATATTCGTTCTTCCGATCCTCGGGAAGATAGCGCACGATATAGTCCAAATGTCCGTAAATGTCATAATCGGTAAAGGAACTTACGTTGATAAGGATCTCTTCGAAATAATCACGGATTCCTTCTTTGATGCTGATCCCCTCATAGTACTGCGGCCAGTAAGGGTCTTTTTTCTTGCAGACATGGGAAGATGCAATGATGAAATCAAAGGGGTAGGAGTGGGCATATTCCGACAATTTGGGATAGATACCCGGCTGGACACCGAGTTCCACACCGAATCCGACCTGAATGCGGAAAGCAAATTCCTCATGTAACGCAAGATATTCCTTACGGTATTTCCCGGTGTCGAGATCGAACATTCCCGTTTCTTCGGGAATGACATAGGTATAATCCGGATCGTTATGCTCCGTGAAACATATTTTTTGCAGCCCCATTCGAATGGCGGATTCAATCATTTCCCGGGTGGGAGTTTTGGAATCACCGGAGTGATGGGAGTGCATGTGATAATCGGCTCGTATCATAAAGTACCTTCTTTCAAAACAATTATAAACACTAAGTTTCGGTTTGTAAAATCACATTTGTGAGCAGAGTTTTAACTTTTTATGAATTATGAAAGTTCTTCTTGAATTTCCGCCTGCGTTTGGGTACAATAATAATGCTGACAAAAGATTGACAATCACTTCGGATTGTTAGCCGAAAATTATTTCTAGGAGGAATTACAAAATGGCAGTAAAAGTAGCAATTAATGGTTTTGGCCGTATCGGACGTCTTGCATTCAGACAGATGTTCGGTGCAGAAGGTTATGATGTAGTAGCAATCAACGATTTAACATCCCCTAAGATGTTAGCACACCTTTTGAAGTATGACTCTTCTCAGGGTAAATATGCAAAGGCAGATACCGTATCTGCAGGTGAAGATTCCATCACTGTTGACGGAAAGACTCTTAAGATTTACAAAGAGCCCGATGCAAACAACTGCCCTTGGGGCGAACTTGGCGTAGACGTAGTACTTGAGTGCTCCGGTTTCTACACCTCCAAGGAAAAAGCACAGGCACACATCAATGCCGGTGCAAAGAAGGTTGTTATTTCTGCTCCTGCAGGAAAAGATCTTCCTACCATCGTTTACAATGTAAACCACACCACCTTAACCAAGGATGACACCATCATCTCCGCAGCTAGCTGCACCACCAACTGCTTAGCTCCCATGGCTAAGGCACTTAACGATCTTGCTGGTATCAAGTCCGGTATCATGAGCACCATCCATGCTTACACCGGTGACCAGATGATCCTTGACGGACCTCAGAGAAAGGGTGACTTAAGAAGATCCCGTGCAGGTGCTATCAACATCGTTCCCAACAGCACCGGTGCTGCAAAGGCAATCGGCCTTGTTATCCCTGAACTGAACGGTAAGTTAATCGGTTCCGCACAGCGTGTTCCGACCCCTACCGGATCCACCACCATCCTTGTTGCAACCGTTGAGAAGTCCGTAACCAAGGAAGAGATCAACGCAGCAATGAAAGCAGCAGCTAATGAGTCCTTCGGATACAACGAAGACGAAATCGTATCTTCCGATATCGTTGGAATGACCTACGGTTCCTTATTCGATGCTACCCAGACCATGGTAGGCGAGGATAACCTTGTACAGGTTGTTTCCTGGTACGACAACGAGAA
>DFEK01000001.1:213642-419838 GCA_002368665.1 Lachnospiraceae bacterium UBA3804
AACTCCTACACCAGCCAGATGGTTAGAACCATTAAGTATTTCGCAGAATTACAGTAATAGTGTTTTACGGGTTCTTCCGCTGGCAAAAAGATGAAAACTCCTACACCAGCCAGATGGTTAGAACCATTAAGTATTTCGCAGAATTACAGTAATTTAATCTAAAAATTTAAAACATTATGAAATATGGTCTTTACGGGGATATCCGTAAAGACCGTATTTTTTTGCTTTCTTTTTAGTGTGCGGATGTTCTGAAAGAAGAATATAGACTAAAATTCAAAAATTGTTAACATCCTATGTGTTGAGAGCATTTCATAATTATGGTATAATACCTTTGCTTGTGAAAAAAATCACATAAATATTTCCGTAGCAGTGCGCAAACTACGGAAAAAATACAAGGAGGGATTTATCTATGTCATTAAACAAGAAGAGCGTTGACGATTTCAACGCAAAAGGCAGAAGAGTATTGGTTCGTTGCGATTTTAACGTTCCTTTAAAGGATGGTAAGATCACGGATGAAACCAGGATCAATGCAGCTCTTCCCACAATCAACAAACTGATCGCCGACGGTGCAAAGGTTATTCTTTGCTCCCACTTAGGCAAGGTTAAGGAAGGACCCAATGAGAAGGAATCTTTGGCACCCGTTGCTGCAAGACTTTCCGAGAAACTGGGCAAGGAAGTAAAATTCATCGCCGATTACAATGTTACCGGTGAAGATGCTACCAATGCGGTTGCAGCTATGAACGACGGAGATGTAATTCTTCTTCAGAATACCCGTTTCCGCGGCAAAGAAGAGACCAAGCCCCAGGAGGCAGGTGAGAAATTTGCTGAAGAGCTCGCAGCCCTGGCTGACGATTATGTATGTGATGCATTCGGATCCGCTCACAGAGCACATGCTTCCGTTGCCGTTGTCACCAAATACATTTCCGCAAAGGGCGGAACCAACGCTGTTGGTTACTTAATGCAGAAGGAAATCGATTTCCTCGGAAATGCAGTTGAAAATCCTGTTCGTCCTTTCGTAGCAATCCTTGGCGGTGCTAAGGTTGCCGATAAATTAAACGTTATCAATAACCTTCTTGAGAAGTGCGATACCTTAATCATCGGTGGTGGCATGGCATTCACCTTCTTAAAGGCTCAGGGCTATGAAATCGGTAAGTCCTTAGTTGATGACGAGAAGCTTGATTACTGCAAGGAAATGATCGCTAAGGCTGAAAAACTCGGCAAGAAGCTTTTACTTCCCATCGATACCACGATCGCTGCTTCTTTCCCTGATCCCATCGACGGACCCATC
Organism: Lachnospiraceae bacterium UBA3804; assembly: GCA_002368665.1. Classification (GTDB taxonomy): domain Bacteria; phylum Bacillota; class Clostridia; order Lachnospirales; family Lachnospiraceae; genus UBA3766. The sequence goes on from DFEK01000001.1 coordinate 214,931, forward strand.
GAAGTATCTGTTGTTGATGCAAATGCAATCCCTGCAGATATGGAAGGTCTTGATATCGGACCTAAGACTGCAGAACTGTATGCTGATGCCGTTAAGAGCGCTAAGACCGTTGTTTGGAACGGACCCATGGGTGTATTCGAGAACCCGACACTTGCAAAGGGTACCATCGCTGTAGCCAAGGCACTTGCTGAGACCGACGCAACCACGATTATCGGTGGTGGTGATTCCGCAGCAGCCGTTAACCAGCTTGGTTTCGCTGACAAGATGAGCCATATCTCCACCGGTGGCGGTGCTTCCCTTGAATTCTTAGAGGGTAAGGAACTTCCCGGCGTATATGCAGCAGACGATAAGTAAGAACAACTAAAGGAGCATTAAAATGGCTAGAAGAAGAATTATCGCAGGCAACTGGAAAATGAACAAAACTCCTTCCGAGGCAGTTGCTTTAGTAAATGAATTAAAAGATCTTGTAAAGAATGATGATGTAGATGTAGTTTACTGCGTACCCGCAATCGACATCGTTCCCGTAGCTCAGGCTGTAGCAGGAACCAATGTTAAAGTTGGTGCAGAGAACTTCTACATTGAAGACAAGGGCGCTTTCACCGGAGAGATTTCCGCTCCCATGTTAAAAGATGCAGGCGTTGAATTCGTTATCATCGGACATTCCGAGAGACGTGAGTATTTCAAAGAAGATGATGCATTTTTAAACAAGAAAGTAAAGAAAGCTTTCGAAGCAGGCATCACTCCGATCCTTTGCTGTGGTGAATCCTTAGAGCAGAGAGAAATGAACGTAACCATGGACTGGATTCGTCTTCAGATCAAGTCCGACCTTGCAGGCGTTAGTGCTGATCAGGTTAAGACCATGGTTATTGCATACGAACCCATCTGGGCAATCGGAACCGGCAAGACCGCAACGAGCGACCAGGCAGAAGAAGTTTGCAAGGGTATTCGTGAGCTGATCGCTGAAATCTATGATGCAGAGACTGCAGAAGCAGTTCGCATCCAGTACGGCGGATCCATGAATGCAGGCAACGCAGCTGAACTTCTTTCCAAGCCCAACATCGACGGCGGCTTAATCGGTGGCGCTTCCTTAAAGGCTGATTTCGGTCAGATCGTAAACGCATAATCGAATCGTTAACCAAAACAATCAAGAGCAGTTTGTGGGAATGCAGACTGCTCTTTTTGTATCCGTAAAATCATGGTATAATAGATTGGATTTCGGAAAATAAGACCGGAAAGAGGAATGAAAAATGAAAAAATATCTGCCGCCGATTACCATGTTGGTCATCTTTGAAGCAGTAGCCATCACATTGTGGCTTACGAAAGATAATATTTTTTATCTGTTTAATTTCAGTTATATCGGAATCTCCATTTCACTCGGATTGTTTCTGCTGATCAGGAAATACAAGTATGCAAGACGTATTGTCCAGCTGCTGGTCGGGAGTTATATGTTGATCTACCTGGGCCTTATTAAGGGCGAAAACATGCAGATCGAAGGCTTCTGGTATTATCTTTTTACCGGCGTTTTCGAAGCTGCAACGATTCATTACGCGGTAGCGAAAATCTTCGGACCGCTTATCTTCGGAAGAGGATGGTGCGGATATGCCTGCTGGACCGCCATGGTACTTGATTTCCTGCCTTACAAGGTGCCCAAAGAGCCGAGAAAGAAGATTGGATGGATCCGCTATATTATGTTTGCGCTTTCCGTCGTATTTGTCGGCGCACTGTTTCTGACCCATGTCGGAAACCTCGAGCGGATCATGTTCTGGGCGTTCTTGATCGGAAATATCGCATATTATGCGATCGGTATCGCGCTGGCATTTATCTTTAAGGATAACAGAGCATTCTGTAAGTATATCTGTCCGATCACGGTTTTCTTGAAACCGATGAGCTATTTTGCAATCACCAGAGTCAAATGTGACAAAGACAAATGCATCGGCTGCGGCAAATGTGAACGTGTCTGCCCGATGAACGTCAAAATTACGGATAATTCCCGTAAAAGAGAAAACGGTACGGAATGCATTCTTTGCTTCGAATGCGTGAAAAACTGCCCGAAGGATGCACTGTAGAAAGAGGGCTATACCTTGAATAAAAAGAAACACACAAAACTGAGCAACCGTTACAAACGTATTTTTCTTTCGAAATATACGTCTTTTGTTGCGGCCCTGATCAGCATCGTTGTAGCGCCCGTTATTTTCTATTTCGGCAAGCGTTCCGGAGCGATCGATCTGGCAGAGAGTTTTAATCTTTTGATCAGAATGGTATTGATCGCCGCTTTATTCTATTCGCTTAGAAGCCATAAACTTTTTTTGATGCAGGCTTCCACGGTCGGATTGCTTTTCTGCATGCTTTGCTCCCAGTCCCAGTATGCGCTGGGAGAGCTCGCAAACCAGGATTCCGAGACTTTTATCACGATGGGTCTGCAGGGCTTTATTTTCCTGGCCGGAGAGAGGATGCTTCTGTTTATCCAGGCATTTATCTGCACCAGCCATTTTATCATTCATGCGATCCGTAAACAGGAAAAGATCCGTGTTTCCATCAATCAGACGGCGATTTTATTCCTCTTTGTTCTTTTGATCGTCCAGCTGATCATTGCTCCGTTCTTAAGTTTCGGACTGAATTATATTCTGTACATTTGGACATTGCACCTCGATGAATTCTTTATTTTCGTTCTGATCGCCTGTGCGGAACTGATTCTCATGATCGATCAACGGGAATACGTACTGGGAGGTTGATGTATGTCTGCGAATAAAAACAAAGCAATCTGGTTTTTGTTTACCACCATGTTGTCCATCTTCAATATCTGTACCATCTACATCTTCGCCCGTAACTGGCCGTTCTATGCGGTTACGCTGAACGCGATCCTTTCCTTGGGCGGACTGGTTTTCCAAATGCATGTCGATGACAAAAGGCAGAAGAAGCTTTCTTTGCTTCCGGTGCGGATTATTCTCTGGATCAATTCCGTCTCGGTCTTTCTGATGCTTGGATTAAGCTTATTTACCTTAACAAGTCAGTATCATAATCATTTGGAACCGGATAAGACCATACATTCCGTCGATGAACTGACTCAGGTTATGGAAGAGTCGGGAGACGGAGTTTATCTGCTTGAGACGGACGAACTTTATATCTACTATGCAGATTATAACAATATATCCTTTGTGGCAGGCAAAAGACCTTCCAAGGAGGATGAATCCTTAATCATGTGCGTGGCAGCCGCATTCCAGGGTTCCTATGAACCCGGTTTTTCGCATGACAATATCGTAGGATGGCATGCGTCAGGCGGACAATTGGAGCGAGGCAAACCGGAGAAAAATCTCGGCGCCTTCACTTATGTGGACGGCGAAGCGCGCATTTTTAACATAGAGGATTCCGAAGCGGCCATTAAAGAAGCGGCTGAGCGCGGAGGCTGCGGATTTCAGCAGTTCGTAGTTTTATACAACGGAGAGAGAGGAACGCATTCCAGCGATGAATTCCGCTGTTACCGTGTACTTGCCGTAATAAACGGGAAAGCCTGCATTATCGATACCAAAACGCAGATGCATTATGACGAATTTGTAATGACGCTTGAGGATTTCGGAATTCAGAATGCACTGTACTGTGATATGGGCAGCGGATGGAATTATTCCTGGTATCGTAAGGCAAACGGCAAAACAGTGGATATCATCGGTACGCCCTGGCTTTTCTCTCATAACTGGCTGGTGTTTGAGAAATAGTCCGTTTTTCATTTTCTGCAAAATAGCATCATAATCTCGGCAGAAAATGATGTGTACCAAACAGGGATTTTGATATAATATTTTTTGTGTAGGTAATAAATGTATCTTTAAAAGGGGATCACAATGGTAATTAAATGTCCAAATTGCAACGGCGCTTTGGAATATAATGTAGAAAAGGGCCTGATGTATTGTAAATTCTGCGATTCATACTTTACCGCAGAAGAGATTGCAATGCCGGAAACCGACCCGGTGGACGATGAAGTGGCGGAAACCGCACCCGCACCGGCACAGGCGCAGACTTCCTGGCAACCGAACGATCCGTTTCCCGTAACACAGAGCAGGGGACCGGGTTTTTCCTCTATGTCGGAGATTTCCCAAAGTGCTTCAAATGCCCGCATGGAAAACAATACAGGCGGAATTGTCTACAATTATACCGACGAAGAGCGAGAGGCCAAAAGAAGAGCATTTTATGAAGAACAGGATAAGATGCATCAGGAGTTTATCAATGCGCCCAAGGTGGATTATACGAAACCGTATGTCAGCAAGGCGGATGCAAAGGATGATATTCTGTCTCCCGCAGAGATGGCTTTGGCCGCATCTGCCGCAGGTACTGCAGGCATGGCGACCGGAAAAGACCGCGTGAAAGCGTATTATGAAGAGCAGGCGAGACTCCATGAAGAGTATGTCAATCGCCCGCAGGCTGATTATACGAAACCGTATTCCGGAACGACCAGAGAGGGCAAAAGCGAGGCAGAAATCCAGGCGATGAATGCCAGATCGGAAGCATCACGCTATGACGAACTGCATCCAAAGACCGTCGGTCAGGTTGGAAGAGACGCTTTTGACTTCAATTCGTATTATCAAAGAAATCCCGAAATGCGTGTTAATCATTCGATGCAGCAGGTTGACAAGAACGGAGTAAGATATACGCCGGGCGGAGCCAGAATCATTAACAGCGTTAACATGATGCTGACAACGGATGCTCCGATTGAAGACGGTGTTGCAAGAATCGATCATAAAGTCTATACCTGTACGAGTTGCGGTGCGGAACTTTCCCTAACCGGTGTGGAGACATCTTCCTTCTGCGCATATTGCGGACAGCCGACCATCGTATACAGCCGAATGGAGTCTTCTTTGATGCCGGATTCCATTATTCCTTTTGTAATTACCAGGGAAAAAGCATTAAAGCTTGTAAGGGACCGTTTAAACAAAGGATTTTTCATTCCGAAGGAAGTAAAGAATTTTGAAGTGGAGCGTTTGAACGGAATTTACATTCCGTACTGGCTTTTCGATGCGGTATATGACGACAGCATGGTCATCCGCACCAAGGTAAAATCAGGCAAATCCACCGTAACGAGATATTATCGTGTCAATGCACATGCCAATCTGTTCTATTTCCCGGTGGATGCGTCCAAGACCTTAAACGATTATTCCTCCAGAAAACTGGAGCCTTATGATTATGCGGGAATCCGTCCGTTTAATGTTTCATACATGTCAGGTTTCTATTCCGACCGTTTTGACATGTCCGCGGATACGATGATGATGACAAGTATGTACCGTGCACAGAGCATGATGTATGAGCAGGCCAAGAAAAAAGTGCCCGGATCACCGACCGGAATGGTGGATTCTTATCCGACATATCATGTAAAGAAGAAATATTATACACTTTTACCGGCCTGGTTTATGACCTTCCGTTACGAGGGAGAGCCGTATACGATCATGGTAAACGGCCAGACGGGCAAGGTGGTCGGAGCGGTACCGTACTCCCGGAAAAATTTCTGGGGAATGTTGTGTGGCTTAACTGCCGCATTTTCCGCAATCCTGGTTCCCGTATCCATAGCTGTATGCAGAGCGATGTTGTCTTCTACAACAAGCTCGAGATCGGATGGGGAAGGTAAGTTTTTTGCAATGGTATTGTTTGCAATCGGTGCTTTGTTTGTTGCGGGATCTTCCATCATGCAGAAATACAAAAAGAACATGGCTCTGACCAAGGAAGCGAAGTTGAACAAGTTTACGAGAGAAAGGCAGGAATTATAATGGGTTTTGTGACAGCTGTAGGAATTCTTTTGGGACTGGCACTCGCAGTCGGATTAGCATTTTTAATTACCGCGTCCTCTTTGTCCAAATCGAATGATTTCGGCGATACCGATATTCCCATCGATCAGTACACGGGATATACACCGCCGCAGATTACGTCTGCCGGTCAGGTTTCGTCCAAAGGAGCCGACTGGACATCCGCTTTTTTAAACGGAAACGGTAACAGGAACAGGTGGTAGAGCCTTACAGGCAAAGATAGTTTACAACAAAGAGAAAATGCCATACACTTCCGGCTGTGACAAAAAGATGAAAGACGAAATGCATGTATCTTTTGTCTTTGAGGTTGTAGAAGATGACGCCTAGCGTATAGAAAATACCGCCGGCCAAAAGAAGCATTAAGCCCTTGAACGGAATGGCCTTGACCACCGGAACGGCTCCGACCAAAAGAATCCATCCGGATACGAGATAGAGGATTTGTGACAGACGGTAGAATTTATGCATGTCGATTAAATTGACCGCGATACCGACGATCATGCAAAGGTAATTGATGGACAGGATAAAATAGCCCCAGAAACCTTTGATATAAGTTAAACAGACCGGTGTATAGGAACCTGCGATCATGACATAGATCATGCAGTGGTCCAGGATCTGAAGCACTTTTTTGACTTTCACATTGGTGATGGCGTGAAAAAGACAGGAGTTTAAATATAAAAGCGTAAAACTGGCACAAAAGACGATAACGGAGACAAGCGCCAGAATTCCCTTGTGATTATGGATGCAAAGCCAGGACAACACAAAAATGCCCGCAAATGAGAGCAGGGCGGGGATTCCGTGTGATACGGAATTGGCAATCTCTTCGCCTTTGGTCTGGTCATTGAAGCGAAGTTTACCGGTTTTTTTGGTTTCCGTGCTTTTGATAAAACCCAAGTGTTTTCTCCTTCGTTTATGTCGGTTTCAACCTTTATACTATATAAAATTTGTCCCATATTGTAAAGCCTGACTATGCATGTGAAACATTTTTACTTGCAAAAGAAATAAGGGTATGATATATTTGTAAGGCTGACAATGTTCAGCTGATGCATTGATGATTTGGATGCCGGCAGAAGTGTGGTGACTTAAGATCCGGCACGGAGGAATATATGACTTCTGAATTAGCAACAAGCGAATTGGAAAATGTTGTTGCAGCGGCTTCGACCGGCACATCTCCGATTCGAATCGTTTTGACAATTGTATTTATCGTGATTTGTGTAGTTTTATCTGCATTGGTTTTGATGCAGGAAGGAAAGACGCAGGGTCTTGGTACCATCGCCGGAGCAGCCGATACTTACTGGGGTAAGAACAAAGGACGTTCCGCAGAAGGCGTTATGGTGAAACTGACCAGAATTCTGGCAATCCTGTTCCTTCTTCTTGCGGTTGTTCTGAACTTAACCAAGTTCTAGGATTCGTCCCAAAGCAAACGTGCCCTTGCAGATACTTCTTCTGCAAGGGTTTTTTTATGCGCTTCGTGCGCACAGCCCTTTTCACGATTTCGGAAAAGGTGTAAAATATAAGTATGAGTAAAGAAAGCAAGAAACTGATTGCCAACAACAAAAAGGTTTTTCATGATTATTTTATCGAAGAGACCTATGAGGCAGGTATCGTTCTTCACGGAACGGAAGTAAAGAGCTTACGAATGGGCAAATGTTCCATAAAGGAATCGTTTCTCCGCATCGAAAACGGGGAAATGTGGATTTACGGAATGCATATTTCACCCTATGAAAAGGGAAATATCTTCAACAAAGATCCCCTTCGTACGAGAAAACTCCTGCTTCACCGAAGCGAGATCATGAAACTGGTCGGCAAGGTCAAAGAAAAAGGTTATACACTTGTTCCCATCGAAGTCTATTTCAAGGACGGCAAAGCCAAAATTGAAATCGGTCTGGCAAAGGGAAAGAAGTTGTATGATAAACGCGAGGATATCGCAAAGAAGGATATGAAGAGAGAGGCCGAGAGAGAATTCAAACAGCGCTTCTGATCATATCCGTGCACATTTACAATTGCATACGGGGTAGTAAAGGTTTCGACAGGGGTAATGCAGCCGGAGAAGCTATTCGCACGCGATGCGTCAAATCGCAAATCTAAATATAAACGCTAACAAAAGAGTAGCTTTAGCAGCCTAAGCGCTGCTTGTCCGCCCGGGTTCACCCATAGATCCGGATACGGGCATCATCCTATGTGGGAAACGGCTATTGCTAAGCTTTGCGCAATGGTACGTATCATGAAGCTACCGAGTTCTGCAGGGTGTTGACCCCCGGCAGAATAAGGGAATCCCAAACGATCAACTACGATAGTAGAAGGACGGGGAATTTACTTTTGGACACGGGTTCGACTCCCGTCTACTCCACTTGAGTCGGTAAGAGGCGAACCCGTAGGTTCGACTCCCACCGGATTATCTCCACGATAAAAAAGCATGGCTTTGCTGTGCTTTTTTTAATGACAAAATTATTAAAAAAGTGTAAAATAGATGCGGGGAATTTATAACAGAGGCAGAAAATGAAAGAAATTACCATTATTGTACCTTCATACAATCCGGACGAGAAACTTCTCGAAGTGGTAAAGGGATTGGTAGAGGGCGGATTCGAGGATATCCTCGTCGTCAATGACGGCAGCAAGGAAGAATGCCGGGAGCACTTTAAAGAAGTCGATCAATTCGACCAGGTTACCGTCATTACACATGAAGTGAATAAGGGAAAAGGCCGTGCCATGAAGACGGCTTTTTCGTATGTTCTTGAGAACAGACCCGACAGCATCGGCGTTATCACCGTGGACGGAGACAACCAGCATACGGTAAAAGACATCAAATATATGGCGGATCGCATGCTCGAAGATCCCCATTCGGTATTCATCGGATGCAGGAATTTTAACGATCCGAAAGTCCCGGCAAGAAGCCGTTTCGGAAACAAAATCACATCCTTTGTATTTACATATCTCTTAAAGATTCCGATCACGGATACCCAGACCGGTCTTCGCGGAACACCGAAGGAATATCTTCCGGATATGTTAAGCACCAGGGGTGAGCGTTACGAGTTCGAGACGGAGATGTTCTTTACCTTAAAGGAGAAAGATATTCCGTTTAAGGAAACAACGATAGAAACGGTTTATATCGAAGAGAACCAGACATCGCATTTCCATCCGTTCCGCGATTCCTGGAAGATATATAAGCTGATTTTCCGCTTTATGTTTAAGCAGCTTTTCCGTTTCCTTAAGTTTATGGTCAGCTCTTTCCTGGCATTCCTGACCGATTTTGGCGTATATTCGCTGATGTTACTGCTTTTGGACGGTAAAATTGACGAGCGCTATGCCCTCGCCATTGCGGTCGTTGCGGGCAAAGTGGTCTCATCGATTTTGAATTTTACACTAAACCGCAAGGTTGTATTTAAGTCCAAAGAGGGCATGGGCGGAACATTGCTTCGCTATTACATCCTCTGGGCATGCCAGACGGCCTGCTCGTATGGATTAATCACTTTATTTACGATGATTTTCGGCGCGGAAACGCTGATTTTCAAGATTTTGATCAAACCCGTTGTTGATATTTTTCTTTTCCTGCTCAGTTACAGGATCCAGAAAAACTGGGTATTCAGAACCGGCAAAAAGAAACAGTAACAGATTGAACCGGAGGTACAGATGGAGAAGGATACCATTCTCGTCGTCGATGATGAAAGCAGAATGAGGAAGCTTGTGAACGACTTTCTGACCAAGTCGGACTTTAACGTATTGGAAGCGGCCGACGGGGAAGAAGCGCTTTCCGTATTTTCGGCAAACAAAGATATCGCGCTGATTCTTTTGGATGTTATGATGCCCAAAATGGACGGCTGGGATGTATGCAGGGAAATCCGTAAGTTTTCCAAGGTTCCCATTGTTATGCTGACTGCCAGATCCGATGAAATGGATGAGCTTCTGGGCTTCCGTTTGGGAGTGGATGAGTATATCACCAAGCCGTTCAGCCCGAAGATCTTAGTGGCCAGAGTGGAAGCAATCTTACGCAGGATCAAGGAAAAAGGATCGGCTGCGACGATTGAATCCGAGGGCATCATTCTTGATAAGGAAGCGCATATTGTTACGGTTGACGGCAAGGAAGTGGATTTAAGTTACAAGGAATTTGAACTGCTTGCCTATTTTATGGACAATATCGGTACCGCACTTCCCAGAGAGCGGATCTTAAGCCAGGTTTGGAATTACGATTATTTCGGCGATGCCAGAACCATCGATACACATGTCAAGAAACTCCGCTCCAAATTAGGAGAAAAGGGTAACCGGATTAAAACCGTATGGGGATTGGGATACAAATTTGAAACGGCCGATTAGAAAACAATTAACCATTACTTTTACGCTGATTTTCGCAGCACTGATTTTGGTGTTCATTCTTACCAATATTCTTCTGATGAAGAATTTCTTTTCCATGTCCAAATACCGGACTATGCATCAGGCTTATGCTCAGATTAATTCCTCCGCCAAAACCAATTCGTTTGATTCCCATGAATTCAGACTATCATTCCGTTTGATCTGTGAGAAATACAATCTGACCGGACTTGTAATCGACCAGGACGGGGAGAGCATTGTGTCCTACCAGGGAAGTGCGATGCTGATGCAGGAGTACACCGAGAATCCGGAGGCAATCAATGCCAAAACGGTCCGTCAGATCAAAAATGCAGAGAATGAAACGTACAGCATCATCTATGATCCGCAGAGTGATTCCGAATATATTGAGATGAGGGGTAACTTTGAAAGCGGTGAAAAGGTTGTCTTACGTACTTCCATGAAGGGAATCGAGAATAACGTAAGGACTTCCAATTTATTTATCGCATGGGCAGCGATTCTGGCCATTCTGGTCGGAATCCTGGCAATCGGAATGGCTTCCAAGAAAATCACGAAGCCGATCCGCGAACTGACGGAACTTTCCGAGAAAATGACCGACATGGATTTTGATGCCAAGTATCAGGGAAGCTCCAACGATGAAGTGGACCGTCTCGGCGAAAACATGAATATCTTATCCGCCAAACTGGAGCAGACGATTCACGAACTGAAAGATGCCAATGCGGAACTGAAAGAGGATATCGAAAAAAAGGAAAAACTCGAATCCTTACAAAAAGAGTTTATCGCCAATGCATCGCACGAACTGAAAACGCCGATCGCATTGATCCAGGGCTATGCGGAGGGATTGAAAGAAAATATCAATGACGATCCGGAAAGCAGGGCCTTTTACTGCGATGTTATCATGGAAGAGTCTGCCAAAATGAACGAATTGGTACGGATGCTCATGAACTTAAACGAACTCGAAATGGGTTACCAGACTATTTCTGTTGACCGGTTTAATATAAGCGAAATGATCGAAAACCAGATTCAGACAATGTCCCTTCCGGCCGTAAATAACGGGATCACCATCACATATGAACCGAAAGACATTTTTGTAAATTCCGATGTTTTTAAAGTGGAAGAGGTATTCCGCAATTATCTGTCCAATGCGATCAATCACTGCAGCGGCGAGAAAAAAATAGAGATTAAGACCACGGAAAACGAAGATAAAATCCGTGTGGAAGTTTACAATACGGGAAACCGGATTCCGGAAGATGAAATCCCGAAGATCTGGGAACGTTTCTATAAAGTGGACAAAGCAAGAACCCATGAATACGGCGGAAGCGGAGTAGGACTGTCGATCGTGAAAGCAACCATGGAATTGCTGGAAGGCGATTATGGCTGTATAAATACGGACAGTGGCGTATGCTTTTATTTTGAACTCATGTTGGATAAAAAGGGGGTAACGGATGAATTATAAAACAAAGTCTATTCTGTTTATTAGCATTCTATCGTGGCTTGGGCTCGGTATTGCCATCTATTATTTTTATACCGAGGTGATCCAGGATATCTTTTATCTTCCGAGCCCTTTGCTTAAATGGGGGATTATCATCGGCTCAAGTCTTGTGATTTCGGTTTTAGTAAATGTTTTGACACTTACCTTTAACGAGAGTTTTCGTTTAAAATTCGATGCCGATTCGGAGTTGTATGATCACGGTTATACCGAGAAATATCTGGATCTTCTGGAAAAACAGGCAGATTTTCTTGCGGATAAACCTGCAAATAATAACTTTGCACCCACGTTGGTGAGACTTGCGAATACCTATCTATTTTTTGAACGGCCGAATGATGCGTATCAGTGTATCAACCGCCTGAATCCGAAGGAACTGCAACTGAAATTTACATCCGGACCGGTTTACCAGAAAAATCTGATGGATTTCTATGATGTGCAGATGGCGGTTTGCGAGGAACTGGGGAATCTTCAGCGTGCGGATGCCGTTATGCAGGATGCAAGACCCTTCATCGATCATATTTACAAAAAAAGCATGACGACCGATCTGGTGATTGCCGAAATGTGCTGTACCTATTACAGCATGTACGGGGATTTTGACATTGCACAGACATTTGTGAAACATATTGAAAGTAAAGGGTCCGCATATGCGTTTTATTGTCATATGATGAATGCTAAAATCTGCAATTATCGTGGTGATTATAACGGGGCGGATGCATATTTACATTCCGCATCTGTAATTGCGGGTAAGAAAAAGATGCTTAGTTCAATTGTTTGTGAATACCAGAAATTATTGGAGAGAAAGAGATGTCAATTACAGAACAACTCGATAAACTGAAAGAAGAAACAATAAAGTTACGGAAAAAAATGTCGGGAATAAAGGTATACTCCGGCATTGACAAACTTCCGTCGGGGAGAGCATCGGATGAGATTACCGAAGGTTGTCTTTGCTTGGAGGGAGGCGCCTGGAAAGGCGTTTATACGGTCGGCGTTTTGGATGCGCTTATGGTACACGGGATCAATTTCCGAAGTGTTGTGGGTATTTCCGCGGGTGGCCTTTCCGGTCTCGGATACATTACGGGGCAGATCGGATTAAGCGCAAGAGTCGATCTGACATACCGTCATGATTCCAATTATTGCGGAATCAAAGCATATAAGAAAAATCACGGAATTACCGGCTTTAGCTATCTTTATAATGAGATCTTAAAGAAGGATACGCCGCTTGATCGAAAGCGCCTTAAGGAGACGCCGCGCCGTTTTGCGGTCGGTGCGACCAATATGCTGACCGGAAAAATCGAATATTTCGAAAAAGGAAAATGCGCCAATCTGTCCGCTGCGGTCAGAGCATCGGCAACCGTTCCGTTTTTATCAAGACCGGTAGTCATGCATGGGGTTCCGTACCTTGACGGCGGATGTTCGATTCGGATTCCGTATGACTGGGCACAGGCAAGCGGTGAGAAGAAGATTATCGTTGTCAAAACCAGAGAGCGTGAATTCCGCAGGGGCAAAGACGGTTCCACCCGTCTTGCCAATCAGTTATACCGCAATTATCCGAATTTTGTGGAGAGTTTAAGCCACCAGAACAAGGACTTTAATGAATTGTGTGAGCAAATCTACAGCGATGAAGCACTCGGGAAAACATTCGTGATCGCCCCTTCCGAAAAAGTGGAAGTCGGACGTTTTGAAGGAGATATGGAGAAACTCGGAAATCATTATTGGCTCGGATATCATGATATGGAAGCCAGACTTGATGAGCTGAAAGCTTATCTGGCAAATTGACAGACTGATAAAGCGAATGATAATATAAAACATATTTTGGGATTTGATGGAGGAATCAAAATGAAAAAGAAATTAGCAGTTTTACTTGCAGTCGGTATGTCCACGGTACTTTTATCCGGATGTGCCTCATTAATTCGTGCGATGTACGGTTCCAATACCAACACGCAGAATCAACCGATCACAACTACGACCACAACCACAACTACAACCACATCCGAAAGCTTTGAACCCTGGATGACTTCCGAACCGGAAAGCGAATCCGAATCCGAACCTTCGACCGGAAGCACATTGGTTGGCGTGACACCGGAATATACCACAGCCACCTATCTTTCCACCGAAGCGGAGAATATTATCAAATCGCTTAACACGGATTACAGTAAGATCAACTGGGGCGTTCGTTATTCACCGGACGGAATGGACGGACTTGTTATTTCCGTATCCCCCTATTTTGATGAAGCAGGATCCTGCTATCTGGTAGTCGCATTTACAAACATCTATGATAAGCCAATCGATGTATCCGCATCCGGATATGCGAAAGGAAACGGCGGAACCAATATCGGAAGTGTTTATATGAATGTGAAAGCATTGGGACCCGGAAACACTTATATCGGCAAAGTATTCTGTTCCGATATGCCGAACGGCGAGATTCACTGGGATTACATCAAACCTGAATTTTCCGAGAAAGAATATGTTTATTGGGAAGCGGATTATACCGGTTCAACCGGCAGTATGTCAATGGATGTTGAAGTAAATGTAATGTGTAAAGAAGCAGCCGAAGTGAATCAGATTTCCGTTGTTACGGTTGATACCAAGGGTAATGTTACGGATTGCAATTCATTCTTCCCTCCTTCGGGAAGCAGCACAAATTATAACGCAATAATCAGCTTATACGGTATGGCCAAAACAACACCGGGTGATGCCTGCATTTTTGCCAATCCCGTGAAGTAGTCATCTGTTTGGAAGAAAGGGAAAACCCCATGGAAGATGCGAGAAGAAACGGCGTATCGTTGGGAAAACTGAATCTGTACATGCTGATCATCGCCGTGATTATCGGTATCATTTTGGTTTTTTCCATGCAGAAAACGCAGAAACTGTACAATGAAACAAACACCGTTACGCAGAATCTGGTTTCCTGGGAAACCAGTTCCTACGGAATGCAAATCGCTTCCGACTATCTGACAAATGAAATTCGAAATTTTGCCATAACGGGTGAAATGGAGCATTTGAATAATTATTTTGAGGAAGTCAATGTAACCAAGAGAAGAGAAGCGGCCCTTGATGTTTTGGAAGAGCAACAGGGTAAAACGGTTGCTTACCAGAATCTTGCAGATGCCATGGAAGGCTCCCTGGAACTTATGGATATTGAGTATTATTCCGCAAGGCTTGTTGCGGAAGGATACGGGATCAAGGGAAGCGATCTTCCGTTAGAGATTCAGCAGATTTCGCTGACGGATCAGGATAAGAAATTAACAAAGCAGGAGATGAAAGAGAAGGGTATTTCTCTTCTGTATGACGATACATACAATAACAAAAAAGAGTCCATCTCCAAGCACATGAACAAATGCATTTCCGACTTGAACGAAAGCATGGTCGAGCAGCAGAAAGAATCGGCTGCCAAGCTTAAAAAGCAGGTATTCGGAGAGCATATCCTGATCATCATTCTGATCGTGATCATGATCGGAATCGTAGTGCTTACCTTCCTTTTGATCATTAAACCGCTCAAACGCAGCGTGGAGCTGATCCGTGATGAGAAGGAAATTCCGTTAAAAGGCGCATATGAGGTCCAGTTCCTTGCCAAGACCTATAACTTAATGTATAACACGGCGCATATCAGCAACGACCATATGACATATGAGTCCACGCATGATAAAATGACCGGCCTTTACAATACGCACGGATATGAATTCCTGACCTTAAATATCGATATGGAAACAGCTACACTAATCCTTTTGGATCTCGATAATTTCTCGCAGGTGGATCACACCTTCGGTAAAGAGATCGGAAACCGTGTGCTGATCAAAGCGGCGGATACGATTTTGAAAAATTTCCGCGCGCAGGATTACATCTGTAAACTGGATAATGATGAATATGCGGTCATCATGATCCACACAAGCGAAAGGCAGAAAGAATTGATCGCCAATAAGATCAATGCCATCAACGAAAAGCTTCGAAGCCATGAGGACGATATTCCGAGTATCACACTTAGCGCAGGTATCGCATTCGGTGCCAAAGGCACGGGAGTCCGCAATATCAATAACGTAGCCAAGGAAGCTTTGGAAGAAGCCAAGAAAAAGAGCGCAGGAATTTGCTTTATGACAGCGAAAGGCTGATGAAAGAATGCATAACAAAAGGGATAGCAAATGCTATCCCCTTTTTAGTTCTGCCGGTGGCGGGACTTGAACCCGCACGTTGTTGCCAACAACAGATTTTGAGTCTGCCTCGTCTGCCATTCCGACACGCCGGCTTATTTCAACGAAAGTTATATTATCATAATTTACGTTACCAGGCAAGAGTTTTAACGCCTTCTTTTCATTTTGAGCGTTATAGTGTAAAATATATTTGGTAAAAATTTGGACATTTAGGGATGAGTGGATGAAACAGACACTGGAGTGCGAAGAAGTACAGAAATTAATTCCATATTTTATCGACGGAAAGACGGATTCCAATCAGTCGCTTGATTTTATTCGCCATATCAAAGGCTGCAAAACCTGCATGGAAGAACTTTCCGTGGAATATCTTGTGCTCGTGGGCGTAAAGCGCCTGGATTCCGCCTCGGCATTTAATCTAAACGACGAGCTGGATGATCTGATCCAAAGAAGCGAAGCCAAGGCCAAAAGAACCAAGAATATTTCGTTTCTTGTCTTTATCCTGTTCATCATCTTTGCCATTGTCGGAGGATACTTCCTGTCCGGATTTTTCTACTAAAATACAGTTGAGGCATTCATGAGTAAAATTCTCTTAATTGACGGTCACAGCATCATACACAGAGCTTTCTACGGCGTTCCGGATCTGACGAACTCGTCGGGATTACACACCAACGGTATTTTCGGATTTTTGAACATTATGCTGAAAGCGATGGAAGACGAAAAGCCCACCCATCTTGCGGTGGCCTTTGATTTGCATGCGCCGACCTTCCGTCATGAGATGTATAAAGAATATAAAGGAACCCGCCATCCGATGCCCGATGAGTTAAGGGAGCAGATTCCGGTACTGAAGAAACTTTTATCCGCCATGGATATTCTGATCATGGAAAAAGAAGGTTTAGAGGCTGACGATATTCTGGGCACCATGGCAAAGAATGCGCAAAAGAGCGGAATGGACGCGGTCATTTTATCCGGTGACAGGGACCTTCTGCAGATTGCGGACGAGCGGATCAAGATCCGTATTCCGAAGACCAAGGGCGGAAGAACCGAAGTGGAAGAATATTTCCCGGAGGATGTAGTCAAAACGTATGGTGTAACGCCTGAGTGTTTTATAGATGTTAAGGCCCTGATGGGCGATTCCTCGGATAATATTCCGGGTGTTCCGAAGGTTGGCGAAAAGACTGCAATTGAGCTGATCCAGACCTATGGTTCCATTGACGGAATTTACGATAAGATCGACAGCATTACCAAAGCAGCGATCAAGAAAAGTCTCGAAGAGAATAAGGAACTTGCTTATTTTTGTAAGAAACTTGTAACGATCGTTACGGATGCCAAGCTTCCGTTTACGATCGAAGACGCCGTGCTTCGAAATCTCTTTAATGACAATGCATATTCCTTGGTAAAGGAACTGGAACTGAAATCATTTCTTTCCCGCTTTGAACATGTTGAAAAGAAAAGCATTCTGTCTCCCGAAGTAAAAATCGTAAAGAGTAAGGATGCGTATCCTTTGATCGAGAAGATCTTAAGAAAGGAGCAGATCGGTCTGTATGTTCATTTCGGTGAATGCAATGCATACGACCATGAAAATTCCATCGAAGAAGGTCAGATGTCCTTATTTGCGATGGAAACACCGTCGGCACCGAAGATCCGCAAAATGCTCGCAATCGCATTAAGCGACGGCGAAGAGACCGTATCCCTGCATGTGGACAGCGAAGAAGCGGAAGAAAAGATCACGAAACTTCTTTGGAATGCTGTTAGTGAAGGTAAGACATTCGTGGTAGGAGGCGTCAAACCCTATTATCATTTTCTGCCCGAAGGATGGAAACAAAAAAGTGCTTCTGACATTTCCAAGGCATTCTATGATGTCTGCATCGGAGCGTATCTTTTAAATCCTCTGAAGAATGATTACGATTCGGAAGCGGTGATCACACAGTATTACGACCCGGATTTTCCTTCGAGTGTGAATCTGTTCGGTAAAATGAAACCGGACGAACTTCTTGCAGCCAAAGAAGAGGAATATCTTCGTTTTATCGGACTTCTCGCTGCGCAGCTGCTTCCCGCCAAGGCGGAAGTGGAAAATAAAATCAAAACTTCCGGCATGGAGAAACTCTTTCACGAGATCGAAATGCCGCTGTCATACTGTCTGTTTGAAATGGAGCAGGAAGGCATCGGTATCCTGCCCCGGGAACTGAAAGCTTATACCGAGGATCTGTCAAAGAAGATCGACGCCCTGAAAGCATCGATCACCGAAGCTGCGGGAGAAGAGTTTAACATCAATTCACCGAAACAGCTGGCCGAGATCCTTTTTGAGAAACTCGGACTTCCGGGCGGTAAAAAGACCAAGACCGGCTATTCCACAGCAGCTGACGTGCTTGAGAAACTTGCTGAAGAGCATACGATCGTTGCCGATATCTTGGAATACAGAACATTAAGCAAATTAAAATCCACATACGGAGAAGGCCTTGCCGGGGAAATTGCCAAAGACGGAAGAATCCATACGACATTCCAGCAGACAGTAACCGCTACCGGAAGACTTTCCTCCACGGAACCGAATTTACAGAATATTCCGATCCGTATGGAAATGGGCAGACTGATCCGCAAGGCATTCGTACCGAGGGACGGATATGTTTTTCTGGATGCCGATTATTCACAGATCGAACTTCGTATTTTGGCACATTTATCCGAAGATGCCCAGCTGATCGAAGCTTATAACAGCGGCGAAGACATCCATGCAATCACCGCATCCAAAGTATTCCATGTTCCGCTTGAACAGGTGGACTCGCTTCTTCGAAGAAGAGCCAAGGCTGTCAATTTCGGTATCGTATACGGAATCAGTTCGTTCGGACTCGGCAAGGATTTAAATTTAAGCAAAAAAGAAGCACAGAACTATATCGACGAATATTTCTTAACTTACCCGGGAATCAAGAATTTCCTCGACAAGGCCGTTTCGGATGCGAAGGAAATGGGATATTCCAGAACACTTTACGGAAGGATCCGTCCGATTCCGGAATTAAAATCATCGAATTTCATGCAGCGTTCTTTCGGGGAACGCGTTGCCATGAACGCGCCGATCCAGGGAACCGCAGCGGATATCATGAAGCTTGCGATGATCCGGGTTCGTGATGCGCTGTGCAAAGAATGCCCTGAAAGCAAAGTGCTGATCCAGGTGCACGATGAACTGTTGCTTGAAGTAAAAGAATCCGAGCTTGCAAAGGCAAGAAAGATTTTGCAATACGAAATGGAACATGCGGCTGATCTGGCCGTGAAATTAGAGACGGATATCCATACCGGACGAAACTGGTATGAGGCAAAATAAGGTCAAAGATGCAAAGATTTAACACCAAATCGGGAAAACTGATCGGCATGACCGGCGGAGTGGGAAGCGGTAAAACCACTGCGCTTACTTATCTGCGCGATGTATATGACTGCGAAATCCTTCTGGCGGATGAGATCGGACTTAAGCTCGAGAAAAAAGGCGGAGCATGTTATGAACCGCTGGTTGAACTTTTAAGTGAAGAGATTCTCGCTTCCGATCTGGAAATCGACAGAGCGAAAATGGCTGCTTTGATTTTTGACGATGATGAACTGCTAAAAAAAGTCAATGCAATCGTGCATCCTGCGGTTCGCAAAGCCGTGGAAGAGGATGTGGAGCGCGTAAGACGCTTAGAGCCATATAAAACGATCTTTTTAGAGTCCGCGATCTTCGTGGAAGCCGGATATCTGGATATGCTTGACGAACTCTGGGTAGTTACCACCGATAAGGAAAACCGCAAAGAACGCCTTTTAAAGGAGCGCGGCTATTCCGAAGAAAAATGCGATCAGGTGATGGGTAACCAGTTTTCGGATGACCAGTACCGTACTTATGCAGACCATGTTCTTATCAATAACGGTTCGTTGGAGGAATTGTATCAACAGATTGACGAACTGATGACGGAGCCCGTTTTCGGACTGGATATCGGAACCAGAAGCGTTGTCGGAACCGTCGGATACTTAAAGGGCGGGATTTTTCAGATCATCGCACAGACGGTGAAGGAACATGATACCCGTGCCATGATGGACGGTCAGATTCATGATGTCCGCAAAGTAGCCGATACGATTAAAGAAGTGAAGTCGATTCTCGAAGAAAAGACCGGCCTTATATTAAAAAGAGTCTGCATCGCAGCCGCAGGCCGTGTGCTGAAGACTTTGGATGTTCATGAAACGCTATCGTTTGAAACGGATATCATCATCGAGGGCGAGGAAATTTACGAACTCGAATCGATGGCTGTGGAGAAGGCATATCGCGAATTCGAAGAAACACAGTCCGGACAGGAAACTTATTATCTTGTCGGACATACCGTGCGGAAATATTATTTAAATTCGAACCCGATCGGCAACCTCGAAAACCAGAGAGGACACGAGATCGGAATGGATCTGATTGCGACATTCCTGCCACGTGATGTTGTCGAAGGCTTGTATCGCGCCGTGGAACTTTCGGGACTGGAAGTTGCCAATCTGACACTGGAGCCGATCGCCGCATCGATGGTTGCCATTCCCGAGAAATACCGTATGTTGAATCTGGCACTTGTGGATGTCGGTGCGGGAACGAGCGATATCTGCATCACGAAAGACGGAGCCATTGTTTCCTACGGAATGATCCCGAGAGCCGGAGATGCGCTGACCGAGATCATTGCCAAGCATTGTCTTGTTGAATTCAATGTGGCGGAAGAGATCAAAAGAAGCATCTGCGTTTTATCCGAAGTCGGGTACGAAGATATTATGGGAATTGCGCAGACGGTTACGGCAGAAGAGATCAACCGTCTGATCGAACCGACGCTTTCGGAAATGACCAAAGAAGTGGCGGACAGGATTACCGAGTTAAACGGCGGAGAGTGCGTGAGCGCGATTTTTGTGGTCGGCGGTGGCGGAATGATCGCAGGCTACACCGAGCTTTTGGCACGGCATATGAACATCCCTGTCAACCGTGTCGCATTGCGCGGCGAAGAAGTGATGGGCAGATTTGTATTCCCCGAGAAAGATGTAAAGGCGGATTCCTTAATGGTTACGCCGCTCGGAATTTGTCTGAATTATTATGAGCAGAATAACAATTTTATCTATGTCACCGTGAACGAAGACAAGGTAAAACTATATAATAACGGCAATCTCCATGTTGCGGATGCGCTGATGCAGATGGCGATTTCCAAAGAAAATATTTTCCCGAAACGCGGTCGTTCCATCCGTTTTACCGTTAACGGGGAAAACCGTCAGGTAAAGGGTGAACTCGGAGACCCGGCCGTAATCTCGGTAAACGGAATTCCTTCGAGCATTCATGAGACCGTACGGAAAAATGACCGCGTGGAGATTATTTTCTCCACGAAAGGGAAAGATGCGATCTGCAGGATCGAAGATCTGGATGAGTACCGAAAGAGAGTGGACGAAGTGCTTGAGATCACTGTGGGTACCAGGAGCGTCGGAAGCGATTATGAAATCCGGGATGGAGACATCATTCACATTAAGGGTCTTTTCGAGGAAGAAGAGCAGGCAGAAGAGATCGAACCGGTTTCGAAAAACGTTAATATTGAGCCTGTTGCGGAGCGCAAGAAAGAATCCCTTGATACGGCATTTAAGGAATTTGTCGTGACCGTAAACGGGGATGCGATTTTGATGAAGGGTAAAGAATCGTACATATTTGTTGATATTTTTGATTATATTGATTTTGATTTACATAGCCCGAAAGGGCGTAAAATCGTAACGAAGGTGAATGGACTTCCCGTGTCGAACTATATGCAGGAACTTCCGGAAGGCGCCGTCGTTGAGATCTACTGGGAAGACTGAGCGATTGTGCTCGGAAACGGAGAGTATCGGATGAGACTGGTTAGCCTCTCAAGCGGAAGCAGCGGAAACTGTATTTATGTCGGAAACGACCATACGCATATTTTGGTGGATTGCGGAATATCCGGAAAGAAAACCGAAGAAGGATTAAATTCCGTCGGGCTTTCATTATCCGATATCGATGCGATCTTAATCACACATGAACATGCGGATCATATCGGAGGGCTTGGCGTTCTTGCCCGTAAGGCAGGTGTTCCGATCTATGCAACCAGGGGTACTTTTGAAGGGATCCGCAGTACAAAGAGTGTCGGAGAACTGGATTCTTCGCTGTTTCATCCGGTGGAGGCGGAACTCCCTTTCCTGATCAAAGATCTGGAAGTCGATCCGATGCAGATTTCCCACGATGCAAGAGAACCTGTGGCGTATCGTTTCTATGAAAATGAGAAAAAAGCTGCGATTGTAACGGACCTTGGTACATACGACCAAAGGATCGTGGATGCCCTGCAGGGATTTGATATTCTGTTCCTCGAAGCCAATCATGACATTAACATGCTTCAGGTCGGGCGGTATCCGTATCCTTTGAAACAACGTATATTGGGAGATAAAGGGCATTTGTCCAATGAAGCCTGCGGAAGATTGTTAGCGAGACTTCTGCACGACGGGATCAAGTATATCGAACTCGGACATTTGAGCCATGAAAACAATCTGCCGGAACTTGCATACGAGACCGTAAAACTGGAAGTGACCATATCGGACAATCCTTACGACGGGAACGATTTTCCGATCTACGTGGCGAAAAGAAGTGAGGTTTCGAGAGTTCTGGAAGTATAATAATTGTTGATTATATGAGGGAAACCGAGTATACTAAATTTTGATAATTTTTTAACAAGAAGACTGATTACCAGTACACAATAAGATCATAAGGAGTTTATATGAAAAAGACTATCATTACCGTTGTCGGCAAAGACGGTGTCGGAATCATCGCTAAAGTCTGCACTTACCTTGCCAACAATAAAATCAATATCGAGGATATTTCACAGACTATCGTGCATGGCTATTTTAACATGATGATGGTTGCGGATATGAATGAATCTCCCAAAGCATTTGAAGAGATTTCTTCCGAGCTTGCCCAGATCGGTGAGGAGATCGGAGTCGTGATCAGTCTGCAGAGAGAAGAGATCTTTGATTCCATGCACAGAATTTAATTCCGGGTGCATCATAAATCAGACAATGAAGAGGGAAAAACATTGATTACCAGACGTGAAGTATTAGAAACCAATGAAATGATTCAAAAGGAAAACCTGGATGTGCGTACCATCACCATGGGTATTTCCCTTTTGGACTGCATGGATGCGTCATTGGATGAATGTCGCAAAAAGATCCATGATAAAATTTACAGCAAAGCCAAAAACCTGGTGAAAACAGGAAAAGATATTGAACGGGAATTCGGTATTCCCATTGTGAATAAGCGAATCTCCGTCACTCCGATTGCCATCGTCGGTTCCGCTTGCTGCAAAAGCCCCGAAGACTATGCAGCAATCGCAAAGACTTTGGATGATGTTGCCAAAGAAGTCGGCGTGAATTTCATCGGAGGCTATTCCGCGTTGGTCAGCAAGGGCAGCACCCCTTATGACGAAATGCTGATGAAGTCCATTCCGCTTGCACTTTCCACAACGGATATGGTTTGTTCATCCATCAATTTAGGCTCAACCAAGACCGGTATCAATATGGATGCGGTAAGACTGATGGGTGACATTATCAAAGAAACCGCTGAATTGACCAAGGAACAGGACAGCCTCGGCTGTGCCAAACTCGTGGTATTCTGCAATGCTCCGGATGATAATCCGTTCATGGCGGGTGCTTTTCACGGTGTGACCGAAGGTGACTGTGTCATCAATGTCGGTGTATCCGGCCCGGGCGTTGTTAAGACCGCATTGGAGAAGGTCAGGGGAGAGAGTTTTGAAGTTCTTTGTGAAACTATCAAAAAGACCGCCTTCAAGGTAACCCGTGTCGGCCAGCTTGTGGCGAAGGAAGCATCCCAGAGACTGGGTGTTCCCTTCGGTATCATCGATTTATCCTTAGCACCGACTCCGGCTATCGGCGATTCCGTTGCTGATATTCTTTGTGAGATCGGTTTGGAATATGCGGGCGCACCTGGTACAACGGCTGCACTGGCACTTTTAAACGATCAGGTGAAAAAGGGCGGAGTAATGGCATCCTCTTATGTCGGCGGACTCTCCGGAGCCTTCATTCCGGTATCCGAAGATCAGGGCATGATCAATGCCGTGGAAGCCGGCGCATTAAGTTTGGAAAAACTCGAAGCCATGACCTGCGTATGCTCCGTGGGACTTGATATGATTGCAATTCCCGGAGATACGAAAGCAACGACGATTTCCGGTATCATTGCGGATGAACTGGCCATAGGTATGGTAAACCAGAAAACAACCGCGGTCAGAATCATTCCGGTTATCGGAAAAGGCGTGGGAGAGACCGTGGAATTCGGAGGACTTTTGGGACATGCTCCGATCATGCCGGTCAATTCTTTCTCCTGCGATAATTTCGTCAATCGTACCGGACGGATTCCGGCACCGATTCACAGCTTTAAGAACTGAGAAAATATAGTTTCACATAAGGAAAGACCTGCACGATGCAGGTCTTTTCGCTATATTCGGATTATACTCTTACGATCTCCCTGGAAAATTCGCTTACGGTTGCCGCATGGAATTTCTCGGTAACGAGAGTATCGTAGATATGTGCGGACTGGACATCGCCTTCGAGCATTACCAATGCGTTTTCGGAAAGGATGTTCTTGGCGTCCGCAAGCTTGGAAATCAAAGGAATCTTTGAATGATTTTTAATCTCTGTCAGAAGGTCTTTGGATTCCTCGCGGAAGCCCAGCATTCTTGCATAGTAGATATAATCATCATTGATGAAGGTTTCCATTCTGTCCTTACGGATGTTCAGAAGAATGTGTAAAAGACTTCTGCTGACTCTTGCATACGTAATATCCTTACTCTTAAGAAGGTCACAGAACTGCGAGAAGGAAGAGTAGCGGTTTAGGTTT
The DNA here is from genome assembly GCA_002368665.1 of Lachnospiraceae bacterium UBA3804. Lineage (GTDB taxonomy): Bacteria > Bacillota > Clostridia > Lachnospirales > Lachnospiraceae > UBA3766. The sequence goes on from DFEK01000001.1 coordinate 239,537, forward strand.
TTCAAAATCTTATCGGAGAAATCTCTCGAAATATCGACATAGGAAGTGTATCCGCTGGATGCATCCAAAAGGAGCTTGTATTTTAACATGGCGGAAATATCTTCCTCGACGATCGGGAATGTCTGGTTGAATTCCTCTTTCAGAATATCAAATACGTAATAAGGCACCTGGCTTTCGATGCGGTCGATCGTTCCGGTTTCCGAAATGGATTCGCGGATCGCCATGGCGGAACTTAATGTAGACTGCATCATGCGTTCATGGTAACCGGAACCGATTCTACGGTTCGTATACGGCTCGATGGCACAGTCTCTTTGTTTGATGGCACGCAGATATTCAAAGCCCAAAATATTGTTCGGCTCTCGCATGGCCTGTACATGTTCGAAGGAATCGGGAATGAGTTCTTCGATCGTAGCGGATCTGGCCATCGGATAGGAAAGACCGGTCTTCATTTTATCGCGGATCAGTACGTGGATCTCTTCTTTGCGATCATTTAAAATCGTCGCAATATCATCCAAAAGGCCGATATCACCGCATTCGCTGCCGAAGCAGAGCATATCGGTCACACCTAGCTTATCCAAAAGCGCAACGGAGCCTGATGCAAAGAATTCGGCACTTCCGACGGAGTAGTACAAAGGAAGCTCAATCACCAAATCCGCGCCGCCTTTTAACGCCATCTTGGTACGTTCGTATTTGTCGATAAAAGCAGGACAGCCGCGTTGAGTAAAATCACCGGACATAATGACGATGATCTTGTCCGCACCGGTGATTTCCCTGGCTTCCTGAATTTGTTTTTCGTGTCCGTTATGGAACGGATTGTATTCCGCAATAATTCCGCAAACTTTCATGGCTTTCTCCCTTTTCTTAATATCACTATTGTAACATAATTGACATTGCATTTCAAAACTAGATGTGGTATATTCACATTGGTTTTACCACAATAACATGTTTTTTAATCTATAGGAGGATTTAAAAATGAGCAAGAAAATGGGTATCACAGCTATGATTCTCGGTATTGCCAGCCTGGTACTCGGCCTGAACGGATCCTATACATGGGGTATCCTTGCAGTCGCAGGTCTGGTTTGTGCCATCATTTCATTTACGTATCAGAAGAAGGCCAAGGCGGAAGGTCAGGAAGACGGATTTACGAAAGCTGCCAAAATTACTTCCATCATCGGTTTGGTATTCTGTATCATCGGAATTTTATGGGGCTTAATCTGCGGTATCTGCACCTGTGTTGCATCGACCGCTCTGCAAGCAGCAGCCGTTACCGCTACGGCGATGGAAAGTTCCGAAATCAATGAAGGTATCAACAATGCAATCAATAATTCCATCGATACCGATGATCTGGCAAATCAGATCAATGATGCAGTGAATGATGCACTCAAAAATGTAAAGTAATAAAAGAATTAAAAAAGAATTAATATTTTATTGAATTTAGTTCACTAATGTGTTAAACTTGATATCAAGAAAAACTTGTTCTTGTATAAGAGGAGGAACGAAAAATGAGCAAGAAGAATAGTATTACAGCAATGGCACTTGGTATTGCCAGCCTTGTACTTGGTATTAACGGTTGGGAGACCTACGGTATTCTCGCAGTAGCAGGTTTGGTTTGCGCTATTATTTCCTTCAACTTCCAGAAGAAGGCAGCTGAAGAAGGCGTTGAGAACGGATTCACCAAAGCAGCTAAGATTACTTCCATCATCGGTTTGATTTTCTCCATTCTCGGACTTGTCGGTGGAATTATCTGCGGTATCTGCATCTGTGTAGCTGGTGGTGCAGCAACTGCTCTTGAAGCAGCAGCAGCATCTGCTCAGTCTTTCATTCTGTAATTTGCAGTTTGTCTCAACAATTAACCCCGGCGCAGACAATGCACCGGGGTTTTTGTTCTGTTTTGGGAAGAAACACTTTGAGATTTAGGAGTTTGTATGCATCCTTACGTTAATTTTATCGGAAAACCTTTCAGCACCTACGGTATTGCGGCATTTGTTGGAATGATCTTTGCCGTGATCTACAGTGCGATTGTTCATTTCGCAACCAAAGACAAGAAAGATTTCTTCAGCCGCTTCGTGTTTATCGTATACGGAGCGCTGTTCGGAGGAGTGTTTGCGGCGGTCTTTTTCCAGTTTACGGTAATTAAAGGAAATATCGAAGCGCTTAAATATCTCTTTAGCGATTTTAACAAATTCAAAAGCATGTTCAGTGCCGGCCTGGTATTTTACGGAGGAATGATCGGTCTGTTCATCGGATTTGTGGTTTATGCGCAGTATTTCAAAGAAGATGTAAGAGATTGGATCCGTACGGCTCCCGCAGGTTTTATTCTGTTCCACGCATGCGGTCGTATCGGCTGTACGGTCGGAGGATGCTGTTTCGGCAAGGTGCTTCACTGGCATCAGGATTTTCCGAATCTGGAAACAGGTCTGTTCGAACGCGGCGGAGAACCGGTTTTTGCTTACGGGGGAGTGTTTAATGCAAGAATCGGAGCGTACTGTATTCCGATCCAGTTGATCGAATCCGCGGGTCTGATCGCCATTTTCCTGATTTTACTTCTGTTTCAGGCTCTTATGAGGAAAAATAAGGCATATTATCGTCCGATGGGCTTATATTATGTACTGTATGCAATTCTTCGTTTTGTGCTGGAATTCTGGCGCGGTGACTTAAACAGAGGTATCTGGGGCGGTATTTCTTTTTCACAGTACATCAGCATGGCGGTCTTTGTGATCGGACTGTATTGCCTGATTTGTCCGACCGGGAAGAATTTCCTGGAAAAATGGTACAACGGAAGCCTTCGCAAAAAGATGGCGAATGCGGAATAAACTGTTGTAAAATTTGCACAAATAAAGTAAAATATTACTTGGGTTTTTAGCAAACTACAATAATAAATACGGAGGTTACACAATGAACATTTACACCACGGATAAAATCCGAAACGTGGTTTTGCTTGGTCATGGGGGAGCAGGCAAAACATCCCTGGCGGAAGCAATGGCTTACCTTGCCGGATTAACGTCCAGAATGGGCAAAGTTGCTGACGGAAACACCGTAAGTGACTATGGCAAAGAAGAACAGAAACGCCAGATTTCCATTTCTACTTCCATGATTGCCATGGAGTGGGAAGGAAATAAAATCAATCTTCTGGATGCACCCGGTTTCTTTGATTTTGTCGGAGAAATGGAAGAGGCAGCCTCTGCAGCGGATGCAGCAATCATAGTTGTTTCCGGTAAAGCAGGTGTGGAAGTTGGTACCCAGCGCGCATGGGATATCTGCGAGAAATTCAAACTTCCCAGAATGTTCTTTGTTACCGATATGGATATCGATAATGCTTCCTACCGTCAGGTTGTGGAAGACTTAACCGAGTTATACGGAAATAAAATTGCTCCGTTCCATCTTCCCATCCGTGAGAATGAGAAGTTTACGGGCTATGTAAACGTTATCTCCGAGAAAGCATTCAAATGGCAGGGTAAGGAAGCCGTTGAATGTGAGATTCCCGAAGCCAATAAAGAGTATCTTGCAAAATATCGTGAATCCTTGATGGAAGCGGTTGCGGAGACCAGCGAGGATCTTATGGAGCGTTATTTCGGCGGTGAGACTTTTACCGAGAACGAAATCCGTGCTGCACTGCGTACTTCCATGGACGATATGAGCATCGTTCCCATTTCCATGGGTTCCAATATTCTCTGCCAGGGTATTTATACTCTGATGGACGATATCATTAAGTATTTCCCCGCACCGGACAATCGTCAGGTAGCAGGTATCGACTTAAAGACCAACGAAGTATTCGAAGCAAATTACGATTTCTCCAAGCCGAAGAGTGCATATATCTTTAAGACCATCGTGGATCCGTTCATCGGTAAATATTCCTTCATCAAGGTTATGTCCGGTGTTCTTAAGACCGATGATCTGATGTACAACGACGAGAAGAGCGTTGAAGAAAAGATCGGTAAAATCTATGTCCTTCAGGGTAACAAGCCCAGCGAAGTTTCCGAGCTTCATGCAGGCGACCTCGGTGCACTTGCAAAGGTTACCGCAGCAAGAACCGGAAATACCCTTTCCACCAAGGCTCACATCATCCGCTACGGTAAGGTTGACCTTCCGAAACCTTATACTTATAAGAGATACCATGCAGTCAACAAGGGCGATGTAGATAAGATCGCACAGTCCTTACAGAAGATGATGCATGAGGATCAGACCTTAAAGGCTGTGAATGATTCCGAGAATAAGCAGATGCTTCTTTACGGTATGGGTGATCTTCATATCGATGTGGTTGCAAGCCGCTTAAAGAATGAATACAAGGTGGAAATCGAGCTGACCAAACCCAAGGTTGCGTTCAGAGAGACGATCAAGAAGAAATCCGATGTGGAATACAAGTATAAGAAACAGTCCGGCGGACACGGCCAGTATGGTCATGTTAAGATGCGTTTCGAGCCGTCAGGCGATTTGACCACACCGTATGTATTTGAAGAAGAAGTTGTCGGCGGAGCAGTTCCCAAGAACTATTTCCCCGCTGTGGAAAAAGGTATGGCTGAATCCGTTGGCCGCGGACCTTTGGCAGCTTATCCGGTAGTCGGAGTTAAGGGTATCCTTTATGACGGATCCTATCACCCGGTTGACTCTTCGGAAATGGCATTCAAGACCGCTACCATCCAGGCCTTCAAGAAAGGCTTCATGGAAGCCGGACCGATTCTCCTTGAGCCGATCGAGAACCTGAAAGTTACCGTTCCCGATAAATACACAGGTGATGTAATGGGCGACTTAAATAAGCGCCGCGGACGTGTACTCGGTATGAATCCCGCAGGAAACGGAAAGACCGTTGTTGAGGCGGAAATCCCGATGATGAATCTGTACGGATACTGCACCGACCTTCGTTCAATGACCGGCGGTAGCGGAGATTTCGAGTATGAATTCGTTCGTTACGAGCAGTGCCCGAGCGATGTTCAGGAAGCCGAAGTAAAGGCAAGAGCAGAGAAGGTTGCTGCAAACAATGCGGAAGCATAAACAAATCCATTAAGAAAACACTTCGGGGAGAACGTTATGTTCTCCCCGTTTTTATTGACATTGTAGGTAAAGATGATAAAATAAAACGGTATGCGCGAACCTATCGAATATGTATTACACGACATTACGACATTGGCTCGCACGACGGCATCACGATATGGCTCGCACGACGTCATCACGATATGGCTCGCACGACGTCATCACGATATGGCTCGCACGACGGCATTACGACTAAAGGCATACGCGAAGCGTATGTTTTGCACTCAGGGACTCGGATGCGGTGGCAACTCGCCCTTCGCGAAGTCTACATGCCGTCGGCTCGAGGAATTGCCAATACAGATTATTTATTTGATAATCATATTTTAAATAATATTTAAAATAAAGTGGAGAAATGAATCATGTACGAGTATAATGACAATCCCGGATTTGAGAATCGTCCGGTTTACATGAATGAAAAGAGCAACCTTCTTGAGATCGAAGAGAAAATGTATATCCTTGACGATGTCAAGAAGCCGAATGTTTTCCGTAATATGTTTCCGTATTCGGAGGTTCCGAAATGTCCTTTCAATGACAAGATCGTGCCTCACAATATGCCTCGTGAAATCTGGATTACGGATACGACATTCCGTGACGGACAGCAGTCCAGAGCTCCTTATTCCACGGAACAGATTGTGACCATTTATGATTATCTTCACAGACTCGGTGGTCCCAAGGGCATGATCCGTGCATCTGAGTTTTTCTTATATTCCAAGAAAGACCGTGATGCGGTATATAAGTGCATGGAGCGCGGCTATCAGTTCCCGGAAGTTACCAGCTGGATTCGAGCATCCGAAAAGGATTTCAAACTCGTTAAAGAAATCGGTATGAAAGAGACCGGTATTCTGGTTTCCTGCTCCGATTATCATATTTTCCTGAAATTAAAAATGACCCGCCGCGAGGCCATGGATCATTATCTTTCCATCGTCCGCCAGTGCCTGGATGAAGGCATTTCTCCGAGATGCCACTTAGAAGACATTACCCGTGCGGATATTTACGGCTTCGTTGTTCCTTTCTGTATGGAACTGATGAAACTGATGGATGAGTATCATATTCCCATTAAAATCCGTCTTTGCGATACCATGGGATACGGAGTTAACTTCTCCGGTGCCGCAATTCCCCGTTCCGTACAGGGCATTATCTATGCGGTTCATGTCAATGCCGGCGTTCCGCATGCGCTTTTGGAGTGGCATGGTCACAACGATTTCTACAAGGCAGTTACGAACTCCACAACCGCTTGGATCTACGGTTGCTCCGGAGTCAACTGTTCCTTATTCGGTATCGGAGAAAGAACCGGTAATACACCGCTTGAGGCAATGGTATTTGAGTATGCCCAGTTAAAAGGTGATTTAAACGGAATGGATACGACCGTCATTACCGAACTTGCGGAATATTACGAGAAAGTAATCGGATATAAGATTCCTCCCATGACACCTTTTGTTGGACGTAATTTCAATGTAACCCGTGCAGGAATTCATGCAGACGGACTTCTGAAAAACGAAGAGATCTACAGCATCTTTGATACGGACAAATTCTTAAACCGTCCCTGCAAATGCGCTGTATCCAATACTTCCGGACTTGCGGGTATTGCCATCTGGATCAATTCCACCTATCACTTAAAAGGCGATTCCGCAGTCGATAAGAAGGATAAGATCGTAGAAGAGATGAAGGCCTGGGTTGACGAGCAGTACGAGCAGGGCCGTGTAACCGTCATGACCGACGACGAGCTGGATGCGAAGCTTCGCGAACTGATCTCCGCACTCGATATACCGCTTAATATTTAGTAAATAAATCATTTTAAGAATACCTTGGGGGAGCCGCCTAGATTTGCATATTTACTCTCGGGCACGGCTCGCGCCTCGGTTGCTCACGTAGCGGTACATAAGGTTCGAAAGTACCGAACCTAAGTACCGACGTTGCGCAAACGACCCTCGGCTAAACAAACAAATCTCTCGGCTCCTGCAAAGAGGATGTTTGAAATGTTTATACATAAAGAAAAGGAGTTTCCCATGAGCAAAATTCAGATGACCACCCCTTTGGTGGAAATGGACGGCGACGAAATGACCAGAATTCTCTGGCAGATGATCAAGGATGAACTTTTACTTCCTTACATCGATTTAAAGACCGAGTATTACGATCTCGGTTTAAAACACAGAGATGAAACGGATGATCAGGTAACCAAGGATTCCGCCAATGCGACATTAAAGTATGGCGTTGCGGTAAAATGTGCAACGATTACGCCGAACGCAGCCAGAGTGGAAGAATATAACTTAAAGGAAATGTGGAAGTCTCCGAACGGAACCATCCGTGCAATGCTTGACGGAACCGTTTTCCGCGCTCCGATCATCGTAAAGGGAATCGAGCCCTGCGTCAGAAACTGGGAAAAACCGATCACTCTTGCACGTCATGCATATGGCGATGTTTATAAAAATACCGAAATGAAGATTGACGGCCCCGGCAAAGCGGAAATCGTATTTACCGCCGATGACGGAACTGTTACCAGAGCTACGATTCATAATTTTGACGGTCCCGGTGTTGTTCAGGGAATGCACAATTTAGATCGTTCCATCGAGTCCTTTGCAAGAGCATGCTTTAATTATGCACTCGATACCAAGCAGGAACTCTGGTTTGCAACGAAGGATACGATTTCCAAGAAATACGATCATAATTTCAAGGATATTTTCCAGGAAATCTTCGATAACGAATACAAAGAAAAATTCGAAGCCGCAGGAATTACTTATTTCTACACCTTAATTGACGATGCGGTTGCACGTGTTATGAAGAGTAAGGGCGGTTTTATCTGGGCCTGCAAGAACTACGACGGAGACGTTATGTCCGATATGGTCAGCTCCGCATTTGGCTCACTGGCCATGATGACAAGTGTTTTGGTTTCTCCTTCGGGCGTATACGAATACGAAGCAGCACACGGTACCGTACAGCGCCATTATTACAAGCATTTAAAGGGAGAGGAAACCTCCACGAACTCCGTGGCTACAATCTTTGCATGGACCGGCGCTTTAAGAAAACGTGGAGAACTCGACGGAATCAAGGAACTTTGCGAGTTCGCCGACAGACTGGAGAAAGCAACAATTTCTACCATTGAGAGCGGAAAGATGACCAAGGATCTTGCCTTGATTACTTCTTTGAAAGATGTTACAGTATTAAATAGCGAACAGTTTATCAAAGAGATTCGCGCAACGTTAGACAATCAGTAACAGTTAACTTTATTTGTATCAAAAGGGGGATACTTTATGGAGCTTAACCAACTGGCTAACAGGGGAAAACTGATTAATGGTTTAATTGTTTTTGCCAATGCGATTACATTTATCGTCTATATGATCGGCAGACGTCATTTTTCTTCCTGGTACGACTTGGATGCAATTCAGAAAATCATTACGGCACAGAATGTTGTCCGAATCATTGCCGGTGCAATCGGTGTCGGAGGGCTTGTTTATACCATTATCCTGATGGGGCATAATCCTGAGAAGAAAATCAAAGGATTCGGCACCTTACTTGCAGCATGTATTGTTACCGTAGCTTTTGCGGCCATCGGTATCATGTTGGGTATCGTAATCTGGATCCTTTCCGGTATTTCCATTCGCCAGTTGGATCAATCCTTTAAAGAGGCATCTACGACCGATTCATGGGATCGTTACGCACAGAATGTGGTCGGCAACCAATATGGTGGCACGGATATTTACGGAAGCCCGTACGGTAATCAGGATGCGTACGGCAATCAGCAGTATGGCAGTCCATATAGTCAGAATGTGTATGGAGACCGGCAATACGGAAGTCCCTACGGTAATCAGGATATGTATGGCGGACAGGGCGCATATGCAGGTCAGAATGCATACAACAATCAGCAGATGCAGCAGAATGTTCCTCCTCAGAACATCCCTGCTCCCAAGGTCGCTTCCCATCCGAACGGATTCGGTGTTCAGGAAGAGCCGGAAATCGATTTCAGCGATTTATAAGTAACAAAATCTAAGGTATAATAAACCCGGAGAGTAAATCTTCGGGTTATTTTTTTGCATGGATATTTCATGGATACATCTCTGTGGTTTAATAACTGCAGAAAGGACAAATGTGATGATGTATAAACTTTTGCTTGTGGAAGATGACAGACAGATCCGGGAAGTGATTGAGGATTATTTTACGGACGGTAAACGCAAGGAACATTTCGAAATCACTTCGGCAGCGGACGGTATTGCGGCGAAAAATTACATCGAGGAAGAAGAATTTGATCTGATTTTTCTCGATGTCATGCTGCCCGGACTGGACGGTTTTTCGCTTTGCAGACTGATCCGGCGAAAGAGTGATGTGCCGGTCATGTTTTTAACGGCAAGGACCTTGGAAGAAGACGTTCTTCTCGGGTTTGAAACTGGATGTGACGATTACATCACAAAACCGTTTTCTTTGGCACAGCTTTATGCCAAGGCCATTGCTTTGCTTCATCGATCGAAAGGAACCGTGATCGGAGGAGATTTGGTTATCGGAAACATTTGCATCAACGAAGAGTCAATGAGTGTAAAAGTATCGGGCGAAGAAATCCGTCTGATGCCGAAAGAATTTGACCTTCTTAAGTATTTTATGCATCATAAGCAAATTGTTCTTTCCAGAGACGCATTGTTAAACGGTGTCTGGGGCATGGATTTCGAGGGCGGAGACAGGGTTGTGGATAACCACGTAAAGAAACTTCGCAAAGCCCTCGGAAATGCCAGAAACCAGATTAAAACCGTAATCGGTAAAGGATATCGTTTTACCGAATAGTCGTTAAGGGAGAGTATGATGAAATTCAAAAAACGAAAGAAATTTGTTCATTTACCGATTCCGAGGATCCTGATTGCATGGACTGTGGCAGGGATTTTGTCCTTAGGATCCGTCATCTGGTTTTTTGGGTATACCAATGAATTTTTTGTAAGTCAAAACGCACAGCTTATGCATTGGACCGAACAGTATATCAACAAGGCTTTAAGAGATGATACGCTGGAAGAAAATTACGGGTTGACGGTTATGTATATGGATTCTGCAATGGGCTATTTTGATGGGCTCGGAGTTCCGGACAGTCTGGCGGCGCTGAATGCAAAGCAGTATGCTTATATCTGCGATACGAAGAATCAAAAAGTTGCTTGTGATACGTCTTTAAAACTGTCGATGGCATTTCTGGATTATGATGCCGGGAAAACCGTTTGTTATGTATGTCCGTTTGATGAATTATCGGACATTCCCGAATTTCAAAAGATGCGGGACAACTTAAATTTAAATGAACGTTCCTGGAAACAGGCGACGGGAAAAATGCCAAGCTATAATTATACGGTTGAGGTAACGGATTATTATCTTGATGTCGAGAATCAGGTTTTCTATCCCGGAAACACAAGAATTAGTGAGCACGTGTATTATACCTCTTTGACTTCATTTGCAGCCGCAAAGAATCAGACGAATGTATATTTCGTTGATTGCACGGATGCCCTGAAAGATAAATGTGCCGGAATGAAACATGTTGTATTGGATCCGGACGGTTTTAAAAGGACGAATGCAGAGATTGCCGCGGCCGGTGAGCAGATTGGCGATTATCGAAAACCTGTTGCGGTTATGGGATCCAATGACAGAGAAGCCGAATATATCAGGAAAAACTTTGTGGGATCTGCGGATGTTGAAGCGGTGAAAAACAATGAAACCGGTACGGTCAATCCCGGCCCGTTTTCTTTGGGAAGCCGCTTATACGAGCAAAGTATCGCCCTTGAAGGAGAGGAAGGCTTAGAACTTAGATATTATATGGTACTTCCCGATCTGGTAAAGACCTATCAGCCGATAAATACGTTGATCCTGGTATTCTGGTTTGGATTTGCCACTTTAATCGCACTTCTGGTTACATTTATCAAATACAGAAAACTGCTGTATTTCTACCGCCTGGACGATTATCGGAAGACGATGATGAATTCCATGGCACATGATTTAAAGACCCCTCTGGCCTCGCTTATGGGATATGCGGAGAATTTAAAGGAGAATGTGCAGACGGAGAAAAGAGATCATTACGCTTCCTCAATTTACGAAAATGCGGAATACATGAACGGAATCATTATGGATGTCTTGGAATTGTCCAGGATGGAGGATTCCCATACGAAACCCCATAAGGAGAGTGTTAATCTTATCGGTCTAAGTGAAGAACTAAAAGAACAGTTCGCCCCGCTGCTTAAAGAAAAGAATCTGACTTTGGAAACGGAAGGGAAATTCAATCGAAGAGCGGATAAAACCATGATGAAGAGGGCTATGGAGAATCTTTTGACCAATGCGATCAAATATACCAAAGAGGGAGGAAAGATTCGTATTTATGCCAGACATATTCCGTTTAATGAAAAACTGATCTTTGAAAACGCCCCGATTGATAAAATTCAGACAAAGACAAATAAACTCTGGGAAGCTTTTGTCAAAGGTGACGACAGCCGAAGTGAAAAGAACGGAACAGGTCTTGGCTTATCGATTGTAAACAGCATTTTGCATCTGAATAACCTGAAAGGGAAAATCATATGCAAGGGCGATTCGTTCAAAGTAGAGATTAAATAGCAAAATCGGAGAGGAAACTCTCCGGTTTTTGTTGAGATCAACATTTCTTTTGCTTTCTTGATTCTTTTGGTATAATAGAGATGTTATACGATACGTAGTTTTAAGGGAAAGGATACGCTTATGGGCAAAAAACTGAGAAAAATTGTAAACAGGGGAATTACGGTTACACTGAGTCTTCTTTTGGTGGCAGGGAATCTGCCGCTGTCGGCGTTTGCGAAAGAAACGGATAGATCCTATGTCACGGAAGGAACATATCAGTATTCTTCCAATGAAGGGGAAAATCTCCAGGCAACGGACTCCTTTGTTTATCGGGATGACTGTTTTATGCGATCCTCTTACCTTGGCTGTACGCATATTCAGACTCTTTCCGCACAGCTTTGTATTTCCACGGCAAGCTATTACGGCGCTGCGCAGGATATTTATGAAAAAGACAGCTCCGACTGCCAGCATAACGCCGTTGAGATGATGAAAGCCATGGGCTTTGAAAACGTGGAAGACAATACCTATTGTCATACGGAGAAATTGGAAAACAGCGCCGGAGTGGTTGTCGGAAGCAGAAGTGTCAGTGCTTACGGTAAAGACTATACTCTGCTTGCCATTGCACCCAGAAGTGCCGGATATAAGCAGGAGTGGGCCGGCAATTTTAACGTCGGTGACGGCAATATTCATGCCGGTTTTAAAGCGGCACGTGATGAAGATCTGCGTTTTATCAAGCAGTATATCGAAAATCACGGAATCACCGGAAATCTGAAAGTCTGGGTAACCGGACACAGTCGCGGATCTGCGGTTGCCAATTTAATCGGTGGATTCTTTGCCGATGGAGGAATTGAATATTTCGGCTCTGATGTCAGCATTACTCCCGAAGATGTTTATTGTTATACCTTCGCCAGTGTGCGAACCATTAAAGACGGTGCGCCCAAAAACGAAGTCCTCAGCGTGGAAGGTGCAAGAGGCGGAGAGTATGCGGGACTGGACACTCCGGGTGAAGCCTGGAATTATACCGCGGGCGGAAATATAGACATTCACGCCGAATGCTATAACGGCATTCATAATTACCCTTTTGATTATGATTTCATCACTTATTTGCCCCCTGAGTCCTGGGGATTTGAATATTACGGTCAGGTACTGGACCTTCGTAAAGTTCCGAATGCGGTTTCCGATGAAGCTATGCTTTCCGAACTGCAAAGTATGAATGAACATTGCTATCAGGATGCGGTAAAAGGAGATTACCGGAATTTCAAAGATGTAACGCTTAATCCCGGGGAGATTAAGAATATTTCCTTTGACGAAGAGGCCGAGACGAAGGATATTATTGAACAGATTAAGAGTAACGAGAATCTGTTCATCGGTGAAGTGAAGGGCGAACAGGGATATGCGGATGTTGTAAGCGAAAGATTGAAAGGACTGACTTCCCTTGCAGCAACGAATGAGGAATATGTCAATAACGGAATGCAGGATACGCTTGTTGCAACCGCAGGAATCTACGGAATGTGCCTGCTTCAGTACAACAATGAAATGATCGGGGACGGATCTGTTCTGGCGAAGCCGCTTTTGCTTGGTTATCTTTCCTATGCAAGCGAATCACTTGTCGCCGAAGGTTGTGCATCAAACGAAACCGAAGCGGTCGGTATTGCGCTTTTGGAACTCATTGACTGGCTTACCGAAGCGGGAATCGGAGCGCATGATATAAAGAACCTTACCGTGGATGAGTTTATTGTTATTGTCGCCCAGTATGTTGCAGAGAATAAGGATACACCGTTATTTACCATGATCAGGGAAGAACTTAATAAAAAAGAGACTGATTCTGATATGCTTTTAACCGTTTTCCATCAACTATTGGTTCGTTACATAGATGACAGAGAGGCGAAATTCGGTGATGCCCTTATCGATGGGTTATCCGCCTTTGTCAACGGACCGGGTACCGAAAGTGATTATTATTCCGATTTCCTATTTTATCATCCAGACAAAAATCCCCCGACGGCTCAGGACGCGAGATATAATGCCTATTACAATTTGTATAATACTCTTTATTTGGCATCCATTTTTATGGGCCTTGATGTTGGCGATTTAAGTTACTTTGGTGATGAAATACCGGATATGGATCAGCGCAACGGAAACGGACAATTCATCGATATGATTGGTTCTTTTCTACCTCTTTTGCTTATGGATGAAAACAAAAATAAGCTTACCGTATCTCAGGCAGCCGACCAGGCCTTTGAAAAAGCGCTTATCACGGTTGAAGATAACCTGTTTGCTGCTATAGAAGCTAACGGTAATCCGTACGGAGATCAGTTTAACTTAGATCTGCACGGTCATTTTGCAACCCTTCGGTCGAATTCCGATCTGTTCAGAAATATTCTCATTCGACTGTTATTTTATAGAGAAGACACATCCTTCAGTACGGAATACAACCTGCGTAAAATTGCATCATTCCTTTATAATGTGCAGATTGTTCCGCCTGCGCACTACAACGAAGTATATCTTGCCTGGTGTAAAGCTGCCGAGAAGGCGGAAACGGATGAGCATTATATCGAATTTGTGGAAAAGAAAGATGCCAGCTGTACTGAGGCAGGAAATATCGAATACTGGCTGCTTCACGAAAAGACCGGGGATAAGTATTTTACGGATTCCAAACTGTCTGCAGAACTGACTAAGGACAAGATTACCGTTCCGGCCAAAGGTCATGTGCCTGATACAGCCGTAATCGAATGCAGAGTAGAGCCTACGGAAACCAAGGAAGGCGGATACGATGAGACGCAGTATTGTAAGGTTTGCTTTGCTGAGGTAACGAGACATCATGTAACCGTTCCGGCCAAGGGAGTTTCCAAGCCCGAATCGGAGAATACCAAGAAATCTTCCGATACGGTTATTGTTCCTTCTAAGGATAAAGAGAAAACTTCCGAGGATGCGAAGAAGAAAGAAGATCAGTCCAAGACCGAAAATAAAGATACCGGCGAAGAAATCAAGGAAAAAGATTCCGAGAAAGAATCGAGCATTGTTCCGTTTAAGCCGGTAACAGACGATGAAAAGAAAGATGTTCAGGATACCGAAAAGGCGAAACTGCCGCTTCCTGTGTGGTTTATCATTATCGGCGGTTCTGCACTTTTACTGGGATTAATTATCTTTATTATTGCATATAATACAAATAAATCGGGGAAAGAGAAGTAAGAAAGAATTATTCTTCCTGTCTGCTTAACAGATCTTCCCAGGTTGCCATTTTTTCATCCAGTAAGGCTTTTTTTGCGGCATGCTCCCTGCAGATTTCCTGCAACTTGACGGAATTGGTGGCAATCTGCGGATCATTCATTTGACATTCAAGATTGGAGATGGAATCTTCCAGTGAGGAGATTTCATCTTCAATTTTTTTGATTTGATTATCGAGTTTTCTTCTGGCTGCTTGTTCGGCCTTGGATTTCTGCCAGTCGGCTTTGCCCTCGGAAACAGTAATCTCGGATATACTGTTTAATTTAGTTGTCGCTGCGAATGCGTTTGATGCATTCGAAGCAGTTAATGCAGCCTCAGCGGATTTTTCCAGATAATAATCATAATTGCCCAGATATTGCGTAATCTTTTCATTTTCCAGACAGAGAATCCGTTCGGCTGTACGATTAATGAAATAACGATCGTGGCTTACGTAAAGAAGAGTACCCGGATATGCATTTAAAGCGTTTTCCAGGACTTCTTTGGAAATCATGTCCAGATGGTTGGTCGGCTCGTCCAGAATTAAGAAATTGGCTCCCGAGAGCATCAGCTTGGCCAGTACCACACGTCCGCGTTCGCCACCGGAAAGAGTGGAAATTCTTGCAAATACCTCATCGCCGGTAAACAGAAATCCAGCCATGGTATTGCGGATTTCGGTTTCGGTCATTTTCGGATAGGTATCGGAAATCTCTTCAAATACGGTCTTGGAATTGGTCAGAACTGCGGATTGCTGGTCAAAATAACCAATCTCCACATTGCTTCCAAGTTTCACTTCACCGGCATCGGAAGGAATGATTCCGTTGATAATCTTTAAAATATTCGTTTTGCCGGTTCCGTTCATACCGATTAAGGCGACATGTTCGCCTTTTTTGATTTCAAACGAAACATCGTTAAATAAACACCGTTCGCCATAGGATTTGGCGATGTGATTTACGGAGAGGACATCATTCCCGCTTTCTTTGTTTAAATGAAAATCAAGGCCCATATCGATACGTTCTTCCACGGGTTTTTCGATGACTTCCATTTTATCGAGCATATGCTGGCGGGAATCCGCGCGTTTGATGCTTTTTTCCCGGTTAAAAGAGCGGAGTTTTTCGATGACTTCCTTCTGGTGTTTGATCTCGTTTTGCTGTTTTTCGTAAGCGGAAAGCATGGAAGCTTTGCGGATTTCCTTCTTGGTGATGAAATCCTCGTAGTTTCCGTCGTACATCAAAGAACGGCCGCCTTCGATCTCAACAGTTTTGGTTACGATTTTATTGATAAAATAGCGGTCGTGGGAGACAAGCAGTACGGCGCTGGAGATGTTGATCAGATAATTTTCAAGCCAGGTGACCGAAGCGATATCAAGGTAGTTTGTAGGTTCGTCAAGCAGGATCAGATCCGGCGCGGTAAGCAAAATACGACCCAAAGAGAGTCTGGTCCGCTCGCCTCCGGAAAGTTTTAGGACGGATTTGTCATAATCGCTTTCGGGAAAGTTTAAGCCGCGCAGAATTCCCAGTATGTCACTTTTATACGTGTATCCCCCGGCCAAGTCAAAGACATGCAAAGTCTCGTGATAACGCTGCATAAGCTTATCCAGGGCATCCCCGCTTAAGGTCTTCATTTCGTCTTCCATGGAGCGGATCCGTTCTTCCATATCGATGACATCCTGCTTTGCCGAAAGGAGTTCTTCCATAATGGTATGATCATCGGTATAATTCTGAACCTGCGCAACATAGCCTACGGTTGCGTCTTTTTTGACGGAGATCACGCCTTCGTCGGGAGTCAGTTCTTTCTGGATAATATGAAAGAGAGTGGTTTTGCCGGCACCGTTATTGCCGATTAAAGCCACTTTTTCGTGTTCGTTGATATGGAAGGAGACGTCCTTTAGGACCTCTTTCTCTCCGAAATGTATGGAAATGTTGGATACCGATAAAATCATTTTGCGTTTTCCTTCGCTTTATTTGCGCCTTTGAAAGGCTTTAATATGAAACGGAGTAAATAGTGAAACGGTATGGCAAGCGCTATGGTTATAAGCAGGGAAAGAACGGATGCTGCGTATATATTCACGTGTTGGAATGCGATTTGTAATACCATTCCCTGCAAAGCATAAATCTCAAGCGAAAACAATCCGATCCATTTTGAAACCGGATTAATGATAATCTTCGGCGAGATCCGGTTAAAAATCGCAAGGCAGCAAAGCATAAACATGCAAAGCGAATAATCTGCCAAAACCGTAAGCAATACATAAACTACTTTATACGATGCAATTGAATACAACTCCGTTTGTTTGCGGTAGACGATCAGTGTCGTAAGTATGGTAAATACCGCAAAGATTGCAAGACTAACAAAGAAATTTAAATATTTCCATTTTGCCAGGAATTTAACGATGCGTTCTTTGTGTACGGAAACAAACATTCCGAAGAGGAAGCAGAACATCGGTGTAAAATTATTAAAGTGAATGGAAAAGATGATATTTTCAAATGTGAAAAATACCGCAAATAAAATAAACAAAATATTGCGGACAACAGGTTTTACCGGCAGCATAAAAAGAATCCAGAAAACCATATACATAAGAAACGAAAGCTGGAAATACCATCCGTAATAAACGAGGGTAGATCCGTATGTAAATGTCTGAACCCATAAGGATGCGGAAATCGGTATCCGGTTGATCAAATAATAAATGACATAAACCAATATAATGACTAGATATGTCAGATAAAACGGCAACAGGCGGTGCTTCGGCAGGGAAGTGATATAACTGCGCCCTTTGGTTTTATAAGATTCATACAACCCGAAGCCGGAGATAAACATAAAAAGGACCACCGCCCAGTGTCCGATCAGATACTGAGGGTAGTTCATAAATGTATTTGTCAAAAGACCGTTGAATAAGAAGATATGATGGAGCAGAATGCACAGAGCAAGATATCCCTTGACACAGTCAAAGGATTCTTTGGAAAATATGGAGTTTTCGTCGTATTTATCCGTTCCGCTCATTTTATTTCCTCAAACCATAATACTATATCACAGAATCTTTTCTTTGGCCAATGAACGAATTGTTGACATGATTTTTGTTAAAAACTATAATGATATTTGGACAATTAACACATAATGTAGTATTTGTTAAGAATTCTACATCCGCATTTAGTATTACAGGAGGCCGGTATGGCGGACAAAATTTCACAGGCGGTAATCAGTCGACTTCCCAGATATCTTCGTTATCTCGGAGACCTGAAAGATGAAGGCGTGGAGAGGATTTCTTCGCATGATCTGAGCATCCGTATGCATGTAACTGCATCGCAGATCCGTCAGGATTTCAACCATTTCGGTGGATTCGGACAGCAGGGATACGGGTATAATGTCGGCTATCTTTATGATGAAATCGGTAAAATTCTCGGGCTCGACCATAAGCATTCCATGGTCATTATCGGCGCCGGAAATTTGGGACAGGCCCTTGCCAATTATATGAATTTCGAAAAGCGCGGATTCTTTGTGAAGGGTATTTTTGACCGAAACGAGGAAGTGATCGGGAAGAAAGTAAGAAATCTGGAAATCCAGGACATCGCAAATCTGGAATCCTTTATTACGGACAATCAGATCGAAATTGCCGTGCTGACGCTTCCGAAAGCCGGAGCAACCGAGATTTCCAAGATCCTCGTTCGGTCCGGAATTACGGCAATCTGGAATTTTGCCCATGTGGATCTGGATCTTCCGGATAATGTAATCGTTGAGAATGTTCACCTTTCCGAAAGCCTGATGAAGCTTTCCTACAAACTGAACCGCAAGAAATGAGACTACTGACAGCAAGCGAATGCAATGCCATTGATGAATATGCCATTAACACTTTGCAGATTCCGCAAAGTGTGCTTATGGAGCGCGCAGCTACAGGTGTGGCAAATACCATCCTTACGATTGCCAAATCTTCCGATAAGATATTGATCTTAAGCGGAGGCGGAAACAACGGCGGAGACGGGATTGCGCTTGCAAGGATTCTGAAGAAATCCGGATTTGAAGCGGATGTGGTTTTGTTAAAAGATATCGAATCCTGCAAGGATTCCATCCGACACCAGGCAGAATTGCTGAAGGAAGCCGGAGGAACGTATCTGACCGCGATTCCCGATACGAAATATGATATTATCGTCGATGCGATTCTGGGCGTCGGCTTAACGAAAGCACCGAGAGAAAATCTTGCGCATGCAATCGCATATATTAATCAAAAAGGCGAAAACGGTGCACAGGTAATCAGCATCGATATTCCGTCCGGAGTCAATACGGATACGGGTGAAATGCCCGGAGAGGCAGTAAAAGCGGATGTTACGGTTACCTTTACTGCAATGAAACCCGGCCTGATCTGTCATCCGGGCAGGGAACTTAGCGGCAGAGTAGTCGTTTCATCCATCGGAGTGGAAGAAGTCGTAAGCAGACTGTACCCCGATGAAAAAACAAGGTTTTGCTATGAGTCGGACACAGTGAAATTAAAGAAACGCCCGGCAGACGGAAATAAAGGAAGTTTTCACCGCGTCGGAATCATTGCGGGAAGCAAAGCGATGAGCGGAGCCTGCATTTTAAGTGCGGAGGCAGCTCTGCGCGCAGGTGCCGGACTTGCGGATGTTTATACGCATGAAGCAAACAGAGTTGTTCTGGCAACTGCCGTTCCGGAAGCGATTTTACATACTTACGATGATGGGACGGACTTTATCGGATCCTTTATTGATGATTTAAAGAAAGACGACGTCATTGTTTTGGGACCCGGACTTTCCGTGGACCGTGTTGCAAAAGCCATTGTAACAGGTATTCTGAATTCGGATATTCAGAAACCTTTAATCCTGGATGCGGATGCGTTAAATATCATATCCGCCGATGAGGAAATAAAAAAGAAATTTGTGCAGTACAGCGTACGAAACGAAGTTGTCATTACACCTCATCCGAAAGAATTTTCGAGAATGAGCGGACTTTCGGTATCCGAACTTCTGGCTGATTATGAGAAAAACATCAGAAGCTTTGCCAAAGAGTGGAATGTAATTCTGGTTGGCAAAGGAAATCCTACGATTGTCAGCAACTCAGAACAGACATATTACAACCTTTCCGGAAATGACGGAATGGCTACGGCGGGAAGCGGAGATGTTTTATCCGGCTGTATCGGAGCATTTCTCTTAAACGAAGAAACCGTATTTGACGGCGTTTGCAAAGCGGTTTATGCGCACGGACTTTCCGGAGATTACCAACTTAAGAACTATGGTCACCGTGGGATGATCGCCCGTGACCTGATTGAAGGAATAAAAAAACTTGAGGAGAATTGAGAACGAAGATGGAACACTATGAACGCGTTTGTGCAGGTGTAGATTTGGATGCAATTTCCTTTAATATGGACCGGCTGGGAGAGAAACTTCCTGCCGGCATGAAGATGATGGCCGTGGTCAAATCCGACGGATACGGACACGGTGCTCTTCCGATTGCCAAGAAACTCGAAGAACGGGATGATATCTTCGGCTTTGCGACGGCAACGGCGGAAGAGGCAATGATCTTAAGAAGAGCCGGAATCAGGAAACCGGTTCTGATCCTTGGCTATACCTTCCCTTATGCGTATCCGGAACTGATTGAGAATGAAATTTCCCTTACGGTTTTCAAGGAGGATATGGCAAAGGAAATCGACGAAGCGGCTGCCAAAGTCGGTAAAAGCGCCAGAATCCACCTGAAAGTGGATACCGGCATGCACAGGATCGGTGTATCTGCGGATGATGCGGGCGTGGCCCTTGCCGAATCCATTTGTTCGAAGAAACATATCGTGGCGGAAGGCATTTTTACGCATCTTGCAAATGCGGATGTAGTCGATAAAAGCGATGCATATCATCAGGTGGAATTATTCCGAAGTTTTATTGCAAAATGCAAGGATAAAAATATCCGTTTTACTTATCATCACTGCTTTAATTCCGCAGCAGCCATGGAGATGAAGGCGGAAGATTTTGATTTTGTCCGCATCGGTATTTCGATGTACGGCGTATGGCCGTCGGATGAAATGGACAGAGAAAATATCGAGATTAAGCCTGTTCTGTCCTTATTCAGTCACATCGTGTATATCAAAACCCTTCCGGCCGGCGCAAAGATCAGCTACGGCGGAACCTATGAAACCACCAAGACCACACGTGTAGCTACCGTTCCGGTCGGTTACGGGGACGGCTATCCGAGAGGATTATCCGGTCGCGGATATGTCTTGCTTCACGGAAAGAAAGCACCGATTCTCGGAAGAGTCTGCATGGATCAGTTTATGATTGATGTTACGGATATTCCGGAAGCCAAGGAATTCGACCGTGTCATCCTGATCGGCAAAGACGGTAAGGAAGAGATTACGGTTGAAACGCTTTGCTCGCTTTACGGCGGTTTTCCGTATGAAATGATCTGTGATATCGGCAAACGTGTGCCGAAGGAATACTATGAAAACGGTGAGATCGTATCCACTAAGGATTATCACCACGACTATTGATTGAGGAAATAAAATGCATGATTATATCTACTGGTGCATTATCGGAGTGCTTGCGGCCGGACTGATTGTCTTTTTCATCAAATGGCTGCTTCTTCGTAAACAGATGCGAAACGACAATGTGGAAGAAGAAATCATTTCCATGGTGGATGAAGGTTTTGAACAGGGCGTGCTCGAAAACTCCGAAGCGGAAATGATCCACAATATCTTTGAGTTCGGAGACAAGCAGGTTCAGGAAATTATGACGAACCGAAGCAATATTTCCGCCATTGATGCGGAAAGCACATTTGCCGAGGCTAAGGAGATTATGATCTCGCTTCCTTATAGCCGTTATCCGGTTTATTTCGGGGATCTGGATCATATTATCGGCGTTTTGCACTTAAAAGATGTCGTGCGCTATTTAAGCGAAGAACGCGACGAAAACGAACCGATCAAAAGTAATAAAAAACTTCTGCGCAAGACCATTTACATCCAGGAAACCAAAGATGTCGATGATCTGTTTCGCAAAATGCAGTCCGAGCGCATCCAGTTTGCGGTTGTTCTGGACGAATACGGTCAGACGGCAGGTATCATTACGATGGAAGATCTTCTTGAGGAGATCGTCGGAAATATTCTGGACGAATACGATATCAAAGAAGAGCAGATCGGTGCCAGGGGCAGGGACGAATATGAAGTCGACGGTCTTGCTCCGCTCGAAGATCTTGAGGAAGTACTCGGAATTTCTTTAAAAACGGATGATTATGAGACATTAAACGGTTTCCTGACCGATCGTCTGACACATGTGCCGACGGAGGAAGATGTCGGATTTACCTTCAATTTTGAGGGATATTCGTTCGAAATTCTGTCCGTTGACAAGCATATCATTGGGAAAACCAGAGTTAAAAAGCTTCCCAAAGAGGAAAACGACAAGGAATTGTTGAATGATTCCGTGAAAAATGATAATATATAATTTGTATGATTTTGTGCTGTTTGATAGAAAACAGAGCAGTTTTTTAGGAGGAATATATGTCAGGACATTCAAAATTTGCCAACATTAAACACAAGAAGGAAAAGAACGATGCAGCCAAGGGTAAGATTTTTACCATCATCGGCCGCGAAATTGCTGTAGCCGTTAAAGAAGGCGGCCCCGATCCTTCCAACAACTATAAACTGGCAACCGTTATCCAGAAAGCAAAAGCAAACAATATGCCGAACGATACCATTGAGCGTGGTATTAAGAAAGCAGCCGGAGATGACGGAAGCGTGATTTACGAACATGCTACTTACGAAGGTTACGGTCCCTGCGGAATCGCAATCATCGTGGAAACCTTGACCGACAACAAGAACCGTACCGCTGCAAATGTAAGAAGCGCATTTACGAAGGGTAACGGAAGCATCGGTACCCAGGGATGCGTATCCTTTATGTTTGACCGCAAGGGACAGATCATCATTGACAAGGAAGAGTATGAAACCGATCCCGACGAACTGATGATGGTCGCACTTGATGCGGGTGCGGAAGATTTCAGCGACGAAGAAGACAGCTATGAAATCATTACCGACCCCGACGGACTTCTGGATGTACAGAAGGCGCTTGAGGAACAGAAGATTCCCATGGCAAGTGCCGAAGTAACCATGATCCCCCAGAACTATGTTTCATTGACCGATGAGGAAAATGTAAAATGGTTAAACCGTACTCTGGATCTTCTCGATGAAGATGATGATGTCCAGAACGTATATACCAACTGGGAAGAGGAAGACGAACTTCGATAAAATATAAACACAGGGCGGATACTTAAAGATCTGCCGGGGAGGATAAAATGTCATTCAAAAAAGAAACAATTTGTGTTCAGGGAGGCTGGACACCGAAAACAGGCGAACCCAGAGTTCTGCCGATTTATCAGAGTACAACGTTTAAATATGACACATCCGATGCGATGGGAGCATTATTCGATCTTGAAGCAAGCGGATATTTCTACACCAGATTACAGAACCCGACCAATGATTTTGTGGCAAAGAAGATTTGCGACCTCGAAGGCGGCTATGCGGCTATGCTTACTTCCTCCGGACAGGCAGCGAATTTCTATGCCGTATTCAATATTTGTGAAGCAGGAGATCACTTGATTATCTCCTCAGCCCTTTACGGCGGAACATTTAACTTATTGACCACAACGGTTAGCAAGATGGGAATCGAGACAACCGTAGTAGATCCAGAGATTTCCGAGGAAGAATTAAAGGCTGCCATTAAGCCGAATACGAAATGTATTCTTGCTGAGTCCGTTTCCAATCCTTCCCTGGCTGTTCTTGACTTTGAGAAATTTGTCAAAGTTGCTCACGAAGCAGGCATTCCCGTAATCGTGGACAACACATTCCCGACACCGATCAACTGCAGACCTTTTGAATATGGTGTTGATATTGTTACCCATTCCACGACCAAGTACATGGACGGACACGCAACCGCAGTTGGCGGATGTATCGTGGATTCCGGTAATTTTGACTGGGAGAAATATGCGGACAAATTCCCCGGACTGACCACTCCGGATGAGTCCTATCACGGAATCACTTATACCAAGAAATTCGGCAAGGCTGCATATATCACCAAAGCTACCGCACAGCTGATGAGAGATTTGGGTTCCATTCAGTCTCCGCAGAATGCATTCTATTTAAATCTCGGACTCGAGACCCTGCATCTTCGTATGGAAAGACATTGCTCCAACGCTTTGAAAGTGGCTCAGTGGTTGAAAGCAAACGATAAGATCGCATGGGTTAACTATCCCGGACTTGAGGGAGATAAGTATTACGAAAGAGCTAAGAAATACATGCCTAACGGTACCTGCGGCGTTCTGACCTTTGGCTTAAAGGGCGGAAGAGCAGCATCCGTAAGTTTCATGGATCATCTGAAACTCGTGGCAATCGTTACTCATGTAGCAGATACCAGATCCTGCGTGCTTCACCCGGCTTCCCATACGCATCGTCAGATGACCGATGAACAGCTTCTGGAAGCAGGCGTACAGCCCGATCTGATCCGTTTCTCCGTCGGAATCGAAAATGTAGACGATATTATTGCGGATTTGGAACAGGCACTTGCCGCAATGTAAATAACACTTTGGAGAGGAAAAATGAGCAAACCGAATCAACTTGCCATTGTAGTTCCCTGTTATAACGAAGAAGAAATGCTTCCGATTACCGCGGAAGCTCTTCGTGTTTCTTTGGATGACCTTGCAAAGAAGGGTTTGATTTCCGCTGACAGCTTTGTGCTTTTTGTCGATGACGGAAGCAAAGATAAGACCTGGGAGCTGATTTCCGCAGAACATGAGAAAACTCCCACATCGATTTACGGACTGAAATTGGCCGGAAATGTGGGCCATCAGTTTGCACTTACCGCAGGACTTTTAACCGCAATGGAATGTTCCGATGTGACCATTTCCATTGACGCAGACCTTCAGGATGATATCCATGTATTCGACGAGATGCTTCAGAAATATCAGGACGGCTGCGATATTGTTTACGGTGTGCGTAATTCCCGCAAAAAAGATACGTTTTTCAAGAGAAGTACCGCGCAGGGATTTTATAAACTGATGAACAGTATGGGTGTCAAAACCGTTTACAACCATGCGGATTTCCGTCTGATGAGTAAACGTGCCCTGAAGGCATTCAGTGAATATCCGGAACGGAATCTCTTCCTTCGCGGAATCGTTCCGCTTATCGGTTTTAAAACCGAATGTGTATATTATGAGCGCCTTGAGCGTCAGGCAGGAGAAAGCAAATATCCTCTGAAAAAGATGCTTGCGCTTGCATGGGAAGGAATCACATCCTTTTCCATTAAGCCCATCAGTTTCATTACGGGCTTTGGTATCATGATCGTTATATTAAGTTTTCTTGCGTTGATCTATGTCCTGGTTTCTTATTTCTTCGGAATCTTCGGAGATACGCAGCCGGGCTGGTCATCGTTAATGTTATCCATCTGGTTTATCGGTGGCGTACAGCTGATTTCTGTTGGCTTAATCGGTCAATACATCGGAAAGATCTATTTGGAAGTCAAGCAACGTCCGAGATACCATATTGAAACTTTTTTAAGTGCCAAGAAAGAAGATTCTGCCGATGAGGTTTAAACGCAATGCCTTAAATTACATTACGTGGGGACTCCTGTGCGTGATTTTATTCGCAGGAGTGGGCATTTCCGCCATCGGTGTTTCCGAGGCAAATTCCAGCTCCACATACCTCTTTTACGTAGCCGCATTCTATGCGTTGTTTATTTTCGGCTGCGTCATTTTGATGGTTTTATACCGTCTGCTTCGGAAAACATGGAAAGAGAAAATTGCCTCAAAGATTAAGATTAAGGGCCTTTTGGAAACGGCTCTGGTTTTTGTTGTTGTAATTGCGGCGATTGTTTTACGTTTTGTACTTGCCATGATGCAGCAAAACGATGCGGGAGAATTCGCATTCTCCGGAACGGCTGCTTATTATGAATATGCGATCGGCAATCTGGATACACTCGGAACGGCGTCCAATATAGCATATGTATATGCGAACTCTTTAAAAGCTTTATTTGCTGTATTCTCGCAGACTCATATTGCCGTTTTTGTTCTGCAGGCATTTCTTTCATTCGGGGAAATGATGTTTCTCTTTTATGCATTGAAAGAAAGTGCCGGTAAAATCGTAGCCTGGATCGCACTCTTGCTGGTTGCGTTTCTACCCGGTTCGATCGATCTGTTTACACAGTGTACGCCAGGACTGTTCCTTACGTTCATTTTAAGCGGATATCTCTTTGCAGCGGTAATGGTGATTTCCGGTTCCGCCAAGGGCAGATATACGCAGGGAAAATATCTGATTCTTTACGGCATGCTCGGTTTACTGACCGGAGCAATCTGTTATTTCGATATCATCGGAGTCGTACTGATTCCGCTTACGATTTATTCGTTTGTTGTATTCCGTTCCAAGTCAGTTTCGGATACGGCTTCCAAACCTTTGATACAGAGTCTGGTTTATCTGGGAATGACATTGGTTACCCTTTCCGTCAGCCTCTTCGGTTTTCCGGCGGGCGTGGAAGCCGGAGTGACCGGTATTGCCAGATTTATAGCATGCTTTGTTCCCAGGGAAGGCATTAATTTAACCCTTCTGACTCCGCTTTTCGGAAACTGGGATGCTTTACTGATCTATATCCTTGCGGGATTCTGGATCCTGGCATTTTTAAAAACGAAAACGGATAAGGCATTTGCTTTTACCGTGGCTGTGATTGCCATGGTAGCTTTCCAGTTCTTTACTTTTGACCATACGGATTATATTCCGCTTGTATCGCTTTGCTTCAGTGCCATTGCGGCAATCGGATTCAGTTGCCTTAAGTTTGTATTTGCATCCGAGGATGCGCTTGCGGAATTGGAGAATGCTGAAGAAACCGCATACAACGATAAGATCGAAAGTGATAAAGAACGTCCATCCAGAAAACCGTTGTTTGGTGGCGGCGGGATTATTACGCTCGGAGATGATCTGCATGCGGATCTCGTCGAAGAGGATAAGAACTTAATTAAGCCGGAAGTATCTGAAACTGAGAAGGAAGAAGAGCCTGTTAAAGAGGAAGAACCCGAGGAGGCAGAAGAACCGGTTAAGATTGAAGAACCCGAGGAGGCAGAAGAACCGGTTAAGGCGGAAGAGCCCGAAAAGGTTGAAGAACCGATTATTGAAGAGCCTGAAAAGGTTGAGGAGCCGGTTAAAGAGGAAGAATCCGAGAAGGTTGAGGAACCGGTTAAAGAGGAAGAATCCGAGAAGGTTGAGGAACCGGTAGCCGAAGAAGCCGAAAAGGCAGAAGAGCCGGTTGTTGAAGAATCTGAAAAGGTAGAAGAACCCGGTAAAGCCGAGGAGCCGGTTAAGGAAGAGGAAGCACCCAAGGAAGAGAAGAAGGAAGAACGCGTTCTTCCTCCGTATGTTCCGCAGAAAATGATGCTTCGCCGCCGTGGCAAGATGTTCAGCCCGGTTAAGAAGGCTGAGCCTTCCGATGAAGAAACGAATCCTTCCGCACCTGCAGTCGAAACACCGGTTGTTGCGGAACCTGTTGCACCTGTAGCAGAAACTCCTGCAACAGAAACCCCTGCAACAGAAACTCCTGCTGCAGAAACGCCGGCAGTAGCAGATAAACCTGTGGTTGCAGCCGAAGTGCCTGCAGCTCCAGTGCATACTGCATTTGTACAGCCGAAACCGGTTGTCGAGACTCCCGTGAGTGCAGTGAAAGAACCTGAACCCAAGCCTGCCGAGGCAGTGAAAGAACCCGAACCCAAGCCTGCCGAGGTAGTGAAAGAACCTGAAACCAAGCCTGTCGAAGCGGTGAAAGAAATTCACAATCCTCTGCCCGGACCGAAACCTCATGTGGTAAGAGAATTGACATTTGATTATGACGTCAAGGACGATGAATGGGATTATGATTTGAAAGACCTTGGCGATAAAGACGATTACGATATTTAATTTGGAGGCTGTTACAAATGGCTACTTCCGGAAACGGAAAAAGAAAAAGCTCTTCAAGGAGCACATCCACAAAGAAAAAAACAAGCGGCAAACGGGGCAGTACCGCTAAGAAACAGCAGGAAGAAGACAGTTTTGTATTCAAGAAAGAACTGATCATGATCGGTTCATTCATAGCTTTGATTTTCATCTTCCTTTGCATCATCGGAGTGATCACCTCAGCGAAAGAAGGCGGCAAGAATTTAGGCGACTACATCAGAATGTTCTTTACCGGACTCTTTGGTGTATCTGCATTTTACCTGCCGATCGCTACGATCGGAATGGTTATTATTTTCCGCATTTTTGAGAGGGATAAAACATTCTATATCCGGTTTGCGGCCATCATTCTTTTGATGGTTACATTCGGTATGTTTTCCCATCTTTTTGCGTATCCCGAGATCGCGGATCTGGTTGGTACGAAGGGCTGGGGCAAGGAGTTTTATACAAACGGCACCGGCGGCGGATGGTTCTTTGGCGCCATTACATTTTTCTTTGTCAATATCATCGGTAAAATAGGCTGTGTATTTGTAGCCGTGCTTTTAACACTGATCGGCCTTGGCGTATTCCTGGTTCCGTTCATTCCGTCACTGATCGAGTATGCAAGAAGAGAACGTGAAGAAGATGATGAATACGAGGAAGAATACGAAGAGGAAGAAGAGCCGGAAGTAAAGACGCGTTCTTCCAGGCGACGCGTGGTTACGGATCGTGTTGTTGACCATGATCTGAGCAAATTACAGAAGAAAAAAGAGGAGCAGGAACAGATCTGCACCAGACGGGAGCGGGAAGAGGAAGAAAGCGACGACGGGTTACGCCTTATGAATTCTTCCGTACCTGCAGCCAAAACGAAAGAACCTACGAGAAATCCCGAAGCTGCCAGAAACGCAGGCGGAATCCATATTGCGGAAAC
The DNA here is from genome assembly GCA_002368665.1 of Lachnospiraceae bacterium UBA3804. Classification (GTDB taxonomy): domain Bacteria; phylum Bacillota; class Clostridia; order Lachnospirales; family Lachnospiraceae; genus UBA3766. Next base: position 268,159 of record DFEK01000001.1, read on the forward strand.
CAATAAAGCGGAATCCAACAATATCCACAGGGTTGTTTTACCCGAAGAGGATGAGGACAATCCTTCCGAAGACTGGATCCGTCCGGTGAAAAGAGTTTATCCGGAAGAGAACAACAAAGTCATTACGGCTGCTCCGGTGAAAGAAACGAAAGATATCGAAGAGATCGCACCCGTACCTGTCAGAACTTTAGCGAAAGGTGAGATTGCCGGACAGCAGCATATCGAAGATGTTATGCCCGTGAAGACGGAAGAACCCACGCAGGAAGTGGTTCATTTAAGAAGCCGTGACAAAGCGGATCTTAGTAAGAATCTCGATGATTTCAAGGCTCCGACGAAACCTGCTGCGAAGTACAGATTACCCTCCACAACGCTTTTGAAAGAGAGCAATAAGAAGGGTAGAACCGACGATCGTAAAACTCTGGAAGAGACTGCAAGACGCCTTGAGGAAACGCTCGAAACCTTCGGTGTACGCGTTCATGTAACCGATTATTCCAAGGGCCCTGCCGTAACCAGATATGAGTTACAGCCGGAAATGGGCGTTAAGGTTAGTAAAATCGTATCCCTTGCGGATGACATTAAATTAAACCTTGCGGCTGCGGATATTCGTATAGAAGCACCGATTCCCGGTAAACAGGCAGTCGGTATCGAAGTTCCCAATGCGGAATCCTCCGCGGTTACACTGCGTGAACTTCTCGAGTCCTCCGAATACAAAGACTTCAAATCCAATATCGCTTTTGCAGTCGGTAAGGATATTGCGGGCGATGTGGTTGTTTCGGATCTTGCCAAAATGCCTCATATGCTGATCGCAGGTGCAACCGGTTCCGGTAAGTCCGTATGTATCAACACTTTGATCATGAGTATTCTGTTCAAGGCTCATCCGGACGATGTCAAATTGATCTTAATCGACCCGAAAGTTGTTGAATTAAGCGTGTATAACGGAATTCCGCATCTTTTATATCCCGTCGTTACGGATCCCAAGCAGGCATCCGCTGCCTTGCAGTGGGGCGTAAACGAAATGACGGAGCGTTATAAGAAATTTGCGGATCAGGGCGTAAGAGACTTAAAGGGCTATAACGAAAAGGCCGAAAATCAGCCTTCCAATACGCCTGAAGAAGATAAACTGACAAAATTGCCGCAGCTTGTTATTATCGTAGATGAGTTGGCCGACTTAATGATGGTAGCCGGTAAGGAAGTGGAAGAAAGTATCTGCCGTCTGGCACAGCTTGCAAGAGCAGCCGGAATCCATCTGGTAATCGCCACACAGCGTCCTTCCGTTGATGTCATCACCGGTCTGATCAAAGCCAATATGCCCAGCCGTATCGCATTCAGCGTATCCTCCGGTGTCGATTCAAGAACCATTTTGGATACGAACGGAGCGGAGAAGCTGCTCGGTAAGGGCGATATGTTATTCTTCCCGCAGTGGTTGAACAAGCCGTCCCGTGTACAGGGTGCTTTTGTTTCGGATGAAGAAGTGCAGGATGTTGTTGATTTTATCAAGAATCAGAATATCTGCAGTTCTTACAAAGCAGAGATCCCGACGGTGGTATCCAGCAATATTTCGGGCGGTAGTGCAGCTCCGGTTCCCGGTGACGACCGAGATGAATATTTTGCCGAAGCCGGAAGATTCGTCATTGACAAACAAAAAGGATCCATCGGTATGCTGCAAAGAATCTTCAAGATCGGTTTCAACCGTGCGGCCAGAATCATGGATCAGCTTGAAGAAGCCGGCGTAGTCGGTCCCGAAGAAGGAACGAAGCCGAGAAGAATTTTGATGGACAGTGTGGAATTTGAGGAATTCTTACAGTCCGAGCAGTGATGTTAATTGTTTTAACATATATAACCATTATTAACATATTCCAGAAAGGATGAGTATTATGAAATCTGACATTCAAATTGCGCAGGAAGCCACAATGAAACCTATTACGGAAGTTGCAGAAAGTTTGGGCATTTCCTTTGACGAATTGGAACTGTACGGAAAGTACAAAGCTAAAATTTCCGACGAATACTTAAATCGTATCAAATCCAACCCGGACGGTAAATTGATCCTGGTTACGGCAATCAATCCGACTCCCGCGGGAGAAGGCAAGACCACGACCACGGTTGGTCTCGGTCAGGCTTTTGCCAAATTGAATAAAAAAGCAATCATCGCTCTTCGTGAGCCGTCCCTCGGACCCTGCTTCGGAATCAAGGGTGGTGCTGCAGGCGGCGGATATGCACAGGTTGTTCCGATGGAAGATTTAAATCTTCATTTCACCGGCGACTTCCATGCAATCACCACTGCAAATAACCTTCTTGCGGCTATGCTGGATAACCACATTCAGCAGGGTAATCAGCTTGGCATCGACACCAGAATGGTGGTTTGGAAAAGATGTCTTGATATGAACGACAGAGCATTAAGAAACGTTGTCATCGGCCTTGGCGCAAAGGCTGACGGCGTTGTCAGAGAAGATCATTTCTGTATTACCGTAGCTTCCGAAATCATGGCTGTTCTCTGCCTTGCAGATGATATGGATGATTTAAAAGCAAGACTCGGAAGAATTATTGTGGCTTATAATTTCGAAGGTCAGCCGGTTACCGCTGCGGATCTTGGCGCAGTTGGTTCCATGGCAGCCCTTTTGAAAGATGCTTTAAAACCCAATTTGATTCAGACTTTGGAAAATACACCTGCAATGGTTCACGGCGGACCTTTTGCAAATATCGCACATGGATGTAACTCCGTAAGAGCTACCAAGGCAGCACTTAAGATGGCAGACTACTGCATCACTGAGGCAGGCTTCGGTGCAGACCTCGGTGCTGAGAAATTCTTAGACATTAAATGCCGTATGGCAGGCTTAAAACCGGATGCAATCGTTCTTGTTGCAACGATTCGTGCATTAAAGTATAATGGTGGAGTTGCCAAAACGGACCTTATTCCAGAGAACCTGGAAGCATTAAAGAAAGGTATCGTGAACCTGGAGAAGCATATCGAGAACCTTCAGAAGTACGGTGTTCCCGTAGTGGTAACCTTAAACTCTTTCGTAACCGATACTCCCGCAGAGACCGCATTTGTTAAGCAGTTCTGCGAAGAAAGAGGTTGCGACTTCGCACTTTCCGAAGTTTGGGAAAAGGGCGGCGAAGGCGGAATCGAACTTGCCAAGGCAGTTCTTAACACCCTTGAAACCAAGGAAAGCCATTATCATCCGATATACACCGATGATCTTTCCCTTACCGAAAAGATCGAGACCATCGCAAAAGAAATCTATGGTGCAGACGGCGTAAATTATTCCGATGCAGCAAAGAAGCAGTTAAAGAAACTGACCGACTTAGGCTTCGGCAATTTCCCGATCTGCGTTGCAAAGACACAATATTCCTTATCGGATGATCCGACCAAACTCGGAAGACCGACCAATTACAATATCGAAGTTCGTGAAGTATACGTATCCGCAGGTGCAGGCTTCGTCGTAGCAATTACCGGTCAGATCATGACCATGCCCGGTCTTCCCAAGGTACCTGCCGCATTGAACATCGATGTAAACGAAGACGGTAAGATAACTGGATTATTCTAAGAGGTACACTATGTATCAGTTAATTGATGGAAAAGCAATTTCAACAGCTCTGAAAGAAGAGCTGAAAGGTAAAGTTGATGCGCTGAAGGCGCAGGGTGTTGAGCCTTGTCTGGCCGTGATTTTAGTCGGCGAGGATCCTGCATCCACCGTTTATGTGAATAACAAGAAGAAGGCTTGCGAGTTCATCGGAATCAAGTCTCTTTCTTATGAATTACCGGAGTCAACGACGCAGGACGAACTTCTTGCATTGATCGATAAACTCAATGCGGATGATGGAGTTAACGGTATTCTAGTTCAGCTTCCTTTACCGAAACATATTGATGAAGATGCCGTTATTCAGGCAATTTCTCCGAAGAAGGACGTGGATGGTTTCCATCCGCAGAGTGTCGGTGCTCTTTGTATCGGTCAGAAGGGATTTGTTTCCTGTACTCCGGCCGGCATCATTGAACTTTTGAAGAGAAGTAACGTGGAGATCGAAGGCAAGGAATGTGTGATCATCGGCAGAAGCAATATTGTCGGCAAACCGATGTCCCTTCTGATGCTTCGTGAGAATGCAACGGTTACCGTATGCCATTCTCGTACAAAGAACTTAAAAGAGGTTACCAAGAGGGCGGATATTTTAATCGTTGCAATCGGTAAACCCAAAATGATTACTGCGGAGTATGTGAAAGAAGGTGCTGTTGTAATCGATGTCGGAATTCATCGTTTGGAAGGCAAGAAGCTTTGCGGTGACGTGGATTTTGATACGGTTGCCGAACATACTTCCATGATTACCCCCGTACCCGGCGGCGTCGGACCCATGACCATCGCCATGTTAATGAAAAACTGTGTAGACAGTGTGACGATGTAAGTTTGTATCGTCAGGAGAACGAGTATGACTTGTCCGAAATGTGGAGCCAAAATTGAAGAGGGTATGCTTCTGTGCGGCAAATGCGGTACGGAGATTAAGTATGTCCCGGATTTTGATCCCAGAGTTGAAAACAGCATAAGTGAAACCTTATCCGGTGTGGTCGCGGATATCGGTTGGGACGATGACAATGCGGAAGAGGAAGAACTTGACGAGGCATTATTGTCACGTTACGGTCTCGGAGACGATACGAAACGTCTTCCCACGCAGGAAATTCCGACTGCAGTCCGTAAGAAACGTATTCCGACACAGGAAATCAACAAGGATAAAATCCGCAAAATGACGGATCCGAAACATAAAAAATCCGGTTCCAGACCTTCCGACAAATCCAGACCGGGAAGGGATGCACATAATTATCCGAAACAGTCTCCGAAAGGTTCCGCCAAACCGAAGAAGCGTTCGGATGATGATTTTGATGATATTCCCGATGATTTCTGGGATGTGGAAGAGGCACTTGATTTTACCGGCAGCGGTAAGATCTTTACCACCATCAAAAACAGCCTGGCGGCCAAAGTCATTGCAATCATTGCTGCAGCTGCGGCAATTGCGGTGATCGTAATCGCGGTAATCTTTATCTCCGGCAGAGTGAAACGAAACTCGTTCGATTACAAATACGAAATGGCCAAAGAGTATTATGCCAAGGGAGATTATGCGCATGCGGTTTCCTATATGGAATCCGCCGCAAACATGCACTCCGACGATCTGACGGTGCAGTACGAACTGGCTGAATATTATACGAAAAACAATCAGACCCAGAATGCGATTCTGACATATCGTAACATTATCCGCGATTTTAATTCCGATGTGCTGAATGCGTATACCAAACTGTTTGAGATTTATGAATCGCAGGGTGATTTCGAATCCATCAACTCGGTGTTGGGAGAGTGTACAAACCCGGATATTGTGAATCAGTTCCAGCGGTATCTGGCCGTTCAGCCGGAGTTTTCCGCGGCGCCCGGTGCATATGATGATCCGATCTACTTAAAACTGACCGCAAATCCCTCCGGCCGGGTATTTTACACGACGGACGGATCAACGCCCGATAATGAGTCCACGGAATATACATCTCCGCTGTATCTGGAAAAAGGTGCATTTCACATCAAAGCCATTTATATCAATTCCTTTGGTCTGATGAGCCCCGTTGCGGAAGGCGATTTTGAAATCAATGTATCGGCACCCAATCCGCCGACCATCAATCTTGAGTCCGGAGAATTGGAAGAACCCGAGTTGATCGTTGTGGAAGACATTCCGGAAGACTGCGTCTGCTATTATACTTCCGACGGAAGCGAGCCGACCAAAGACAGCAATGTTTATAAGAATCCGATCCTTATGCCGATCGGTTCTTCAACCTTCCAGTTTGTTGTTTATAATTTCGATGACGTACCGAGCGAGATCGTAACCAGAGAGTATTTATATCTGGTGGATGAGGAAAACGTGACCGCTGCGGAAGCTGCAAACATCATTACACAATACCGCTTTGAATCCGGTAACGGAACCATGGCCGGAACGGACGGAAGTCTTACTTACCTTTCCGGCAGACTGATGTTCATGTGCGATGCGGCTGTAACTTTAAAAGATACGGTTTACTACGTCATTACCGAGTATTATGAAGATCCCAATGCCGGATCGACCACGAAGACCGGATATATGTATGCGGTATCGACGAAGGATCCGCTTGACTACGGTTTACTGAAGCCGAATAATAACGGCGATTATGTATATACAAGGGTGAACTAATTAAAGAGAGGAAAAAGCAATGTACAAAATCATCAAATCCGCTAAACTTGCGGAAAACATTTACGAATGGGTTGTGGAAGCTCCCAGAGTGGCATCTAACTGCGAACCCGGACAGTTTGTCATCGTTCGTGCGTTTGAAGACTCCGAGCGTATTCCTTTGACCATCTGCGACTATGACAGAGAAAAGGGCACCGTAACCATCGTTGTTCAGGTAATCGGTGAAGGAACTTATCTGATGACGTCCTTAAAAGAAGGAGATTATTTCCATGATTTCGTAGGCCCCTTAGGCCGTCCTTCCGACTTTGTCGGGGAAGATATCGAAACCGTTAAGGGACGCAAGTATCTCTTTGTTGCAGGCGGTCTCGGTACCGCACCTGTTTATCCGCAGGTAAAATGGCTGCATGAGCATGGCATTGATGCGGACGTTATCGTTGGCGCAAAGACCAAGGATTTGCTGATTATGGAAGAAGAGATGAAGGCAGTTGCCGGAAATCTCTATATTACAACCGATGACGGTTCTTACGGCCGTTCCGGTATGGTAACCAAGGTGGTTGAGGATTTATACGCAGAAGGAAAGAAATATGACATCTGCGTTACCATCGGACCGATGATCATGATGAAATTCGTATGCCTCTTAACTAAGAAGCTCGAACTTCCCACCATCGTTTCCATGAACCCGATCATGGTCGACGGAACCGGTATGTGCGGAGCCTGCAGATTGAAAGTCGGCGACGAGATCAAATTTGCCTGCGTTGACGGACCTGAATTTGACGGTCATCTTGTAGATTTTGACGGGGCAATGAAGAGACAGTTGATGTATAAAACCAAAGAAGGAAGAGCATATCTGGCAGCCAAGGAAGGTGCAACCCACCACGGCGGATGCGGACATTGCGGAGGTGAAGAATAATGGATGTAATGAAGAAAGTTCCCATTAAAGAGCAGGACCCTGCGGTTCGTGCCAAGAATTTTGAAGAAGTATGTCTGGGATATACCAAGGAAGAAGCCGTAGAAGAAGCAAGCCGTTGCTTAAACTGCAAAAATCCCCTTTGCGTACAGGGTTGTCCCGTAAGCATTTCCATTCCTGATTTTATCAAATGCGTTAAGGAAGAGGATTTTGAAGGCGCTTATCGTGTGATCAACGAATCTTCCTCCCTTCCTGCAGTATGCGGCCGTGTATGCCCTCAGGAAACCCAGTGTGAAGGAAAATGCGTTCGCGGTATCAAAGGCGAAGCGGTTTCCATCGGTAAACTGGAGCGTTTCGTAGCAGACTGGGCTTTTGCAAATGATGTTCATCCGACTTTAAATGTTGAGAAGAACGGTAAAAAAGTAGCCGTAATCGGTTCCGGTCCTTCCGGCCTTTCCTGTGCCGGCGATTTGGCTAAACTCGGTTATGATGTAACCGTTTTCGAAGCATTACATGAATTCGGCGGCGTTTTGGTTTATGGTATCCCCGAGTTCCGTCTTCCGAAGGAAAGAGTCGTAAAGAAAGAAATCGAGAACGTTAAAGCTCTCGGTGTTAAGTTTGAAAACAATGTCATCATCGGTAAGTCCGTAACCATCGAAGAACTGATGGAGAAGGAAAACTTTGATGCCGTATTTATCGGATCCGGTGCCGGTCTTCCGAAGTTCATGGGAATCCCAGGAGAGAACGCTTCCGGTGTATTCTCTGCAAACGAATATTTAACCAGAAGCAACTTAATGAAAGCATTTGATGCGGATTCCACAACCCCGATCATGGTCGGAAAGAAGACCGTAGTTGTCGGTGGCGGAAACGTAGCAATGGATGCTGCAAGAACCGCACTCAGACTCGGTTCCGAAGTTTATATCGTGTATCGTCGTTCCGAGGCTGAACTTCCCGCCAGAGCGGAAGAGGTTCATCATGCGAAAGAAGAAGGAATTATCTTTAATCTTTTGACCAATCCCGTTGAGATTCTTGAAGACGAGAACGGCTGGGTAAAAGGAATCAAATGTATTAAGATGGAACTCGGTGAGCCCGATGCGTCCGGCAGAAGAAGACCCGTGGAAGTTCCGGGTAGTGAATTCGTCATTGATTGTGACGTAGTCATCATGGCCCTCGGAACTTCTCCCAACCCCTTGATTTCCTCCACCACAAAGGGACTGGAAATTAACGGAAGAAAATGCATTATCGCCAAAGAAGACGGCGCAACCACCAAGGAAGGTGTTTACGCAGGCGGTGATGCCGTAACCGGAGCTGCAACCGTAATCCTTGCCATGGGTGCAGGACGCGCCGCAGCGAAGGGAATTCATGAATATCTGAGCAAGTAATTAATTAGTGGCTCGCAACGTGCTATCACGCTTTCCTCATCGGTCGGATGCAGTGGCAACTCCCTCTTCGGAAAACTACATAGCACGTGCTCGAGTTACTCAATCTAGAGAGGTATGATGTATGCCCTGGTGTCCGAAATGCAGAAATGAATATCGCGAAGGTTTTACCGTTTGCGCCGACTGCGGCGTGGAATTGGTGGATGTGCTTGGCGAAGAAGTGGCTGAAAAGGAAGTTTTCTTCACGGTTCCGAGAGTGGAGGCCGAAAGAATCCTGGAGTATTTTGAAGCATCCGATGTGCAGGGTGTTGAACTGGAGGATAATGAAGAAGGCTCAACCGATTTGCTTTGTGATACTAAGAAACGCAAGGAGATCATGTTTGTTCTTCGTACGTATCTTGAGGAGCGCAAGAAGGAGCAGGAAGCCTTTATGGCAGCACAGAATGCGCCTGAAGAAGCCAGGGTGCTGGATGAAAATAATGCGCCCGATGAGTCCGCAGCACCCGAAAAACCCCTGAAGGCATTTGTTTCTTCCAAGACCAAAGCGGATGATGCGAAGAATTCCGCAATCGCACTTTTCCTGATCGGTATAGCGGGTCTGATTTTCGAAGCATTGGTTGTATTCCATGTTTTGCCGCTTACAATCAACGGTGTCGGTGGGATTGTTATTTATGCCTTTATGGGCTGCGTTTTCTTAGGTCTTGTTATTGCATCCATCTTTTCTTTTGCAACGGCCAAACGTCTGAATACGGCGATTGTCGAAGAGGATGATCTGACCGAAGATATCCTGAAATTCTGCAGGGAAGAAGTGGTTCCGACCGCTAAGAAAATGATTCCGGATTCGGATACGGAAGGTGATGAGACGAACTATTTCGCACGTATGGATTTCATGAAAAGTGCGATTAAACGCGATCCGAGATTCTCTCATCTGGATATTTCCGTAATTGACGGACTTCTGGATGAGAATTACCACAAGCTGTTTTCATGAATATAACAATCGTTTGTGTCGGTAAAATCAAAGAGGCCTTTTATCGCGATGCTTTGTCGGAGTATGCGAAGCGTCTTTCGAGATATTGCAGGTTTAAGATCGAAGAAGTTGCAGATGAAGAGTGCAAAGAAAACGCATCCGCTGCCGAAGAAGAGGCTGTGAAAGTCAAAGAAGGCGAGAGACTTTTAAAGAAGATTCCTGTAAGCGCCTATGTTTACGCGCTTGCAATTAACGGCAGGAAACTGGACAGTGTTGGTTTTTCCAAAGAACTTGGGAATCTCTTTGTTTCCGGCCGAAGCGAAATCTGTTTTGTGATCGGCGGATCCATCGGTTTATCCGATGAGGTTTTAAAAAGGGCCGATACGAAACTCAGTTTTTCCGATATGACATTCCCGCATCAGTTGATGCGTGTGATCTTAAGTGAACAGATTTATCGTGCATTCCGTATTATGAATCACGAACCTTATCATAAATGATAAACGGAGGTGTCCTGCCTTGCGAATGGTTGATTTGATCGTGAAAAAAAGAAACGGCAAGGAACTCGCGGATGAAGAAATCCGCTTTATCATCGACGGCTATACAAAAGGAGATATCCCTGATTATCAGATGTCTGCTTTTACCATGGCCGTCTTTTTTAAAGGGATGAACAAACGTGAGACACTTGCACTGACTATGGCCATGGCCGAAAGCGGAGATATGCTGGATCTGTCCGATATCCCGGGAATCAAATGCGACAAGCATTCCACGGGCGGTGTCGGAGACAAAACCTCGCTTTCCGTTATTCCTCTTGCAGCTTCTTTTGGACTGATTACAGCCAAAATGAGCGGACGCGGACTTGGTCATACCGGAGGAACCATTGATAAGCTCGAAAGCTTTCCGGGATTTAAAGTGGAGATTTCCGGTGATGATTTTATCCGTCAGGTTAAGAAACTGGGAATTGCCTTAGTCGGTCAAAGTGCTGATCTGGCGCCTGCTGACAAGAAGTTGTATGCGCTTCGTGATGTGACCGGAACGGTCGAAAATCTATCGCTGATTGCATCGAGCATTATGAGTAAAAAACTCGCCGCGGGAGCGGATTTAATCCTTCTGGATGTAAAGACCGGAAGCGGTGCTTTTATGAAGACTTTGGAAGATTCCAAAGCACTTGCCAGGGAAATGGTGGATATCGGAAACGGTGCGGGAAGAAAGACAATCGCAACGATTACCGATATGGATCAGCCGCTCGGAAATGCCATCGGTAATGCACTTGAGGTTAAAGAAGCGATCGATGCACTGAAAGGCTGTGCACCGAAGGATTATACCGAACTGGTTTATGCGTTTGCCGAAGAATTCCTTCTGGCAACCGAAATGGCAAAAGATAAAGAAAGTGCGCATCGCATGGTGGAAGAAAAAATCTCTTCCGGTGCAGCACTCGATAAAATGGCCGAATTCATCGAGGCTCAGGGGGGAAACAAAGAGGACGTATATCATCCCGAGAACCTTCCGAAGGCTGCCCATACTGCGGAAATTCTTGCAACTGCCGACGGATATGTTTCGAAGATCCAGTGTGAAGAGATCGGACTCTGCGCGATGTTACTTGGCGGGGGAAGAGCAAAGAAAGAGGATGTGATCGATCCGGCTGTCGGTTTTATCCTGCATAAGAAAAAAGGCGATGCCGTAAAGGCGGGAGAATCCCTGGCAACGATGCATTATAACGGCGATGCGTTCCCCGAAGAAGTGCAGAAACGCTTCCTCGAAGCATATACCATATCGGTTGAGAAACCGCAATTGAACCCGCTGATTTACGAAGTGATTTCCTGAAAGGAACTACATGGATCAAACAGGTAAAACAACCTACAGAATGGAAATTGATGCTGATAATATGCGCAATATTTTCGGCGGCGGTGACCAGTATGTGAAGAAAATAGAACAGGAACTGAATGTTACCGTGGTTAACCGAGACGGATATTTATATGTCTCCGGCGAAGATGGCAATGCAAAGAAGGCGGTATCATTACTGTCCGAATTATCCGAGCTTTCCACGAAAGGATTAGCTATCGGAGAGCAGAAAGTCAATTACGGAATTGAAATGTCCAAGGAAAGCAAGGAAAACGTCCTTCTTTCGATGGAAGGCGATGCGATTTGCCATACGGTGAACGGTAAAATCGTAAAGCCCATGACACTCGGCCAGAAAGCATATGTCGATGCCATCAAAAAGAACATGATCGTTTTCGGTTTGGGACCCGCCGGTACCGGTAAAACCTATCTTGCTATGGCGATGGCGATCACTGCTTTTAAGAATGAAGAAGTCGGCCGTATCATTTTGACCAGACCTGCGATCGAAGCAGGTGAGAAACTGGGCTTTTTGCCGGGTGATCTGCAAAGCAAGATTGATCCGTATCTGCGTCCTTTATATGATGCTCTGTATCAGATCATGGGTGCGGATGCGTTTGTCAAAAATATGGAAAAAGGCCTCATTGAGGTGGCTCCTTTAGCTTATATGCGCGGTCGTACGCTTGATAATGCATTCATTATCCTGGACGAAGCACAGAATACGACGCAGGCGCAGATGAAGATGTTTTTAACCCGTATCGGATACGGTTCCAAAGTCATCGTTACCGGTGATGCAACACAGAAAGACCTTCCGAAGGATGTACTTTCAGGCCTTGACGTTGCCATCAAAGTCGTTTCCGGCATCGAAGGCATTGAAGTTTGTACATTGACCGGAAAAGACGTTGTGCGTCATCCGCTGGTACAGAAAATTGTTAACGCATACGACAAATATGAAGCCAAATTAAGCAAAAACAAGGGCTCCAAGCAGGGAAAATAAATGAAGGTTAAACTGGTTTTCAAGAATAAAACCGATTTCCGTCCGGATTTCGATCTTCGCAAAACAGCCGAAAAGGTCATCAAACATGTTCTGAAGGCAGAAGGCTGTCCGTTTGATTGTGAAGTCAATCTTACGGTTACAGGGGAAAATGAGATCCATGCGGTCAATAAAGAATTCCGCGAAGTGGATGCACCGACGGATGTTTTATCCTTTCCCGGTGCGGAGTTTGCAAACCCCGCGGATTTTGAGGACGTGATGGCTTCACCATTTTATGTGATGAATATTAATCCGGATTCCGGCTGTTTTGTTTTGGGAGATATTATGATCTGCTCTGAGCGCGTTATTTCCCAGGCGAAGGAATACGGACATTCCAAGCTTCGTGAATTTGCTTTTCTCGTTGCACATTCTACGTTGCATTTGATCGGATACGACCATATGACAGAAAATGAAGCAAAGGTAATGGAGAAGAAGCAGAAAGCTTATTTGGAAGAGCTTGGAATCCCCAGGGAATAAACGGAATTTGATGTAAGGAAGATGGAGTAATGAGTCAGAAGAAACATGGTAAAACAATAGCCGGTAATATACTTGTCCAGGGCGGCATCTTGGCGATCGCAGGTCTGGTTGCCAGAATGATCGGTCTGGTCAGACGTATCCCTTTAACGAATATCATCGGCGATATGGGAAACGGATATTATGCGAATGCATATGAGATTTATTCCATCGTTTTGTTATTGTCTTCGTATTCCCTTCCCGTTGCGATTTCCAGGTTGGTTGCTTCCAGAACCGAGAAAGGACAGATTAAAAATACCCAGCGTTACTTCCGCGGTGCTTTACTTTTCGCTGTGATTTCGGGTGGTTTGTCCTGCTTCCTCGTATTTGTATTTGCAAATCCCCTGGCAAGTAAGATCATGGGAGAACCCAAATCCGCCATGGCACTTCGCGTGCTGGCTCCGACGCTATTTATCTTTGCGGTAATGGGTGCCTTCCGCGGATATTTTCAGGGAAAAGGAACCATGGTCGTAACGGCAATTTCACAGATTATTGAACAGATCATTCTGGTGGTTACATCCCTTGTTTTTGCGCATATTTTCTTCCGGATCGGTTCCAAATTCGGCAATGTCATGATGGATGAAAACTTTGCCCCCGCGCTCGGTGCGGCCGGCGCAACCGTAGGCTGCGGCCTGGGTGCTTTGGCATCGCTGTTTTATTGCGCCGTTTGTTACCAGCTGTATGTTAAGAAAGTTGTCCATAACCAGATTCCCATGGATCCCACAAGAAAAACGGAGAGCATGGGAAAGGTTATGCTGACGATTTTCCTGACCGTTGTTCCGTTTATTATGAGTACGGTTATCTACAATGTTTCTTCTATTCTGGATCAGAGTATGTTTAACCACTACATGGAAGAGATCAATGAACTGGATTTAAAGACCTTAAGCATGGGTGTTTATTCCGGTAAATACCGTGTATTGATCAACCTGCCGGTTGCGCTTGCCAATGCTATGGTATCCGCCATCGTTCCGTCGCTTTCCGCATCGATTTCCAAGAATGACCATGTTACGGCCAGAATGAAAGTGACAAGCGCGATCCGTATCACAATGGTGATCACGATTCCCTGTGCGGTCGGACTGGCTGTTCTGGGTAAACCCATTGTCAGCATGTTATTCTCCGGTGAAGTGAATATGGCAGCAAATATGCTGTATATCGGAACGCTTTCCATCATTTTCTTTGCACTGTCCACACTTGGCAACGGAATTTTACAGGGGATCGGAAAGATCAATGTTCCGGTGATCAATGCGGTCATCGCACTGGTGATCAATGTCGGATCTCTGCAGCTGTTCCTGCGCGGATTTAAAATGGGTATTTATTCGGTCGTTTTGGCCAATATGTTATTCTCGCTGGTTATGTGTATCTTGAATCACCTGGCCATTCACCGTTTCTTACACTATAAGCAGGAAGTCAGAAGGACCTTTATTATTCCGTTCCTTTGCTCGCTGGTTATGGGCGGCGCGGCTTTTCTTGTTTATCTTTTGTTTCAGATTTTCCTTCCGGATCCGATTGCCTGCCTGATCGCAATTTTGATCGCAATCATTGTATATTTTATTATGATGGTAGTCTTTAAGGGCTTTACGAAGGAAACCTTTGACGATATTCCGATGGGCGGAAGGTTCCTTAAGTTTTTCCGTAAATTTGGTTTATTTAGGAAATAAGAGAACGTATGAAGATAGCAATTATCGGTGCAGGTGCGGCCGGATTGTTCGCCGCATATTATGCATCCAATCACAATCAGGTTACCGTATTTGAGAAAAACGACATCGCCGGAAAGAAACTTCGCTTAACCGGAAACGGCCGTTTGAATTATTCGAATGCGGATCTTTCCATGTCTCATTATGAGCATTCCTACGGATTGGTCGATCCGGATTTTCTGCAATCCATGTTTTTGGAAGACGACTGCAAATTGATAGATTCCGTAATCGGTGAAGACGGGAATATGGAATTTACGCGGTTTTTCGAAACGATCGGAGTTCGCACGACGAAGATCGGAGACTGTTTTTATCCCTATATGGAACGGGCCGGTGAGGTGAGTGATATTCTGTATGAAGTTCTGCTTCGCAAAGGTGTGGAATTCCGCTTCGGAAGTGAAATAAAGGAAATTATTAAAAATGATACCGAGAGATTCGTCATTAACGGCGAAATATTTGATAAAGTTATTTTAACCACAGGCGGCAAAGCTGCTCCGAAGACCGGATCCGACGGCGGCGGATACAAGCTTGCAAGGTCATTCGGCCACAGCGTTACCTATACGTATCCCGTATTGGTTGCTCTTGAGATTTTAAAAGAGATCGGCGAGAAACTCGCAGGTGTTCGTATTAAGGGGACGGTTTCCGGATATGTGGACGGTGAGAAAATTTCTTCCTCCAAAGGGGAGATACAGTTTACGAACAATACGATCTCCGGAATCTGTGTATTTCAGTTAAGCAGAAGACTGACCAAGCCGATCGAAGAAGGCAGAAGTGTCGAAGTATCCTGTGATCTGCTGGATGATGTAAAGGATGAAGAATTAAGCGACTATATCGAAAAAAGGGACAAACTTCTGGGGGACCTGCCTTTGGGTGAATTCATAAAGGGATTGGTTCCCGAGAAAATTTCGGAATATATTCTTGATGTTATTTCTTCCGGCGAAGGATTTGACGGTGCCGATGAAACGACTAAAAGAATGCTGTTTTTTAAAGCTTTGAAGAATCTTCGTTTTACGATTATGGGACATGCGGGTTATGAGAATGCGCAATGTACCAGAGGCGGTGTGGTTTTATCCGAAATCGGGGAGAATATGGAATCCAAACTTTGCCCGGGACTTTTCTTTGCGGGCGAAATGGTGGACGTGGACGGTGACTGCGGCGGTTATAATCTGCAGTGGGCCTTTTCTTCCGGCAAAGTGGCCGGAAGCAGTGCCGGAGAAAATGCATGAAATATACTCTGACTTTGAAAGTAAATCCGAATGACGAAGACCGTCTGAATTCGATTCTTTATAAGCGCCTGCGTGTCAAAGAAGGCGATCTGAAAGACATCACCATAGTGAAAAAATCCATAGATGCAAGAAAGAAACCGGAAATTGTTTACCAGTTTACGGTTCATTTTGCGCCCAAAGATGAATATATCGATAAGAAACTGAAGCACTTTAAACTGCAGACTGTTAACAATACAGTCTCTTACAAGTGGCCTGAATCAAAGAATCAGGAATTAAAAAACCGGCCCGTGATCGTCGGTTTCGGGCCTGCGGGCATGTTTGCTGCTTTGTATCTTGCTAAAGCCGGCATGAAGCCCGTAATCCTTGAACGCGGTTCGAAAATGGAAGAAAGAATCGCTGCCGTCAATACTTTCCATAAAGGCGGAAAACTAAACGGCAATACCAATGTACAGTTTGGAGAAGGCGGCGCCGGAACATTTTCCGACGGGAAATTAAATACAGGAGTAAAAGATAAAGCAGGGCGCAATGAGGCTGTTTTAAGGGCATTTGTCGAGTTCGGCGCGGATTCGGACATTATTTATGACGGAAGAGCCCATATGGGCACGGACGTGATCCGTAAAGTGGTCGTAAATATCCGGAAAGAGATTGAACGCCTGGGCGGCAGTTTTAAATTCAATGCAAGATTTACCAAGCCCGAAATTAGGGACGGAAGAGTGACGGGCGTGTATTTTAAGGAGCAGAATGCGGATGCGGAAGAATTTATGCCGACAGACACAATTATTCTTGCCATCGGTCACAGTTCCAGGGATACCTATGAAATGCTGCATAAATCGCATTTTTCGATGGAAGCGAAGTCCTTTGCGGTAGGATTCCGCGTACTGCATGATGCGGAGTTTATCAATGAAAGCCAGTATGGAGAAGGATATCGCGAGAACTACAGAAATTTGCCCACGGCTTATTATAAACTTGCCAGAACGACATCGTTTGACCGTAATGTTTATTCCTTCTGCATGTGTCCTGGCGGTGTTGTGGTCAATGCATCCTCCGAAGAAGGCAGACTCTGTATCAACGGAATGAGCAACAAAGCAAGAGAAGGTAAATATTCCAACGCGGCGATCGTAATGAATGTCGGTCCGAAAGATTTCGAAGAATATGGATTTTCCGGTGTTTTGGCCGGCATGGAATACCAAAGAATGCTTGAAGAAAAGGCATATTTTCTCGGTAAAGGAGCAATTCCGGTGCAGTTTTACCAAAGTTTTAAGGAGGGTAAAACAGACGAACTTAAGAATGAACGCTTTGTATCTATGGTGAAAGAAGGCTTACATGGAAATGCGGCCTTAGCGGATTTAAAGACCTTATTTTCTGAAAACATGAATGAGGCATTTATTGAAGGGATGGAGTATTTCAATACCTGCATTAAAGGTTATACCGATTCAAATCCGCTTTTGGCAGGCGTTGAAGGTCGTACCTCGGCCCCAATCAGAATCCTCAGAGACGAAACATATCAGTCGCCGGAAGTAAGAGGCCTTTATCCCTGCGGGGAAGGTGCGGGATATGCAGGCGGAATCATGTCGGCAGCAATGGACGGGCTTAAAGTGGCCGAAGTGATTGTTCTTGATTGATCTATAAATTTAGTAAAAGAATATCAGTATATAAGCGCACTTCAAAGGAATTTGGAGTGCGCTTTTAATATTAGACATTTTCCGGGGATAATGATATAATATCTTGTTGATTTTTTTCTTAGTTTAACAAAGAAAGAAGGCATTTTGTAATGGATATTGAACACGAAATTTATGATCATGAACTGGATTTGCCCCTGCGCAAAGAGATCCTGACCAAACAAAGAATCGTGGTTAAGATCGGTTCTTCTTCCCTGATGCATCCGGAGACCGGAAGACTGGATTTAAACCGTATGGAAGTACTGGTTAGAGAACTTTGCAATATACGAAACAGCGGCAAGGAAGTTGTACTGGTTACATCGGGTGCGATCGGAGTCGGCAAAAACGCGGTTCATGTTGCCAATCCGAATGAGTCGATCGAATTAAAACAGGCATGCGCAGCTATCGGTCAGAGCAGGCTCATGATGGTATATCAGAAAATCTTCTCGGAATATAACCAGGTTGCGGCTCAGGTTCTTATGACAAAGGATGTTGTGACAAATCCGGTCAGCCGCAGAAATGCTAAAAATACATTAAGCACCTTACTGGAACTCGGTGTAATTCCCGTAGTTAACGAGAACGATACGATTTCCACATTCGAAATTAAATTCGGTGACAACGATACCTTGTCGGCAATCGTGGCATCCTTAATTCAGGCGGATTTATTGATTTTATTATCCGATATCGACGGATTATATACGGATAACCCGAGAACCAACCCGAATGCCGAATTCATTGACACCGTGGATTCCATTACCGATGATATTATGCATATGGGTACCGGTGATACAGGCAGTAAAGTCGGTACCGGCGGTATGAATACCAAACTTCTTGCTGCCAAAATCGCAACAACGGCAGGTGCGGACATGATCATCGCAAACGGATCCGACATCCGTATCATTCACAGAATTATGGACGGAAGACATTTCGGCACGCATTTCAAACAGCATCGTGACGAAAACTTCAATTTGATCCGTATCATGGAAGAAATCGAAGGAGAGCAGCACTAAATATGTTGGAAGAAAGAATTAACAGAATCAACGAACTCTATCATTTATCACAGGAGAGGGCGTTAACCGAAGAAGAAGTCGCAGAGCAGAAAGAATTACGCGCAGAATACCTTGCGGCCATTCGTGCATCGGTTAAAGGACAGCTTTCCAACATAGAAATTGTGGAAGCGGACGGAAGCAAGCATGCGCTTGAAACCATCAGTGAGCGCAAGAAACAGCTTCGCGAGATTTGCAAAGACATTCGTGCCGGATTAAGCGAAGAGCGCAAAACCGAGGCCGAGGAGAATTTGATTCGCGAATTTGTCAAACTGGCTAAGATTTTACGTGTGGATAAAGCGTTTCTGTATGCATCGCTTCCGAATGAAGTTAAGACGGATAATCTTTTTACCGCATTGAAAAAAGAAGGCGTATCCTGTTACTTCCCACAGGTGAAAAAGGACGGAATGAAGTTTTTCAAGGTAAAACTGGCAGAAGATTTGCTGCCGGGCTTCTTCGAAGTCAGAGAGCCAATCGGAATTCCCGAATATACACTTGATCCGAATGATCTGGAAAACGGGGATACCGTTCTGGTACTGGTCCCCGGGCTTTCATTCGATGAGGAAGGTTATCGCATCGGATACGGCAAGGGATATTATGATGCGTATTTAAATGAGCATGCATCCGGTGTAAATGTGAAAACGGTCGGCGTTTGTTTCAACGAATGTAAGCTGGATGCCATTAAAGAGTGGAACCAGGGAATGCCGAAAGATACCAATGACTGTAAAACGGACCTTGTGATTTTCGTATAAAGGAGAAGACTTATGTACTTGGATGAATTATGCAGCAAAGCAAAAAATGCGAAATACGGACTGGGAGCACTTTCCGAAGACGCCAAGAATCAGGCGCTTGAAACGATTGCAAACGCACTTCTGGAAGATGAAGCGTCAATCCTTGAAGCGAACGAGAAGGATCTTGCAAACGGCGTGGCTGCCGGTATGCACCAGGGGCTTCTGGATCGTTTAAAATTGGATCACGGAAGAATCGAGGGCATGGCGGAAGGAATCCGTCAGGTTGCGGCTCTGCCTGATCCGGTCGGTAAAATCCTGGATACATTTACCCGCCCGAACGGTTTGAAACTGACCAAAATCACCGTTCCCATGGGTGTAATCGGTATCATTTACGAGTCCAGACCCAATGTAACGGCAGACGCATTTGCTCTGTGCTTCAAAGCCGGAAGTGCCGTAATCTTAAAAGGCGGTAAAGATGCCATTAATTCCAATATGGCAATCGTAGCTAGCATCAAACGAGGCCTTTCACTTTGCAAAATTACAGAAGATGCGATCAGCCTGATTGAAAAGACCGACCGAGAGACCACGACCGAATTCATGAAAAAGAAAGAGTACGTCGATCTTCTTATCCCTCGCGGCGGTGCGGGACTGATCAAAGCGGTTGTTGAGAATTCAACGATTCCCGTGATTGAAACCGGAACCGGAAACTGCCATATCTTCGTGGATGAAAGTGCGGATTTTGACGAAGCGATTGAAATCATTTTCAATGCAAAGACACAGAGAATCGGTGTCTGCAATGCCTGCGAAAGCTTGGTCATTCATGAAAATATTGTGAAAGACTTTCTGCCGAAATTATACGAGAAATTAAGCACCAAGAACGTGGAAATCCGTGGTGACAAAGCTTCCTGTGAAGCACTTTCCGAGGCAAAAGAAGCGACCGAGGAAGATTTCTACAAAGAATACCTTGACTATATTCTGTCCGTAAAAACCGTTGCAAGTTGCGAAGAAGCCATTGCTTTTATCAATGAGCACAATACCGGACATTCCGATGCAATTCTTTCGAAGAATGAGGAAAATATCCGTAAATTCCTTGCCGGTGTGGATTCCGCATGCGTTTATGCAAATGCATCCACACGCTTTACGGACGGCTTTGAATTCGGCTTCGGTGCGGAGATCGGAATTTCCACGCAGAAACTTCACGCTAGAGGTCCCATGGGCTTGGAGCAGATCGTAAGTTATAAGTACCAGATTGAAGGAAACGGACAGGTTCGCCCTTAAGAGAAATGAGAGAATTATTCGATACCAAAACCGATACAAACGAAGTAAAACGACAGCTTTCCTTTATTGAGGAAGGCCGTAGGATCGTATCTGAACTTGCGGATCAGGCAGGCAGAAAATTAACTGCCTGTGTTGTAACCTTCGGCTGCCAGATGAATGCCAGGGATTCCGAGAAACTCTCCGGAATTTTGGAACATATGGGCTATGTTTTGACCGATAACGAAGAGGCGGATTTTGTCATCTACAATACCTGTACGGTCAGAGACAATGCCAATCAGAAAGTATACGGCAAACTCGGAACTTTAAATGCGTATAAAAAGCATAACAAGCTTATGAAGATCGCGCTTTGCGGTTGCATGACACAGGAAGAAGTCGTGATTGATAAGATCCAGAAATCGTATCCGTTCGTGGATCTTGTTTTCGGAACTCATAATTTGTATGCGTTTCCGGAACTCTTTGTGCAGATGATGCAAAGGGATCTGATGATCGTCGATGTTTGGGAATCGACGACGAAGATTGTCGAAGATCTTCCGATCGTTCGTAAATATCCGTTTAAATCCGGTGTCAACATCATGTTCGGATGCGACAAATTCTGCACATACTGTATTGTTCCTTATGTACGCGGCAGAGAGCGAAGCAGGGAGCCCGAAGAGATTGTCTGCGAGATTGAAAAACTCGTTGCGGACGGGGTCAAAGAAGTAATGCTTCTTGGACAGAATGTTAATTCTTACGGGAAAAATCTGCCCTCGAAAACTACATTTCCGGAACTTCTTCGGATGATCGAAAAGATTGAAGGACTGGAGCGGATCCGTTTCATGACACCGTATCCGAGTGATTTCGGAGACGATATGATCGAATGCATGAGAAATTCAAAGAAGATCTGTAAGCATATCCACCTGCCTCTTCAGTCCGGTTCATCCCGTATTTTAAAGCGGATGAACAGAAGATATACGAAAGAAGAGTTCCTCGAACTTGCATTGAAACTTCGAAAAGAACTTCCGGACGTGGCTCTGACTACGGATATCATCGTCGGATTCCCGGGTGAAACATACGAAGATATCAAAGAAACGCTGGATGTCATCGAGAAAGTACAGTTTGACAACGCATTTACGTTTATCTACTCGAAACGAACCGGTACGCCGGCTGCTTCCATGCCGGATCAGGT
The DNA here is from genome assembly GCA_002368665.1 of Lachnospiraceae bacterium UBA3804. Classification (GTDB taxonomy): domain Bacteria; phylum Bacillota; class Clostridia; order Lachnospirales; family Lachnospiraceae; genus UBA3766. The sequence goes on from DFEK01000001.1 coordinate 289,772, forward strand.
AGCCGAGGCGGATATTAAAGTGTGGTTTGATGAAGTTTTAAGCCTTGTACAGGAATGTGCAAAGAAACGCACGGCGCTTCTTAAGGATCAAATTGCGGATGTGCTTGTGGAAGGCATCAATGATCATGATGCAAGCCTTGTGACCGGCAGAATGTCCAATAATACTCTGGTACATTTTCCTGCGGACGCATCCATGATCGGACAAATCGTGAAAGTAAAACTGGAGACCTGCAAAGGCTTCTATTATTTGGGAAACTTGGTAAATGGCTGAGAATACAGAGAAAGTGACAAGTAAAACTCCCGGACTTACACCGATGATGGTGAAGTACCTCGAAACGAAGGAAGAAAATCCGGATTGTATTTTATTCTACCGTCTGGGTGACTTCTATGAAATGTTTTACGAGGACGCCGTTGTTGCTTCCAAGGAATTGGAACTGACATTAACCGGTAAAAGTTGCGGACTGGAAGAACGTGCGCCTATGTGCGGCGTTCCTTTTCATGCTGTGGATTCCTACTTAAACCGTATGGTTTCGAAAGGATATAAAGTAGCCATCTGTGAGCAAGTGGAAGATCCGAAATTTGCCAAGGGACTGGTAAAGAGAGAGATTACCCGAATCGTTACTCCGGGAACGAATACCGATGTCTCAGCAATGGATGAGACCAAGAATAATTTCATCATGTGCGTTTATTACGGACTTCGTAAAATCGGCATTTCCGTAGCGGATGTTACGACCGGAGATTATTATTTGTCCGAGGCGGAAAACAATAAGCAACTTTATGATGAGATCTGTCGGTATATGCCTTCGGAGATCATTGCAAATGATTTCTTTTATTCCTGCGGACTCGATATCGTTGATATGAAAAGTCGCCTGGGAATTACAATGTTTACGCTTGAAGAGCGTTTCTTTGACGAGAATACGACCAGGAAAGCGCTTTTAAAGCATTTCAAAGTCAATTCCCTGATCGGTATGGGCATAGAAGAGTATGACCACGGTGTGATTGCCGCGGGTGCTTTATTAAATTATCTTGTGGATACACAAATGATTTCGCTTGCCCATTTTACGCATCTGTATCCGAATTCGGCCGGTAAATACATGGTGCTCGATGCGGCAACCAGAAGAAATCTGGAACTGACCGAAACACTTCGTGAGAAACAGAAGCGAGGATCCTTATTCTGGGTATTGGATAAGACCAAAACGGCAATGGGTGCAAGAACCCTGCGCGGATTTATCGAACAGCCCCTGATGAAACGAGAAGATATTGAACTGCGTTTAAATGCGGTGCAGGCTTTGACGATTGACTCTGTCAGTCGTGATGAACTCAGGGAATATCTGAATTCGATTTATGACTTAGAGCGCCTTCTCGGTAAGGTCAGCTATCAGTCCATCAATCCCAGGGATATGATCGCTTTCCGTAATTCGCTTGAGATGTTAACTCCTATCAGAAGCGTTCTTGCGGGATTTGAAGATCCGTTGATCAAAGATATTCTGGAACATACGGATTCTTTGGAAGATGTTTATACTAAGATTCTTGACTGTATCGTCGAAGAACCGCCTTTTAGCTCGAGGGAAGGCGGAATCATAAAGGATGGTTTCAGCAGCGATATTGACTATTTAAGAAAAGCAAAGACCGACGGAAAGAAATGGCTTGCGGAACTCGAAGAGACCGAGAAGGAACGTACCGGAATCAAGAATTTAAGGATCCGTTACAACAAAGTATTCGGCTATTACCTCGAAGTAACCAATTCTTACAAAGATGCGGTTCCCGAAGATTATATCCGCAAGCAGACATTAACAAATGCGGAACGGTATACGACACCCAGGCTGAAAGAACTTGAAGATACCATTCTGAATGCGGAAGAGAAATTAAACGATCTGGAATACGATATTTTCGTAGGGCTTCGTGATTTTATTGCGGCAAGACTTGACCGGATACAGTCAACGGCCAAATCCGTTGCTCTGCTGGATGCACTTTGCTCCCTTTCCTATGTCGGAGAACAAAACGGTTATACCAAACCGACCTTTAACGAGAAGGGTACGATCACGATCAAAGAAGGACGTCATCCTGTTGTCGAGAAAATGCTTAAGGATGACTTGTTTATACCGAACGATACCGTCCTCGACGGGAAAAGCAATCAGATTGCAATCATTACGGGCCCGAATATGGCCGGCAAATCGACATACATGCGTCAGACTGCCTTGATCGTTTTGATGGCCCAGATTGGCTCCTACGTGCCTGCAAAGAGTGCTTCCATCAGTGTGGTAGACCGTATCTTTACCCGTGTGGGCGCAAGTGACGACCTGGCTTCCGGACAGAGTACCTTCATGGTGGAGATGAACGAAGTATCGAATATTCTCCGCAATGCCACGAAGAATTCCCTTCTGATCCTTGATGAGATTGGGCGCGGAACCTCCACATTTGACGGCCTTGCGATCGCATGGGCGGTCATCGAACATATTGCAAATAAAAACATCCTCGGAGCCAAGACCTTATTTGCGACGCATTATCATCTTCTGACCGAACTCGAAGAGAAGATGGATAATGTCAAGAACTACTGCATCGCGGTTAAGGAACGTGGGGAGGATATCGTTTTCTTACGTAAGATCATTCCGGGCGGAACCGACAGAAGCTACGGTATCGAAGTGGCCAAATTGGCAGGCGTTCCTGATATGGTCATTGAACGCGCAAAGGAGATCCTGAACGAACTGTCAGCAGGCGATATTGCATCCATGATTCAGGATATCGATGTCAGCACAAAAGACGGTTCCAAGACCCGTAAAATCATTAAGCGTCAGGACGAAGTCGATGCCGGACAGCTTTCCTTCTTCGATTCCGTTTCCGATGCGGAGATTATCGAAGAGATTAGAGGCATTGATATTTCTACCCTGACACCTTTGGATGGTTTGAATTTATTGTATAAGATTCAGAATAAGATTAAGAATCGTATTTAAGGCGCTTCGCCCGAAAGCATGTGGTTTTGGTACAATTTCCTTCGTGCAGAAACACTAATGCTCAACCTCATTTGGTCAAAAGCATGCGCAAAACTCGGCCTTTGGCCTCAAACATGTTGCGCATAAACGCTTTTGCCCAAACTCGTTATTCGCAAAGTGTTTCTATGCACTCGCTCAAAAAGCACCGAAACGCACATCTTTCGGACTCAGCTTGAATACGATTCACAAAATTCGGAATATGATTAACAGTAGTATGAATAAATATAGCCATGGAGTTATAGATGATCAGAGTACTTAGTGATGAGACAATTAATAAAATCGCTGCCGGCGAGGTCGTGGAACGGCCGCTGAATGTGGTAAAGGAACTGGTCGAGAATGCGATCGATGCGGGTGCATCTGCGATTACGGTTGAGATTAAGGGCGGCGGAATCGATTATATCCGCGTGACCGATAACGGGAAGGGAATTCCGCAGGGAGAAGTACGGACCGCATTTCTTCGACATGCCACTTCCAAGATTGCTTCCGAAGAGGATCTGCATTATCTGAATACGCTTGGATTCCGCGGCGAGGCATTGGCTTCAATCGCTGCTGTTTCGCAGGTAGAGATGATGACCAAAACCGAGAGCCAGATGATGGGCACCAGGCTTTGCATTGAGGGTGGTGTTGAGACGGAATTTACCGAGATCGGAGCACCCGAGGGTACAACGATTATTGTACGGAATCTGTTTTATAATGTTCCGCCGAGAAAGAAATTCCTGCATTCCGCAACGGCGGAGGGCGCTGCGATCATTGAAACGATGCAGCATATGGCATTATCCATGCCGGGATTATCGTTTAAGGTTGTTGTAAACGGCAGTGTGAAATTTATGACTGCGGGTAACGGTGATCTGAAAGAAGTTATTTACCGTATTTACGGCAAAAGTACATCCGATGAACTGATTCCGATTCAGGTGGAAAAAGATGGCATCAGGGTGGAAGGATATTTGGGAAGACCTGTGATCGCAAGAGCAAACAGGGGTGACGAGAACTATTTTATCAATCATCGTTATATCAGATCCAAAGAGATTACTAAAGGCGTGGAAGAGGGCTATAAGGCGTTTCTTATGATGCACAGATTTCCGTTCTGTGTACTGCATCTGTCCATGGATACGACTGCACTGGATGTCAATATTCATCCGAATAAGATGCAGGTCCGCATGGCGGATCCGGAGACCATGGTGCGTCTGCTTTCGGAAGAGGTTCATGATTCTTTGCTGGAACGCAATCTGATTCCGGATATCAAAGAGCAGGAAGAAGAGATCAAAGAAAAGATCAAAGCTCCGGAACCGTATGAAGCAAGAAGGATTGCGTCGATCGTACAAAATACGGATACGAACGATGCATTTACCACATTGTTTGAAGATAAGGATGAACCGAAAGAAGAGGAACATTTCTTCCAAAAGCAGGTTCTGTTTTCCGACGATGATTCCGTACGGGGATTGTTTGAAGAGCCTGTGATATCGGATGAGATTGCCGAACCTGCGAAAGAGTCTTTCGTTAAGCCTGAAAGTAATCCGCATGCGGAAGTTTTACATGTGGAGAAACCCGAGCAATATACGATGTTTGAAAATGAATTCTTTACCGAAGATGCGAAGGATGAGTTTGAAGTTATCGGTCAGGTTTTCGATACATACTGGATTATTTCCCTTCGGGATAAATTCTATTATATGGACCAGCATGCAGCGCATGAGAAGGTAAAGTATGAGGAGTTTATGAAGAAGTTTAAGGAGGGGAAACTCCAGTCCCAAAACCTTCTTCCTCCCTGCATTATCCAGTTAAAACCTGCGGAATACATTGTCTTTGAGAAGAACAAAGAGGCCTTCGAACATCTGTCTTTTGAGATCGAGGATTTCGGTTCGGATGCGATCGCAATCCGTTCCATGCCGACGGACCTTTTCGGTTATTCCTGCGAAGAACTTTTCATGGATATACTCGAAGAATTGCAGACGGTTTATTCGACCAAGAGTTTAACGACCGTGGAAGAACGCATTGCCACGAGAGCCTGTAAGGCAGCCATTAAGGGCAATACGAAACTGACGAAAGAATCCGCAAAGAAGCTGATCGAAATGCTTTTTACACTGGAGAATCCGTATCAGTGTCCGCACGGCAGACCGACTTTGATTGCGGTCAGCAAATATGAATTGGAGAAAATGTTTAAACGTATCGTTTAAGCAAAGGAGACAAAAATGAGCGAGAATATTTATCAGAACATGGGAATATCGGATCCGGTCTTTGCACTTGGCGAAGAAGTTTTGGCCGGATTGTCCGAACGATACAAAGAGATTGACCGCATTGCGGAAATCAATCAGATGAAGGTTTTAAAAGCACTGCAGGACAATCAGGTTTCCGAAGCATGCTTACTCGGAACCACGGGTTATGGATATGATGACATTGGCAGAGACCGCTTAGAGAGTGTCTATGCGTCGATTTTTCATACCGAAGATGCACTGGTACGCCCTCAGATCACCTGCGGAACGCATGCACTGGCACTTGCCTTAATGAGCAATTTAAGACCCGGAGACGAACTCTTAAGCCCGGTCGGAAAACCGTATGATACGCTTGAGAAAGTAATCGGAATCACACCTCATCCGGGTTCTTTGGCAGAATACGGAATCACCTACAGACAGGTGGATCTGCTTGCTGACGGAAGCTTTGATTATGAGAATATTCGCAAGGCTATCAACGACAAGACCAAACTCGTTACGATCCAGCGCTCCAAAGGCTATCAGACGAGACCTTCGTTTGGTGTTAGTCAGATCGGTGAGCTGATTTCGTTTGTAAAATCCGTCAAACCCGAAGTGACCGTTATGGTCGATAACTGCTACGGTGAATTTACCGAAACAATCGAACCTTCCGATGTCGGTGCCGATATGGTGGTCGGATCTTTGATCAAAAATCCCGGCGGTGGTTTTGCACCCATCGGCGGATATATCGCAGGCAAAAAAGAATGCGTGGAAAATGCCGCATACAGACTTACTTCCCCGGGACTCGGCAAGGAAGTCGGAGCATCATTAGGTGTTCTTCGTGATTTCTATCAGGGACTTTTCCTGGCACCCACAGTTGCTGCGTCTGCCGAAAAGGCTGCAATCTTTGCCGCAGGCATTTATGAAAAACTCGGATTTGATGTCATTCCTTCTTCCAAAGAAGTCAGACATGATATCATCCAGTCCGTCGTTTTACGCTCCGCGGAGCGCGTTATTGCATTTTGCCAGGGTATTCAGGCGGCTTCTCCGGTTGACAGTTTTGCGCTACCTTATCCGGACGATATGCCCGGATATGACTCCAAAGTGATCATGGCGGCCGGCAATTTTATCTCGGGATCCAGTATCGAATTATCCGCGGATGCGCCGATCAGAGAGCCGTATGCGGTTTATTTCCAGGGCGGACTGACCTTTCCGCATGCCAAATACGGAATTCTTCGTGCAACGGAAGAACTTTACCGCAAAGGCCTTTTGGAGACATTAAAGTAATTTACCAAAAGTGGGAATTATGGTAAAATAATAAATTAGATTTTTATTGATTTTTGTGAGGTTAAGCTTGTGTTAAACAATGTTTTCGGAATTGATTTGGGAACCAGTACCATCTGCATCTACAATCATGACAAGAAGAGCTTTTTCCATGAGAAAAACATGATTGCCATCGATAAGCGTGCAGGTGTAATCGCATACGGTGATTCCGCTTATGAAATGTATGAGAAGGCACCGGATAACATCAAAGTAACATATCCTTTGTCCAACGGCGTAATTGCGGATATTCATAATATGCAGACGCTGTTAAAACTGTTTATTACGGATGTTTCCGGCGGCTCTTTCAAGAATGCGACCTATTATATCGCCATTCCCACGGATGTTACGGAAGTGGAGAAAAGGGCGTTCTACGACCTGATCGAAGAATCCAATCTGAAAGCCAGAAAGATCTTCGTGGTGGACAAGGCGGTTGCGGATGCCATCGGTCTCGGAATCGACGTAAAGAATTCCCAGGGCGTCATGATTGTAGACGTAGGCTTTAATACGACCGAGATTTCAATCATTTCCCTCGGAGGTATCGTTATTTCCAAGATGATCAAATCCGGCGGAATGCGCTTTGATGATGCAATTCGTAATGCGGTCAAGAAAGAATATCGTTTATATATCGGCGCAAAGAGTGCGGAAAAGATTAAAATGGACCTTGAGATGCTCAAAGAACAGCATTCTCCGGCAACCGTTTACGGACGTGACGTAGCCAGCGGACTTCCGATGGAAAGAAGCGTGGATACCAAGCTGATCGACGGAGCGTTGCAGGAGTATTTCGATGTCATCATTGATAATGTCAAAGTGATCCTTGAAAGAACACCTCCCGAATTATCCGCGGATATTTATAAGAACGGCCTTTATTTAACCGGCGGAGGATCCCTTGTTTCCGACCTTGGACTGCAGCTTGCAAGAGGAACCGGACTTAAGGTCAACCTTGCGGAAGAAGCCGGTAAATCGGTTATCCAGGGCATTGCGGAGATCATCCGCAACAAGCGTTTCAGAAGCGTTGCATATACGATTGAAGGCATGGGTAAATAGAAGATATGAGTCCTTTGGTCCCCAGAAAAAAAGAAAAATTCTCCATTCCCACAAAGTATTACCTACTTGTGGTGATTTTGGTGTGCATGCTTTTGCTCTTGGTGACATTTTTGATTGACATCCCGAAAACTGCATCCAATTCGGTTCTTGGTTATACGATCGTTCCGATGCAGAAGGGGGTAAGCTCCATCGGTTCTTATTTCGTATCGCGTAAGGAGATGCTGGTTCAGATCTCCACTCTGCAGAAAGAAAACGAAGATCTGAAAGCACAGATTGATGAGTTAAACAATGAGAATATCCAGTTAAAACAGGAAAAATTCGAACTGGTATCTTTGCGTGAACTTTTTGAACTCGATGCACAGTATTCGGATTATAAAAAGACCGGAGCCAGAGTCATTGCGGGCGGAACCGGAAACTGGTTTGATTCGTTTGTGATCAATAAGGGCAGCAAAGACGGTATCGAGCCGGATATGAATGTCATCTGCGGCAGCGGACTTTGCGGAAGAGTTGTGGATGTGGGTCCGAACTGGTCCAGAGTCATGTCAATCATTGACGATACCTCGAATGTATCCGCCATGGTTTTATCCACATCGGATAATTTGATCGTATCCGGTGATCTGGAATCCATGAAAGAGAACCATATCCGTTTCTCGGATCTGTATGACGAAGACAATAAGGTGGCTGTCGGCGACAAGGTTGTAACGAGCAATATTTCCGATAAATTTCTGCCGGGAATTCTGGTCGGATATATTTCGTCGATTGAAACCGATCCGAATAATCTGACGAAATCCGGTTATATTACGCCGGTTGTGGACTTCCATCATTTAAGTGAAGTTCTGGTTATTACCGAGAAGAAACAGGAAATTTCAGCGAAAGAATGATTACAGGGGCGAACACATGAAGAAATTGATCATGAATGTCCTTTTAATACCCATATTCTTTGTTCTGCAAACAGCTGTGTTCGGAAGGCTATCCGTAGTGGGCGTGATTCCGAATCTTCTTATTATCCTTGTGGCCGTTACCGGTTTCATGCAGGGAGATAAGGCAGCGCTGCTTGTAGGCTTTTTTATTGGTCTTTTAGCTGATATCTTTACATTCCGGATCCTCGGTCTTCACGCTTTGATCTTTGCCCTGATCGGCTTTGTGACGGGGCAGTTTCACAATACCTTTTATCCGGAAGATTTCAAACTTCCCCTGCTTGTGATTACCGGTTCGGATTTGAGTTACTCGCTTTTGATGTATTTCTTTACATATTTGTTCCGTGCGAAGTTCCGGTTCGGATTCTATTTCCTGAACGTTTCTCTGCCGGAACTTGCATATACTTTGTTGGTAGCGCTTTTGCTTTACCCGCTGTTTTTACTTTTGTATCGTTTTGTCATTCGTGAAAAGGTGAATGAGTAGTCGTGTGGTCTAAGATTGGTGAATTTTTGAAAAATCTGCTTTCCTCGAGAATGTTCGTTCTCGGGTTGATTTTCGTTGCCGGGGCAGTTGTACTGCTCGGCAGAATTTTTGATCTGCAGATCGTAAACGGTGAGTATTACCTGGATAACTTCCAGTTAAAGATCATCCGTGAAAGAAGCATTCCTTCGACCAGAGGCAATATCTATGACCGAAACGGAAATATCCTTGCTTATAACGAACTGGCTTACAGCGTTGTAATCGAAGATATTTTTGATGACGAAGACGATAAAAACGCAGCATTAAACGGTGTCATTTTAAAACTCGCCGAAATCCTCGAAAAGAACGGAGACCATGTGATTTCCGATTTCGGAATTATATTAAATTCCGACAATCAGTTTGAATTTGCTTATTCGGATACCAAGCATCTTCGTTTCTTAGCCGATATTTACGGGCATCCCAAGATCGATAAATTAAAATACGAGGAGCGTAATGCGACTCCGAATGATGTTGTCGATTATTTCTGCAAAAAGAAAATGTACGCCATCGGCTCTTACGAGCAGGATCCGGAGACCAAGAAAAGGACCTTTGTTCCGAGACAGGGCTATACCAACGAAGAAATACTGAAATTGATCACGATCCGTTATGCCATCGATCTGAATGCATTCAAAAAATACGTTACCACGACCGTAGCTGCCGATATCAGCGATAAGAGCGTGGCAGCGGTTTACGAGAATGAGGATATTTTAAAAGGCGTCAGCGTTTCCAAGGATACGGTAAGACGTTATAAGGATTCCGTGTATTTCTCCCAGATTATCGGATATACGGGTATGATCTCGCAGGAAGAATACGATGCGATTGACGACAGGGATCCGATCAAAGAGCAGTATACGATGAATGATTTCGTCGGAAAGACCGGTATGGAACTTGCCATGGAAAGTGAGCTGAAAGGCATAAAAGGCAAGGAAACCATCTATGTCAACAATACCGGTAAAGTTCTCCAACAGGCCGATTATATGGCGCCTGTTTCCGGTAATGATGTCTATCTGACAATCGACAAAGACCTGCAGATTGCCGTTTATCATCTGCTGGAACAGAAAATTGCCGGAATCCTGGTATCCAAGATCCGCAATGTCAAAGAATACATTCCGAGGGAGAATGCTTCGGCTTCCGATATCATCATTCCGATTGATGATGTGTATTATGCCTTTTTTAACAATAATGTCATCGATACGAACCGTTTCTCCAAGGACTTTGCCTCCGATACCGAAAAAGAGGTTTATCAGGCTTATCTCGGCAAGGAAGAAAGCGTGCTTGCAGGCATTGAGGAAGAACTTCGAAACGGTACGACACCGTATAACCAGATGTCCAAGGAATATCAGGTATATGAAAGCTTCATCATTTCGATGCTCTCATCCGAAAACCATTCCGTCATAGTTAAAGAAGAGGGTTATGAGGAAGATGCAACCTATATTGCCTGGGCCAAAGACGAGACAATCAGCATCAAGGAATACCTGGAATACTGTATTTCCAAAAACTGGATCAATACGCAGAATCTTGATGTAAACAAGAAGTATTCCGATTCCTCGGAAGTATATGATGCAATCGTAAAATATACGCTTGAACATTTACAGGGGAATACCGAATTCACCAAAAAAATCTACAAATACATGATTGCACAGAATTATATCAACGGCAGACAGATCTGTCTGATTCTGTGGGATCAGAATGCCATCCGTGTTCCGAAGGAAAGGGTGGAGGCGCTTCGAAGCGGAGCCATCAGCTCCTATGACTTTATCATTACCGGTATTTCGAATCTCGAGATCACACCGGCACAGCTTGCGCTGGATCCCTGTTCCGGATCGGTTGTAATTACCGATGTCAATTCCGGAGATGTACTCGCGCTGGTTTCGTATCCGAGTTATGACAATAACCGCCTTGCCAATTCGGCGGATACCAAATATTTGGCAAAGCTTAACATGGATTATTCCAGACCGCTTTGGAATTATGCCACTCAGTATCGTTCCGCTCCCGGTTCCTGTTTTAAACCGGTTTCCGCAGTTGCGGGTCTGATGGAAGGTGTTATTGATTCATCCTCCGTCATTTACTGTAACGGCGTATTTGACAAACTGACCGGTATTCAGCATAAATGCTGGATCTATCCCGGCGGACACGGAGGCTTGAATGTAACGGGCGGTATCCAGAATTCCTGTAACTGTTTCTTCTACGAAGTCGGATACAGACTAGCGAAGGATGAAAACGGCGTTTACGATGCCAATCTGGGTAACGAAAGACTGGCAAAGTATGCGGATATGTTCGGTTTATCCGAGAAATCGGGCGTGGAGATTTACGAAGCGGATCCGAATGTTTCGAAAGTTTACCCGGTTCCTTCCGCAATCGGTCAGGGTGAACATGCCTATACGACGGTCGGCTTAAACCGTTATATTACGGCGGTTGCCAATAGCGGTACCGTATACAATCTGACACTTTTGGATAAAACCTGTGATTCGAAGGGCAATGTGATCGAAGATAATCATGCCACTGTCCGCAATCAGATCGAGATTCCGGCGGAGTACTGGGATGATGTTCATGTCGGATTAAAGAGAGTGGTGGAAGGAAAAGCATATTTTAAGGAACTTCCCGTTACCGCAGCCGGCAAAACCGGTACCGCACAGGAGTCCAAGAAAAGAGCAAACCACGCACTTTTCATCTGCTATGCACCGTATGAAAGCCCGCAGATTTCCGTTTCCGCGAAGATCATGAACGGTTACGCATCGGACTATGCGGCGCAGTTAACCAAGGATGTCCTGGCTTATTATTTTGATTCCAAGAACCGTGAAGAACTGATAACCGGTACGGCGGATACACCGATTACCGCAACCGGAGGAGATTGATGTATGTTTGCGAAATACCGTTTTCGTGACTACAATTTCAGACTGGTTTTAATGCTGATTGCGATATCCGTGATCGGAATTCTTGTTGTGGGCAGTGCACAGAAGGATATCCAGGGGAAACAGATCATTGGTTTTGCCATCGGTTTCGTTGTAATGGTCATTATTTCCTTCATCGATTACACTAAAATATTAAAGCTCTGGTGGCTGATCTATCTGGTCAATCTTGTGCTTTTGATCCTGGTTCTGACGGTCGGTGAAGTACACGGCGGAGCAAAGCGCTGGCTGAACGTCGGTATCGCCGTACAGCCTTCCGAAGTGGCAAAAATCTTGTTGATTCTGTTCTATGCACAGTTTATAATGAAATTCAAGGATAAAATGAAGGATATCCGTATCATTTTATTGGGCCTGGCCCTGATGGTACCGCCTCTATTTCTGATTGCAAAGCAGCCTGACTTATCTACGACCATCGTGGTATTTATGGTCAGTCTGACACTTTTATTCATCGGAGAGGTACCGTATAAGTATATCCTTGCAACCCTCGGTGTTGCGATTCCCGCAGCCGTTATGCTGTTTATCTATATTCTGGGACCGAACCAGAAACTTTTGGATCCTTACCAGCAAAAGAGAATTTTGGCGTGGCTTCATCCGGAACAGTATGAACTGGAAGAAGCGTACCAGCAGCTGAATTCCGTAATGGCGATCGGTTCGGGACAGCTTACCGGTAAGGGACTTAACAATAACGTCGTAAACTCGGTAAAGAACGGCAATTTCATTTCCGAGCCGCAGACGGACTTTATTTTTACGATTGTCGGAGAGGAACTCGGGTTTGTCGGTTCCGCCGTTATCATAGTATTGTTATTGGGAATTGTTATTGAATGTTTTATCATCGCGTTCCGGTCAAAGGAAATATCCGGGCGCGTGGTCGCCGGCGGAATGGGGGTTCTGGTCGGCTTCCAGGGGTTACTTAATATAGCGGTTGCTACCGGACTTTTGCCGAATACGGGTCTTCCTTTGCCCTTTGTTTCGGCGGGACTTACTTCCCTGGTCAGCTTGTTTGCGGGCATGGGGTTTGTTTTGAATGTCGGAATGCAACGCGAACAGAAGTACAATAATTAATGGGGTGGGGAAAAAATGAACATTGCTCTGATTGCACATGACGCAAAGAAAAAACTGATGCAGAACTTCTGCATTGCGTACAGAGGAATTCTGTGCAAAAACGATCTGTATGCCACGGGCACCACAGGACGTTTGATTGAAGAAGTTACGAATTTAAATGTGCACAAGTATCTTGCGGGCCATTTGGGCGGCGAACAGCAAATCGGTGCACAGATCGAACATAACCAGATTGACCTTGTTATTTTCTTACGGGATCCGCTAACGGCCAAAGCACACGAACCGGAAATCAGTAATGTCGTTAAACTATGCGATATTCACAATATTCCGATTGCAACGAATTTAGCCAGTGCGGAACTGTTGATTAAATCTTTGGACAGAGGAGATTTAGAGTGGCGTGAAATGTACAAATAAAGCCCTTCTCATTCTATCTTTTGTTGCTTTGACTTCAACCGTATTTGCCGGTTGCGGCAAAGAAGAGTATTCCATGAAATTCTCACGGAATTTGAATTCTTCGTCGTATACGATGGTAAATATTGCGGAAGTCAATTCTACACTCCCCGGATACACCGAAAACCTGTGTGTGGATTTTGCCGACTATGATGCGCCGCCTTCTTTAATCGATGCATCTGCAGGTGGTTTGTTTGACTTAACCGACCGGAAAGTCCTTTACGGTAAGGATTTATATGCATCCATGAATCCTGCATCCTTAACCAAGGTCATGACGGCACTGGTTGCTTTGAAATACGGTAATTTATCCGAGCGCCTGGTTGTAACCGAACATGCAATGGTTACCGAATCCGGAGCACAGACTGCAGGCTTGCGTCCCGGAGATACCATGACCCTCGAACAGGCCTTGAATATCATGATGGTATCCTCCGCAAATGATGCGGCTCTCGCCGTAGCGGAACATGTCGGCGGAAGCGTCGGAGAGTTCGTGGATTTAATGAATGCGGAAGCGCTTCGTATCGGTGCCACAAAGACGCATTTTACCAACCCTCACGGTTTAACCGATGACGATCATAAGACCACCCCTTATGATCTGTATTTAATCTTCAATGAAGCGTTAAAATACGATATGTTTAAGACCATCATTTCCCAGGTGGCTTATACAACCGGTTATAACGATGCGAACGGAGCGGTGAAAGAAGCAAGTTTTGAAAGCACAAATCTGTTTTTCAAGGGTACTTACCAGCTGCCCCAGAACATTTCCTGTATGGGCGGCAAAACGGGTACCACATCGGCGGCGGGAAGCTGTTTGATCATTTATGCAACGGATTCCGCGTCCGGAAAAGAGTATATTTCCGTCATTATGGATGCGCCCGACAGAGAGGCATCCTATAACGATACGGAGACTTTGTATTCTTTGGGAAATTCCTTGTAATTTTTAATGATTCTAGGTATAATAAAAGAGATTTCAAAAGATTTCTATGGGGAAATCAAAATAATCGATCGGAGGGGTATTACATTATGGTTCGTATGATTACAGGTAAGAATGGAAAGGGCAAATCCAAAGTACTTTTGGAGAAGGTAAACGAAGAGATCAAGACAGTTCTCGGTAATGTGGTTTATATCGATACCACTACAAAGCACATGTATGAATTAAACAACAAAATTCGTCTGATCAATGCTTCCGAGTATATGTTAGACACCTGCGATAAATTCTTAGGATTCCTTTCCGGTATTATTTCACAAGATCACGACCTTCAGCAAATGTATTTTGATAATTTCTTAAAGCTTTCCAACACTTCCGTTTCCGAACTGGAAACAGTCGTAAACGAACTCGAGAAATTAAGCGAGAAATTCGGTATTGATTTCTATATTTCCGTTTCCACATCGGACGGTGATGTTCCGACATCCTTAAGCGACAGAGTCTTGGTTGCTTTATAATTCTAAGTCATGGATAAGACAAGCCTCAGAAGCGCTCTGGGGCTTTCATCTTTTTAGGATAATTTTACGGTATGGACAATCAGCAGGAAAACAACAACCAAATCCGCAAGCGTAAAAAACAAAGACGTCCCTTGAACATCAACATAGGGATTGTTATTTTTGTGGTGATCGGCGGTTATATTCTGTATTGTCTGATCGCTTACATGAAATCGTCTCCGGTAGCCGGATATGAAGTGAAAGTCGGCTCCTTAACGCAGCCTGCGACCTTTAACGGTCTTTGTGTCAGAGATGAAGAAGTCATATATGCGGAAGAAGCCGGATATGTCAATTATTATACGCGTGAAGGCGAGAGAGTATCCTTCGGAGATCTGGTTTATTCCGTTGACTCAAGCGGTGAACTTGCCGAACTTTTAAAGAGTGCCGGAACGGATAAAAACGTAATGTCCGATGAGGATTTTACGGAAATCAGAAATGATATCCTTGCATTTACCAAGGATTTCTCTGTTACGAAATTTGAACCCGTTTACGATTTTAAATATGATCTGCAGGGTACGACTTTAAAACTTTCAAACTTAAATGTTTTAAGTTCGATTTCCAATTCCGGAAACGGAAGACTCGGAAATTCCGTTAAGATGAAGAATGCTCCGAAGAGCGGATATGTGGTATTCTCGACGGATCAGTATGAAGATTTAAACGCTCAGGATATCACGGTTGAAAACTTCGATAAGAAGAATTATGAGAAAAAACAGTTCGTTAACAATGAACTTGTTGCATCCGGTGATCCCGTGTATAAGATGATCAATTCCGAGGACTGGCAGGTGGTTATCCAGACGGATGAAGCGACGGCGGAACGCTTAAAAGAAGCGGGCAGTGTGAATGTGAAATTCTTAAAAACGCAGAATTCCTGCAGTGCTTCTACATCTGTTGTAAAGCACGGAGAAGGAACTTTTGTCATTTTATCCTTCCGTTCCTATGTTTCCACGTTCGCAACGGATCGTTTCCTGGATGTGGAAATCATGATGAATGAAAAGACCGGACTGAAGATTCCGAATACCGCGATTGTGGAGAAGGAATTCTATCTGGTTCCCGAAGAATATGCGACACTGGCTACGGAAAATGCAGATACCGCACAGTTTGGCGTACAGAAATACAATGACAAGGGACAGATCGTGGTTCAGTACCTCGACCTGGAATTGTATGAAAAGAAAGACGGATATTATTACATCAATGCACCGGAAGTAACACTCGGTGATACGATCGTGAAAGACGATTCCAACGAAACATTTACCGTCAGCAAGAAAGGTACGCTGATCGGTGTTTATAATATCAACAAAGGATATGCTGATTTCAGGCAGATTACGATTCAGTATCAGAACGAGGAGTATTCGATCGTAACTCCGAACTCCAATTATGGTCTGCGTGCGTATGATTATATCGTTCTGGATGCCTCCACGGTGGAAGATGACGATCTGGTATATCAGAAAATGGCGAAATAAGATGAGTGCGAAAGAAAACTATTTAAGAATCAAATCCGAGATGGAAGATATTCTCATAAAGAGCGGCAGAAGTGCGGATGATGCACTTTTACTTGCCGTCAGCAAAACGAAGCCCGTCGAAATGTTACAGGATGTGTATGATGCGGGCTGCCGTGATTTCGGAGAGAATAAAGTCCAGGAAATCATGGATAAAATCGACAAGCTTCCGTCCGACATCAGATGGCATATGATCGGCCATTTGCAGACCAATAAGATCAAATACATCATCGATAAAGTCTATATGATCCATTCCGTGGATACGCTGCATTTGGCAGAAGCAATCAGCAAAGAAGCGGTGAAAAAGAATGTCAATGCGCGTATTCTTCTTGAGGTCAATGTGGCAGGCGAAGAAAGCAAATTCGGCGGCAGTTTGGATGAGGCAAGGGTTTTATTCGAAGAAGCAAGCAAATTACCGAACCTTACCGTCTGTGGTTTGATGACGATAGCACCATATGTAGAAGATGCGGAAGAAAATCGTCAATATTTTGCGCAATTACGTGAATTATCTGTTGACTTATTTGGCAAAAAAACCGATAATAAAAGAGGTGTTGAATTATCCATGGGAATGAGCGGAGATTATCCGGTAGCACTGCAGGAAGGTTCTACAATTATTCGTGTGGGAAGCAACATTTTCGGAGAAAGAATTTATGTGTAGGAGGTAGAAGATGGCTTCTAAAGACGTACTTGGCAAAATCTTAAACGGAATCGGTCTTGAAAGCGGTGCTGAAGAAGAATACGAAGAAGAATACATCGAAGATGATGAGCGCTTTGAAGAAGAAGTAGAGAAAAAAGCGACGAAGAAAAGCAAGCCGAAATTCGCATCGAACAGGAGAAAATCAGAGAGGGGTGACGAGATGTACAGTATTCACAGAATGCATGCAAGAACCATTGAGGATGGTAAAGAGATTACCGAGTTATTAAAGAACAGAACGACCGTAATCATTAACCTGGAAGGTGTTGATCTGGCAGTTGCCCAGCGTATTATCGACTATACCTCCGGATCCTGCTTCGCATTGGATGCTAAACTGGAAAGTATTTCTTCCTACATTTTCATGGCTTCACCCAGTGCAGCAAATGTTACCGCAGATGTTGCCGGTGAGAACTTAAGTTCCATCAATGTTCCCGGATCCGATGATTCCGATTTGTTATAATCGAATCGCACAGGGAATGTGCTAGAGTAAATTCTGTCCCGGCAGTGTTGCTGCCGGGATATTTCATTTTAGAAGATTTAAGGAGTTAGACCCCGATGAAGGAGCTTCTGATAGACAAAAGCAAAACCATACAGATTCCGGTGATTATCGGAAATAAGAAGGATTTAAGCGACAAAGGATTTCAAATGGATGAAGTATACGCACCCATTCTTGTAAAGGATATGGTTTCGGGTGCTTTTGCGAATGAGTATCCGAAGGCTGTTTTTATCGATACGGATGAGTTAAAGGATATGGAAGGCGCTGAATTCTTCAGCCTGATCGCCTATGCCATGCGTTTCGGTATGGAAAACAGTGCAAATCTTTATATGTATATCATCAATCATTTGTATGAACTTTGTGATCTTGATTTGGATGCCCTCGAAGAGTTGTTTGAAGAGATTTATAAAGTACATCGTAAAATTCTTGCAAATAAGACCAAAGAGGAACGCTCGAAGATTTCTTTGCTTGAGTTAATGGGCGATTTCTATCAGTCTTACGATGCCTTCACGGAAAGCGACTGTGTGGCATTCGGATGCATTACGGGAGCATATTATTCCTACAAAAAAGAGCTTCTTTCCACCGAGGATTATTATGAGATCCGCGATATGTTCGTTCCGTTCGGCATTTCCATTACTCAGACGAAATATGACAAGAAGAAACTTTACGAAGATTTTCTTGCGTTTGTGCAGAAACATGAAAAGAAAGACGATGTTCTTTACTTAAGAAAGTTCGGTAAAATGGCGTATGCGTTTGAAACAGTCGAGGATGAATTCTTTAATGCGGATCTGTTTGAATCGGTTTATTTTGATGAGTTTGACAACGAATAGGACGGTATGAACACAGGGAATGAAAATACAAATTTCAGATTTGTGATCGATTCGGCTGCTTCGGATGAGCGGCTGGATGTTTTTCTGTGCGATCAGTTTGAGGCGTTGTCTCGAAGCTATATCCAGAAAATATCCAAGCAGGGGCTCGTTACGGTGAATGACAAAAGTGTTAAATGCGGTTATTCCCTGAAGGAAAACGATGTCGTTTCCATAGAGATTCCCGCACTGATTACGCCCGATATTGAGCCTGAGAACATTCCGCTGGATATTTTATACGAAGATGATGATCTGCTGGTTGTAAATAAGCCCAAGGGCATGGTCGTGCATCCTGCGGCCGGTCATTATTCCGGAACGCTGGTGAATGCACTGATGTATCATTGCAAGGATTCTTTATCCGGAATTAACGGTGTGATGCGACCGGGGATTGTCCACAGGATTGACCGTGATACGTCCGGTTCTTTGATCATTTGTAAAAATGATACCGCCCACAATCACATTGCCGCTCAACTGAAAGATCATTCCGCCAAACGTATTTATAAGGGGATTGTCTGCGGGCATCTCAAAGAAGAAAAAGGTACGATCGATGCACCGATCGGAAGAGATGCAAAGGATCGTAAAAAGATGTCGGTTCATTCCTCGATGCCCGGTTCCAAACATGCGGTAACGCATTACAACCTGATCCGAGAACTGGATAAGAATTATGATTATGTATCATTTCAATTGGAGACCGGAAGGACGCATCAGATCCGTGTCCACATGGCAAGTATAAACAGGCCTTTACTCGGAGATTTGGTTTACGGACATGATGATGCTTTTCATACCGCGGGGCAGGTACTGCATGCCGAAGTGATCGGTTTTATCCATCCGAGAACCGGTGAATATATGGAGTTTAGCGCACCCCTTCCGGAGTATTTCGAAACGGTATTAAAAAAACTTGGTTATGAAGAATAAATCAAAGAAAAAAGGACATATCATTTTTTTCTCCGTCTTGTTGTTTTTGATCCTGGCGGCATTTTGGTACTTTATTCCGGTAACGGAAACAATCGATTTGGATGTTGAAAATGACGGTGGCAAAGAAGTGAAAGCGGCATTGATCACCGATTTGCATTCCTGTTACTACGGGAAAGACCAGAAGGGTCTTTTGAAACGTATTGACAAAGAAAATCCGGATATCGTGCTTCTCGGTGGCGATATTTTTGATGATAAGCTGGGAAACAATAATTCAGAGATTGTCTGTAAGGCGCTTGCTTCTAAGTATCCCTGTTACTATGTAACCGGAAATCATGAATTCTGGAGTGAAAGAGTAGATGAGATCAAGCAGTACCTTAAAGGAATCGGCGTACATGTGCTGGCCGGAGATACCGAAACGGTTACGATTCACGATATTACTTTGGATATCAGCGGAGTGGATGATCCGACAAGGATCGGGAAAAAGAAATGGAAAAACCAATTGGATGCGGCATATCAAAAGACCGATCCAACGCATGTTAAGATCCTGATTTCCCATCGTCCCGAGAAAGTCAAGATATACGAGCAATACGATTATGACATTATAGTTGCCGGACATGCACATTCCGGACAGATCAGGATACCTTTTTACAATCACGGATTATATGCCCCGAACCAGGGTTTTAACGCAAAATATGTAAATGGCCTGTATGAACTTTCCAACGGCTCCAAACTTGTGGTGAGCAGAGGTCTTGCGAGAGAAAGTACACCGGCGCCCAGATATTTTAATCATCCGGAACTGGTGATTCTAAAAATACATTAAATCAAAGGAAGGGATTGGTTATGGCCGATAAGAAACAAAACAGCCCCATGATTAAGATCGCAACATTTATTGTTGACAGAAGAAACCTGTTTTTTCTATTATTCGGTATTGCAATTATCTTTAGTCTGATAGCCTCGAAGTGGGTGAAAGTAGAAAACTCCCTCGCGGCATTCCTGCCCAAAAGCGCGGAAACTTCCATAGCGCTGGACCGTATGGAGGAGGAGTTTACGACATACGGCAGTGCGGATATTATGGTCAGCAACATTACCTATGATGACGCACTTGCGCTAAAAGAACAGATCGAAGCAAGAGATGATGTTTCGATGATTCTTTTCGATAATTCCGAGGATTATTACAATAATTTCTCCGCATTATTCAAGATTACTTTCGCCTATCCGGAGACGGACGAAAGGGCGCTGCAGGGGCTTGATGAAATCAAAGAACTGCTGAAAGAATATGATATTTACGTATCAACCAGCATGGGTGATACATCTGCAGAAATGATCAAAAAAGAGATGCAGACGGTCAGTCTCATCGTTGCGATCATAGTTCTGTCGGTTCTGATTTTGACTTCACAAACTTATGCGGAAGTGCCTGTTTTGCTTCTTACCTTCGGAGCAAGTGCGTTGATCGCTTCCGGAACGAATTTCTTACTC
Source organism: Lachnospiraceae bacterium UBA3804 (assembly GCA_002368665.1). GTDB lineage: Bacteria > Bacillota > Clostridia > Lachnospirales > Lachnospiraceae > UBA3766. The sequence continues at coordinate 310,586 of DFEK01000001.1, forward strand.
GGTACGATTTCGTTCGTATCCGATTCGGTTACAATTGTTTTACAGCTGGCTCTTTCCATCGACTATGCGGTTATTTTCTGTAACCGTTATAAAGAAGAACACTTAAAACTTCCCGTCAGAGAGGCAGATATCGTAGCACTTTCCAAAGCCATTCCCGAGATCTTTTCCTCATCGCTTACCACAATCGGCGGCCTGATTGCGATGATGTTTATGCAGTACGGTATCGGACGGGATATGTCCATCTGCCTGATCAAGGCAATCTTATTCAGCTTATTATCCGTATTCTTGCTGATGCCCGGATTGATCATGCTCTTTGGACCGCTCATGGATAAAACCAAGCATAAAAGTTTCATTCCGAAGATTTCATTTGTCGGCAAATTCGATTATGCGACCAGGTTTATCATTCCGATCCTTTTCGTGGTTTTGTTGGTAGGCGCTTTCTATTTCCAGAACAAAACGCCTTATGTATTCGGATATTCGCAGGTTGAAACACCTGTTAAAAACGATAATCAGATTGCCACGGAACGAATCAATGAAAGCTTCGGCGATAAAAACATGGTCGCTTTAATTGTTCCCGCGGGCGATTACGAGAAAGAGAAAAAACTGATTCATGAGCTGGAAAGCCATCCGGAAGTGGATTTCTGTCAGGGTCTTGCAAGCACCGAAGCCATGGACGGATATATGCTGACGGATAAGCTTACGACCAGGGAATTTGCCGAACTGATGGATCTGGATTACGAAGTCGCGGAACTTCTGTACATGGCATATGCGGTCAATGACGAACATTATGCGAAGATCATAAACGGTCTGTCCGGTTACAGTATTCCTTTGATCGATGTGATCAATTTCCTGTACGATGAAGTCGAAGAAGGTTATGTGACACTGGATGACGATACGTATCAGACCCTGTCGGATGCACATCGTAAAATCGAAATCGCTTCCGATCAGCTCCAGGGCGAGAACTACAGCAGAATTCTGGTATATTTAAACCTTCCGGAAGAGGGAGAGAAGACATTTGCATTCTTAGACGAGATGCATACCATAGCGGCTAATTATTACGGAGACGATATACTGGTTGCAGGCAATTCCACCAGCCAGTATGACTTAAAGAAAACATTCGATATCGATAATAAAGTCGTAAATGTCGTTTCGATCCTGGCTGTTTTGGCTGTATTGCTTTTTACCTTTATGTCGGCCGGAATGCCGGTACTTTTAATCCTGGTTATTCAGGGCGCCATTTGGCTGAATTTCGCAATTCCGAGCCTGACACATACGAATATCTTCTTTATGGGTTATCTGATCGTAAGCTCGATCCAGATGGGTGCCAATATCGATTATGCGATTGTTATTTCCGGTCGTTTTATGGAAAACCGTCAGACCATGAATAAGAAAGATGCAGTTGTGGAAACATTGAATTTTGCGTTTCCGACAATCCTGACGTCCGGATCCATGATGGTGCTGGCCGGCTATTTTATTGGACGATTATCATCCGATGCGGCGATCTGCGGTATCGGCCAGGCACTTTGCCGAGGAACCATAATTTCAATCATTATGGTTATGTTCGTTCTTCCGCAGATTCTGCTGGTCGGAGAAAAGATCATCGAAAAGACCAGTTTCAAGGTTTCCGTACCGTTTAAAGTAAACCGTAATTCCGGTCTTATGAGAGTGGACGGAATCATGCAGGGACAGATCAACGGATTCGTGGTCGGTGAAGTTCATGCGGTTGTTAAAGGCGATGTCAATGCAGTCGTCTCCATGGGCAAAATTACGCAGGCTTCCGAGGAGGATCTGGAAGAAATTCCGATCCTTGATGAGACGACGGAAGGAGGCGATTCAAATGAAGAATAAATTATTCAGGGGAATTGCTTTATCCATAGTATTTATATTGATTGCTTTAAACATCGGTACCATCCGTGTTTTGGCAGCTCCGGATGAGGAAGCAAAAGAAGAAACAAGCGAAGATAAACTGATTGCCAATCCGGAAGACTCATACGAAGTGATCCATATTTCCACAGCGGAAGATCTGATCACTTTATCGGAAAACTGCAGGGTGGACACCTGGTCGGCCGATAAAAAGATCGTACTGGATCAGGATATCAATGTCAGCGGAAATGAGTTTCATACCATTCCGATTTTCTGCGGTGTATTTGAAGGAAACAATCATACCATTAACGGTTTCAATTATGGCGGAGACGGCTATGTGACGGGATTTTTCCGTTATATCGCAAACGGTGCAGTGGTAAGGAATTTAAAACTTCAGGGAGTGATCCTCTCATCCGGCGAACAGGAGATTACGGGACTTCTGTGCGGTATTAACAGAGGTACCGTCAAGGACTGTCATACATCCGGTAAAGTGGACGGTAAAACATCCACCGGCGGCTTGTGCGGAATCAATGCATCCGTCGGATTGATTCAAAATTGTGAAAACGAAGCGGAAGTCATCGGATATTATTATTCGGGCGGAATTGCCGGTAAAAACTACGGACAGATCACTTCCTGCCGTAACAGCGGTAAAATCAATAATAGCAATGAATGGGTAACCCGAGATGATGAACTCAGTACAGACCTGATCAATGAAATCGTCAATAAAGATGTCAAGATCATTAAAAACGGTATCGATACGGGCGGTATTGCAGGTTATTCCGCAGGAATTGTTCTTCAGTGCAATAATGCGGGAAGTGTCGGTTATCCGCACAGCGGATACAATGTCGGCGGAATTGTCGGAAGACAATGCGGAAAGGTCGAATCCTGTACCAATGAAGGCATTGTATACGGTAAAAAAGACATCGGCGGAATCGCAGGTCAGTCGGAACCATACATCAATCCGGACAAGCAGAATTCCATTATTTCGCAGGTTGATCATTTAAACGATATGATTGATGATACGGTTTCTGATGCGGATGATATGAATGCGGCTGTCAGAGGCAGCTTAAATTCGCTTCAAAGCGATTTGGATGCAGCTACCACAATCACGGATAAATTAAAAGACGAACAGGATAATAAGAAGGAAAGCGTGAAAGAATCCATTCATAATCCGGATGAATTACGTTCCGATGCGGAGGAACTTGTTAAAGCAAAGAAAGAAATTACGCCGGTTTCCGAGCAAAACCGCAAGGATATTTCCGATCTGTCAGAGATTCTGAAACGGATGACGAAAACCAGTAAAACATTGATCGACGATACCGAGCATTACAGCAAGGAACTTCGCAAAGATTTGGAACAGATCAATCAGCAGATTAATCTTATTTCCCATATGGTTGATGATTTCGTCAATGATATTTCGGATGAAGGCGCCGGATATTTCTTTGAGGATATGTCCGAAACATCTGTTGATAATGCAGAATTCGGCCTTATAGCGTATTGTACGAATAAAGGTATTGTAAATGCGGATATGAATGTTTCCGGTATTTCGGGACAAATGGGCGTTGATGAAGAAGATCCCAAAGGCAATGTCGTATCTGAAATCAAGAAAGAAGTCGGTGGCCGGTATTTTTATATCAATATCGTTAAATACTGTTATAACAGAGGCTTCGTGACCGCAAAATCCGACCGCGCGGGCGGTATCTGCGGTGATATGACACAGGGCGTTGTCACGCATTCTCACGGATACGGCTCCGTGGAAAGCAAAGAAGGAAATTATATCGGCGGAATCGCCGGATATTCCGAAAGTGCCGTGCGTGAGTGCTATGTACTTTCCACGATTTGCGGAAAGAACTATGTGGGCGGTATTTGCGGTTTCGGAAACAAAATCAGCGATTGTTATTCGATGCCTACAATCACATATGCGGAAGGTAGATTCGGAACCATTGCGGGAAGTATTTCGCAGGATGAGGAAACCGGAGAATTACTTCTGGATCAACTTAAGGCCAATTATTATGTCAGTGATTATTATTTCGGCGTGGATGGCGTAAGCTACGGAAATAAGGCGGAAGCGCTCACCTATAAGGAATTGGTAGCAATTTCCGATATTCCGGATGAGTATCGGAATCTGACGGTTTCGTTCAGAACCGATGAGGAATTACTCGGAAGTGTCAAATTAAAATACGGTTCGGAGTTATCCGGATTAGAATATCCGCAAATTCCTGCGAAAGACGGATTCTACGGTACCTGGCCCAAACCGCCGCTTGATACTTTACAGGGTAATCTTACGATCGTGGCGGTATATGAGCCTGTGATCACCGTTGTAAGCTCGCCCGAAACCTCCGAGTTTGAATATAAAGAAAAGAAAGGCAGCCTTGTAGAACGCTTCCTTGGCTTATTTAAGAAAGCGAAAGAGGAAGAGGAGAGTAAATCCATTCATTTAAGTGAAAAGGCTAATGCGTATATTGACGGTGTGTTTGACGATACTGTAACATTAAATGCGCCTGTTGCAACGAAGGATGAAGTATCCGTAAACGGACTCCCCGCAACGGAACACCGGATTTATCATGTCAGTGTAAACCTTACCGATGAGGAACTTGGTAAGCAGGATGTCCGGTTAAGACTTTTTGCACCCGATGATAATTATGAAGTTTATCGCTATGAAAACGGTAATTGGAATACCGTTGAATTCAAAGAACGCGGTACTTATGCGGATGTGAAATTGCAGTCATTTGATGCGTTTTATGCTGTTTGTAAAGTCGCTGCCGATCATACGAAGCGAAATGTTTTGATCGGTTGTGCGGCCGGAATCGTGCTTTTGATCGTTATACTGGCTATTGCAAACGGCAAGAAGAAAAAGAAGAAACAAACAGAAGATTGAATTGGGATTAATAATTTATGTTGAATCAGTTTTCAAGAACACAATTGGTTTACGGAGAAGAAGTCATGAAGAAACTGGCTTCTTCGAGGGTTGCGGTTTTCGGAATCGGCGGAGTCGGCGGATATGTCGTGGAAGCGCTTGTCAGAAGCGGAATCGGAGCACTGGATCTGATCGATGATGACAAAGTCTGCTTAACCAATATTAACCGTCAGATTATCGCGACAAGAAAAACTATCGGTAAATACAAGGTGGATGTGGCTCAGGAACGCGTACATGATATCAATCCGGACTGTGATGTGAAAACATATAAGACGTTCTTTTTGCCGGAAACAAAGGATGAATTTGATTTTACTCAATATGATTATGTGGTTGATGCAATTGATACGGTGACCGGGAAACTTGGAATCATCGAATGCTGCAGAGATGCAAACGTGCCCGTGATTTCCTCAATGGGCGCCGGAAACAAAGTCAATGCATCGATGTTTGAAGTGGCTGATATTTATAAAACGAGTGTCTGTCCTTTGGCGAAAGTTATGCGACATGAATGCAAAAAAAGAGGCATTAAGAAGCTGAAAGTGGTTTATTCCAAGGAACAGCCGAGAAGACCGCTGGAAGAGAATTCAATTGATGTAAGAGATGGCAATGCAGATAACAGTGCCCGTTTATCAGAGAGTGATCTCAATGGTTTCAAACGTCGAAGTATACCCGGTTCTACGGCATTTGCACCGTCTGTTGCGGGTTTGATCATTGCGGGTGAAGTGATTAATGATCTGGCTGCCAAGGCATGATTGATTATCCGGTGAAATAATCATTAAAAAGTAAAAAAGAATAGACTTAATTAGAACCATACTGCAAACCCTTATATATCAAAGGATATAGTCATTAATTCTATTTCGTTATTATAGAATTAATTATATGTATTATTACTTGGGGGACCACTGTTTTACGGTGGTCCCCTTACTGTTAAATTGCCTAATTATTCTGTTAAAATCGCCCTTTTCATGTTAAAATAATAAAGGTTGATTATTACCGATTTGGAGGTTACAAATGGCTGATATTAAGAAAGAACAGGAACGTGAAGAACTCCATAAGGCGATATGGGGCATTGCAGATGATTTGCGTGGTGCCGTTGACGGATGGGATTTCAAACAATATGTGCTTGGAATCATGTTTTATCGCTATGTTTCGGAGAATCTTACAAATTATATAAATGAAGGCGAGCATGCTGCCGGCAATACATCGTTTGATTATGCGAATATGTCTGATTCCGAGGCGGAAAGTGCGAGAGAAGGTCTTGTTGATGAAAAAGGCTTCTTCATACTTCCTTCGGAGCTTTTTTGTAATGTGAGAAAGAAAGCCGATTCGGACGAAAACTTAAATGAAACCCTTGAGAGAATATTTAACCATATTGAGGATTCTGCTAAGGGTTCGGACAGTGAGTCTGATTTTGCCGGATTATTTGATGATATTGATGTAAACAGCAATAAACTTGGAGCTACCGTTGCAAAGCGTAATGAAAAACTCGTAAAACTTCTTGATGGTATCGGTGACATGAAACTTGGTAATTATCAGGATAATACGATTGATGCATTCGGCGATGCATACGAATTCCTGATGGGTATGTATGCATCCAATGCCGGAAAGAGTGGAGGAGAGTATTATACTCCACAGGAAGTATCGGAATTATTAACGCGTCTTGCAATTGTCGGTAAAAAAGAAATTAACAAAATCTATGATCCGGCATGCGGTTCAGGATCACTTCTTCTGAAAGCTGCCAAGATTCTTGGAAAAGAAAATGTTCGACAGGGATTCTTCGGCCAGGAAGTTAATATAACGACATATAACCTTTGTCGTATCAATATGTTTCTCCATGATATCGGATTCGATAAATTCAGTATTGCTTGTGAAGATACATTAGTTGCGCCTCAGCACTGGGATGATGAACCTTTTGAGGTAATCGTTTCAAATCCTCCGTATTCAATAAAATGGGAAGGAGATGCAAATCCGCTTCTTATCAATGATCCTAGATTTTCTCCCGCAGGTGTGCTTGCTCCGAAGTCTAAGGCAGACCTTGCTTTTATTATGCATTCTTTATCTTGGCTTGCTACAAATGGAACGGCGGCTATTGTATGTTTCCCGGGGATTATGTACAGAGGCGGGGCGGAACAGAAGATAAGAAAATATCTTGTGGATAATAACTATATTGATTGTGTTATTCAGCTTCCGGATAATCTTTTCTTCGGTACTTCGATTGCTACCTGCATTATGGTTTTGAAGAAGGCAAAAACTGATAACAGCATTCTCTTCATTGATGCGACCAAGGAATGTGTTAAGGTTACAAATAATAATAAGCTTACCCAGGATAATATTAGAAATATTGTTGATGAATATGTATCTCGTGAGAATAAGGAGCATGCAGTTTACCTTGCTTCTTACGATGATGTTTCCGGTAATGATTACAACTTGTCTGTATCGACTTATGTCGAGGCCGAGGATACAAGAGAGAAGGTTGATATTGTAAAACTCAATGCTGAAATAAAAGAAATTGTTGCCAGAGAACAAGTCCTTCGTGAAGAGATTGATAAGATTATTGCTGATATTGAAGGAGGACATAATTCATGAGTAAAGTGGATGAATTGATAGCTGAATTGTGTCCGAATGGTGTGGAATTTAAGCCTATAAAGGATGTATATACACGGCTTAAGGGAACGCCAATAACTGCGGGAAAAATGAAGGAAATTGAAAAACCAGACGGTGAAGTTAGGATTTTTGCTGGTGGAAAAACCGTTATAAATGCAAGAGAAGAGGATATCCCTAACGCTAATATAACACGAGTACCAGCTGTTCTAGTTCAATCTCGTGGTGTGATAGATTTTGTGTATTATGATGAGCCGTTTACATTTAAGAGTGAAATGTGGGCATATACGCATAATGAAAAGATATCAGTAAAGTATCTTTTCTATGTTTTGAAAAATAATGTCAATCATTTCAGAGAGGCTGCATCTGGTATGGGTTCACTGCCTCAAATCTCATTGCCCGTTACGGAGGACTTTAAGATTCCTGTACCTCCTCTGGAGGTACAACGTGAAATAGTCCGCGTGTTGGACTCTTTCACGTTACTTTCAGCGGAGCTTTCAGCGGAGCTTTCAGCGGAGCTTTCAGCTCGTAAGAAGCAGTATGAATATTATCGGGATACTCTGCTTGATTTTGATAAGGAGATTCCGAAAGTCACTCTGAAAGAAATTGCCACAGATATGTACCGAGGCTCTGGAATAAAGAGAGATCAGGTTACAGAGAATGGGATACCATGTGTTCGCTATGGGGAAATATATACCACATACAACACGTGGTTTAAGGAATGTGTATCACATACACAACTTGAATATGTACAATCACCCAAGTATTTTGGACACGGTGACATCCTTTTTGCTATTACAGGCGAAAGTGTTGAGGATATAGCTAAGTCTGTTGTGTATCTTGGGAATGAGGAATGCCTTGCAGGCGGTGATATTGTTGTTATGAAGCACAATCAGAATCCCAGATATATGGCGCATATATTATCCACAACATTTGCCAGGGAACAGAAGAGCAGGGGTAAGGTAAAGAGCAAGGTGGTTCATTCTAATGTTCCATCAATCGAAAGTATTGAAATCCCGCTTCCATCACTGGATGTACAGGAGAGATACGCAGATGTGTTGGATAACTTTGAGAAGATCTGTAATGACCTTAACATCGGCCTTCCGGCTGAGATTGAAGCACGCCAAAAACAATATGAATATTATCGGGATGCGCTGTTGACCTTCGCTGAGTCCGGAACGATAATTCCTACAGACAGACAGACAGACAGACAGACAGACAGACAGACAGACAGACAGACAGACAGACAGACAGACAGACAGAGCATAATTAAGCTTATTCAGTATGTATTCGGTTATGCCAATGTTCAGCTTCGGGATATTGCAACTGTTGTAAGAGGTGGTAATTTCCAGAAAAAGGATTTTGTGGAATCCGGTTATCCGTGTATTCATTATGGTCAGATGTACACTCATTTCGGAATATCTGCCACTGAAGTTATCAAGTATCTTAATGAAGATGAATATAATAAATCGAAACATGCTGTTACAAACGATATTGTGATGGCTGTTACAAGCGAAAATGTTAAGGATGTATGTTCTTGTACGGCTTGGTTGGGAGAAGATGATATTGCGGTAAGTGGACATACAGCAATTATTCATCATAATCAAAACGCAAAATATTTAAGTTATTATTTTCATACAGAGCATTTCTTTTCGCAAAAGAAAAAATTGACCCACGGAACAAAGGTTATAGAGGTTACACCGGATAAACTGTTGGATATTATAATTCCGCTTCCAACCATAGAAGGTCAAGAAAGAATTGTTGAGATTTTGGATAGATTTGATTCAATATCCTCAAGTATGGAAGAAGGAATTCCTGCCGAGATTGAAGCAAGGCAAAAGCAATACGAATACTACAGAGATAAGTTACTATCTTTTAAAGAAATATCGCAGCTTTAAAGACAAAAGGAAATACGCCGATGAGTAAAATGTCTATTCGATTTTACAAAGATAAAGAAGTAAGAGCGATTTGGGATGAAGACAATTCCAAGTGGTGGTTTAGTGTTATTGATATTGTGGGCGTCCTGAATGAGCAGGATGATTACGAAAAAAACCGAAACTATTGGAAATACCTAAAAACCAAGTTAAAAAAGAATGGATCCGAGTTGGTTAGTGCCACTAACCAACTGAAAATGACGGCTTCTGACGGAAAAAAATATAAAACGGATGTAATTGACAGTGACGGTGTTACGGAACTGGCAAAGAACTTTCCGAGCAATAAAAGCAGTGCATTTCTTGATTGGTTTACTTACAGCGACAATTCTATTGACGGACAAAGTAAGAAGAAAGCTTATACGCTTATCGAAAGTGATTTGGTTGAAGATGACGATATCGGAACAACAAGAGCTTTAAAACAGATCCACGCATATATTTTTGGTGGTTTGTATGATTTCGCCGGAAAGATTAGATCGCAAACAATATCCAAAGGTGGATTTACTTTCTGTGTGGCCAGATATTTAAATGACGAATTGCACAAAATTGATGGTATGCCTGAAAATACATTTGACGAGATTGTGGATAAATACGTTGAGATGAATGTGGCTCATCCTTTTATGGAAGGCAACGGAAGAAGTACCCGTATATGGCTGGATCAGATATTTAAGAAACGACTTGGTATGTGTGTGGATTGGAGCAAGATTCCGAAAGAAGACTATTTAAATGCAATGCGATTAAGCCCGATGGATAGTTCTCTGATACGAAAACTCTTAAAGGGAGCGCTTACCGATAGGATAGACGACAGAGAGATATTTATGAAGGGTATTGATTACTCATATTATTATGAAAGCGAAGATTAACAGGAGAGTCTGAATGCCGTATTTTAATATTGTAGCTGAGACAAATGAAAATACTGTTGTAACGGAATATAAGCCGATTGCTGTCCGTTCCGAGAATTATCAAAGTGAAGCGGCTCTTGAGAAAGAGTTTATCAAGATGCTTGGAGAACAGGGGTATGAATATCTTAAGATCCATACGGAAGCGGATCTTATTGATAATTTACGTAAGCAATTGGAGAAACTTAACAATTATTCTTTTACGGACAATGAATGGAAGCGTTTTTTCTCCGAATCCATTGCAAACAGCAATGAAGGTATTGTTGAAAAGACAAGAAAAATTCAGGAGGATTATGTCCAGGTTTTAAAACGCGATACAGGCGAAAGTAAGAATATCAAGCTTATAGACAAAGGTAATGTTCATAACAATTCGCTTCAGGTAATCAATCAATATGTTATCGGAACAGAGGAAGGCGCCAAACACGATAATCGATACGATGTTACGATTCTTGTAAATGGCTTACCGCTTGTACATGTTGAATTGAAACGAAGAGGAGTCGCTATCCGCGAAGCCTTTAATCAAATTAATCGTTATCAGAGAGACAGCTTCTGGGCCGGAAGCGGACTATATGAGTATGTTCAAATCTTTGTCATTTCCAATGGGACAAATACAAAGTATTATTCCAACAGTACCAGATATAATCATATTAAAGATGCAAAGGCTTCACAGAATGCTAAGAAGGAAAAGACAAGCAATTCGTTCGAATTTACTTCATTCTGGGCAGACGGAAACAATCGTGTTATTCCTGATATTATCGATTTTACAAGAACATTCTTTTCGAAGCATACCATTTTAAATATCTTGACGAAGTATTGCGTGTTTACGGCAGAGAACATGCTTCTTGTTATGCGCCCATATCAGATTGTTGCTACGGAGCGCATTATCAATCGAATTGAAATCGCAAATAATTATAAAAAATACGGAACTGTTGCGGGGGGCGGATATATATGGCACACGACAGGTTCCGGGAAAACGCTTACATCCTTTAAAACGGCAAGAATAGCATCAACTTTACCGTATATCGACAAAGTTCTTTTTGTTGTAGACAGAAAAGACCTTGATTATCAGACGATGAAAGAGTACGACCGTTTCGAAAAAGGAGCGGCTAACAGCAATACATCAACGGCTGTTTTGAAGAAACAGTTGGAGAATGATAATTGCAAAATCATTATTACGACAATCCAGAAGCTATCGACATTTGTTAATAAGAATGCTGGACATGATGCTTTTAATAAACATATCGTTATTATTTTTGATGAATGCCATCGCAGTCAGTTCGGAGATATGCATGCGGCAATAGTGAAGAATTTTAAGAAATATCATTTGTTCGGGTTTACGGGAACTCCGATTTTTGCTGTTAATGCCGGAGCAAGTAAGAATCCTCAATTCTTTACTACGGAGCAAACATTTGGTGATCAGCTTCATACATATACCATTGTGGATGCGATTAATGATAAGAATGTTCTTCCGTTCCGTGTCGATTATGTTAAAACGATGGACAAGGAAGAGGATATTCTTGATGAGCAGGTGTGGGATATTGATCGTGAGAAAGCATACATGGCTCCGGAGAGAATAACGCTTGTTACGAAATATATCCTTGAACACTTTGATCAAAAAACTTATCGTGGAAATAAAACATATGCATTCAATACCCTTACGAATATTTCCGAAGTGGCTTCTGCAGACAGAGGAAAGATAGAAGAGATTAAAAAGAAACAGCGTGTAAGCGGATTCAATTCCATCTTTGCGGTATCGTCAGTTGATATGGCAAAGCTTTATTATGATGAATTCAAGAAGCAGATGAAAGCAGAGCCATCCAAGAGCCTGAAAATTGCCACTATATTCAGTTATGGTGCCAATGAAGAGGAAGCGGATGGAATCCTTGATGAAGAAAACTCCGAAGATACATCAGCCCTTGATGTAAATTCAAGAGATTTTCTTGAAAAGGCAATTAAGGATTATAACGAGATGTTCCACACGAATTATGATACTTCCGGTGATAAATTCCAGAATTATTATAAGGACGTTTCTCTTAGAATGAAAAATAAGGAACTGGACCTTTTGATTGTAGTTAACATGTTCTTGACCGGATTTGATGCAACTACGCTTAATACTCTTTGGGTTGATAAAAATCTTAAGATGCACGGACTTATTCAAGCGTTCTCCCGTACGAATCGAATTCTGAACTCAATAAAGACTTTTGGCAATATTGTCTGCTTCAGAAATCTTCAGAAAAGAGTGGACAGTGCTATTTCTTTATTCGGAGATAAGAATGCATCCGGTATTGTTCTGATGAGAACGTTCAAAGATTATTATTACGGATATACTGATTCTGAGGGAAAACAGAAACCGGGATATATCAATCTTGTGGAAGAATTGAAAGTAAAATATCCGCTTGAGGAACCGCAAATCATTGGAGAACAGAATCAAAAAGGTTTTATTTCCCTTTTCGGAGCAATTCTTCGTACCAGAAATATTCTTACATCGTTTGATGATTTTGAAAGCCTGGAATTATTTACGGAAAGAGATTTACAGGATTACCTTGGAAGATACCAGGATTTGAAAGATGAATGGGGCAGAAAGCCGCCTGGAGAGAAAGCAGATATCCTCGATGATGTCGTTTTTGAAATTGAACTTATAAAGCAGATAGAAATTAATATTGATTATATTTTAATTCTGGTTAAAAAATATCATGATTCGCATTGCGAAGATAAAGAAGTTCTTGTGACTATTAAGAAGGCGATTGACGCTTCGCCGAAACTTCGAAGCAAGAAAGCATTGATTGAAACATTTATGGCCGGTATCAATGATATTGACGATGTAATGGATGCTTGGCATGAGTTTGTTGCAAAACAAAAAGAGGAAGAACTTAAACGGATTATTGAAGAAGAGAATCTTAAGGAGAATGAGACCAGACAATTTATTGAATATTCGTTTAAGGTCGGAGGAATGAAAACAAACGGAACGGATATCGATATGCTTATGCCTCCGATGTCGAGATTCGGTGGTGGAGACAGAGCAGAAAAGAAAAAGAATCTTATTGAAAGACTGCTTGCATATTTTGACAGATTCTTTGGAATTGGTGCTGTAACGGAAGAAGAGGACGAATAGTTTTTGTTTCATACAGAGTAACTTTTTTCGATGGTTGACAGTGTTGGTTGACAAATCCAAATCCCTTATTTTAATAAGGGCGCACTTCTATACATCCCCCTGGGATGTAGTGCGTCTGGCGGGAGCCGGGCAGATTGTCTCCGACGGGGTTGCCTTCGCTTTGCTACGGAGATGAATTACATTTTATAAGATTTTGCGTATGAAGTGCGTATAAAATCCCACTCAATTCACACTTAAATCCTACTTAAATACCTTGCGAAGCTAATCTTGGTGGCATAAAATTATAATGGAGCATAGAAAAACGGATGGCAAAACTTCTTGTCGAGATAAAACGGAAACAAAAACATGGCTGAAATGCGAAGTAAATCAAATAAAAAATTCATGGTATTATCTGCAATCGGTATTTTTATGGTTGTGGATCATCATACTTTTACGGCGATGAATCTCTTCGGCGATTTTATTCCGTACAATTCGTTTTTTATGCCGATGTTTGTATTTGTTTCCGGCTATTTTAACAAAGTGGATTCGGACACAAAACTGCTTACGTATACCTGGAAGAAAATCAAATCCCTTCTTTTCCCCTATCTGGGCATATGTTTATTGGTTTTGGTTATACAATTTTTTATGAACCTGTTCAAAACAGGAACATTTGAATCGTTTCCTTCCGGGTATCTTTTATATATGCTTGAACGAGTGGTAACTTTGGGTTCGCCCTTTGCCCTTGTGACACCGATGTGGTTTGTTATTACACTTTTTTCGCTTCTTTTGGTGTATGCGCTTCTAAAAAAAATCCTTGGTAAAATTTGGAATAATTTCATAATGTTTGCGTTATTCGTTGTGCTACATCTTGCCTCGATATATCTGGCGAAAACACTTGATCCGGAATCCATTTACTGGTTTTTATTACCCCTTAAAGTTTTCTTTTTTTTGCCGTTCCTGGAATTGGGCATTATATACCGTGACCACCTTGAGAGGAAACATACATCTCTTGAAGGCGGGGGGAAGATAGCAATCCTCTTTGCATTGCTTGTTTTCAATATGATTCGTACCATATATTTGCCGACGGCGTATGATGTGGCATTTGATACGATTGATGAAATGGCCGGATTTACGAGCCCGTTTATTGTTACACCTTTGATTTCGTCTTTGGTTGGAATTTTATTCTGGCTGACGATTGCGGATCTGATTGAAAAGTCGGTTTCCGGAAGCAAATTCATAAATTATATGTCCTGTAATACCTTCTGGATTATGGGCCTGCATATTGCTTTTTTCAATGTTTTCAATTGCATTTTGATGCTGATTTGTAAAGTGGTTGCACCGCTGCCGTGTTTCAGTGTGGAGACATTTCGGGAGACGGAGTGGTATTTTTGGGAAATCAATCCCAATGTCAAACTGGCATATGTGCTCATCGGAATACTGGGACCGCTGGGTGTAAAATGGATTTATGATTATCTCGGTGGGTTGATAAAAAAGACGAAAAAAGAAACGGCAATGAAGGAAGAAAAATGAAAATGAAGTTGAAATATAATATTGGATTCTTTATTCTTATAATTTGTCTTATGCTGTCAGGATGTCGGGTAATACCTTATTCCCGAAATGATGTAAAGAATTTTGTTGCATCCGAAGTCCCGGAACCATGTACACTTGTAAATGAAAGGACATATAATGTGACGGATAAGTCCTACACGTTCCGATCTGAATTAAGGGATTTGGAGTTTGATGTCGACTGTAATATATCTGATAATAACGGATATCATATGATATCCCACTACGGAGCAGCCGTATATCTTTACTATGATGAAGATTTAAAAGAGGTATATGAAAAATGTTCCTGCCGGAACGGAAATCCGTTTGAGTTTGAAATACAAAACGAAGAGGACTTAAGAGAGGTTTCAAAGACGATTGCTGAATTAAACACAGTTATTTCGGATCAGTGGAATTATACCCCAGGACTTGAATTGACGAACCCGGATATTCTGGCAATACGGGTTACGGTCGATGTGATGAAGGATGGTTCTGCAAAGAGAACCTCTTACACATTAAACGGCTATGATAAGGAAGACGAAGTATATAGTCAGTTAAAAACGGAATGGTAAACAGCTAAGCTAAAAATTTTTTTACTTTTTAGTTAGAATTGCGCCAATTGCGGCTTTCCTTAATTTCGGCATCGGCTGCTTTGGCATAAATATTTGTAGTTAAAATGGATTTATGACCCATGCGTTTCTGCAAGGTCAGAATATCCTTATCGCTTGCACGGTAAAATTCCATTGCAAAAGAGGAACGCAGTTTGTGAGGAGAGATGGAATGCATTTTGTCCGGGAGAGCAGCAGCTACATACTTTTTGACCATGTTCTGAATTTCCCTTACAGACAATCTGTTTCCTTCCAGGGTAACAAATAACGGGTCATCACCGTGAAAAGCGTCTCCACGGGCTTTGCGTTCGTTTAAATAGTCATTAATATATTCAGCGGATTCGTCGGAATAATAAATCATTTGGATTTTATTCCGACCTTTTCTTTGTACGACGACGGTAAAATCTTCGAGAGAGAGGTCTTTGACGTTGATCGAGTTAAGCTCGGATACACGAAGACCGGTGTCGAGAAATAGGAAAACAATAGCCAGATCACGTACTTTATAATGCTCGTGATATGCAAGCTGACCTTTGGATAAACCGGTTCCGATACGGATAGTATTTAATAACCTTTCCTGTTCTTCTCTTGTTAAATAAATAACAAAGTCTTTTTCCGGAAGACGGATCTTTGTGGATCCCGATACCGGATTATAAGTAAGCTTTCTCTGGGCGTTGATCATGTAATTGAACATTGCGGAGATGGCTGATTTCTTTCGTGCACGTGTTTTTTCGCCCAAACCTTGATCCTTCATGGTAAAAAGGTATAAATTGATGTCTTCGGCGCTAATTTGCTCCAAATCATCCATAGTAATGTCTTTGATCGATTTTTCGGTGAAATAAGGGTAGAAATTCACGGCGAATTCGAGGAAATATTTGATGTCGCGTGCGTAAGCCACTTTCGTGGTTAAAGTATTCTCTGATAATCCGGTCATTAAATATGAATGCACGCAATCAGGTAATTGAGAAATTAATTTGAGATATTTTTGTGAATCGCCTTGTTTATCCTTCATGAGTAATAAAACTTTCGATTAAATTATTAAAGAGAATGCAAATGCGTTAGTTAAAATAATTATTTGTATAATACATAATTTGTTTTACGCATCAGATATGGACCCTCAAATGAGCTAAAGAACCCCTATTCCATAAAATGGGTCCATATCTATGCGTAAAACTATAATTTCACGCATAGGAAGGTCTATGGCCTTACTGCTGTTTGGGTGTATATATTTGAGTAAATCAGTGTTTATTCGTTGTCGTTTTGTGATTTATCAAACATTTCTTTGGTCTTATAATCACTTATGATTTCATCACTCGGAGTTTCCGGAATGTTCTGAGAATCTTTTTTACGGAACGGATTACGGAATTTCATTGTGGAATTCTTGGTTGCGTCTTTTTTTACCTGATAACCGGGTGCATGTTTGATCATGGCTCCGGTTTCTTCGTTTATTCGCTCCAAATTATAATAACGTGACGTATTTTCGGGTAATTTACGGATTGCTAATCTTCTCTCAACGAAATGTTTAATAATTGCATAGATTACCGCAAAAATCGGTACACCGAGAATCATTCCAGGAACGCCCCAGAGTCCGCCAAAGAATGTAATGGATACGATAACCCAGAATCCGGAAACACCTGTGGATTCGCCAAGGATCTTCGGTCCTAAGATATTTCCGTCGAATTGCTGCAGTGCAATGACGAAAATCAGGAAATACAGAGCTTTCAGCGGATTGATCATGAATAACAAAATCGCACAGGGAATGGCTCCGAAAATCGGTCCGAAGAACGGAATAATGTTCGTTACACCGATGATTAAGGAAATCAAAACGGGATAATCGAATTTGAATATCCAGCAGCAAATAAAGCAAATAATACCGATGATAAAGGAATCTACAAGCTTTCCTACGATAAATCCGGAGAATTTCTTATTTGCAAAACGTAAATTGTCGATGAAATCGTTCGCGGCTTTCGCTCCCAGCATCGAATAAAAGATCTTCTTAAACTGTGCGGAGAATTTCTCTTTGCTTGCTATGATATAGATCGAAATAATCAGACCGATGATTAAATTCCATGCCGCGGAGAAAAATGACATCACATGTTTGGAAGCATTTACAAGCCAACCCTTTGCCATGGGTAATAAGGTTGTGTCTCTCCAATTAATGATATCGTCGTAGTAAAGATTCCAGTTCTTTTCGATGGTTTTCGCCATTTCCGGATGTTTCTGAGCAAAGTCGGTAACCATTTTATTTAAGTTCTTGGAATAACTGTCGGATTTGGCAATAATGCTTGAAATACTGTCTCTTATCTGAGGAATAACCGAATATAAGAAACCGTAGATCAGGATTCCTACGATTAATAAGGAAAGCGCGATGGATGCAAAACGTGTCAGTTTCATTCTCCGACGCGTTTTTTTGTAATATTTTTCCTTTTCCTTATCGGTGCATCCGTCCAAAGCTTCGAATGCTTCTACCCTTTTGATGGCAAGGTTATATTTTACCTTCTTGGGGATAAACATCGGGAAAAATCTATGTTCGAAGAAATTCACCATCGGAATCAGCAAGAATGCGATGATCAGACCATCCACGATCGGAGCAAGGATTTTCATAATCTTGGACCAGAATGTGCTTACTTCTTCTCCATGGTAAATCAGATAACAGAATGTAATGGCGACAATCGCCACAATCAGCAAAACAACGCCTAATTGAATAACATGAGAATTTAATTTGGGCTTCTTCATCAGATCGTCCTCCGTGACGGAATAAATGTATATAAGCCTTATACATCATACACTACTATTCTATCACTTTTGCCGATTGAATTAAAGCAAAGAATACGCATATTTATTGAAAAACTGTCGAATAATACGGTACATGGATAATCTGTCCTGCCCTGATGGAATCGATGTTTCGGATTCCGTTCGTCTGCTTTAATTCCCGGACGTATTCTTCCTTTGAGGAATATCCTTCCATATACTGTTCGGCGATTTTGTATAACGTATCTCCGGGTTTGATTTCATATGAAGTGTAATATTTATAATAAGTCTTATCTTCTTTCGCTTTGGCTGTTTTGGAAAAGATTAAAACAGACATTACGATGCATAAAATAGGCAGAACAACCAATGCACTTAAATATCCGATCTTACGGATCTGCTGCTTTCTTCTGGCCTCTTTCCTCTTGTTCCAAATGATTCTTCTTTCTTCCAATGTCATATTCAATCCTCCGTATATCGAACAACCGTTCTGATAACAATATACAAACAACTGTTCGGTTTGTCAATAGAATTTTCGAAAAAATCGAACAAATTTTTGGAATATATGTTTGCTTTTTGTTCGCAAATGTGTTATTCTAATTACAGAAATCCTTGGATTATAAGGGGAGGAAAGCTTATGAGTAAAGGTAAAATCAGTGTGAAACAGCAGGAAATTCTTGCTTTTTTGAAAGAAGAAATTTTAAGAAGAGGATATCCGCCCTCAGTCAGAGAAATCTGTGATGCGGTTCATTTGAAATCCACTTCTTCCGTTTTCGCTCATTTGGAAACATTGGAAAAGAACGGATATATCCGCAAGGATCCGACCAAACCCAGGGCAATCGAAATCTGCGATGATTCCTTCCAGCAGGTTCGTACGGAAATGACTTCCATTCCCATTGTCGGAACGGTCGCAGCCGGACAGCCTATCCTGGCGGAAGACAATATTGTTGGCTTCTTCCCTATTCCGATGGAATTGGTTCCCAATGCGGAAACTTTTGCTTTGAAAGTCAAAGGCGATTCGATGATCAATGCGGGCATTTTTAACGGCGATTCCATCTTTGTTGAGAAATGTGAAACCGCAAACAACGGCGATACGGTTGTTGCGCTTGTCGAGGATTCCGCTACCGTTAAGACATATTATAAAGAGAACGGCCACTATCGTCTTCAGCCCGAGAACGATACCATGGAGCCGATTATTGTAGATGATGTAAAGATTCTCGGTAAAGTATTCGGCGTATTCCGCCTGTATCGCAAATAATAAGCAATTACCCTTCCAAAAAAAGATACAGCTTATTGCTGTATCTTTTTCGTATTCAAACATAAATAAACTGTTTTGCGAACTAAATCAATTATTTCAGGAACTCTTCCGCGGTATAGAAATCCGCATCTCTCCAGATTCTTTCCAGATCGTAATACTCTCTGTTTTCATGATCGAACAGATGAATGATAAAATCGCTGTAATCCATTAGGATCCATCCGGCGTTTTCGTAACCTTCAATCTGTTTTTCATGAATATGGTCTTTGGCAAGGCCTTCGGATACATAATCGGATAATGCTCTGACGTGATTGACGTTTTTACCGGTTGCGATTATAAAATAGTCGCCGATTACGGATACTTTGCTGATATCGATTACGACGATGTTTTCTGCGAGTTTCTCGTCAAGGATTTTAACGGCTTTCTGTACGGTTTCTTTGATTTCCATGTTCTCTCCTGCTTGTTATTTTTCTTCTAAATAAAGCTTGTAATACTCGTATGATCTCTGTGTTTGCGGATCAACTGCCTTGATTTGGTTTCCGGGCCTGGAATCCAGATAGATCAATGTTTCTTCCAGAATACGTCCGGCGCATTTTTCAAGGCTTTCTTTGGCTAATTTGCGGAAATCATCCAGTTTATCGCTGTGATGACGTCCGGGTTCGATATAATCCGAAATAAAAATGATCAATGAAATCGGATCCATTGCCGGTTTTCCGGTCGTATGATAATAGATGGCATCCAGAATTTCCGGATCGGTGATTTTATATTTCGCATTTGCATATGCTGCTCCGGCTTTGGCATGGAGCAATTCCGGGTTCTTAAGCTCGATCTCGGATACCGGATACTCGTATTTGCGGCATAATTCCAGTTTATCTTCAAGGCTTAAGTATTTGGCACAGTCGTGCATTAAACCGGCTAAACGGGCCTTATTTTCATCGTAACCGTGAATCTTTGCAAGCTCAACTGCCGTATCGCGAACACCCAGGGAATGTACGATGCGTTTGGGCTTTAATTCTAGCTTTAAAAGACTTAACATTTCATCTTCGGTAAGCGGATTGACATCGTATAAATGATTTTCTTCCGCATACTGGACTACGCCTGCGGGACAATCCGGAGACACGCGATACTGCGGGTTGGTGATTTTAAACGATGCACGAACCTGCGTTGATGAAATATCGTAGCGTGCTTCTTTAAGAAACTTGATCTTTGCGTTATATTTTTTCTTTAATTCTTCGGCTTTTTTCTCCTGCTTTTCGTTATTCTCTCCCACTCTGTCTGCAACAATCAAAGTGAGATTTTCGAAAAGATACTCGAAATTGCGCCATTTTTCCATCATGAACAGCGTGTCTGTTCCGATAATGAAATAGAATTTATCGTCTGGATATTCTTTTTTCAGCTCCTGAACCGTCTCGTATGTATAAGTGTTTCCGCCGCGGAATACTTCGAGATCGGAAATTTCAAATTCTGGAAAATCACGAATGGCAAGTCTGGTCATTTCATAACGGTGCACAGCCAAAGAAACGCCGGATTTCATATAGGAAACGCCGGTAGGAATAAATAAAACCTTCGACAGGGAATATTTCTCCATCGCTTTCTTTGCTATATACAGATGTCCGTTGTGAATCGGATCGAATGTTCCGCCCAGAATGCCTATTTTCATAGAGCCTCCTTATTTGGATGAGGTTTTCGGAAGAATGATTTTCGGGTCATCTTTGTCCGGTTTATAGAGAACAATCTTCTTTCCGATGGTACAAACCATGGTTGAATTCGTTCTTTGTGCAATCATTTCACCGATTTCTCTCGGATCATCCGCACAATTCTTTAAAACGGAAAGCTTGATCAGCTCGCGGTTATTGAATGCTTCGGAAACCGCTTCGGTCAGTTCGGGTGTTAAAGAACTTTTGCCGACCTGAAACATGGCTTCCAAATTATTGGCAAGCGATCTTAAATATGCTCTTTGCTTACTGGTAATCTCCATTATGGCTCCTTTATTCGTAATAATCAAAAGCAAAACCGTACATTCTTACGGTATCGCCTTCTTTGATATCCAATGCCTTCAATTCATCCAAGATACCGTTCTCTTTCAGGAAACGCTGGAAGAATGCAAAACCTTTCTCGGAATCCAGATTGGTATATCCAAGCATTTTCTCGATTCTGGGTCCTTCGATTACATATTCTTTGGCATCTTCGTCGAAATAAACGCTGTAGGGCTCGTTGATGGCTCCTGTTTCGAATTCAGGATCGAATTCCGATGCAAATAAAACAGGCTCATCATCTGCCTCATCCAGCAGATCAGCGGCTTTGGAAAGGATTTCATCCACGCCCTCTCCCGTTACCGCGCTTAAGGGAAATACGGGAATTCCCTTGGGTTCGAATTCTTTACGCAGACGTTCAATCGGATCGATATCTTCGTTCTTATCATAAATCAATTCGCCGTTATCATCAATATCAATGGCTTCCGGTTCTGATTTTACAATGGCATCCGTCTTGTTGGCTGCGATGATCTGAGGGCGCTTGGCCAAGTCTTCATTGTATTTGGCCAATTCTTCGTTGATAGTATAAATATCTGCAACCGGGTCACGACCTTCTGTGGATGCTGCATCTACCACGTGAATAAAAAGTTTCGTTCTTTCGATATGGCGTAAAAACTCATGGCCGAGTCCGGCTCCTTGAGAAGCACCTTCGATCAGCCCGGGAATATCTGCCATAACAAAACTTCTGCCGTCTTTTAAATCAACGACACCCAGATGCGGACTAAGAGTTGTGAAGTGATAATTGGCGATTTCGGGTCTGGCATTCGTGGTTCTCGACAGCAATGTGGATTTACCTACATTCGGAAAACCGATCAGACCGACATCGGCGATCAGTTTTAATTCCAGGTAAAGATCCAGTTCTCTCGCGGGCTGTCCGGGCTGCGCGTATTTCGGAGCTTGCATGGAAGATGTCGCATAATGCTGGTTTCCGTTACCGCCGCGTCCGCCCTTTAAAAGTACGAATTCCTTCGTATCTCCTGACATATCCACAATGACTTTACCTGTATTGAATTCTTTGACCACGGTACCTTCGGGAACTTTCAGAATGATATCTTTTCCGTTCTTGCCACGGCAGTTTCTTTTACCGCCGTCTTCACCGTTTTCCGCAACATATTTGCGGACATGACGAAAGTCGACAAGGGTATTTTTACCGGTATCCGTCATTAAAATGACATCTCCGCCTTTGCCGCCGTCTCCTCCGTCCGGGCCACCGTCCGGAACATATTTTTCTCTGCGGAAGGAAACATGTCCGTCCCCGCCTTTTCCGCTTCGAACATAGATTTTAGCTCTGTCTGCAAACATGTTAAT
Source organism: Lachnospiraceae bacterium UBA3804 (assembly GCA_002368665.1). Classification (GTDB taxonomy): domain Bacteria; phylum Bacillota; class Clostridia; order Lachnospirales; family Lachnospiraceae; genus UBA3766. The sequence goes on from DFEK01000001.1 coordinate 333,379, forward strand.
TCTCCTACTTGGCTTGAAAAAGCCCCAAACCAAATGGTTTGAGGCTTTCAAAACAATCGCGTTTACATTACTGCTCTACAGGATAAACACTAGCCTGCTTCTTGTCGCGTCCCTTTCTCTCGAAACGAAGAACGCCGTCAACTAATGCAAATAATGTATCATCTCCGCCGATTCCTACGTTGACACCCGGATGAATCTTGGTTCCGCGCTGTCTGTAAAGGATATTTCCGGCTTTTACAAACTGTCCGTCAGCTCTCTTTGCACCAAGTCTTTTGGATTCGGAATCTCTACCGTTCTTGGTAGAACCAACACCCTTTTTATGTGCAAATAATTGAAGGTTCAATTTTAACATCGGTTTACACCTCCTTGTAATCAATCTGTAAGTAATCTTCTCCGTATTCATCTCTGACGGTTTCCAACCCTAGCTTAAGAGAATCCATCAATACTCTGGCTTTCTCATCAATCGTATCTTTCAATACAATCGTTAGAACTCCATCATCACTGTCCGATCCCAATAGTGAATCGGTAAAGGATTCCAGGCTGTTTGCGGTGTTGATCAGTAAAACGGAAACCGCGGAACATACAATGTCTTCGCCGCTTTCGGCAAATTCGGCATGTCCTTCGCTGATTACGGATTTGTATTCACCATTTTGTTTCTGAAATGTAATCTTAATCATACAAATTAAGCGTTGATCTTATCAATCTTAACCTGAGTGTATGCTTGTCTGTGACCGTTCTTCTTGTGGTATCCGGTTTTTCTCTTGTATTTGTATACAATAACCTTTTTACCTCTGCCCTGATCCAATACGGTTGCAGATACATTCGCATTCGCTACATCAGAACCAACCAACAGAGAATCTCCGCTGATGGCAAGTACATTGTCAAAAGTAACAGCGTCGCCTGCTTCGCCTGCGATCTTCTCTACTTTGATAACATCTCCTTCGGAAACTTTATACTGTTTTCCACCGGTTGCGATAATTGCGTACATAAGGCACCTCCTTATTTCTAAAACTCGCTGACTGTGGTGACCAAAACATTCGCCTTCGGCTCTGTTTTCAACTTTGCTTCGCAAAGTTACATGATCGAAGCGATTATTCTAATGCTTAAACCTCATCATGCGGCATACTCATATAATATATCATTACTGTAAATGATTTGTCAATTAAAATATTATTCAGTGAGGGCCGAGAGATTCGCATATGGAACCGAGCGGGCGTTTGCACGAACGCCGGTCCTTGGGTTCGGTACTTTCGAACCCTAGTACCGCTGCGTGAGGCAACCGAGCCGAGAGTGAAAAAAGAAATTTCGTTGAAATTTCTTTTGCCCCGAGGTTGCGTGTGCGGATCTAGGCGGCCCGGAGTGAATTAAAATTTTAAAAGGGGATGCATATTTTGCATCCCCTTAATAAGTACATATTTAGTTTTGCTTCTTACAGTTCGCTCATCAGCTTCATCTTGTAGCTGTTGTACTCATCCGTGGTAAGCATTCCGGTCTTCTCAAGATCCATAAGTTTCTTAGCCTTAACCTGGAACTCTTCCATGGTATCGTAGGAACCGAAGATTTCGTCGATAAATTTCTGCTTTCTCTGCTCGTATTCGGATTCGGAAATGATACCGATCTTCGGAAGAGAGATATAAAGTTCAACCTTGGTAACGTAATCTTCAACCGCATCCACTTTACGAAGCAACTCTACCTTCTTGGTGTGGAAATCCATCTCGGATAACCAGTTGCATCTCTTCAGAGCCATGAGTCTTTCAACAACACCCTGGAATTCGGGGACATTGCTCCAAGGAAGATTTGCGAAGGTTTCAACAACATTTGCCTGTTTTCTTCTTAATTCTCCGTCAGAGATTAATTTTGCCTCAACGAGTGCAGGCCATTTGTTCAGCTTCAGCTCTAAGGTAGGAATACTGTCGTATTCGTTTACATCGATGATGTCGATCAGACCCTGAACTTTTGCCTTGTATTCGTCTTCGGAAAGAAGTTCTGCTTCCTTTAAGATCGGCCAACGCTCTAACTTCTTAACAAGCAGTTCATTGGAATCCGTATCGTTGAAGTCAACTTCTGCAATGATTTCAGCCTTCTTCTCTTTGAATTCGGCTTCGTCGATCATTCCGCCCAGTTTCAGGAACGGAAGTTTGGAGATGTTTTCCTTGTACTGATTGAGGTCAGAAACGTTGGTGTCGCAGCATTCTCTGATAATGTCGACTTTTCTGGTTTCGAATTCGCTGTCGGAAAGCATTCCGCACTCTTTCAAAACAACCAGCTTCTGAACTTTCTCGTTGAAGTCGGTCATTCCGCAAAGTTCGCTGACCAGTTCAAGCTTCTTATCTTCGAATTCCTTATCGGTAAGCATACCGATTTCCTTTAAGCTGTACAGCTTCTCCATACGCTTCTGGAAGTCTTCGGAATCTTTCTCTTTCTCTTTCTCTTTCTTCTTCGGAGGCTGAGATGCCTTCAGAACAGGTGCATTAGCCGGTGCGGGCGCAGGTGCAGGAGCAGGTGCGGGAGCCGGTGCAGGTGCGGGAGCGGGAGCCGGACCGTGATTCATTCTGCTGGATCCGACAGGAGCTGCCTGTTGCTGTTGGAGCTGAGGATTTCTTGTAAGAATAGCACTTCCTACATTTCCACCCTCTTCTCTTACAGGAGATTCCTGCTTGATTACAACGTTCTGAGAAGGAGTTTCCATTCTCTTGGGAACGGGTGCGGGAGCCACAGGTGTAGGTGCTGCGCCTGCAGGTGCTACGGGTGCGGTAGGACGACCGATAGGCTGACTCTGAGTCGTTGCCTGACGCGGTTCTTTAACTGCATTAGCTCCACCGTGGGATTCTTTCATCTGACCGATTTTCTCGATGACAATGTCGATATCCTTCATCGAAGGGAAAATGGTCTGTGCTTTCTTGGTACCATACAAACTGGTAAGACGAGTGTTCATAATCAGCGCAGTATTGCCCTGATATTCGCCTTTGAATACTTCTCTGACGTCGTTGATGGGATAATCGAAATTGTCGATGTATCCGTTACGACCTTCTTCGTTGCAGATAAAAGCTTTACCGGAAATCTTTCCGTCTTCGATCTTTAAGAAAAGCTTCTCTCCGCTCTTTAACAGCTTATTTTTAATGCTGCCGCCGTAATTACAAGTAAAAACTTGAGCGTTTGCCATTAGTAAATAAACCTCCCTTTCATTCCCAATATACACCCCGAAAGAAGCTAAATCCTACACTGAAAAAGCGAAAAACAACACAAAATCTAATATTCTAGATTTCGGCTGCGTGTAAAACCCATCTCTATTCGGATATGATATATAATAACAATAAACGGGTATTTTTTCAAGTAATTTTTGTATAAATGAACAAAAAATTACCCCCTTAACTGCTCGAATAAGGTTTTTCCCCGTTTGCGCCTTGTCACTTCCATAATGCCCAACAAAGTATAGTCTTCGACATGCAATTCGGCACCATATTTAGTGCTCCATTCCTTCATCAGGGCAAAGAGTTCATCCTTCGATTCTTTCGTTTTCAGATTGATAAAATCGATCAAAATAATTCCGGAAAGGTTTCTTAAGATAATTTGACGCACAATCTCCTCTCCGGCTTCTTTATTTATGGCAAGAAATTCTTCATCCGCCTGTTTTTTTGAGGAACTTTTACCACTGTTGACATCGATCACCACCATGGCTTCCGTCTGGTCGATACTAATGCAGGCACCCGATTTTAACAGAACTTTCCTGGATAACGCATCGGAAATCTTTCCATTTAATCCGTAAAGCACATTTAATTTCACAAGTTCATCTTTATAAAGATGCAGGGAATCCTCATCAAAAGAACAATCTGAGCTTTCCAATCGCTCCTTTAATTGTTCAAAGCGCTCTTCTTTATCCGTAATGATTCGTAGATTTTCCAATCCGGAAGCTTCATTTATTGCTTTATCGATATAATCTTCCCCGTATTTCAATACGGAGAAATCGGTTCTGTATTTATCAAACGCGTATTCCGAACGCTCCGATTCCGTAAAAGAAGTTGTTGCCGTGGCAAGTTTTCCTTTTGCCGGCTCTTTTTTGATCTTTATTAAAAGATTATCGCCGCACTTACACTCTTTCCCCGGGTTGCTTAAATTCACATCCGGAGTGCATTCCTTCAACGGAATATAGGCTTTTTGTTTATCTTTCAATAATAAAAAGGCCGAGCCGATGTCTTTTTTGATCTCGGAGATTTTGGCAATGGCAACACTTCCGTAAGGAAGGCCTTCCCCTCCTGCAAAGACACGAATCAGCCTGCCGACTGACAGAATTGCGGCGATTTTTACGGATTCATATTCGGTAAAAAGCAAAAGCGAATCCGCATCGCGGCTTTTCGCAAGCTCTTTTCCGTCCTGATTTTTCGGTTTCGGTTTGATCATTTAAGAAATTCTTTCCAATCCGTCAATTAATGTTACAAGTTTACCGTCCGCATTTCTTTGGAAAATCTCCAGGCGGACAATCTCCATTTCCCAAAGCTGCATCGGCTCAAAGTAAGGAGCAAATAAAGCATTTACCAAAGCAGATGGCTTTACATTACCGGCGCTTGATGCATCTGCGGTGAAAATCAAGGCTCCATCCCTTTCTGCTATTTCATAGACCGCTTCCTTTAAATTCCGTTTTACAATACCTGTTTTGGTCTCCTTTTCGGAAATTACTTCGGAAGCACTGATAAATTTCTCTACTGCTTCTTTTAAATACTGATTTGCTTTGTCGTTTCGAAATGTAATCCGGTAAGATGCTGCTGCAACGGATGCCATGGCGTTCGGTGCTTTGTCGGGAAGCAGATAAAATCCGAGCGTTTCTACACCTTCGCACATTTCACGGTTTAAATTTGCATTGTAATCTTTCGCACCGTCCAAAGAAACGAGCTCCAGATCGAAATATTCCGCTTGCGACTGCATTCCGACGCCCAAAGGAAAGGCAAAGCTTAAAATTTGGTGCGGCGAAAAGCCTTCCGAATACTTGACCGGAATCTCCGCAGCCTTGATCGCCTTCTGGAAAAATCTCATACAGTCCAAATGACCGATGAATTTGACCGGCCCGAATTTTGAAAATTTAACGCGACATTTCATTGATACTACTCCAATTAACAATGACAATAAAATCCGACGCCGTAGGATGCGGCTCCGCAACCCTGGCATTTATCTCTGCAGTTGGCCGTAACCTTTTCTGCCAATGCATTATGCCATTCTCTAAGTAAGAATTTCTTGCTGACTCCGATATCGATAAAATCCCAGGGGAAGACTTCGTCATCCTCGCGGACTCTGGTTGTGTAGAAATCAATATCCACATTGCATTCGTCAAAAGCTTCCAACCACTTATCATACTTGAACGTTTCGTTCCATGCATCAAAGATGCAGCCTTTCTCATATGCCTTTACTATAACGGGCGCGATCTTACGGTCACCTCTTGCGAATACGCCTTCCAATACGGAAACATCCGTATCGTGCCAGTTGTATTTGATGCTTCGCTGGTTTAACTGCTCCATGATTCCGAGCCTTGTCTGGTAAGCTTTCTCACGGAATTCTTCCTCTCGGTTCATAGGAGCCCACTGGAATGCGGTAAAAGGTTTCGGAATGAAGAATGACGTACTTGCGGTGATCTGAATCTTCTGGCCGTTTCGTTTTTCCTTCGGAACGGTTTCGAAATATTCCTTCGCAATTTCATTACAGAGTTTACCGATACCTTTGATATCTTCGATCGTTTCGGTCGGAAGCCCGAGCATGAAGTATAATTTAACCTTGTTCCATCCACCCTCAAAGGCCAGATGGGATCCGTGCAGAATGTCCTGCTCGGTCAATCCTTTGTTGATGACGTTCCTTAGCCTCTGACTTCCGGCTTCGGGCGCAAAAGTCAGCGAGGACTTTTTAACATCCTGTACTTTGTTCATGACGTCGAGCGAAAACTGGTCGATTCGAAGCGAAGGCAGGGAAATATTGATCTTCTTTGCCTTACATTCGTCGATTAAGAAATACAGAAGCTCCTGAATACCGGAATAATCGCTGGAACTAAGCGAACTTAAGCAGATTTCTTCGTGTCCGGTATTTTTGATCAGTTCTCTTGCATATTGTTTTAATACTTCCAGACTTCTCTCTCTGACCGGACGGTATAACTGTCCCGCCTGGCAGAAACGACAGCCGCGGATGCATCCGCGCATGATTTCAAGAACCAGTCGGTCCTGCGTTGACTTGATAAAAGGAATGACCGGACTGGTCGGATAATAGGTATCGGAAAGGTCTTTGACCACTTCCTTGCGGACGGTTTTCGGAACATCGTCATAGATCGGAGTAAATGACTCGATGAGTCCGTTTTCTTTATATGTGGTTTCGTATAATGAAGGCACATAAATTCCGTCTATATGAGACGCATGATGCAGGAATTCTTCCCTGGATGCACATGTTTCGCGGTCTTTACGGTAAAGATCCAGAAGTTCCCTGTACTTGGTCTCGCCTTCTCCGATATAGAAAAGATCAAAGAAATCAGCAATCGGTTCCGGATTATAGGAACAGGGACCTCCTCCGATTACAATCGGATCGTCCCAGGTACGGTTTTTGGACGAAAAAGGAATACCGGATAAATCCAGGATCTGCAGGATATTGGTATAACACATTTCATACTGCAGTGTAATTCCGAGGAAATCGAAACTTCGAATCGGATCCTGGCTTTCCAGCGCAAATAAAGGAATCTTTCGCTCACGCATGATCTTATCGAGATCCATTCCGGGGGAATAGACTCTTTCACACCAGGTATCTTCAAAGGAATTGAACATATCATAGAGAATCTGAATGCCCAAATGACTCATTCCGATCTCATAAAGATCCGGAAAGCACATACAGAAACGAACAGCGACCGAAGAAAGATCCTTCATGACGCTGTTCTTCTCCCCGCCGATATAGCGGGCCGGTTTATCAATTTGCATTAAGATTTCGTCGGATAATGCAAGTTTACGCATACATTTCCTCGCTTATTATTCTCTGGCTGCCAGTTCCGCACAGATTTCTTCCCAGGTTACGCCTCTTTCCACCATAAGTACCATCATATGATACAGGAAATCGGAAATCTCGTATTTGATCTCTCCGGCGTCCGGATTCTTGGAAGCGATGATGATTTCGCTTGCTTCCTCTCCGACCTTCTTTAAAATCTTATCGATTCCTTTGTCAAAGAGGTAATTGGTATAGGAGCCTTCCTTGGGATTGGCTTTGCGGTCAAGAATGACACCGTAAACCTGCTCAAATACTTTAAGCGGATTCTTCTCGGTATATTCCTTGGAAGCGATCTCGTTGAAGAAGCAGGTCGGATTACCGGTATGGCATGCAACACCGACCTGGGATACTTTGGCAAGCAATGTATCATAGTCGCAGTCTGCATATAATGCTTTGACATACTGGAAATGGCCGCTTTCCTCACCCTTCTCCCACTGTGCTTTGCGGGAACGGGAGTAATAGTTCATTTTGCCTGTTTTAATCGTTGTATAATATGCTTCCTTGTTCATGTAAGCAAGCATCAAAACAGCTCCGGTCTTATAATCCTGTGCAATAACGGGAATCAGTCCGTCGGGAGTTTTACGCAGTTTATCCCAGTCGATATTGGCGCTGAAAGCTGCAACTTCGATGCCTTTTTCCATTAATAACGATTTGATGGAATTGATCTGCTCCACGTTTTCATTGACGATAGTTCCGAATACTCCGCAGATCTCTTCTGTTGCGATGCTGTCAAGAAGCTTCTCCAAAGTTACATTGGGAAGTTCGACAAACAAAGGAAGTGAAATCTGTGCGGATACGAAATCCGGTTTTACACCGTCGAAGATAAAACAGATGGATGCGTAATTCTCGGCTGCTTTGCGATATACACCAAGATTGCTGAAATCATCGAAGGTAACTGCAATCTTTTCTTTGCCGAAACGCTTGGAAACATCTTCGAGCATATCCCAGTTGCTCTGTTTGGAAAGATTTAAAACGACCAGCTTTGCATCTGCATACAAAAGCTTCTTAACGTCTTCTTCTCTTTCAATCGGGAACGTAGCATATACGGGGATTTCGCTGAGCTTGGTGATCTCACGAAGTGATGCGATTGAAGCATCCTTTCCTTCGTCGCCCACGGCTGCAATCCGAATCAAAATGGCATCCGCATTCAGATCGCCGAAATGACGGATCACTTCGGTTAATTCCTCCGCGATTGCCTGCGTTTTCTCTGCATCCTTATAGATTTTTCCGTTATCGATAAATAACTGAACCGTAATCTTTTTCTTCATTGCGGTTTCCTTTCTTACAATACACCCTTGGTGCTTAATACTCCGCTTCTGCCGTTGCTTGAAACAGCAATGGCGAGCGCATTTGCAAATGCCTTAAAACTCGCTTCGATGATGTGATGCGTATTTTCTCCGTCCAGAACCTTGATGTGCAGATTCATTCCTGCATTATCCGAAACGGCTCTGTAGAATTCCTTTAAGGTTTCGGTTTCGAAATAGCCAACGCGCTCGGTCTTGAATTCATAATTGAAATTCAGATATGCTCTGGAGCATAAATCGACGCTGACCAAAACCAAAGCATCGTCCATCGGCTGGATAAAAGTCGCATAACGGTTGATTCCGCTCTTATCCTCGGTCAATTTGGCAATTGCCTGTCCGAGAACGATTCCGAGATCTTCCACCGTGTGGTGACAATCCACGTTTAAATCGCCTTTTTCATAGATTTTTAAGTCGAAATTGCCGTGTTTGGCAAATCCTTCGAGCATGTGATCGAAGAATCCGATACCCGTATTGATCTCGGCGTTTCCGTTGCCTTTTAAACGAAGACCGAGTGTAATGTCGGTTTCTTTGGTTTTACGTTTTAATACGCATTCATCGGTTTTCTTTTCTTCTTTAACAGGTGTTTTCTCCATGGTTTTCTCCGTTTCCTTAACAACTTCGGGAGCCTTCTCCTCTTTCGGTGTTACAGCGGGTGTAGCCGGTTTTTTCTTTACTTTTGCCATGATTATTCCTCTTCAAATCTGACACGGATGGATTCTGCATGCTGGTACAGACCTTCCTGTTTGGCGAACAACTGGATCTTTTCGTTTACTGCTTTCAATCCCTCGTAAGAGAAATTGATGATACTGGATTTCTTGATAAAATCATCAACCGACAGCGGCGAGAAAAACTTCGCTGTTCCGTTGGTCGGAAGCACATGGTTCGGACCTGCGAAATAATCGCCCAGAGGCTCCGAAGAATATTCTCCGAGGAATATTGCGCCGGCGTTTTTAATCTTCGTCATCGTCTCATAAGGATTCTTCGTTAAAATCTCCAAATGTTCTGATGCAATCTGATTGGCCGCATCGATTGCCTGGTCCATATCCTTGGCTACGAGTACAAATCCGTATTTCGATAAGGATTTCTCCAGAATAGCCTTCCTTACGGCAACCTCGGTTCTTTTATCCACTTCTGCAATGACTTTGTCAGCCAGTTCTTCGCTGGTTGTGATTAAAATAGCCGAAGCCATTTCATCATGCTCAGCCTGGGACATCAGATCACAGGCTGCAAATTTCGGATTGGCATTTTCGTCGGCCAGAACCAGAATTTCGGAAGGCCCTGCCACAGAATCGATAGAAACATATCCGTAAACGGCTTTCTTAGCAAGTGCTACAAAGATGTTTCCCGGGCCGACGATTTTATCGACTTTCGGAACGGATTCGGTACCGAATGCCATTGCTGCGATTGCCTGTGCACCGCCGACTTTGTAGATTTCCTTAACACCGGCGATTTTAGCGGCTGCAAGGGTACCTGCATTAACTTTGCCGTCGCTTCCGGGAGGTGTACACATAATGATCCTCTCGCATCCTGCGACAAGTGCAGGAATGATATTCATTAAAGTAGAGGAAGGATAAGCTGCCTTTCCGCCCGGTACATAAACACCGACATTTGCAATCGGCGTAATTCTCTGACCCAAGATACTTCCGTTTGCTTCCGTATGGATGAAGGACTGGCGAACCTGCATCTCGTGGAAGGTCTTGATATTCGCATATGCTTCTTCCATGACTGCGTAATATTCGGGAGAAATCTCTTTCACCGCCTCTTCGATCTCTTCTTCCGTTACACGGATATTGTCCGCATTCAAAGCGAATTTATCGAATTTTAACGTATATTCAAAGACAGCTTCGTCTTTTCTTTGCTTAATGTCGGAGATGATGTCGGATACGATTTTCTCGAATTCTCCGTAGTGATTCGGACTTCTCTTGATCAGCTCATTGAGCACGTCCTTCATATTGTCTTCGGTTAAAAACAGTTTATTCATTTTACTTCCTCATTGGATTTCTTTCTTTAACTTTTCTATTATAGCGCAAATTCGTTCATTTTGCATCTTCATGCTGACCTGATTTACGATAACCCTTGCGGAAAGCGGACAAACCTCTTCCAAAACCATGAGTCCGTTTTCTTTTAAGGTGCTTCCGGTCTCAACGATATCCACGATAACATCGGACAATCCAACGATGGGACCGAGTTCCACGGAACCGTTTAATTTGATGATATCCACGGTCTGGTTCTTCACATTGAAGAAATAATCCTTTGCAATCGCAGGATATTTGGTGGCAACACGGATTCTCTCACGGTGGCTGAGAAGCTCTCTGGCACGTTCCGGTCCGCATACACACATACGGCATTTGCCGAATCCCAGATCCAGAACTTCGTACACTCTTCTGTTTTCTTCCTGAATGATGTCACTTCCGCAAACACCGATATCGGCAGCTCCGGACTCCACATAAGTCGGAATATCCGGACCTTTGGCCAGGAAGAATTTGCATTTCAGTTCTTCGTTTACAAATACGAGTTTTCTGGTATCCTTATCCTTCATTTCTTCGCAGGTGATTCCGATCTTCTCCAGAAGTTCCAGCGTTTTGAAAGCAAGTCTGCCCTTGCAAAGGGCAAATACCAGATATTTCTGATCATTCATATCCATTGATCTTAGTCTCCTTACAAATTAGATAAACATGCAGGTATTTCCTGCTTCGAGGGCTTTTTTTTCGTAAAACTCCCTGCCGAGTTCAGCGTTAAACAGAACCAGTTCCGTACGCTTGCCCTCATTTCTAAGCTCGGATGCCTGATTGAAAGCCTTGTCGTAATTCTCAACATTATATACGATAACGGTCTTTCCTTCTTGTGAGCGTGTGGATAAGCCGGTTCGTCTGAGTGCGGTCAGAATCTCATCGATCTGGAATACGCATCCGACGGAAGGTGCTTTTTTGCCGAATTTTTCAATCAGCTGATCGTATCTTCCGCCCTTTACAATCGCATTTCCGACTCCGTAAGTATAGGCGGTGAAAATGATACCCGTATAATAATGGTACTTACTGAGCATTGATAAATCGAAAGTAATGTATTTGTCGTATCCGGCTTCTTTTAACAGTTTATACAGTGCAATCAATCTCGAGATTGCATTTCTGGAACGTATGTTTGTTGCGTCGTTTAACAGATTCTGAAGCTCATCAGCCGGTAAATAAACCTTGGAAATGGCTTCAAGTTTCTCCAAAAACGAATTGTCGAGGTTTTGCTCTTTCAGGAAATTCTTCGAAGCATAGAAGTTTTTCGTTGTAATGAAATCACGCAATTTCATTTCCGTTTCTTCATCAATCTTTGCTTCTTCACAGATTCCCTTGAAATAATTGCTCTCCCCGATGCTGACCTGGAACTCTTTCAAACCTGCGTTTAAAAGGCTCTCAATCACGATGATCAGGCTTTCCGCATCCGCATAGATCGAAGGATCGTTGATCAATTCAAAACCGATCTGAGTGGTTTCCTTGAGTTTACCCTGCAATTCGGAGGTATTGATATAGGTATTTCCTTCGTAGCAGAATCTTAAAGGAAGTGTTTCTTCCGCAAAATATTTCGCAGCACATCTTGCAACGGAAGGCGTAAAGTCGGGCCTTAAAACCAGTGTATTTCCTTCTTTATCGAAGAATTTATATAAATCTTTCGAAGGAATCGTTCCGATATCCTTGGAAAACACATCGAAAAACTCGAATGCGGGTGTATCGATCGATTCGTATCCGTAAAGGGAAATCGTTTGGTTGATGCTTTGTTTTAATTTCTGTTTTTCTTTTAATTCCTCTCCGTAGAGATCTCTTACTCCGTCCGGAGTGTGCAATAATGAAATCATATTTACTCCTATATGCTTTATCAAATTAAAGTGCTAATTCGCTAACATGCTAATGTAGTAAATTATATCAAAACTCAAGAAACTGTCAAGCAAAGATTAAAATTCCGGCTTTGAAATTACTTCCAAACCTTCCAGATAAGGGATTTCCGGGCATTTATCCGGGAATAAAGCCCTTGCTGCATGCAAATTCTGGCCGTTAGCGACTCTGTCGTTTCCGTATTTGGCATCTCCCACCAGCGGATATCCGAAATGAGCCATCATCACACGAATCTGATGCGATTTGCCGGTCTCAAGTTCTATGGAAAGTCTGGTATTATTGTTTTCTTTACCGAGAACTTTGACACGTAAGGATACTTTCTTGGCTTCTTTTCTTCGTTTCTCTTCTACTACATTCAGAGATTCAAAGAAATCGGACTGATTCTTTGCGTGGTCCTTGATCAAATAGCCGATGATCCGACCGTCCAGTTTGCAATCGCCTTTCACCAGACATTCATAATATTTATGAAGCGTACGGTCCTTTAACATTTTGGAGACCACCCTGCTTCCAAGAGGCGTTATCCCGCATAAAACGATACCGGATGTATTGCGATCTAAGCGGTTTAATACGGACGGATGAAAATTTTGCAGGGATTCCTCGGTAATGATGTTTTGATCCAAAAGATATCCGATCATCCATTCGTTTAAACTTAAGGTATTTCCTTCCGCTTTCTGCGTTAAAATTCCGGAGGGTTTATTTAGGAATAAGATGTCGGGAGTTTCTTTTAATACTTTGATTCCTTTCAGCGTTTCATAGGCTTTGCGATACTCGGAAACATCGGAATTTTGCACATTTCCTGAGAATAATGCGATGGTTTCGTCTTTTACATACAGTTTGATCTCATCGCCTTCTCTTAAAATTTCACGGCCCTCGCATTTCTTGCCGTTTAGCGTGAGATTCTTCTTTCTGGCCATTTTATAAATAAAAGAATCCGGCGCAGAATGCAGCCTGGATTTGATAAACTTATCCATTCTTCCGCCGGCTTCACTTTTGGTTACAATATATGAAATCATAGTCCTCTCTTACAGGGAAAGGGAAGAAAGAAGGGCAAATGCGTTTGCCTCGTTCGTGGTAAGATCCTCTTCCGATTCCGACAAAGTTTTCAGGCGTTCCGTAAATTTCGCTTCCTGGTCGAAAACTTTAACGGTTATGTCTTTGATATCGTTTTTCTTGAAATATTCTTTCAAATGCGTTTCACAATCACCGGGTTTGCTCTTCGGATGATTCAAATATGCGATCAAAACGCCCTTTCCGACGGCAGCCACGGGCAGAGGGTAATTCTCGGAATACGAGGTTAGGAAATAATCATATCCGATCAATGCACCCTTTCCTTCCAGGGGAGCCACTTCATGATGCAGTTTCTCCGGGCAGGAATATTTCTCAGCGCGCATGAACATAATAAAAGAAACGATGGATTTAGCAACCGGAAGCATTCCGACAACCGCAACGACCGTGAAAAGGTTCTTCGGTCCGCCGAAACGGAAATATCCGATTAAGAACAGCCCTGCGGGTAAAAGCATCAAAATAAGTGTCATCAGGCCCTGATAGACGGGCGCTTTCTTTAGATAGGGAAAAGTTCCTTTTTTCTTAGACCAAAACATTACTCAATTTCCTTACATTCTATTTCTTTTCCTGTTCCCACAGGAAGATTTAAGTCGTTTAAATAAAGATTTCCGAAGGAAATGCGTTTCAATTCCACAACTTTGTTGCAGGTCGCCTGCAGCATGCGCTTCACCTGATGAAACCGTCCTTCGCTTAAGGTTAATGCAATCCGATTTGTGGCATCCAAATATTCTGCTTTCGCAGGAAGCGTCATTTCGTCGTCTATCAGAATGCCTTCGGATAAGTGCTTTAAATCTTCTACGGAAACATCTTTCTCGCAAAGCACGTCATAAGTCTTCGGAACATGGTTTTTCGGTGATAAAAGTCTGTGACTTAAGTCTCCGTCATCCGTAAATAAAAGGATTCCTTCCGTGTCTTTGTCCAATCTTCCGACAGTCTCCAGTTTGTCGCGAAGGTCGGCGGGAAGAAGCTCGTAGACGGTTTTTCCTTCGCAAGCTCTCCTGGAACAAACATATCCCTTGGGCTTATTCAGTACATAATAGTGATATTTGGAATAGGCTACAACAGCATCTTTGTATGTGACGGAATCTTTTGTTTCATCCACGCTCATTCCGGGATCTTTGGCGATTTGCGCATTTACCCGGATCAGGCCTTTTTTGATCAATGCTTTCACTTCGGATCTGGTTCCGAGGTTGCAGTCACAAAGATATTTATCCAAACGCATATTATTTATCGGCTTTCTTCTTGGGTTTAACGGATCCGATCAAAAGAATTAAGCAAATGGCAAGTCCGGCTGCGGCTCCGAAAACGATAACAATGGATTTGGTCGGCGAGAATCTGACTTCACTGTCGAAAACATCCAAAGATGTAGCTTCCTCTTTGGACTTATCCTCTTCTGCCTGATTCTTAATAAGTGCAGCCTGCTTGGCTTCTTCATTCTTTTTCGTTGTAAAATCAGGATCCAGTTTGATCTTACGGCCCAGTTCAATCTCGTTTGAGGTAACTCCGAGTCCGTGAGAATTATAAGCAATGACACGAAGAATCTGCTCATCGGAAGGCTTTATCGTAAGTTTAAAGCGGAACGAATAACCTCCGGTCGTCTTAGTGATTCCGGAATATGTTTTACCACGGTCTAAGGAATAACGATATCCGTTCACAATTTCCGTTGTATCCACGGTCTTTACGATAAACTCAGCATTGCAGGTCGTATCGGATGTCTGCTCAAAGGAAATTAGGGACAATTCGATATCTCCGGGATAAACAAGCTCTTCTTCGGTTAATTCCATGGGCTTTGAATACTTGATATCTTTATATTCGCTGTAATCTACACCAAGTGATTCGCTGGATAAATGATAAGCCTGTGCAATGGCAAGTGCATTTTGTTTCGCGAGCTCTTTTAAAGCTTCGTCGGAGTGGATAATTGCTTTATTCTCCGGCCTGTCCATATACATTTCCTGAACGATGATCGCAGGCAAACTGATCTGCGCTGCACGTCTTAATTGTCCGTAATAATCTTCACCTTCACTGTTTTTACAGGTGAAAATTCCTTCACTGTGATCGATATAGTGATCCGCATTTCTTGATAAGCATTCAGCCACGGGCATCACTTTGCTTTGCAATTTCGGGTCGGTCGGAACCCAGATTTCAAAGCCTGTCCTATTCGCATTCTCGGACTCGTTAAAGTGAATACTGATAAAAACTTCAGCCCCGTGTGCACTTGCATAGCGGACACGCTGTGTGTAGGTCGGGTTGGAATCATCGGTACGGGTCAGAATGACTGTTACATTCTCGAATTTCTCAAGATATTCCTTGATGTAATTGGAAACGGTCAGGGTAATGTCTTTTTCCATGGTACCGAAGTATTCGGCTCCCGTACTGTCTCCGCCGTGCGCGGGATCGATTGCAATAATGACCTGTTTGGGAATCGGAGCTGCATTTGTCCGCACGGAAAACAGATTTGCGAAGATTACGCAAATCAGTATTGCCAATATGGGTTTTGCGATGAAACGGATCCTTTTCATGCCAAAAACTCCTGATTAAGAAAAACTGGTTTCTTTCGAAACCAGTTTCATCAACTTAAATCGTACGGAACAATTAAACCATATCAAGGTTAATTTCGCCTGTTCCCATGGAAGGCATCAATGTGGTTTCTTCAACACGGTCAGGATAAAGCTCTGCGCGGTTGGACTTTAATACATTGTAATACTCTTCCATTGCTCTTTGTGTTTCGTTGTATTTCTTCTCGTTGGTGTTCATTGCCTGAGCAAGAACCTTCTCAACATTAGCCATCATCTCATCGGTATAAGCGATTGCGCTTTCCTTGATCTGATTCGCTTCCATCGTAGCATTGTCAAGAATTTCCTGAGCCTGCTCGGTTGCAAGACGGATTACTTCATCGGACTGTGCATATGCTGCCTGAACGATTTCGTGCTCGCTTACCATCTGATTGGTCTTATTGGATGCATCATCGATCAAAGCCTGTGCTTTCTTCTTCGCATCGTTGATAATGGCTTCCTTGTTGGAAACGATTTTACGAAGAGCTTTGATTTCTTCAGGTGCATTTGCCTTCAACTCTTCGATCAGTTCCATAAACTCTTCTTTATCGATGGTGATCTTGTTGGGATTAAACATGTTTCCCTTACAACCTTCGATATAGTCCTCGATGTCTCTGATGGTATCTTCAATTTTGCTTTGCATTTTCGATTCTCCTTTTACCAAAAATCTTTATGTTTCACAAAAATATCAATTATCATATCCATACTTGGAATACAGTTTCTTCGCTACGCTTCTCGGAACCAGTTCCGAAATGTCTCCGTGGAAGGAAGCAATTTCGCGTACTGTAGTGGAAGACAGGAACGAATACTGAATGTCTGTAGTGAGGAATACGGTCTCCAAATCCCCTCTGGATATTGCGGAATTGGTCTGTGCAAAATGGAGTTCGTAATCGAAATCCGTCATTGCTCGAAGTCCTCTTATCGCAATCCGGCAATTCTTCTCTCTCGCGTAATCTACGAGCAAACCAGAGAAGGAATCCACCTCTACATTGGGCAGATTCGCAATAACCTCACGTAACATTGTAACACGTTCTTCCACAGTAAACAAGGGAGATTTTGCAGGGTTATTAAGGACCGCCACAATGATATGGTCGAACATCTTGCTTGCACGGGTAATGATATCAATATGTCCATAAGTCACCGGATCAAAACTGCCCGGATAAATAGCAAGTTTCATGTGTAAAACTCCAAATCATTTCCTAACTGAATATAGCAAATCGCTTATCTTATGGTGTTCCTTCACCGGGGTTTGGGGCGGGCCATTGAGTTTGAGTAGGGCTTGATGTAATGATGTCTTCGTTACTGAATTCTATAATCTCTATTTCCAATTCGCTATAAGGTTGTTTCATCGTTTCTCCTTTCATTTAACGGGTGGTTAATTCTGGTATTCTTTTGCCCGTACATGAAAATCATATAAAGAAATGGCAAGGTTCTTCATATCCGGATTAGAAGATGCTTTATATACACGATATAAATACAGAACCGGTGTAACATCCTGACCAAATTCGTCTTCTCCGAATACTGCAGAATCCAAATTCTTTACATTAATATTCTTGGTCATGGTAACAATATAATTAGGGCCACCGGATTCCAGGCTACAATTGTCTGCGTTTGGTTTGTGCTTTGATTTAATAAGATTTGCCAAAGCTGGGTCAGCAAGGTATGTTGCTGACTCACCGTTAGGCACCTTAAACGCCATCATAAAAGTAAGATCTTCATCAAAGGAAAGATTCATTGCAGAATAAGCAACTGCCTTGTCATCTTTATATCCTGCATCAGAAAGTGCCTTGTTCATGGCTGCAGGATCAAAAGAACTATCGTAATTATCACTAAATTGATTAATGTTATCAGTGAAATTCGTGAAATCGACAATTCCTTTATTGGCAAGTTTGTCTGTATTGTGCTTGAAATATTTCTGCGCCGCAGCGCCATAACGAAGAATCGAACCTGCCATATTTCTGATTTTGGTATCCGATTCCGAACTGGAATCATATATATCAATAAGTCTTCTTAAATAATATGCAACAGAAATGCTATTATTAAATACTTCAACATCGTCTTTTTTAATTACTAATGGCTTTTCATCGTTTATTTCTTTGGCAACTGCAGTCAGCTCAAAACTTCCACTACGAGGAGCAACATGATTTCCACCAAGAGTAATTACAGCATAGTTTTCGATGTCTCCGTATGATACTTTGTACGTATGTTCAACAATATCTTCGCCTTGATCAATTGAAACTGACAGAACAAATTTGCTTCCTTCGGTATCGAAACCCGCTTTGATTTTAGGAACGCCATAATTTGTTAGATAACCGTGAGTTTTATCGGAATCTATTTTAGCATAAACAGCCATAGGTGAATCGCTGCTTGGATGAACATATTTTGTTCCATTTCCGCCTACCAGCTTAAAATCTCCATAGAACATATTAGATCCATGTACTGATGAATCGATTTGCCAATTAGAAGCCACAACGATTCTTTCCAAATTGGTGCATTCTTTAAACATATCTGCCATATTATCGTCTGAATTTGCAGTGTCTGTAATATGATTAACGCTTAGAGAAGTAATATCAAGTTCGGTTAAAGCCGAACAATTACTAAACATTCCTGCCATATTGGTAACTGTGGAAGTGTTCATAGATTCAATCGTGATATCCTCAAGTTTTTTAAGATTATTGAACATCCAACTCATATTGGTTGTTCCTGATGTAATAGGGCTTGAAATATAGATTGTTTTCACGTTATTAAAACCTGCGAAAAGACTTGTTGCATCAGAAGGGAATGTAGCACCGTTAATTAAAAGATGTTCTACATTTTCTTTATTATATTCGCTTCCTAAAACAATACCATTTTTATGTTCATCATCGTTTACAATATTTCCGGTTATTGTCATAGAATTATCATTCGGGTCAAAGGAAACCCCTGTTGTAACTCCATCTGCTTTGGATATTGTTTTAGATGCAATTATCATAGTCAAAGAAAGTGCTGCTCCAAGCACTGACATACTGACATATTTCACTGCAGACATCAATTTAGATTTTCTCATCTGATTACTCCTTTTCTAAGACTATTAAGGTTTTCAGAATAATGATAAAAGTCTCGCTTCGCGATCCTCCAAACACTCGCAATCCGCTGTCGCTACTTGCTCGTGTTTGTTGGATTTCAAGATACGGCTTCGATTCTGTGCAAGCACAATCGAACCCGTGCCTTGAAATCCTCATCATCATATTATAACATTTTATTTATTATTAATAAATACGTGTTTGCAAGATTTATACGATTTTTCCTTGAAAATCTCAAGTCCGAGGGCTTCAAGAAATCCAAAATCAGCATTTTCTTCGGCTTCGACGACGATGATTCCGTCATCTTTCAGAAGATTATTCTTAAGGATCAAAGGGATAATCTCCTTCTCCGCATGCATGGCAAAAGGCGGATCCATAAAGATAATATCGGCCTTTTCGTTGATTTTTGTCATCAATGCGGTTATGACATCGGAAGGAATAACGACGGCTTTCTCTTCTAATCGTGTCTTCTTCAGATTCTCACGGATGCAGCCAAGCGCTTCTTTGTCGTTCTCGACAAAATAAGCTTTTCTTGCGCCTCTGCTCAATGCTTCGATACCAATTCCGCCGCTTCCGCTGAATAAATCCACGAAAACGCAGTCATAGAGCCTGTCCGATAAACAATTAAACAGGGTTTCTTTGTGTTTGTCAATGGTAGGTCTTGTTTTATCGCCCTTCGGAGTCTTTAAGGGAATGCTCCGGGCCGTTCCTGCAATCACTCTCATCTTCTGCCCTGTTATCCGAGTCTTAATTTGGTTCCCTTACCGTCACGCTTGGAAAGTTTGATCTTGGAATACTCTATCTGCTTATCCCTGAACGTAAAGTTCGGCTCGGAATCAATGTTTTCATAATATACGGCTTCCACATCCGCGTTGTCGGAAAGTTTCATGCCGCGTACACCTGCGGCTGTCTTTTTTAATTCGGGCAGTTCTTCCAGAGGGAAACGGATGAAAAATCCGTCCGTGGAAACCAGAACGATATTCTTGGTATCTTTGACGATACCGACATTTACAATCGTATCGCCGTCATTTAATTTGGTGGACGCGATCATACGGCGGCTGACATCGAATTCGCCACCGGATACGATTTTACAAAGTGCTTTCTTGGTAACGAATACCAAGCGGTACAGATTCAGTTCGGACTGCGAAGCAATCATCAGAATCTGCTCGTTCTTTGAAGTATAGGACGAGATATTGTCGACCGGAATGCCCTTGTCTTTGGCTTTACCCATCGGGATATCGGATACTTTGACGGTATGCAGCTGTCCGATATCGGTAAACATACAGATTTTGCCTGTGTTTTTACAAAGAACAATAAATTTGTTCTCTTCTTTGACCGTATCGATATTTCTCTGATACGTATTCTCGTCGATACATTTGATGTATCCGAAACGATCCATCAGAACATATACATCGGCTTCTTCGATCTTCTTTTCTTCGTATACGGCTTCTTCACCGTTCTCGATTACGGTGCGGCGCTTGCGCCCGAATTCTTTCTTAAACTGCTCTAAATCGTTTAAAATTACCTGAGTCATGGAATCATGGCGTTCGAGAATATCTTCATAGCGGAAAATATTCGCCATGGTCTCATCATGCTCTTTGATCAAAGCATCCAGCTCCAGACCGATCAATTTATACAGACGCATTTCAAGAATGGCATTTGCCTGACGCTCGGTGAAACGAAGCATTGCGGCCATAATCTCGGATTCTTTGGATTTAAAACGAATACCGGTCGTATCACCTTCCACCAGACAGCGTTTGGCCATCGGACGATCCTTGGAACCACGCAGAATCTCGATAATCAGATCGATTACGTTACATGCGCGGATCAAACCTTCCTGAATTTCTTTACGCTCATTCTCTTTCTGCAGAAGGTTCGTATATTTTCTTCTGTTTAATTCATAGTAAAATGCGGAACAATGCTTCAGTATGTCACGAAGTCCCATGGTTTCGGGTCTTCCGTCGGCAATCGAAAGCATGTTAACGCCGAAGGTATCCTCGAGGCGTGTTTTCTTGTAAAGCATGTTGATGAAGTTCTGCGGATCAGCATCCTTCTTCAGTTCAATGACAATACGGATGCCTTCCTTCGAGGACTGGTTTGAAATATCGACGATATCCGTGCATTTCTTGCTTTCGAACAAATCTGCAACATCGGAAAGAAACTTTGAAATGTTGGCACCGATCATCGGATAAGGGATTTCGGAAATAACGACATTCTGATGTCCGTTCTTACCTTTCTCCACATCCACTTTGCCGCGGATCTTGATCTTTCCGACACCGGTTTCGTAAATATCCAGAAGCTCGTCCTTATTGATTACGATACCTCCGGTCGGAAAATCCGGTCCTTTGATATATCGCATCAGCTGCTTGGTCGTAATCTCGGGATTTTCGATATACGCTTTGCAGGCATCGATGACTTCCGTGATATTGTGAGGCGGAATGGACGTAACCATACCGACTGCAATACCTTCGGATCCGTTGATTAAGATATTCGGAATTCTGCAGGGTAAAACGGACGGTTCCTTCTCTGTCTCATCAAAGTTCGGAACAAAATCGATCACGTCCTTGTCAAGGTCTGCCAAAATGGCATCCTGCGTAACCTTCTGCAGTCTCGCCTCAGTATAACGCATGGCAGCGGCCGTATCGCCTTCGATGTTTCCGAAGTTTCCGTGACCGTCAACCAAAGCCATACCCTTCTTGAAATCCTGCGCCATGACAACAAGTGCATCATAGATCGAAGAATCACCGTGGGGATGGTATTTACCCATGGTATCACCGACAATTCTGGCACTCTTACGATAAGGCTTATTGTAGGAAATTCCCAGTTCATGCATATCGTAGAGGGTTCTTCTCTGTACGGGTTTCAAACCGTCTCTGACATCCGGAAGCGCACGTGCGATGATAACGCTCATGGCATAATCGATGTAGGATTTCTGCATGACTTCGGAATATTCGGTTTTGATAATATTTTCAGGCATATGATTCTCCGTATATTTGAATAGAGCCGAGAGATTCGTAATTTTGACCGAGAGGGCGTTTGGACGAGTGTCGGTCCTTGGGTTCGGTTCTTTCGAACCCTAGTACCGCTACACGAGTCAATCGAGCCGAGAGTGCGTCCCCGAGGTTGAATTTACGAATCTAGGCGGCGACTGTTATACATCTAATAATGCATCCTGCGCGTGTTTGTAAATAAATTCCTTACGGGGCGGAACTTCACTTCCCATCAAAAGCTCCGTAACCTTGCTTGCCTGGGAAGCATCCTCGATCTCAACGAGTTTTAAGTTTCTGCTCTGCGGATTCAATGTGGTTTCCCAAAGCTGTTCGGGATCCATTTCGCCAAGACCTTTGTAACGCTGCAGAGTAAAAGGTCCTTTGTGTTTTTTACGATACTGCGTCAGTGCATAATCGTCGTACAGATACTCTTCTTCGCCTTTAGAAGGAATTGCCTTGTAAAGAGGCGGCATCGCGATATAAACATGGCCTTCCTGAATCAGTTCGGGCATGAAGCGGTAGAATAAAGTCAGCAAAAGCGTGCTGATATGTGCTCCGTCGACGTCCGCATCGGCCATGATGATGATCTTGTTATAGCGAAGTTTGGAAATATCGAAATCGTTTCCGTATCCTTCGGAGAAGCCGCAGCCGAACGCATTGATCATGGTCTTGATCTCTGCATTGGCAAGAATCTTGTCGATACTTGCTTTCTCGACGTTCAGGATTTTGCCTCGGATTGGTAAAATAGCCTGGTATTTACGGTCTCTTGCTGTCTTTGCGGAACCGCCCGCGGAATCACCTTCGACGATGAAGATTTCGCATTTCTCGGAATCCTTGGATTCGCAGTTTGCAAGTTTACCGTTCGAGTCAAACGAAAACTTCTGCTTGGTCAGCATATTCGTTTTCGCACGCTCTTCCGCTTTACGGATCTTGGCCGCTTTCTCCGCACAGGAAATAATCGCTTTTAAATTCTCTAGATTTCGGTCGAAATATAAAGTCAGTTCATCGCCGGTTACTTTGGATACGGCTTTGGCGGCGTCCTGGTTATCCAGCTTTGTCTTGGTCTGTCCTTCGAAACGGGGAGCCGGATGCTTGATGGAGATGACCGCGACCATACCGGAACGAACTTCCGGACCGGTGAAATTCTGGTCTTTATCCTTTAAGATTTTAAGCTCCTTGGCATAGTTATTGATGATCGTGGTAAAGGTCGTTTTAAAACCTGTAATATGCGTACCGCCCTCGGCATTGTAAATATTGTTACAGAAGCCTAGAACATCCTCATGAAACTCGTTGATATACTGGAATGCACCTTCCACGATGATGTCGTCACAGGTTCCTTTGAAAGGAACGACTTCATGAATCGTATCGCGTCCCTTATTGATATCTTCGACAAAACTTACGAGTCCGCCCGGTTCATGGAATTCAATCTTCTCGGTCGGATCCACTCTTCTGTCTTCAAATACAATCGTCAGATTCGGGTTTAAATAAGCGGTTTCGTGCAGTCTTAATTTGATATCCTCGGACTTGAAGTAAGTCTTTTCGAAAATCGTATCATCCGGAATAAAAGTGATGCTGGTTCCGGTTTTGTTGGTTTTGCCGACTACGGGAAGTAATCCGTCGATCAGTTCGGTCGTCGGTTTACCGCATTCATACGTATCTTCATATATGTTTCCGTCACGTTTAACCTGCACTTTCATGTATTTCGAAAGCGCATTGACAACACTCGATCCGACACCGTGAAGACCGCCGGAATTTTTATAAATATTGTTATCGAATTTACCGCCCGCATGAAGGGTTGTTAAAACGATACGCTCGGCGGATACGCCCTTCTCGTGCATATCCACGGGAATACCGCGTCCGTTATCGGTAACCGTTGCGGAACCGTCTTTGTCGAGGATTACGGTGATTTTGGAACAAAAACCCGCCATATGCTCATCGACGGAGTTGTCCATGATTTCATATACAAGGTGGTTTAAGCCTTTCGTGGACAGAGAACCGATATACATACCCGGGCGTTCTCTGACAGGCTCGAGACCCTCCAAGACTGTAATGGCCGAGGAATTATATTCTTCTGAATTGCTGTTCTTTCCCATTGCAGAACCTTTCTGAATTTGCGTGAAACATTTTTGGCGTATTTGTGAATGCAAACAAAAAACACAAACACAAGTCTATTATAGCACAAGTGTTTGTGTTTGCAAAGCGATTTTGTCCGCTATATAGTGTTTAACATTATGCGTTCCAACGATGAGGTTCTGTATAAGTGTTGTGATGATTTGAATGAGTTTAGCTTCTCTTTTCGCTGACAAATTCCTTGGCCATCATAAGTATGCTGTAATCCTGAATAATATCCGCAATTGCGAAATTCATCTCTCCGCTTTGACGTAATCCGTCCAAATCTCCGGGACCTCGCAGGCGCAAATCCTCCTCTGCGATGAAGAAGCCGTCGTTGCTGTTTTTTAAAACATTCAGGCGTTCATTTGACTCGCCCTTTCCGGTCCCGTCAAGGAAAATACAATATGACTGTGCATCTCCGCGACCGACACGTCCACGCAACTGATGTAACTGTGCGAGTCCGAAGCGCTCTGCATTTTCGATCAGGATTACTGTTGCATTCGGCACATCAACACCGACTTCTACAACGGTAGTTGAAATGAGCACATTGACTTTGCCTGATGCAAATTCTTCCATTACGGCCGTTTTCTCGGCCGGTTTCATTCTGCCGTGCAGAATGGAATAAGTGATCCGATCCCCGAATTTTGCGATCAAACGTTTCGGATAATCCGTAACGTTCTCGAGGGAGGAATCTTCGTTTTCTTCCACCATCGGACAGATGATATAAGCCTGATGCCCTGCTTTGACTTCCTGTTCGATGAAATTAAAAGCATTATTCCTTAAATCCGCACCGATAATACAGGATTTGATCGGAAGTCGCTTATTGGGCAGATCTTTCATTACGGTGACCGAAAGATCCGCATATAGAGTCATAGTCAGTGTCCTGGGAATCGGAGTTGCGCTCATAACAAGCACATGAGGCGCCCTGCCTTTTTCGGAAAGGGTCTCACGCTGCTTTACACCGAACCTGTGCTGCTCGTCGGTAATGACCAGTGCCAGATTGCGGAAATTGACTTTTTCCTGGAAAACAGCATGTGTTCCGATGATGCAATCAGACTCTCCGCTTGCAAGACGTTCATACGCAGCACGCTTCTTGGCTGCGGATAAAGATCCTGTCAGCAATTCCGGATGAAGTCCGAGGTTGTATTTTTCGTTATCGGCGCATAGTTTTTCGAAATGCTGTTTGGCCAGAACTTCGGTCGGAGCCATCATTGCACACTGAAATCCGGCTGAAACCGTATCCGTCATGGCCAGGAAAGCAACCATGGTTTTACCGCTTCCTACATCGCCCTGAATCAGTCTGCGCATGGCAAAGCCCGATGCATAATCCTTATGAATATCATTGATGGCTTCTTTCTGCGAACCCGTTAAGGCAAAGGGAATGGAATGTTCATACTTATCGCTTAGGTTAAAATCATTGATCACATAATCCGTCGGAAGGGACGTATTTTCCGCCTTGGATTCCTCGATTGCTTCTAAGAAGGAGCAGAACTCATCAAATACCAGACGTTTTCTGGCTTTCAGGAATACTTCCTGATCGGTCGGAAAATGAAAATCCCGTAAAGCGACGGAAAGGGACGGAAAATCATATTTCGTAAATTCTTCATTCGATAACGGATCGGCAAGCGGGAAAAACTCATTCATTGCCGTTTGGATATACTTCTGAATGGATTTGCTTGTAAATCCTTTGGTAAGGGAATATACGGGCTGCAGGGCTGTTAATTTGCGCTTGTATTCCTCGTACTTGTAATACTCCGGCATTTCCATTTTCAGAGTATTTCCGAAACGTTTCACGGTTCCGTAGAATACAAATTCCATACCGGCTTTAAAGATGCTTCTTAAATAGGTCTGGCGGAAGAATACCATCTGGATCACTCCGGTTCTGTCATGCACGGTAAAAGTGGTAACCGGCATTCTGGCATTTCGATTCTCATGCAGATTGGAATCCACTTTACCGAGAATGGCTACGGTCTCACCTTCCGCTACCGTATGGATTGATTTGATCTCGGGATATTTCAGGTAAGTTCTCGGAGCATACCAGAACAGATCGCGCACGGAAAAAAGGCCGAGTTTGGTCAGTCCTTTCGCAGTCTTGTCTCCTATTCCTTTGATCTGGTTTAACGGTATCTGTCTTAAATCCATTTTCTTTCAAAAAAGGGATGGCAATAACCATCCCTTTCAAATGCTTCTATCAAAACTCTTATTCTACGGAAATGATGTAATAATAAACGGGCTGTCCGCCGGGCTGCATTTCCACATCGATATCCGGGAAATTCTCTTCCAGTACAGCCTTGAAGCTTTCGGCTTCTTCATCGGATACGTCGGATCCGTTATAGATGCTGACTAATTCGGTATCGTCATCCACTAAGGCTTTGATCATTTCAAGAGTAACTTCATCTCTGTCCTTACCAACGGAAAGGATTCCGGAATCACCGATGCCCATGAAGTCATTCTGGTGAATTTCATGATTGTCAATGACAGTATCACGTACAGCGTAAGTAACCTGACCGGTCTTTACGTTGGAAATGCCTTCCTTCATTGCTTCTTCGTTCTCGGAAGGTTCATACTCGGAAACGAAGTTAATGACTGCCGTAATACCCTGAGGAATGGTCTTGGTCGGAATAACGATGATGTTCTTGTCACTCGTTAAATCTCTTGCCTGGTTAGCTGCCATGATGATGTTTTTGTTATTCGGCAGGATGAAGATGTTCTCTGCATTTACATTATCAATGGCATTTAACATATCTTCCGTGGAAGGATTCATGGTCTGTCCACCGGAAATGATATAGTCAACTCCTAAGGATGTGAAGATTTCGGAAAGACCGTCACCAACGGATACGGCGATGAAACCGTATTTCTTCTTCGGCTCGTTCTTCTTAACGGGAACGGGTGCCGGAGCCGCCTTGGGAGCCTTGTCATTCTGCTTAATCTTCATGTTAACGATCTTGATATCGTTCAGATCGCCGTATTTCAAGCTTCTCTGAAGAGGAAGTCCGGGATCGTTGGTATTTAAGGATACTCTTACGGTCTCGCCCTCTTTGGTTTCCACGATAATGGAATCACCGATGGATTCAAGGTATTCCTTAAAGTCGATTTCGTTCTTGATATTGAAATTACGGTTTAAAATAACTTCAAATTCAGCACTGTAGGAGAAACGAAGCTCTTCCTTAGGCTGTTCTTTCTCGGATTTCTTTCCGGGTGCATTGAAGGTTAAATCAATCTCCTTGCCCATGAACATGTCATAAGCTCCGTTTAACACTTCCACAAGACCTTGTCCGCCGGAGTCAACCACGCCTGCTTCTTTTAATACGGGAAGCAGATCGGGAGTTGTTGCAAGCGTATCTTTGGCTGCCTGAACGATCTCTCCGAGGAATTCACCGAGATCTTCGCAACCTGCTGCGTGAAGTTCGGCTGCTTTGTTTGCAATACCGGAAGCTACGGTAAGAATTGTACCTTCCTTCGGCTTCATAACTGCCTTATATGCTGTTTTAACGGCTTTCTGAGCTGCCTCATCGAGTACGGCTACAGTCAGTTCGTTATAGTTGGATGCTACTCTCGTAAAACCACGGATCAACTGGCTTAAAATCACACCGGAGTTGCCTCTTGCCCCTCTTAAGGAACCGCCGGATACAGCCTTACAAACGGTTTCCATGGTCTGTTCGGAAACGGAGTTTAATTCTTTGGCTGCAGAAAGAATGGTTAAGGTCATGTTTGTTCCCGTATCACCGTCGGGAACAGGGAAAACATTCAGTTCATTGATATAGTCTTTGTTATTCTCTAGATATTTCGCCCCCGCAAGAAACATTTTTGCCAGTAAATCGGCAGAAATTACTTTTGATGACATGTGTATTGTTCCTCCTAGTCTACCACTTTAACGCCTTCGATAAACACGTTAACGTTCTCAACGTCCAAGCCGGCGAATTGCTCTACTTTATATTTCACTTCGCTCATCAGATTGTTGGCAACAGCAATAACGCCGCATCCGAAAGCAACGATAATATGAAGATTGATGGAAACTTTATTGTTCTCACAGGAAACAATAATTCCCTTTGCAAGACTGTCTTTCTTCAAAAGTCCGACAATTCCTTCTTTCATATTGACAGCCGCCAAGCCGACAACACCATAGCATTCCAAAGCCACACTTCCGGCGAAGTTTGCAATTACATTATTATCAATGATAATACTGCCAAGATGTGTATCCACAGAATTCTTCATACCAATGCCTCCTTATATACACAAAATTCTAAATTATTATACCAATTTTTACCTGAAAAGAAAAGATATAATTTAGTACTTGCTTTTGAAAATATAATCTGTTAAAATAAATCCGTTCGAGTTTCGCTCGGACTTAAATTTGACTACTTGATTAGCGCATCTGCGCTTAGGTAAATACAAGGAGGTGTAGACAAATGGCAAAGTGTGATATTTGTGATAAAGGCGTTCATTTCGGTAATAACGTAAGCCACTCTCACAGACGTTCCAATCATATTTGGAATTCCAATATCAGAACGGTTAAATGCAAAGTGAACGGTGGAACCCAGACTCTTCATGTTTGCACCAGATGCCTTAAGTCTGGCAAAGTTGAAAGAGCTTAATCTTTTATTTGAAAATGAATGAGAAATAAAAAAGAACCGATTGAATCGGTTCTTTTTTTCATGCTTATTTAAGATTTCGAATCAAAAACGGATCAATGCTCTCTTATTCTCCGAATGCGATATCCTTCGCCTCTTCGTCGCTTACTTTGGAAGGATGTCCTTTTTCTTTGAATTTATCTACGACTTCGGGAATCAGATCCAGAATCTTGGTGAAGGTATCCTGGTTCTTGATATTGACAAGTTTGGTTCTTCCGTCATGAATAACCAAAACCGCAGAAGGAGTAAGTTTGGCGCCCATACCGCCGCAGCCTCCGTTGCTCTTCTCTCCGCCCGCCGCTCCGGCACCGATACCGAAGGATACGTCCAAAAGAGGAACGATGATGGTATCATCGATTCGCGTAGCGTCTCCGACAACCGTTTTACTGGATAAAAATCCATCCATTCCGTTTAACAGAGAATCCACAACTCCGCTAAAATTAGTTATTTCTGCCATTTTTCTTACCCTCCCGTGTAAATAACCTTATGATTTTACGAACATGCCTATTCATATAGGCCCGAAGAAGCAAAAATACAAGTCGGTAAACCTGAACCCTTCCTTTGATAAGGAAGTCTGCTTCGAATATTTTCTCAGTGAACTCCGCGTTCAGATGAATCTGTTTGCGGAAATACGGATAAATCAAACTGTATCCCGCAACTGCTCTGGCGGTATCCGCAGGATCATCGGCTCCGTAATGAATATTAACATTCATTTTGTACGGTTTGATGTGCTTGAATAACCCTTTTAAGGTTTTCTTAACCATCTCCCAGGCCGGACCCATACTCTTATGATGCAAAACTTTCCAGTAATACTGGATTCGTTTGGTGATCAGTTTCACCTTCTTCTGGGTTTTCGCCAGGCTTTCTTTAAGAGTATACCATTTTTCCCTGATTTTAGAAATTGTTTTCTTAAAGATTATCGGTATTTCTTCGAAAAATCCCTTCAAACTGCGCTTCGGAGGCTCTTTTTTCATGAATTCTTCGATTTCTTCATCGGTCAGATCGTCGAAATCACCTTCGAAATCATCCTCCTCGTCACCGGTAATCGTATCCTCATCGCCTTTGTCTTCGGATGTAAGCTTTTCATCCAGTTGATCGAGTGCTTCGTCTTCCGGGAAAAGATTTTCGTCGCTTTCTTCCTCTTCATCCTTGGAAAAATCATTTTCGTAAAGTTTAAACCACAGGACCTTGGCGACCAGATACGGCTTCTTGTTCTCGTAAGTGAAAATAACCCGTACCAGATGAAATAAATATGTGACCTGCGCTTTGGCTTTCAGTTCTTTGTGATAATCGCCCGTAACCTTATAAAAGATCGGCCAGAACAGGACGATTAACAAAAGCAATAGAACGAGTGCCAGGATTCCGAGAAGCACAAAGCCGATAATTTTTAATATTTGCAGAAAAATCATGGTTTATGCATCCTCATCAAAAATTACTTTCGGATCGATAACGAACAGTCCCCTTACTTTCGCCAGATCGTCGACCGGATCGGAATATCGTTCGATAAAAGCTCTGTAATCCAGTTCATCGTCGCCCGACTGAAAGGTCTGTTCCACAATATCTTTGACGATCGCCAGTGCGTTTTCTTCATCGGAGGCAAGCCCGATTACAAAGGGCTCATGCCTGTCATAATATTTAAAATGCAGAAATTCGATTTTGCAATATTCCGGACGGTTTCCCTTCTCGGGGAAATAAACAGCATACAAAGGCAGACGAAAAATGCCTTTTCCGGCAATCGGAATAAGGTGCTTCTTCGTTAGCATTTTCTGGCTTTTTTTGTCTACATATAAGTCCGATGCAAAAATCATTTCTATCCCGCGGAGCTTTCTTACTTCGTAAATCAATTTACGAAGTAAGAAAGAGCTCGTTTCCGAACTCTTTCCTTAACATACGCTTTCGTTTTATTTGCTTAATTTGTCAACCATCTTCAAAATGGCATCTGCGTCAAAGGGCTTGGTTACAAATTCGGAGGCGCCGAGTTTAATGGCATCCATCATTTTATTCTGCTGTCCAGCAGCCGTAACCATGATTACTTTTGCCTTATTGTCTTCTTCACGAATCTGCTTCAGGGCTTCCAATCCGTCCATGACAGGCATCGTAATGTCCATTGTGACTACCTGAGGGGAGAATTCTTTATATTTGTTTACTCCTTCGAGTCCGTCAACTGCTTCTGCTACGATTTCGTGTCCGGCTCCTTCCAAAATGCCTCGTAAGATTTTACGGGATGTTCTGGAATCATCAACAATCAATACCCTAGCCATAATTATTCAACCCCCTTAATGGATAATTTTCCTCTGAAAACAGAAAGTACATTTACCTGCTTGCCTTTGATGAATACAGGTAATACGCAAATCTGAGCTGCGCTCATAGTGTTCTTGCCCTCTTTGTAAATCGGAGGAAGCATATCAACAAAGAATTTCGGTGAACAGTCGGAAGCAAACATTCCGTTGATGCAGTTAATTAATTCGGCTACCGCGTCAAGTGCATCCGCATCGACAGCCTCGAATTCTTCACCGGCAAATTTACTTGCAATGGGAAGTAAGGAATCGCCGCATCCTGCAAAGGATAAGGATGCATCCGCATCACCCTTGATATCCTGAAGAGCAACACCGTCAGCTTCAATCTCACTCATCCACTCAGCTTTGCCGATATAAAGATCATTATCAATCAGACGAATTAACGTCTTAATGGCTACCAAAATATATTCTTTGTGGTAATCATCGATATTTAACGGTAAGAACAGAGGGATTAACAAATCAGCTTCTCCGCTCTTTAACCGATCCATTTCGGTCTGCGTGAAATTCAATGACTTCTGGAATTCGAGATAAGCCTGCTCGATTTCTTCGATGGTCATGAAGTTCTCGTTTGTAATAACCTGAACAAAGGAAAGATACAGATTTCCCTGCATGGAAAGAAGGTGTCCGACCTGTTCGTCGGTTAAATAACCTTTGGAAATTGCAATGTCACCAAAACGCATATCCATTGTGGACTGCAGATTATTGACTTCATCCGCCTGCTCAATGGTCATCATCTTCTCAGACACAGCAATAAGACCGAGTTTCACGCGGACTTTCTTCTGTTCTTCGTACACCTTTTTCAATTGTTCATCGGAAAGTTTTCCTGATTCTTTAAGAAAATTACCAAAAAGAATATGAATCATGAAGTAACACCTCCAATATGTATTTTGCCCCTTGTGTTATTTTACAATTTTTTCGGCAAAAACGCAACTATTCTTGTGCTTTTTCGTCAAAATAACAGTCGAACAAACGCTTCGCAATCGGAACGGCGTAGGAGCCGCCCGTACCTGCTCCTTCAATGATGATGGTGACTGCTATTTCGGGGTCTTCGTAAGGTGCAAAACCGGTAAACCAGGCATGGGAAGAATCTTTAGAAGAATCCGTATCCGCCGATCCGGTTTTGCCGGCGGATGAATAATTTGCGGATTTCAGGAATGAACCCGTACCGGATGTAACTACGGAGTGCATGTAATCCGCCACAATATCCGCCTGGCGCTCTTCCATTAAGCGTTTAAAAGAAACGGGTTCATATGTTTTAAGAACGTTTCCCTCGGAATTCTCGATATGATCCACGAGCATCGGGCGCATCAGAACACCCTTGTTTGCAATGCTGGAAGTGATCATGTTTAAGTGAATCGGAGTAACGGTTGTTTTACCCTGTCCGATACTGCCCTGTACAACCTCTCCGTCTTCCGCATCCACAGTGATCGGAGTATGGGATTTACTGTATTCAAGATCGATCGGAAGCGGCTGATCAAACAGCATATTTTTCAAAGTATCGGAGAAACTCTGTCTGTCCACACTCATTGCGATATTGGCAAACGAACAGTTACAGGAATTGGCAAAAGAAGAACGAAGGCTTTGGTATCCGTGTACGGTTCCGTGATAACAGGTGATCTTCCGGCCGTCATAGGAATAAACTCCGTTGCACTGATAACCGTAAGCTTCGTAATTGTTCGGGTTTTCTTTGATGTATTCGAGTAAATCGAGGATTTTAAACGTTGATCCCGGAGGATACAGACCCTGTGTGGCACGATTCAGTAACTTCGAGGATTTTTTATCCGCTACAATATCTTCCCACTCGTTTTCGATCTCGTTGGGGTCAAAGCACGGTTTGGACACCAGTGCAAGGATTTTGCCTGTTTTTACCTCCGTTACAACAATGGCGCCTTTGTAATATCCGATGGAATCGAAAGCTACTTTCTGCAAATTAACGTCTAGCGTCGTAACAACCGTATCTCCGCGGTCTTTCGAACCGTTGATGTCATTGTCGACCTTACTTGACAGGGAAGCATTTGATGTGACCAGATTCATATTCATGGTATTCTCGATACCGGTCTTTCCCATTGTGGAGAAACCTACCACATGCGCAAAGAGCTCTCCGTACGGATAAATACGCTCTTCTTCCCCTCCGGAAATATTTGTGGCGGCCAGAATCTGTCCGTCGTTTGATAAAATATTACCGCGGATGTTCTGGCGTGCAAGCAATGCCTGTCTGGGATTGTGCTCATCGGAAATAACATCGTAACTGTTATTGGTTACAAAATTGACAATATTTACGATTAGCGCAAGAAACATAACACACAGAATCAAACCTGACCAAAAATGAACAGATTTCAGTATTTCGATGCATTTTTTCAGGAATTTGTTGTCTTTCACTTAAATATCCTCAAAATTAAAATCTTCAATCATCTGCTGATACGCAGCAAGTTCTTCAGCGTCTTTCTCTGATAAGGATTCCGGTTCTTTGTCTTGCGCTGCATCATAGGATACTTCAATGTTTTCGGATGCGTCTTCAAGATACTCGTCGCCAACATATTCATTCGTCTCGTATTCTTCTTCTGTATTTTCTTCTTCGGAATCATTCTCTTCGTAATATTCATCACTCAGATAATCGGATAAAACATCCTCGTCTTCTTTATCTTCGAGATCCTGAACTTTCTCTTTGCTTAAATTCTTATAGTCGAATTCCTTGACGTAGATTCCCTGGATTAACGAGAACATTAAAATGGTCGTCGACAGGGAGCTGCCGCCCATACTGATCAAAGGCAGAGTTACGCCGGTTAAGGGAATCAGGCGGGTTCCGCCACCGATCGTAACGAAGACCTGCACGGCGAAGCATACGGCAAATCCGAATAAAAGAAGCTGATGAAATCTGGATTTCACACGCGAACTGTATCGAATGATATGCAATGCGGTAAACAAATACAATAAAATCAACAATACGGAGAACAAAACGCCCATCTCTTCTCCGATTGCCGAGAAAATAAAATCTTCTTCCACGTAAGGAATAGACTTCGGATACCCTTTAAACAATCCCATGCCAAACCAGCTTCCGGTACCGATTGCAAAGAGGGACTGTGATAACTGCCACCCGGTGTTTTCTACGTCCGCAAAGGGATTTAACCATGTTTTGACACGGATTCTGACATGCGGAAATTCCCTGTATGCAAATGCAAAAGCGCCTGCGGAAACCGCTGCTCCCGCCGGTAAGACAAAAGGTGATCTTGTGGATAAAAACAACATGAAAATATATGTGACAAGATAGATTCCGGCACTTCCCAGATCCTTAGAAAGAACCAGGATCATAATATGCACGAGCATAAAGAGCGAACCAAGAATATATCTGAGCTTATTTTTGCTCTGGGAGAATAAGGATGCCATGAAGAATACCATGGATAGTTTCACGAATTCCGAAGGCTGGAATGCAAAATCAAAAATCTTGATCGTTAATTTCGAACCGTGCGTCACCGTTCCGGACAGCCATACGGCAGCCAAAGCGATGATGCCGATCGAACAATACAGATACGGAACTCGCCTGAAGCCTTTGTTTCGGTTGTAAATAAAGGGAACGAATAACGATACGATCAGTAGAACAATCGTGAAAATAAACTGCCTCAATGCATTTACGAACGCCAGTCTTCCGAGAATAACGAAACTTACGTATAGGAAAAAGATCATATTATTCAGCAAAAGACGGCTGATGGAAGGATAAATCGTCAGATAGATCATGACGATCGCTATCATAATGATTTCCTGGAATGCAAAGAAGAAGAAATACCTCAGATCTTCCGATCGCACAAATAATGTAATATACCCTACAGCGTGAAACAAAATGGCAATAATAAACTGAAAGGCATAGAAATGCTTGTGTTCCTCGGGATTTTTAAAGAAAAACACAACAATATTGGTTATGACATAAAAGAGAATAATTCCAACAAACAAATAGTTGGAAGTTTCCGAAATAAAACTGGCCAACGGTTCATTCTCCTATAGTACGCTCTTCTTATAATGTCCTTTGGTAAATGCAGAAGGGATATAATCCGCCTCCCCTCCCTCTCTTAAGGACATGAATGTATGCAAAACAGCAATGCATTCTTCTTTTGTTTCATCTGTGAAACGTATCTGCATTGCGGATATAAACGCTTTGTCCAAATCGCCGCTTTGCTTATGCAGCGATAAAGGTACGGAATTATAGATTGTATTATAACATATTTTCCCTGTGCAATGGGTATAAATCGAAAAGGTGGCCCCGGTACGGTCATTTATGGATACAAATTCTTCCGTATGATTGCATTTTCCGCTTGTTTTCTTAACGCAGTTGGCTGTCTGCATCAGGGGAATCCTGCCATAAACGATGAATTCGCCATCGGGTACATGCTCTTCGGCAATTTCAGTTTTATTGAGTTCTACATCACAGGTATAGTTGTTTAAAACCGGTCTTAAAAATGCAATCGCTTTGGGATTTGCCGTATAAAGTCCGTAATCCCCGTAAATACTCTTCTTTACGCCAAGCGATTGAAGAAACGCGAGGCTGTCAATCTGATTGGCATAGTAGCCCTCGATATTTCCAAGTGTTTCGCACTTAGTAATCTGCCTCGTTAAATCATCCGACATAGGGCTTCTGTAAACGTACGGTAATATGACTCGGAATTTACGGTCTTTTTCTTTGCCGATCGTCTTAAGGATTTCGTCATTCTCGATCCATTCTACAGGAAATGCAAGTATATCGTTTAAACCGGTCTTTGGTAAAATCGCATCAAAGGACGAAACGCTCTGCACATGGATAACAAACGGTTTTGGATTTGTATCATGGCCCTCAGCATAAGGCTCTTCGTCCCAGAATCCGGGAATTTCGGAACCGGAAGTTCTGGCATAAGCGGCAATCAGACTGTCTTTTACGCGCTCTTCCGCCTGTCTTCTTAAGTTGTTGATGGCTCCGACCGGAATAAAAGCATTGTCCGAGATCTCAATTTGATCGGTTTCAAAAGAAAACAATCCGAGGGAACTTTTTTTGAGTCTTGAGATCAGATCTTCCTTCGTTACGGGAGCTTTCTGTGCCACATCTACCGTATTTCCCTGTATAAATTCCTCTTCGCTTGTATAAGGATTAACAAATCGTAATGTAAAAGGTTCTTCGCAGATCGCGCGGACCGAAACATTGATTTTAACAGGCACTTTATTTCTGCAGTATTGATCAATGATGGATGCACTTAATGCTTCGTCGGTTTTGTTATACGAAGGCGATGTAATGCTTACCATCGATGCGGATGAGGTTTTCTCATAATAACCGGTCTGCAGATCGGTACGTAAATACAGATGTTTTAACTCTTCCAGATCTTCATTCGATACGCGATACGGCTTCTTCGGATCATTTAGATACGAATCGATATACTTTCGATAGATCTTGGTAACTCCTGCAGCATAGGCGGGCGATTTCATACGCCCTTCGATCTTAAACGAAGAAATTCCCGCATCGATTAATTTCGGCAGAAACTGTATTGTACACATGTCTTTCAAGGATAAGAGATATTTTTCATCCTTTTCACCCTGCATACAATACGGCTGTCTGCAGGGACCGGCACATCGTCCCCTGTTTCCGCTTCTTTCGCCCAGGAAAGATGAAAAGAGGCATAATCCGGAATAGGAATAACACATGGAACCGTGAATAAAGCACTCGGTTTCAATACCGAGATCGTTGATCTCTTTGATTTCGGGAAGTGTCAATTCCCTTGCGGGAACAATACGACAGGCGCCTTTATCTTTCAGATATTTGGCACCCGGGTAAGACGTAACACACATCTGTGTGCTGACATGTAAGGGTAATTCGGGAAATGCTTCGTGAATGTATGAAAAAACACCGTAATCCTGTACGATCACTCCGTCAAGTCCTGCTTCGTACAAAGGATTTAAGTATTCGAAAAGTTCTTTCCCTTCTCTTAATTTGGTCTTGGTATTAACGGTTAAATATACTTTTGATCCATGAAGATGCGCATACAGAATGGCATCCAGAATCTCTTCTTTCGAGAAATTATTGGCATAAGCCCTGGCACCGAATTTCTCACCCGCAAGATAAACGGCATCGGCTCCTGCGTTGATTGCACCCAGAAAGGACGCAAAATCACCGGCCGGAGCCAGGAGCTCCGGTATTTTACGTTCTGTTGTATTTTTCTGTTCCGTCAGATTCATGTCTTTTTGTAAAAAGGCCGGTCAATTAAGGCCGGCCATAAACATCATATGTATCAATTACTTATTTTTCTTTATTTTCTTTACGTTCTCTTTCTTTTAACTCCGTCTCCAAGCGGATAATCTTCTTTTCCTTCTCTGCAAGATCGGCTTTCAGAGTATTTAAGCTCTTATCCTGATTATCCAGCTTAATCTGCGTGGAAATCAGTTCATGCTTAATATTGCATAAATCATCTTCTCTTCCCTTTAATTCGTCTTCCAGAAGAGAAATCTGATTTTTGGCTTTGAAATAATCATCTGCAATATTGAACTGAAGTAAAAGATTCTGATAATCCAGTGTCAGACGACGGAATCCGTCTTCTTTGTTAAACTCATTGAATTTGCCGTTCAGATAGGTTGCGACTTTCTGTAAATATTCTTCACTTTCGTAACCGCTGATGGTAAAAACTTTGCCGCCTACAATGACCTCGGTATCAATCTTGGATGACATATTCGTACCCTCCGTAAATCATTCAAAAACTATATTCAGTATACTATTTTTACTCTTTTCCTTCAAGACCAAAATGGAGATAAGCGTTCTTTGTGGCAACCCTTCCGCGCGGTGTTCTCATGATGAGTCCGTTCTTCAGAAGATAGGGTTCGTAAACGTCTTCGATTGTTCCCGCATCCTCTCCGATTGTAGCAGCCAAAGTGTCCAGTCCGACCGGTCCGCCTTCGAATTTCTCGATCAATGTCAGTAAGAAATTACGGTCCGTATTATCCAGTCCCAGTTTATCGACTTCGAGCATATCCAGTGCTTCGTTGGCGACCTGTAATGTAATCGTTCCGTCGGATAAAACCATGGCATAATCTCTTACACGCTTCAGAATACGATTGGCGATTCTGGGCGTTCCGCGGCTTCTTCTGGCCATTTCCATGGCTCCTTCCGGCTCAATATCGATTCCAAGCTTCCTTCCGGAAGCAAGAATAATGGTTGCCAGTTCTTCCGGTGAATAATATTCCAGCCGATGGATCAGACCGAAACGGTCACGAAGCGGAGCGCTTAGCATTCCCGCTCTCGTAGTGGCTCCGATCAGTGTAAAGTGAGGCAGATTCAACCGTACGGATTTGGCACTCGGTCCGTCTCCGATCATGATATCGATGCAGAAATCCTCCATGGCAGGATACAGCACTTCCTCCACCTGACGGTTTAATCTGTGGATTTCATCGATAAAAAGCACATCCCCTTCGGATAACATGTTTAAAATCGCCGCAATATCACCGGGCTTATCAATGGCGGGACCTGATGTCACTTTGATATTAACACCCATTTCATTGGCGATGATCGAAGAAATTGTCGTTTTACCGAGTCCGGGAGGTCCGTAGAACAAAATATGGTCAATGGAATCACCACGCATTTTGGCTGCGTTTATCGTGATCTTAAGGGATTCCTTGATCTTATCCTGACCGATGTATTCGTCAAGTGTTGTAGGGCGAAGCGATTTTTCCAAAACCACTTCTTCTTTATTCACTTTGGTTTCGATAATTCGTTTAGCCACGGTTTTCCTTCCTGATTAAAGCATAATGACATTCTTTAAGGCGGGGCGGATCAGTTCTTCCGCACTCATGTTTTCGCTCTCTTCAACCATTTGAACGGCTTTGGCGGCATTGGTTTTAGAATATCCGAGATTGACCAAAGCAACAATACACTCCTCTTCCGTTTCGGTGAATTTTGCGGTTGGCGTAATGCTTTCTTTGCCGATTCCGGGAATGGCGGACAGAGAATAATCGCCGACTTTGTCTTTTAAGTCATTGATCAGACGTCCTGCTGTTTTGGCGCCGAGTCCGGGTGTTTTCGAAATGGTCTTTGCATCTTCCGTAACGATTGCAGATATAATGGCATCCACACTAAGAACCGAAAGCATTGCCTGCGCGCTTTTCGGGCCGACACCGTTTACGGAGATCAGAAGTTTGAACAGATCAAGTTCTTCCTTGGCAAGAAAGCCAAAGAGCATGAATTTATCCTCACCGACACATGTGTAGGTATAAACCGTAATCTCCTCTCCCAAACCCGGCAGAGAAAGCATCTGCGTGGAATATACATGCACATTGTATCCGATTCCCGCATTATCAACGACAATGCAGTCTTTTTCGATATCCGCTAAAATTCCCCTGATATAGGCATACATAATTTATTCCTCTTTATTCGGATTGTCGTTCTTTACAAGAATCGTCTTCTTTAAATACGGCAATAACAATTTGGTTAAGAAACCGATGATAAATCCGGTTACGAGTCCTGATGCGAGCAAAAAAGGCAGATAGTAAATCAAACCTTTTACATGTGTTACGGCAAATGCCATTATAATCTGTCCGATATTGTGAAAAACTCCGCCCAACATTCCGATTCCGACCGGTGAAAAAGTCTTCTTCTTTCGATACAAAAGAAACATAATCAGAAAGCTTAATATCGCTCCGGATAAGGAATACAGAAGCGAAAACAATCCGTTAAACATAAAAGCACTCAGCGTAACTCTTGCGACATTTACAAGAATCGCTTCCCACGGACCGTACAGATAAAGCAAAACAAGGATGGCGCAGTTTGCCAGTCCAAGCTTGATTCCGGGTATGGGTGCCGTTACGGGAAGAATGCTTTCCACATAAGACAGGATTAAGGATATGGCAAGAAACATGCCAAGATAAGCTGTTTTTTTCATTCTTTCCGATCCTTTTCCAAAACAATACTGATCTTATGCGGAAGACAGATAATCGAATCCCCGATTCGTTTCACGGGTCTTGTGTTAACGCAAATCTGATTCTTACAGTCGGCTTCGAGAACACTGACTTCGCCGCCTGAAATCTTAAGAATATTATAATGACCGTCTTGGGTCTCAATCTTCTCGGTAATATCCGTATTCAGAGGGAAACTTGCGATTACGGTTCCGTCCTCATATACGGTTGCAAATCCGGCATTCGGTTTGAAGAATACGATAAAAATGACAAGTCCGAGTAAAACGCCGGTTACCGCGAGTAAAACGAAATCGCCTTTTTTCATGAATTATTCGCCCTCGGAGCATTTCGGCATCGCTAAAGTACCGGTACGCGAAATCTCGACAATATTGAATTTACGAAGCATGGAAAGCAGTTTCTCTACCCTGTCCGGAGTATCGCATAATGTGATGATCATATGTGTGGATGTGGCATCCACAATCTCCGCTTTCAGAAATTCGCTGATTTCCATCAGTTCTTTACGCTGAGCAGCCGTATATTTGATTTTCAAAAGAATGACTTCTCTTAAAATAGCCTGTTCCGCGCCGAAGGTTCTGACTTTAATGACATCGAGTTTTTTGTTTAACTGTTTCTCAATCTGCTCAAGTGTCTGTGTGGTTCCTGAACTTAAGATCGTCATACTGGAAATGGTTTTATCCTGCGTTTCGCCCACGGTCAGACTGTCGATATTGTAGGATCTTCTGGCAAATAAACCGGCTACTTTGCTCAAAACACCGGATCGGTTTTCCACCCAAACGGAATAAATCTTCTTCATTGGTTTCTCCTTATCCTACCGTAAACGCATCTGCATCTATATTTGCTTCGATAAAGCATGGACCGTCTGTTTTCAGAGCTTCCTTTAAGCCTTCTTCCACTTCACTGTCTTTCTTTAACCGGATAAAAGGAATTCCGTAAGCTTTTGCAATCAGGGAATAATCCGGATATTCCTTTAAATCGACCATGGAATAACGGTTTTCGTAGTGATAATGCTGATATTCGCGGATCATTCCAAGCGAACGGTTATCCATCAATACGATCTTGATATTGGCTTTCAATAAACTGATATGCACAAGTTCCGATAAGGACATCTGCAATCCGCCGTCTCCGACCGCACAGATGATTTGCTTCTTCGGATCGGCAAACGATGCACCGATCGCTGCGGGAAGGGAATATCCCATAGTACCCATTCCGCAGGAAGTAATGAATCTGCCTTTCTTCGAAACATAATTCGTGCAGGAATAAATCTGGTTCTGTCCGACATCCGATACATAAATTCCGTCATCTTTCATCGTCTTACAAATAGTGCTTACCAAATGATTCGGATTGACAAATTTGGCTGTGGACTGAAGATTTTCCTCCCTGGTTTTGCTGTATTTCTTCAATGTTTCACACCAGTCGGAAAAATCGCATTTCAAACTTGCTTTATTTAATTCGATAAAGACATTCTTGGCATCGCCTACAATCGGAATGGAAGGACCTAAGTTTTTACCGATTTCCGCGGGATCGATATCAATATGGATCAGGGTTTTATCCTTCATCACAAGATCCGGCTGGGAAATCGCCCTGTCGGCCGCTCTTGCACCAACCATCAGCAAAACATCGGATTCGTTCATCGCCTTATTGGCGTATTTTTTGCCGTTATTTCCTACCATGCCCATCGATAAAGGATGTTTGGACGGAATGACTCCGATGCCCATCATCGTGGAAACAACGGGAATGTGGTATTTCTCGGCAAAGGTAATGATCTCTTTTTCCGCTTTGGAAGCAATGACTCCGCCACCCACGCAAAGGATCGGTCTTTGGGCGTTTTCCAAAGCTTTCAATGCTTTTTTGATCTGGACTGCATGGCCTTTGATCGTCGGTTTATACGTTCTTAAAGAAACGCTTTCGATCTCCTGGAAAAAGCCGCCTTCCATATTCTGCACATCAATCGGAAGATCCAGTAAAACAGGACCTTTACGACCGGTATTTGCGATATAAAATGCTTCTTTGACAATACGGGGAATATCCTTGGCACAGCGAACGGAATAGCTGTATTTTACAAAGGATTCCACTGCTCCGATAATGTCGGCCTCCTGGAACATGTCGCTTCCAATCTGCTCTAAGGGAACCTGTCCGGTGATGCAGATCAAAGGAACGCTGTCCGCAAAAGCCGTTGCGATCGCCGTGATCAGATTCGTGGCGCCCGGACCGGAAGATACGGCACATACACCCGGTTTACCTGCAATTCTTGCATATCCGTTTGCTGCATGTCCGCAGGATTGCTCACTTCTCATTAAGACCGGATCGATCTTTGAATCATTCAGGGCATCGAAAAAAGGACATATCGACACGCCGGGGTACCCGAAAATATGTCTTACGCCCTCTGTTTCTAAAGCTTTAACTAAAAGTTGCGCTCCGTTCATAAAACTTCTTTTAACTCCGAATTAATTGACATTCTGCAATGCAATACCAACGTTCTTGATCTCAATAATGGCATTGCCGTAATTAAATCTGGCGGTATCCAAAGCATTCTGGTCCACCGTTTCGCCACCCAATGCGGTATGGAAATCGGTTACCGCTTCATTCATCAGTTTGGATGCACTCTCCGCTCTTTCCTTGGCATCTTTCAATTCAGAGGGCGGATTCAGTTCGGAAAACGTTTTCACTTCTGCATTTAATGTATCCAGTGCACTAAGCAGATGCTCGGAAGATCCGACATCCGTAGGGTTGATGGTATCGATTTCGGTTCCGATTTCAACGATCTTTGCATAAAACTCATCAGCCTTGGCTGCATACTCTTCCTTGGTGATCTTTGCATGTTTGCAGGCACAAAGGGAAAATACCATAACACCAAGCATTAGAAATACAACAATACTTTTACCGATTTTTCTCATTTTACTTTTCCTTCACTTCATTCTAAATAAAGCCGCTCGGATTCAGAACGGCTCTATCTAAATATTGAGCATATTATTAACCTAAAATAATAATATACACAAAATATGGTGTTGTCAACAAAGGATTCCGCCAAAATCAGCGTAAATGCACCTTACAGGGAATATTTCTCCACAATATGTTCGGGATCCTTGTAAATATGATTGGACGGAACGAATCCGCGTACGGAAGATCTCGGATATACATTGGAGAAGCGTCCGATCACGGTACCGGGATTTAATACGGAATTGCAGCCTACTTCCACATTGTCGCCAAGCATTGCTCCGAATTTCTTAAGACCGGTTTCAATATGTTCATCTTTATTCTTAACGACAACCAGGGTCTTATCGCTCTTTACGTTGGAAGTTACGGCTCCTGCGCCCATATGGGACTTGTATCCGAGTACGGAATCGCCGACGTAATTGTAATGAGGAACCTGAACGTTATTAAAAAGAATCACATTCTTTAATTCGGTGGAGTTTCCTACGACACATTTATTTCCGACAATTGCATTTCCGCGGATAAAAGCACCGGGTCTTACTTCTGTCTCTTCACCGATGATGCAGGGTGCAAGGATCGTTGCGGTCGGATAAACCTTTGCGGATTTGGCAATCCAGACATGCTCTTCTCTTTCTTCATAGATATCCTTGGGAAGGGATGCTCCAAGCTCTAAAATAAAGGTTTTGATCTCTCCCAGAACTTCCCAGGGATAGGTTTTGCCTTCGAAAATATCCGCAGCAATGGTCTGACTTAAGTCATACAGGTTTTTAATCATTAATACTTCTGACATAGTGTACTCCTCTCGTTGTAATTATTTATAATACATGACTACAAAAAATTATTTCTTGTAGTATTGTTTCGCATAGCGGAAATACTTATCCAGATCGGACTGGTTACGAAGATTTTTCACCATATTGGTGTTATCCGCAACAAAAGCGGTCAGCTTCGTCATGTATTCGTCCTTACTGATTTCTCCGTTTGCCACTTTCTCAAGTCCGCGTTCCCAGCTTGCCGTCAGGGAAGGGTTTAAAAGCGAACGAATCGAGTTTAAAACGACATCATGTACCA
Organism: Lachnospiraceae bacterium UBA3804; assembly: GCA_002368665.1. Lineage (GTDB taxonomy): Bacteria > Bacillota > Clostridia > Lachnospirales > Lachnospiraceae > UBA3766. The sequence goes on from DFEK01000001.1 coordinate 377,184, forward strand.
TTTCGCCAAGCAATGTAGGTGTAAAGATCTGCGTTTTTTTATTCAGTGACAGATATTTATTCTTCTCAAGTTTCGTAAGGATTCCGGCTCTCGTTGCACTGGTTCCGATTCCGCTTCCCTTGATCTGCTCTCTGAGTTCTTCATCTTCGATGAACTGTCCGGCATTTTCCATGGCAAGGATCAGGCTTCCCGAATTATACCGTTTCGGCGGAGACGTTTCCCCTTCTTTGATGGAAAAACCTTTGCAGGGAAGGCTGTCACCGACTTTTAATTTGGATAATAAGGCAAGGAATTCGGCATCCACCTTTAATTCCTGCGTCTCGTCGTCCTTTTTATTCTCTTCTTCCACATCCTTCTTTTCTTTGTCGAACGAATTCTTCGTCACTTTCAGATAGCCTTCGTTCTTCAGAACTTTAAACGATGAAAAGAATTTTTCGGTTTTAATTTTAGCCGAGAAAGAAAGTTTTTCATATACGGCAGGCGGGAAAAAGATGCTTAAAAAGCGTCTTACGATGATCTCATATACCCTCTGTGCCGTCGGATTTAAGGAATTTAATGAGGAAAATCCCTGTCCGGTCGGAATGATGGCATAATGATCCGTAATCTGCTTATCGTTAACGTATTTGGTCGAAGCGATCTTTTTGTATAAGCCAAGTTCTATCGCTTCATTGGCCAGATCCTTAAACATCGGATGCTGAGCCAGTCCGCGGATATTTTTATCGATCTCTTTGGCTACTGCCGTGGAAAGAACTCTCGCATCGGTTCTCGGATATGTAACAAGCTTCTTTTCGTATAATTCCTGAATGATGGAAAGCGTCTGGTCGGGATTGATCTTAAAAAGTCTCGAGCAGTCGTTCTGCGCTTCCGCCAAGTTATATAAAAGAGGCGGATTTTTCTTTTCGGTCTTTTTCTCCAGTGTATCGATCGTGGAAGTAAGATTGATGCTTCGGGGATCTTCTCCGTGTCCGTCGGATACATAATCAATGCATTCTTTCGCGGATTCTTCTTTTAAGAAACCGTTTTCTTTATAAAGCAAAGGCGACTGGAAATATTTGGAGCCTTCCACTGCCTTAAACTCGCCCTGAGCATCGTTTCCGAAGAGTTCATGCGTTATGAATACACGGTAAAACGGTGTTTTCACAAAATCTCTGATCTCGCGTTCTCTTTTAACAACCATTCCGAGAACGCAGGTCATGACGCGTCCGACACTGATAACACATTTAGGAGCATTCAGAAATGTTTTAACCGGGTATCCGTATTTTAAGGACAATGCCCTCGAAAAATTGATACCCATCAGGTAATCTTCTTTGGCGCGCAGATATGCGGCATCCGAAAGGGAATCATAGAAAGAAATGTCCTTGGCTTCCCTTAAGCCTCGTTTCATTTCTTCTTCGGTCTGTGAATCGATCCAGACACGTTTCTCGGTCTTTCCGGTAACTCCGGCTTCCTGACGCACCAGGCGGTAAATATATTCACCTTCGCGTCCGGAGTCGGTGCAAATATAGATCGTGGAAACATCTTCTCTGGTAAGAAGACCCTTTACGGTATCAAACTGTTTCTTTACATCGGCAATGACTTCGTAACGGTATTCTTCGGGAAGAAAAGGGATCGTGTCAAAGCTCCATTTCTTATATTTCTCATCATAAGCTTCCGGATAACTCATGGAAACCAAATGACCGACGCACCAGGTTACGATAAAACGATCTCCCTCTAAATAGCCGTCTTTATTATTCAGTTTTTCTCCGAGAATTTTGGCAAATTCCCTGGCTACGGAGGGTTTCTCCGCGATCAAAACGGTTTTGGACATAATACTCTTTCCAAACTATTGTAAATCGGATCTGTCTACGAGATAAATATTGGATGCGTCATCGATCTCATCCAGGACCGCATCTTCAAATCCATCCAGTGAAAACAGATACAAATAGTCATACGACAAATGCGTTTCCTTGGAAATCTGCAGGAAACGATGATACTCTTCGAGTTTTAAGGGACCCTTATGCAGATTGCAGAAGCCGAATAAGAAGTTTCTCTCCTTATCCTGTGCAATCATATGCACGGTTCCGGTCTTTCCGACCCATTCTCCGTAACGGATAAACTGGATCGGCAGATATTCCCTGTCATTGGCAAGATTCAAAAATTCTTCGCAAATGGTCGGGAAAGCGTTCATACAGTAACGCTCGATCTCATCTTTGATAAATGTATTATAGAAATCTTCTTCGGTAATGACTCCGCGTCCGAAGGAATTGGCAAGATTCAATGCACTTTCATTCGGATAAATGAATGTGTAATAAAATTTAACCATCGGATTGGTAATCCGATAAACACCTTTTTTCGTATTTTCCGCACCCGGAGTATCGTAGGAACGCACTTTCTCGACAAGCTGCATCTGGCATAACTGTTTTAAATAAACGCTGATCTTGGCTCTTGAGAAGCCTAAATGATTGTATAATTCATTAAGTTTATTTCTGCCTTCCGCAAGGGATGCGAGAATGGATGCGTAAACGGAGGGCTCGCGTAACTGTTCCTTGATGATATCAAGTCCGTAATGGCGGAAAACCGCACCCGGAAGAAGGAAGGATCCGATGATATTCTGCTTCAGGGAAAGTCCCATCGTAAAACTTGACAATGCATCTTCATATCCTCCGAGAATCGCATATACGGACAGGATTTCATCGAAATCAGTCGTATTCAGTGAGCAGACAAGATCCACAAATTGTAGCGGTTTTACATGGATATAACCGGCAATGCCAATCTGCTTTTCATGCGCTGTTTTGGCAAATACAGAACTGATATACTGCACATTGGAACATAAAAGTACCACCGTAACGGCATTTTCGGAAATATGCTTTTGTATAAAGGAATGTAACTGCTCGATAAAACAGTCGTCTTTATCGGAGAGACTCTCCAGATGATCAATCACAAGCAATTTCTTTTTTTCATTGGATGAAATGGCAAGAATTGCTTCGAATAATGCTTCATAGATACGCTCTGCATTTAAATCAATCTGCAAAGCAAGGCTCTGTGCCCACAGATATGCCTGCATTCCGGGTGTTGCACTTTGTGCGGATAAATAGATATATTCCTTCTCCTTGGCAAATTCATGCCAAAGAGAAGAAATACCTGCATATTCGTTCCCGTAAAGAAGAATGATGTTACTCTCTTTACGTTCAAATAGCGAATTACATTTATCCAGTTCTTCCGCCCGTCCCTGAAGCATACCTTAACCTTACCGTGAATTATCCAAGATATCCCTGTGCTTTTAAAAGCTCTGCACAAAGGATTGCGCCACCGGCTGCACCTCTGATGGTGTTATGGGATAATCCGACGAATTTCCAGTCATAGATGGAATCTTCACGGATACGTCCGACGGAAACACCCATTCCGTGCTCATAATCAACATCCAAAGCAACCTGAGGACGATTATCCTCTTCCAGATACTGAATGAACTGCTTCGGAGCCGAAGGAAGATTTAATTCCTGAGGAAGGCCCTTGAAATTACGTAATGCTTCGATCAACTGCTCCTTGGTCGGATTCTTCTTGAATTTAACAAAAACGGTAGCCGTATGTCCGTTTAAAACAGGTACACGGATGCACTGGCTGGTAATTTTAATGAAATCAGCGGGTTTGATTACGCCGTCTTCCACCTTACCCCAGATACGAAGAGGCTCTTTCTCGCTCTTTTCTTCCTCGCCGCCGATATAAGGAATGATATTTCCAACCATTTCGGGCCAGTCTTTGAAGGTCTTTCCGGCACCGGAAATTGCCTGATAGGTGGAAACGATGGCTTCATAGGGCTCAAATTCCATCCATGCGGTAAGCACGGGAGCATAGCTCTGAATGGAGCAATTGGGTTTAACGGCAATAAATCCCTTGGTCGTACCCAGACGCTTCTTCTGATCCTTGATCACTTCCATATGCTGAGGGTTGATCTCGGGAACCACCATCGGAACATCGGGAGTCCAGCGATGTGCGGAGTTGTTGGATACAACGGGAACTTCTGCCTTTGCATATTTCTCTTCGATGGCACGGATTTCTTCCTTCGTCATATCAACTGCGGAAAATACGAAATCCACTTCTTTTGCAATGGCATCCACTTCGTTAACGTCTTTCACGATCAGATCTTTCACATGTTCGGGCATCGGAGTGGTCATTTTCCATCTTTCTCCGACCGCATCAATATATTTTTTACCGGCACTTCTGGGGCTTGCTGCTACCAAAACCACTTCAAACCAGGGATGATTTTCCAACAGGGAAATGAATCTCTGTCCAACCATACCGGTTGCTCCCAGAATACCAACTCTTAATTTCTCACTCATAATTCTTTCCTCCGTATCGGGTTATAATTTTACAAAATATAGTACATGGAACTTTATTTGTCAAGCAAAATGCGCTTTTCATAAAACTGAACGGCTTCCTCGAACGCTTCGCTTCCGGGTCCGCCTTTGGTATTACGTTTATTTACGCAAGTCTTCAAAGAGATGGCATCGTATACATCTTCTTCAAATACCGGACAAATCTCTTTTAATTCGGCAAGGGAGAGATCCTCGATGGAACAGTTTTTCTCAATACAGGTTAAAACGATCCGGCCGATAATACCGTGTGCATCACGGAAAGGAACTCCCTTTACAACCAGATAATCCGCTGCATCGGTGGCGTTTGTAAATCCGTTCATCGCGCTCTTTTCCATAACATCCTTGCGGAACGTAACGGTGGAAAGCATTCCCGTAAACAAATGCAGACAGGATTTCACGGTATCCATTGCATCGAAAGCAGCTTCCTTATCTTCCTGCATATCTTTGTTATATGCCAAAGGAATACCTTTCATGATCGTAAGAAGCGCCATCAGATCACCGTATACTCTTCCGGTTTTGCCGCGGACAAGTTCCGCAATATCCGGATTTTTCTTCTGAGGCATAATGGAACTTCCGGTTGAGAACGCATCATCCATCTCGACAAAGCGGTACTCGTTGGAATTAAATAGGATCATTTCCTCGGAAAAACGACTTAAGTGCATCATAATGACGGATAAAGCGGATAAAAATTCGATCAGATAGTCTCTGTCGGAAACCGAATCCATGGAATTGGTGGTTGCTTCGTCAAAAAGTAACTCTTTGGCCACGAAATCACGGTCCAAAGGATAAGTGGTTCCTGCCAAAGCTCCGCTTCCCAAAGGACAACGGTTTAAACGTTTGCGGATATCGCAAAGGCGCTCCGAATCACGCAGAAACATCTCAAGATAAGCGGATAAATAATGCGCAAGTGTTACAGGCTGCGCTTTCTGAAGATGCGTAAATCCGGGCATATATGTCTCTTTATTGGCCTTAATCAGATCCAGTAATGTCTTCTGTAATACATTTAAAAGCTCATTGACCTTATCAAGCTCCGTTCTGGTATATAATTTCATATCCAGTGCGACCTGGTCATTACGGCTTCTTCCTGTATGAAGTTTCTTTCCCGCATCTCCGATCCTGTCGATCAGATTGGCTTCCACAAACGAATGAATATCCTCATACTGCGGCCCGAACGTAAGTGTTCCGTTCTCAATATCCGCAAGGATGCTTTTTAATCCGGAAACAATCGATTCCGCTTCTTCGGCAGAAATAATGCCCTGTTTTCCGAGCATTTTGGCATGTGCCAGAGATCCTTCGATGTCGCAGCGGTATAAACGCTTGTCGAAAGAAAGGGATTCGTTGAAGTCAAATACTTCCTGATCGGTTGCTTTGGTGAAGCGTCCGCCCCATAAATCAGCCATTTGTTTACTCCTTACTAATTATGTCCATAAAAGAAACAAACCATACCTTAATCACGTGGTATGGTTTGGTAAGCCGGAAATCAGACTTGAACTGACGACCCCTTCATTACGAGTGAAGTGCTCTACCGACTGAGCTATTCCGGCGAAGGTCGATTACGACCACGTGTTATTATATCGACAATACTTAAAATTGGCAAGTATTTTCCTTATTGTTTTAAGATTTTCTCAACTTCTTTGATCTTGCGTTCCGCTTCTTTCTTGGCTTCATCGATCAGACGGTCGCGTTCCGCTTCGATTTCTTTTTTCTTCTTTTCTACATAGCGGACTTTTTCCATGTATTTCTTCTTTTCGATTTCGGCCTTTTCCTTCTCGGTAAACGGTCTGTAAGAGAAAATCTGCATGCCCATTGCGGGAATTTTAACCGTTACGGACTGCTTGAATCCGTCCATCGGAATTTCCTTGGTGGAAACGGCGTTCTTATTTACGAAACCTGCTCTTGCATACTTCTCGTCATCCGTGGTGAAGATTTCCTTAATCTTGCCTTCTTCGGGAAGTCCGAAGGAATACTTATCCATTTCATGATTGGAGAAGTTAAAGATGATAAATTCGCTTACATCTCCTTCTTTTCTTCTGTAAATGACAACATTATCCGTAGGATCGTCGCATTTGATCATTTCAAACGATTCCTTGCCTTCATTTACGGGATGATAGATCGTTTTGTCATGATACAGAGCAAATAAATCCTTGATACAGGAAATAGCCTTTTCCTGTCCTTTGGCTTCTTTTAATGCCAGGGCATAGGGATTTGCGAAATATGCTTCCTCGCAGAAATTATCCGTTCCCATGAAATTCCATTTCTTTCCGGGGAATACGCTTAAAAACGCATTCGCAAGGATCACGTTGTTCTGCTTGTCTTCCAAAATTCCGGGCATTCTGTTTTTCAGGGAAACAAAATCCTTGGAGGATGAAATATGGGACAAAGGAAGGATAAATTCTTCCGAAAATGCATAATCAAGAATCTTCGTAAAGTCATAATAATGCTCGGATCTGAAGAACGGATCGTTTTGAAGATAAGAAACGAGACCATTCTCAAAACCGGTATTTAATACAGCATCAAACAATAACGAATCCTTACCGCTCTTCGTGGTTACCTGGCTTAAAACGCCGTCGGAAGAAGCAATCTTATAAAGATTCGGGAATTTCTTGCTCAATTTGGTGTTCAGTTTCTTGATAAAACGAACGGCCGCAAGATTTAAGTTTCCGCCGTATTCGTTTGGGATCCACTCTCCGTCGTTTTTACCATAATCAAGATACAAAAGTGCAGCCAGATCCGGAATTAAAATTCCGTCAAAATGATACGTATTTACAAGATATAATGCTGCAGACAGTAAATAACTTACCACAAAACCTTTGGAGAAATCGAAGCAGTATCCGCCGAATGCGGGAGAAAACATAACTCTCTCATCGCTGCTTTCGAATAAGGATTCTCCGTCAAAGAAATGCAGTCCCGCGGGATCCGATGAAAAGAATGCCACAGGAAACTGGAAGGATACGAATAATCCCTCGTCATGGAATGCTTTGATAAATTCACCTAATGCTTCCGGTCCGCCCAAAGTTGCGGATGCGGCGAACAGGCCTTTTACATGGAAACGGTCTTCCGCTGTTGCAACAGGTTCGAAAATATTCAAAAGATGAATTCCGTGATAATGATATTCCTTGCAGTGTTTGATCAATACGGGAAGCAAATCCGTACAGGTCTTTGCCTTATCGTCCAGAAGGGAGAATAAATCCACTTCATAGAAATGCGAAGGATTATCAATTTTAACCTTCTTTGCGCTCTTGCCAAACGAAGGGTTCTTCGTAACAACGGATGCGTTTGCTTCTTCATAAAGGGAGAACGGATCGGTTTTTTCTATGCTCTTGGCGCCTTTTGAGCGTACAGCATAGCGGTACTTCAATCCTACTTCGGCTCCCGGAATAAAGAGGGAAAATACGCCTATGGATTCGTTTTTCTCCATCAGATGAGCACCTTCTTTAAACTGATTGAAATCAGCCAGGAGGCTTACGCAATTGGCATTTGGTGCATACACATGGAATACAACACCTTCCGTATTTCCGATCTTGGTCGGATGGGAACCCAAATGAAGCATTAACTCTTCGTTTGTACCGCGTTTCATGGATGCGGCCGTTTTATCGTCAAAGGAAACCGGATATGCATACGGATCCAGAATATCCTTGCACTGTGTATTCACATAATCGACGGTATAGCTGTAGGAAGAAAACTTCTCTTTCGTAAGAAATACTGCGAAAAAGCCTGATTCATCGACTTTTTCCATCTCAATTTTCTTCTTTTTGCCGTCCATAGTATTTAAAACGACGGACACTTTCTCTGCTTCCGGGAAAAATGCCTGCAGAATAACTTCTTTTTTCTTTGTATGTAATCCGAGAATGGAAAACGGATTTGCGCAATCCGCATAGCAGATGGACTCGATCTGTTCCCAATTCATTAATGCATACTGTTTTTTATTCATTGTCGTCTCCTTCTTTGATGGAATGAATAAATAATCCGCTGCGAAGCTTCGGCTCAAACCAGGTGGATTTCGGAGGCATCAAAAGGGATGCGTCCGCTACCGCAAACAATTCCTGAATCGAGGTCGGATACATTCCGAATGCAACCACCGAGTCCGTATGACAACGTTTCACAAGTTCCTCGTATCCGCGGATTCCGCCGACAAAATCGATTCGCTTGTCGGTCTTGGGATCTTCGATATTAAGGATTGGTCCGAGAACATTATCCTGTAAAACGGATACGTCAAGACCCTTGATCGGATCGTTGCTTTGATACGCTTCCTTAACGGAAAGTAAATACCATTTATCCTCCAAAAACATGGCGATTTCACCCTTCTTGGAAGGCTTCTTTGCTTCGTTTTGCGGAGCGATCGTAAAGATCTCGCTTAATTTTGCAATAAATTCATCTGCGGAATTTCCGTTTAAATCTTTCACAACACGGTTATAATCCATGATCATAAGCTGCTCATCAGGGAATAATACGGAAAGGAAGAAATTGAATTCTTCGTCCCCTGTATAATTCGGCTTCGCTTCTCTTTTCTTAAATCCGACTTTCACGGCGGATGCACAACGATGATGTCCGTCCGCAATATAAATATCATTCATTCCCGCAAAAGCATCACGGATGATTTTAACGGAACCGGCATCGTTGATTACCCATACGCGATGAGTGATTCCGTCATCGGCTACAAAATCATATAATGCGGGATTTGCCATGGCTTTCTTGATCTCGGCATCTATGGCTGCATTATAACGATATGCAAGGAAGATCGGACCCGTCTGCGCTTCCATCGTTCCGACGTGGCGGATACGGTCCTCTTCTTTATCTGCACGGGTATTCTCATGCTTTTTGATGATATTGTTGGCATAATCATCAATGGATGCACATGCCACAAGACCGATCTGGGATCTGCCGTCCATCACAAGCTCGTATACATAGTAACAGGGAGCGGATTCTTTTACATAGATTCCGTCCTTTACCTGGCTCCAGAACAAGTCTCTTGCCTTATCATAGACCTTGTCTTCATAAGGGCTGGTTCCTACGGGAAATTGCGTTTCCGCACGATCAATATTTAAGAAAAGCAAGGGATTGTCACTTACTTTCTGTCTTGCTTCTTCTGAACTGTATACGTCATAGGGAAGAGCTGCGATTTTACTTTCCAGTCCGAGAGCCGGACGAATGGCTGCAAATGGTTTGATTGTTGCCATGAGAAATCCTCCTAAAATACAAATTTACACAAAATATATTATAACCCCCTCGATATCCATTATCAAGGGGGTTATTCATTGAAATTATGCGCTTTAGCGGCTTAATTAAAGCCAGATTTAACCGTAAATCCGATTACTTAACTATTCTGACACGATATACGCCATCGATTGCTTCGAGAGCGGCAATGATATCATCCGTAAGGGGAGCTTCCACATCAAGCATGGTGTAAGCGAAATCTCCCTTGGACTTATTGGTCATATCGGAAATGTTGATGCCCTTCTCTCCGAACAGGGAGGTGAATTTAGCGATCAGATTTGCAATGTTCTTATGGAAAATTGCAACACGGCCTGCTTTGGAGCAGATACCCATATCGCAGTTCGGATAGTTAACGGAATTCTGGATATTGCCGTTTTCAAGATAATCCTTCATTTCCTTAACTGCCATCTTTGCACAGTTGTCTTCGGATTCCTCGGTGGATGCTCCAAGATGAGGAATTACGATACATCCTTCAGCGCCTGCTGTGGTTGCATTTGCAAAGTCAGAAACGTACTTGCGAACTTTTCCTGCCTTGATTGCTTCCAAGCAGTCAGCCTCGTTAACCAGCACGTCACGTGCAAAGTTAAGAAGGATTACGCCGTCTTTCATCTTATCGAATGCTTCTTTGTTGATCATTCCCTTGGTGGAATCCATGGCAGGGACATGAATGGTGATAAAATCGCAGTTCTCATAGATCTCATCCAAAGTATTTACATGGATGATATCGCGGCTTAAATGCCAAGCTGCATTAACGGAAAGATAAGGATCGTATCCGTATACGGTCATGCCTAAGGACTTGGCTGCGTTTGCAACCTTAACACCGATGGCACCAAGGCCGATAACACCAAGTTTCTTGCCTTCGATTTCGGTTCCGGCGAATGCTTTTTTGGCCTTCTCGGCAGTTTTACCGATGTTTTCGTCCGCTTTGTTTTCTTTCACCCATTCGATACCGCCGACGATATCACGGGAAGCAAGCAACATACCTGCGATTACAAGCTCTTTAACACCGTTTGCGTTTGCACCGGGAGTGTTGAATACAACAACACCTTTCTCAGCGAGTTTCTCCAAAGGAATGTTGTTTACACCTGCACCTGCACGTGCAACACAGAGTAATTTATCGGAAAAATCCATCTCATGCATTACGGCACTTCTTACGAGAATACCTTCTGCTGCATTTACATCTTCCGTTTTCTCATAATTTGCATCAAAATTATCAAGTCCCACCTGAGCAATGGGGTTTAAGCAATGATACTGAAACATTATGCATTCTCCTTTTCAAATTTCTTCATGAATTCAACAAGCTTTTCTACACCTTCGATGGGCATTGCATTGTAGATACTTGCTCTCATACCACCAACGGTTCTGTGGCCCTTTAAGTTAACAAAGCCGGCCTCGGTAGCTTCCTTGATGAATTTAGCTTCAAGTTCTGCTTTCTTCTCTGCATCTGCAACGTTGCATACGAAGGGAACGTTCATTAAGGATCTGTCTTCTTTTACAACGGTACCCATGAAAAGCTTGGATTCATCGAGATAATCATAAAGGATCTTAGCCTTCTTCTCGTTGAGTTTCTTCATGGCTTCAAGTCCGCCCATCTTCTTTAACCATTTGAATACCTTACCGCAGATATAAATGGTATAGCAGGGAGGCGTATTGTAAAGGGAATCATTATCAGCCTGAGTCTTCCACTTGAGCATGGTCGGAGTTCCGGGAAGAACATCATCGGTGATCAGATCTTCTCTGATGATTGCAATTACGCAGCCTGCAGGTCCGATATTCTTCTGAACACCACCGTAGATTACAGCATATTTGCTGACATCAACGGGTTCGGATAAGAAGCAGGAAGATACATCGGATACAAGATCTTTACCCTTGGTATTGGGAAGGGTTTTGAACTTGGTTCCGTAAATGGTATTGTTTTCGCAAATATATACATAGTCCATATCATCCGTAATGGGAAGATCGGAGCAATCGGGAATATAGGAGAAGGTTTTATCTGCAGAAGATGCAAGTTCTACTGCTTCTCCGTAAATCTTAGCTTCTGCAAATGCTTTCTTTGCCCACTGACCGGTTAAGATATAGCCGGCTTTTTTGTTCTTCATCATGTTCATGGGAACTTCTGCGAAGAACTGGTTTGCGCCGCCCTGTAAGAAAAGGACTTTGTAATTGTCGGGAATATTCATTAATTCTCTTAAATCTGCTTCAGCATCTTTAATGATCTTGTCAAACACTTTGGATCTGTGGGACATTTCCATTACGGACTGGCCGGATCCCTGGTAATCTAACATTTCAGCTGCTGCTTCTTTTAATACTTCCTCAGGTAATACAGCAGGACCTGCGGAAAAATTATACACTCTGGACATTTTTTCTCCTCCTTCATCCGAGTAATTATTATCTTACCGACGCTTTCCATTGTACAATTCTAAGTTTTTTTCGTCAATGAGAAGTGTCAATTATTTAACAAAGTTTATTATTGCCTTACGGCCAGGGCTCCCATTCGGGCCAGTCGGCCGGTCTTTGAGGCTGTGGCATGGGCTGTGGTTCAGGCTGCGGTTCGGGTTGAGGTGCAGGCGCGGGCTGTACGGGCTGCTGTTGTTGCTGCTGTGCCCTTGCAGCGGCTTCCTCTTCTGCCTTTTTCTTCTTTTCCTCTTCCAGTTTAGCCTTCTCTTGGGCATCGGGTTCCGGCTCATAGAACATAATGAGCGGCATTCCGACTTCCACTTCTTCGTAGAATTCCTTAATGAAGTTCAATGGAAGGTTAATGCATCCGTGGGATCCGCTGGTTTTATAAATCTCACCACCGAATTTACCTCTCCAGGTAGCATCGTGCATTCCGTATCCCTGCCAGATTCCCATCCAGTAATATACGAAACTTTCGTATCCCGGACCTCTTAAGGTAACGTTCTTGGCTTTGTTGCGAACATATGCATATAACTGAGGCGTTCCCATTCCGGCTCTCATGTTACCGGAAACAAAATCGGATTCCAGTGCTACTACACCGTCTTTATAAAAGTACAGATGCTGTTCGGTTAAATTGATTTCGATATAGGTGTTTCCGATACCGTCTTCCGTATCCACATACGCTTTCGAAATATACTTCGGTTCGCGTTCGATTCCGGTTTCGCCGCTTTTAAACTCTTCAATCAGAAGTTTGGTCTCGGCATTCTGATCGATCGTGGTTCCGTAAAGCACCTGATTCTGCGTGAAATGAATCTCTTTGCCGCTGGTCGACATGAATGTTCTGTCGGTTCCTTTGGTATTGTATTTCTCAGCAAGAGAAGCCACATAATCTCTGACTGCAGCTTCATTTAAGATCAGATCACCGTTTTCATCCTGTGCAAAGGATCCGTCTTCTGTAAGTGTGATCCATTCGGATGTTACGGAAGAATCAATCAGCTCTTTCTTTCCGGCTACCTGATAAGTCAAAGTGAAATTCTGGAACTTCTCAATCTTTTCAAAAAGATCCTTAATATCTTTTTCCTTCGTCGGAACGGAAATGGATTCGTAGCAGTCTCCCTCCTGAAGATTCACGCTGGAGAGTTTCTTTGCGATACCGTCTTCCACGAGCATAACGGCTTTGTCCTTGTGGATCAGGTCTTTGGTCATGTCCTGAATCTGATATCCGTTTGCGCCCGTTCTTACAATATCGATCGTATTGCTTACGTTATAAAGCTTGTTTTCGCTCATAAAAGGAGCCTGCAGCAGAACCTGCTCCAGTAAAACGGGATCAAAGGTCGGTGTACCTTCAATGACGTGATCTTTTTCACCTATAAAATTTTTACCCCAGCGCAAAGGACTGTATTCCGTTTTGATCTTATCAAGATCCATGGAATAATTCTCGTTATATCCGATATCGGAAAGTGCTATGGTATATGTTTCGTTGTTTTTGTCGACGACTTCGATCTGCTGGTAGGAATCATGAGCAAGAAGCACAGCCTCAGCTTCCTCCATCGACATTCCGGTTAGGTTCAGTCCGTTTACCGTGGTACCGAACGAAAATCCTTTCCGGTAATAAAAAGCAATTCCAAGATATAATGATGCTAAGAGAAAACCTATCCCCAATACAGCTATAAACAATTTTGTAATAGCCTTCATAATTTCCTCCGTGAGCAAAAATTACTCGTTTGAACCGGAATCCTTCTTCTGGATTTCAGCCACTGCTTCTTTTTTCATGGGAATACGGCAGTTCTTGTTGTTTCCGAATTCAACGATGATATCGTCATCGGATACATCAATGATTTCGCCGTAGAAACCACTGGTGGTTAAAACATAATCGCCTACTTCCAGGGAAGAAAGCATGGCAGACTGTCTTTTCTGCTGTTTCTGGGAAGGACGGATCATAAGGAAGTAAATGATGGCGATGAATACAACGACATATACGATCATTAACCATCCGCTACCGCCGGAAAAAAGTCCTCCGCCACCGTTTGTTGTGGACTGGGTAAGAAGTAAATTATACATTTTTTCTCTCCTTTATATTAACTTTCCGGATTATTTCCGGAATTCATTCGTTCCAATTTGTCTTTCTTATATGATGCGAAACGGTTCTCATCAATCGCATCCCTGATCTCTTCCATCATATGATTGTAGAAATACAGATTATGCATTACACAAAGGCGCATTCCGAGCATTTCTTTGGCTTTCAGTAAATGACGGATATAAGCCTTGGTATATCTTTGGCATGTCGGGCAGGCACATCCTGGTTCGATCGGTGTATCGTCTTTTTCATATTTCGCATTCAAAAGATTGATCTTGCCGAAATTCGTATATAAATGTGCATGTCTGGCGTTTCTCGAAGGATAAACACAGTCAAAGAAATCAACACCGCGTTCCACACTTTCGAGGATATTCTCTGGTGTACCGACACCCATCAGATAAACGGGTTTATCAGCGGGAAGATACGGAACCGTATTTTCAATGGTTTCATACATCTCTTCGTGACTTTCGCCGACCGCAAGACCTCCGATCGCGTATCCCGGAAGATCCAGTTCCGAAATTGCCTTGGCGTGTTCCTTGCGGATATCCGCAAAAACCGCGCCCTGGTTAATTCCGAACAGAAGCTGATGCTTGTTGATGGTATCTTCTTTATTGTTTAACTCTTCGAGTTTATCCTTGCATCGAATAAGCCATCTTGTCGTTCTTGCCACGGATTGTTCCACATAGGACCTGTCCGCTTTACTCGGTGGACACTCATCAAATGCCATGGCAATCGTAGAAGCTAAATTTGACTGAATCGTCATGCTCTCTTCCGGACCCATGAAGATGCGTCTTCCGTCGATATGCGAGCTGAAAGTAACGCCCTCTTCTTTTATCTTACGAAGCGAAGCTAAGGAAAATACCTGAAATCCGCCTGAATCCGTTAAGATCGGTCTATTCCAGGACATAAAATGATGTAATCCGCCGAGCTCTTTGATCACTTCATCTCCGGGTCTTACATGAAGATGATAGGTATTGGATAGCTGAACCTGCGTTCCGATCCGCTCCAAATCTTCCGTGGAAACCGCACCCTTAATCGCTGCCACGGTTCCGACATTCATAAAGACCGGAGTCTGGATCTGCCCATGAACGGTTTTGAAAACGCCGCGTTTGGCTTCGCCTTCTTTTGCCAGTATTGTAAATTCTTTGCTCAAACAATCACCCCTATTCTTCTATAGGAATAAAGATGATGCAATTCGGATGATCGATTTTGATTTCCTTGGAACTCATGTAGATCAATCCTTTATCCAGATCCGTGGAGAAAAATGTCATCGTTCCCGCTTCATGGTTTAAGCTGACCAAATGTCGGTTATCCGGATATAAAAGTGCATCCTTGGGATATGCTCCGGAAACCGGCAGGCAAAGAATGCGGTCCAGTGTACCGTCTTCTTTGCGTCTCATAACCGCTACGGAATTGTCTCCCGCGTTGGTTACAACAATATGCTGTCTGTCTGCAGACAGAGTAAGCGAACAGGAAATACTTTTGCTCGCATGATAATCATTCAATGTGGAAATACTCTGGATCTTCTCAAAATCCGGATAGTTATTTACCATATTGTAAGCGAACACATCAATGGTATTCGCGGATTCGTTCACAATGTAAATAAACTTTCCGTCCGCGGATGTGATCAAATGTCTGGGGCCGGCGTTTTGCTCGCTGCGGATGATATCAACCTGCTTTAAAGTACCTTTGTCATGATTGAGTTCATATACATAGGTATGATCCATGCCGCTATCCGTTGCAAACAAATACTTATTGTCGCGGGACATTTTTGCACAGGTCACATGCGGCTGATAGGATTTCTCCGTAACGTCTCCGAGTCCTTTAAAGTAGATCTCTTCGGTAATCTCTCCGACACTTCCGTCGTCATTTAGGCGAAGCACGGTCAGTTTACCGTCATGATAACCGGATACAAAAAGGAAATGATCCGCATAATCCACGGACAAATAGCATCCTCTCATTCCGTTAATGGAAGCTTCGTTAATCTCTTCCAAAAGTCCGTCCGGTAACACATGGAAGCTTTTTACGCCAAAGTCCGTAATGGAATACAGATATTTCCTGGAATGGGAACAGGTAAGGTACGAAGAATTGGTGATTGACACTTTACCCTTCTCCGTAAATATGCCGGTTTCCATATCTACATCATATATGGTAATCCCCCGTTTATCCTTGGAGGTATATGTGGATACATAGGCTACAAATCGCATATTTCTCTGACCGAACCCTTTCTTTATTCTATAGGCATAAAAATACTCATATATTTTATCACAAGGGGTACTCTTTGTAAAACGAATTATTTCATAAAAATCAATTGACATTAACGATGGACATTGTATAATCTATCTTGTTTGTTTAGTTTTACTAAACTTCAAGTTTAGTTTTATTCTTACGGAGATAAAACGATGGAAATCGGAAACAAAATCAAACAATTACGCATCCAAAAAGGACTGACGCAGGAAGAACTGGGCGATCGCTGTGAGCTTTCGAAAGGCTTTATTTCGCAGGTTGAGCGCGATTTAACCTCTCCTTCCATCGCAACCTTAATGGATATGCTTCAGGTCCTAGGAACGGACACAACGGAATTCTTCGCCAAAGAGGAAGACGTACAGATTGTCTTTACACAGAATGATTACTTTGAAAAAATCGACAACGAGTTAAACAACTCCGTCGAATGGCTGATTCCTAATGCCCAGAAGAACATGATGGAGCCCATCAAGGTCCACCTTGAGCAAAACGGAAAAACTTATCCCGACAATCCCCATGAAGGCGAAGAATTCGGATATGTACTCTCCGGCTCCATTCAGATTCATATCGGAAATAAAGTATATAAGGCGTCCAAAGGGGATTCGTTTTACTATACGCCTTCGGAATCGCATTTTATTGATTGCAATGCCAAAGGTGGGGCTGAGTTCATCTGGATTTCCACTCCGCCGACGTTTTAAATAATTGGCTCGCACGTCGCCATCACGGCAATGCTCAGGGATTCGATAAATCTTCGATTTAAACTCACCCTTCGCACAGCCTACATGGCTCCGGCTCGATTAAATATATTAAACGCAGCCTTCATATTAACTACATGGCTCCGGCTCGATAGACCATATACCATCTAAATGAGGAAATGTTATGAGTAAACATCTGATTGATTTGCAAAATATATCAAAATCCTTCGGAAACCATTTGGTTCTCGATGAGATGAATTTATATATCCGCGAGAATGAGTTTTTGACGCTGCTCGGACCTTCGGGATGCGGCAAAACTACTACGCTTCGTATTATCGGCGGTTTTGAAACGCCCGATGTCGGACGTGTTATTTTTGACGGCGAAGATATTACAAATCTTGCACCGAACAAGCGTCAGTTAAACACCGTATTCCAGAAGTATGCTCTTTTTACGCATATGACGATTGCAGAAAACATCGCGTTTGGCTTGAAAATCAAGAAAAAATCCAAATCGTATATCGATGACAAGATTAAATATGCATTAAAGCTTGTTAACCTCGAAGATTACGGAAACCGTTACCCGGACTCGCTCTCCGGCGGTCAGCAACAACGTATTGCGATTGCACGTGCTATCGTAAACGAGCCCAAGGTTCTTTTACTCGATGAACCTTTGGGTGCACTTGACTTAAAACTGCGTCAGGACATGCAGTATGAACTGATCCGTTTAAAGAAAGAACTGGGAATTACCTTTATTTATGTAACACACGACCAGGAAGAAGCCCTGACCATGTCCGATACCATCGTAGTTATGAATCAGGGTTATATCCAGCAGATCGGAACTCCTGAGATGATCTACAACGAGCCCGAAAACGCTTTTGTTGCCGATTTCATCGGTGATTCCAATATCATCTCTTCCACCATGATCCAGGATAAGCTGGTTGAAATCCTCGGTGTAAAATTCCCCTGCGTGGATACCGGTTTCGGCGAAAACAAGCCTGTCGACGTTGTAATCCGTCCTGAGGACGTTGAAATGATCAATCTTTTGGACGATTACGAAAACGAAATGGCTTCCGCAGCATCTTCCGAAGATTCCTGGAAGAAATACGGGCGAATCCAGGGTGTTGTAACGCATATTATTTTCAAAGGTGTCCATTATGAAATGGAAGTTATGGCAAACGGCTTTGAGTGGCTGGTACATTCTACACAGATGTTCCCCGTAGGTCAGAAAGTCGGCATTAATGTGGATCCTTTCAATATTCAGATCATGAACAAACCCGCAAGCGAAGACGAGGAGGCAGCCCCCATTGAAGAGTAATAAATTCATTAAACTGCTGTCCGCTCCTTATATCGTCTGGGCAGTCGGTTTTATCATTATCCCTTTGATCATGGTATTTTACTATGGTCTGTCGAACAGGGATAAGCAGTTTACTTTTGAATATGTTTTAAGCATTGCAAAGCCGGAACATTTTAAATCGCTTTATCTGGCTCTGCTTTTGGCGCTTGTATCCACGATCGTCTGCATTTTGCTTGCATACCCTCTCGCACTGATCCTTTCCGGATTAAAGAGTAAAAACGAACACCTGGTTGTTTTCATTTTCATCCTTCCGATGTGGATGAATTTCCTGCTTCGTACCTATGCATGGATGACACTTCTTGAGAACAACGGAGTTATTAACAGTATTCTGAATTTCCTGCATTTGCCAAATATACAGATCATTAATACTCCTGCAGCCATTGTATTCGGTATGGTGTATAACTTCCTGCCGTTTATGATCCTGCCGCTTTATAACAGTATCAATAAAATTGATAAAAATGTACTGAACGCTGCAAGAGATCTCGGTGCGAATTATTTCCAGACTTTGTTTCGCGTTATCATTCCGTTATCCGTACCGGGTATCATTTCCGGTATCACGATGGTATTCGTACCCTCTCTTACCACCTTCGTGGTCAGCGAAATGCTTGGCGGCGGTAAGATTCTTCTGATCGGTAATGTCATCGAACAGGAATTTACACAGAATTCCAACTGGTATCAGGGCTCCGGCCTTTCCATCGTGCTTATGTTATTCATTATCATCAGTATGGTAATTACGAATATTTACGACAAAGACGGGGAGGGAAATACGCTGTGATCAAGTTTTTAAAACGTTTCTATGCTGTTTTAATCCTGCTCTTCCTGTATCTTCCGATGATTACGCTGGTGGTACTTTCCTTTAATTCGTCCAAATCAAGAGCAAAATGGGGCGGCTTCTCTTTTATCTGGTATCGGAATCTGTTCCACGATTCGGAGATCATGAAGGTATTGCTTACCACCCTGCTCGTTGCTTTCGTATCGGCCGTTGTGGCATGTTTTATCGGAACCATTGCTGCGATCGGTATGAATAAAATGAAGCCATTTACCCGTTCCGCATTAATGGGTGTTACCAATATTCCGATGCTGAACGCCGATATCGTAACCGGTATCTCGTTAATGCTTTTATTCCTTATTCTGAAGGATAAATTCGGCTTCCGCTTCGGTATTGTATCGATTTTGCTTTCTCACATTACATTTAATATCCCTTATGTGATTTTAAGCGTTATGCCGAGAATCAAGAAAATGAACCCTTCCAATTATGAAGCCGCGCTGGATCTCGGTGCCACTCCGGTTTATGCGTTCTTTAAAGTCATTCTTCCGGATATCTGGCCCGGTGTTCTGTCCGGTTTCTTAATGGCATTTACGATGTCGCTTGATGATTTTATCATCACTTACTTTACCAAGGGATCCGGCGTGGATACGCTCTCCACCAAGATTTATGCAATGGTCAAAAAAGGCGTCAATCCGGAAATGTATGCGCTTTCCACGTTGATATTTGTTTCGGTATTAATTCTCTTAATCTTAATCAATACCCTTCCATCGGGAGGTAAAAGTAAAAAGGCGGAGAAATAATCATACATCATCCACATTACTTAGGAGGAACTCAAATGAAAAAGAATTTCTTTAAAACCCTTACGGCATTGGGCTGTGCAACCCTTATGACCGTACCCGTACTCTTTAGCGGATGTACTTCCAAATCCGATAAAGTTGTTTACGTTTACAACTGGGGTGAATACATCGATCCCGATGTACTCGAATCCTTTACCGAAGAAACCGGTATTAAGGTTATTTACGATGAATATGAAACCAATGAAATCATGTATCCGAAGGTTGAAGCAGGCGCTGCCGAATATGATGTTATCTGCCCTTCCGATTATATGATCCAGAAGATGATCGAGAATGATCTTTTACAAGAGATCAATATGGCGAACATTCCAAACTCCAAAAATATCGGAGCCCAGTACTGGCAGTCTTCGCAGGAATTCGATCCCGGCAACAAATACTCCGTACCTTACTGCTGGGGAACCGTAGGAATCCTTTACAACAAGACCAAAGTGGATGAACCGATCGACTCCTGGTCCGTTCTCTGGGATGAAAAATACAAAGGCGAAATCTTAATGCAGAACTCCGTTCGTGATGCCTTCATGGTTGCTTTAAAATTAAACGGAAACTCCATGAACACCTTGGATGATGAGGAACTGGAAGCTGCCAAAGATAAACTCATTGAGCAGAAACCCCTTGTTCAGGCATATGTTGTCGATCAGGTCAGAGATAAAATGATCGGTAACGAAGCTGCCATCGGCGTCATCTACTCCGGTGAAGCAATTTATACCCAGCGTGAAAATGCAGATCTTGAATATGTGATTCCCAAGGAAGGAACCAATGTATGGATTGACTCCTGGGTAATTCCGAAAAACGCAAAGAACAAAGAAAATGCAGAAGCATTCATCAATTATATGTGCAAACCCGAAATTGCATTAAAGAACTTTGACTTCATCACCTACTCCACTCCCAATGAGGCAGCCAGAGCTTTGATCGAAGACGAAGATATCCGCAATTCCGAAATCGCATTCCCGGATCTTTCCAAGTATAAAGATCTGGAAACCTTCCACTATCTTGGTGAAGACGGCGATCAGAAATATGCGGATCTTTGGAAACAGGTGAAATCCGAATAAGATTAACATATAATAATAACCCCGGCAATCGCCGGGGTTTTCTTTTGCGTATTTTCTTCTGCAGTTTCTCTCAAGTTCTTATCGGATGATCTCGTTAAATCCGACTTTCTTCTGAACCTTTCGTAACGTCTTGGTAGCAAAGTAATTTGCTTTCTCTGCATTTTCTTTAACGATTCCGTCAATATATGCCTTGTCCTTGGAAAGCTCATCAAAACGGGTCTGAAGCGGAGTTAACATGTCTGCTACGGCCTCTCCCACGGCAAGTTTGAAATCACCGTATCCTTTTCCGTCAAATTCCTTCTCCACTTCCGCAAATGTTTTTCCGGTAACGGCACCGTAAATCTCGATCAGATTAGAAACACCGGGCTTATTCTCGACATCATAGCGGATGCTTGCTTCGGAATCGGTGACCGCACGTTTAAATTTACGGATAACGGTATCTCTGTCATCGGTTAAGTAAATGCTTGCATTGGGATTTTCATCGGATTTGGACATCTTCTTGGCCGGATCCTGTAAGGACATGATCTTTGCACCGGCTTTACCCAGATACGGTTCCGGAATCGTAAATACATCACCGAACAAAGCATTAAAACGGCCTGCGATATCGCGGGTTAATTCCAAATGCTGCAACTGGTCCTTTCCTACGGGAACCACATCTGCCTGATACAGAAGAATATCAGCAGCCATAAGTACCGGATAAGTATATAATCCGGCATTGATATTATCCGCATGCTTTGCGGATTTATCCTTAAACTGTGTCATACGGTTTAACTCGCCCATATAGGTAAAGCAGTCTAAAATCCAGGCAAGCTCGCAGTGTCCGCTGACATGGGACTGGTAGAAAATACAGTTTTTCTTCGGATCGAGTCCGGCCGCAATGTAAAGCATCAGTAAATTTCTTGCTTTTTTACGGAATTCCGTGGGATCCTGACGGATTGTTATGGAATGCAAATCCACAACGGAATAAAAACATTCAAATTCATCGCTTAATGTAAGCCAGTTCTTCAACGCTCCGAGGTAATTTCCCAAAGTAAGGGAACCGGTTGCCTGCATTCCGCTGAATAAAACTTTCTTGTCTCCTAACATGAATCTATCCTCTTTTCATTGCTTTATTTTGCTTCAAAAATAACAATGGTCCTAGGCGGAACCAGATATGACGTATTATCCGCCATATCGGACTGTTTGGCATTGTCGCCTGTCGTGAAATACTGCTCCCATTTGGAACGTTTCACAAGATTCGGTAAGGAAAATTCTTTCTCTTCCCAATGCATGTTAAATGCCACATAATATAATCTCGTAAATTTCGTGCCGACTTTGGAGGTATTCTTTCCAAGGGAAGCACTTGATACGGTTTCGGTAAACATCATTCCGATATGATGCTTATCTCCTGCCAGATCCGCTTTCCATGCCTCTTCCTGATGGAAGGATAAATCCGGAAAACCGCAATTTACATGATCCAGTAAAGTTGCTTCCTCTTCTCTGTGCAGGAAGGATTTGCTCTTTCTGAGCGCGATCATATCTTTCGTAAACGCATACATTTCCTGTGCGCTTTTCGTTGTATTCCAGTTCACATATCCGGTCTCGTTATCCTGACAATATGCATTATTGTTTCCGGACAGTGAATTTAAAAGTTCATCACCTGCTGTGATAAGCGGAGTTCCCGCTCCGAATAAAACGGTCAGCATGGCGTTTTTGATCATTCTGTGACGAAGCGCTAAAATGGATTTCTTCTTCGTTGCACCTTCCGCACCGCAGTTCCAGGAATAATTTGAATTGCAGCCGTCTCTGTTATTTTCTCCGTTTGCTTCGTTATGTTTGCTATCGTACGAATACAGATCGTTTAAGGAGAAACCGTAATAATTGGTCACGAAATTAACGATTCCGCTTCTTTCGGGAATTCTCTTCTCCAGTCGAACGAATTCGGAAAGCATATCCGGATCCGCTTTCAGGAATTTACGGATCTGATACATGTATTCATCCGAATAGATACAAAGATTCTTATATTTCGGTTTCGTGTTGGAAGGATATATTTCCTCTTCCGGAATGTAATCATAGAATAATTTGGTATTCGCAAGTAAAGGATCGGTTGCAAGCAATGCGATCGGAATCTTATTGCCTTTCAAATGGAAACCGTCCACATGATATTTCATAACCCAGTGACGCAGAACATCCTGGATCAGGCCCTGCTTGGTATCATCGGGAAAATACAGCTGCATGATGACTTCTATGCCTGCTTTATGCAGTTCTTTCACCATGGAACGCATTTCCATGCAGGCATCCGCAGAGGATGAATAAGAAGCCTTCGGCGCAAAATAAAAGCCTTTCTTAAATCCCCAGAAATTCACTTTATCATTTACGGGTTCCGTATAGAACGTACTTTCCGCACGTTTCAATTCTTCTTTTTTCGGAACGAACTCTTCAAATTCATAGCAGGGAAGGATTTCGACCGCCGTAATACCAAGATCGGAAAGGTACGGAATCTTCTCGATTACACCCCGGAATGTTCCGGGATGTTTTACTTTGGAAGTGCTGCTCTTCGTAAATCCGCGCACATGAAGCAAATACAAAATCGTATCGGAAAATGGCGTACAAAGAAGCCTGTCATCTTCCCAGTCGAATTCTTCCAAATCGATTGCGGACGAAAGTTCATACGTTGCTGCATCTTTTTCACCGAATTTCTCGTTTCCGATTACTCTGCAGGAATACGGATCCACGAATTCCTCGTCATCGACATAATAACGATAGGTGTAATCGTTGGCGGAGATATTCTCAATCGTCATTGACGAAATATTGCCCATACGGCATCCTTCGGGGAAGGAAATGCGATGCTTTTCGTTTTTGTTTTTCTTGGAAATTAAAACGATTCCGAAAGAACCTGCGTCGGAATTAACAACAGAAAACTGAATCCCCCGTTCTGTCACGGAAGCACCTAATGGAAACATTTTTCCTTTTTTAATTGTAAACTGTTCCATACGGGAGACTCACTTTGCTTAAAATTTGCTTATTAGCCTTAGTATTTTATCATATTTCCCGCATTCTTTCAACGAAAACGCTCTCAAGTGTTAGAAACACCCATATTATGCACCCCCAAACACTGAATTTATATTGCTTTTTTCCATATTTAGGGGTAAAATTAGAAAAAATCACAATATGGAGGTTACCATGGCAGACGAAAAAGAATTATTACAGAACCCCGAAAACGAGGAAGATATTACTGTTGAACTGGAATTGCCTGACGGTTCTTTCGTAAATTGTGCCATCGTTACCATCCTTACCGTCAATGAAAAGGATTATATCGCACTTCTTCCCATGGTGGACGAAGAAGATGAAACTTTTGGCGAAGTATGGTTCTATGAATATGTGGAAGATCCGGACAATGTAAATGCAGAACCGGAACTTAAATATATTGAAGATGATGATGTTTACGAAGCAGTATCCGATGCGTTTGAAGAGTTTCTCGACACGCAGGAATTCGATGAGATTATCGAAGACGATAACGAATAATTCAGATTTCTTTTAAGAAACGGGACGGCTCAAACCGTTCCGTTTTTTTATATTCTTTTGCACTGTTTACTCCAAACAGATATAGCTCATGCTTTGCCCTCGTCATTGCCACATAGAATAACCTTCGCTCTTCTTCCACGATGCCGGACTGGATTGAAGCATTGGAAGGTATAATCCCCTCACAAAGATCCGGCAGTATTACACGTTCAAATTCCAGGCCTTTGGCTGCATGCATGGTCATGATCCCGACTGTGGATGCAGAATTCTTATGTTCTATCTTTTCATCCCGCAGAGCACTCTCCCATTCTTCGATTTCCGGGTGTTTTCGGGCAAGATCAATCAGGTACGGCAATACATCTTCTTTTGATTCCCCATTCGAAACTTTCAATCCGATTACATTTGTGATATACATGATCCTTCCAAAGGAATCCAACTCTTTTAAGGATTTAATCTGTTGTTTTAATTTGGTAATTTCGGATAATATATATGTCTGATTCCGAAACAGATATTCCAGTTTCCGAAACGACAGTTCCTCTTTCGGAATATCATAGGAACAAATTCCGCGATACGGTTTATTCATAATCCTTAAGAAATCCTCATAAGAAAAATAGTTTTCGCACAAATGAAAGTATGCAAGGATATCTTTTACAAAGGAATTCGCGGACAGTTCTTCGCATTTACCGAAGAATGTAAAAGGAATATGCTTTTCTTTTAACATGCGCACGAAAATTGTATGCATACGGTTATTGCGCATCAGAATCACCGTATTCTTCCTCTCTTTATCGGACAGATCACCGATAAGCTCTGCAATATACCGGTATTCTTCCGCAAGACTTGTAAATACTTTCTTTACGAATGTGCCTTCTTCGGATGATTTCGATACGATATCTTTATGAATCCTTTCTTTGTTATGCGAAATAAGGCGCCCTGAAGCGTCTGTAATCGATTTATCGCAACGATAGTTATTCCATAATGGATACGTGATCAAATCCGGGAAATCGGTACTTAGGCGCCTCATATAAGACGGATCCGAACCGCGAAACGAATAAATGCACTGATCGTCATCTCCCACGGCAAAAAGATTTGCGTGAGTGTCACATAAATACATCAGAATTTCATACTGCACGGAATCGATATCCTGAAATTCATCCACAAATACATATTGAAACCGTTCCTGCAAACGTTTCAGAATATCCGGATTCATACAAAGCATATCCCTGGTTTGAAGCAAAAGATCTTCAAAGTCCAGTAATCCGGCGGTTTGGGTCTCTTCTTTGTACAAAGGATAAATCCGGTCAAAATATAAAAGATTGTCATCATTTGGCCGTTCTTTGCCGCATTTAACCAGGGAAATATGCCTGATTAAAAGATTCAGATACTCTTCCGTTTCGGGAACAGACAGATGAAGACGCCTTATAATGCGTTTTAAAATGGAATATTTCTCATAATCCGAGATTACTTTAGGAATACTGTGTCGATACGACTTTAAGAATTGATAAAATACGGAATGAAATGTTCCGAAAAGAACTTTGGTGGAAGAATTCCGGCTTAATTTTAAATACCGGTCTTTCATTTCAATTGCTGCTGCTTTGGAAAATGTCAGAACTAAGATTTTCTCCGGAGGAATTCCGGATGAAATTAAGAAATGTACCCTGTTCGTAAGAACCGTGGTCTTACCGCTGCCCGGACCCGCAACAACAAGCGCGGGCCCGTTCAGATGATGAATCGCAGAAATTTGGTTTTTATCCGAGTTCAACGGATAATTTATCGATCGCCTTATCGATACGCGATAAGGACTCTTCCTTTCCGAGAACTTCCAGAAGTTCGGTGGCTCCGCAGGGAGTCATCTGTTTTCCGGAGAGCGCCGTTCTTACCGGCCAGAGAACGCTTCCGTTCTTTAATTCATTTTCCGTTGCAAAATTCACCAGTAATTCATATAAAGCATCATTGGTGTAATTGTCAAAATCAGCAAGGATCGGACGGATTTTCTTTAATACGTCCAGCGAGGATTCCTTCGTGGTTTTCATTTTTTTATGAACATACATCTCGGAATCATACTCGGGAACCGCCTCAAAGAAATCGATATGATCTTTGATGTCGGTAAATACTTCGATACGGGTCTTTACCATGTTGGCAATTTTCTTTAAGTCCAAATCTTTGGTAATGACTTCTTTGATATAAGGCAATGCCATTTCGTAGAACACATCGAAATCCATCGCTTTAATGTATTCGCCGTTCATCCATTTTAATTTCGTATAATCGAATACTGCAGGCGATTTGTTAATATGATGGTAATCAAAAGCCGCAATCAGTTCATCCAGGGATTTGATCTCCTGATTATCGGAAGGACTCCATCCGAGGAGCGCCACAAAGTTTACGATCGCATCGTTTAAAAATCCCTGCTCAAGCAGATCTTCATAAGAAGAATGTCCGCAACGTTTGGATAATTTCTGATGATTTTCATCGGTGATCAAAGGGCAATGTACATAAACGGGCACTTCCCATCCAAATGCGTCATAGAGACGATTGTATTTCGGAGATGACGATAAATATTCGTTTCCGCGCACAACATGCGTAATACCCATCAGATGATCGTCTACTACGTTAGCGAAATTATAGGTCGGATAACCGTCCGATTTGATTAAAATCATATCGTCAAGTTCATCGTTATTTACCGTAATATCACCGTAAATCTCATCATGGAATGTTGTAGTTCCTTCGGTCGGGTTGTTCTGACGGATTACGTAAGGCAATCCCGCATCAAGCTTTGCCTGCACTTCTTCTTTGCTTAAGGATAAACAATGTTTGTCATAAACGTTGATTTCCTTAACGGAACCGTCTTCGGATTTAATCGTACGGTTTAAAGAAGCAAGTCTTTCTTTATCACAGAAGCAATAATATGCTTCACCCTTGTCTACCAGCATCTTTGCATAAGTTAAATAGATTCCGGATTTCTGACGCTCGGACTGCACATAGGGGCCGACTCCGCCGTCCTTATCCGGACCTTCGTCGTGAATTAAGCCTGTTTTGCGCAGTGTGCGGTAAATAATATCAACCGCACCTTCCACATATCTTTCCTGATCGGTATCCTCGATACGAAGGATGAAATCGCCGCCCTCATGCTTTGTGATCAAATAGGCATACAAAGCGGTTCTTAAATTTCCGACATGCATTCTTCCCGTAGGGGAAGGAGCAAATCTTGTTCTGATTTTAGCCATTTTTATTCTCCTTTTAATTACTTCTTTCTTCTGACAAGGGTAATAACGATTCCGGCAGCCAGCTCTAAAAGCGGAATCACAATAATGAGTACGACAAAGAAGAATCTGGTCGTATTGGCCGGAACCATCATATAAGATATATCATAGGATTTCGCAGGTACTGCGCTGTCCAGAGACATATCACAAATATAGCAAAGCGAATCCACAAATAATTCCGTATTGGCATAAGATGTCAGCTCATCCGGTTCACTTACGAGGAAATACGGCGTAGAGAAGCATACGATCTTTGCCTTGGCATTTTTGTTGATCACTTCCGCATAATATGCGTAAGAATAATAATCCGAAGTACCTTCTTTCGTTTCCACCGTTCCGTCTTCATGAACTTTGACTTCATACGCAGTATTCGTCGAAGTAAGAAGGGATTCCACGGAAATATTCGGATCGGAATCATCCAGTATAAATCCTCTGGGATAATAAATTAAGTTAACTTTTTTCTTGGAATAAACGCCGTTAGTAATCGGATGTGCCACCGCATCGGAAATCACAAGATACGGATAGCCCTGCAGCATATAATTCTGGTCACCTTCCCAAATCATTCCGTCGGTAATCTTGGCTCCGTAAGAAGACATCAGTTTATCATATTCCGGAGTGTCGATACTGTCGGGAGATGCAAAGAATACTGCCTGTCCGCCGTTATCGATGTACTCTTTCACCGCTTTGATATTATCTTTGGAATAATCCGCATCGGGTCCCATTAAAACAAGAATATTGCAATCTTCGGGAATCGTACCGTTTTTCAGGAAGGAAAATGATTCATAGGAAAAACCGGCTTTCTCAAGCTGTTCCTTGGTTTTATCGGTAATTCCGATCTCCCCGTGGTCGTTTGCAAAGTAAACCTTATACTCCTGATCGGACAAAACATAATTGATCGCGGAGGTGATCTGTCCTTCCAAATCAAGACCGGTCACATTCTCGGTCGTCTGATAAGTACTTGGATCCATTCCATATTCCACGATATACATATCTTCGTAATTTACTACACGGAAACGGTCTCCGCAGGTTACGATAACGCTGTTGTCGGTAGGCTGTTCGGATACATATGCCCGGTAGAAATTCAAACCTTCCTGTGTTTTCAGCGAATGATATACGACTTTGATCTTTTTACCGTAAGATTCGTATTGTTTTAAATACATCTTTAATGTTCCGTCCACCTTTGTTTCGTCATTCAGAACATGAATGGTAACTTCACGGTCAAGATTGGAAACCAGCTCCTTGGAATCGTTCGATAAACTAAAGAACGAAGTCTTGGTCATATCAATTTGCACATATTTATCATTGATCTGATTAGCCGCAATATTTGCACCGATAATGATTCCAATAATGGCTACAAGGCCGATCGTTGTAAACCAGAATTTCTTTATTCCGACCAGCGATACCGAAAGTGCGCTCTTTCCGAATACTCTTGTTGCAAGAAGCAGGAAAATCACGATTACGGAAAGTGCATACAGAATATCCTTGGCATTCAAAATTCCGGAGAAAGGCCTGTCAAATACGCTGATCAGATCGATCGCATTTAAAATCTTAACCAGTACCGTATTGGAAGATACAAACATTTTCAAATTGGAAGGTACCAGCAGGATAAAGATATATGCAGCATATGTTAAAACAGCCGCAATGATCTGATGCTCGGTAAGCGCGGACATGAATACGCCGATCGAACAAAGTACGGCGCCGAACAGAATCAGTGCAAAAATCGAAAGCAGGGATTCTTTGTACGATACTTCACCGTACTGCGAAACGATCAAAAGTGCCGCAAAGAAAATCAACGATGCCATGCAGATCATGGTCACTAGTGCAAAAAACTTACCGAGTATAACGGACGAAACTCGGATCGGAGCCGTAAGTAAAAGCTGGTCTGTTTTATTTCTCTTCTCAAGCGCAAGGATACGCATGGTAAGTAGCGGAAATACAAACATTAAGATCACGACCACTGAACGCACGGAATAGGAAATATAAGGTACTCCGTCGTATAAGTTTACGGATACGATAAACAAGGAGCAGATTGCGGTAAATATCGCAAGGAAAAGCCATCCGAAAACAGAGTTGAAATAGCTTTTCAGTTCTTTGACATAAATTTTGCCCATACTATTTCTCCTCCTTTCCGTTGGACTCATCGGATTCCTCAGAAAACTGCTCATCCTCTTCGATATCCTCATCATCGTCTTCCTCTTCAGCCTCTTCCGCTTCTTTAGCCAGACGAAGTTCTTCCTCGTATTGCTTATCCGACTCTTCCATGATTGCAAGATAAATATCTTCCAGTGATTTCTTTTCTTCGCTTAAAGAAAGAACCAGTAGGCGTTCGTCAGACAAAGCAAAAGAAACATCCTCGCGAATGTCGTCTTCTTTTTCGGTATCAAATGTAAAAGTACATTTGCCGTCCTCTTCCGATACAAAAGAAAGATTTGTAACAACAGCCGTCAGTCCGGACAGAACTTTTTCGGTCTTGTCTTTCTCGCCTTTAACGGTTACGGTAAAGGACCGGCCAAGACGTTTCTTGTCGGAAAGCAAATGGTCCGTCGTATCCATTGCAACGACTCTTCCGTGTGAGATCATCAAAACATCATCACAAACCGTGGCAATCTCGGAGAGAATATGGGAACTCAGAATAACCGTATGATTCTCTTTCAACGAACGGATCAGTTCACGGATTTCGATGATCTGCTGCGGATCAAGGCCTACAGTAGGTTCATCCAGAATGATTACCTTCGGGGTTCCGAGAATTGCCTGTGCAATACCGACACGCTGCTTGTAACCCTTGGAAAGATTTTTGATCAGGCGCTCGGAAACTTCCTTCAACCCTGTTTTATCGATGGCGGACTGTACTTCGTCAATGCGTTCTTTGGCAGAAATCTGCTTGATGGACGCAACAAAATTCAGGTATTCACGCACAAACATATCCGGATAAAGAGGCGGAATTTCCGGAAGGTAACCGATACATTTCTTTGCTTTTAACGTATCCTTACCGAGCGTGTATCCGTCAATCACCACTTCTCCCATGGTCGGTGCAAGATAACCCGTGATAATATTCATTGTTGTGGATTTGCCGGCACCGTTCGGTCCCAAAAGGCCGTAAATATGCCCGTCATCGACTTCAAAGGACACATTGTCCAATGCAACCGTCGAACCGTATGCCTTGCATAAATTCGTTACTTTGATCATTTTAACTTCCTTCTTTTACTGAATTCCCGTAGAACCGAAACCTCCGCGGTCCACACCGTCCAAATGCTCTACAGGAACAAAATTTAATTTGGGCTGATTCTCCATAATACGGAACTGACAAATCCGGTCACCCGCGTGTACAACGCAGTCTTTGGTCGCATACATCGGAACATACCACCAGTCATTGTCTCCGCAATACGAGGAATCAATCACACCCATATGATTGGTCTGCATCAGACCGTAATTTTTATACGTGGATGATCTGGGTACTACATGTGCTTCATATCCGTTCGGCAAACACATCGCAACTCCGAGCGGAATCAGTTTGTATTCACCGCTTTTAAATTCCACCTCTTCGGCGCTCCGAAGATCAATCCAGTCGGATTTGCCGTCGATATACCGAAGCGGTTCGATGGAATCGTTTAAATATTTGATTTTGATTTCCAATTGACTCATAGTTTTCTTACTGATATTGCTTTAAATTTTCTTTTAAAAATGCAACATACTGCTCTTTAACTTCTTTAGGGCCTTCGATACATACATGATTTCCCATGGAGAAAACCCATCCGAAAAACTGCGGGGATACATCGATCCGGAACGATGCTTTAAACGTTTTATCGTCGATTTTCATCATGTTTACATCCATTCCGAACTGATCAATGACAACGGATGCCAGATTTTCGGGGAAACGAACCGTAACGCGTGTCTGTTCTCCGGAATACATGTTAAAAATACCGGCGCTGTATTTTCCGATATCAAAATTCTTATATTCCGAAGGAAGCTCACGGTTTGTTTTGGCTTCACTCAAACTTTTCATGCGATCGACGCGGTAATGCTTGATCTTGGAAGATTTGGCATCGTATGCAACCAGATAATACCGCTCGTTGTTCCATACAAGTCCCAGGGGAGAGACTTCATACATTTCCCCGTTATGGCGATATGTCAGCTTTTTATCCATTTTGTATTCCACATACTTGAAACGGACATTCTTGTTATCCCGAAGAGCCGCATGAATGGCATCTACCGAATAGATTACGGATTCATTCTCGCTTTTGGCACGGTTTAATACATACACATCACGCTTCAGTTCCGCAGAATGATGCTCTCCGGACAAATCCGAAAGTTTCCGGATCAGATCCCTGGATTTTAATTTCGGGATAAAACGGGAAGCCTGTACCGCATCTACCAGAATTTTTAATTCCGCAAGCTCGAAATCCCTTTCTCCGAGAAAATATCCGCCCGAACGGCCTTTGATATTAATGACATCATAACCGAGATCTCTAAGAGCTTCCATGTCATCATAGATACTCTTTCGTTCCGCGGAAATGCCTTCCGATTCCAGATATTCGATCAGTCTGCTCATGGAAACCGGATGGTCTTCATCACTTTTCTGCTGCAGATATCTCAGGATCAGGATCAGTTTTTTCTTCTGATTTTCACCTCTGGGCATAAGTTTAACCTCGTAAGTTTAAATGAAACTTAATTGTTTGTAAACGGAAGTTCATCATCCTCAATCTCACTTTGTGCAATTGCCTGAGCTTCTTTCTTTGCAGCCCTTTTCTTGGCAACGATAATACCAACCGTTACCGCAATTCCGACCACAACCACAAAGACAACAAATACAAGCAGATAGGACAAAAACTGGTTTCCGAATAAAACCGCCGGATTAGCACTCATCTTCTTCTCCTTTCATACCCTCATCAATCAACAGATCATCACTGTCGGCAGCAGTCTGTGCAAGATCGTCACAGCGCTCGTTTTCGGGATGTCCGTCATGTCCTTTGACCCATTCAAACGTAACAGAATGCGGTTTCATCGCCTCCAAAAGCCGTTTCCACAAATCGACATTTTTCACTTTCTTTTTGTCGGCTTTGCGGAAATCATGCTTAACCCAGGAATCCACCCAGTGTTCGCGAAACGCATCCACAACATATTTCGAATCGGAAACCACTTTGACTTCACAGGGAAATTTCAAGGCTTCGAAACCTTTGATCACACCAAGAAGTTCCATACGGTTATTCGTGGTATTCTGATAGCCCTGTGACAATTCCTTTACATGAAGGTTTCCCAAGTCATCCGTAAATTTTAATACAACTCCGTATCCGCCGGGTCCGGGATTTCCTTTGGCCGAACCGTCCGAATACAACAATACTTTCGCTTTCATAAAACCTCAGTTTTCGTTTGCACTTTGCAGAGCACGGTTTACGATATCTTCCGGATAGCCCATGATCCGAAGAAGCGCAATCGCATTTCTGGAAGTGGCATATCCTTCTTTTAACTGATACGGAAAATGAATATCATCCCCGTCCATTTCTTCGTCAAAATGATAATTGGTAAATTCCGGTACCAGAATCGAAGAAAGTTCAATATCATGCGTTGCAGCAAAACATAAGGAATTTGCGCTCTGCATGGATTTCATGATTTCTGCGCCCGCTGCAATTCTCTCCTTCGTATTTGTTCCGCGAAGAACTTCATCCACGAAACATAATACGGGGCTTCCCTCTTCGTTACATGCATCCAGAATACGCTTGATCGATTTGATCTCCGCCATATAATAGCTTTCACCGGATTCAATGCTGTCTTTTAAGGACATGGATGTAAACACGCGGAACATCCCTGCTTTATAAGACTTGGCAAAAACGGTATGCATACTCTGTGCAAGAATCGCATTCAAGGCAACCATTCGTAAGAAGGTGGATTTACCGGATGCATTCGAACCCGTCAGCAAAATACCGGTATCGGCTGTGATTGAATTCGGAATACCGCAATCCCAAAGTAACGGATGCACCATATCTTCAAACGAATCGGAAATCTCTTCCGTAAATTCCGGAATGCAAAATTGCGGTAATACGGTTCGTAACGAAAGGATATTTACGGCAAAATCCAGTTTTCCGAGCGTTTCAAACAAAGTATCCACGGAATCGGTATTCTTCTCAACCTGTGCTTTCATCCGATAGAACATAAAAATATCGAGATGAAGAAACATCTTGAAAAAGTCCAGAATTCCGTTTCCCAAATCTCCGACCGCAGAACTTGAGGAAGACTGCAGAAAAACAAGATTGTTGGAGGAAATCGAACTGAGTTTCTCTCTCGCTTCTTTTAATGCCTTTTTCTCATCCCCGAAACGATCATCCAGAAGGTGATTCACTTTCTTAGCGGTGATCATCATTTTAAGGATATATTCAAAGCTTACGAAATAAGGCTCAATCTGCTTCTTTTTCCCAAGATAGGTAATGATATTGACTATAATCCAAACAATCAGGCAGATTAACGCCGGAATAAACCAAAAGAACATTCCCGCAATCAGTACCGCATAAACCAACCAATCCAGTATGGATAAAACCGGCTGATCGGACGGAATGGAGGATAACAAATCCAAATAGGAATACAAAGAAAATTTGCCGCTTCGTCCGAGTTTTGCCATAAGAAGCCGGAAATCCTCGCACTTCTTTGCATCCTCTTCAAATGCTTTGCACAATTCTTCCAGGCGGTCAAAATCAGCATTATCTTTTGTTGTATAAGGAGTACGAAGTCTGTAATACAGATATTCGTCTCCGACCGATGAATACGAATGATTGAATTTATAAATAAAATCATCCATATTCAGATCATTCCAGGTGATATCATCCACCGTATAGGTATCCGAAATATGACGAAGATAATACCCGGAGATGGCATTGATTCTCCAGGAAGAATAAGAAGCATCCAGAGGTTTCGAAAACTCACGATTCATTTTGTTTCGAAACGTTTTTTCCCTATTCTTTTCGGTCAAAAAGCCGATCACGATCAAAAATATCAAAATCGATGCGATCACGACTACTGCAATAACTACGTCCATATTTCCTATCCGTTAACTTAGATGATCCGGGCCGAAACTTTCGGGATACAGTTCGCCCAATGTAAAAATGCGATATTCGGTTTCGGATTTAGCCACGATAATCTGCATATCATCCGAACCGAATTCCCTGAGTACCTGTCTGCAGGCTCCGCAGGGAAACGCTTCATCCAAAACATCCGCATCTTTTTTGCCACCCGCAATTGCAATGGCAACGATTCGTCCGGCACCTTCACTGATTGCTTTACCGATTGCGATCCTTTCGGCACAGATAGTCAGACCGTAAGACGCATTTTCCATATTGCATCCGCTGAAATTTCTTCCGTCCGCCGTCTGAACGCAGGCTCCGACAGCATAACCGGAATACGGACAATAAGAGTTTTTTCTGGCCATAATCGCTTCTTTTATCAACAATTCACGAATGAAATCTTCCATATCTTCCCCTTAAAATTGAGCAATGGATTCACTGACAAGTTTCACAAATAACGGAGCTGCCTTATCGGCTGCTTCTTTAACTTCTTTATGACTTAAAGGTGTCGGCGAAATACCTGCGGCAAGATTGCTGATTAAGGAAATTCCGCATACTTTCATTCCCATATGATTTGCAGCGATTGCTTCCACGACGGTCGACATTCCAACCGCGGAAATGCCGAGTTTTTTAAGAAGCTGGATTTCAGCAGGTGATTCATAAGAAGGACCCGTGAGCTGCACATAAACGCCCTTCTTCAAGGGAATCCCGAGATTTTTGGCTACGGATGTAATGATATAATTCAGATCATTACGATATACTTTGGACATATCGGGGAAACGAACGCCAAGTTCATCTTCATTCGGTCCGATCAAAGGATTCGGTGCAAAAAGCGAAACATGATCTTCGATCAGCATAAAATCTCCGGCCTTAAATCCGTCCGCAATTCCGCCGGATGCATTTGTCAGAAACAGAATTTCCGCACCGAGAAGTTTCATCAGGCGGATCGGTAAAACAACATCCGATACGGAGTACCCTTCGTAGTAATGTACTCTACCCTGCATACATACAACAGGAACGCCTTTGACATATCCGAAAATATAATTTCCCTCATGTCCCATAACCGTGGATACGGGAAAACCGTCAATCTCTTTGTAGGGAATCACAATCGGATTTTCAATCGTTTTGGCGAAATCTCCGAGACCGGATCCGAGTACCAGACCTACTTTGGGAACAAAATCGGTGATTTTCCTGACACATTCAAGACAATGATTTAATTTCTCATAAACTCCCATGTTTACCCCTCCAAAATCTTCTCGATTTCTTTTAAAGTTTCAATCCGGTAAGTCGGTTGAAAATCGTAACCCTTAATCTCAGCACTGCCAACCAAAACGGTATCCACGCCGGAATTGTTTCCCAATGCGATATCGGCATTCATTGAATCGCCGATGATCAGATAATGGGACTTATCTTCGTCACCGATATGCGCGATTACCGCATCCATAAATTTGGGATCCGGCTTACTTACGCCAACAGCCTCGGAAATGAATACATAATCCACATAAGGCATCAGCCCGCTTTCGCTCATGCGTTTTTTCTGCACTTCCACGAACCCGTTGGTAATCACCAGTATTCCGTATCTGCCGTACAGATTCTTTAAGACTTCATCTGCGCCTTCCATGATGTCATGCCCTTCGGCAAGAGACACAAAATAGTCGGTTTCCATTTTTTCTTTGCCCGGATAAGGAACGCCGTATCTGGAACACATTACGGGAAAACGTGTGTGTACCAGTTGTTCCTTTGTGATCAATCCTTCTTCCAGCTGTTTCCAGAGCGATTCGTTTAAGGAGTTATAGAACGAGATCATCTCGTCGGTAACGGTAAAACCATACTTTGTAAGCATCAGTTTCAATGCATTCACCATGGCTTTATTAAAATCCAGCAGCGTTCGGTCACAGTCAAAAAGTAAATATTTATACGCCATATTCTGCCTCTATCTTTTCGGTTCATCTTCGTCAAACGTTACCGTAACGAAGAAGCCTCTGGGTGTTTTATCGATACTTTTGACAATGCCCTCCTTGGAAGAAAGACGCTCGTAATACGCAAAGTTCGCACTCATGGCCACGGCAGGCTCAATTGTATAATAATAACTGGACGGAAGAACGCCCTCGGTGATATTCACTTTGTCACCGACACTGACAAGATTCTCCCGTTCCATTTTGAATTCCATTTCTCTCATGATTACTTCCACTCATCGACATCGATTTCGATTTTCTTGTCGCGTACCATCAGATCCTTTACGCAATCGGCAGCGGGAAGATTATCAAATAAGATTTCATTTACCTTGGTAACGATCGGCATATCGATCTCGTATTTATCGGACAGCTTCTTTGCGGCTTTGGCGGAATAAACGCCTTCGACAACCATCTTAACTTCTTTCATTGCTTCGTCGGCTGTCTTGCCCTGTCCGATCAGAATACCTGCTCTTCTGTTTCTGGAATGCATACTTGCACAGGTTACAATCAGATCGCCGATACCGGACAATCCGTATAAGGTTTCCATTTTGGCGCCCATTGCAACACCGAGTCTGGTAATTTCCGCCATACCTCTGGTGATCAGTGCAGCCTTCGTATTGTCTCCGTAACCGAGTCCATCCGCAATACCTGCAGCCAAAGCAATGACATTCTTAAGTGCGGCACCGATTTCGATACCGAGAACATCAGGTGAAGTATATACGCGGAACACCGGACTCATAAAGACTTCCTGAACTTTCTCCGCTACATCTTTATCCTTTGCTCCGACTACAATTGTGGTCGGAATACCTCGTCCCACTTCCTCGGCATGGGAGGGACCGGATAAAACGGCTACGGTTGCGTTATTGATCTCATCTTCAATGATCTGCGTCATCGTATAAAGCGTTGCCTCTTCAATACCCTTGGCAACATTCACAATGATCTGTCCTTCTTTGTAAAACTCGGAAAGCTGTGAAGCGGTTTTACGGACAAATAAGGACGGAACTGCCATAACCAGAATTTCGGCCGAATCCACCGCATCTTTTAAGGATGTCGTAAATACCATATCTTCCGGCAGTTTGACGCCCTTTAATTTATCCACGTGCTCATGCTCGCGATTTAACATATCAATTTCATCCTGCAATGCAGACCAGACAAATACCTCATTTTGGTTATCATGCAGTAATTTGGAAAGCGCAATACCCCAGCTTCCTGCTCCTAATACAGCAACTTTCATTTCTTTTCTCCTTTGTTACTTTCGTTTTCCCTGATAATTTCATCGATATCGGAAGGCAGAGGAATCGTTTTGTCAAATGTATCCTCTGTCACATTTTCTGTGCTTTCTTCAATCGTCTCTTTTGTTTCTTTGTCAGCCTCTTTTGTTTTTTTGTCAGCCTCTTTGGCTGCATTTTCCAAATCGATTTCCGCAGGTGCTTTCTTCTTGCTTAAATACGTCTTTTTCTCAACACCGTTTACTAAATTGGCGATGTTTTTACGATGCTGGAAAATAGCCAGTGCCACAAGGAAACCGACGGTAATATACACTTCGAGAAGTTGTGTGGAATTCAGTCCGTAGAATCCGAACTGACCAAAAATGACAACCTGCGCAAGGAATCCGAGTGCCAGGAAAATACTGGACAGGGATACAAAATGCGTAGTCAGGAAAATACCGAAAAAGATTGCCACTTCCGCGGGGATGACTCCGGGATAGAAAAAGGCAATCATACCGACAAAGCATGCGATTCCTTTGCCGCCTTTGAATTTTAAAAAGAACGGATAATCATGTCCGAGAATGGTTCCCGCTGCGGCATATATACGAATCAGATATTTCATGTCGGGATAAGAATTACGAAAGATCAGCCAGCAAACGATCATGGCAACAAAGCATTTCAAAAGATCTCCGGCAAGCACAATCGCACCCGCTCTTCTTCCGAGAACGCGCAAAGTATTCGTGGTACCGGCATTTCCGGAACCATGTTCTCTGATATCAATTCCACGTACTTTTCCGACGATGTATGCCACGGAAATTGATCCCAGGACATACCCGATCAGAATACACCATAACCGAAACATGAATTACTCGTTTTCCTTTCTTTCGCGAATAATGAAATGAAGGGGGGTTCCTCTGAATCCAAAGGCATCCCGAATTCGGTTTTCTATATATCTGGTATAAGAAAAATGCATCAGTTCCTTGTCATTGACAAAAATGACAAATGTAGGCGGTTTCACCGAAACCTGTGTAATATAAAACAGTTTCAGTCTCTTGCCTTTATCGGTCGGAGGCTGCTGCATGGCAACCGCTTCCGTCATGATCTCATTTAATACGCCTGTCTGTACACGGAGCGCATGATTCTCCATGACCATATCGATGGTTTCAAACAGTTTGGGCAGGCGCTGTCCGGTCTTGGCGGATACGAAAAGCATCTCGGCATACGGCATAAAGGAAAGCGTATCCCTGACCTTCTTTGTGAAAACATTCATGGTCTTGTCGTCTTTCTCGACCGCGTCCCATTTATTCACTGCAATAATCATGCCCTTGCCGCGCTCATGTGCGACACCGGCGATTTTGGCATCCTGCTCGGTTACCCCTTCTTCGGCATCGATTACAAGAACAACGACATCCGCACGTTCCACCGCCGCAACGGTTCTTACGATCATAAAACGCTCAAGCTCTTCTTTGATCTTGCTCTTGCGACGAAGTCCTGCCGTATCGATGAGTACATACTCTTTGTGATTGTATGTCACTTCGGTATCGACCGCGTCACGGGTCGTACCCGCGATATCGGATACAATAACCCGGTTTTCACCGATCAGTTTATTGATGATGGACGATTTACCTACATTGGGTTTGCCGACAATCGCCACTTTGGGACGTTCGTCCTCTTCGTCTTCATCGGAATCTTCAGGGAAATACTTAATAACTTCATCAAGCATTTCACCCAAGCCCAAACGGTTTGCAGCGGAAATGGCGAACGGATCGCCCATTCCCAGATTATAGAATTCATAGACATCCGCCATCTGTTTGGCCGGATTATCGACTTTATTAACCGCTAAAATGACAGGTTTGGCACTTTTACGAAGAATCGTGCAAACCTGCATATCCGAATCAACCAGTCCCTGTTTGACATCCACAAGAAAAATAATCACATCCGCAGCCGCGATGGCCATCTCAGCCTGCTCACGCATCTGTGACAAAATAATATCTTTGGAGTCGGGTTCGATACCGCCTGTGTCGATTAAGGTGAATTTCTGATTCAACCATTCCACATCAGCGTAAATCCGGTCTCTGGTAATACCCGGAGTATCTTTCACTATGGATATTCTTTCCCCTGCCAACACATTAAAAAGTGTGGATTTCCCCACATTGGGTCGACCCACAACTGCGACAATGGGTTTTCTCTTCTTTTTCATTCGTTACAATCCTGTTTATCGTTCACTAAATCAAGTAAAGAAAGGATCAAATCCTCTCCTGATGATTTTACTATATCTATGGGACAATGTAAAGCCAATTCGACCTCTGAAACCTTGATATCATCAAGAAAAACATCACTGAAACAACGGATCATCACGTCGGGTATGATCAGTTTCTCTCCAAGGTTTCTGTCCTTTAACTGGGTCTGCAAATCCGTTCCCGTAATCAGGCCGGCAACCGTAATATTTTCACCGAAGAAATCATTGCGGATTGCAAATACTTCCAGGTCGATCTCAGGTAATGCCTTTTGCAGATTTTCTATGCATTCCGTCAAAACGGGAGCAAAAAGTTCTCCGGTTGCGTATGTAAAACGCCGTTTCTTCTGTTGACCCGTATGGTAAATTTCTTTATTTTTCGGGCTTTTCTTGTGAAATACGGAAGAAAATTCAGGTTGAAATCCAAACTCCTTTACGAAACGGTTCGAGAACTCGTTAATATAGTTTCTGACCATTCCGACGCCGTTTTCCAGCTGCAGATAACCGTCATAGCTGTCTTCTTCCGGCAGAGGGCGTCCCGCAAGGAAATACCATTCATCCGAAGCATGGACAAAATGGATTCCCTTCTCTTCAAATGACCTTCTTTGCCATTGTTCAATACAGTCAATAACCCCTTCGGCATCTTCTTTGGTAAACGGTTCCAACGGATAAAGTCCTTCTCTATACTTGGATAGGCCTACCGGTACAACGGATACGCTCTGCAGTACGGGAACGTATTCATACAGCTTGCTGAGCGAGAATTCCAGTTCTTCTCCGTCATTGACCGACTTGCATAATACTATTTGACCGTTCATCTCAATGCCGGCTTCGTAAAGAGTATCGGCCTTTTTCAATGCTTCTCCCGCAAATCGGTTATTCAGCATTTTACAACGTAGTACCGGATTCATCGTCTGGAAGGAAATATTGATCGGTTCCATTCGATATCGAATGATCTTCTCTACGTCCTTATCGCTTAAATTCGTCAAAGTTACATAGTTGCCCAAAAGAAAGGACAGTCTGGTGTCGTCATCCTTAAAATAAAGCGTTTCTCGCATTCCCGGAGGCATTTGGTCGATAAAACAGAAAATACACTTATTTGAGCATCTCCTGTAATCGTCCATGAAGGAATTTTCGAATACAAGGCCCAAATCCTCCCCGGGCTCCTTCTCGACTTCAACTTCCACCACTTCACCCTGTTTGGTCTCCACTTCAAGGACAAGTTCTTCATCCGCGATCAAAAACTGATAGTCAAACGTATCCTCAATCGGAGTATGGTTTATGGACAACAACTTATCGCCCGGCTCAAAGCCGCATTCCTCGGCAATCGACCCGGGTACCACACTTGATACAATATGCTTTTTTATCGCATTATCT
Source organism: Lachnospiraceae bacterium UBA3804 (assembly GCA_002368665.1). Lineage (GTDB taxonomy): Bacteria > Bacillota > Clostridia > Lachnospirales > Lachnospiraceae > UBA3766. The sequence goes on from DFEK01000001.1 coordinate 418,766, forward strand.
CTTTCCATATATACCTTTATTTTAGGTCAATGAATACCTTTAGGGAGCCGCCTAGCTCCGCATATTTGCCCTCGGGCACGCACTCTCGGCTCGTTGGCTCGTGTAGCGGTACTAAGGCACCAAAGAACGGTGCCTAAGAACCGACACTCGTCCAAACGTCCCTTCGGCCAAACAAGCGAATCTCTCGGCTCCTGCAAAGAGGAAGTAAAAGGTTCATCGAGCCGATGGCATGTAGACTTCGCGAAGGGCGAGTTGCCACTGCATCCGAGTCCCTGAGTGCAAAACATACGCTTCGCGTATGCCTTTAGTCGTGATGACGTCGTGCGAGCCATTCATCTTGCGAGCCATAATTCGTAAAACGGGCAAGGATACGCCTTGCCCGTAAAATAACATTATTTATTCGATAACGATCTTCTTAAAGCTCTTTTTGCCCTTCTTGACGATCATATCGCCATTTCCGATATAGTCGATGTCATAGGAGCGATATACATCCGTAATCTTCTCATCATTTACGGAAACTCCGCCCTGCTCGATGGCACGTCTTGCATCGGAACGGGAGGTTGCCATTCCTGCTTTCACAAGAATACCCATTAAATCGATCTTATCTTCTGTAAAATCATCTTTGGAAAGTGCAAATTTCGGCATGTTTTCAAGATTTGCCCCGCCGCCGAACAATGCTTCGGATGCTTCCTTTGCTTTGCCGGCTTCTTCTTCGCCATGGATCATCTTGGTAAGTTCGTATGCCAGAATAGCTTTGGCCTCGTTTAATTTGCTGCCTTCCCAGGAATTCATCAAATTGATCTCTTCTACCGGAAGGAATGTCAGCATGCGGATGCACTTTAATACATCTGCATCTGCCACATTTCTCCAGTACTGATAGAATTCGTACGGAGTTGTCTTATTTGCATCAAGCCAAACGGCTCCTTTTTCGGTTTTACCCATCTTCTTTCCTTCGGAATTCAGAAGAAGGTTAATGGTCATCGCATAAGCGTCCTTACCGAGTTTTCTGCGGATCAGTTCGGTACCTCCGAGCATATTGCTCCACTGATCGTCTCCGCCGAACTGCATATTGC
>DFEK01000001.1:419920-544007 GCA_002368665.1 Lachnospiraceae bacterium UBA3804
AATCATAGCTCTGCATGATCATGTAATTGAACTCAAGGAAGGTAAGACCGCGTTCCATACGCTGTTTATAGCACTCCGCACGAAGCATGTTGTTAACGGAGAAGCATGCGCCGACTTCACGAAGAAGTTCCACATAATTCAAATTCAAAAGCCAGTCCGCATTGTTTACCATCAGAGCCTTATTATCGCTGAAATCGATAAATTTGCTCATCTGAACCTTAAAGCAGTCAATATTATGCTGGATATCTTCTTTAGTCAGCATTTTACGCATATCGGTTTTACCGGAAGGATCTCCGATCATGCCGGTTCCGCCACCGAGTAAGGCAATCGGTTTATTACCGGCCATCTGAAGTCTTTTCATTAAGCAAAGTGCCATGAAATGTCCTACATGGAGGCTGTCGGCCGTAGGGTCAAAACCGATATAGAACGTTGCTTTTCCGTTATTGATCAGTTCCTTGATCTCTTCCTCATCTGTAAGCTGTGCAAGAAGTCCTCTTGCCTGTAATTCATCATAAATCGTCATTTTTATTCTCCTTTTATTCTACTAATTTTCCGCTTGTCCAAACGAATGATCCGATCACCGATTACGGCCTTATAAAGAATCTCCTTTATCAGCAATAACTGAATGCATTTTGAATCCAGTGGATTTTATCTTCATTAATTGCTATCACGTCAAATCGTAAGTCGGCGAAATCGGATATGCCGTGCATTACCCTGTAATAATCCGCGACTTTACAGATCGTACTTCTTTTGGAAGGCGTAACGGCTTCTTCTGCAAATCCGGCCTTTGACGACGAACGGTATTTGACCTCGAAGAAAACCAGTGTATCCCCGTCATATCCGATCAGATCAATCTCGCCGAACCGTCCCCTGAAGGAGCGTTCCACAATACGGACGCCGTACTCTTCAAGATATCGGGCGGCTTTATCTTCATATGCCGTACCTAAAGTTCTTTTATTCTTACCACTTTCACTCATAGAAAATTTTTGATGAATGTTCTTCTGTGTATTTCACAGGGTCCGTATTTTTTGATGGCTTCGATATGGGCTGCGGAACCGTATCCTTTATTGGATGCAAATCCGTACTCCGGATATTTTTTATCATATTCATCCATCAGTCTGTCCCTGGTCACTTTGGCCACGATACTCGCAGCTGCAATGGATATACTCTTTGCATCACCCTTAATAATCGGAACCTGTTTAAAATTCAGGCCCGGAATCGTTACCGCATCGTTTAAAAGAAGCGTAGGCTGCGGATTTAACTTAGAAACCGCATCACGCATGGATTCGTACGTTGCCTGCAGGATATTGATTTCATCAATCCGCTCGGGCGAACGGAAACCGATTCCGACGCTGACAGCCTTCTTAAGAATGATATCATATAACTCTTCCCTTTTGGCCGCCGTTAATTTCTTGGAATCGTTCAGATACAGGATATCGCAGTCTTTGGGAAGAATCACCGCAGCCGCATATACGGGACCGGCTAAAGGGCCTCGTCCGACTTCATCGATTCCGCAGATGAATTCATAATCCGAATACTGTTTTTCGTACTTTTTCATCTCTTCCGTGCGGGCAAATTCCGCCATGAGAGTTTCTTTTTGCTTGGACGCCTTACAAACCAGTTTTACCACGCTGTCTCGGTTATCTGCCGCGTACTTTGCGATAAAAGCATCAAATCCGTTTAAATCACGGATTTCTTTCAATTCTTTTGTAATCGCCGAAACGGTTATTTCACTCATTCTTTATCCTTATCCTTGGCATGCGGAATTACGCCGAAATCTTTGAACGGAAAGACGCGGATCCAGATTTTGCCGATGAAATCTTTCTTCTTAACATTTCCGACCATATAATCTCTTGAATCCGAGGAATCGTTCCTGTTATCTCCCATTACAAAGTATTCGTCATCTCCCAATGTGATCGGTTCGGACGCCCTTCCGGGATCCAGGATGACTTCTTTGCCGTAATCCTCGTGTAAAATCTCACCGTTAATATAAATATTGCCTTCGTGGTCAATCTGGATCGTCTCACCCGGAAGTCCGATGATTCGTTTGATATAATACGTTCTTTTCTTGTGCTGATACGGGAAAACAACGATATCATAACGTTTCGGATCCGAGAATTTATAGGTAATCTTATTGACGATCAGATTGTCGCCGTTTGACAAAGTCGGGTTCATGGAAGAACCTTCCACAACCGTACGCTGGGCAACAAAAATAACGATCAGGACGGATACGGCAAATACGATCAGAAAATAGATCAACATGTCACGGATCTCTTTTTTGACCGCCTGCTTTTTCTCTTCCGGAGTCAGGTTCTCTTCATCCTTATCCTTCTTGTCATTCGATTTTTTCTTGGTGTTTTCTTGACTCATTACGAAATTCCTCATTTGTTGTTAAGGTGTTTCAAGTGAAATTCTTCCGAGTTTTCCGCTCCTGAATTCCTCCAGAAGCAGATCGGAAGCTTTCTTTAAATCCGGGACTTCATTCTTCCCCAGACATTTGCGTGCTTTGGCGATATGCTCCAAAATTCCGGCTGCATTAAGCGCTTCATCCCATTCTCCGTAACGTTTGGAAAGAATGGTTATATCTTTGGCATTCAGTTCTTCGATTAAATGAAGCGCCAGTTCTTCTTTCTGTAAAATCTCATCATTTACGGATCCGATAAAACCGATATGGATTCCGATCTTTTCATCCTCGAATTTCGGCCATAAGATTCCGGGTGTGTCGAGTAAATCGAGCTCTTTGCTGACTTTGATCCATTGTTTTCCTTTGGTAACACCCGGTTTATTGCCGACAACCGCTGCATTTCTGCCAACCAGGTTGTTAACGAATGTGGATTTGCCGACATTCGGAATTCCGACTACCATGGATTTCACGGACCGGTTTATGATTCCTCTTCTTCTGTCACGCTCAATCTTTTCTTTGCAGACCTCACGGACTTTGGAAAGAAGCGATTTGACACCGTCCTTGGATTTGGAATTGTAAAGAATACAGGCAATGCCCTGTTCTTCAAAATACGACTGCCACGCCTTATTGGTTTCGTCTTCGGACAAATCCGACTTATTTAAAAGCACCAAGCGGTACTTTCCCCCGGCCAGGCGGTCTATATCGGGATTACGGGAAGACAAAGGAATTCTGGCATCCAAAAGTTCGATGACCAGATCAATCAATTTCATATTCTCTTCCATCATCCGGACGGCTTTCGTCATATGTCCGGGATACCATTGAATATTCATGATCTATCCTCTTTTTACACTTCTTCCTTTACGGTTTTCCGACTTTTTGATATACCAGACACGACCCTGGATCTCATCACGTTTCACCGCACCGATATTACCGGAACGGGAATCTTCGGATGAATTGCGGTTATCTCCGAGTACAAAATACTCATCATCTCCCAGAACAAATTCGCCCGCGGCAAGACCCGGATCGATAATGCCTTCATTTCCGTAGTCATGATCCAGAACTTCACCGTTTACGTATACTTTACCGTTTTCGATCTGAATCGTTTCTTTTGGCAGTCCGATAACTCTTTTGATATAAAAATGAGTCTTTTCATTTCCTTTCGGAAGAAAAGCTATAACATCTCCTCTTTTCGGAGATGAAAAGGAATATACGATTTTATCCAGATATACCTCTTCGGAGTGATACAGAAGCGGTTCCATGCTGTTTCCGACAACGACCGTTTTACGTCCGAAGAACCTTGCGACCGCAAAGGCTATAAAGGCACAGATCAAAATAATAAAGATATATTCTAAGATATTTCCGAATATTCCTTTTTTGATTTTGATCTTCTTACGATAAAAATGTAAGCCTCTTTTTTTGCGGACATTGGCGGTCATAATCAACCTCAGAAAACTTATTGTCTGTAAAACAAAATACCTTATCTATTTTACACGAAAATACAGATATAATCAATGAAAAAGGCGGGTTTTAAAACCCGCCTTTCATTGCCTACGGCTTAGCCGTTTACTTTCTCTTTAACTTTAGCCTTCTTACCGATACGGCTTCTTATGTAGTTGAGTTTTGCTCTTCTTACTTTACCCTGACGAATTACCTCAACCTTTACTACGTTGGGGGAATGGATCGGCCAGGTCTTCTCAACGCCGACACCGTTGGATGCTTTTCTTACGGTGAAAGTCTGACGGTTGGAACCACCCTGAATCTTAAGTACGGTTCCTTCAAAAATCTGGATTCTTTCTCTGTTACCCTCTTTAATGCGGCCGTGTACTCTTACGGTATCACCAACATTAAACTGGGGCACTTCGCTCTTAAGCTGAGCAGCTTCGAGTTCTTTGATAATTTCGCTCATTTCTTTGCCTCCTATTTCATCGGATGTTCTTGAAACCATTTGGTACAGCGGACCATCTCTTTACTCAATGCAACATTGCTACTTTACCACATTTTATTGAAAGATACAAGAAAAATTTATGACTTTTTCAAGATTTTTGCCAATTTTAGGGATTTTCTTCCCTTTTCGTCTTGGGAATCCCCGTCATAAACAGAAATACGCCGATCGTAACAAGTACAATTCCGGCTCCCAAAAGGATAAAGATGCCCGAAACATTTAAGTTTTCTTCGCCAAGAACAGGGATTTTCTCGATCAGTACCGGATAATAGGTCGCAATCACACTTAGCGAATTATTCAATAAATGAAACAGTACACTCGGCAATATACTACCGCTCTTATACGTCATATACGCCATGAAGCAACCCATGAACAATCCGGTGAAAAATTGCAGCAGATTCATGTGATACGCTCCGAATAACGCAGCGGATACAACGATCGCTATGATAATCTTCGTCTTATGTTTTAACGTACCGAATAAAAATCCACGAAACGCCGCTTCTTCCGCAATCGCAGGCATAAATCCGACCACAATCAGCGCAGGAACAAATCCCGCACTTAAAATCGAATCATTTAAACTCGAGGAATTCTCCACCATCGAAGGGAACGCCTTAGAAAGAAGCTGGACAATTACCTGATTGATTAAAAAGGAACCCGCCCAGAGAACAACTGCGCCCAAAATATCTATAATCTTCGGAAGTCGCAGGGAATACAGTTTCTTCATATCGGCCTTTATATAAAGCGAATATAAAACCGGCATTCCGAAAATCAGAAGCTGAACAACCGCAGTGCCCCAGATGCCCCATTTCAATACAAAGAAGGATCCGGAATAGATCATGACAAGGATCAGTACCGAGAAAAGAAGAAAGACATCACCATATCCGGGCATCGATCCCTTCTTCATATTGGCACGAAGTTCAAATACATGAATGCCGTTTCCGCCTTCACCGAACAATACTTCCTCGCTCGAGAAGAAAACGCTCATTAAAATGACCATGATGATGCAGTATGCGAGGTTGGAAAACAATACAACGGCAACCAGTTTAATGTCATAATCCAATGAAAAGACGGATTTAATCAATAACGCGATATTCGTTACAGGAATCATGGCTGTTTTAAAATTCAGTTCAACGGTCGGCAAAATACTGGCCATTGCTGCAAACATAAAGACAATCAGGATCGGCGACGTAATATTGTTGGCTTCCTTGAAACTCTTTGCGAAAATGCAAATGCAAAGGCTGACTGCCGATGCAAACATCGAAAAGATTGGAAGACATAAAAGCAATGATATAAACGCGGGAACAAACTGCGAATATTGGAAATCCGTTAATCCGAGTCCCTGCAGATCCACGATTTTAACCATGATCAGCATCATACCGAACATGGAAAGCAAATTTAACAATGCGGAAAAGACCGCAATCGTGGAAACAGAAAGGAATTTGGAAATCATGATCTCGCTTTTGCGTACGGGAAGCGTCATGATGGTCTCAAGCGTACCACGTTCTCTCTCACCCGCCGTGGCATCGATTGCCGGATAAATCGCTCCGGTTAAGATCGAAATGATCAGGATAAAAGGAAGGATCATACCGATTAAGGAACCGGCGTTTTCTTCTTTCGAAGAAATACTTTCCGTTTTCATCGGAATCGGATTTAAAACGCTTTCCGAATCCGTATAGACCTTATCAAAGGCTTCTTTACGGATCTTGGAAGAATATGCGTTAAACACTTCTTTGGCATTCTGATAAGCATTGTTGGACTGCGTATTCGATGCCATGTGATAGAATGTCAGCCCGAACAATTCATCATCACTGTAAATTCCGGATGCATCACTGAGCGGATTACTTTCGATGATCAGATCGATTTTCTTGTTCATAAGTGCGTTCTTTGCCGCATCAAGTGTGAAATAATCGACCTTGTTAAAATGATACTCCAGATCATCCTTCTCATCCGTCAGAATATCATAAATATCCATGGACACTTCGCTTTCCACGATTCCGACCGTATAGGTTCGTTCCACGGAATCCGTAGCAAGGCCTTTCATGATAAGTAAGGACAATAACATCATGGCCGGATACAGAAGAATCGGAACCAGAATCATGACGATGACGGTCTTTTTATCACGAAGAAGATCCAGGATTTCTTTTTTGTAGAGGGTAAAGGCAATTTTCGTTCTCATCCTTTTTCCTCCTCATCATATGTCGTCAGATCGCGGATCAGGGACTTAAACGTATCCCTGAGATTATCGGTCTCCGTGATCTCCATCAGTTGTTTCGGTGTTCCGTAGGCAATCCTGCGTCCCTGATACATCATAAGAATCCGGTCGCAAAGGTACTGTGCCTCTTCCATATAATGCGTGGAATACAGAACCGTTTTGCCGGCTTTTTTCTCTTCTTTCATGAAATTTACAATGGTTTCGGAAGATAAAATATCAAGGCCGAGAGTCGGCTCGTCGAAAATATAGATATCCGGTTTGTGGATTAAACATCTGGAGATACTTGCTCTCTGACGCTGTCCGGTAGACAGTTTCTCAATTCTTTGGTTGCAAAACTCTTCCATCTCCAGAATAGAGAAGACTTCTTTGGCTCTGGCCTCACATTCTTCTTTGGAAATGCCGTAGATCTCGCCGAAAAGCATAAACATCTCCTTTGCGGAAAGTCTTCCGTAAAGGGATGTATTATTCGATAAATAACCGATATTGCGTTTGATGGAAACATCGTCGGTTAAGATATTACCGTCCTTATCATAGATTTTGATCTCTCCTTCGGTCGGAGTCATAAGCTTTCCGAGCATACGAAGAAGGGTTGTTTTACCGGCTCCGTTCGGTCCCAGGATGCCTAGGATTTCGCCGCTTTTAGCCGAAAAATTGATGTCATTGACCGCATAAAAAGACTCCTTGGTCGCACGGGTAGCGAACAAGCCTTTTTTCTTATCTTCGTCCTTAACCGGACGGATAAATTCTTTTTTCAGATGAACGGCTTCAATCATGATTTATGTTTTTTCTTCGGCTGTGCCGGATGAGTTAATACGTATTCTTCATAAAGGTCGGGGCGTTTGTTCTTTGTATTCTCAAGCGCCTTTTCCTTACGCCAGGTTTCAATGTTTTTGTGATGACCACTTAGCAGAACTTCGGGAACCAATTCACCGTCCCAGTTCTCCGGACGCGTATACTGCGGATATTCCAAAAGCCCTTCCGAAAACGATTCATCCACAGCGGAATCGTCGTTATTCAAAACTCCCGGAACCAGTCTTGCGATTGTATCCACCATAACCATGGCGGGCAGTTCACCTCCGGTTAAAACATAGTCTCCGATGGAAACTTCCTCCACTTCCATACGGTCCAGCACACGCTGGTCGATGCCTTCATAATGTCCGCAAAGAAGGATTAAGGATTCTTCTTTGGAAAGTTTGGAAGCCATCTGCTGCGTAAAGGTTTTGCCCTGCGGAGAAAGATATAAAACACGGGGTTTATCGGTTTCGCATTTGTCTGCAATCGCTTTGTAACAGTCATATACGGGCTGAGCCTGCATCAGCATTCCCGCACCGCCGCCAAAAGGATAATCATCGACTTTGCCGTGTTTATCCAGCGTATAATCACGAATGTTAACGGCTTCTATCGTAATGAGGTTTTTCTCCATTGCACGTTTGATTATGCTGTTATTCAGTCCCCCCATAACCATTTCGGGAAACAGGGTCATAATATAGAAATTCATTCATCCTCCAGACCGGGAAGAATAAATACTTCCATTCTTTCGTTAGGAACATCCACTTTCAGAATACAGTCCTTTATGGCAGGAAGCAACAGTTCTTTCCCGTCTTCTTTTTCGATGATATAAACATCGTTTGCTCCGGTCTCGATCACATCTTTGATCGTACCGACGAAACGTTCTTTCTCAAATACCTTCAGACCGATCAGATCGGCAATGAAGTATTCGTCCTTCTGTAATTTAACAGCATGAGCGCGGTCGACCAAAAGTTCTTTCTTACGAAGGCCTTCCACATCGTTCATGGTCTGAAATTCAGCGAATTTAAGAATCACAAACTGACCGGAAAATTTAACGCCCGTTACATGTAAAAGACGGTATTCGTTATTTACATTAAGATACAGTTCCTTACATTTCTTAAAGCGTGTCACGTCATCCGTCAAAGGATATACTTTTACCTCACCGTGTACTCCGTGAGGGGATGTAATTGTACCGACAACCAAATAATCAAGTGCCATGTAAACTCCTTAACTGAACATAACAAGTCCGTAGAATACGGAGAACAAAATTTGTGTCAGCGCAAAAATCGCCGTCACATAATAGGTTGCTCTTTCCTTCGTATCACAGTCTTCTTTCAGACCGCTACGGACAAAGAATACAATGTAAATAAACGCAACCAGAGAACAGATATAATTGATGTATACCGCAGTCTTGGCAATGGATGATGCGCTGCCCATCATAAAAGCGAGTGCCATGTAATGGAATATGATTCCGTGGAAAATACTGTTCGCACACTGGATATACTGGTATTTTCTGAATTTACGTTTCTGCTTCTCTCCTTTGCGGATCAGTCTTGCAATGAATCGGATAAAAGAAATAAGCAAAACGAAGAATGAAAAGATCATTCCGAGATACAAAGCCACAAGCAGGGCGAGCTTCGCCGTTACCGATAAAGATCCATACGGCAAAACATCTCTGTCCGGGAGCTGCAGGATGGAATCCAGTTCATCGGAAATATAAAAGAATCCGACCGAACCGTTAGCGTCTTTAAATGCATTCTCGGAAATCTGCGTATAAAAAGGTCTTGCGGTATTCGGAGTTTTGGCAAGCGTGTAATCATCGATTTTTACCAATTTTATGGTATCAAACATCGAAGTAAATCTACCGACACCCTTATAAACGGTATCCGCTTTAATATATGTTCCGGCCGTTTCCGAAAGAGTATGCTTATATGTCGTATCGGCAGAATTTTCTCTTTCCCCGAATACGGTATACGGATAATCGTAGAAATCCTTCTCAAGGCCTGCATCGTCAATGGCGCAGAATACATAGGAATTTCTGTCTTCGGAAATCAAAACCTCCGCGCAGTCCGGATTTTTGAAGCTTTGGAATCCATAGACCGGATCGGCGTACTCATGATACACATGAAGTCCGTGTGCAAAACGGACATGCTCTTTATCCCTGTATTTCAAAGTATCCGTGAAAAGTTCATCAACGGATTCCTTACTTAAAATCTTGCTCTTCTGTCCTGTCAGATCATTCAGAAGAAGGGAGAAATCATTCGCCGTACTGATAGCGGATGTTCCGGGATAGAAAACACTGACCAGTTCATCTTTTAAAATAATCTGTTTGGCAACTTCCTCACAGTCGGAATAATCCGATGCAACCGCAGTATGGTTCATTCCGAGCGGATCCAGGATATTCTTATGAACATAATCCGGATAGGTTTCTCCGGAAACATTTTCAACGATAAGTGCAGCCAGTGCATTTCCCCAGTCGGAATATGCAACAAAAGCATCCGGTGCATAAACCTGTTTGGGAATGGTATTTAAAAGACTGTCTTTCAAAGGTTTCTCAGCTTCGGTGGAGAGACGGTTTCTTCCAAGATATACCTGCTGAAACCCCGCAGTCTGATTCATCAGATTTAAAATAGTGATATCGTATTTGATCTTTCCTTTTTCTGAAAACTCTTCCGGAAGGTAATTCAATACATTCTGATCAAGCTCAAGTTTCCCCTCTTCCTTTAATTTCATAAGGGAAATCCAGATAAAAAGGGTCGATGCATTACCGATATCATATAACACATCTTCATTCTTACTTTCGATCACTTCTCCGTCCTTTACAGCGATCACACTCATTGAGGATGAGGCGTCTGCAGGGGTTGCGGAAGTTTTCATCGAGGGTAACGATACGCCGAGGATCATTACACCTGCGAGTAAAATACTGATTATGATTTTTCTATATTTCTTTAAGTTCATCAATCCAAATAAACCTTTCCGGGTTTCATTTCAGGTTTCCTTCTAAAGGAAACGAAAGCAGTTTAAGTCACGTAATCTACGGCTTAAACTGCTTTGTTCTGCTTTCTTAAACAACGCAAGACATTTTTCCATCAAAAATACAGGATTAGACAATATCTACATCCACATATGTATCATCTTTGGAAGATGCCGCCTTGACAACGGCGCGAATCGCTTTGGCAATACGACCCTGTTTACCGATTACTTTACCCATATCGGATGAAGCAACATGAAGTTCGATCTTTCTTCCTTTTCCTTCATCGATCTCGGTAACAACTACTTCTTCGGGATGGTCCACAAGCGCTTTCGCGATTACTTCAACAAGTTCCTTCATGATTCCACCTCCAAATTTGCAGATCTTATGAAATTATTTCTCGATACCTGCAAGTTTGAAGATTTTGCTTACGGTTTCAGTAGGCTGTGCACCGGTAGCAAGCCATTTCTTTGCTGCTTCTTCATCAACCTTGAACTCGCTGGGATCGGTATTGGGATTGTAGGTACCGATTTCATCGATACATTTACCGTCTCTGGGAGATCTGGAATCCGCAACAACGATTCTGTAGATCGGGTTTCTCTTATAACCCATTCTTCTAAGTCTGATTTTTACTGCCATTTTTTTGTCCTCCAAAAATATATTGTTGTATATTGTATCCCTTACATTGTTCGAATTTGCAAAGGAAAACTACCGTTTACATGAAGGGGTAACGCCCTCTTCTTTTGCCCTTCATCATTCCGGGCATCTGTTTCATCATCTTCTGCATGCCTTCAAACTGCTTGATGAAACGGTTTACTTCCGCGATTTCAACGCCTGCGCCTTTGGCAATCCTGAATTTTCTTTGTGGATTCAGAAGCTTCGGATTGCTTCTCTCCTTCGGAGTCATCGATAAAACGATTGCTTCAAGGTGTTTAAGCTGTTTCTCATCAACAGCACCTTCTAGATCCGCTTTGTTGATTCCCATACCGGGCATCATGCCAAGGATTGCGGACAAGCCGCCCATCTTACGCATCTGTTTCATGCTGTCGAGATAATCGTTAAAATCGAATTTCCCTTTCTTCATGCGGGAAGCCATTTCTTTTTCCTTGGCTTCATCCACATCCAGGGTTTCCTGTGCTTTCTCGATCAAAGTCAGCACATCACCCATTCCGAGAATTCTGTTTGCCATACGGTCCGGATAAAACTGCTCAAGATCCGCAAGCTTCTCGCCCATACCGACGAATAGGATCGGTTTACCGGTTACGGCTTTAACGGATAATGCAGCACCGCCTCTGGCATCGCCATCCATCTTAGATAGGATGATTCCGTCCACACCGATCTGCTCGTTAAAGGATGATGCAACATTTACGGCATCCTGACCGGTCATGGCATCGACAACGAGGATCGTCTGATGAACCGTGACGTTTTCCTTGATGCGCTTTAACTCTTCCATCATGTCTTCATCGACATGCAAACGACCGGCGGTATCGAGGATCACGACATTGTGTCCGTTTTTCGAAGCATTTTCGATCGCTGCTTTGGCGATATCTACGGGAGAATGGGAATCTCCCATGGAAAAGAAGGCAACATTTACCTTCTCGGCGTTTACTCTTAACTGTTCGATTGCAGCCGGACGATATACGTCGCAGGCAACGAGCAGGGGGCTTTTGCCCTTTTTCAACATCTTTCCGGCCAGTTTTGCCGTAGTCGTTGTTTTACCTGCACCCTGAAGACCGCACATCATAATAACGGTAATGGCCTGACCGGGCTGGTAAGCAATGTCGGTGGTTTCGGAACCCATCAGGGCGATCATCTCTTCGTTTACAATCTTGATGACCATCTGACCGGGATTCAGTCCGTTTAAAACTTCTTCACCGACCGCTCTCTCGGTAACGGTGGAAATGAACTGTTTCACCACCTTGAAGTTAACGTCGGCTTCCAGAAGCGCCATTTTGACTTCTTTTAAGGCTACCTTGACATCTTCTTCCGTCAGGCGTCCTTTGCCTCTTAACTTCTTAAATACATTCTGTAATTTATCGGTTAAGCTTTCAAATGCCATAATCTGCTATATTTCCCGAATTCTGTTAATTTCTTCGTTCAGTCGTTTGGAAATTTCCAGGCGTTTGTCTTTCGTATCCGCATCGGATAATTCGGAAAGGATTTCTTTCATCTCATCCGCTACACCTTTGACATCCGCGAAACGTTTGATCAATCCGAGTTTATTCTCATAATCTTCCAAAGTTGCATCACAGCGTTTCAAAAGATCATGGATTCCCTGCCTGGAAATACCGTATTCTTCTGCCAGTTCCGATAGGGAGAAATCATTCATTACCGCATCTTCATACACCTTCTTCTGGTGCTCCGTCAGAAGTTCTCCGTAAAAATCGTATAATAAAGCTTTTCTGGCAATTTCTTTCATACTCGTCTACTTTACCAAAGAAAGAAAAAGGTGTCAAGTATTTTCTCTTGACACCTTGTAATTATTCTTATCTTCTCTGGTAAAAGAACTCGGAAACCAGTGTACCGTTCGGATTTCCGTCGTAAATATGAAGTTCTCCGCTTTCGGAAAGCGTTCCGTTATATTTGATTCCGGTCATTGTATCCTTAATGTTTATGGAGTGCGTTGCGGAATCATACTCATATTTTACTTTATGATTGCTTCCTTTGTGAATATATTCACCGACTCCGTGGCCGTCCAGTATAAACTGATAATCATAAGTCGTATTGGAAATGATCGACATGTTCTCCTGCACGAAATCATACGTGCCCTGCGCTCCGTCAAGCGGTTTCATCGCACAGGCTGCAATCACAAAACAAAGAACCAGTAAAGACAGTACTAATAATAAACCTTTTCTTCCCTTCATCGTAAATCCCCCTTTTCTTACGGTGCGGTTTGTGTGTTCATATAATATCTCATGGCAAGACTTTCTTCGCCGATCAGCTGCAACAGCCCGCCTGTTTCAAATCGCGGTACATCCGCATATTTCGGATTGGTGCATTGATAAGATGCATTGGAAATGACATGCATTTCCTCGCTCTGACCCTCGGAAGCCGTTTTCATAAATGCCGCTTCCAAAAGAAGCGCTCCCCAGGGAATATGGTACGAAGAACTGATCAATGCAACATTCTTAACCTGCGGATAAGACTCTCTTAAAATTCCATACGATAAGATTGCATTTTCCGCCGTCGTCTGGGACTGATTTTCTATGATCAGGCGGCTTTCATCCAAACCGTTTTGAATAAGCCATTCTCCCATTAAATCCGCTTCGGTAACCGCTTTATTATTGATTGCGGTTCCTCCTCCGGTGCATACAACATATGCATTCGGATACTGATTGGCGCAGTTTAGGGCAACTTTCAGTCTTCCGATCAATTCCGGCTGCATACTTCCGTCATCGTTTAATTCAAAACCGAGAATCATAATACAAAGAGAATCATCTTTCGGCAGATCATCCGGAAGTCTGTCGATATTAACAGGCATCTCTTCGTTGGCATAATCCCAGTACTCAACAATCCGAGTCCAGAGGACACCTTCTCTTGCATTCTCTTCATTTAAATCATTTAAAAGAGCATTTACCTTTTCATCCGCATCATGACCGTAATATCCGTGATTTAAAATAATATCGCGGATCAATGCATGACTTTCGGGTGTGGATGCCTCAAACGGAAAATATTCTTCTTCAGACAATAATTCGCTTCGTTCAACCAATTGATAATTGGACGTCTGTGAAGAAGTTTCGGATGGAGACGAAAGAATATCGGATGGTAATTCTATAACCCCACCGTGACGTCTGCATGCAATTGAAGTAAGCAGACAAACCGTCAATAATACCGAAATGATAATTTTAACAAGTCGTTTCATACTATTCTTCCTTTTCGGAATCGTGCCCCATGGAATCGAACAATGCTTCCACAAAAGCATCCGGATCGAATTTCTGTAAATCGTCTATGGATTCACCGACGCCGATATATTTTACCGGAACATTCAGTTCCGACTGGATCGCAATTGCAATTCCGCCCTTTGCCGTACCGTCCATCTTGGTCAGTACAATACCTGTAAGCGGAGCAACCGAAGCGAATTCTTTCGCCTGGTTTAATGCATTCTGACCGGTTGTGGCATCCAGAACAATAAAGTTTTCGCGATGCGCATTCGGAAATTCACGGTCGATAATACGATTCATCTTTTCAAGCTCGGCCATCAGGTTTTTCTTATTATGAAGTCTTCCTGCAGTATCGATCAAAAGGACATCCGCGCCCTTTGCTTTGGCGGACGCAACAGAATCAAATACAACGGATGCAGGATCCGCACCTTCGTGTGCGCTGACCATTTCCACGCCGGCTCTTCTGGCCCATTCTTCGAGCTGTTCTGTCGCTGCGGCACGGAATGTATCGGCTGCGGCGATAATGACTTTTTTACCGTTTGATTTTAATTTGGAAGCAAGTTTGCCGATCGTAGTCGTTTTACCGACTCCGTTTACACCGATCACCATAACAATGGACTGCTCTTCTTCAAAACGGTATTCGTTCTCACCGACATTCATCTGTTTCGCAATATTGCGGATCAGCAAAGCTTTACAGTCCTCGGGATTATGAACTCTCTCGGTAATGACATCCTCTTTCAGGCGTTCAATGATCTCTTCGGTGGACTTAACTCCCAGATCGCCCATGATCAGAACTTCTTCAAGTTCCTCATAGAAATCGTCATCAATCTTACCTGCACCGGTAAATACCTTTTCTACATTGTAAACAAAATTATTACGGGTCTTGGTAAGTCCTTCTTTGAGTCTGGCGAAAAACCCTTTTTTCTCTTTACCTTCAGTTTTAACTTCCATCGTTTTCCTTAATATAACTAATTATCCAATTTATCGTCGATCAAATCCACGCTGACTAAAGCAGATACGCCCTTCTCCTGCATCGTAATACCATACAGACGGTCGGTACGGTTCATGGTACCTCTTCTGTGGGTGATTACAATGAACTGCGTATCTTTGGTCATCTTGCAAAGATATTTGGCAAAACGTTCCACATTGCTCTCATCCAGTGCTGCCTCAATCTCGTCAAGCAGACAGAACGGTGAAGGCTTTAAGTTCTGGATGGCAAATAAAAGCGAAATTGCGGTCAATGCCTTTTCACCACCGGAGAGCTGCATCATGTTAACAAGCTTCTTTCCGGGCGGCTGCGCGATAATACGGATACCTGCTTCGAGAATATCCTCATCGTCCATCAGTTCCAGAGAGCCCTGTCCGCCGCCGAACATCTCTTTAAATACCTTGTCAAATTCGGATGCGATACGTCCAAACTGCTCTTTAAACTGCTTTCTCATGGACTCATCAAGTTCTTCAATGATCTTAACCAATGATTTCTCGGCTTCGATTAAGTCATCATGCTGTGCATTTAAGAAGGTATAACGCTCGGAAACTTGCTTATACTCTTCGATTGCACCGACATTGACATCACCGAGTTTACGGATCACGTCTTTCACGGAAGCAACCTGTTTCTTCATCGCGGGCAGATCCGTCATTTCCTCATCGCGCATTGCGGTCGCATCACGAAGCGTGATCTCATATTCCTGCCACATGTAAGAAGTCTGGTAGGATAAGGATTCTTCCATTTTCTCCTTCTGCGAATTCAAACGGAAAATTTCCTTGTCGAGACCGGATAATACATTTGTGATCTTATCGCGTTCCGTAAAGAATTCCTTCTGTTTGCCGGAGTATTCTTCCTTCTTTTCGATCAAATCCTTTAACTTGCCCTGCGTTTCGGTCTGGGTGGAGTACGAAGATTCGATCGTCTTTTTGATTTCCTCGATATCCTCGCTTTTTTGCTGAATATCCTTTCCGGAGTTTTCAAAATTCTCCTTCAGTTCTTCGCGCTCTGCTTTTAATGCATCCAGTTCTTCGAGTACACGGTTTAAATTCAGTGCGGCAAATTCCTGTTGCTGGATCAGTTTCTGCGCATCCATTTCAACAGCGGATGCGGCATTCTGCTTAACGGTTTCCTCTTCACGCAGGGATTCCAGAACAAGCTGTTCTTTGCTTACTTTTTCGTTTTCCTTTTTCTCGAGTTCTGTATTCTCCTCGAGTTTTTTGATAACATCGTCTTTTTCTTTATCGATTCCGGCAATTTCCGCTTTAATCTCGCCGACCTCATTCTTTACGGTCTCGAAATCTTTGGACATATCGCCCATTTTCTCTTTGGCGGTAACGACCTGGATCCTTGCGGTATTTAAGCGCAGATAGATTTCCTGATATTCAATCTTCATGCGCTCGATCTTCATACGAAGATCGTTTCTGCGGCTCTTGCAGTCAACAATTGCCTGTTCGCAGTCTTTGACATCCTTTTCGTTCTGTTCTACCTGCTTCTTTAATTCCTCCATCTCTCTTCTTCTGCTTAAGAGATTGGAATCTTTCTTAAAATGACCGCCGGAAATGGCACCACCCGGAACCAGAAGTTCTCCTTCCAGCGTTACCATACGGATTCCGTATTCGAATTTCTTGGCAATGGCAAGTGCATGATCCACGGTATCCACAACCACAATCCTGCCGAGCATTGCTTTGGAAACATTCTTATACTTCGCATCCTGGCTTACCAGATCGCAGGCCATTCCGATCACGCCTTTCTCGGTTAAGCATTCGGGATTTTTGAATTCCTGCGGATTGGTGATCGTGGTAAGCGGTAAGAATGTCGCACGTCCGAGACGGTTTTCCTTTAAGTAGGAAATCATCTTCTTGGCGGTATTCTCATCATCCGTAACGATATTCTGGATATTTCCGCCGAGTGCGGTCTCAATGGCGATCTCGTATTTTTTCTCTACTTTGATGATGTCTGCGACAACACCGAAAATACCCTTTTCCTCTTTCTTCTTCTCCATTACCTTCTTAATGGTATCGGAGTATCCTTCATAGCGTAAGGTCAAATCGGAAATGGTTTCATATTTGGACTTTAACTGATGATAAAGCGCCTGTTTGTCACGAAGCTTGGCATCCAATGCGGCAAGCTCGTCATGCATGGAAGCGGCTTCTTCTTCAAGTTTGATCTGCGCGAATTTCTTGGCTTGTGCTTCTTCGTTGATCGATTTAAATTCTTCTTCGAGGGTACGGATCACATCCGTCTGCTCGGCTTCCTGTGTTTTGGCGCTGAGAAGTTTGGCGTTTAACTCACTTAAGTGAATATTCTTCTGTTCACTCATGGTGTTTAAACGCTCGATTCCTGCCTTGATGCTTCCCCGTTCGCTTAATAGTTCAATGATTAAGTTTTTACTCTTTTCAATACTGAAATTGATGGTTTCGATCTGCTTCTGGCATTCGGTCAATTCATCCTGTGCCTTCTTCTTTTCTTCGGCTTTCAGGCCTGCTTTATCATCAATTTCTTTCTTCTGATCATCAAAAGATGCACGTTCTTTGTCTTTCGCCTGAATCTGCTCATCCACGGAAGCAATACGGTTCTGCATATGTTCCTTGTTGCTGTCCGCAGACTTGATCTGCTCTTCCAGAAGTTTGATCTGGCCTTCCAGTTTTTCTCTGGTAATGTCATATCCGGCCAGGGATGCTCTGGCATCCTCGATTTCTTTATCGATCTGTTCCAGGGAAAACGTCAGCGCGTCATATTCCGCTTTCAGTGCTTCGTTTCTATGATTTGCGGATTCTAAATCGTTCTGAGCGATGATGCGCTTTTTCTCAACATCTTCCAATCCGGTTCTTAATTTCTCGGTCTCCAGAAGGAAGATATTGACATCCAGTTTCTTCTGTTCTTCTTTTCTCTTTAAATATACTTTGGCTTTATCGGACTGCTTCTCCAAAGGTCCGATCTGTTTCTCCAGTTCTGCGAGAATATCGTTTACACGAAGCAGATTGGCGCGTTCCGATTCAAGTTTCTTGGACGCTTCCACTTTACGGCGTTTAAACTTAACAATACCCGCCGCTTCATCGAACAATTCTCTTCTGTCTTCGGGTTTGGAAGAAAGGATCAAATCAATCTGGCCCTGTCCGATAATGGAATAACCTTCCTTACCGATACCGGTATCATAGAAAAGTTCGTTAACGTCCTTCAGTCTGCAGGGCGTTCCGTTTAACAGATATTCACTTTCACCGGAACGATACAGGCGTCTTGCGACCGTAACTTCCTCATAATCGATGGCAAGGGAATGATCGGAATTATCGAGAGTGATTGCAACATAAGCCGAACCTACGGGCTTACGAAGCTGCGTACCCGAAAAGATGACATCCTGCATGGATGCCCCACGAAGCTGTTTGATTCTCTGTTCACCGAGCACCCAGCGAACCGCATCGGCTACATTACTTTTACCGGAGCCGTTCGGTCCCACGATACCGGTGATACCGTGTTCAAAATCAAAAACAATCTTATTTGCAAAGGATTTAAATCCCTGAATTTCGATACTTTTTAAATACATTTATTTCATTTCCTGACGTATTTTTTTCAACACTTCATAAGCAGCCTTCTGCTCTGCATTTTTCTTCGAATGACCGCTTGCTTCGGCTTTCTTAACTTCATTGATCAAAAGTGCAACCGTGAAAACCTTGTCATGCTCCGGTCCGGATTCGCCTGTCAATTCATAACGAATCGTACTGCCCGGTGTTTTCTGGATCTCCTCCTGCAAAAGGCTCTTGCTGTCGATAAAGAGTGTTCTTTCGCCGATCCCGTCCATAACAAAACGGTTGATATGCTTCTTGGCGGCTTCAAATCCGCCGTCTAAATAAATCGCACCGATAATGGCTTCAAACACATCGGAAAGAATCGAATCACGACGTCTTCCACCGGATGCATCTTCGCCTTTCCCGAGTAAAATGAATTCTCCGAGTTCCAGATTGTTTGCGCAGAAAGCAAGTGCGGGTTCGCAGACCATGGACGCACGCATTTTGGAAAGTTCACCCTCGGACAAAGTCGGGTATTCAAAATACAAATACTCGCTCATCGTCAGCTCCAAAACCGCATCACCCAGATATTCCAGTCTTTGATAATGCTCCCACTTATTGATCTTACGCTCGTTCATATAGGACGGGTGTGTCAGGGCGCTGGTCAAAAGTGCGGAATTTGTAAAATGATAACCGATTTTCTCTTCTACTTTAGAAATGAGCTCATGCGTTTCCATTTGCTTTTTCCGCCTTTTTGATGAGATCAACCGCTTCCTTCACGGTCGAAATCTGCTTGATATCTTCCGTCTCAAAACTGATATGCAGAGCATCTTCCAGATACATTACAATCTGATAGACATCCAGAGAATCCGCACCTAGATCGCCGATGAAAGTGGTATCATCGTTGATTTCCCCGGGATAGACTTTCAATACACTTACAATTGCTTCTTTTAAAAGTTCCAGTTCCATTTATTCCGAATCCGCCTTACCAATGCTGGATGCGATCTTATTAATCATATCCGCTTCATAGAATTTGACGCACTGTCTGATGGCTGCAGCACATTCCACTTCTTTGGAATTTCCGTGCATCTTTACAACCAGACCTTTTAATCCAAGTAAGGGTGCGCCGCCCTGATCTGCCGCCGAATAGGAGGCGATGGATTTCTTTAAAATAGGCTTCACCAATGCACCGCCGATCTTGCCGCGAAGGGAGGATAACATACTTTTCTTGATAATTTTCATCAAAGTGGAAGCTGTACCTTCATACAGTTTTAAAATAACATTGCCGACAAACGCATCGCAGACCATGACATCAACCGGTCCTTCCGGAATATCTCTTGCTTCGACGCTGCCCACAAAATTAATGTCTTTGCATTCCTTTAAAAGAGGGAAGGTCTCTTTCACCAGGGTGTTACCCTTTTCCTCTTCCGCTCCGATATTTACGATACCGACCGTAGGATTCTCGATTCCCATCAGTTCGCGCATGTAAATGGTGCCCATTTTGGCAAACTGAACAAGCTGTGAAGGCTTGGAATCCACATTTGCTCCGCAATCCACCAAAAGGGAAAATCCTTTGGATGTCGGAAATAAAGGTGCCAGGGGAGGTCTTTCCACACCCTTGCTTCTTCCGACAATAACCTGTCCGCCAACCAGAATAGCTCCGGTACTTCCGCCGGATACAAATGCATCACATTTGCCTTCTCTGACCAGATACATACCACGCACGATCGAAGAATCCTTCTTGGAACGAATGGCATTCACGGGAGGCTCGGCCATTTCAATCACTTCCGTGGTAGGAACGATTTCAATCCGCTCGGAATCATAAGACAGATTTGCAAGTTCCGCTTTAATTTTCTCTTCATCACCGAGAATGCAGATATGCACATTATTCAGTTCTTTGGTTGCTCTGACGGCACCTTTAACCATCTCCGCAGGCGCATAATCGCCACCCATACCGTCAAGCGCAATATTAATCATTTCGCTCATGTATTTTTCCTTTTAATTCCGTAAAAACAGGCTTTGAAAACCTGCCCCTTTCTTTGACCCACATTCCTAATAAATATACTAAAAAATCGCCAAAAAATCAAGGAAAACACAAATTCCGCAAATTTCCGATTGACAAAATTATATATATTTGTATATAATCGATAAGTACGTAATGCGTTAGAATCATCTGTGAATTGGAGGTGGAAAAGATGTCTATTTGTCCTAAGAATAAATCTTCCAAGGGAAGAAGAGATAAAAGAAGAGCAAATTGGAAAATGGCTGCTCCTACATTGGTTAAATGCAGCAAGTGCGGAGCTTTAACCGTTCCTCACAGAGTTTGCAAAGCTTGTGGTACTTACAACAAAAAAGAAGTCATCAGTACCGAGGCTTAATACATTATCTTTGAAAAGCAACCCGCCTGATCGGCGGGTTATTTTTTTTACTCTTCTATGGCTCGCAGGATGTCATCACGACGTTCTCGAAGGGACTCGGATGCAGTGGCAACTCGCCCTTCGAGAAGTCTACATGACATCCGCTCGATGTACCGGATGAAACAGAATCAACTCGCCCTTCGAGAAGTCTACATGATGTCCGCTCGATGTACCGGATGAAACAGAATCAACTCGCCCTTCGAGAAATCTACATGATATCCGCTCGATGTACCGGATGAAACAGAATCAACTGACCATCCGAGGAATCTGCATGATATCAGCTCAATGTACCGGATGAAACAGAATCAACTCGCCCTTCGAGAAGTCTACATGATGTCCGCTCAATGTACCGGATGAAACAGAATCAACTCGCCCTTCCGGAAGTCTACATGATGTTCGCTCGATATACATAATAAATAAAATAAGCCCCCGCAAATGCGAGGGCTTAAATTCATTGAAATTAGTTGGCCTGAGCCTGTACTACGGTGATTGCGATAACACCTACGATATCTTCTGCGGAGCATCCGCGGGAAAGATCGTTAACGGGCTTTGCAATACCCTGAAGGATAGGTCCGTAAGCATCTGCTTTGGCAAGACGCTGTACAATCTTGTATGCGATGTTTCCGGCATCGAGGTTCGGGAAAATAAGAACGTTTGCTTTACCTGCAACATCGGAATTCGGAGCTTTGGATTTTGCTACGGAAGGAACGATTGCTGCATCAAGCTGGAACTCTCCGTCTACAACGAGATCCGGATACTGCTCTTTGGCAAGGCGGGTAGCCTCTACCATTTTATCTACCAACGGATGTCTCGCGCTTCCGACGGTGGAATGAGAAAGCATTGCACAGATGGGATCTGCGCCGACAAGCTGTTTAAAGCTCTGTGCGGAAGAATCTGCGATTGCTGCAAGTTCATCGGGAGTCGGATCCTGATTTAATCCGCTGTCTGCAAAGATGAAGGTTCCGTTTGCACCGTATTCGCAGTTGGGAACGTCCATTACGAAGAATGCGGAAACCAGTTTGCATCCCTGCTTGGTCTTTAAGATCTGAAGGGAAGGACGAAGGGTATCTGCCGTGGAGTGGCAAGCACCGGCAACAAGTCCGTCAGCATCTCCTGCTTTTAACATAACAATACCGAAGGTAATGGTGTTGGAAAGAAGAATCTCTCTTGCCTCTTCGGGAGTCATGCCTTTTGCTTTTCTGGTAATGTATAAAAGCTGTACATAATCTTCCAACTTCTCGCAGGTAGCGGGATCGATTATCTTTGCTCCGGAAATATCAACTCCGGTAGCCTTTACATGCTCATCGATTTCTGCCTGGGAACCGATTAAGATCAGATCGGCAATGCCCTCTTTCATGGCCTGCTCAGCTGCATAATAGGTTCTGTCGTCCATGGTTTCGGGAAGAAGGATGGTTTTCTTGCCCTGTTTTGCTTTTTCCTTAATGTGTTCAACAAATGATCCCATTGTCTCTCTCCTTTATTATAAAATTAATGATTAACGTTTTGAGTTGTTCCCGGAAACAAACCGGAACAATACTTTTATTATTATAAACGCATTATTCTGCCGACGCAAGAAAGAAGTTAACGAACGATTTTCAACGCAACGACTCCGTCGGCTTCTTTAACTTCAGACGTTGACAGGCTCTCTCCTTCTTCGCTTAACAGATATAACATCCAGTCGGTGGAGATCGAATCAACCAGCAGTATCGTCGAATTCTCATTCGTCATGGTCTTTTTCATGTCCTCTATTCCGGCTTTCTGCATTTTCAATTTCATTAAAGGACTCTGATACCCCCAGTCCACCATGTTAAAGCAGGACACATCGGAGCAGTTCATTACGCTGAAAAAAGGATATGCCGCGGTTGCCGTCACTCCGGAAGAAACGAAAAGCACATCATCCTTCGAAGAATCGATGCATTCGGCGACAAAGGATAAGGCTTCGGATTGTCTTTTATAATATGTCTGGTTTCTGTTTACTGTACCGACAGCGATGATTCCTGTCACCACGGCGCATATGCCGAGGAAGATTTTGACTTCGATCCATGCTGCCTTTCCGCCGCGGTTTTGCTCTTTGCCCATTCCGGAAAGCATCGCTCCGAGGAATAAACAGATTAGTTGGAAATCCAGAGAAATATAAACTCTTTCGGGTAATCTTCCGAGATACGTAAAATATGCAGTAAACGCAAAATAATAAAGGATTCCGAGAATGGACAATGCGATAAGCAAAGCCCTTGATTTACCCTCTTTATAGAAAAATGCACGGATAAAGGCCGCAAAAAAAGCCACAAACACAAAGATACCCTGCAGACTTTTTAAGTTTCGCTGTACGGATGCGAACGTATCTTTAACGCTTTTATGGAAAACATTATAGTAGGCCTTCCATTGTTCATTGAGGTCTTTCTGGCGTGTTGCCATTGCATTTAAGGAATCTGTATTCAGATTGTCGACAAGATTTAAATTGTATTCGATTAAGGCCGTATAATCATCCGCATTCATGCCCAAATCCGCATAGAAGTCAGCATTGTCGGAATAAGCCGGCATCAGATGGTAATCAAAAACATCCGTCCTTGCTTCGTTAAACGCCTTGTAATCCTTCCATTCTTTGGATGAATACGCAAGATTCTGGGTAAAAAACGAAACCGACACAATTACACCGAGAATAATCAACACAGCGGAATATTTGCTGATGTATCCCTCTTCTTTCCGGTCCCTGATAAGGGAAAATAAAAAAGCAAGAGCATAAAGCGGCAGGGCCATCAGAAACGTTTCTTTCCTGAGCCACAAAGAAAAAGTGGCACAGACGATGACAACCGCTGTTCCGAAAATTCCAAACTTCTTATTCCCGACATCGGATAAAAGGACCAGGTAGAAAATTGCTATCGCGGAAAGGATTCCCGCGGTAAGGGTATATTGTGATTCCACGATAAACTGCAGGTGAAGAAAATAAAAGAACAGATGGGATAAAAGCACAAAGAGATACTTTCCTTTCTCTCCCACCTTTTTGCGGTACAGATAATACACAAGAAAACTTTCGAGGAAAACACAACCGAACTGGACGATCAACGTAAAGATTTCATAGAAAGGTACCTTGCCGGATAAGGAATAAAGCCCCTTAAAAATCAAACCGAGCGGATACATGATATAAATCAGATGCGCATCGGGCGTTCCGGTATAGGAACCGTTCATGATGGACAATAAAGTAATGTCATCGTTGGAAATAAAATAAATGCGAAAGAAAAACAATGCAAACAAAATTCCAAGAAGGTTCAAGCCTCCGAGAAACAAAACATCAATCGGTTTTTTCGTTGCATCTTTGTTCATGAAAACCCTTCTTGGAATACGCAGTTACAATATAATCATTGCATCGCCGAACGAGAAGAAACGATACTTCTCTTTTACGGCTTCTTCATACGCTTTCAGGACATTTTCCCTTCCGGCCAGTGCGGAAACCAGCATTATGAGCGTAGATTCCGGCAAATGAAAATTCGTGATCAGTCCGTCAAGTACCTTGAATTGATATCCGGGGTAAATAAAAATCTCCGTGTTTTCGCATTTCGGCAAAACTTTACCGTTCTCATCCGCAGCGCTTTCAATAGTTCGACACGACGTTGTTCCGACACAAATTACTCTTCCGCCGCGCTCTTTGCAGGCATTGATCCGGTTCGCCGCATCTTCACTTACTTCATAATATTCCGAATGCATATGGTGGTCTAAGATATTTTCTTCCTTCACCGGACGGAACGTTCCCAAACCCACATGAAGCATGACAAAAACGATATCTACGCCCATGGCTTTGATTTCATCAAGCAGTTGGGGTGTAAAATGAAGACCGGCCGTCGGTGCGGCTGCGGAGCCTTCGTATTTGGCGTAAACCGTCTGATAACGGTTTTTATCCTGTAATTTATGCGTAATATAAGGAGGAAGTGGCATTTCGCCTAAAGAATCAAGAATCTCTTCCCAAATCCCCTCATATTCAAAATGCACCAGGCGTTTTCCCTCTTCCGCAATTCCAACGATCTCGGCATTTAATTTGCCTTCTCCGAAGGAAAAACGCATGCCCTCGCGCGCTTTCTTACCGGGTTTGACCAATGTTTCCCAAACATCACCTTCCAGGCGCTTCAAAAGCAGGAATTCAACAACCGCTCCCGTGCCTTCTTTCGTTCCGTAAAGCCTGGCCGGAATCACCTTGGTATTATTC
The DNA here is from genome assembly GCA_002368665.1 of Lachnospiraceae bacterium UBA3804. Classification (GTDB taxonomy): domain Bacteria; phylum Bacillota; class Clostridia; order Lachnospirales; family Lachnospiraceae; genus UBA3766. Next base: position 445,226 of record DFEK01000001.1, read on the forward strand.
AAAACCAGGCAGTCTCCGGGTCTTAGAAACGAAGGAACTTCCTTGAAGATATGATGCTCATAAGCACCGGTTTCTTTATTCAAATATAATAATCTTGATGAACTGCGATCCTCTAAAGGATCCTGCGCAATCAATTCCTGCGGCAGATCATAGTAGAAATCTGATTTATTCATAGTATTTATGGCTCATATTATAGATTAACGGAATCGAACGGCCGTCATGTAGACTTCTCGAAGGGCGAGTTGCCACTGCATCCGAGTCCCTGAGAGAATGTCGTGATGACGGACGCCGAGCCATTCCTTACATGTTCTTGATGAATGATAAGTATCCACGGTAGGTTTCGTAGATGTCGGCTTTGCTGATGACTTCGAAGGGAGCGTGCATGTTCAGGACCGCTACGCCGCAGTCGATTACGTTCATGCCGTATTTGGCAAGGATGTAGGCGATGGTTCCGCCGCCGCCGAGGTCGACTTTGCCGAGTTCCGCAAGCTGGATCGATACATTATCCTTATCGAATACGGAACGGAGTTTTCCGATGTATTCGGCGTCCGCATCGTTGGAGCCTGATTTACCGCGGGAACCCGTGAATTTGCAAAGAACCATACCTTTTCCGAGATATGCGACATTTTTCTTATCGAAACTTCCCGCATATGTAGGATCGAAAGCGCTTGAAACGTCGGAAGAAAGCATATTCGAATTCGATAAGCATCTTCTGAGCGTAAGTTCGCTGTCTTTGCCCATTAATGCAAGAATCTCCGCAACGGTATTTTCAAAGAAGAACGAGGTCATACCGGTCGCTCCGACCGAACCGATCTCCTCTTTATCGACCAGAATACAGCAAGCGGTACGTGCGGGTACAGGTGCATCAAGCAAAGCTCTTAAGGACGGATATGCGCAGCATCTGTCATCATGTCCGTATCCCATGATCATGCTTCTGTCCAGGCCGCAGTCTCTTGCTTTTCCGGCAGGAACGATTTCCAGTTCCGCAGAGAGGAAATCTTCTTCCTCCATGTCATAATACTCTTTTAAAAGTGCCAGAACGGACTTTTTCACTGCTTCCTTTTCGTCCGCATCCTCTTTATCCGCTTTGGCGGAATTCTTTGTATTTTCTTTGGCTGCAGGCTTACTTCCTACGATAATATCCAAGGCTTCGCCTTCGATTACCTTGGCAGCTTTTTTCTCAAGCTGTTCCTGGGACAGATGAATCAGAAGATCCGAAATGAAGAATACCGGATCATCCTCTTCTTCTCCGAGATTTACGATAGTTGTGGTAAGGTCCTTCTTTACAACAACGCCGTGAATGGCAAGAGGAATCGTTACCCACTGGTATTTCTTGATTCCGCCGTAATAATGGGTGTCAAGATATGCAAGTCCTCCGTCCTCATATAAAGGATTCTGCTTCACGTCAAGGCGCGGGGAATCAATATGAGCACCGAGAATATTCATTCCGTTCTCCATCGGTTCCTTACCGATACGGAAAGCCAGAATGCCTTTGTTTTTGTTTACCGAATAGAGTTTATCTCCGGCTTTGACTTTTTTACCTGCGGCTAATACTCTGCCAAGTTCCTGATATCCTGCATTTTCAAGGTCATTTACGAGATAATCGGTGCATTCGCGTTCGGTTTTACATTCCGAAATAAAAGTTCTGTAATCTGTTGAAAATGCTTCAAGTTCGGTTAACTGTTTTTTGTTATATTTGTTCCAAACCGTTTTGTTATTCATGGAATACTCCTTTTCTTAATTTTACTGTCTTAAGCTGATTCCGAGGCTTTCGAGTCCGTTCATGATTTTCTTCATGGCGGAATTTACTTCGTCATCCTGCAAAGTCTTCGTCTTATCACGGAAGGTTAACGCATAAGCCATGGACTTGTGATCCTTATCGATCTGCTCTCCTTCATAGATATCAAAGAGTTCGAAGCTTTCAAGAATTTTACCGCCGCGCTGGGAAATCATCTTCTCGATGGTTCCTGCAAGAACTTCTCTGGGAACTACCATGGAAATATCTCTCGTTACGGCAGGGAATTTGGCAATTCCCGCATACTTTCTGTCATAGGATGTGATCGGCAGGATCTTCGGAAGATCCAGAACAGCCACATATACTCTGGTCTTGATATTATAATTCTCCAAAACAATGGGATGAACTTCACCGAGATAACCGATGACTTCACCGTCATAAATTACATTGGCCTGACGTCCGGGATGTAAGAACGGTTTGCCGGAATTCGGATCATACTCTTCTTTCTTCTTGGCACCAAGTGCGAAGAGTGTTGTTTCAACCGCACCCTTCATGCAATAGAAATCGCCTTCTCCGTAGAAACCGAAGGTTAACTGCATTCTCTCGTCGGGATAATCCGTAAGAGGTAAAGACTTCGGAATATAGATGTTGGCAAGTTCATATAATCTGGTATTTTTGTTTCTTCTGTTGAAGTTCGTGGAAAGTGAAGTCAGCATTCCGTTTAAAGGCAGGGTTCTCATAATGGAGAAATCCTCTCCCAAAGGATTGGAAATCGTGATTGCCTGACGCTCGGGTGCATCTGCGGGAAGCAGCAATTTATCGAATACCTTCGGACTTTCAAAGGAATATGTCATTGCCTGGGAGAATCCGCAGTACTCTGCCACGCTTCTGCATTCCTGTTCAATGCGAAGTTTGTAGGACAATCCGCCTGCAATACCCTGTCCTGCGGGAAGAGTTACGGGAATCTTGTCATAACCGTAGAATCTTGCAACTTCTTCCGCAATGTCGCAGAAGCCTTCCAGGTCCTGACGGAAGGAAGGAATGGTAATCATCTTCTTATCTTCATCGAGTTTCAATTCAAGACGGTCAAAAATCGCCAACATTTCATCCACGCTGATATCGGTACCGAGCATGGCATTGATCCGTTCGGGCTCAAAAGGAATCTGACGAAGCTCTTTTAAGGGAGCTTTCACATCAACCATTCCTCCCACAACCTCACCGCAGCCGAGTTCTTCAACCAGCTGGCATGCACGATTGATTGCATCTTCTGCGTTTCTGGGATCGAGACCTTTTTCGAATTTACCTGAAGAATCCGTACGAAGACCGATTCTCTTGGCACTCTTTCGGATATTTGCACCATGGAAGGTTGCAGACTCGAATAAAACAGTCTGAACATCATCTGTAATCATGGAGTTTTCACCGCCCATGATACCAGCCAAAGCAACAGGGCCTTCCCCGTCACAAATTGTCAGAACCTCTTTATCAAGCGTTCTTTCCTGACCGTCTAAGGTCACAAATTTCATACCGTCTTCGGCACGCTTTACAACAATTTTCTTGCCGCGAATGGTGGAATAATCGAACGCATGCATCGGCTGTCCGTACTCTTCCATTACATAGTTTGTAATATCAACGAGGTTGTTAATCGGGCGGATACCGCTCTTGGCCAGTCTTCTTTGCATCCATTCGGGAGAAGGACCGATCTTAATGTTTTTAACGACTCTTGCGCAATATCTGCTGCAAAGATCGGGATCCTTTACTTCAACGGAAATATAATCCGCTGCATTCTCGGAATTTCCTTTTGCTTCGGGAACGGGCGGAACAAACGGCAGTTTAAAAGTGGCAGCCGCTTCTCTTGCTATACCCAGAACGGAATAACAATCCACGCGGTTTGAAGTAATCTCATATTCAAAAACCGTATCGCGGAGGCCCAGAAGTTCAATCGCATCCGCACCGACGGGTGTATCCTTCGGGAAAATATAAATTCCGTATTCAGGTGCTTCCGGATAGAAATTACGGTTGCTTCCGAGTTCTTCGATGGAACACATCATGCCGAAGGATTCCACGCCGCGAAGCTTACCGTTTTTGATCGTAATACCGTCTTCCGGAAGCGGACCGCCGTCATGTCCGCCGGCAACTTTACCGCCGTCGATAACAACGGGAACCTTGTCTCCAACGGAAACATTCGGAGCACCGGTTACGATTTGTAACTGCTTATCGCCTAAGTTTACCTGGCAGATAATGAGTTTATCCGCATCGGGATGTTTTTCGATGGATAAAATCTCACCGACATAAATGTCTTTTAAATTCTTATCAAGACGCTCAAAACCTTCTACCTTGGTTCCGGTCAATGTCATTGCGTCCGTATATTCCTGATCCGTACAATTTAATTCGGGCACATACGCCTTAATCCATGAAAGTGCTGTATTCATTCTTCAAATCCTCCCATTAAAACTGTTTCAAGAAGCGCTCATCGTTTTCATAAAGAAGACGCATGTCGTCAATTTCATACTTCAGTAACGCAATACGTTCCAATCCGACACCGAAAGCAAAACCGGTATATTCGTTCGGATCAATATTGCATTTCTCGAGGACTCTGGGATGAACCATGCCACATCCTAAAATCTCAATCCAACCGGATCCTTTGCAGAAACGGCATCCGCTTCCGCCGCATTTAAAGCAGGAAACATCCACTTCTGCGGAAGGCTCGGTAAACGGGAAATGATGAGGGCGGAATTTTACTTTGGTGTCCTCACCGAACATTTCCTTAGCAAACTCAGCGAGCGTACCCTTTAAATCGGCAAAGGTGATTCCCTTGTCGACAACCAGTCCTTCGATCTGGTGGAAGGAAGGGGAATGCGTTGCATCCACTTCATCCGCACGGAATACACGTCCGGGTGCAAGAATACGGATCGGAGGCTTGGAATTCTCCATGGCATGAATCTGCGTGGAGGAAGTCTGTGTACGAAGAAGCATTTCTCCGTTGATATAGAATGTATCCTGTTCGTCTTTGGCAGGATGATCCGCAGGGATATTCAAAGCTTCGAAGTTATAATAATCTTTCTCGATTTCAGGTCCTTCGGTAATTTCATAACCGAGGCCGATAAAGATTCTCTCCACTTCTTCCAAAGCGATCATATTCGGATGACGATGTCCGATCACGGGTTTCTTGGAAGGAAGCGTAACGTCGATGACTTCAGCTTTTAATTTTTTCTCCATAACGAGTTTCTGCATATTCTGTGCAGCTTCATCAAGCGCTTTCTCAATCTGTGCTCTCGCATCGTTGATCATCTGACCGATCTTCGGACGGTCTTCGGGCGCTACATCCTTTAAGGATTTCATGATGGCAGTCAATTCACCCTTTTTACCGAGAAGTGCAACTTTGATCTCGTTTAATTTCTCCGGAGTATCGGAATTCGCGATTTGTTCGGCTGTTCTTTTTTGCAGTTCTGCCAATTGTTCAAACATAAGTATTCCTCCATTCATGCATTGAATAAAAATCGGGTAGAAAAATACATTACGCGGCCTGCGCAATAAATAAAAACGTCCCTCACTTACGTGAGGGACGAATATAATCCGCGGTACCACCCTGATTTATGTGTATCACATACTCTTAATTAACTTAACGCGTATATCACGGGCAAACCTACTGGCAATTGCGTTCAGATTACCGGCTCCGACGTGAAATTCGCCATTGGGATGCGGGTAAATCTCAGCAATTTTACCCTCTCTGTACTATCCCGGCTACTATGCGTCATCAAGGCCTTTAACGGATTTATTGTATGATGAAAACCGTTTTCTGTCAATCAATGACCGATTTTACTGGTTCTCTCTTACATAGATTTCGACACGGCTCTGTACAACGCCGGCCACATCATCCAGAGATTTCTGATTATTGAAGTAAGCGCTTGCTTCCTCGTTAACCAGGGAAATAATGGATTCGTTTCCGCTTCTTAACGTGTTGCAGCTGTAAATGAAGTTCTTAACGTAATCCAAACGTTCCTGGGAAATAGGTTCTATTTCTTTCTGTCCCTGAGGAGTGTAAACGGACTCTTTGTAATAGGTTTTCTTTCCGTCTTCAAAGTAGAAAGGATCTTCCATGGAAATCTCCCCAAGGCGGTCAAAAGCAGCCTTCTTGGACGGGAAATTATAGGTGTAGGAGTCTTCTTCCATGGTGCCTATCTGATAGGAATCTTCCATGAACAGTTTCAGGAATTCAAAGCATGCATCTTGATGTGCGGTATTGTTGGCAATGGCAATGGATACTTCGGGAATGATGACACCGGCTTTCTCACCTTCCATGGAAGGATAACCGATCAGAGCGGCTCTGTCATGAACTTTACCGAGTTCTTCACGATTAAATGCTCTGAAGCTGCTTAAATTCATGTTCTCGGCAACGATTGCATTTCTCGGGAAAAGTTCGGACTCATCAATATGCTCAAATTTCTCATAAGCCTTATCAAAATCATCAGGATAATTCTTTGCCCACTCAAGAAGATCTTTGAAGCCCTGTGTATTGAATTTGCAGGTTCCGGATGCAACATCATAGAACTCATCCGAGTTATTGTACATGACATTCTGGATAAGATCTGCTCTGACCGTATAAGGAACTGCAGATCCGACACAATTATACTGCTGTTCCAATGTGGCGAAATCTTTAAAGGAAAGGCCTTTCTTACCCTTTAAATTAGCTTCCTTCGTGATCATGCAATAAACGGTAAATTTAGGGATAAACATATAAAGTTTACCGTCTTTGGAACCTGCATCCAGAACATTCGGAAGGAAGTCGTCTTTGTTAACTCCGTTTTTCTGCATGATCGGATAAAGATCCGCGAACACTTTCTTGTCAGCGTAAACATTGGTGTCTGATAAATCATTGGTAAGAATAATATCCGGACCGCAATTGGTCAGAATATCATTTCTAAGCTGTTTCTCGGCAGCAGTGGGATCTTCGGAAGAATTGTATACAGAATAATCGAACGTACGGATTCTGTATTCTTCGTTGGACTTATTAAACTTCATAACCATTGCGTTGACATCGCTATATCCGAGATACAGACCGCCAAGAACAATGATCTTCTTTTCTTTTACATCTTCGGGATTTACCTTTGTATAGAGGCTCACTCCTTCTTCGGAGCCTTCCATGCTATTAGTGGAAAAGAGGAAATTCTTCGGATCAATTGTACAAATGGAATTTACGAAAGAACCCTGCATATCGGAATCCAGGAAGTTCATGATCATGGTTTCTTTGCCGTCCGCAAAATTGTATCCGTAGATGGCCATATTATTCTTTAAGTAAAAATCATAACCGTCGCCGGCTAATAAAATACCGTAACCGGTTAAGTTTACGTTTCCGACAAACTGCCCGGAAACGAAATCAACCTTCTTTGCAACAAGTCCGCTTCCGCCGTATTCGGTAGTATATACATCTCCTGCAGCATTTGCAACGATACTGTTGATGTATGCACCGGAAGTGATTTCAACAGCGCCGTTTTTCTTGCCGTTGGCGTCAAACTTAATGACCGCATCGTCTCCGACCAACGCCACGCTGCCGTCAGTAAAGTATGCTACGGAATCGGTGCTTATGGTATCAAAACCATCCAATTTGGCACGATTGGTCTCTGCTCCGTCAGCGCTGACGGTTAAAAGGAATACGCCCGTACCATAAGATTCTTCGGTATCAAATACAGATTCCACAACACGAATGTTCTTGGAAGCGTCAACAAATGCAAGAGCAGCGGAACGGGAACCTTTACCGGCAATATATTTTCCGGTCTTATAAATGTTTCCTTCCTTGTCTCCGATTGCATATTTCAAAACGTATCCGGGTGTCGAAAGCTGAGTATTCTCCTCATCTGTCGGCTCTTCCGTTTCTCCGTCTTCTTCAGATTCTTCAGACTCGGAAGTTTCCTCGGTTGCGGGAGCCTCCTCCGTTGCCGGTTCGGAATCCGTTTCGGATGTATCTTCGGTTACTTCTTCGGTATCTACGCCGGTCTGATCTTCATAATCAGAGGACTCATAAGAGCAAACGTAATAGATTACGTCAGTACCGTTCGATATAATGTAATCGGGAAGATAATCCAGTGTAATATCACTTGACTTCTTAAAAGTCGCATCCTTGGCACTGGAAGCATCCGCAAGATTTGCGATGGCGCCTTCTCCTCTTTTACCCTTCTTTTTACAGCCGCTCAAGGGTGCCATAAGGCCAATCACAAGAACAACACAAAGAAGTCTGGCAATCAGTTTTTTAGCTTTTCTCATTCTCTTCTCTCCTTTACTTAAATGGAAATCTATAATGCATTTTCTTGGTAAACATTGATATCCTCCGGTTTGTCACTTACCGTATTCTGGGACTTTTTCTTCAGTTTCTGAAGCGCATCTTTGCGTTCCACATCCGGAATCAATACTTCTTTTTCAAATATATTCTGGTCTTTCACTTTGCGGTTGGTCCGTTTCTCCTTAAGCTGGAAGGAAAACATATTTAACAAAGCGCCTGCAAAGAAAAAGGTCATAAATATGAAAATCCAGATCATCGTGATCATGATGGTCGCCATGGAGCCGTACATGGAAAATCCGTGAAAATGATTCAGGTAATAATTGAATCCCATGGAGAACAATGTACATCCGACACCGGCGAACAAAGCTCCTCTCCACATGGTGTGCGGCCATCTCTTCCGATAAGGAACCAGACCGTACATCGTGGCAAACAAAAGCGCAAATGCGATCCACTCTACCAGATAGCGGTTATTCAACAAGGTCAGATAGAAATTCAAATCCACCTTGAAATACAGCATGATTCTGGTAAGCATATATTTGGCCACGAAAGTAATCAATACCGATACCATAAGGAATACTACCAAAAGTATGGTATAAACGCAAGCCTCAAAACGAAGGAGTAAAAAAGGACGTTTTTCGTTTTTGACGCCGTAAACCGCATTCAATCCGCGTGTAATGGACTGCATTCCTTTTCCTGCGGACCAAACCAGTAATACAGCGGAAAGGATCAGGTAAAACGGATTCTGTGCCGTCATTTGCAATGTTACGGAATCAATAAAGGAATCCAGCGTTCCGGGAAGTACAATGGATAAAAACTTGCTAAGCTGCTCCTGCGTAACCGGGAAATACGGAACAATGGTCAAAACCAACGCGATCATGGGAATGATGGATAAAAAAATATAAAAGGAAGCAGCGGCAGCATGCGCCGACACTTCCAGTTCTTTATACATCATACTGAATTTATACAGTTCGTGATTAATACGTCTGAAAAATCTTCCCATTCCCAAAAAGTCTCCAAATTACGGCTGCAGGCATAGAAATAGCCCGAAATATGGATCTTGTATTTTGACTCCTAGCTAATGGCTAGGTGGTTGTCCGCAAGACCGCTTCTGCCTTCCACTGGTTTCCGGGTGAGGCCTGACATCCACGGAATGTATTGGAGTACCGTTTAAAGTGATGTAGGATCAAAATGACAAGATGCGCCACATCTCGAGGCACTTTTATTATACTAAATTATCTTATGTAAATCAACAGTTTTTCAATTTTCTTACTATTTAAAGTGTTAAAAATAATTCACAATGTTTTTTCTTGTTTGAGCACCTGTTTTATGCTAAAATACTTTTGTATGTTGACATAAAATAGAAAAAAGGGGAAAGCGATGATTTTAAACAAAAATAACAACGGCGATATCACTGCTCTTACACCGGAAATCATTTCCCTCGCAAAAAGAGTAGAAGATACCAGCGTAATCGAAAATGAATTATTTGCACGTTATGAAGTAAAACGCGGACTTCGTGACTTAAACGGTAAGGGCGTTTTGGCAGGTCTTACCCATATCTCCGATGTCCGGGCAAATAAACTTGTAAACGGAGAACAGGTTCCCACACACGGCGAACTCTTCTATCGTGGATATAATGTGAAAGATCTGGTTAATGGTTTTACCTCCGAAAACCGCTTCGGTTTTGAAGAGGTTACTTATCTTCTGTTATTCGACAAACTTCCGAACGAACAGGAATTATCCGATTTCAAGGCAATTCTGGGCGAATACCGTTCTCTGCCCACTTCTTTTGTCCGCGATATCATCATGAAGGCTCCGAGTACCGATATGATGAATACCCTGGCAAGAAGTGTTCTGACACTTTATTCGTATGATTACCGTGCGGACGATACTTCCCTTCCGAATGTATTAAGACAGTGTCTGCAACTTATTTCCTTATTCCCGGAATTTGCAATCTACGGATATCAGGCATTCAATCATTATCACGAAGGCGAATCCTTATATATTCACCCTCCCGTACCCGAATTGTCGACTGCGGAAAATATTCTGCACCTGTTAAGACCCGACAGCAAATATACTCCGCTTGAAGCCAAGCTTCTTGATATCGCTTTGGTTCTTCATATGGAGCACGGCGGCGGTAATAACTCCACGTTTACGACACATGTTGTTACTTCCTCCCTTACGGACACCTACTCTGCCATTGCAGCTGCAATCGGTTCCCTGAAAGGTCCCCGTCACGGCGGTGCCAATATTAAGGTTGTTCAGATGTTCGATGAGATGAAACGTGAAGTCAAAGACTGGAAGGATGAGGAAGAAGTTTCCGCATATCTTAAGAAACTCCTTCACAAAGAAGCATTCGATCATTCCGGATTGATCTACGGTGTCGGCCATGCGATCTATTCGAAATCCGACCCGAGATCTTTAATCTTAAAACAGCATGTGGAAGCACTTTCCCATGAAAAAGGACTCGATGACGAATTCGCACTCTATTCCATGGTGGAACGTCTGGCTCCCGAAATCATTGCTTCCGAGCGTAAAATGTACAAGGGTGTTTCGATCAATGTCGACTTCTACTCCGGATTTGTTTATAATATGTTAAATCTTCCGGCGGAGCTTTTCACACCGATGTTCGCAATCGCCAGAATCGTCGGTTGGAGCGCACACCGTATGGAAGAACTTGCCAACAACGGTAAGATTATCCGTCCGGCATACAAACCGATCATGGAAGATAAAACGTACTCTTCCATCGAAACACGTAAATAATGTCAAACAAAAAGGCCTTCCGTTCGGAAGGCCTTAATTTTTGGCATAAATAATTACTTTCTGACATCGCCGCGGTCGTTTACGATCCTGTAACCTGCGCTCTTAACGCGTACCTCCAGGCACCTTCTGCATTCCGCCGCTTCCTCTCCGGTACAGATCTTCCCGTCATAAAGAGAATACTGTTCCCTGAATTTCGCCGGTGAAAGATTCGGCATAATGACATTTGCGCCATGCTTCAATCCTTCTTCCCTTCCGGTCGGATGAATCGTTCCGAGTGCAGTCGTGGCAGGTAAAAGCACATACGGAAACAAAAGTCTTAAAATCGATAATATCCGAAGTGTCAGGATAAAATCACCGGCTTTCTCATTGCCGAAAGGGGTATCCTTGTGCGGAATAAAAGGTCCGATTCCGATCATATCCGGTTTTAAATCCTGCAGAAAACGAAAATCCGCAACAATATGTTCCAAAGTCTGTCCGGGAGAACCAACCATAAATCCGGCGCCAACCTGGAAACCGAGTTCTTTTAGATTATACAGGCACTGTTTCCTGTGCGATAAAGATAAATTCTCGGGATGGAGTTTGCGATAATGTTCCTCGGTCGCCGTTTCATGGCGAAGCAGATAGCGGTCCGCGCCTGCTTGTTTAAAAGCACGATAGGTTTCTTTCTCTTTCTCTCCGATGGATAAGGTCACTGCACAATCCGGATATTTGGATTTGATCAGTCTTACGATTTCGCAGATCTTATCATCCGAAAAAGCCATGTCCTCGCCGCTTTGCAAAACAAAAGTACGGAATCCGAGTTTATGGCCGGTGTCACAACACTCAAGGATTTCTTCCGTACTTAAGCGATACCGCTCCACATTCGCATTTTTGCAACGAATGCCGCAGTAGAAACAGTCATTTTTACAATAATTCGAAAACTCGATCAGCCCGCGCAGAAAAACTTCATCGCCATACACTTCTCTTCTGACCCGGTCTGCCGCTTTGCAAAGAGCCTCATCAAAAGAATCGTCGGAAAGCAGCGCAAGAAATTCCGCGTCGGTTAAATCGTGATTGGATTGCAGTTTCGAAACAAGGTCCATGAATTAATTGCTCTCTTTACCGTCAGCACTTTTCAGAATATAATCCACGAAAAGTCCGTCGTATTCGTTAATCTCCGTCCAGGTATTGATGATACGCTCCGTTACGCCTTTGGCAGCCGCATAATCGCTGCAAAGAAGCATAACCACGTACTGGAATGAGGAATATCTGGTTGTTACGTCTCCCTGACGGATGGATACAACAATCGAGCGTTCGAGCTCTCTCATCGCATTCTGCAATACATCGTTGGGAATTTTAATATATTCTCCGTGATTCACGGTAAGAAGCAGAATATATACGGACTGATCCGTTCTTCCGACCGAACGGGAAACAAACTGATAGATATGCTTGAACCCTTCGTATTCCACACGGAATGCGCCGTCTTCGGTATTTCTCTCCGTGATCATGCGCTCAATACGGTCCATATCCGCCTTGGAATTGATCACATCCGGATTGTCTTTGTTAACATTACCGCGTTCTTTGAACAGATGGAATGAATTCTTTCCGTTCTGTTTCACGAAATATAATGCTTTGTCCGCTTTGGCAAACAATGTATCGAAATCGGAACCGTCATAAGGTGAGAACGAAACACCGATGGATACGGAAACAGCCGCTTTCTCATCGAGCATCTCACGAAGTTCGGTCGAAGTGATTTCCAGAAGTTCCTGGCAGTATTCCTTGATTTCTTCCGCGGAATATTCACCCTTTAAGAAAACAACAAACTCGTCTCCGCCGATTCTTGCGCAGACGTCCCTGGGTCCGACTTTACTGGACAAAATATGCGCAAATGTGGTCAAAAGGCCGTCACCCGCAATATGGCCGAAAGTATCGTTAATCTCCTTGAAGGAATCGATATCCAGAATTAAGAAAACACCCTCGTGAGGATTTTTCTCCAGATAACGGTTTAAATCATCTTCCAGATATTTACGGTTCCAAAGATTCGTAAGCGGATCCTTTCTTGCGGAAATGGAAAGATCTCTTCTTAATTCTTCGATTTTTAAGATCTTCTCGATTCTGGAACGCATAATCTCAGGCTCAAACGGTTTGCGCACAAAGTCCATTGCGCCCATTTTAAGGCCTTTAATCTCGCTTTCTCTTTGATTATCCACCGTTAGGAAAACAACGGGAATGGATGCTGTCTCGGGATTGGATTTGATCGCTTCGAGAGTATCATATCCGTCCATTTCGGGCATATGAATATCAAGTAAAATCAAATCAGGCTTTGCTTTCTTTAAAAATTCCAAAGCCTGCATTCCCGATTTCGCCATGGAAAGACGATACTGGGACTGAAGCACATCCGCTGCCATTTTTAAATTGGTGGTTACATCATCTACGATCAGAATATGTTTTTGATTGTCCATACTCACAACTCCGGGTCACATTTTATTATTTTAAGAAATCTGCGACTTCCTTTTCCATCTCTTCTTTGTCGCAAACGGTATGATGAAGGATTTCGGCATTTCGGATCTCTTCCACGGCATTCGGAACGGGAATTCCGGAAAGCTCGCTCAACCGGTCGATCAATGCAAAATCGTCTTCATTTTCTTTCTTTCCTTCAATGGCTTCCATTACGCTTCTTGTAAATTTATAAGGAGAAGCCGTTGAAACGATTACATTTACGGTTAAATCCTGTGTGGATTTACGGTATCTGTCGTACACCGTGCTGGCAACCGCCGTATGGGTATCCATGACATATCCGGTCTCTTCGTAAACCTGATGAATATGCTCGAGCACTTCCTCTTCCGTTGCATATCCGCCTACGAAATCGGCACAGGCTTTCTTCATCTCTTCCGTCACTTCATATTTACCGGTCGAGGACAGGGATGCCATCAGTTCCTTGCACTTCTTGTCATCCTCTCCTGCAATTTCATAGATCAGTCTCTCCAAATTGGAACTGATCAGAATATCCATCGAAGGAGATGTCGTTAAGATAAAATCTCTGTTTCTGTCGTAAACACCGGTTTCAAAGAAATCAAACAATACTTTGTTTTCATTCGATGCACAGATCAGCTTGCCTACGGGAACACCGATCTTCATTGCGTAGAAACCAGCCAGAATATTGCCGAAGTTTCCGGTGGGAACCGTGAAATTAATCGGTTCTCCGTCGCGGATTTTGCCTTCTTTCACAAGTCTCGTATATGCAAAAACATAATATGCAACCTGAGGGATCAGACGACCGATATTGATGGAGTTCGCACTCGATAAACGATATCCTTTGTTCTTTAATTCCGCCTTGAAAGCTTCATCGGCGAAAATTTTCTTCACACCGGTCTGAGCATCGTCGAAATTACCGCGAATGCCGACAACCTTAACGTTTTGTCCTTTCTGGGTTAGCATCTGGCGTTCCTGGATCCGGCTTACGCCTCCCTTGGGATAAAAGACCACGATCTTGCATCCTTCGACATCCGCGAATCCCGCAAGCGCCGCCTTACCGGTATCTCCGCTCGTTGCGGTCAGGATAACAATCTCTTCGTTGATCTGATTTTTCTTTGCGGAAGTCGTCATTAAGTGAGGCAGAATCGAAAGTGCCATATCCTTAAACGCGATGGTTTTTCCGTGGAAAAGCTCGAGATAATAGGAATCCTTAACGTAGGATAAGGGTGCAATTTCTTCGGTATCGAATTTGGAATCATACGCATTTTCAATACATTTCCGCAATTCCTCTTCGGTAAAATCCGTGAAAAACAGCTTCATTACCTCATAAGCCACGTCCCTGTAATCCATTTTGGAAAGTTCGGTAAGACTTTTATCCAATTTCGGGAAAGAATTCGGTACAAACAGACCGCCGTCTTCGGAAATACCCTGAACGATCGCCATGGATGCACTCATCTCAATAGATTTATTTCTTGTACTTTGATATTTAATTTCCATAAATTCCTCCAAAGGAAGTAAATTTGCTAAAATATTTTATCATATTAAAGGGATTGAAACAAGATTTTTCCCAAGAAGTATGATAAGATAAGTAGGATATTTTATACATTGGATAAGGACATGAAGATTACAGCGAATATAAACAATAAAAACCATAAATTCATCCGTTTCACCGCACTTTCCTGCGCCCTTCTTTTGGTGCTTTTTGTTGCAGGCTGCAAAGCAAATGCCCAACCAATCACCAAAACGGCTTTCTTTTTCAATACGGTGATCACAATTACATTCTATTCCGAAAGTGATGCGGCACTTTTCCCTGAAGTTGAGAATCTTTGCAGAAAATACGAAAACATGCTCTCCCGAACCGTTGAAGGAAGCGATATTTATAATATCAACCATGCCGAGGGAGACTGTACGGAAGTCTCGGCCGAAACCGCTGTGCTCATTGAAGAAGCGCTCTCCTATTGCAGACTGACGGACGGGATGGTGGACATTACGATTGCGCCTTTAATGGACTTATGGAATTTCACGAACGGGGAACGCGAAAAAGAAGCACCTTCCGATGAGGAAATTCAGAGACTTCTTTCCCATGTTGATTACCGGAATGTGGTTGTCGAAGATAATTGCGTTTCCATATCGGATCCCGAAGCTGCAATTGATCTCGGATTCATTGCAAAGGGATATATTGCGGATAAAGTCAAGGAATTTCTTGTTTCCAAAGGAGTGAAATCCGCCATCATCAATCTGGGTGGAAATATCAATCTGATCGGTTCCAAACCGGACGGCAGTTCTTTCGAAATCGGTATCCGCAAGCCTTTCGGAACAGAGGGCGAATATATGGATTCCGTATCCGCAAGCGACACATCGCTTGTTACTTCCGGAATTTACGAACGCTGTTTTACCGATGGCGATAAATTCTATCATCATATCTTAAACCCGCATACAGGCTATCCCGTGGAAAATTCCCTGACCCAGGTTTCCGTCATATGCGAGGATTCTACGAAAGCCGATGCACTTTCCACCACACTTCTGCTGCTTGGCAAAGAGGAAGGACTCATCCTTATTGATGCAACCGATAATGCCTCTGCCATGTTTGTAGAAGAAGGCAATGTTGTGACCACTTCTTCCGGTTTTAAGAATCAATAAAAGTTAAAATATTAACGATTCATTTCCTATTTACTTTACTTTAAATCCATAGTATTCTATATCTTGTTTGGGGTGTGTTACAAAAACGCTACATATAGTATATTATGTGAACCAAAAAGGATGGATTTTGACATGAGCGAACAGACACAAGCAAAGAAATGGTATGACAACAGGTGGGTCAGAGCTGCGATCCCCGCACTTTTAATCCACTGCTCCATCGGTACGGTATACTGCTGGAGTACCTTCAAAGTAACGATTGCGGAACAGATCGGAATGAGCAAGGGTGCTGTCGGCTGGGCTTTTTCACTGGCAATCTTCTTCCTCGGAATGAGCGCCGCTTTTGCAGGTAAAGTAGTTGAATTAAACATTCACAAATCTTCCCTGATCTCTTGTATCTGCTTTACCACAGGTATGGTGGGAACCGGACTTACGATTAAATTCTGTACGGGTCCCCTGGCACTTGTCTTAATCTATTTATTCTATGGATGCATCATGGGAATCGGTCTCGGAATCGGTTATCTGACTCCGGTTAAAACCCTGATGCTTTGGTTTAAAGACAATAAAGGTCTTGCAACCGGTATTTCCATCATGGGATTCGGTCTTGCCAAAGCCATTGCAACTCCGATCATGGAATTCTTACAGAACAATCCGAAGCTTGGAATCACCGGTATGTTCTTAATTCTTGCCGGAGTTTATTTCATTATGATGTTCGCCGGACACCTTCTTCTTAAGAAACCCGCCGACTGGGTGGAAAGCAAAGCCACCAACGACAGTTTCAAGGCGGTTTCCATGTTTAAGAAACCGATGTTCATCGGTATCTGGTTGATTTTCTACATCAATATCCATTGCGGACTGATGCTGATTTCTTACGAGAAACAGCTTTTGGAGAATAAATTTGCCGGGCTTGCAGTCCTTGCAACCATAGTAGCCGTTGTTCCTTCCGTTACCGCAATCTGTAATGCACTCGGACGTATCGGCTACTCCACCATTTCCGATAAATTAAAAGACAGAGCAACCATTTATCTGATCATTTTCTCATCCTGCATCTTTATCTGCCTTTTGACATTCGGATTATCATCCGTAAGTTTCCTGATCATTCCTCTTTTGATGATCATCAACTTGGGATACGGCGGCGGTTTCTCCACTCTTCCCGCCCTTCTCGATTCGAGATTCGGTATGGATAACATTTCCAAAATCCATGGCCTTGCACTTTCCGCCTGGGCGATTGCAGGACTTACCGGAAACAATTTATCGTTACTGATCTTAAATAACACCACAAGCGAAGCCAGATCCGAAGGAAATTACAATATCCTGATTATTACCGCAGGTGCTTTGTATGCGGTTGCCATGATTATCTGTCTGCTTATGGTAAAAGAACGTAAAAAGAAAGAGGCATAAGGGGATTCGTTTATGAAAAAAGCAAAACATGTTATTGTGGGGGTTACACTTTTATCACTTCTTCTCTTCGCATTCAGCGGTTGTAAGAAGCTCGTTCTTGACGGTGACGGAATGGTCAATTCGGAACCTGTTTCCGTATCGACGACCGAAACCGTTCCAACTGTGGAAATCGATCAGCCTTCCGTACAAAAAGGTGTCGCAGCAATCTATAACGACCGGCTGATCTTCCGTGTATACGGCGCAGCTTCCTTAGATCCGACCGCTCTCGGATGCAATTATTCCGATTACAACTATCCGTATACCAACAATTCTTTGTATGCTTATGATTTCTCCGGCAAAGAAGCAGGGGAATTTATGGAGGACAAAGGATACGGCAAATTCTATGTTGTGGATGATATGCTGTATTCCCAGGAAAAGAAAGAATCCGGCGGATCCTTCGTATACTCCCGTTCCCTAAAAGACGGAGATTATAACGTCATCTGCAACGGTGAGATCAAGGACTTCTCGGCTGACGGCAAATTCTTTATGGTTGACGCTTCCAATTACGAATTCGAGGAATACAACTATTTCTTATACGATGTAAGCGATTTGTCCAAACCCGTTTATACCGTTTCCCTGGACAGTTCCATTGCTTATAATTATCAGTTTATCGGACTGGATGATTCCCATACGTATTTTATCCGTAACGACTCCGATTATTACACCGTTGTGTGCTACTCCATCGTCGGTGACGAGCATGACCTTGCAACCTATTCTTTGGACGATCAGGATTATACCTACGGTGTTTATGAGGGAGAATACACAATCGACAATTCTTCCGAAGAACCCGTTCTGACCTTTACTCTGAATCATTACGAAGGTACGGGAATGTTCTACTCCGGAAGTACGGACATCACCGTAAATGTGGCGGTCGGTGTCGCCAAAGCGCCCCAGGCGCAGAAAGAATTCCGTGAAGGAACCGTTGATCCCCAATATCGCAAAGAAGAAAAAGCCGCACCCTTTGCCAAATTCGAAACACCCAAGGGAGAGGCATTCGTATCCTCCGTATGGGAATGTGAAAACCTTGAAAACGGCACATTCTTCGTGCTCGCCGATTCCTTACGCTATCCGTTCGAAGATGTCGGCTGGAGATATGCTTATACTTTATTGAATCTGCATTATTATTTCCTTGACGAAGGTTCCGATACGCCCGTGCTTCTCAAAGACATGTATGCACCCGGCGGAACCAAGGGTCTGATTACGGAAGTTGATTCCGACGAAATTCCTCAGACGGTTTATGCATTCGTTAAATTCGTCGGAACTCCCGGTGTAAACCCGACGCAGTGTATCTATCAGCTTGCGATCATTTCAGGACCCGAAATGCCGATCGAATACTCACCCAATTACTACTCTGCAGAGATTTCCAAAGACTGCCTTTTCGAAACTCTGGCAAGCGATGATTTAATGGATTGGGAAATCAAGAATTTAGACGGTTTTACCAAAGATATGGAAAACAATAAAGAAATCTATATCGACTCCCTTCCCGACATTGCCGAATTTGATGACTCTTATGATGTCGATGAGAAATTCGATTATCTGAATTCATTCTGCTGTCATTTAGGCTTCGATAAGGACGGAAATGTCAATTATATCCGTCCGGTCGTAATGGACTAAAATAAGCCGAATTTGAGCATTAATATACCCCGGCCAAACGGCCGGGGCTTTTATTATCTTTATACTATCTTATCTGTTCTGATAATTGGCATTTGCTTCATCAATCATCTTAAGAAGCAGATCATACGGAATTTTATCCGGCGTAAATATCGAAGCCGAATCAGCGGTTCCGTCTTTAAAGGTTTCCACCATCATCTTAATCTGCGGATCATCCATGGATTTATTCGGGAATCGCTCCCTGAACCCTGCCATAAACTGATCCACCAATTCCCTTGCCATGGGTGAATATTCGGCAAGTTCCGAGAAGGAAGATGTTACGGAGAATTTATCTCCTGCGGGCTCGGTATTCGGAGGCAAGAAATCATTCAAGGTCAGATCTTTTACCCCGTTTACAAATACGGTTTCGGATAAAACAATCTCCTCAACCGATTTGCCGATGCAGATACTGTATTCTCCGTCTGGAACCACCCAGGCGTGATTTTCGGCATCATATACCGAGAAAGCATCCATATCCAGTTTCATGCAGATTTCTTTGGTTTCTCCGGGCGATAACAGAATCTTGTCAAAACCGCGAAGCTCGAGTTCCGCTCTTTCGAAATTACCTTTGGCATTGCGCACATAAAGCTGCGGTACGCATTTACCCGCACGGTTACCGATATTCTTCATCTCAAAGCAAACCGTAAATCCTTCCTTGGTCGGTTCGACACTTAAATTGGAAAATTCAAACTCGGTATAGGATAATCCGTATCCGAACGGGAACTGTACGGGGATCATCTTCGTTACATAATGACGGTATCCGATATAAATACCTTCTTTGTAAGGAACATTGAATTCTCTGGATCCGAAGCTTCCGTAGCCGGGTGTATCTTCGATATGTAACGGCCAGGTTTCAGCCAGGTGACCGCTCGGATTCTCCTTACCGCAAAGCAATGCGACTGCTGCTTCGGCAACAGCCTCTCCACCTAAGTACATGTGAAGAACGCCATCGAGTTTTTCAAGTGAATCAAATACAAACGGCGCTCCGCCAAAACTTAAGAATACGATTTTGCGTCCGAGTCCGATCAGTTTCTGCAATAAGTGAATCTGATTCTCAGGCATGGAAAGCGTTGTTCTGTCATAACCTTCACCTTCCGCAAGGTCGGTCAGACCACCGCAGAATAAAAGAACATCCGCATCGTAAACCTGATCGAGAACTTCTTTCTCCATGTTCTCGTCATAATCATAACGGAAACTGTCGTATCCTCTGGCAAAAGCAACATTCGGAAATTCTTCCTTCATGAAATCCAATACATTCGGATATTTTCCCGCATTGATGTGGCTGCTTCCGCCGCCCTGGAATCTTGTCGTTACGGCCAGGTCACCGATCACCAGAATACGGTCGGTATTCTTAAGAGGAAGAACGTTATTCTCATTTTTCAGTAAAACTCCTGCCGAAACGGCAGCATCATATGCCAGGCGATGACGACGACGTGTGGAATCCAAAGCAAGAAACTCTTCCATCGAATATCTCGGAACAGCATTCTCTTCTTCGTCCGTCATTCCGTACTGATCAATAATATTCAGCATCGGATTAAGTACACGGTCGATCTCCTCTTCGGTAACGAGACCTTTCTCCATGTCTTTCTTCAGGAAATCTTTATGGATACCGTGCGTGTCCGGCATTTCCAGGCTGAGTCCCGCTTTGACGGATTTCGTCAGATTGGAACTTGCACCCCAGTCAGACATGACGAAGCCTTCATAGCCCCAGTCTTTCCGAAGCACATCGGTCAATAACCATTTGTTTTCGCAGGAATAGGTTCCGTTGATCAGGTTATAAGAAGCCATAAGAGTTGCCGGTCTGGCACTTTTTACAATCATTTCAAATGCTTTTAAATAAATCTCACGCAGGGCACGTTCTGAGATCACACTGTTGGAACGCATTCTGTGCGTTTCCTGATCATTGGCCGCAAAATGCTTAACGGATACGCCGACATTATTCTGCTGAACACCGTTCACGAAGGACGTGGCCATTTTACCGGCAAGATACGGGTCTTCCGAATAATATTCAAAGTTTCTGCCGCAAAGCGGAGAACGCTTCATATTCACACCGGGTCCGAGAAGGATGGACACACCTTTCTCTTTGCATTCTTTGCCGAGTTCGTCTCCGATTCTGCCTACAATGCCGGGATCAAAAGTGCTGGCAAGCGCAGATGCGGTCGGATAACAGATCGCAGGAAGTGCGGTATCCTGTTCCATATCGGGAAGCTGCTTACGAATCCCGTGAGGGCCGTCAGATAACCAGAGATGTTTGATTTTTCCGTCGAGTGATTTGGTTTTCCAGAATCCGTCACCGGAAAGAAGAGTCATTTTTTCGTCAAGACTTAAATTCATAGATTAACCCCCGTTAAGTAAAATTATAATCTATCCCCTATAACCCATAATGGTATTCTATCATATTTACCACCTAAAATAAAGTATTTCGAACCCAAAAGAGAGAGCCGGATTGGCTCTCTCTAAGGGAATCACTTAGAAGAAAGGAGGACCTTACTTCATATGAGTTATTTGCTGAATTTTCCGATCAGATACTCCGGACCGTACCAGGGAATCTCAGGATTTGCAAGTTTCTGTCCGCCTTTGATCACGATGTTGTAATCCTTCTCTTTGTAGGTAAGATTGTACTTTAAGGTTACATTCGGATGATCCTCAAGCCACTTCATGATTTCATAGGAAAGTGCAAAATTGCCGGAAACTTCCGCAACTGCTTCTTTACCGGATGCGGATGCAATTTCAGCAGCGATGTTAAGCTGTGTCTTCATAGGGATGAACCAGAACTGGTCTTCTAATGCAGATGCGCTTTTAGTATACTGTAATTCCAAAGCAATCCAATCTGCATATCCTTCAAAATCACCTGTTGCAGTGCAGATAAAAGAAACACTTGTTGCTGATAAATTTGTTATCTTCCATTGTTCTTCGCCATTATATTTAAAATCATTAATTTGGATCGGATAAGGGAAATTTATGCTAAGAGTATCACCTTCAACGAAGCTATTACTGAACACTAAAGATAAATTAATCATACCCGTATGAATATAACCCGAACTGGCAGCTCTATCTATAAATTCTTGCGGAGCATCAGCCAGCACATCGTCAAAATCCACATAAAATGCCCGTAAACCAATAATTTTCTGATTCTCAATCGATGAAGAAAAATTGTAAGTAACCGGTTTGGTGGTTTCAACCATATCAATTCTTTCATTTTCAAAATCAACTTGATATGTTGTCCAGTTTTGATTCATGGGTAGTATTTCGTAGGCATGTACTACGAGCGCAGAAGCCAACACAGGCATTGTTGCGAGCACGGTTCCGGCGATCCATGCAGTCATCTTCTTCAAAAATTTCTTCATAGGCAATCTCCTTTCAATACCGATCAAATTCCACGTGTTACCAATTATCTATTAGTACAACTTATACTATGATTTTAAAAGATGAAAACACTCTAAACAAGGCCTTTAACAGATTGTTCAAAATAGTTTACAATCAGTTCATTAACTAAGTGTGCACTCACTTTGCATCAAAAAAGAGCCCGGCGTTAACCGGGCTCCATAAAACGCATTATTCAAATGTTTTACTTGGCAAACTTTCCGATCAGATATTCCGGACCGTACCAGGGAATCTCAGGATTGGCAAGTTTCTGTCCGCCTTTGATCACGATATTGTAATCCTTCTCTTTGTAGGTAAGATTGTACTTTAAGGTTACATTCGGATGATCCTCAAGCCACTTCATGATTTCATAGGAAAGAGCGAAATTACCAGATACTTCTGCAACAGCTTCTTTGCCTGATGTAGATGCGATTTCAGCTGCAATATTAAGTTGTGTCTTCATAGGGATGAACCAGAACTGGTCTTCTTCTGCCGAACCTTTCGAATACATTACCCACATATCGATTTCATCACAAGATTCTACACATGTAAAGGTAATGGAATTGGAAGAAAAAGCGACATTCCAATATTCCGAATCATCCAAGTCATACTCAGTTAAAGATCCGCTAAACGGAAGCTGAACAACAACCGTATCCCCCACTTCGAAATAATCATATGCAACGATGCAAAATTCGCATGACCAATGTCCTTTATAATAGGCAAGTTCTTCAGGATCCGCATCGGGATAAGCGGCTGCCCAAACATCCTCATCCCAATAATCATAATAAAAATAATCCCAAAATTCAAAATCCTCATCAGATGTGTTTACGGTAACAGAAACAGGAATACCGGAGTCCGAGGTACTATCTGTAGCATAATCATAATAAGTCCAATTACCAAAATCGCCTTTCACGGTCTTCGCCTGTGAAAACAACGGCGTGGCAAGAATCGGCATTGCCATCATTAATCCGCCGACAAGAGTGGCGATGAGTTTTTTCATCTTCTTCATAAGCATACCTCCTTATTCCCAAATTAATGAATAGCCCTTGTGTATACCGTTTAAAAATCATATACACAACTTACAAAATTATTTTAACTTATGTTTTTTTCTCATTTCAATACACTTTACAGAAAATTCAAAATAGTTTACAGGCAGTTCATTAACTAAGTATTCACTCACTTTGCATCAAAAAGTGAGAAAAATGGAGACCTACAAACCTATGCAACCCAGTTTTCAAGTCTAAGGCCCTGAACTCTTTCAAATTCTTTGGTATTATTGGTAACAAGCACAATATTGCGGCTCTTGGCATGAGCTGCAATGAGCAAATCGTTGGCGCCGATGAGATTGCCTTTTTGTTTTAGATCAAATCGAATTCTTCCATACTCTTCCGCAGCCAAATCGTCAAACGGAAGAATTTCAATAGCCGAAAGAAAATTCAAAAGTGCAAATCGATTCACTTCCGGTTTCGAACTGTTACAAATTCCATAAAACAGTTCCGCGTATGTAATTGATGATATGCAGATCTCTCCGGGTTTCAGTTTTAAAAACCTCTTCCTTACTTCTTCCGGCTTATTATTACGTAAATATGCAATTATATTCGTATCCAGCATATACTTTATCATTGGAAATCCCTCTCCTGTACAGGTAATTCTTCAATGTTTTCTTTCATAAAATCCTCTGTAAACAGTTCAAAGCTCTTAAAAAGGCGTTCCCAGGAATTATCTTTCGGAGTAAGAATCACCATATTTCCGATTTTATTAACATACATTTCCGACGAATCCACTCTGCAGCTTTTGGGAAGACGAACTGCCTGAGATCCTCCGTTTGTAAAAACTTTTGCACTATCCATAATCTCACCTCCAAACCACAATTGTATATACATAAGTATATACATATACTTTTTTGTTTGCAAGCAAAAGGGAGAGTTTTCACTCTCCCTTTGATGTAAAAGTTTCGATCTTTAGTTTTACTTAGTAAGCGATCTTTGCGCCTGCATAGATTAAATCAACATTCTTGATACCGTTCTTTGTAGCAAGTGCTTCGATTGTTGTACCAAATTTCTTTGCAATCGACGTTAAAGTATCACCCTTTACGATGGTATAGATTCCGGTAGGTCCGGTTATTACGCTTCCGTCACCGTAATGGTTTAACAGATAATTGAATCCGTAATACAGAACTCCTTCTTCTACAACAACATTCTTTCCGGTAATTGTTACGGTTCTTAATACATCATCCACATAGAAACTGTAGTTCAAAGTAACCTGAGGATTATCCTTAATGTACTGCATTATTTCAGCAGGAAGTGCAAAATCACCGGTGTAATCAGCGGTATTATTTACATTTGCACCAAATTCAGGATCTGCTGCGATACGAAGCTGTGTACGGAGAGGCTCCAGCCAGTCGCCATTTTCTGTTTCTGTTACTTCTGTTCCCGGATTAAAATATTCGAAGTCAAAGGACATTTTCTCATCAATATACAATTTATATTTATCCCCATAATAACATCTGCAGCTGACCGGTTCACCTTTAGGGTTACCCCAGGTATAGGTATAATATCTATCCATATCAAAATCAGCCAAATTCTCTAAACCACCAAGATGAATGATATCAAACCCTGCCTGCGGCAAATCCAACAAATTAAGATTCGGATTATTGGAAAGATCAAGATACGGAATGCTGTTCCCAAAACAATACAGACTTTCTAATTTCGTATTCTTACTTACATCCAACGAGGTCAAATCATTGCAAGAACATGACAAATATATCAGATTGGGAAAGAATTCAATTCCTGCTAATGTCCCAGTGCCCGGCATTTTGTAATATGAAATACTTTTAACCGCCTCCCTCTCTTCATTGCTAAGAATACCATCCTTATTTTTATCAAAATTATTGGAGATATAATTGCGAAAACCGACAGCCGGAAAATTTGTCTCATTAATTTCAACCCCTTCTGCAGCCCTCGAATTAAATGCGGGAAACATTACCAAAACACCCGCCAATGCGATTCCGGTCATAATTCCAATTAAATGTTTCATTTTACTCATAGAATTCCCTCCTTTAAATTTCAGAAACACAAAAGTGTTTCTTGTAATAACGACTTCGTTGTTACACCTGTTTAAAGTTTATAAGTATCTTAATTAAAACATAACATGTGTATCTTTATTTGTCATTAAGAATTACATTTTTTTTTAAATCTATTAACAATTTGTTTATAGTAATTGGAGTTTTCATTCTTGAACAGCTCGACAGGCGGAAAATTGATATACTCCATGAAAATCCTATGACATAAGAAAAGGAGAGCTTCCGCTCTCCCTTTACAACATTATTCAGCAATAGTCTTTACTTCATCAGATCCACAATGGAATTTCTCTTGCACTTCTCTTTGCAGGTACCGCAGCCGATACATTTCTCCTGATCGATATGTGCATGCATATTCTCAACGGTAATTGCTTGTGCAGGACAGTTCTTTGCACACATTCCACAGGCGATACAGCTGACTTTACATTCTTTCATGGCCTGAGGTCCTTTGGACTTGGACGAGCAGGCAACGGCAAAAGGTGCATCATAAGGAATCAGCTCGATTAAGTTTCTCGGGCAAGTCGCGATACATTTACCACAGGCTTTACACTTCTCTTTATCGACCAGTGCCACACCGTTTACCACATGAATCGCATCGAACGGACAAACTTTAACGCAGCTGCCGTATCCGTCGCATCCGGAATTACAGCTCTTCGGTCCCTGATTCGGAACAAAAGCCATCATCTGGCAATCCTTCTGACCGGTGTAATGATAATCATCATGCGTTTTCTCACAGTCACCCTGGCATTTTACGAATGCTACCATTCGTTTGGCTTTCTCGGCCTTAACGCCCATGATTTCACCGACTTTGGCAGCAACGGGATCTCCGCCGACGGGGCATGCACTTACGGGCGCTTCTCCTTTTACAATGGCAGCCGCGCAACCGGAACATCCGGGATATCCGCATCCACCGCAGTTATTGCCGGGTAAAACAGCAAGAACTTTCTCTTCTCTTTCATCCACTTCTACTTTAAATACATTTGCCGCAACACCAAGGAAGATTCCGATGAATAAACCGATGGCTGCCACAATGGCAACGGCAATGATTATTCCTGTAACATTCATCTTTCTTCCTCCTAAATCAGACCCGCAAATCCGCAGAACGCAATTGCCATAAGGCCTGCCGTAACGAGTACGATCGGCATTCCCCTGAAAGGCTTCGGAATATCGTTATATTCCATCTTCTCACGGATTCCGGCTAAGATGATAATGGCTACGGCAAATCCGGCAGCGGTTGCAAAACCGTTGATTACGCCGGTTAAAATATCATAGCCGTAATTTACGTTGTTAATCGCAACACCGAGTACGGCGCAGTTAGTGGTGATCAAAGGAAGATATACACCAAGAGCTTCATACAGAGGTTTTACGAATTTCTTTAAGAACAGTTCGACGAACTGAACCAGCGCCGCAATGATCAGAATGAACACGATCGTCTTAAGGTACGTTACATGAAGCGGCGTTAAAATAAACTTGTAGATCACACCCGCAACAAGGCTTGACAAGGTAATGACGAAAATAACCGCACCACCCATTCCGGCAGCCGTTTTAACCTTCTTACTTACACCAAGGAAAGGACAAAGGCCGAGGAACTGGCTTAAGACAACGTTACTTACCAGGGAGGAAGTAATCGCAATAACAACTAAATTCAAAACATAAGATCCGTTCATTTAGTTTTCCTCCTTTCCGGTAATTTCTTCCGAAACCGCTTCAACTTCGGTCTCGACTTTTTTACTTACCTTCTCAGGCTCGATAAGTCTCTTTGCACAGCCGGTATCACCACAGGACATGCAATCATGGCTGCAACCTGACTGAATCTTGCTCATATCCTTACCCTTTGCTTCACCCTTCGCCTTAATGACATTCTGAATTGCCGTAAGAATGGCAAGTACAAAGAATGCACCGGGCGCCATGATCAGGATACCGATCGGTGAGTAAGAAGAAAACTCTCCGGTGAAGAAATGGTTTAATCCCTGCACGAAATTGGATGCGGAATCGGGATTGAATACTTTATTGGTAAGCTCCACAAGTAATACGGGAATGGTCGTTCCGTATACATCCGGACCGGTAAAACCGAAAATGGATGCATTTCCGAAGAACTCTCTGACCATACCGATCAGAGTAAGCGCTACGGTAAAGCCAAGGCCCATTCCGATACCGTCGAAAAGTGACGGCATCATCTTATTCTTGGATGCGTAGGATTCCGCACGGCCGAGGATAATACAGTTAACAACGATTAAGTCAATGTAAATACCGAGGGATGCATATAATCCCGGTACATAAGCTTCCATAAGCAGTCCCACAACGGTAACCAGGGAAGCAACAATTACGATATAAGCAGGGATTCTGACCTTATCGGGAATGACTTTTCTGAGTGCCGAAATAAGCAGGTTGGATAAAGCCAAAACCACAAGCGTGGAAAGTCCCATACCGAGACCGTTGATCGCGGAAGTTGTAACCGCAAGTGTAGGACACATACCAAGTGTCAGAACGAAAGTCGGATTTTCTTTAATTAAACCGTTATACAGTCTTTCCAAACAGGTTTTCATCAGTTTTCTCCTCCTTCCGCCAAAGCATTTGCATAACGCATTCCGAAGTTTACTCCTCTGGTCACAGCCTTTGAAGTGATTGTTGCGGATGTAATGGCATCGATCTGCGAATCACTTGTTTTACCGCTCTTGGTCACGGTAAATTCAGGCCCGTCAACATTTCTGAACTGGGGAACCAGAACTTCGGAAGCTCTCATACCAAGTCCGGGAGTCTCATGAATTTCCAGAATGGAAATACCTTTTAACTTACCGTCGGTGGTAACACCCATGTAGAAACGGATGTCTCCGCCGTAACCTTCCTTTGTCGTTACGGAAATGACGTTTCCGTATAAGGTTCCGGACTGCGTTTTTGCTTCATATACTTCGTTTACGGTAGCTTTAATGTCGGAACCTGCAGTGATCTGTGCAAGAACATCTTCATTTACTTCGACCTGCTCAAAGGTTAAGCTTTCCACTTCCTTTAATTCTCCGTTGGCATCAGCCTCTTTGAAAACCTCCGCGCAGGCATTTGCCTGTTTCTGAAGTTTCTGCACTTCGATCGGGGATTTGGTAAGTTCATATACGAATCCCAAAATTCCGCCGGCTACGAGGGTGATGAGGAAGATGATCAGGGTATCTTTCATTATTCCTTTCATGCTTTCTCCCCTCCCTTCCCGAAGGCCTTAGGCATCGTAATCTTCTCAATTAAGGGAACAAGTAAGTTTCCGATAATAATTGCATAGGAAACACCTTCCGCACCGGGTCCGAACAGACGGAACAGACCGGTTAAAACACCAAGAAAGATACCATACAGGTACTGACCCTTCTTGGTAATCGGGCGTGTCGTATAATCCGTGGCCATAAAGAACGCACCGAGCATCAGACCACCACCGGAAAGCTGACCGCAGAAATACTGCCAGTCAATAAATACATTGCTGTCATGTGTAATATATGCGATCAAACCTGTCGGACAGAAAATTGCAACGAAAATCGCAAAGGAAACCAGGTAGGTTCCCGGAATTCTTAAATCAATTACGCCAAGTGCAATTAAGAAGCATGCACCGAGAACAATGGCAATGACCGAAGTCTCACCGATGGTACCTCCGGTACGGCCGATCACCATATCAAAGACATTCACCTGGCCGCCCTCTTTTAAAATTGCCAAAGGCGTAGGTCCGGTCACGGTATCGCAATCGAAATTGGTCATATATTTTGCAAAAGAAATAACCAGAAAACATCTTGCTCCGAGGGCCGGGTTCATAAAGTTCTGACCAAGACCGCCGAACAATAATTTAACGACTACGATTGCAAATACAGCACCTAAAATCGCAATGTAAACCGGAAGATGCGGAGGCAGGTTCAATGCCAAAAGCAGACCGGTTACGATTGCACTGCCGTCTTTGATCGTAGACGGCTTCTTCATAATTTTACAGAATAAATGCTCCGTAAGAACAGCGGTTCCCACGGTTACCAATACCAAAAGTGCGGCATACCATCCGAAACGAATAATACCGTAAATCGTTGCGGGAAGTAATGCAATGACCACTGCAAACATGATCTGGGATGTTGTCACCCTGGAGCGCACGTGCGGATTGGATGATACTTCCATATACTCCTTCATAATGCCCTCCTACTTTTTCTTTCTGTCTGCGAGAATCATTCTTCGCATGGATTTAATGGACTGGGTCAGCTGTCTCTTTGCGGGACAGATGTAAGAACAACATCCGCATTCACAGCATTCCATTCCGTTATTGGCTTCAAACGCTTCTTTGTCTTTATGCTGGGCGAAATCCGCAAGTCTCGACGGAACCACTCTTCCGGGGCAGACTTCCACGCATCTTCCGCAGTTGATACAAGCGGTTTCCACTGCAGAGGATACATCGTCATGGCTTAAGCAAAGCAATGCGGACGAGGTTTTGGTGCATGGAACATTGATATCGAAAATAGCAAATCCCATCATCGGTCCGCCGGAAACAATCTTCTCGGGCTCTTTCACAAAACCGCCTGCTTCCTCTATCAGCTCCGCATAATTTGTACCGATGGGTACGGAGAAATTCTGCGGATGTTTGATGCAGTCACCTGTTACGGTAACGATTCTCTTCATCAAAGGACGGCCTTCTTTCACCGCATTGTATACAGCGATGATTGTATCCGTATTGTTTACCACGCAGCCTGCATCGGCGGGAAGCATTGAGGAATTGATTGCTCTTCCGGTGCACGCATAGATCAGCTGACGTTCGGAACCCTGCGGATACTTGGTCTTCAAAGTCGCAACGGAAATCCTGTTGTTATCGGCCGTCAGTTTCTTTAAGATCTTAATGCAGTCGGGTTTATTGTCTTCTACGGCAAGAATTCCGTGCGCATTGTCAAACAGTCTTAAAATGATTGCAAGACCTTCAACAAGCTTTTCCGGCTGCTCGATCATTTTACGGTAGTCGGACGTAAGATACGGTTCGCACTCCGAGCAGTTGGCAATGACATAATCAATCTTGTCAGGCTCTTTCGGAGAAAGCTTTACGTGAGTCGGGAAACCGGCTCCGCCCATGCCGACAATACCGGCTTCTCTGATCATGCCGATAATGTCTTCCTTCAGCAAAACTTCAACGGGCTTAGGCTCGGGAAAGTCTACTTCTTCATACTTTCCGTCGTTCTCAATCACAATACTCATGACATTGTCACCCGTGATGACACGTCTGGGCTCTACGGCTTTCACCGTACCGGAAACCGAAGCATAGATCGGAGATGATACGAATCCGTTTGCTTCCGCAATTTTCTGACCCACTTTTACCGTGTCGCCTTTGGCTACAATGGCATTTGCCGGAGCACCGATATGCTGGGAAAGAGGATACACCAGATCTCCCTTGGGAAGATACTGTTTAATCGGTCTGTCTTTCGACGATTCCTTTCCTTCATAGGGGTGAATTCCGCCATGAAACGTAAATCTGGCCATACTTAAACACTCCTTAGTTTTTACAAAAAATCACACTATTGTCTATAATACTATTTTTAAGGAAGAAATGGTATCATTATTTTGTAAAAACAATAAAGAAAAATCTACATTTTCTTGTGCAATTATGTTAAAATATATTGCGTGAGATTTGGCGCATCATGCGTAAGCTCAAATCCCGCAAATCGTCTGAAGAATTATTAAGATGAGGGAGAAACAGCATGAAGACTATCATTAACGATTTAGGAGATTTAAAGCCCTCCTATCCCGTGGACCGTCTGGACGAAGCCGAGAATATTCTTTTCATGGATATTGAAACCACCGGTTTTACGGCCAAAAGTTCCAATCTTTACCTGATCGGTTGTGCGTATTTCAAGGAAAACGAATGGCATACCATCCAGTGGCTTGCCGAGAATTACGATGAGGAAGTTCAGGTTCTGAACGCTTTCCTCGAGTATTGCTTAAACTACGGTTTCATCGTTCATTTCAACGGAAACCGCTTCGATCTGCCGTATTTGACACAGAAATGCGAAATGTACGGTATTCCTTTTAAATTCGATGATTTTAAGGGTGTTGATTTATATAAAAGAATCAAGCCTTACAAGAACTTCTTAAAGCTGGAAAACTGCAAACAGACCACGATTGAATCTTTCCTCGGTGTAAAGCGCGAAGATACGTATACCGGCGGAGAACTGATCAATATTTATCATGATTATGTTTGCGAGCATGATAAAGAGAAGGAAGCCATCCTTCTTCTTCATAACAAATCCGACTTGGTCGGCATGCTTGATATGCTCTCCGTTCTCGGATTTTCCGACATGTTCAATCTGCCGATACGCGTCATGAAGGTACAGGCAAATTATTACAATGACTATAACGGAAAGAAACGTCAGGAACTCGTATTAAGCCTTCGTTTCCTATCAGAAATCCCCGTATCCGTAAGCTACGGAGCAAACGGATGCTATTTTACCGGTAACGGGGTCAACGGTGTCTTGAAAGTGCCTCTTTACAACGAGGAAATGAAGTATTACTACTCCAATTACCGTGATTACTACTATCTTCCCGAAGAAGATATGGCGATACACAAATCCGTGGCCGCTTCGGTTGATCCTGACCACAGAAGACAGGCAACCGCCGCTACCTGCTATACCAGAAAGGAATCTTCCTATCTGCCTCAGTGGGAGCCGTTATTTACTCCGTTCTTTAAAAGAAGCTTCCGTGATCCTGACTACTTCTTCGAATTAACGGATGAATTCAAAACTTCGAGAACTTCCTTCAACAAGTATGCGGAACATGTTCTGCAGAATATGGTTGTAGCCGAGGAATAATTAAATTCAAAGGGACGGGTTAAACCCCGTCCCTATTTTTGTCGTCTATTTTTTCTCATAGAAGAACGATGCATATCGTCCAAATCCGATTTTCTTATAATCTATCATCTGCTCCGTATTTCCAAGGAACAAAAATCCGCCTTTGTTAAGCGATTCATAGAATTGATGGAAAATCCTGTCTTTCACTTCTTCCGTAAAATAGATCAGTACATTTCTGCAAACCAGAATATCGACTTTACGGATAAACGGATCGGTGAAAAGATTGTGTTTCTGGAATGTAACACATTTCTTGATTTCATCGCTTATCACATATTTTCCATTTTCCTGCAATGTAAAATACGACTTAAACTCTTCCGGAACATTGACTATGCTTTTGGCAGAGTATTCGCCGGTCTTGGCCATTTTAATTGCTTTCTCGTCAATATCCGTCGCGTAGATCTTAAACTTAAACTTGTTATAATACTTAAGCAGAAGCATTGCCAGCGAGTAAGGCTCGTCTCCCGTGGAGCAGGCGGCCGACCAGATTGTAATCCGCTCTTTCTCCTGAAATTTCGGAAGAATATCCTCTTCTAAGAACTTCCACTGCTCCGGATTCCGGAAAAACTCCGACACATTGATCGTCGTATATTCAATGAAATCATCCAGGAGATTTTGGTCTTTCTTCAAGGCCATCAGATACTGGAAATAGTCCAAATAATTCTTCGAAACCAACAGCGAATCAATCCTGCGTTTCATCTGACGCTCTTTATAAAGCCCTAGATCAATGCCGGTCAATCGAAGGATTTCTCTTTTAAATTGTTCGTAACTGTAATCCATGAATCGATCCGTCCACCCTGACTTAGATATTGAAAAACCCCCGGTGCGATACCGGGGGCTGATTTCACACAATGAATTATTCTTCGGTCTTAACTTCCTCAGCTGCTTCTTCAACAACTTCTGCTGCTTCTTCGGATTCATCCGCATCGGGAAGCAGAGCCTTGATGGATAAGCTGATCTTCTGATTTTCTTCGCTGAAATCAACGATCTTAGCGGTAACTTCCTGACCCTTGCTTAATACATCGGAGGGCTTCTCTACATGATCCTTGGAAATCTGGGATACATGAAGCAGTGCGTCAACGCCGGGCTCCAATTCAACGAATGCACCGAACTCGGTCATTCTTGCCACTTTACCGGTAACAACATTTCCTACTGCATACTTGCTTGCTGCATCTTTCCAGGGATTTGCATCATCAAACTTAGCGGTAAGAGCGATCTTGTTTCC
This sequence comes from Lachnospiraceae bacterium UBA3804, assembly GCA_002368665.1. Lineage (GTDB taxonomy): Bacteria > Bacillota > Clostridia > Lachnospirales > Lachnospiraceae > UBA3766. Next base: position 478,679 of record DFEK01000001.1, read on the forward strand.
ATTGATTTCTTTGATCTTAACCTTAACGGTATCGCCAACCTTGAAGAGTTTCTTGGGATGCTCGATTCTTCCCCAGCTCATCTCGGAAATATGAAGAAGTCCGTCAACTCCGCCAAGATCAACGAATGCACCGAAATCAGTAACATTCTTAACGGTTCCTTCTACAACATCACCGACAGCGATTCTCTCAAGGAGTTCCTTCTGTGCAACTTCTTTCTCTTTCATCAGAAGCTGCTTGCGATCGCCGATATATCTTCTCTTCTTCGGATTGTACTCAATCAGAACGAAGGAGATTTCCTGGTTCTCATACTTGCTTAAATCTTTCTCGTAAACATCGGATACAAGGCTTGCGGGAATAAAGATTCTTACATCATCAACGACTACGGAAAGACCACCGTTAAGAAGCTGTGCAACCTTTGCGGTAAGAACTTCCTGATTGTTGAATGCATCTTCCAGTCTCTTGCTGCCTCTGTCGGCAACGATTCTTTTATGGGTTAAGGAAACCTGACCTTCACCGTCATTCACCTTAAGGATCTTTACTTCCATAACGTCGCCGACTTTAACGGCTTCCTTAAGATTGATGGTCGGATCGTTGGAATATTCCGATTTCGGAAGAATTCCGTCAGACTTATAATCGATGTTTAAAATCAATTCGTCATCCTTGACATCAATAACCTTTCCTTCAACAATGTCTCCAGTGTGAATAGTTTTTAATGATTCCTCCAGCATTTGTTCAAAAGTCTGTTCTGACATGATTTTGAACCTCCTCAATAATATTGTTTGGGGTGGATGCCCCTGCCGTAATACCCACCAGTTCCACTGATTTAGGAAAATGCTCTAAATGCAAATCATTCCATGTCTGGATGAAAAACGTCAACTCGCACTCTTTCGAACATATCTCATAAAGCTTTCTAGAGTTTGAACTGTGTGAACCCCCTATTACGATCATCGCATCAACTTCGGAAGCAATTTTCTTCGCCTCCTCCTGACGCTCTTTTGTTGCGCTACAGATAGTATTCACAACATTATAATAATAACCTTTTTTTTCAAAAATATCAACTATATCTTTGAATTTCGTATAATTAAATGTAGTTTGCGAAACTATGAAATATTCGGCATTCTTATCAAGGTTTAATGCCTTTGCTTCCTCTTCGCTTTCCACTACCACCGGCGGAACTTCGGCATAACTTACGATTGCCTCGACTTCCGGGTGGGTTTTATTGCCCACAACTATGATTCTGCGGCCTTTTGCGGACTCTTCCTCTACGAGTCTGTGAATTCTTTTTACAAAGGGACACGCCGTATCGACATAGGAAATATGGCGTTCTTCCAAAAGATTTAAAACTTCCTTTTTCACTCCGTGTGATCGTAAGATCACGGTACCGTCGGTAATGTTTTGCAGCTGCTCTTCGGTTTCGAGTACAACCACACCCTGTTTCTTTAAATCCTCCACAACGCTTTCGTTATGGATAATCGGGCCGTAGGTGTAGATTTTGCCGCCTTTTTTTATCTGCTCGTAAACCGCATCTACCGCTCTTTTGACTCCGAAGCAAAAACCGGCTGTTTTGGCCAGGATGACTTTCATCGTTTGGACTCGATCAGTTTAATGATGGCGGCCTTTACTTCGTCGATTGACATATCGGAAGAATCAATATATACGGCATCCTCTGCCTGTTTTAAGGGAGCGATCTCACGATGCATGTCGCGGTAATCTCTCTCCTCGATGTCTTTCTCAATCTGCTCGAGGCTTAAGTCCATTCCTTTGCCCATCAGCTCTTTGAAACGCCTCATGGCTCTTTCTTCGACGGAAGCGGTCAGATAAACCTTTACATCCGCATTCGGCAGAATATTCGTGCCGATGTCACGTCCGTCCATTACCACATCGTTCTCGGCAGCCAGATTTCTCTGAAGGTCAAGAAGTTTTGCACGAACCGCAGGATCAACGCTGCTTGCGGAAGCCATGTTTCCGACTTCTTCGGTACGAATCCATCCGCTGACGTTTTCACCGTTTAAAATCACCTGCTGCGTTCCGTCCACATACTGAATGGAAACTTCAGCGCCCTGGCATTCATCCGCAAAGCGGTCTGTCTCTTCGATTCCGACGCCTTTTCGGATCAGATAAAGAGCAATGGCACGATACATCGCTCCGGTATCGACATAAATGAAATTCATTTCTCCGGCAACCAGTTTGGCGATGGTACTTTTGCCTGCTCCGGCAGGTCCGTCAATAGCTACATTAAATCCCATAATAAGCACCTCTTATACAAGTCATACTACAATGGATTTGGCAAAATCTAATCCATATATCATTATAGCGCAAATGCGCAATTTATCAACTTTTTCACACATTATTCACGAATTAGATCAGCTTTCGTATCCGGATTTACCGGCCAGATATCCTGTGGAGAATGCAATCTGCAGATTAAAGCCGCCCGTATGGGCATCGAGATCGAGCACTTCACCCGCAAAATAAAGATTTCTCACCAATTTGCTTTCCATGGTTTTGGGGTTGATGTCCTTTACCGATACACCACCGTGGGTAATGATGGCTTCGTTGAAATCCCTTGTTCCGGTGATCGTGATCTTCATTTCCTTGGTGAATTTCAGCAGTGTCTTTCTTTCGGCACCGGAGATTTCGTTGCATCGCTTATAAGGATCCAGACCTGTTATATCACATACCAGGGATGCAAGTTTCTGCGGATAGAGTTCACCCAAAATATTCTTGAATTCCTTTCTGTTTCCGTTTTCGAATTCACGGATCAGACGCTTGTCGAATTCATCGTTCGAAAGAGCCGGTTTCAAATCGAGATAAACATATGCGGATTTGATTTCATCCGCCTTGGCATAATAACTGCTCGCAGTAAGAGCCAGCGGTCCGCTGATCCCGAAATGCGTAAATAAGAGTTCACCCTGCTCGGAATAGACGCATTTATCGTTGATATGAAGGGACAGCTTGACGTTCTTTAAAGTCAGTCCCTGTAATTTCGTAACCCACTCTTCTTTCGTTGTAAAAGGAACAAGCGCAGGTTTGCTTGCCACAAGTTTATGTCCCGTCTTAGATGCAAAATCATATCCGTCTCCGGTTGAGCCCGTCGAAGGATAAGAAACACCGCCCGTGGCCACGATTACTTTGTCTGCGGAAAGGATTTCTCCACTTGAAAGTTTTACGCCCTTAATAATCTTGGAAGGCGCTTTCTTATCTTCCGGATCGACATATTCTTCGGTCAGAATATCCTTTACTTCGCAGTGCAGACGAACATCCACCTTCCGTTTGGAAAGTGCACGTTTAAATGCATCGATAATATCATACGAATGGTCACTTACGGGAAAAACACGATTGCCCCGCTCTACTTTAAGAGCCGTTCCGTTTGCTTCGATGAACTCCATCAGGGCTTCATTGTCAAATTGAGAATAAGCGGAATATAAGAATTTCGGATTACTTACCACATGGGAAAAGAACGCATCCCTGTCACAGGCATTGGTCACATTGCATCTTCCCTTGCCGGTGATAAAGACCTTTTTCCCGAGTTTTTCGTTCTTTTCAAGAAGGATTACCGAATCGCCCGTGTCCGCACAGGCAACGGCAGCCATCATTCCGGCTGCGCCTCCTCCGATCACAATCGTTTGCATGGTAAATATCCGTGTCCGTAAAAAACTCGTTTCCCTGCCATACGACAGGGAAACGGCATACATAAACTATATCAAAATCTTTGTTATTCGGCAAGAATAGCCTTCTTTGCCTCTTCGAGTTTCTCGATGACTTTATCACACCAGGCATCAAATTCCGGATCCGGGATCTGGCACTCCGGATGGCTTAATACATAATCCACCGTGCGTTTGATGCCGTCTTCGAAACGGATATTCATGTTAAGACCGGGTACGGCCCTGCGAAGTTTGGTATTGTCGAAAACAACCGAATTCGATTTATCTCCGATCAGGGAACCCGTGAAATCATAATCGCTGCAGGAAGCCAGGAAATCGCTTGCCACATAATAAGGTTTCAATTCCACATTCAATGCTTTGGCAATGGTTTCATAGATCTGGTTCCAGGTCAGCGTCTCTTCGTTCGTGATATGGAAGGCTTCTCCGATCGCATGGGAGTTTCCGATCAGTCCCACAAATCCTTTTGCGAAATCCTCATTAAACGTCATTCTCCAAAGACTGGTTCCGTCTCCATGAATAATGACAGGCTTTCCTTTTAACATACGGTCAATAACCTGATAGGAACCCATTTTGCCATGCACTCCCAAAGGAATGCTTCTTTCGTCATAGGTATGGCTGGGGCGGATCAGGGTTACGGGGAATCCGTATGTTTTGTAGCATTCGAGCAGATACTCTTCAATCTCAATCTTCTCTCTCGAATACTGCCAATAAGGATTTGCAAGCGTCGTTCCCTCTGTGATCATATAATCCTTAACGGGTTTATGATAGGCCGATGCCGAAGAGATAAAGAAAAACTGCTTCGTTTTACCCTGAAACACCCTGAAATCTCTCTCTGCCTGTTCTTTGTGGAAACAGATAAAATCGCAAACCGCATCGAAATACGGTGCACGTTCATTTGCCGGAACCTGTCCGACGGTCTCGTTCAAAGCGTCCGCATTGCTTTTGGAGATCAAAAATGCGTTAATCTTGGAAGTCAATTCTTCTTCGTTGTTTACATCGCTAACATGGATTTCATTGACTTTTCCCGCAAATGCGCCGTTTCTGTTTCCGCGGTTTACAAGTGTTACTTCATCACCGCGTTCCACGAGGCTTCTCGTAATCGCCTGCGAAATGGTTCCCGTACCTCCGATAAATAAAATTTTCATCCCTGCATCCCCCTTATTATTCCGCGAAATTAACGCTTCTTCTGCCGGTCTTCTTGGATTCGTAAAGTGCATTATCCGCTGCTTTAAAGATTTCATCCACACTTTGACCGTTTTCTCCGAAAGCAACACCGACGCTGAACGATGCCTCCGGTATACCGTTTCCGGACTCGCACATGGCTTCATTCATCATTTCGACTTTGCGCTTGATCAGTTCCTTTAATGCAGAACTGCTGTGTACCATGATAACGGCAAATTCATCGCCGCCGATCCTGCATACATAATCCTGATTTCGAAAACTGTTGAAGATCACGTCCGCAGCTTTGATCAAAACCTTATCACCGACATCATGTCCGAAATGATCGTTAATGCTCTTGAAACGGTCCAGATCGATGATCATCAGTGTAGAAGTCTCCATATCAAGATTTTTCAGAAGAAAATCATATCCGCGACGGTTGTATAAACCGGTCAACTTATCATGTGTCGCTTCATAATTGAGTTTTTCCTTGCTTGCCAGATTCGTGTTATACATCAGGTTATAAGTCTTGGCAAGGAAGCGAACTTCATATGCTCCGCGAAGAGGAACATCCTGTTCGTCGCGGATACGATCCACCGCTTTGGATAAAGGAATAATGATCAGATATGCGGTTAAAAATACTACACCGAGCAAAATCGCGATCAAAACAACCGTCAGTAAATGCTCCAGGAAAACCTGTTTCTTCAGTTTGTTATCCAGTTCGATCTGTTGTGTATCGAGTTCTTCGTTTAACTCGGCAAGGCACTTGGAGATATTATCGGAAATATGACTTTTACGATCGGAATACTCTTCGTTAAAAAGCATATCCTCCGCCATCTCCATCTGTTCCGTGCTCGACATATTCAGATCCTGCTTACGGATCTCAAGATTACGGATGGCTTCCGGGAAGGAATCCATATTGTAGCCATATGCGAGTATAGCCAGTTTAGCCGCATAATATTCCGTCTTCATCAATTCCTCGGATAAATCCATGGCATTTTCGAGATTGTTGTAAGCCACGGAATTGGGATTTATCTTTTTCAGAGTCTCCAGAGAGTTTTCTCTTCTGCGTCTGTTGATTGCTTCTTCAAAATAATTGTTTAAATACCTGCGTTCACCGGTTACAACGAATTTACGCATTTCCTCGGTCAGATAATCCGATGCTTCCATCAGGGTATCCGCACTTTTCTGCGCTTCGATCACCTCACGGGTGAGTTTCGTCGATTTGTTATGAAGGGAGGTTGTACGGTTCATGGCAACGAACAAAACCGCCGAAGACAAAACCGCGATCACCACAAATATAATATCCAGTTTTCTAATGGAAATTCCTTGTTCTTTACGGAACGCAAACGATTTCATTTTACTTTACTCCGAGTTAATCTATCCAAAACCTTTGTTAAAAACGCAAGAACCCCTGCAAAATACAGGGGTTCTTCGTTCTAATTGGAGAATCCCTCTCCAATATAGTACTCTTAGTTAAACAGGATATGCACCGTTCTTCGTATCGGCTGCGGTCAAATCAATCTTTTCCTGCTGTGCCATACGATATTTGAAGAATTCGGTAGCAACCTGAGGGAATAATGCATAGGACAATACATCTTCGTCCTGCTGTTTCCACTCTTTCATTTCTGCTTCGATCTTATCAAGCTCGGGCTCGGTATGTCCGGTAGCTTCCGCGGATCTTGCGGTAGAACGAGGCTCTCCGGGGATTACCTTGTCGATAACTGCCTGATCCATGGGCTTAACGGTCTGTCCGTAGTTACCGCGAAGGAGATCTTTGAACTCACCGGTAGCCATCTTATATCTCTCACCCATAAGTACGTTGAAGATAGCCTGGGTTCCGACAATCTGTGAAGAAGGGGTAACCAAAGGAGGCTCACCGCAGTCCTTACGAACTCTGGGGATCTCTTCAAGTACGTCATTATAGCGGTCTTCCGCATGCTGCTCTTTTAACTGGCTAACCATGTTGGAAAGCATACCACCGGGTACCTGATAAAGAAGAGTCTTAATGTTAACACCGAGAACCTTGGTGCTCATTAAGCCGTTGGCTAAGCACTCTTCTCTGTAAGGACGGAAGTAATCTGCGATTTCGGCAAGAATCTTCTGATCCAGACCGGAGTCATACGGAGTACCCTTGAAGGTCTCAACCATAACTTCGGTAGCGGGCTGGGAAGTACCGAGTGCGAAAGGAGAAATTGCACAGTCGATAACATCTACACCTGCTTCTACAGCTTTTAACTGGGTCATGGAAGCAACACCGGAAGTATAGTGAGTATGTAACTGAATGGGAAGCTTGGTGTTTTCCTTCATTGCCTTGATCAGCTCAGATGCGGTGTAAGGAAGTAACAAACCTGCCATATCCTTAATACAAATGGAATCAGCACCCATCTCTTCAATCTGCTTAGCGGTATTTGCCCAATACTCCAAGGTATAAGCATCACCAAGTGTGTAAGAAAGAGCGACCTGTGCATGTCCTCTGCCTTCCTGAGCCTTGATCTTATTGGTTGCATCAACTGCAGCCTGTAAGTTACGAAGGTCGTTCAGACAGTCAAAAATACGGATGATGTCGATACCGTTTGCAATGGACTTCTCAACGAAAGCATATACAACGTCATCTGCGTAAGGACGGTATCCCAAAATGTTCTGGCCACGGAATAACATCTGTAATTTCGTGTTCTTGAATCCGTCTCTTAATTTACGAAGTCTTTCCCACGGATCCTCTTTCAGGAAACGAAGGGAAGCATCGAAGGTTGCGCCGCCCCAGCACTCTACTGAATGATATCCGACTTTGTCCATGGTCTCAATGATGGGAAGCATGATTTCGGTCGGCATTCTGGTGGCGATTAAGGACTGATGAGCGTCACGAAGGACGGTCTCGGTTATTTTAATCGGCTTTTTTTCGATTGTTTCTGCCATTATCTTTTTCCTCCAAATATATTTAACTAATTAGATATTGAGCGAAGCATGACCGTTTTCTCTGAGGGGCGTTTGCACGAGTGTCGGTCCTTGGGTTCGGTTCTTTCGAACCCTAGTACCGCTACACGAGGCAATCGAGCCGAGAGTGCGTCCCCGAACGGGGAAATGGTCGTGCTGAGCGGAATGAATTAATCCTGTGTTTATACAATTCCGAATATTGCCATGAATGTACCGGCGGCGACTGCCGTACCGATAACGCCGGCTACGTTCGGTCCCATCGCATGCATCAGAAGGAAGTTGGTGGGATCGGATTCCGCACCGACCTTCTGTGATACTCTGGCCGCCATAGGCACCGCGGAAACTCCGGCGGAACCGATAAGCGGGTTAACCTTACCCTTCGTGACGACGCACATGATCTTACCGAATATGATTCCGGCGGCCGTACCGAAGGAGAATGCCACAAGACCTAAAATAACGATACCGATGGTATTCATGTTTAAGAATGCTTCCGCGGAAGTGGTTGCACCAACGGATGTACCAAGTAAGATAACTACGATGTACATAAGTGCGTTGGATGCGGTTTCGGTAAGCTGCTTCACAACACCGGACTCGCGGAATAAGTTACCAAGCATCAACATACCGATCAAAGGAGCGGTAGTCGGAAGGATCATACATACTACGATGGTAACCACGATCGGGAAAAGAATTTTCTCAAGTTTGGATACAGGACGAAGCTGTTCCATTTTGATCTTTCTTTCCTTCTTGGTGGTCAGAGCCTTCATAATAGGCGGCTGAATGATCGGAACCAGTGACATGTAGGAATATGCTGCTACTGCGATCGGTCCGAGTAAAGCCGTCTGACCCAGTTTTCCTGCAAGGAAAATGGAAGTCGGGCCGTCTGCACCACCGATGATGGAGATGGCAGCGGCTGCCTTATCGTTAAAGTCAAACCAGGGAGTCTGGTTTAACAGAATTGCTCCGAAGTATGCCATATAGATACCGAACTGTGCGGCAGCTCCGAGCAAGAAGCTCTTGGGGTTTGCAATCAGGGGTCCGAAGTCCGTCATTGCACCTACACCCATGAAAATCAAGGACGGTAAAATTGCGAATTCGTCCAGAATGTAGAAATAATAGAGTAATCCGCCCGCCGAATCCTCGCTCCAGGGAGCAATGATATCGGGATAGATATTTACGAGCAGCATACCGAATGCAATCGGTACCAATAAAAGGGGCTCGTACTCTTTCTTAATGGCCAGGAAAAGGAACACACATGCTACTGCGATCATGATGTAGTTTCCCCAGGTCAGATTCAAGAAAGCTGTCTGATGAAGCAGATTATCTAACGTATCGATAACGTAACTCATTGTTAGTTTTCCTCCTAGTTAAAATCGTCCGTTCTCACGAACGCATGCTTCATCAATTAGTTCAAAGTTGCAAGTAATGCACCTGCTTCGATCGTATCGCCTGCTGCGCAGTCAATGCTTGCTACGGTTCCGTCTTCGGGAGCTACTACAGGGATTTCCATCTTCATGGACTCGATAACAACTACCGCATCACCCTTCTTAACAGCGGTTCCTACATTAGCTTCAATTCTTACAACCTTTCCTGCTGCACCGGCTTCAACCTTGATGCTGCCTGCTCCGGCTGCTGCTTTCTTGGGAGCTGCTGCAGGTGCTGCCGTCGCCTTAGCGACTGGAGCTGCTTTCTTTACAGGTGCTGCTACGGGTGCTCCGCTTCCAGCGCCTTCTTCAACTACAACGTCATATACGGTTCCGTTAACGGTAATGGTATAATTCTTCATTTTAAATATCCTCCTAAACTATGCTCTCTGCCATTTCGTTGATTTTCTGATGCTTCTTACCACATATCCGGATGCATCTTCGCTTCCTTCGTATGCTGCGATTGCGGCGGAAATAACTGCCACAAGTTCAAGATCATCAGAGAGTTCTTCCACAACAGGCGCCGGTGTAACAACTGCTTCCGCTTTGGGAGCTTCTGCTTTGGCTGCGGCTGCTGCTTTTGCTTTCTTTGCTGCTTCGATCTTCGGGAAAATACCGAAGACGGAGATGATCAAAGAAATCAGGATCAGGATTACGAATACGGTTCCCATACCGAGTAAGGTATTCAGTCCTGCTTTTTTAAGGTTCTCACCAACGGTGTACTGTACATTGAAAGCAACGTTGGAGATTTTCATATCTTCTGTGTAGGAAACTGCCAGCTGCATATCCTTTACATCACATACAATCGGAACGGTGATATCGTAACCGCCATCTTTGTTCTTGTTGATCTCAAGATTGGACAAATCCAGTTTCTTGGCATTTCCGCTGTCTTCTCTGGAATCCAGATAAGACTTAACAGCTTTGGAATATACTTCCTGGTTTTTAAAATGTAAATCAAACTGTGCTAAAAGCTGCGAAACCTGGTTCCACTCATTTCTGGAATAAAGAGGTAAGGAAGCGTCAATATCATTCACATCAACCTTTAACTGATTTTTGTAATCAATATATTCCACAAAATTGTTGTTCTCGTCCGTCGTGCCGATTACGAAAACGGAAAGTACTTTGACATTGTTTTCAATCAAAGCCTTGTCTTCTTCAAACTGTTTATACTCAGGAACAGTCGTTTCTTTCTTACAGCCGGCAAAAAGGAACATCGCAGCAAGCAGGCAGCACAGAATTCTTAATTTTCTTTTCATGTGCTCCTCCTATTCTTAAACGGTACCGTGCTTCTTCGCAGGGCGGTCTTCACGCTTGGAATAAAGCATTTCAAACGCACCGATTACATACTTTCTGGTGTCTGCGGGAGCGATAATGTAATCAACATATCCTCTCTTTGCAGCACTCATGGCGGAATCCTGAAGTTTGGCATACTCTTTAGCCTTGTCTCCGATCACATCGGAAGCTTCTCCGTCATACATGATCTTAGCGGCAATCTTTGCATCCATGGTACCGATCTTGGCATCTTCCCATGCGAAGGTTACATCGCATCCGATAGCCTTGCTGTTCATGGAAACATATGCGCTGCCGTAAGCTTCTTTGGCAATTACGTTTACCTTGGGTACGGAAGCGTTTGCAAAAGCAAAGGTCATCTTGGAAACGGCTCTTGCAATTCTCTTCTCCGCACAGGTGCATGCGCAATATCCCTTAACATTGGTAAGGGAAAGGATCGGAATGGAGAAAGCATCGCAGAAGTTAATGAACTCTGCAGCCTTAACGCATCCGTTTACGGAAAGTTCTTCGCCGAATTTCTCAGCTTCCTTACCTTCCGCATCGAAAACTACGGAACGGTTTCCTACGCATCCGATGGTCATACCGTCGAGTTTGATAAATCCGACAACCATCTGCTTGCCGTATCCTGCCTTGATCTCAAGAAATGCATTGTCATCCGCAATATCCGCGAATGCAAGTGCTGCATCCTGATATCCTGCTTCGATATTGTTGCAGGCACGATTCAGGGAATCGTTGGTAGCGACTTCTTCCGCTTCCTCTTCATTGTTTGCGGGAAGGAAAGAAATCAGGGTACGGATCTGTCCGAGAATATCAGCTTCCTCGCCGACGAAATCTGCGATTCCGGATTCTTCGGACTGGAATTTTGCATTGGATGTATCGCATTTTTCTTTGCTGTTTCCTTCCAGTGCATTGGGTGAATTTACAAAAAGATGTGCATTCTTCTCTTCCATGAAAGTGAAGTCTGCCATTGCGGGAAGAATGGCAAGTCCGCCGCCGCAGTTACCGAAGATTGCGGTAATCTGAGGAATTACGCCGGAAGCCATGGCTTCTTTCAGATAAATCTCACCGAAACCGTTCAATGCGTCGGTTGCTTCCTGCAGTCTTAAACCTGCGGAATCAATTAAACCGATAACGGGTGCACCCATCTTCATTGCCATGTCATATAACTTGACAATCTTCTTTGCGTGCATTTCGCCCACGGTTCCTCCGAGAACGGAAGCATCCTGGCTGTATACATAAACCAGGTTGTCATTGATACAACCGTATCCGGTGATAACACCGTCGGACGGAGTATCAATCTGTTTCAGATTAAAATCGGTTGCTCTTGCGGAAACAAGACCGCCGATTTCAACGAAACTGTTTGGATCAAGCAATGCATCGATTCTTGATCTCGCTGCACTTGTAGAAACAGTACTCATGTTGAAAACCTCCATATATATTTAAAAAAATGTTACATACTTTTGGCCGCAAAATGGGAACCGACCCATTTGCGCTCAAAATAAACTATAACATAAAAAAACCGAAAAACATAGGAAAATTTTCAATAAATTCCTAATATTTTTCGGGATTATTATAGGCAAAATTTAGGTTATGGCTCGCTGGATGTCATGATGATTTAGTTTATGGCTCGGTGGCCGTCATCACGACAATGCTCAGGGACTCGGCTTGTTCTCAGAAACTTTATCATTCATTGGTAAAATATAGTCTACGTTGTTTCTTCGAGCCAAACTCGCCCTTCGCACAGTCTACATGCCGTCCATTCGATACAACGAATCGAATTATCATGACATCTGCTCGGTTTAGATATCTAGTTTTATTTGAATTTCTTTTTCCGCTTGCGCCTTGAAATCCTCCAATACGTCTGGGTTCATTTGGGGAAGATCTTCGATGGATTTGACACCGAAAGAACGAAGGAACTGCTCCGTGGTTCCGAATAAAAGCGGGCGGCCGGGTGCATCGAGTCTTCCGACTTCGGTGATAAAACCATATTCCACGAGTTTGTTAAGGGAGGAGTCGGAATTGACGCCTCGTATTTTCTCCACATCCAGACGAGTAACGGGCTGCTTATACGCAACAATCGATAATGTCTCAAGCGCCGCATCCGTCAGACTCTGTTTCTTCGGTACATTCGTAATCTTGATCAGATCATCATAGAATTCTTCTTTGGTACGAAGCTGGATAGCATTTTCCAGTTCCACAATCTGAATACCGCGGTCTGCTCTGGCATAATCGGTTTTTAAGGCGTCAAGAGCCTCTGCAAATTCCTCTTCCGTACATTCCAGAGCTGTTATGATATCTTTACTTTCCACCGACTCGCCTTTGGCAAATAAAATTGCCTCAACGGCGGCTTTTAAACGTTTCTTATCCATTTTATTCCTCATTATACAAGTTCAATTCGTGTAAAGGGTGCCTTATAAGTAATCGTAAAATCGTTAAAGGCCTCTTCCTGCTTCACATCAACACTACCGACTTTGATCAGTTCAAGAATGATCAGGAAAGTGACGATAGTGTCCATTTTACTCTTCTGTTTGGAAAGAAGATCTGTAAAAGAGCAGTTTTTATGTGCTTCGATATAGGCGCAGACCTCAAGCTGTTTCTTATCAAGGTCCACTTCCTCTTTCTTGATCTTTCCGAAACTCGAACGGATCGGGTCGATTTTGTCCTCGTTTCGCTTCATGATAACCTTAAAAAGTTCATTCAGGGACTGAAGCGTGTTATCGCCGACCAGGCTTTCGTAATCGGGCGGAGCCTTGTAGGAGCTGACTTCCTTTGGAATATTGGGCTTTTTGTAAATATAGCGTTCCGAGCCCATTTGCATATCCTTTAATTCCAGGGACATGTACTTGTACATTTTGTATTCCAGAAGTTTCTGTACCAGTTCCGCTCTCGGGTCGATTTCTTCTTCGCCCTCTTCCACTTCCTGTTTCGGCAGAAGCATCTTGCACTTAATATCCAGAAGTGTAGCAGCCATAACAAGAAATTCGCTGACAACGTTTAAGTCTTCCTTCGGCATATTTTTGACATATTCCAGATACTGCTCGGTAATGAGACTGATCGGAATATCGTAAATATCCACTTTATTCTTTTCAATTAAATGAAGGAGAAGGTCCAGGGGGCCTTCAAACACCTCCAGTTTAACGGGTATTGCCATTTTAATTACTTTCCTTTAATCGTAATGCAGGTGATCTCGCCGGGATTGTTAAGCCGAAGCGGAATCGTATGAGTTCCGAGACCGCAGGATACATATCCCGCTTTGTTTCCTCTTAGATACAGGCCTCCGCTGTATTTGGGGAACAGTCGGATGGCGGGCGAAGCCAGTCCTCCGATGAACGGAAGACGGATAATTCCGCCGTGCAGATGTCCGGAAAGGAAAAGATCCGCACCGTATGCAAAATATTCATCTCCATATTCCGGATTATGTGCCATCAGGATCGTATATTCATCGTCCTTTACCGGTCCAAGCCGGTTTTTGATATATCCGGACGGCATAAACTGTGTACAAAAACGCTTATAATAGATTCTGTCCACGGTAAGTCCCGAAATGCGAACCGGCAGGTCGGGCAGCTTCACGGAATTATTGTCCAGAAACGTGATATTCTCGGAATCAATGGCATCAATATAATCATCAAACATCTCTCCGTAGGTTTCGGGATAAAGTCTTGCGCGATATTCATGATTACCGAGCGCATAATAGATCTTAAACTCCCTGGAAAGACGACGGATAAAAGAAATCGCCGCCGAATTATCTTTGCCCGGATGCGCCGTCATCATATCTCCTCCGCAGAGGATGAAATCCGGCTTACATCTTCGAATCGCACCAAGTAAGTCCTCGTTGTTTAACGCAAAGCGCTTCGAATGCAGATCCGTCACAAAGACAAAACGCAGGGATTGGCCTTTGCGCAGTTTCTTCGTCGTAAGTTCTTTCTTTCGTACGACAAAGCGATTCTGATCGAGAAGACTCCATACGAACAAAGAAGCACCCAGTACAAGCAATCCTTCTTTCAGCCATTTTTTCTTATTCTGTTTATCGAAAGTTAACAGACTCATGCCAACTCATTGTACCACAAAAACTCTGTTTTTGCTGTAACAAAAATCATTTTTGCCTATAAAAAAGAATGTCGCTTGCGACATTCTCGCGCCGAGCGCGGTTGCATTTATGCAACATATTCCTATCGCGCGAGTGCGCATCCTTAGCGAAGCATTTTTATATTTCATAGGAAATGCGGAGCAATTTCCTATGAAATAAAAATGAATAAGCCACACAATGTGCGGCTTATCAATTCGTAATCATTAGTTGTTATATTTGCGCTTTCTTGCTGCCTCGCTCTTTTTCTTACGCTTTACAGAAGGCTTTTCGTAGTGCTCTCTCTTACGAATTTCCTGCTGGATACCAGCCTTCGCGCAGCTTCTCTTAAAACGACGTAATGCGCTGTCTAAGGATTCGTTTTCTTTAACTTCTACTCTGGACATCTCTCAACCCTCCTCCCAGTTTTAAACTTGTGCATAAACTGTTCGGGTATTGCTTTCAAAAAATGCACATTCCCTATTATACAGATTTTTCACAGTTCGTCAAGACAAAGATTTATCCAATCTGTCCTGCCAGTACTGTTTCGGCTTCGGCAATGGCATACGGAATACCTGCGGGGTTCTTTCCGCCTGCCTGAGCCATGTTGGGACGTCCGCCGCCGCCACCGCCTACTTTGCCGGCAATCGCTTTGATTAAATTGCCTGCATGAGCGCCCTTCTTCTGTGCTTCATCGGTCGCCATAACAACCATATTAACCTTACCGTCTGCCTCGGACAGAAGAACAACAACGCCCTCACCGAGCTTATCCTTTAAGGAATCGCCCAAATCACGAAGGCCGTTCATATCCACACCCGGAACAGCCGTGGCAAGAAGTTTCACGCCCTTTACATCCTTTACGGAATTCATGACATCTCCTACCGCTTCCTTGGCAGCTTTGCTCTTTAAGGATTCGATTTCGGAATGCATTGCCTTGATCTCCGCATTCATGTGCTCCAGTTTGGAAGATAAATCGGCAGGCTGCGCTTTTACCGCTGCACAGGCAGCATTTAACTGCTCTTCCAAAGTCTTATAATATGCAAATACATTTGCGCCCGTAATGGCTTCGATACGACGTACACCGGCTGCGACACCGCTTTCGGATAAAATCTTAAAGAAACCGATCTCTCCGGTATGCGCTACATGGGTACCACCGCAGAACTCCTTGGAATCGCCCATCATAACCACGCGAACCTTCTCGCCGTATTTCTCGCCGAAAAGTGCCATTGCACCGAGCTGCTTCGCTTCTTCAATATTGCAAACCTTGGTAATGACCGGATAATCCGCTGCGATCCATTCATTTACAAGTTCTTCCACCTTGGCAAGTTCTTCTTTGGTCATAGCCTTACCATAGGAGAAGTCAAATCTTGTACGGTCGGGATCCTGATAAGAGCCCTGCTGATGAACATTGTCACCAAGTACGGTCTGCAAAGCCTTCTGCATTAAGTGTGTCGCGGAATGGTTCTTGCAGGTAAATGCTCTGGTCTTGGTATCAACTAAGAGGGTTGCCGCATCGCCTTTTGCGATAAAGCCTTCCGTTACAACACCGACATGACCTACGCGGTCTGCGCCGAGTTTCACGGTATCGGTAACCTTAAAGGTTCCGTTTGCGGTTTTGATCACACCGATATCACCCTTCTGACCACCCATGGTAGCATAGAAAGGAGTCTTTGTTACAACGATGGTTCCTTCTTGACCGGTAGCAAGTTTATCCGTCAAAGCCTGTGCATCTGCAAGGGCTGCAATCGTATCTTCTCCGGTTAAGCTATCATAACCGATAAACTCAGTCTTGATATCATCTCCGAGTTCATCAAATACATTTGCATTCGTATCAAGCTTGGCCGCAAATTTCTGTCCTTCTCTGGCTTTCTGTTTCTGCTCTTCCATGGAAACCTTAAAGCCTTCACCGTCTACGGTTAAGCCTTCTTCACAAGCCAGTTCTTCGGTAAGTTCCAGAGGGAAACCGAAGGTATCATAAAGATAAAATGCATCTTTACCTGCAATTTCCCTGCTTCCCGCATCCTTGGCGGTATCCAGAATTTTCTTATATTCTTTCAGACCGTTCTCCAGGGTACTTTCGAAACGTTCGATTTCCTTGGTCAGCTCATCCAGAACAAATGCTCTGTTTGTCGTCAGATTTTGGAAGCTTTCCTTATAGATTTCATCCATATAAATGGTTGCGATTTCCAGGATATTCTCTTTCTTAAGTCCCAGCATTCTCGCATGACGAACCGCACGGCGAATCAGACGTCTAAGTACATAGCCCGCTCCCGCATTGGAAGGAATCAGTTTTGCTTCGTCACCGATCAGCATCACACTTGTTCTGGTATGATCGGCCAGAATTCTCATGGACTTGGTGAGTTTCTCGTCCGCATTGTATTTTACATTGGAAGCTTTCTCGATATATGCAATAACCGGTGCAAAAAGATCCGTCTGATATACATCCTTGGTTCCGTTTAAGAAAGCAAGAATTCTTTCCAGACCCCATCCGGTATCCACATTCTTTTGCTTTAAAGGAATCAGTGTACCGTCTTTTTGCTTCTCATATTGCATAAAAACATCATTGCCGAGCTCTGTGTATTTTCCGCAGGAACATCCCGGTCCGCAATTCGGTCCGCAATCGGGAACATCGGCAATATAGAACATCTCGGAGTCGGGTCCGCAGGGGCCGTATTCGAGTCCCCACCAGTTATCTTCTGCGGGAAGATAATAAATATTCTCCTTCTTAAATCCGGAAGCGATTCGATATTCCGCACCTTCCTCATCACGGGGTGCATTTTCATCCCCCGCAAATACGGTTGCTGCCAGATGATCCGCATCAAATCCGAATACTTCGGTCAGAAGTTCAAAACTCCATTTGCAACGCTCTTCCTTGAAGTAGTCTCCAAGGCTCCAGCTACCCATCATTTCAAAAAAAGTCACATGACTCTTATCGCCAACCGAATCGATATCATTGGTACGCACACAGCCCTGAACATTGCAAAGTCTGGTACCGAGAGGATGCTTCTCTCCAAGCAGATAAGGCATCAAAGGCTGCATGCCCGCTACATTGAATAACACTCCCGTGGATCCGTCGGATACCAAGGATACCGCACCCACATCCACATGTCCTCTCTTAATGTAGAACTCCTTCCATGTCCTGCGAAGTTCATCTGAAGTAAACTGTCTCATGAAATTCAAATCTCCTTAATCAGTAAAAATCGTTACCCAGTAGCGTCCGTAGGCATCGCCTGCGTCAAAATAACCCAGACCCACTTTATGAAACGCACCGTTTAATATATTAGCGCGATGTCCCGGAGAATTCAACCAGGCATTCATAACCTCCTGCTCCGTCTGCTGACCGGCAGCTATATTTTCTCCACAGGTCATGTATACGACCGCATTGTCATCCAAAATCGAAAAGCAGCTTCTTCCGTCCGGTCTGGTATGGGAGAAAACCTGCGCCGCTTCCGCCGCACGGGTTGTTGCCAGAGCATTTAATGTGGCATCCGGCGATAAATCTGTAAGGCCGTTCTCTCTTCTGGTCTGATTGGCAATGTCTATGGCCGATCCGGCCGGTACTGCCACAGCTTCCGTTTCGGCCTTTTTTTGTTCTTCGGCTTTCCTTGCTTCCTCGGCCGCCAAAGCCTCCGCTTCCGCTCTGGCTTTTTCTTCTGCCTTTTTCTTTTCCTCTTCTTCTAAGGAAATCTTTTTCTTCTCGGCTTCCGCTGCCTTTTTGGCCTCTTCCGCTTCTTTTTGCTTCTTTTCCTCCTCGGCCTTTCTGGCTTCCTCCGCTTTCTTGGCTTCTTCCGCTTTCTTTTTGGCCTCTTCGGCTTTCTTTTCTTCTTCCAAAGCCTTAATGGCAGCCAGACGCTCCTCTTCGGCCTTTTGTTCTTCCTCTATCCTGCAAACATCCAGTTCCATTTCTGTCCGGATGCCTGATAATAATTTCTCTGTCTGTACGGTTGCAAGGTCTGCCCTTCCCAATGTGCATGCAGAAATCAAACAAGAAGTGGCTGCTAAAGCCACAATAAGCAATTTCCTTCTCAACATAGAACCACAACCCCCTTGATTTTATTACAGCAGTTCTATTCCACAATTTCCCAAAATATATCTTTCGATATATGCATCTATTTTACTTTAAATGGCGGATAAAATCAATGAAATGATACGAAAACTCAAACACCCCCGGCAGTTGCCGGGGGCATTTTTTGTTTCGTTTGGTTCATCCGGGGACGGTTCCGGTTTCAGGTTTTTTACCGACCGATCAAAGGGCCGTTAGAATTTCCTGTTCTTTTACTTGTTGACTTGAAGACCTTTCACCTCCGGCTGCTTAATCTGCTTGGGAAGTCCGATCAGTGTACCGTCTTCCGCCGCCTCAATGATATCCTTACCGGACATCTTTTCGATCTTGTTTTTCATTGCGGTCACATTCTCTTTCTTCGTACAGATCGCAAGTGCTTTCTTCGCAGATGCATCGTCGCTTACAGGTACCTTTAACGTGTACTTCATATAGGCGGCAGTCGCCAGAATCACCGTGCAGTTTACCTTGTCCTCGAACATCTCCTTGTTCTTTACATCCTTCTTTGGATCGATATTATTTTTATAGAACTGGATTCTCTCTCTGGCACGTTCCACTTCCTGCTCGAAGTTGCCCATCTTGGCTTTCTTTTTAAGGAATTCATAATTCAGTTCCTTTCCGATATAAGCCTTTTCGTTATAATTCAGGCCGTCTTTGGACAACTGGTTGAAGGTTGTTCTTTCCTCTCCTCCGAGTTTGGCAATCAGTTTACCGCTTACCTGATGAGGAACCGCAAAGTTACTCTCTGTATTTATCTGAACCTCATTATCGGGAACCTCCAACTCACCGTCCTCACTTACACTGATCTGACTGCCCGGTGCATTCAGAATCTTTCCTGTCTTCGGATCCATCTTGATGTCCGCCATCCAGGTGATGGATACCGCTCTGTGTTCCGGTCCTGATTTGAAGCTGTCTCCTATTACGTCCTCAAGTCTTTCCCAGACTTCCACATCGGGATCCATTTTGGTACCGACGCGATGAATGGAGTTTTTGTATTTGATATAGGGCTCCCCATTTCTGTTTTCAATACCGGTTACGGTAATATAATGTCCGAACCGGAATAAAGATACCGGAGATTTATCCCTTTCAATTGCTCCTCTGATCTCTTTGCTCAGCTGTTCGATCGCCTTATTATTGTACTCTTTTTCAGACAGCGAAGAATTGCTCGGTCGCTTGAAAATCTCCATCTCCCTTACCATGGAATCCGGAGCCAGACGCGTCATCAGATCACCTGCTGATTCAATGATGGAATTCGCAATATCCTGATTGTACGCCTTTGAAGTATCCACCGAAGTACTTGTGGGAGTATAATCATCAAAGGATCTGAACAGACGAATATCCTCCTGCGTAAGGCCTGTAATACCGCGCGCCTGCAAAAGAAGGTTTGCGGAGCATGACCAGCAGCCATTATCCGATGTCTGATACTTTTTCTGACTGGTACCCGTAATTTCCACGCCGCCGTTTGCCGTTCTCTTAACCGGAAGGCGTCCGCCCGGATTGGTTAAGCTATCCTGCTTTTTATTGGACTTCTCAATTTCGGCACGGATCTTTAAGTTGGAATTCAACTGATATGTCAGATAATCTCTCTCCTCATTTGTCAGCTCCTTTTTACTGTTCATAAACAATTGAATGGCATCCGTATCACCGGTATTGAGGATCTTTTCGGGAATGTGGCTGAATCCGGCTTTCTTTTGGGTTACCCATTTGTTGTCTTTTTTGACCTCTTCATACGGGAATTCCCATTTGTTTCTCGGCATGGTAACCGCGGGATTGATATTATTCGGTCCTTTGCCGCTAAAGGTAGTCGGATTTAAGTTATATGCAAGTTCCTCCTCCGAAATAAAGTTCATGATATTGAAATCGTCTGTCTCCTGTTTCGGAGGTGCCACATTGATCTTATTCTGGTTCGGCTGATTAATCTGATTGATTCCCGGCTTCGGCTGATTGATCTGATTGATTTCCGGCTTCGGTTGATTGATTCCATTTTTCGGCTGTTCTTCATTCGTAAACAGCTCCTCATCATCACCATCCTCCTCAATCCGGTTCAGGTTCTCGTTCTTGTTTAACTCCTTCTCCTTATCGGAAATTTCACTCTCCATATTCATAATGAGAGCGGATAGATTATTATTCGTATCAACTGCAAGCGCTGTAAAGTCATCCAGTTCCTGTCCGTCCTTTAGTTCATTTAAAGCAATATTCAGGCAACCGTTTGCTTGATCCATATAATCTTTAACATTATGAACCGTATAAATGGGGCCCTCTTCCGGCGATTTACCTTCCAATTGCGCCAGTTTGGCGGAATTCTTCTTCAGTGAGTTCATATTGACCAAAAGCTCGGTAATAAGATCGATTCTATCCTCATCATAGAATCTCTTCTTCATTCGTTCCTGCAGAACATTCACTGTCGGAAGGTCATTCAACTGCCAGTTGATATTCATTTTGCCGTCTTTGCCGATCTGCGGCTGAAGAATCGGCTGAGGCTGTACGAGCTGAGGTGCCGGTTTCGGTTGTACAATCTGAGGTGCAGGCTGAGCCTGAGGAATCGGCTGTGCGATCTGCGGCTGAACCTGAGGCTGTACCTGAGGCTGCTCGGGCTTATACATCTGGAATCCGTTGATCAAAGGCTGAATCACCTGGTACGGCGGTTCATTATTGTTCATCTGATTTACAATCTGATCAGCGCCCTGTTCCTCAAGCTGCGGACCCGGAACTTCCTGATTCACAACAGGCAAAACCACAGGCTGAATAGGTGCAACGGGAATCACTACCTGATTATTAACAACAGGAAGCTGTACGCCTACATTGACATTCTGGATAAACGGTTTGCCAAACTCGGGCAACACAGGCTGAACTACACTGATCGCCAACGGAATCACAGCCGGTTTCGGATTATCCAAAAGATTGTTCTGTTCCTTGGCATTTCCTGCCAACGGATTATCCAGAATCACCCATCCGTTCTGAACCAAAGCATTCTCTTTGTCGGCAACCGGCCGGTTCTTATCCGCCAGGGCATTTATTTCATCACCCTCCATAAGATCTTCGTCTTCATTAAGGGCTTTCAACAACTCATCATTGACCTCATTATGAGGATCTTTATAATCATCCTGATAATTATGGATCGGTGCACCCGAAAGCGTTGTAAGGCTAGCCACCTCCGCAACCAGATCAGGAAGCATGGCTGCATAATCTTTTGCCAAAGAACCATCATTAATCTTAGTAAATGTGGTCATATACTTCTCTGCGGTAAGCAAATAATTATCCTGCAGATTATCGAGAATCGCCGTTCTTATTTTGCTTCTTAAATCAGCTCCTCCAAATTCAGTTTTATCACTTGCAACAATGGCATAGCGTAAATTTCTGGAAAAGACCGTATTCTGATTCAGGATCTGAGTCAGGATCACATCCGCTGCTCTGCCACAGATTTTGTTATAATACTCATTTTCATCATCAATGAAATCGTCATCAAAGGAATCGTCACCCGGTTTGGGAGCATGTATCTGATCTCCCCCTCCCTGAACGAATTTTGTCACGACATTATCCATGGTATAAGCAGGCGCGCCGGCATCCCGTTCCGGAAGCCCAACTACATAAGCAGCGGCACCCATTGCATTCAGTTTTGTCAGGTTCTGGATATTATTCTGCTCTTCCTGTGGCAGAGCCGCATTCACTTCATGCCATCTGTTTACGCAAAGATTCGGATTGTTGATCATCATTTGCTGGAATACCGGATTTTTGGCCAGTGCATGGAAATACTCCTCCAGCACTTTTTCGTCCAAAATCGTTCCTTCCGGCACTCTACGGTCTTTCAGAACTTCTCTGGTGAAGGCGGAAATATATTGATTTGCCCTTTCATACCGGGGTTTATCCTCTGCACTTACTGTCAGAGGGGTTTGCAGAAACTTGGAATACAGTTTCTTAAACTCATTCAGTTTATGATTATTTTTATAATAAGCATCGTCCTGCTTGGGAATATTATATTCTCTTTCCAGTACTTCGACACGGTCTAAAACATTATAATATCCGGAATTCTTAAATGAATCCCCGTTTGCCATATACTCCTTATCAATACGCTTTCTGTTTTCCAGATACTGTTCTTTTAACTTCCGAACAGTATCTTTCATGCGCTTGGAAATATTTTTTCTGTTTCTTCCGGATTCGGTCCAAAAACCTCTTCTTAAACTATAGGAATGCTCTCTGTAATAGGCATCCGTTGAGGCAATCAGGTTATCAAAATAACGCAGGATATCTGTTTTCTCAACCGGCGCACCAGCTTTGTCCAAAGTAAGAGCCTGGTGCAGTTTCTTTAAGTCTGCCGTAAATTTCTTATATTGTTCCTCACCCTCTAACGCCGGTTCATCCTGTCCCGGTGCATTATAGAAATTGGCTCTTGGATCTCTTTGGGTTGCTGCAAGCGCATCCCGGTCACTTTCCAATTGCCTGATCAGGCTGTCCAATCCCAGAGGATAGGAATGAACATCGTCAAATACCTGCCTCAATTTATCATCACTCTTCGGACAGAATAATTTCGGCGCAACTTCAACAAACTCCCCATCTTTCATGGCAAATGAACGGAAAGATATATCGCTTCTGTGAAGTGCGATCTCACGCAGAACTTCCAGGAAAAGAAGTTGTTCCCTTTCTCTTTCATCGGGCGTATTCTTCTCGTTATACTTGTCCTTCCACTTTTCAGCCGGTGTCTGTCCGTCAATCAAAATGACATCCATAGGCTTGATTCCAAGTTTTTCCGTGGCGAGGTTTTTCTCCTGTGAATAAGACAAAAGCTTATCCATATTCTTATTTACAAAATCCGCCCCACTCACAACATAAGGAATATACTTAACCTTATTTGTTTGCGGATCGCGGGTATAGCGTGTAAATTTGGTATAATTGCCATTCGAAGCAAGAAATTGCTTCATGGCATCAATATTATTATCATCCGGAATGTTGGCCAGAATCTGCTTTGCACTCCCCCAATCAATCCGGGTCTGCGTTGCGTATTCTTCATTAATCTCGGCTTCGATTGTTTTCTGAATAACCGCCTTGCGATTATTTAAATGCTCCTCTGCCGCCTTTTCGAATTCGGGAGAAGGTAAACCGTTTAAATATTTTACAGCACTTATTAGAGAGGTATTTATTCTGATACCGTCCGTATAAACACGATACAGATTTCCCACAAACTTAGGTAAATATGTCGACCAATCCGTCTGTTTGGTGTATTGCGCTGCCTGTTCCACCGTTAATCCTTTAATTTGCTGCATCACCTTTCCCGTATAATATCGTCCGGCCGCACGGTTGATGATAAAAAACTTAGGAGCCTGATTATCATGAAGCGGAGGGGTCGGAATCATCTTAACATATCCGGTCATAAGAGCCGTTGCAGGTGCACCGATGGAAGCCCAGAAATTTTGGAATTCTCTGTACTTCTCCTCTCCACCGGCCTTTTCTTTAAATTTTCTGGCTGCGGAAAGAGTATTAGAATCTTTAAATTGCGTTTTAAATACCGCTCCGGTATTTGAAGCTACATGAGCAAAGGCAGAAAGAATCTGAAGTTTTTCTTTGATCTCTTTCGGGTTTCGATAATCCAGTTCCGGAATTTTGAAAGCTTTGAATTTTTCCGTCGCCTTCAGATAAATGTCTGCCCAATTCTCGAGGGATTTCTCCATAACCTGTTGAGTCTGTTGTTTCATCCGATTATCCAAAACAAACTTCGCAAATTCTCCACGGAGGATATTGGCCTCATTTAAGGCATCCGCGTTAATGACATTGTCATTTTGATCCTTAATCTCTTTTCTTGTAGCCAGCTCAACAGCATCTTCAAAACTTAAATCCTTCTTTGCCATTAGGTAAAGGATAAACATTGACTGTCTGGCACCGCCCTCTGTCAGCTCGGCATTTGAGAAATCCTCGGATTTCAGTTTGATTTCTTTATTTTCTCCGTTTATCTGATATTTTACTTCCTTTAAGTCCTGCCCCATTTTGATAAAACTATCTTCAACATCTTCCTCATCATGAACACCGGTCTGTGTTACAACATAACGAAATCTGTCCGAATCAATGTTCACATTGGGCGCATAAAGGAAATCAAAGGTTTGCCTAAAGGCCTCTTCCTTCGCATTTTGGGCAGTCGCTCTTTCCTCTTCGTTCTGTTTCTTTAAATCCGCTGCGGAATCCTGAAGAATCTTTAAGGTATCATCACGGAGTTTCCCGGATTTCAGGTGTTCGATAACACGATCCGCCTTGCTTCTGGAAGAAAGAACCTGATTTGCCTTAAGTAATGTTTCTACGGCATTCATATATCGAATATAATTATCCGGATTGCGGTTGATACCTTCCCGGATCTGTCTCGAGACTTCATTCTTCTGTGTCAGAATCTGAAGCCATACCGTTTCCGCAAGAAGATGGTACATCAACGATTCATTTGTCGCTTTAACTCCTTCGGGATTGCGGCTGTTATTTGCGACAACATCAGCAAGGGTCATATCCTTATTCTCACCCTTCTTTAAACCGGCCACATGACGCTCTAGGCTTCCCGCATCGGAAACGTATTTATCAAGGACCTGCTGATAGCTTGTCCTGAGAGTCTCCGCACCGGCTTCCACTTCACTCCAAACCTTGATCGTCTTATCCGGATCCTTCTTCATATTGGAAGTAAAAAGTACATTATCGGCATATTTCGGAACATCCTTAAGGATATTCTCCGCACCGCGAATGTCATTAAATTTAAGTTCTTTCTTTGCTTCTCCCGCAAGAGCCGGAGCGATCAGGGCAGTGTATTTTCTTTCCAGATACTGAAGGGCAAGTTTTTCCTCATTATTCGCATCTGCGGACATGATCCGCTTATATTCTTCGGAAGCTCTTAAATTCTTCAGTTCTTCATTGATCTTCTCTCTGGCAAATGCGTCTTCTTCCGGTTTCATTCCGACGAAATCATGAAATCTCCGTTGAACCGGTAAAACTCCTGTACCACGGCCCAAGCTTTCAAAATCAGTTTGCAGCTCGTATTCCACATCCTCTGCAAAGGTTTTATTTCCCTTTGACATCAATCGATCACTGGCGAAGATCTTGCGCTCTGCGTAAAGATTATCGGCTATACCCGATTTGAATCTTTCCGCAAAAGAAACACATTCCTTAACCGCTGCATCCTTGCTGTTCTTATTTTCTTCATAATATGCACCGGCCGCCTCTTCGAGTGCAAATAACTTTTCCGCGATCTCCGCATATTTCGAATGTCCGCTTGCCAATACGGAAGCTGCCCGCTTCAGTGCATTTTGGAAATTGATCAATTCGTCCGTTTCCTTCGGATTTGCCTCGGAAATCCGGTCAATGGTATGGCGGACGGAGCTTAACAGATCGCCCTTCTTCATGGCATAACGCATATATGCTTCATACATCCTGACCATCTCGTCTTTAGGCAGAGCGACGCCCACCGGCTTGCTCAGACTGACGAGATTATCCTTTGAAATGGTAATTCCCCTTAAGGAGATGACAGACTTTCCTTCCGCCATGCATTTTAAAATTTCCGCGCGGTAGAGATGCTCTCTTAAGACAGGATCCGTTACATTCGCCTGATCATATTTCTCACTCCAGAGTTCTTTCGCCGTGCGGCCGTTGATCAGGAAAGCATCAGACTCTTTCAGCCCCTGTATATAGAAAAGGTTATGCTCATATTTATCCACCCAGAACCCTGCATCGATCAGTACTGCATCTCTTCCGGTCTTCGTCCCCAGTGGTGCATTTAAGAAATCGATCATGGACTGCGCACTGTCATCCACAGCCAAAAGCCCGTTTCTTAAATCTTCATTCATCGGTTTGGAACGATATTCGAGCTGCTTTTGGATATTTAAGGACGGATGGTTAACCGTACGAAAATAGTCATACAAAGTCTGCTTATGCTGATCAAGCCATTCCTTAAACTCATGCTTATTATGGTTCGTTAAAAATCCGAGTACCATTGCCGGATCCGTTTCCTTCATCCCCTCCGGGAACGGGAGCGAGGTGTTTCCGTCGATAATGTAATTCCATTCTATAGATTCCCGAACAGCAAAATTAACCTTGAAGAAATTCTCTTCATAGGCCTGACCCACACTCTTTCCGGCGAATGTGCTCATATATTCTCCGGCGAGTGCGCGATATGCGGCTATTTGGGATATCTTCACAGGCGTGAAAGTCGTTCCTTGACCAATGACGTAGCCGTTTTTAAATCCATTGGCGATGACTGCCTGCATATTGGAATAGAACCCTCTCATGTTCCAATATTCTTCTTCGCTTCCCAATGCCTTGGCACCGATTACGGAAATATCGAAATACTCATTATAGCCGCTGCTCTTTACGATTCTGTCAAGTTCCTGATGTCCGTCGCCGAACAGAGAGCCGAGGGCATATAATTCATCATAATGCGCATTTACCTGTTCCGGATCACTGTAGTCAATATCCGGCCATTTATATTCCTTTATTTTATCGGTATAATTCTTAAAAAGTATCAGCCAGTCTTCAGCAGCTTTCTCAGCCTGATTTTTGGTTAATTTCCCTGCTGCGGGATCAGCCGGATGGGTCGTTACGAATTTAATAAAATTCTCTTCCAGTTTCAGAGCCTTTGCATGGGCAGCGGGATCTAAATATGCCCCGTTTTCCCCCTTATCATGGGCATGCATCAGTTTTAGAGTCTCTTCCAGCGACAGATTTTCCCAGCCCATGCAATAGAACATAAAATAACTCTCTGCGGTGGCTCGGGTCGAAATTCCATTATGATTCAGGAAAGACGCAACATTCTCTTCCGGTGCGATATATTTGGAATAATCGGTTCCCTGCATACTTGTATTATTTGCATTAAAAAGCTTCAATGCAGCCTCATCCGTCTGAATGTTGCATTTTTGGAATAATTGATTTAACTGCGGACCGGCATTAATAACATCTTCAAAGGGTTCGTCAACAAACCACCGGAATTCCTTCGGTGTTTCTTCCGATACTTCCCCATGAAGACGGCATAAGTTTTCCACCTTGTTTTCATCTAATTCCTTCTTTTTAATCTGGGTTTTGAGACGGTCGTAAATATTTTCAAAAGTGCCGTAACTTTCCTCATCATAAGCATCCGGGGTCAGCACTTCATCAAGACCTTTCGTCTTATTGACAACAAAGGAGAACTGTTCGGCAAGAGAGTTATATACGACCTGACGCTGTTTCTCAAGCGCGCGAAGCTGCTCTTCGGATCCGTTGTTTAAAGTAACAGACTGAATCTGGGCATCATAAAAGATGATGGATACATCGGCAAAATGTTTCCATGCTTCGGAAAGGGACTTCAAATCATTATTACCGGATATCTTTGATTTTTCGGATAATTCATCCAAAGCCCTCTTCATTTCCTCATAAAGAGGCGCATTTCCGGGATCCACCGTAAAGGTCGGATTCTGCAGTTCGGACTTTAAAGAATCGGCCCTGCCGTGCAGATTGTCCACCTCACGAAGAAAATCCTTGGTCCGCTCAATATTTTTTACAGAATCACAAATGACATATGGACGTCCTTCCAACAGGCGGTCATTCTCATCAATCACATAATTGGTAATCGTAACTTTTCGATCGCCGTTAAGAATCTCATTTATAATGGCAAAGCGGATGATATCCCGCTTATCGTCGCCATTGAAGTTCGCAAGCTCCGGCCATATCTCTTCGGGAGATTTGCCGTCAATCTTGATGCTCGTGATCGGATCGTCTACACCCGCAATCTGATAAAGGAGATTTCTGTCATTGTCTACAAATATTTTATTGTAATATACATTGGAAGCGGCATAGGCTTTATTCAACGTTTGCAGATCTTCAAAATTAATAAACGACCGAACGATTTCCTCAAAGGTTTTATTTCCATCGCCGAATAAGGCTTTGGTGAAAGTCTTCAACGCCTCAAGATCTGTCTTGTCATTGGAAGTATAAGCCGAACTGATGGCAGACGCCAAACTTCCGCTCTTGCTATAGTTAAAAGTAGTAAGTCGAAGTTCGTCCTCTTCTTCCTTGATGTGGATGTCCATTTTGCCCGGCAAGGCACCCTTTCCTGTCTTTAAATACTCCTCCACATCCTCGGTTGTGATATCATCATATAAAAGACTCTTCCCAATAATTAAGGTGGGAAGCTGTTCCGCATAAAGATCTTTGACCGTAACTTCAGCAGACAACTCCGTGCCGGTCTTTCCGCGGAATTTTTCGTTTGCCTCTTTTGAGAAGTAATACCGAAGAGCCGCTTTGATCTTCATATGGTCTTCGGGCCTGGTATTAAACACCCTGTCAGACCGATCAAGTAAGTACGCTTCTTCAAGCGACTTGCTGAAACGTACGATCTGATAAGCAGGAAGCATCTTTTTCTGACACTCAGCAAATTCCTGCGGCAATTCCGCTACAACGTGGTTTCCGTTAAAGCCCTGCTGCTGCTGGCCAAAATCCTGCATAAAACTTCGGAAGCTTCCGAATTCTTTCAACACATTCTTTACCGAATCCAAATCATTATAATCTACATCCGGAATTTGCATGTCAGCAAGGCGATCAGCGCATTCATTCATCATTTCAATGAACACCTTTGCATTTTCCTTGCACTGTTCTTCCGTCACTGCGGGATGTTCATCATCCGGCACTACGCCTTTTTCCAGTGGGCGGACGGGATGAGTTCGAAGAAAGGTTAAAAAGTCTTCCAGTAATTGATCAAAATCCTTGTGACCGGGGAGAATCTGATAGGTATCGGCAAATGTAAAGCCCTTCTTAGCAATTAAATACATGCGGAATGTATTGGCATGGGTACCCGGTCTGTCCTTTAAAAGTCCGATTCTTTCGGAATAACGGTTCAATTTTTCCGCTATATCCTGACGGTTAAAATAATTTTTTAGTGTCATCTGTGCCGAATCATGTTCATTTGCAAAGAAATTACACGTTTTTTCTATGGCACTAATCTGACCGTCTCCAAATCCCTCTTTAGGTTTAACAAACATCTTAAAGGAATAATTCTTCCCATACAGCTGATTGCGGATAGCCATCATCTTCTCATCCGTTAAAGTATCCGGATTTGCGGCGTATTCATACATTTCCTCCGGGAGAGGCTCATTGGGATCGGTAAAACCGAGACGATTGATCAGATTGGGAATATTTCCTTTAATCTGCGCAATACGTGCTTTTCTGACATCACTGTAGTTTCCGTTGGACAACTGGCTGTCGAACAATTTCATCATGGACGGTCTGTCCCAAACTTCGGGATCATTCGTATCTTTGATACGCTTTTTTAAAGTGTAATCCAGATAAACCACTTCCGCGGTGGCATCAAGGAGTGCTTCGCCCTGCAGATTCTTCAGCGCGTTCTTCTTGTCCTCAATAAGTTTTTTGAAACGTTCTGTTGTAGCTCCCATGTTTTCGTTTCCTTTCTGAATATGCCTTTTTAACCTCACTTGGCCAAAAGGGGAAAACCGTTCCGCCTTTTGGCCTTGTGATTATTTCTTTACTTATAATACCCCGAAGTTTCTCATTCGGTTGCAGACATTTTACATGCCTCCCATACCGGGGCCGTGACCCATTTCCTTATGGTCTTCGTGACCGTTACCTTTGTTTAAATCGTTATTCTCATTTCCTTTGATCGGATTTTCTTTTTGCAACTCTGCCTTCTTTACTTCATCAAATGCCTTGCTGAATTCCGCCTTATACTGATTCTGGTCGGCGAGATCCGCAAGTTCTTCCGGAGAATGCGCCTCCACAACTTTTGCGAAAGCTTTCTGCTTAAGGGCATAATCCTTACCCTTTCCTCCGAAGACACATCTAAGTTCCGCTTCCTGCAGGGTTTCTTCCACACCAAAAACGAAATCTTCTTTCAAAAGTTCTTTGGCGAAAACCATCTTGCTGAAATGCTTTGCTTTGTCCGTATTGAACTGCTTTAGCCAGTCATTCGGGTACTGTGCCTTATAATCATCTTCTTTCATTGTAAGCAAAGTCTGCAGACTCTGTTTGCCATCCTGCATAAATTTTACGAAATCGGCTTTTTTGATCGCAAAATTGTTTTCCGGTTGGATCTCATTGGTATTGATGATATTGTTGTTATCCACTTCTTTTTCGCTTCGTTCCATGATCTGATCGTAAAGTTGGCCATAGCTTTTATCCAGATTTTTGATTTGCTGGATATCATTTTCATTATCATCAAAATTCAGATTCAGATTGAAGCCTATTTCATCGTTATTTTTGATCTCGTTATCGATTTCGTTATCATTATTCTCATCGAATAAGAGGATGGGACCGTCTTTATCTTTCAGGGGTTCTGCAACATTAATCAAATTTTCTTTGTCGGCTGCATTTCCCTTCGCCTTCTCGGTTCTGTTCCAGTCCAGATTGGAGATGAATTCCTTATCCATGTCATCTACCAGGCGTCCGTTTTCCAATTGACGGAGTGCCATATCGATATTCTTGTTTTCCAAAACATCGTAGGCCTTCAAAATATTCGTCACATTGAGGATATTTTCTTCCAATACCGCTTTGCCTCTTTCGGATTTAAGTCCTCCCGCTGCGACTACGGAAGTACGAAGATACTTTCCGGCTTCGGTATCTCTGGACATCATCTGCCAGGTAAGGGCTGTTGCAAGTCTGGTATACATAGTCTCCGATGTGTCATAGAAAATATCGGACTCATTCATCGCATCTTTGATGATTTCCTTACACTCTTTATTCCATGCATTCAAGTCGAAGTTAGGGTCACGGTGTCTGGGATTCTTGGAAACATATCCCGTAAGCGATCCCCATGCCTGCTTCATATCCAATACATGATTCTCACTTGTCGTCAGCATTTTGTTGGCATTCACTTCAATGTTATCCCACATTTCCGCAACCTTCTTGTTACCGAGTCTTTTCACATAATCAAGGAATACCCGGTCAGAAGCAAGCGCCTTTGCTTTCTCTTTATAGGTATCATCAAATCTCTGCAGTTCATCCGCCGTCATCTGATCATTATTGGCCTTTGTCCGATAAACATAATCCAGATATTCTCTGACATATCTTTGATCTTCCGCTTTGATGGGATCCGCCTCAGCCTGTGCATTCTGCGCATATGCCGCATCTTTGATCTTATCCAGTCTTGCGATCGTTTCTTCACGTATGAAACGCTTCTCATAATGCGCCTCGTTCTCGGCCTGAATGTTCCATTTTGCGCTTATATCCAATAAGGACTCACGGATTCTGTGGTAGGAGCCGTCTTTCGTATTTTCTTTACCTTTGACCGGTATATTGGGTTCAAATCCTTTTCTGAGCCGCTCATAGGTTTCCTTCATTCTGGGCAAAACTTCCTGCATCTTCCTGCACACATCCAGTCGAATCTTCTCATTTTCTGCTGTTTTACCGGAATGAGTACGCTCGTATTCCTGTGCCATTTCAAGTGTATAATCAAACCACTCGCGGAAATCACGAACTTTAATGTCTTTCTCGTTGACATGGTCCTTTTCAAAACAGAATAAAAGATTCTTCAGACCTTTCGTCATTTCACGATACTGTTCATCGCCTTCGGGCTGTCTGCCGGAAGTGAAGTTTGCCAAAGGATCCGACTGTGTCGCATTAAGCTGAGACTTGAAGCGGTTTAATTCTTTCTGCATCTCGATCTTGCCGGCTTCATAAACATGGACTGCATCGATAAGATTCTTCATCACAGCCTTCTTCGGAAGAAGATTGATCGGACTGTCTTCCCTAAGCTCCCTGTCTTCTACTCTAAAGACGCGGATCGTAATATCTTTCTCTGCTTTGGCCAGTTCCTTGATAATCTCTAAGCGATAAAGTTTCTCTTTCAGTTCTTCATCCTTCACATCAGCATACTTGGCACCCCAAAGTTCTTCTGGCGATTTACCGTCAATGCGGACGATATCACTGGGACTGATTTTCGCAACCTGACAGATCTCACAGGTTTCCTGATTGAACAGGCCGTTACCGGTTTTTCCGATCTTTTCCGTAAGCCATGCATCTCCAGTAGGTGAATTTACATCGTTCGGATTTACCTTTTGCGTAAGGAATTTCTTTACGCTTTCCGCGTCATGATCCGGTATTGCAACAAGCGCAGTGCAAACTTCGTCCACGGTAAAGTCGTCTCTGTAAAGAACTGCTTTAGAGATCTGATTCTTATACCTTTCTTCCTTCGCATCGGCCAGATAAGGATTCGCAATTTTGGCAATTCCTCTCTCAAAGTTCTCCTTATCAATGCCAAGAGTGAATTTGATGGCATCTTCAGGACTCAATCCATCATAATAGATACCCTGGTCATCGTAAATGTTCGTAGCAGCACCTTTGAGACTTGCTACATACTGCTTCTGTGTAAGTGCGCGAACGGGAGACGAGGCAGCGATTTCTTCAAAGGTTTTACCCCGATTTACATTCATCTCCTGCTGTGCCATGCAGCGCATTACAACAGTATCCAGTATCTTTCCGCGAAACGAATCGATGCTGGAGTTTACACAGGCATCCTTTCTTAATCCGCTCACATCCACATATCCATTTTCAAAAAAGTTCATCATGGAGGATAAGTTCCACCAATTATTCTTGATCTTTAAGAATTCTTTCTCTCCGCCGACTTCTTCTTTGACTACATTAAGGCCGGAAACACCATTGGTATTGGTATTAAAAAGTCTCGTAAATTCCTGATCCGCATCGATAATAATACGGCTTATCATTCCTATTTTCTGAATATTATCATTGACCGTTTTGGCGTCACGATAATTAAGCTCAGGAAGCTTATTGGTCATAAACTTCGCCGTTCCGTCACGATAGATACCTGCCCATGCCTTGAAATTTTCTTTTAACTGATCCTGCGATAAGTTCGGATCGTCAACAGGATGCTTTTCGCAGAAAGTATAGAAATCATACCTAAGCTGCATCGCCCGGTCATAAGCTTCTTTGTTTTGGATTTCTCCCTGTTCGGAAAGGTTTGGCACGGTGAGGGTAACTGTGATTGCTTCCTCCAGACTCATTCCCTTTTTGGACATAGCAAACAGAATCATCACAACCTGTGTGCTTGAAAGACGATCCGGTGCAAAAGAACATTTCGAATAAACATTCACATCGGGTTGGATCGTTACCTTTTGATCCTTTTCATCCAGTACCGTCATAGAATTCCGAAGGTATCCTGCCGCTCTGTCAACAGCCGCAGTCAATTTCTGAATATCGTACAAATGCAAGGTCGCATTTGCCATATCATACTGATCCGCAGTCAGATTCTGTCCGTTATAATCCTGAAGCAGGAAAGATATCTTATTCAATTCTTCATTCTTGGCATTCTTAATTTGCGTCTCTTTGGCTCTCTCTGCCTGTTTTTCTTCCGTCTCAAGCCGCTTAAAGAAGGAAAGCTTGTAGTTCTCATCATTCATCTTTGTGATGAATTTGGAGAGATTTCCGGCAGAAAGGGCATTCTGACTTTTCAGAAAAGCATTGGCTTTGGCCAGCAGTTCATTATAACGCTGAGGATCATTGACAATCTCCTCACGATAGAAGCTTGCTTCATCATTGTCCTCCGCAAGTTTCTGCGTAATGATCACCTTTGCTGCCTGATCATAAAAGGCATCCAAAAGATCCTCGCCTTCCGGGTCGTTGGCAAGTTCTGCGATTTTGCTTTGGATGGTAATACCGTTTCGCACATCTGCATCGGTGATGCCGAGGGCATAATGAGCCGGATCCTTGTAACCATTGGTAAAGGAACGCCAGGTATTATTATAATCGTCCTTTAATTTAGATTCGCCTTCCTCAATACTCTCCCAGCGATTGATGCAATCCTCGGGATTCTCCTTCATTAATCGGATAAAGACGGGATCAACCGCAAGTATTCTGGCCTTGTCTTCGAAATGATCGATAAGACGAAGCATGGAAACAGACTGCTTCTTCGCTCCCACACCGTTTGCAGGTGCATTGTTATAATTTTCAAGAACAGCCAGAAGGTAATCCTTCGCAAGAGAAATCTCTGCACTGTCCTTCGTTCTGTCGGTAACTGCAGGACTGTTCTTGAGCGTTTCAAGCTTCGTCTTTAATTCCTCTTTGATCACGGAATTGTAATGATAATCGTCTCCCTTATATTCCAGTCCGTATCCGGGAATCAGTCTCTTGATTTCACGAATGGCGGTATATGCCGATACTTCATCAAAATCCTTCGCTTTCTTGGTAAAGACTTTCTGATTCAAATGTGTTCTGAAGGAGGTAAAACGACTCACAAGGCCGTCCTTCATTCTTGCTGACATATTCAAACGAAGAGTACCGTTATCCGTAAACGGACGGAAGAAACGGCCGAAATGCCCATTGTAATATACATTCGAGGTCTGCTCAAGAATCCTCAAACTATTCTCGATCTGCTCGGAAGTGATCTCTTCTCCGTCATAGGTTCCGTCTTTTTCCAGAAGTTCGATCACGTTCTGCAACGCCTTGCACATATTCTGGTATTGTGTGGATCCCGTGGTATTCTTATCGGTGAAATTATAATCCCTCTTATCCTTGTCATGGGTTAAGGTTAATAACGCACGGGTATTCTTCAGTTCGCTTAAAAGCTTATCTTTTTCCGCCTTATAGCGGCCTGCATCCAGCAGCATCTCCTGAAACGTCTGTCTGGAAGCAAAAGCGGTCTTTCGTGTGTGGAAAATGCCTTTCGGATTATCCGCCTTTTTAGAATATATGTCCATGAGTACACGTTTTTCACCCTTTGCAATCACCTTAAGGATTTCCAGACGATACATATATTCTCTTTCATCTTCGGACAGATTGGCATATTTCTCTCCCCAGAGTTCTTTCGGACTCTTTCCGACAAAATCATGATCGTCAGCAGCAATAGAGAATAAATCCGTTTTTTTACTGTCGAAATGCTGTACAAAACCGCCCTGCGTCTGGGTGATGTAGGAATACATCAAACGATTAACGTAATCGCCGACATTTTTACCGTCTTTTTTATTCTGCAATTCATGCTTATAAAGAGCACGCATACTTTCCGCATCATCACCGGACTCCATAAGGAGTTTGCGAATTTCCGGTGTAAGGCATTTTTCCCTAAATTCCGCATAATTAGAGTAAACCGATTCCTCCATTCCCCTGACGCTCTGTTTCCACGCTTCTTTATGAACCCGATCAAGTGCTCTTTCATATGCTTCTGCGTTTAAACCGAATGCATAACCTAAGGAAAGTTTGGGATCAACCGAAACATCTCCGTCCGTAAGAGATTCATCTACCGTATCTCTGTAATTATCTTCATTGATCAGCTCAAATTCGCGTTCCTGCATGAAATGTCCAATGGTCTTTCCTTTAAAATCATGCATTAATTCTTCCGCGTCATGACGTTCCATAATGATGCGGCATATCCGCGGCAAATCCGGATCACTATCACTGGGAAGATAGCCTTTCATAATATCCGTTCCAAATGCCGTCTGCAGATTCAGATAGAATCTTCTGGTTTTCTCAAGCTCATCTTCCGAACCCATGGCTTTGGCGGCATCTTCCAGAGACGTCGTTTTTTCGAGTTTCGGCCACTCCTGTACAGCATCCACCGATATTGCGCGTAGTTCCATTAAGGGTTTGATATACAAACGAACCTGATTAACGTCCGAATAATCAATATTCGGGAAGGTATAATTCTCAATCCGGGTTTTTGCATTCTTAAATACATCCGCCCAGGCTTTTACGCGCTCTGCTTCCGCTTGGGGTGTCTCATTTGCCGGTTTGGTTACATAAGGGTATTTCTTCGCAAAGGCAAAGAATTCCTTACGAAGGTCCTCATTTCTTTTAAGGATTTCCTGATTTAACACAACCCCGTCTTTTATTTGCGGAGTTTCTGCCAAAGTGGCCGCTTCTTCCACAGTCATGCCCTTATTGGCCATTGCCCACATAGTGAACAGAGAATGGATTCTTGCCGGATCATCGGTAAGATCCTTCATGTCGAATCCCTGCATGTTTTTGATCTGGTTTCCGCTTTGATAACGACTTCCGGTATACTGATTGGCGACCTTAAAATCCAACTTCTGATTAAGAAGCGAGAACTTGTCCTCGGGAACATTAAAACTATCCGGATCCACGTCGTTCAGCCAGGAGTAGTCGCCTTCATAAACTTCGACCGGATTCTCAATATCAATCGAGCGTCCCAAACGAATCTTGGATGTTTCGTCCAATCTATTTTTAATGGATTTGAAAAGATAATAACCGCTGTTTCCGGATTGAATCGTAGACTCCAGATCTTTTTCCGGAACAAGACGAAGGCCTTCTGCCGCAATATCCATCTCTTTGATGAGCCGGTCGAGATTTCCCATAGCATTTTTCTTATCATTCGGAACTCCCTGGCCTACGGGATGTAAGATTCCCATTATTCTGTAATATTCCGTGGTAAGATCTAAATATTCTTTCAGATCATTTTTCAGGGTCTGATAATTGCAATCATTGCCCGAGCCGTCAATTTTAGAATGATCAAAGCATTTCTTTGCCGCTTCCTTGATCGCATTAAAGGACTCGACATCCTCCTGAGCCGGCGGAACTTCCTGGTTATTCAAGGAAGTCCTGATTTCTTCCATCTGCTTATGAATATCGGAAACTGCCTTCAGAAACTTTCTGGTTTTTTCCATATTCTTTATCCCGGGCATTATGGTAAGTTTACCGTTCGGAACAATATTCAGATTCTTGTCGAAGGAATAGAAATCAAAGGTGATGTCCCCATCCCCGTTTAATGCCTCATTGATCAGTTCCGACCGGTACATTTTTGCTTTCTGCGCAGGATCGTTCAGGAATGCATATTTCTCTCCCCAGCATTCCTCCATGGTCCGGCCGTTAATTCTGATCGTACTTAGCGAATCTATATTGCCCAGTTTGAAGAATGTAGGCTGCTCTCCTCCATCAAAGAGTTCACGAAATACTCTTCCGCCCGCATCGGAAATTTCTGCATTGTCCGCCTTATTCAGATCATCATAAATCTGTTGTCCGGTTCTGCCGGGGGCAAATATATTCCGGCATTTGTCCTTCAGTCCCGGTTTCTCTTTGGCATGTCTCAATGCCGTTGTTGCATATGAGGTGTAACTTCTTTGGTTATCATTAAACGACACCTGGCGAATATGATCCTTCTCCTCCTCCCTTAACTCTATATATCTTTGCTGATAGGCAGGAGAATTTCCCGTAAGGTACGCAAGGCAGGTTTTCTTATCCAGACTTCTTTCGGCAGACAGTCTGATTGAGAGGACCTGTGTCAAATAGGAGTCTATAAGATTGTTCGCATTCGGCTTGATAAGATCACCGATTCTTTTCCCACGAAACTGTTCATTCGCATTGATTCCCCATCCGGCTCTGTATCCGGCAATCTTTCGCAGGTATTTTTCCACATTTCCGGCTGAAACATTGGAGAAATCCGCACTATGTTTTCTGAAATAATATCCATCGCTGAAAGTCGATGCAAAATTGGTCAGAAATGTTTGCGTAACCGATCTGTCCGATAAAGCTTTTCTTCCACCGGGAACATCATCCAGATAAGAAGGATTGGTATCTCTTAAGAAAGGTTCCAAATTCTGCCCGAAATCAATGGCAAAAGCAGATAAGTCAAGGAATTCCTTACCATGGGCTTTCACCTGATCAATGTCGGTGTAATCGATATCCGGTAAAACAATTTGATTCATTTTCTCGGCGGTTTTATGGAACACGGCTGCCCATGCATGCGCTCCCTTATGAGCCTTTTGAGGATCCACATGCTCTTTAACCACATTATCTTCAATTTTATCGGATGTTACATTTTCTTTTAAGAAATCGCGGAAATTCTTTACTTCCTCTTCAAATTTCGGATGTCCCGGGGCGATCTTTTTAGCCTCTTCATAGCTTAAATCATTTTCGGGACGTCCCATTAAGTACATGATGAAAGTAGACGTGGTCGTAATATCACGATTGGCTACAAAATGGGTTCTGGCAGAATAATTCCCAATCTCGTCGAGCAGAGTTGCATGCGCCGGATCATTTTCGCGATCGATATCATCGACATTAAAGAAATCCTTGCATTTCTGTCTTTCTTCACTGATACTTACTACCGAGTCGTCAAATCCCAGATCCTTGGCAATGGCAGCCTTTAATTCTTCCGTGAAACCACCCACGGGATCATCAAGATAAAGATCTACCGCCTTCGGCTCTTCGATAAGCAGACGATTCCTCTCCTCGACGGCTTTTTCTTCCGTCAAAGGATTGGCAGTGGGGTTAGCTGCGTATTTTCTGACACTGTCGGGAAGAATGATATCCTTTTTCAGATTCAGTTTTTCATAGACATTACGGAAACGATTCTTAAGGCTTGCCGCATTTTGGGTCCAGAAATGTCCGTAATCATTCGCCAGAATCTTATTCAGGAATTCGACACGGTTTTCTTTATTTTCCTTCCATTTCCGGATATCATCCTCTTTCTCAATATTTCTCTCAAGAAAGCGAATCTTGGCCTGACGCTCAAGAAGCGTTTCAAAATCAAGGCCAACCGGTCTTTTTAAATCATTTTCGAGCGACTTCTTTAACTGATCTATATGTTTGGTCAGACGAACATAAGCATTGTTCTCGTCAAGTACCGGATCATTGCCCTGCGGATTGGCATTCGGAACAGGATTTACCACAGGCTGATTATTATTCACCTGCGGCTGAGGAATCTGGTTGATTACCGGGTTCGGCTGATTGATTATGTTATTCGGATTAACCTGCAGCCCAGGCTGGATTACAACAGGACCTGCGTTGATCACAGGCTGCACGGGAGGGTTCTGGTTATTATTTGCAGGCGGAACATGGATCGGATTTTCGTTAACAACAGGCTTCTCTTCTTCATGTGCAACGGGATTTTTCATAAATGCATCTACTTTATTTAAAAAATCCTGTCCCAACGTGAACTTCTTTTTCGCTAAAATAGCGTCCACATCGTCAAAAACTTTGTAGCCCTTAGTTTCTTGCGCATAATTTTTTCGCAGAATCGAATATTGCTGTTTGAATTCCTGAAATTCCAT
Organism: Lachnospiraceae bacterium UBA3804; assembly: GCA_002368665.1. GTDB lineage: Bacteria > Bacillota > Clostridia > Lachnospirales > Lachnospiraceae > UBA3766. The sequence goes on from DFEK01000001.1 coordinate 518,222, forward strand.
TGCCGCATCGTTCAAAGCCCGATTCGCCTTGGCATAATCCGGGTTTTTCGAGTTCATCTCATCGGCGATCTTCTTCAGATCAGCGTCCAACTTGCTCTTTATCGATTTTAAACTTTCGATACGGGCCGTAAACATGGCATCTTGTATATCGTCTACTATATTCATTGTTTTGGTTTCAAAACTGAAAAAAGACGCTTCCTGAGAATACTTATTCTCTATGTCTTCTTTCCTAATTGCGGCAAAATAAGCTGCCTGTTTACGGTTTAAAATCTGTTCTGCACTCAGTACTTTTCCGTTGTTTCCGTCCATTGTATTACCAGCCTTTCTGTAATCGTTTGGTTTTCGGTGCCGTTTGCCTGCGCATACGGCAATTTTACATCTTCATTTCTATAACAAACACCCTAACCGGGTGCAAAAAGTTGCAAAATTAACAAAAATAATTCCATTAAACGCAAAACAGCACCTGTTCGGTGCTCTTCTTTTTTGTCCCCTTCATTATTCCGCTTCCGCATGATCAAAGCACTTCTGTCCATAAAAAGAGCCAAAATCATGGTAGATTTTATTCCCCCGGTGAAGTGAATCCAAAGATTGCACTACTCGTAAAATTATAGCATATTATGGTGTTTGGGTCAAAAAAAAGAAGGCTTAACCGCATAAAAAAGAATGTCGCTTGCGACATTCTCGCGCCGAGCGCGGTTGCATTTATGCAACATATTCCTATCGCGCGAGTGCGCATCCTTAGCGAAGCATTTTTTTATTTCATAGGAAATGCGGAGCAATTTCCTATGAAATAAAAAAAGCGACCGGAATATGCTCCGGCCGCCCTTTTACATTGTTAAAAACGAGGTTTAAAGGTTAGTGTTTTTATGCATTCCATGCATCGATATCATGCACTTTTCTCTTAACATAGGTTGTATGTAAGATATGATGTGCTTTTTCACCGCAAGGCTCGCCGAGATATTCGGCATAAAGCTTCTTAACGGAAGGATTCTCATGAGATTTACGAACAGGCATGGTCTCATCATAAGTATATAATGCGTTTGCACGTTTTGCTCTGTAATCCTCAAAATTACGAACACGTGCAGGTACCTGAGGCTGACCGCCGCCGTTAATGCATCCGCCGGGGCAAGCCATGACTTCTACGAAAGTATAATCTGCTTCGCCTGCACGGATCTTATCCATGATCACTTTGGCATTGGAAAGTCCGGAAGCAATGGCAACCTTTACGCTGACACCGCCTGCGGTATAGGTGGCTTCCTTGATTCCGTCAAATCCACGTACTTCCTTAAATTCGATCGGACTGTCGTTGGTTTCGCCGGTCAGTTTCCAAACTGCGGTACGAAGAGCGGCTTCCATAACACCACCGGTAACACCGAAGATAACTGCGGCACCGGTACTCTCGCCCATAGGATCGTCAAATCCTTCATCGGGAAGAGCTAAGAAGTCAATACCGCATCTCTTGATGAGGCGGCCTAACTCTCTGGTGGTCATGGAGTAATCCAGATCGGGGATTCCGTCTCCTGCAGCGCTCTGATCCTCGCGACCGATTTCAAACTTCTTTGCGGTACAAGGCATAACGGATACGGAAACGATGGACTTGGGATCCCATCCCATCTTCTCTGCATAGTAGGTCTTTAATAATCCGCCGAACATCTGCTGAGGAGATTTGCAGCTGGATAAGTGCTCTAACTGATCGGGATAATAATGCTCACAATACTTGATCCATCCAGGAGAACAGGATGTGATCATCGGAAGAACACCGCCGTTTGTTACTCTCTGTAACAATTCGTTCGCTTCCTCCATAATGGTTACGTCAGCACCGAAATCGGTATCGAATACTTTTTCAAAGCCGATTCTTCTGAGAGCTGCGGCCATTTTACCTTCCACACCGGTTCCGATGGGCATATCGAACATTTCACCCAAAGCCGCACGAACTGCGGGAGCGGTCTGAACAACCACATGCTTCTCGGGATCTGCGATCGCTTCCATGATCTTATCCACATCGGTCTTTTCATAGATTGCACCGACAGGGCAAACAGCGATACACTGTCCGCAACTTACGCAAGAAGTCTCTCCGAGTCCCATTCCGAAAGGAGAAGAAACTTCGGTCTTAAATCCACGGTTGTTAGCGCCGATAACGCCGATACCCTGTGTCTTTTCGCAGGCAGCGATACAGCGACGGCAGTTGATACATTTGTTGTTGTCACGTACCATGTGTGCAGCAGAGTCATCGATTTCAAACTCATTTGCAATACCCTTGTACATATCAACATCATCTACGCCCATTTCCTGGCAAAGTGCCTGAAGTTCGCACTTTCCGGAACGTACGCAGGACAAGCACTTCTTGTCATGATCGGAAAGGATCAGTTCAAGAGTTTTCTTTCTGTAACCTAATACCTTCGGGGTGTTGGTATAAACCTTCATACCCTCGGAAATAGGATAAACGCAGGAAGCAACAAGTCTTGCTCCTCTTCCTTCGTCTGCTTCAACCATACAGATTCGGCATGCGCCGATTTCATTGATATCTTTTAAGAAACAAAGAGTAGGGATATCGATACCTGCAAGTTTGGCAGCCGCAAGAATGGTAGAGCCTTTCGGAGCTTCACATGCAATACCATTGATTGTAATATTAACGGTTTCCATTCTTTTTCCTCCATTAAATAGTTATTCGTTACTTTCGATGCATTACTTCTTGGAAATTGCACCAAACTTACATGTACCCATACAAGCACCGCACTTCACGCACTTCGAAGAATCAATTGCCATTGCGGGCAGTTTTTTTCCGGGTGCGATGTAATCGGTCTTGGAAATAGCGGATGCAGGACACTGTCTTGCACACATACCGCAACCGATACATTTTTCTTTGTCGATTGTGAAGGAAAGAAGATCCTTACATACGCCTGCAGGACATCTCTTCTCTACAACATGGGCAACATATTCGTCTCTGAAGTAACGAAGGGTGGATAATACAGGGTTCGGAGCAGTCTGTCCAAGTCCGCAAAGAGAGTTTGCTTTAATGTAGTAGCAAAGCTCTTCCAACTTGTCGAGATCTTCCAAAGTAGCCTGACCCTTTGTAATCTTCTCAAGCATTTCATACATTCTCTTGGTACCGATACGGCAAGGTGTACATTTACCGCAGGACTCGTCTACCGTGAACTCAAGGAAGAATTTCGCGATATCAACCATACAGTTGTCTTCGTCCATTACGATAAGTCCGCCGGATCCCATCATGGAACCGATTGCGATTAAGTTATCATAATCGATAGGTACATCAAAATGTTCTGCGGGGATACATCCGCCGGAAGGTCCACCGGTCTGAGCCGCTTTGAACTTCTTACCGTTCGGGATACCGCCACCGATATCTTCTACTACTTCACGAAGAGTGGTACCCATGGGAACTTCCACAAGACCGGTGTTCTTGATCTTACCACCGAGTGCGAATACCTTGGTTCCTTTGCTCTTCTCGGTACCCATGGATGCGAACCATTCGGGACCGTTTAAAATGATACGGGGAACGTTTGCATAAGTCTCAACGTTGTTCAAAACGGTGGGCTTTGCAAAAAGACCCTTAACTGCAGGGAAAGGAGGTCTGGGACGAGGCTCACCACGGTTTCCTTCGATGGAAGTCATTAAAGCGGTTTCCTCACCACAAACGAATGCGCCTGCACCGAAACGAAGATCGATATCAAAATCGAATCCTGTTCCGAAAATATCTTTACCTAATAATCCGTACTCTCTTGCCTGTCCGATTGCAATACGAAGTCTTTCGATTGCGATAGGATACTCGGCACGTACGTAGATATAACCCTGGTTAGCGCCGATTGCATAACCTGCAATAGCCATAGCCTCGAGTACTACATGGGGATCGCCTTCAAGAACGGATCTGTCCATGAATGCACCCGGGTCACCTTCGTCGGCGTTGCAGCATACATACTTCTGATCTGCATCGGGAACGAGGGTTCTTGCCAATTTCCACTTCTGTCCGGTCGGGAAACCTGCACCACCACGTCCGCGAAGTCCGGATGCCAGGATGGTGTCGATAACCTGCTCAGGAGTCATCTCGGTAAGAACTTTACCAAGTGCCTGATAACCGTCAACAGCGATATATTCATCAATGTTTTCAGGATTGATTACACCACAGTTACGAAGAGCGACACGCTTCTGTTTCTTGTAGAAACCGGTCTCTGCCAAAGGAATAACATTAGCTTCCTGAACGGTCTCATCATAAAGAAGACGGGTAACAACTCTACCTTTTAACAGATGCTCGGAAACGATTTCCGGAACATCTTCCGCTTTAACCATTGAATAAAACGATCCTTCGGGATAAACGAGCACGATGGGGCCGAGTGCACAAAGACCGTGGCAACCGGTACGAACAACGGCTACTTCGTTCTCAAGATCGTTAGCTTTTAATTCTTTTTCGAATGCTTCGATAATCTGGGCACTTCCGGAGGAAGTACAACCGGTTCCGCCGCATACTAAAACATGTGAACGATACATGAATCTTTCCTCCTTCGGTTAGTTTTTCATAATTGCACCGATGGTATATTCGGTGATTACATTTCCGCCGATGATGTGCTTGTCAATTACTTCCAAAGCTTTCTCCGGGGTCATTTTTACATAAGTAACTTTTTCTTTGCCGGGCTGGAAAACCTCTACGATGGGTTCATACTGGCAAAGGCCGATGCAGCCGGTCTGGGTAACTGCCACGTCTTCGATCTTCTTCTCTGCTACCGCATTGGATAATGCCGTAAGAACAGGTCTTGCGCCGGAAGCGATACCACAGGTTGCCATACCAACAACAATTCTGGTTGAAGCTTCAGACTCGTTACGAAGCGTTACCGAACCCTGCATTTTGTCTCTGAGTGCTTTTAATTCTTCAAGAGATTTCATTTACGTTCCTCCTAAATTATAGTTGTTTTTCATCACAGCCGCGAAACTTCAGACGTTTCTGCCGCCATCCGTTTCTGCTTTTTGTTCAGAAAGATAATCCATGATATACTGGGATATTTCCGGTTCTTTGAAGGAAATACCGCCGAGAATTTCCCTGAATTCTCGTGTATCAAGGGTAAAAGACGCATCATTGAATTTGTACGTATAGAGGAAATCCAGATTTTCGTTGTAAACAACCAGTGTATGGATGGCACCGTTGATGTCTCCGAGCGGCATTCTGTCAATATTCGACAGACCGAACGAAGCAAATGTTTCGGTTCCGACACCCGGTTCGGACTTGATATAGAACTCACCTCCCGCAGCAAGCGCCGCCTGCTTATAGAAAGGAATTCCGAGACCGACTTTCCTGGTCGTTCGCGTGGTAAAGAACGGGTCTTCCACGCTCCTTAGCTGTTCACTACTCATCCCGCAACCGTCATCTTTGATTAAAACAGACAAAAGGTCGTTTTTCTCATCCACGCTCACGGTGATCTCCACCAGCGTGGCATTCGCACGTACCGAATTCTCGGCTACGTCTAAGATGTTCAGTGCAATTTCCGTCATCATACGCTTATTTTCTCCGACACATGCAGGGAATTAATTGTACTTATCAAGAATACCTTGAACGTCCTTCGGAGTAATTCTTCCGAACACTTCACCGTTAATGGTCATAACGGGTGCAAGTCCGCAGGCACCTACACAACGGCAAGCGTCTAAGGAGAACTTGCGGTCAGCGGTACATTCACCGCCCTTAATGCCAAGAATCTCTTCCAGTTTGGCATAAATGTCACCGGATCCCTTAACGTAGCAGGCAGTACCCAGGCATACGCTGATCTGATACTCTCCCTTAGGATTCAGTGAGAACTGTGCGTAGAAAGTTGCAACGCCGTAAACTTTTTCAAGAGGGATTCCCATCTCGTCTGCGATTATGGTCTGCACTTCGATCGGAAGATATCCGTAGATATCCTGTGCTTTCTGCATAATCGGCATCAAGGATCCCTTCTCGTCTTTGTTCTCAGCGATGACTTTCCGAAGTTGTGCCTCTTGCTCGGCAGTGCCTGCAAAAGGAACATTTGCTTTCTTGTAACTCATCCTAAAAACCTCCTTGATATTTTTTTAACAATGTTTGGACGTAATACATGATATTACCGAATAAGTCTAACACATAAAATAGTAAAAATCTACAAGTTAGCCGTCTCTAACCTGCATTTTTTGTGCATTTTTATAAAAACTTCATTTTCCGTTAGTTGTCTGCAATTTTAGTTAGTCTTCTTTTTTTTAATGTGAGTCGTCTGTAAATCTTTCGCGCCCGAGCGGATCGCGAAGCGATAATTACATCTCCGCGAGGTGCGCATCCTGCGGAGCATTTTACTTCATAGGAAATCAGAAGGAATTTCCTATGAAGTAAAAAAGCCCGTACCACAAATCTGTGATACGGGCTTTACTGCGTTGCTCGGATTATTCGGTGTAAGAATAAATCTCGGTTCCGTTATCGGTATAGTAGATAAATGTTACGGATGTAGGTCTGATGCCTGCTTCTTTTTCAATATCATCCTTGGTGCTCTTTGCCATGGAGGAGAAATCCTGTGCTGCAAGGCCCTTCTTTAAACTGTCGACACCGGTCTGACTTACGGATGCGGAATAATAATATTTGTAAGTAATATCATTTCCGTGAATCTCATAATCCACATCGCTGTAATATGCGCTGTAAACGGAAAGCATCTGATCCATCATCTTGTCGATCTGCTGCTTGTTGGCGGGTTTACCGTAGAAACTCTCCAAAGTTTTTGCTGCGCAACCTGCAAGTGCCATAACCGCTACTACTGCCAGCAAAATGCTGACTACCTGTTTTCTTACTTTCATACTCATCCCTCAATTCTCCTTTTTATATTATTAAAAAATATAGATTAAGACTACGTGGTTAAATATACTCTTTGCGCGACTTCTTTGTCAAATGGCACCATTAAGAAATCTTGTTTCCGCACCGGGTGCAGAATGCGCTTCCTTCCGGAATCAGTGCGCCACACTTCGTGCAGAATCTCTTCGGTGCTTCTGCCGGTGCGGGAGCTGCAGCGGTTGAATCTGCAACTGCAGGTGCAGGAGCGACTGCAGGCGCGGGTGCTGTAGCGGTCTGAGCAGGCTGGGCCGTCGGCTGAACTGCAGCCTGTACCGGCTGGATCGGTGTTGCTGCTTTCTTATTCTTTAAGATCATCATTACGATCAAACCTGCGGTTCCGAGAAGTGCCAGAACGCCGAGCGCAAGAAGTGCAATCGGAATAATGTTGATTTTATCGCCGGTCAGATTATGGGAAAGAAGATTCTCCGCTTTGAAACTGGGATTCTCTTCCACATAATTGTTACCCTTCTTAGCCAGAGGATCCGCACCGTATTTTGCGGTGTTTCCGATTCCTTTTACCGTATAGGTCAAAAGAGGAATACTTCCTTCGGTAAACATTTGCATATCGAAGGAATCATTAACATTCATGGTCTGAACGATCGGCATAATCGCACCGGAATTCTTCGTAACGCTGAGTTTGTTGTTTCCTCCGAATGCTTCGGTCCAAAGAGAAGCTTCAACGCCCTCATCTGCATTGGATTTAATAATAACGATAAAATTGGTACCGTCGGATTCGCATTTCTTCAATACCAGTTCGCCAAAGTTTCCGTTCTTTGCAATGCTTTCGTTTGCTCTTGCAATGGATTCCGTGATACGAGTATTTAAGCTTTCTATCTGGGTATCGGTAAGATGGGACTCATATGTCAGTTTTACTTCTCTTTCCACTTTACCCATAAAGGTCGGCTTTAAAGTTACCTTTGCATCCGCAAGTGCAAATTTATAGGTATATTCATACTGTAATTTGAAATTCGAATCGTAATAGGAATTGAACAATCTGCACCAGTCCGGATCATCGGACGGTGTTGCATAAAGATCATTGGTTCCGTAATCACTTGTAACCTTACCCTCAAAGGAACCGGATTGAGATACATAATAATTGAAATTACATACCTTATCCCAGCCGGTTACATAGTTATCCAGTGAGAAATTCTCGGTAATGCTTCTGGTATCCGCAAAAGTCTTCTCCGGTGCATCGCCGGTAGCCGCCGCATCCGCGGTAAACATTGTCTCTCCGCTCTTGGAGCAGAATGTAGCCATCAATGTGTTGATCTGATCCGCGGAAACACCGTTTGCCTCGATCACATAGATCTGCTCTTCTCCATTATCTTCCCAGTTTGCCGTAGCAAGTGAATCGGTAACGCCGGCAAGATAGCCCTTGATCTCATCTCCCTTTTCGTTCATCGAAGACTGGGGAACTTTCACTTTGATGGTTCTGTTATAAGTTCCGTCACCGTTAATTGCGGTATAAACATCAACACCGTTTAAGGTCAGATATTTGATCGTATCGATATCGGCGGTCGAACCGTTGTCGGATTTAGCACCGAATACTTCCCAGTTTCCGGTCTGTCCGTTTCCGAAAATATCACTTTTATTGGTTTCTTCGATGTATCCGTTTTCCACAAGCAGATTACTGAACCACTGCAGCATGGATACGGAATTGAAATTCTCATGATACTTGATTCCGCTTGCAAAGATCGAATCCGGATGCGATACCTCAAGCAAAGGATCGGGAACATCCACATTGCCCGCTTTCAGCAGAGCAGCGACTTTATTCTTATAATCTTCTTCCGAACTGAAGTTTAAGGTGAATGCATAAATCGCTTCTTCATCGGTGGATATATCTTCAAAGGTAAGTTCCGTGGGAGTATTCTCGGCAACGGTCTGGGAAATCTCAGCCAAATCCCCTTTGATGTATTGTTTATTGTCTTTCAGATTCGCGGAATAGGTCATGACACGGCTTCCGCTGAATCCTTCTTTAACGGTTAAATCCGTTTTAATCTGTCCGCCGCAGGCCGTAAGAACAAGCATAACAGCTGCGGAAAAAACGAGTAAAAACAGTTTTTTTACTTTATTCATTGTATTTTCCTCCCAGCCTCTTTAATCTACGGTCCACTTGTTTCCGGTTTTGGTCAATGACAGGTAATCGGAATCCGTATCGCCGGGAAGAACCATGGTTGTATGAATCGTTGCGCTGTCCATCGTTTCGTTGCAAACAGGCTTTCCGATCAGGATCTTCGCATTCTTGAACTTCTTTACATCGGTATCGTCAAGAAGTTTATCTGCCAGAGAACTTCCGAGAAGTGCTTCTCCGATCTGTCCGTATAGCTCTCCGTTTGCATCGGTGGTTAATTTGCCTGCTTTCTTATAATTGCCTTTTGCAATGGCAGACGTGTAAGATTTGGCGACTTTTGCCGGTTTGGATGACAGAAAATCCACGCTTAATCCGGCTGCTCCGAGCAGGCAGATAATCGCACAGACTCCCGTCAAAATAGGAATAATCTTCTTCATTGCTTCCCCTTTCCCAACGACTGCTTATTCGTTGTTACACACTGTTTTCATTTTACTATCTGTTATACTGCAAGTCAATTTCACGATTTCATTCGCAATCTCTTCATCGGGGTTTTCGTATTCCGACTTGTCAAACCAAATTACATCATCCATTCCTTTGAAATACGTAAGCTGTCGTTTGGCGAAATGCCTGGTGTTTAATTTGACCTTTTCAACGCCTTCTTCAATGGAATATTTTCCGCATAAAGCAGCATAGATTTCCTTATATCCGATCCCCTGCATGGAGATATGCGAATCATTTAATCCCTGTTCCATTAAGGAACGGATCTCATCCACAAGCCCCTCTTCCACCATCTCGTCCACTCTGCGATTAATATTGTCATAGAGTTTCTCGCGCTTATCGGTCAGAACAATGCAAAGATCATCATAGACGGACGCTTTTAGTTTTTCCCTGTCATTGTGTTCCGAAATCGGGTATCCGTGCATCTCGTAAAATTCCAGCGCCCGGATCACTCGCTTTACGTTTCCCGCGGGTATCCGTTCATACGAGGCAGGATCGATCGGTAAAAGTCTAGCGTGGAATGCTTCCTTGCCAAGCGTTTGAGCTTCCTCTTCCAGACGTTTGCGGATTTCGGGATTTTCCTCTTCCTTAGCAAATTCCACGCCGCGTCTTAACGCCTGAATATAGAATCCGGTTCCGCCGACAATAATCGGAAGCTTCCCTTTTGCCCATATTTTTCTCATTGCTTCCCCGGCCAACGTTTGAAAGATCGTTACGTTGAACGGCTCTTTCGGATCCAGCACATCGATCAGATAATGCGCGATTCCCTGCGTTTCGCTTTCTTTGATCTTGGCACTTCCGATATCCAGGCCGCGATATACCGCGACGGAATCCGCAGAGATGATTTCGCCGTTTAACGCTTTGGCAAGCGCAATGGAAATTCTGGTTTTGCCGACACCCGTCGGGCCGGTCAGAATTAACAGTTTATTGGTTGTATCCGTGTTCTTATTTTCCATAAAATTCAGTATAGCATTTCGGGTTGTTTCTTTCAATTTATGCTTGCATTATTGAATTGAAAAAAAGGCTGATTTTTGTTATACTTTATCCGTTAAGACAAATCTTTACTTCGACTCAAAACCATGAACATTTTACGGAGGTATCCTATGACAATACAGGATGTGATTAAACTTCTCGATGCTACCCCTTTAACCTGCAAAGATAAACTCGACGGCGAAGTAATGAGCGCCTGCGGATCCGATATGATGAGTGATGTACTCGCATTCGCCAAATGCAAATGCGTGCTTCTTACCGGACTCTGCAATCCCCAGGTTATCCGTACCGCTGAAATGATGGATATCGTAGCCATTATTTTTGTACGCGGCAAAATGCCGGATGAAGCCATGATGGAATTATCCGAAGAGATGGAAATCCCCTTGCTGGCAACTCCCCATCGTATGTTCTCCGCCTGCGGAATTCTGTACGAAACAGGCTTGAGAGGAGGATCGATGGATGGCTGATATTCTAGAATTTACTTATGAAATCTCCGATGACGACTTCACCCGTGCGGGAGAAGCATCTTCCGACGTTAAGAAGAAGCTGAAAAAACTCGGTGTTTCACCCGATGTGATCCGCCGCGTCTCCATTGCTTTGTATGAAGGCGAGATCAACATGGTCATTCATGCAAACGGCGGTAAAATCACGATTCAGATTTCCGAAGACTCGATCACGATGATCCTCGACGATAAAGGACCCGGTATCCCGGATATCGACAAAGCGATGCAGGCCGGTTTCTCCACTGCTCCGGACAATGTCCGCAACCTTGGATTCGGTGCCGGCATGGGTCTTCCGAACATGAAGAAAAATACCGACAGCATCAATATCGAAACAAAGATTGGTGTCGGTACCAAAGTCACTATGGTGATCAATTTATAAATTGCTGATTAGGGGTTACGCATGGAAAACTACGGAAAGTCCGTTTACTTACTGGAAAACCAGTGTAAGGGTTGTACCAACTGCATAAAGCACTGTCCCACCCAAGCCATCCGTGTCAGAAACGGAAAGGCCGTTATTACGACGGATCAGTGTATCGACTGCGGCGAATGTATCCGCATTTGTCCTCACCACGCCAAAAGAGCCAAAAGAGGCTTTATCGATGCCATCAATAATTATCAGTATACCGTGGCACTGCCCGCGCCTTCTTTGTATGCGCAGGTCAATCATCTGGACGATGTAAACATTCTTCTTACTGCGCTCAAAGACATGGGATTCAACGATGTTTATGAAGTATCCGCAGCTGCGGAGATTATCTCCGAAGAATCCCGTAAATATGTTGCGGAACACAAAGACCAATGGCCTTTGATCTCTACCGCATGTCCTACCATCGTAAGACTGATCCAGATGCGTTTCCCGAATCTCGTGGACCATCTGCTTCCTTTGATCACACCCGCAGAACTTGCTGCACGTCAGGCCAGAGCAAGGGCCGTTGAACGCACCGGCCTTGAACCGAATCAGATCGGAATCTTTTTCTTATCTCCCTGTCCTTCCAAAGTGACCGCGGCCAACAGTCCCATCGGTCATGAAAAAAGCGATATCGACTGCGTTCTTGCCATCAAAGATATTTATCCGGCTTTGGTAGACTCCATGAAGATTGTTGCCAATCATCCGGAAGAACTGGCAATCTCCGGTAAAATCGGTATCAGCTGGGGAATTACCGGCGGTGAAGCCGGAGGCCTACTCTCCGACTCCTATGTCGCTGCAGACGGAATCGAAAATGTCATTCATGTACTTGATGATCTGGAAGATGAGAAATTCTCATCCGACCTTGAATTTATTGAATTAAACGCTTGTACCGGCGGTTGTGTCGGTGGAGTAATGCAGGTTGAGAATCCTTTCGCTGCCAAAGCCAAATTGCAGAAACTTCGAAAATACCTGCCCGTCTCCGCCGTTCATGCGGTAAAGACCTATCCGTACGATGCCAACTGGACCAAAGAAGTCGAATACATTCCCGTATTTGAACTTGCCGATAACCTCAAAGAAAGTATGGAAAAACTCAATCAGATCCAGGAACTTTGCAAACAATTCCCGGGTCTGGACTGCGGATGCTGCGGTGCTCCGACCTGCCGCGCCCTCTCCGAGGACATCGTAAAAGGCATTGCCAAAGAAACCGACTGCATCTATATTTTAAAAGATTATCTGCATAAGCTTTCCGATAAGATCAGTGAAATCTAGATTTTGCAGATGGGGATTTGATGAAGAAAATTCTGACCTTTTTGAAAAATGAACCAATGCTATGGCTCTCTGTCCTTGCAGCACTGCTTTCATTTCTGATTACTCCGCCCGGCAAGGACATCTTTTCGCGCATTGACTGGCATACACTCGGTACGCTCTTTATGATGTTGATCGTACTTGAAGGATTTAAGCAGGAAAACATCTTCCGTCCGATTATCCGTCTGACATCGAAATTCTCGAGCATTGCCGTTTTATCCCTTTTCTTAATCTTTGGCGTGTTCTTTTCCTCGATGTTCGTAACAAATGATGTATCGTTGATTATTTTCGTCCCGCTTACAATTCTGCTTTTCCGTGCGGGCGATAAAGAAAAATACATCCTCCCCGTCATCTCCATGGAGAATATTGCAGCCATCCGAGGCTCCATGCTGATGCCCTTCGGTTCTCCGCAGAATCTGTTTTTATTTGAACAATCCGGTCTTTCCGCCACTTCTTTCATCCAGTATATGGCTCCGCTTTCTTTGCTGTCCGGAATCCTGTTGATTGGTTTCGTTGCATTTCTGTATCGCCGCAATATCCAAGAGACCATTGTCATTCAGAGTAAGGAAGTCGCCGGCGTTTGGGAGAAAAAATACCTTCCGAGGCGGATCGGTTATCTGGTTTTATTCTGCATTATCCTTTGGACCATTGTATCGAGAACCAAATTATGGCCTTTTGCAATCATCGTTGTTGTAATTACCGTAGCCATATTAAATGTTAAACTGTTTATCAAAGTGGATTATGTATTATTGGTGACCTTCTTATGTTTCTTTATCTTCTCGTCTTCGATTACTTCAAATCCGACGGTTTCCGCTTTTCTGGAGAAATCGGTTAACGGACGCGAATACTGGTGGACAATCCTTTTAAGTCAGGTCATATCCAATGTTCCCGCAACGATTGTTCTGTATCCGTTCTCACACTCTTTCACCGGACTGATCTACGGCGCGGATACCGCAGGACTGGTTTCGCTGATCGGTTCCCTGGCATCCGTGATCAACTACCGTATTTATGTCAGGGAATATCCGAAGAATGGTCGAAAATTCATCCTGGTATTCACTCTGATCTCCTGGATCTTCTTCGCAATTGTCGTTATGCCGGGATATTTCCTGGCGCAGTTCTGGTAAAAAGCAAACCATCAGGCATACCAAAATCCCCCGGAAAAGCTGGGAGCGTCATTCCTCCCATTTATATACGACACGAAAATAGGTGAAATATTCCATGTGTTCCAATAAATATTAAATATTTTTTTGATTATAGTTTGTGGCTAATTTTTCAGGCATCCGATAGGAATGACATATACGCCGTCTTCACGCTTATAACCATATTCAGTCGCGGTTATGACAAGCTTAAGATCCGGCAGTCTTAGCGGGACCTGTTTTTCCTTTTTGTTGTACTCTCCAATGAGTCTTTCTATCTTGCATAGATGTTCGGCGCCCATATCAATTTCTTTACTTCCGAGTTTGAATTCTATCAGAGCATATCGCCCATCCTTAAGATGGAGTACTGCATCCGCTTCCAAACCATAGCGATCATGGTAATATGAGACTTCTCCGTTCATTCCGGAGGAATAAATCTTTAGGTCTCTGATACATAATGACTCAAAAAGGAAACCTAAGGTCTTGAAATCGGTATTGAAGTAGTCAGGCGAAAGACCAAGTGCTGCTACTGCTATGGATGGATCCACTAGATTTCTTTTGTTACCGGATCTGATTGCTTCTTTTGAACGGATTGCGGGACACCATGCAGGAAGTTCGTCTATTATGTATAAATCTTCAAGATCATGGAAATAATCATAGAAAGTAGGCTTTGATATTCCCGTTGCCTGCGAAGTATCTGAAAAAATGGTTTTTGTTTCTGCCAAAGTACATATATTTCTTGAATAGGATCTTATCAGGCGTTCTGCCCATAAAGGATTCCTTTTAACATGGCTGATATTAGAAATATCAGTATGACAAGTCTGATAAAAGAGATCAGATGCGATAGAAAGCGCAGCTTCCCTGTTCTCGACATCAATACTTTGCGGCCATCCGCCACGACAGATAGCATAGATCAGGTCGTCAATCGTCAGCTTAGACTCTTCCCATTCGATATCCTTTCCTTCAAAAAGATCCATAAGCGAAACTGTACCCGAAGACTCACCGCTCTCATACAGACTCATAGGAAACATACGAAGTGTTGAAATCCTCAGTGTTCCGGTATGAGCCGTTTCAACCTTCTGGGAAGATGAGCCGGTAAGGATATACTGACCTTTTAATCCGGAGTCGTCCACGCTTTTACGTATTGCTCCCCAAATCTTCGGAGCATCCTGCCATTCGTCAAACAGCCTTGGTTTATCTCCGATCAGAAGCTTTGAAGGCATGTTTTCGGCAACGGACAAAAGCCTTTCTCGGGTATCTTCATCTTGAAACTCTATATAGCTATTTGCATAATGCTTTGCAGTTGTTGTTTTTCCACAGCCCTTTGGTCCCACGATTAATGTTGCACCAAAAGCCTCGAGCTTTAGTTCTAACGCGGAATCAGTTATTCGGTTGCGATATATCTTTTCTGTATTATCCATATGTTATTCACCTCAAGGATGATTATACTTCATTTAACATATATGTACAATCCTGTTTTACATTTATGAGATCGAACGTCTTACACATATGTGATATAATATTTTACAGATTTGTGGCGACAATTTAAGAAAAGAAAAGGAAGTCTGGAAGGTATGTTCCTTTCAGACTTCTTCTTTTTTTGCCAATCCACCGCGACAGTGCTCATTTTGCGTTACTGTCTTATGAACACTGCCGTAACTCCGGGGGATTTCTATAATCTCTTACAAATCACTTACAGTTCTTTGAATTCGCCTTCTCCGCTCTTTACGAATCCGTCATTCTGTGTTTCCGTAGGTGTTGTTTCAGACTGTGCAGCTTGTGCCTGCGTTGCTTCCTGTGAAGGTGCGGTTGCATTGTCAACCTTATCCACACCCTTCTTTACGGTCCTGACACTGGCCTTACCGAAATCTTCCGCGGTATCGACAAAGGAATGTCCAAAGTTTTTCCAGCCTTCTTTAACCTGCTGTTTCTCTGCGGTATTATCCACTTTATTACCGTCAACCCAGTCGCTTGCGGCATTCACTCCAACCTTTGCCGTCTGAACCAGGGATTTTCCGAGGCCGGCAAACGTTTTGCCCATACCCTTTCCAAAATCCGCCCAGTCATCTCTTAAGCATTCTTCATTCTGATTATTTGTATTATTATCACTCATCTGTATACTCCTTATCTCGTCACAAATCTCAAACTACATTTACTGCTAATATTTTATATGATTTTATTTAAAATCACAATATCCTCTTAATTTCCCAGTTTTCTCCGATTCAAAGGATAAAGAAAGGACCGGGCTTGCCCCGATCCTTTCAAAATGTTCGTAAAATGATTATTTAAGGGCTTCCGCAATGCCTACCGAACAAGCAATCGTAAAGATTAAGATCGGAAGAACGATTCCGATGATACCGGTAATCAGACCAACCTTACCCTTTGTATCCTGTCCGTTTGCCTTAATTGCCTGGGAGCCGAGTACAATACCTACAACACCGAGTGCTGCGGGAATGAAGAATGCTACGGTAAATCCAAGCCAGAAAAATCCAAGGCTGCAAAGACCGCAGATCATAGCAGGAATACCCTTCATGGAACGCTGTCCGCCGGCCGGAGTGCTGCCCCAGTCGTTCGTTACCTGGAAGCCTGCCTGCTGATATCCTGCCTGCTGGAATCCGGGCTGCTGAAATCCCTGCTGCTGGAAATCCGGCTGCTGGAAATTCTGCTGCTGATATGCTGCATTCGGATCATAGTATCCGGTGTTTGCAAATCCGGCTGCCTGATTGGGATCCTGTGCAAATCCCGCATTGCCTAAATCCTGCTGATTGTTCTGGAATCCTGCATTGGGATCCTGAAAACCATTGTTCATGTTTCCGTCCATTTTTAAATCACCTCTGTTCTTTAAGTTTTCCCCAATGCGTTTATTATACTTGAAAGACAGGAACTATTCAAGGCGTTTTATGTCAGCGCAGACATACTTTTTTACCGATTTTTTATTCCCATTTATTCGGAAAAAGACTATACTTAAAAGTAGTTTTTATCGGATTATACGGAGGCAGAATTATGTATCAGGGCAGAAAATACATCGCTTTATGTACATCCAGAGTATTTGACACACAGATTCACCGCTATATTGAATCCCTAAACGAATATCTCCTTGCTTATGATTACCGTTTGCTCGTATACGGTATCAATTCCGATGTTTACTGGAACGAAGATCATCTGACCGCGGAGACCGGTATATTCGATGCGCTTCCAACAAGACATCTGGACCTGATCATCATCATGGATGAAAAGATCAAAAGCCATACGATTTCCGAGCGTATCATAACATCAGCCAAAGCTTCCAACATTCCTGTCATAGTCATTGACGGAGAATATCCCGATACCACTTCGATCCGTTTCAACTTCAATAAGGGATTTGAACAGATCGTACGACATATCATTGAAGATCATAAAATCACCAAACCGCATATGATCGCAGGTGTTCCGAACAATGCTTTTTCGGACGAACGTATCGAAGTATTCAAAAAAATACTCTCCGAAAACGGAATCCCCTTCGACGATTCCATGGTTAGCTACGGAGAATTCTGGTCCTACCCTGCCCGTGTTGCCATGCGCAGAATTCTGGATCAGGGTATTGTTCCCGATGCCGTTATCTGTGCGAACGATATCATGGCGGTCAATGTCTGCAGTGTACTCAAAGAATACGGTCACCGTGTTCCCGAAGATGTTATCGTTTCCGGTTTCGACGGAAACGAAGAAGCTTTCTTAAATAACCCCATGATCTCCACCGTAATCTGTGATATCGAAGATCTTGCCAAGCAGACGGAAGACTGCATTGTGCGACTTTTAAACAATGAGACCGTGGAAAACAAAGAAATCGTACCGAAGCTTCTGACCAACGAATCCTGCGGTTGCGAACATAATCCAAATCCGTCCGAAAACCTTCTGGATCTGATCAATAACAGTTTCTACCGTCACCAGGATGATCTTAGAAATCTCTATGATCTGACGACGAATATGGTCAACTGCAATACGAATGAGGAAATGACGAAAGCCCTGCAAAAGACATTATCGGGCAGTATGATCTGTGCTGTCGACAAACGCTGTCTTGATATGAACGATAACTACTTTGTCGTCAACCATATCGGCAAATGGACGGATCATTTACAGTATATCTACAACGGTGACAAGCCTTTGGACGACAGCGATTTTTCCTTTAACTCCGTCTTTTTAATGAAGCGTTTGGAAGAATTCTCGGCAAACGGCTATCCCATTATCTTCAATGCTTTGGAATACATGAATACCATTGTCGGTTTCATCGGCTATAATTTCAACGACTATGAACTGACCAATTATTCCCAGATTGCACCGATGACCAGTTCCGTAAGTCTCGGTCTCGGCGGATATATCACCATGGCTTCCCAGCGCGCTTTACATGACAAATTGTCGGAAGTCTATAAACGCGATGCCTTAACGAATCTCTATAACCGTGTGGCATTCCAGAATATCTTCCGCTGTGCGCGTATGGCACCCGAGAACCTGGGAAAACCCATTACCGTTATCATCTCCGACTTAGACGGACTGAAATACATCAACGATCATTACGGACATGCGGACGGTGACAATGCGATCGCAAAACTTTCGGACGCACTCGTAAATTGCTGTCCCGAAAATTCCATCTGCTCCCGTTTCGGCGGTGATGAAGTCTTTGCCGTTATATTCGGAGACTGCGACACAGACGGAATCGCATCTGCCATGGAAGAATATCTGAATGAATACAATAAAACATCCGGGCTTACCTATTTCGTTACATCCTCTACCGGATGCTACACCACCATTCTCGATGAGGAATATGATATTCTGCAGGCTCTGAAAATTGCCGACGAGAAGATGTATGAAGTAAAGAATGCCAAAGGTGTACGCCGCGGAGTGGCGCTTACTCCGTAATCAACGAAATCCAAAGGAATACCAATGAGCGATATTACCTATACCAACGGAATCATTTTTCATCAGGGAAAATTCATGCAAGGCGGCTTTCGCGTATCGAACGGCCGCTTTGTCAGTGTGTTTACGGATGGACAGGCGGATGAAACTGCAATTGATCTAAACGGACAATATGTGATTCCGGGCCTTGTGGACATCCATATTCACGGCTGTTTCGGTGATGATTTCTCCGACGGAAATCCCGAAGGAATTCATCGCATGAGCCGAAATCTTGCCAGACTTGGCATCACATCCTTCCTTCCCACCACGATGACTTTGGATGAAGAACAGTATATTCGCATTGCCGAAGCCTTAAACGAAGCGATCAACTCCGCCAGGGACGATTCCGCACGTATTCTTGGTATGCGTATGGAAGGACCATTTCTCAGTGAAGAAAAAAAAGGCGCTCATGCTGCAGTATGTCTTCAAAAGCCCAATCTTGAACTGTTTCATGCAGTACAGACCGTCAGTGAACGAAGACTTCGCATCATCGATATTGCTCCGGAAATTGAAAATGCCCTGCCATTTATCCAAAAGGCATCCGGGGATTCTTTGGTTTCCTTAGCACATACGGATGCCACTTACGAAGAAGCTCTTACGGCATTTCATGAAGGCGCCAAACATGTGACGCATCTTTTCAACGCCATGCGCCCTCTTCGCCATCGCGACCCCGGCGTGATCGCCGCTCTCTTCGATTCACCCGATATTACAACAGAGATCATCGGCGACGGAATCCATGTACACGAACCCATGGTGCGTTTAGCCTACCGTGAATGCAAAGGAAGGATCTGCCTAATCTCCGATGCGCTTCGCTGTATGGGCGAAAAGGACGGTAAATATAATCTTGCGGGCGAGATTGTCACACTTGAAAACGGTGTAGCCAAACTTTCCGACGGTACGATCGCAGGTGCGGCTTTAAGTGTCTATGATACTCTTTTAAACATTATTTCCATGGGAATTCCTGTCGAAGAAGCAATTCTCTCCGCCACAAGCATTCCCGCCAAAGTACTCGGTAACGATAACATCGGCGAAATCGCAGAAGGCAAATTTGCCGATTTCATTGTATGCGATTCAAAAATTAACCGCCGAAGTGTTACCCTCGGCGGCTTACAAATCTCATAATCTTTCTTTTTCTTTGTTATAAAATAGCCATCATCGGCTTTTTTATAAAAGCATCCACGATTCTGGCTACTGCGGAATAGGCAATACCCAAAGCAAAAATCAATACCACGATCGTGGACGAGCGGAAAAATACGCCGCCGACCAAAGCCGTTAATGCAACGGAAATTTCAATGAATCCGGTAGCCAGTTTCCATTTCCAGGGGGATTCATTTTTTCTTTGTTCAAATGCGCGCATAACATCAATGGCACCGGAAAAAGCATATACGCCAAGCAGATACAGAATAATAATACTTGAATGAACATCCAGGAGAGATAACGTGAACAATCCCAAATCCATTACAACAAATCCCAGAATCAAAATCGTCTTTCCGCCAACCATATATCTTGCCATTTTGGAATAATAATGCAAAAGTCTGATTCCGTATACGATGAGCCAAACGGAAATAAAGGCCATAATAAGGCCGATTCCGGCAGAACTGTCAACCGTTATGGTTAAGATCAATAAAAAGCTGATCAAAAGCATCAGTATTCCGCCGATTATTCGTCTGATTTTCGCTCCAACAGACATAGCTACTCCTTCTTTTTCTTAACGGGTTTGGCATAAATTTTTCTGGTTACGAGCCTTTTTTGTTCAATTGCCGCATGGAAAAATCTGCCAAGTGTCGTATTTTCTTTATCAGAAGCATTCTTATACTCCTGCTTTGCATCGGTTAGATCAAATTCGGGAACTTCTTTGCCCGAAAGTTTCATACCGAATGCTCTCCAATCCTCAGAAGCGGATAATCTGCGCGTTTTCAGGATACGCATAATCTCATTTTTATACTCATCCACCACATCAAACGCATACCTGTCACATTCAAATTCATGTTCCTGTCTGTGAATTGTACGAAGGGCATATACCATCTGGGAAAATGCATGATAATAATCCGAAGGGTTATCCTTTATCATTTCCTCATAGTCCATCCAGGCAGGCAGATAAACATATTTGATAAAACTGTAATCCGGAAGATGTCCCGCTCTTCCGTGACCTAAATTCATTATGGATTTTTCGCTGTACTGATAAATGCAGTTTAAATATACTGCATTTTCGATATCGTCCGACATCGAGGCTTTATGCTTAAATGTGATCGGTCTTCTTTCTTCCTTACCGTCTTTATCCAGGATCTCATAGAAATAATAATTCGTATTGTTAATTACCAAAGAAGGAGTACCGGCAAAATATCTGTGTGCCCAGGTATCCGCAAGAATATGCATGGCAATACCGACAGCCTCTAACGGTTCGGAATATGCACGATTCACGGTTTCTTTCAGGAGTTCTCCGTTGGTATTGCAGATCAGGCGGTATTTCTGCATATAAGCACGTGATCGTTTCTTTCGTTTTGCATTCAGATCATACGGAAGGAAATGGAAAGATGACCAAACCGATGTAATTTCCTGCAAACCACGCTTATCCAGTTTCATATCCATCAATTCTAAGTTTAACTGCGTCGTCGCAGCTTCTTTCGGGCCATCCACAACGGTCAGGAATGTCTTGGTGCAAAGATCTACAAATTGCGCACTAAAACAGATCGTCAGGCTCTCCTCATGCGTATAGCCTGCCAATATGGCTGCACAATATGTTGCATAATAATGAAAATCTTCCTGCATCCGATTAATTATCCTTCGTTAGTAATCCTTTCGCTTCCAGTTTTCGATATCTTCTTACGTATAAACTGGAAACCAAAAGGTCAACGGAAATTACCAGCACCATAATATTCATCAAAAACGATCCGATGAAATCCACCAATTCGTTTGTTATTGTGCCGTTTAACTGTGACAGGCTTACAAAAATAGCTATAAAATCCAGGAAAATAACCACAAAGAGCCAGAAAATATAGGCATTGCGCTTCTTGCACATCGCATTGGCACGAGCGGAAAAACCGATGAAGAAACGGATTCCCGCATCAATAACAGCCATTAACATTATCATAATAATACTTAATCCGGCCATTATCTGAAATGCGTATGGTTGCTGAAGGAATTCTTCATCGGCGACTTCGTATATGACCTGACGGATATATGCAAAATTCATCGTGCAAAGAAGCAGCAAACGGCAAAACGTCCATGCACCCATAAAGCAATATCCAAGACCGACAACCATCATTGTGTCTATATGTTTTCGATAGAGTCTGTCGTTTTTAATCATTTTTAATCTCTTCCGCAACAGGTAAATCATCATCCACTACAAGTTCGTCCTTTTTATCCAAAAGCACACCCTTGTCATTTCTCTTTAATTTCAAACGTTCTCTGAACAGATCTTTGATCCATTCCTGTCCTTTCGCCGTACCGAGTTCATCGACTTTCAATTCACCTTTGGCAATTTTGGTCATAACTCCGATATAGGCTTCTCCCAAAGCAGCGGTCAATGCTGCAGCCACGCCACCGGATACAACACCGCCTGCCACGCTGCCCGCGCCGGGGATCAGTTTCAGAATACCGGATACGGCCGTTTTGCCGACAATTGTAGTTCCAACGATACCGAGAACGCCGGAGACAACCGACACGATGGTCGTTTTATCAAGTGCCAGTCCGTATGCAGCCGTAATGGAACCAAGCATTCCGATCTGCTGCGGAACCAGTACAAAGGAGTCCGCAAACGGAATGGGAACTGCTCCGACTCCTGCCGCAGCTGCCGCATTAGCGACGACTATGGCCTGGGCCTTTGAAGTTTTTAATTTGATGTCTGCCTTTTGCACTGCAACGAAGGTCTTTTGCAGTGCCTCCGGTATGACCCGGTAGATAATCTCCGCAAGGGTATCGAGTCCGTAAGCCGGAATCGAGATCTCATCCGTAATTTCAACCGCCTGGCAAAGCACCGGAACCACCTGGATAATATCCATATTCTCCGCTTCGATGATTCGCTTTAATTGAGCTGCATCCTTTTTATTGACTGCCTGTGTGATCACAACAATAACCGGAATGTTAAATGCTTTGTTTTCGGATAAAAACTGCGCAATGAACTCTTTCTCCGCATCTTCAAAACGATGGGTACCCGCATTGACACAGTACAGAATGCAATGGATGGCATCGTCCATTTTACCGCTTTTCACACCCTTTTTGATGCAGTCGGTCGCATCTTTCAAAAGTTCGGAAATGGCATTGTCACCACCGAGTTCCAGACCGGGTGTATCGTAGATCGTAAGCGGAAATCCTTCTTTCGAATACTGGCGGATTGCCTGCGTTACGGGCTTTCCGATTCCGGTATCCGCGAGTTTTTCATTAAACATATTGTTAATGAGCGTACTCTTTCCGGAGCCTGTTTTACCCATAACCATGACGTTCATATGCGTCATGCCTTCCCGCTCTTTCTGGATTGCGGCGAAAATCTTCTCCGCAACATCGTAAACATTGTACTGGTCCATGTTTTCCCCTCCTGTACTTAGCTTTTGCTTTCTTACAAACCGTATTTTTCCTTTGTCCGCTCATCGGGCTCATATCCGTTAAGCAGTTCATCCGCCATCCGGATCATCTCCTCGTAAGAAATGATTTCGATGGTATATAATTTGTTGCTTTCATCATAAAGGATCATGTCTTTGGTCTTTGTATCATATCCTACCAGTGATAAACCGGGAAGGCTGACAATATGCTTTAACCGTTTATCAAACAGATGGATATTATCCGTTGAAATGGCATATACTTTATTCTTGGCATCATATACAAAATTATATACGATTCCTTCAATTGCGTAACTTGTCTTTAACAGTTTATATGTTTTGCTGTCATAGATACGAATCTGGTCATCCGTCGCCTGAATCATGATTGCATTACCACCGTCACACTGTATTGCTTTGCGGACACTCAGTTTCTCCAGGTCACTGTCATACTTGGATGCTTTCGCAAGGAAAGCCTTTTTATCGACAACGCCAAGTTCCCTGTTTTCATAGAAGTCGATATTAGTGTAACTGTTATTATAAGCATGCAGATAGGAGGATTCCTTCTTGGCATATACGGTAATATAACTGGAACCGAACATGTGGACAAAAATCTGATCGCTCACATATTCAACCGATGTATAGAGTTTGAAACGGTTTCTGCCGATCGAATCAGTACGGAATTCATCTTTGTCAATCATATAATAATTTCCGCCGACATCGGTTATGAAAAAGATTCCGTCATCCGTCATCTTGGAGAATGTATAATCCTCTTTCAACGGTTTTGTCGTCTGAAGATTCAGGTCATAATCATAATAGTAAATCTGATTATTTGAGACTGTAATCACAATCTCATCATTCATCATCACATTCACATAATAATCCTGCACTTCTTTATACGCAATGATGTCTCCGGAAGTAACGCTCATAATGATTAATTCATTATAAACGGATTCATCTTCGTCATATGCATAGCTGACAACAGCCATTTTATTGTTCTTTATGGAAGCGCCGACGATCGTGGAACTTAAGGATGCAATCTGTTCCGCTTTACCGGTGGAAAGACTGACTTTCACGATAGCCGTACAATTCTGGAGCGGAAAATTGTAGAATAACACCGCATATTTTCCGTCCGGACTGAACGATACACTCATATTCGGTTTCTCCAAACCGTAAGCCGAAAGAATCTCAGAGCAATCTACCGTGTATCGGATTGCGCCATCGGAGTACACGCATATTTTTGTATCACTCACGATTGCCACACTGTTTCCGTTCGGGATGGAATACAGTAAACCTTCTTCATAGAAATATACCGGTTTTTCAACCTTCTCAAGTATGGACTGATAGTGATACTCACCTTTTTTCTGTTGATAAACGACTCCCTCGTCTCCGCAGAACGCCAAGGTGGAGAAACTGTAAAACGGTAACGAAAGGACCTCTTTGCCCGTTTCGGTTTCATAAATATGATTGGTAACATCCCCGTCATAAACAGAGAAATATTTACCGGTTTTGGAATATACGATCGAGCTGACGGAAAAGTCCATTTTAAACTCATGTTTCTGAACATATTCATCAGACTCCGAATAAACTTCCAGTGCATTAATCAGCGCCACTGCAGCTTCATCGTTGAAGTCTTTTTCATCTGTATCCGGAAGAATGCTTCTGGCGGTATATATGGCTTCCATTCGTTTGCCTTCCGAGAGCAGGGTTCCGGAAGTCGCCGCAAGCACTTTCTCGTTTTGTTCCTTCATGAGACGGTTCTGCTTGGTGATTCTCCAGATAAAGAAAAAGCTCTGCAGAAGGATGACAAGCAAAACGCCGAGAATAATGAAACCAATCCTTCTTCTGCGTTTGATCTCGGCTTCTCTCTGTCTTTGCTTTAAATCATCAAAACTCAGTTCAAAAATAGACGCAATCAGGCGAAGCACGGAAAGATCGACTTTTTTGTTGCGCTCCGATGCTTTCTCGGCACGGCAGTCTGCCGCAAGAGGTTCATGTACGATGGTTTCGCGCGTTACATTTCCGTCTTCATCGGTTTTTAATACATCTTCATACAGTAAAAGTTTCGGAAAAGAAGTATCCGGATCTCCGTCAGCCAATGCAATCAGGATATGTTTTCTGTCCTTTAATTTCAGGAATGTCTCAACCTCTCTCATACACCAGGGCGATTCCAGATATTTCGGAGAGGCAACGATGATCAGATATTCGGAACGTCTCAAAGCATCGGTAATCGATTCGGACAGATCATCGGACACGGCAAATTCAGCCTCGTCACGAAAGACGCGGTCCAGTCTGTTTTTCCCGATTTTGGACGCAATCTCTTTCGGTAGTCGGAAAGCTTCCAGTTTCCTGTGAATTCTTTCCGCCACACTTCTGTCGGGCTGTATGTGTCTGTAACTGATAAAGGCATCATACCTTTGTTCCGTATCAGCCATATTTAGTCCTTTGCTCTTACACAATTTTACAGAATAATTATACCATAAAGGACTGTATTTTTAAACTTTTACGCACAAAAAGACCGGTCCGAAACGGACCGGCCTTTCATCATTTCATTAAAGCCAATTATTTGTTTGCTATAGCTGCCTGT
>DFEK01000012.1 GCA_002368665.1 Lachnospiraceae bacterium UBA3804
GATAATGAATGATTCTGTTGGTAGTTGATACACAAAAAGGTTGTTTTGACGAGAGGCTGTATGCATTCGAAACCGTAAGGAATAATATCAAACAGCTGATTACCATCGCACGAGAGAATAATGTTGAGGTTGTTTATGTTCAACATGATGATGGCCCGGGCACAGAGCTTGATAAGACTGCGGACAACTATGAGATATATGAGGAATTTGCGCCGAGAGAAGATGAAAAGCGATTTGAGAAGAATGTAAACAGTGCGTTTCATCCCTATGACCGGATTGACGGAATACCTTAAGTCCAAGGGGGAAAAGGATATTATAACGATAGGTGTATCAACAGATTATTGTATGGATGCAACAATCAAAAGCGGATTTGAGAAGGGATTCAATATGCTTGTTCCGTCCTATACAAACTCAACATATGACAATCCATACTTTGATAAGGAAACCGCTTATAAGTATTATAATGAATTTATGTGGGGAAGGCGCTATGCAAAGATAATAACCATTGAACAAGCGATTCAATGGTTAGAAGGTAATATGGACAATTAACTTTCAGCATAAATGGTTAAATCGAAGTTTGTCGAGTTGAGCCCATCTTCTTGACCTGACGGTCAAGAAGCATCCCTCGCTCTAAAGAGCTCGGTCAATTCAGGTTTTTCGAGATGAATGATAGAACATAAAATCGGAAGATAAGTTAACTAAGAATATTTCAGTTTTTCGAAATAACGACTGAACAAAGAGATTCTCTATATTAAAGAAAGATTATGAATCAAAATAGATTAGGAGGAATATGAAAACTGCAAATCTTGTTATTACGATAATCTCTTCGCTCGTTATGCTGGTGGCGGATTTTCTGCTTTTCAGCATCTCGTTTTTGGGTTCTTTGGTGGGGGTTTTCGTCTACAACTTTTCTACTGCGGATCACGATAATATCCACGCGACGTTCGGAATGCTCGGCCTATCGTTGTTCATAGCAGTAGTTGCAATCGTTTCCCTTGCGCTCAGCATAGTCGCCTTCGTAAAGTCGCGTAAAGCCGACGCCGGGGCGAGGACTTACGGGATCCTAAGTTGCATCGTTTGCGGAATTACGTTGATAGCCAACATCTGTGCATTCCCGGTCACAATCTGGGTCAATGAGTCCGTCGCCGGGGCGGAGTTTTATATTGCGTGGCCGTACATAGGCTTCGCCATCCTGGTCCCGATGGCCGTGCTGTCGATTGTGGCTACCGTTAAGATGAGTAAACAGCAGAAAATGGAATAAACGGAAGGATTATTTCTATGATAATTGATAGACGTATAGATGCCGGGAAGGCGTTTGACTGGGGAAGAACTTCTGAAGAATACGCAAAATACAGGGATGTCTATCCGAATGAATTTTATCAGAGGATTGCAGATAGAGGGCTTTGCATAGATGGACAGAATGTGCTCGATCTTGGGACAGGAACCGGCGTACTGCCACGTAATATGTACCGGTATGGAGCAAATTGGACAGGAACTGATATCTCTCCTGAACAGATAGAACAAGCTAAACGCCTGTCGGAAGACGCCGATATGAAGATTGATTTTCAAACGGTATCTACAGAAGAAATTGATTTTCCAAAAGAAAGCTATGATGTAATTACGGCTTGTCAGTGTTTCTGGTATTTCGATCATGAGCGGGTTATGCCCAAATTGGCTGACATTCTTAAGCCGGATGGAAAGCTGCTGATCCTATATATGGCATGGCTTCCCTTTGAAGATAAGATAGCAGGAAAAAGTGAGGAGCTTGTTCTGAAATATAGTCCTAACTGGACAGGTGCCGGGGAGACCAAACATGCAATATGGATCCCCAATGTGACTTATGAGTATTTCGAATTGGAAGATCATGAAGAATACGATTTGAAGATATCCTTTACTAAGGAATCATGGCATGGACGGATGAAAGCCTCTCGAGGCGTGGGTGCGTCATTGTCGGAGGAAGAACTTGAAAAATGGGATGAAGAACACAGGGAATTGCTTGATGAAATAGCGCCTGAGCAATTCGAGGTACTTCATTATGCTGCATTGGCAGTACTGAAGAAAAAATAACTTACAGTTTTATCGACTAAGGATAATGAAAAATAGTGAAAAAATAGTGAAATTTTAATGGAAGTTCCAGAGACGTTCTGCTATAATATCACCGAGGTGATTAGAAGATGATCAAAGTAGCTTTGACAAACGAGATTTTAAAATACATAACCGAGATTGATAAAAACAGATACAAGGTTTCCTCTGTGAAATTGCCGAGATCTGTGGCAAGCAAATTGCGTAAGAATTCAAAGAAGAAAAGTTCCTATGCATCAAATAAGATAGAAGGGAATCCACTCTCTGAAAAGCAGGTTTATGAGGTTATAGAGCGGGATGAAAGAAAGCACTTTTTAAAGCCGGAGCAGGAAGTGCGCAATTATTTTCTGGCGCTGAATTATCTGGAGGAGAAGGTAAAAAAGAAAGAACGATTTTCAAAGAAACTGATATTAGATGTTCAGAAATATGTTGAGAAGGGAGCATCTAAGGAAAAAATCGGACTAAGAGGAGCTATGCCTCCAGGCGTGCTGTTTGCCGTATATGATTCCCAGACTGGGAATCCTGATTATATTCCACCGGAGTACCTCGATATACCGGATCTATTGGATGAATTGGTCGAGTATGTAAATACTACTGATGATCACCCATTGATAGTTGCGGCGGTTGTACATTATCAGTTGGTTACGATACATCCGTTTGAAGACGGAAATGGTCGAACCGCACGTTTGCTTTCGGGATACATTTTGGATATCAACGGATATGGATTTAATGGTATCGGTTCATTAGAGGAATACTTCGCATATGACATTAACGAGTACTACGAATCGATACAGATGGGACTGCCTGCCCTTTATTACTCGGGAAGAAATAATCCACCACATCCGGAAGTGTGGGTGAATTACTTCCTTCGCATGGTGCTGTTATATTCTAATAAGATTTGTGAGCTGTCGGAAAGTTCAAGTGAGGATGAAATAAGCGGAAGCTTATCATATTTAAAGGGCAAAGAGAAGGAACTGCTTTTATTTTTGATAAAGAAATATAAAGGAGAGTTTACTCCGATCGAAGTCAGTCGTGAAATCGGTGTGACAAACAAAACGGTAATAAACAGATTATCTGTGTTGGTAAAAAATGGTTTTGTGGAACCGTTGATGGTAAATCAGCGTATCAGATCTTACGAACTAAGCGATTTTACGAGGGAGAATGAAAAAACGATAAAGAAGATGATTTCATGGCATAAGAGGGTAACGTAAAAATGGCACATAAAAAGTATATTGGATAAACTTTCAGCATAAATGGTTAAACAAATCGCAATTTGCCCAAATCACTACAGGAGATCCCATGAGTAAATATGAATACAAGAAAATGTATTTGGCCATTTATTTATGCTTGATAGCAGTTGGTGCGTTTAGCATGATGGTTTTGCGATGCTGTTTATAGTACTTAACGATGAAAACTTTATGAATTCCGCATTCCCCGAAAAGAACCTCAATGCTGTGGTCGGGGAAATGCAAAGTGATCAGAAGTGAAAAGTAAGAGAACTTATAACCACTTAAATAACGGCCGGCAGAGCATGATGTTTCTGCCGGCCGTTTTTAAAATTTTAAAAAATGAAACATTTTCGCTTTTCAAAAGATAGTATTATTGAAAAGCTTTTCAAGGAGTGCATAGATGTTCACGGAAGAAGAATTCAACAATCTGGTGAAAACATATATGGATACGGTATTTCGGCTGGCTTTAAACTATGTACAGTGCAGCTACACAGCCGATGATATAACACAAAATGTATTCATAAAGCTGTATCGCAGCAATAAGGATTTTGAAAGCAAAGACCACATCAGGAACTGGCTTATTAAGGTTACGGTGAATGAATGTAAAAAAGTATTTTTGTCTCCCTTAAGAAAGGTTGCCCCGATAGAGGAATATATGGAAACGATACCTTTTCCAAC
Organism: Lachnospiraceae bacterium UBA3804; assembly: GCA_002368665.1. Taxonomy (GTDB): domain Bacteria; phylum Bacillota; class Clostridia; order Lachnospirales; family Lachnospiraceae; genus UBA3766. The sequence goes on from DFEK01000012.1 coordinate 3,990, forward strand.
ACAGGAGCACAGCGATTTATTCTATGCAGTCATGGCACTTCCCCCAAAATACCGGGTAGTGATTTACCTTCACTATTACGAAGGATATTCAACCGAAGAGATATCAAAATTATTGGGAATTCCAGCCGCCACAGTGCGGACTCAACTAAAGCGGGGAAGAGAGATTTTAAAAACCAATCTGGAGGACAGTCATGTTTGATGAAAAAAAATATCGGGAATCATTTTCCGCAGTTCATGCTTCGGATACTCTTTTATCCGAAATCGAAAAAGCCACATATAAAAAAGCCGCAAATAAAAAAACAAAACGGAAGCGTTACATTCCGAGAACGGTTCAAACAGCACTTGTATGTCTGGCGCTTATTCTGATACCCGGGATAACAGTTTTGGCGTATGGGAAAATAAAATCCGTTCTTTTGTTTTTTAAAGGAGATACCGGACTGATTGAGGAGGAGGTCCGGACTTTGGAGGAGACAGCTGAGGGAGAACAGTACAGAGTCCATGTTGACAGCATGCTTGCCGATTCGCAAAGTACGGTTTTGGGGCTTTCGATTGAGGCGCTGTCGGACGAAGCGGAAAAACAATTATTTTCACAGGCGTTTGATATTCGGGACGTGGTACGGTTTGATTATGAAGGAAGTGATGCAGCTTTTATTTCCATGTCCTGGAAATCCTCAAAGGAAGCAGAAAATGAGTCAATCAGATCCTTTGCTGTAAGACTGGATGGTCTTGGAGCACCCAATACGGTTAAACTGTATGTAAAAGACGGCAAAGCTTCGCCTATTATATTGAATATTGATACAACGGTAGAAAAATTGTCAGCCTGCGCTCTGCCGGATTATAAAAACGGAGATTATTTTATCAGCTCATGTGAATTAAGCGCAACGCAAATTTCATATGTTGTATCTTTCGACGAGCCGGTAAAGGGAGATAAAATCGTTGAAATATATTTCCGAAATGCGGATGGCAGTTTGTGCACGTTGCAGCAGCTGGCCGGTAATGAAACCGAAATCAGCTTTTGGACGGTGGGAGAACCGGAAGAGAATACCTACAGATATACGCAGCCGTTTTCGACTTTGATAAATCCCTTGTCTGTGTCCGGTGTGATTATGAACGGTGTCGAATATTCGTTTCCGGATAATGAATACGTTGCGGAAGTTGATATTCCAAAGAACTTAAAACCTTTCCTCAGCCCCTTTGTTGAAATAAATAATACATTCTATGCATATGCCGGAGATATTTGTGATAATCTGGGTGCACAAATTGAAAATGCAGAAGGAAAATACTCAATCCGTTATCGGGATAATACGCTGGAATTCTCTGTTGGCAGTCCGAATGTGTATTTAAACGGAGAAGAAAAAATTTGGAATGCATCGGCTGTTATGGAAGGTGATGAAGTTTTGATACCGGGAGACTTTATTGACCTTCTGGGTGTGAGACGGCAGATGTATTATCCGCAAAAAGGGGAAGTACAATCACCCGAGTACTGGTTAATTACTCCGTAAAGACAATCCGGAAATTTTTTTAAAACAATTATTTCTGTTTCAGACAAGTATGGTACATAAACCCGGTTTTCCGGGGCAAAAAAGGGTGCTCTACCGGAGGTGTTTTTACGACTATACATTGACAAACATCTATGTATGCGTTATCATCAACACATAGACAGATATCAATGCAAGGAGGAGATTATGGCTAAATTAGACGAAGTATTGGTATGTAAGGCTCTGGGTGATCCCAACAGAATGGAAATAGTTAAGATGCTTTCTGATCAGGAGAAGTGCGGATGCAAACTTCTTGAAAAGTTCGATATTACACAACCGACTCTTTCTCATCACATGAAGATACTGGTAGATTCGGGACTGGTTAACGACAGAAAAGAGGGCAAGTGGCACTACTATTCAATAAACACTGACATTATGAAAGAATTCTGTGGATTTATTAAAACTCTCTGTAATGAAACCACCGGCAAGTGCTGTAAGGGGAAAGTATGATGTGGGATTTTATTCAGACACAGATCCTGGGGATGAAGTGGCTGAACATTTTGATCGGTGCTCTCCTGTCAGCATTAGGATTGGATATAGATAGCAGGATAGGTTACGGTATACATTTTTTTATCTATGATGTTATAAAGATCACGATACTCCTTTGTTTGCTGATTTTTGTGATCTCATATATCCAGAGCTTCTTTCCGCCGGAGCGGAGCAGGAAGATAATGGGCAGATTTCACGGGATCGGAGCAAATATCGTAGGAGCCTTGCTTGGAACCGTGACACCATTCTGCTCGTGCTCATCTATCCCGATATTTATGGGATTTACGAGTGCCGGATTACCGCTTGGAGTAACATTCTCTTTTTTGATCTCATCACCGATGGTGGATCTGGGGAGCCTGGTGCTGCTTATGAGCATTTTGGGGGCAAGGATAGCCATCGTTTATGTTGTGATGGGACTTATGATTGCTGTTGCGGGTGGAACATTGATCGAGAAACTCCATATGGAAGATCAGGTCGCGGATTTTATCAGGAATGCAAACAGCAATGTTGATATAGAAACACCGAGCCTCACTATTAAAGAGCGTTTAATATACGCAAGGGACCAAGTAGTATCTACATTTAAGAAAGTATTTCCATACATTCTGATAGGAGTCGGGATTGGTGCTGTGATACATAACTGGATTCCGGAAAACTGGATCAGGACAGTGCTTGGGGGAAGTAATCCCTTTGGGGTGATACTTGCAACGATTCTGGGTATTCCGATGTATGCTGATATCTTTGGTGTGATCCCTATAGCAGAGGCACTCTTGTACAAAGGGGCTTTGCTTGGTACGATCTTAAGTTTTATGATGGCAGTGACTACACTCAGTCTTCCGTCGCTCATTATGCTGAAGAAAGCTATCAAGCCAAAACTGTTAGGAACATTTATAGCCATCTGTACAGTGGGTATCATCATTGTCGGGTATGGTTTCAACTTATTTCAATATTTATTCATCTGAAGGAGGATATGGTCATGAATATCAAGGTATTAGGCGGAGGATGCAAAAGCTGTGAGGCTCTCCTTGCATCTGCAAAAGAAGCAGTAGCGAAAAAAGGGATCGATGCAGAGATAGAGTATATTACAGATATGGAAAAGATTATGGGTTTCGGGGTAATGAGTATGCCGGCTCTTATGATCGATGGAAAACTGGTTTCAGCCGGAAAAGTTCTTAAAGTGAAGGAAGTTGAAAAATTCTTATAGAAGATTTCATGGATATGGAGGAGCATATTACGCATTTTGAAACGAAAGAATGTACGAATCCTGATATTGTGAAAGAGCTTTTTGTTGAGTATTCACATATCAAAGGGGCGGAAAGCTGTTTTGTTTCCTTTGATAAGGAATTGAATGATTTGACAGGATATTATTCAGGCGGGGCGATAATAGCAGGATATGAAGAAGATAAACCCATTGCCTGTGTTGCCATAAAGAAAATAAGCGATGAAACCTGTGAAGGAAAACGTCTGTTTATCAAACCGGAATACAGAGGAAAAGGATATGCAAGGATAATGCTCAAAGCAATGACGGATAAGGCTTTTGAACTTGGATTTAAAGAACTGGTTTTTACAACAAAACCGGAAGTTATGAATATTGGATATAGCCTGTATAAACGTTTGGGCTACGAAGAATTATCAGAGGAAAACGGTATTGTCTCAATGAGGATAGATCTTGGAAAGGAATATCCATATACAGTTGAATCAGATTATGCAAAAGGGGGGTGAACATCTATGATACACAAAGAAAAAGCAATGAAGATATTTTATGAAAAATTCAACTGCTCCCAGGCAGTTCTTGGAGCATACGCGGAAGATTATGGACTGACGGTAGACCAGGCTATGAAAGTGGCAGCATGTTTCAGCGGGGGTGTGAGAAAAGGTGAAGTGTGTGGTGCTGTATCCGGGGCCATTATGGTAATCGGATTGAAATACGGAGACGGATCCGACTATAAAGCAACTGCTTACCCCAAGGCTGCTGAGTTTATGGACAGATTCAAAGAAAAGAATGCTTCTTATGTCTGCAGGGATATACTTGGCTGTGACATATCCACCGAAGAGGGGATGCTTTATGCCCGGGAGAATGGTCTTTTTCAGGATATTTGTCCGAGAATGGTAGAATCCGCGGTTGATATTCTGGAAGAGATGGGAATATAAACAAAACAAAGAACGATTAATTTCAGAATAACTTTCTAAGATACATGAGAAATAATATGACATAAGCTTGAAGATTAAAAGGAGATTGGAAACAGGTGAATAACCCGTGGGAAGATATAAAATTGGATGATTATGAAAACCATATGAGCCTGGATTCGGTAAGGCAGCTACAGACTATGAATTCTATTATGAAGGATCAGTTTGAAGATTATACAGTCGACACAGCTACTGTATTGGGAATAGCAGGCGGAAACGGATTAGAGCACGTTCGTGTCGAAAAGTACAGAAAAGTATATGGAGTAGATATCAACAAAGACTATCTGAAAGCGGTATCAGAGAGGTATAAAAACCTATCCGGGGTATTGGAATGCTTACAGATCGACCTGATAAATGATTGTAAGAAATTACCGGAATCCCAATTTGTAATTGCCAATCTTTTAATTGAGTACATAGGATATCAGGCGTTTCAAAAGGCTGTTCTTTGGATGAAACCTAAATATGTTTCCTGTGTAATCCAGATTAACAAGAATGATTACAACTGGGTTTCTAATTCACCATATCTTCATGCGTTTGACAGGCTTGATGAAGTACATTGCCAGATGGAAGAAGAAAGACTGGAAAAAACCATGGAACAGATAGGGTATCGCAAGTCTATGGGCAAATCCTATGATCTGCCGAACGGAAAAGAACTGCTTCGGTTGGATTTCAAGATGGAAAAGAAATATGAAGCTGTTTATCTATCGGAGTTCAGCGATGTTTTCTATGTGGAGGGAAAAAATATTGTTCTGGTAAACTGGAAGAAATACTGTGAATTGGAACAATACCGAGCACCTCTGGAAAACGCCCTGAAGGTGATGAAATACCACGCAGATTGCAATTATGTTGCGGACACCAGAGACGGATTTGAAGACAATCCGTTGGATACTAAATGGGTGGCAGAGTATTTTATGCCACATGCAAAAGAGTATGGGTGTCGGATCATTTACTTTATCATCGATAAAAACAACTCCCTCCGTGAGGAACTGGAAGGACAGGAGAAGGATTCAGCACAACTTTTGGAATTCAGGTATATTTTTGGATTGGATGATGTCGAATGATTCTACCATGTGTTTGTTTTAACAGTTTTCCAGGGCTGTATGATGAAACGAATCAGGGCTAAGTGGTCGACTAAATTGGAAGTTAATTGTCTAAGAATATTTTGGTTTTCCTAAACAGATTAACTTTCAGTAAAAGTGGTATAATGGACCGGGAACCCCGTCCCCATAGCTCGTTTTACACCGAGATAATAACGGAGGCAAAACTATGTACGAGAACACACTGAATCAATTGTATAAGTCGGAACGCCTGCTGTACTACGTGAATGCGTCCAAAGACGACATTGCGGCTTTCCTGACCGGCGTGATTCCCGAGGAGATTAAGAGGTATTCCGATGCCTTTGGAATCTACGATTATCCGGGGATTTTTCTGCTTGATTCCTTTAAAAATCCCGTGATCGGAATAGAGTTCAGAATCGGGGATGACAGAATCGACTACCCCACAGAACTGGCTTCCGTTCGTTTAAACGGCTCATACTTTTTTTCCATAGAAATGGATGATGAGATCGAAATTACCGAAGAAAGCATTACCAAATTGTTCAAGGATAATGTCGGCGATGTCGTCGCACACAGAATTTACAGCGACCTTTCCATCAAGGATCATTCCAACGTATTCTCCGTTTTTAATCATTCCGGAAAACTGTGTCTGCTTTACGAATGTCAACTTAAAGGCGATATGGCCGGAAAAATCATAGCCGATGACATTAATGCGTTTGATCAAAAGACGCTGTATCAGATGGCTTTCCGTGAACCGATTACGGAGCATTACAACTGGAATCATCTCATGGCTTTCCTTGAGATGCCGACGTTTGGCAACATAAGTGATTATGCCTTTGTTCATTTTGACATCAAGGAATTTCGCGTGATTAACGAGGTATACGGACATAATGCGGCGAACAGGGTGCTTCGAAATGTGGCCAAAGCCATGAATGATGCGGATTTTGTCTATGCCAGCGCGCGCTGTCATAATGACAATTTTGCCATGATGATCAAAGACATGCCGGGTGACGAGACTGTCCGGGTGCTTGAAGAATTTTTCGATTCCCTGTCCCACTTGGAAGAAGACCCGGGTTACCGAATTTTCTTCCGCTGCGGTGTGGTGCCGATGCAAAGAACCATACTGTCCGGAAACCGTGTGGCCGACGCCGCCAAAATGGCGCAGGCGCTTGGCGTGAATCAGAATAAAACAGAAATCATCATGTTCACCGACAAGATGAATGATGACATCACCTGGGGCGATTTTATCAAAGCATATGTCGACACGGCCATCGAGAAAGATGAATTCCTCGTATACCTCCAACCGAAATTCGATATCAACGAAGAGAAAATAAAGGGAGCGGAGGCGTTGATCAGATGGAATTATAAGAATAAAGATTTTCTTTCTCCGGGACGTTTTATTCCGTTCTTTGAAAAGGACGGTTCCGTTGGAAAGATTGATGACATTGTCCTGAATAAGGTTTGTGCAGCCCTGGCTCGCTGGAAAGAAGAGGGCAGAGCGCTTTATCCTGTTTCGGTGAATTTATCCCGTAAAAGACTGTATGATCATAATCTTATTTCCCACCTAGTTGAAATTGTCGACGGATATGGTGTCAGTCATGAACTGATTGATTTTGAGCTGACGGAGAGCGCGACATATGACGATAAGGATTACATGATTCATGTCCTCGGTGAATTGAGAGCACAGGGATTCAGCATATCGATGGATGATTTCGGAACGGGATATTCCTCGTTGTCGCTTCTTACCGAGATGCCGATTGATACACTGAAAATCGATAAAAGTTTCGTGGATAAAATCGGCAAGCCGGACGAACGCGAAGAGGACGTTACCGTCATTCGACTGATTATTGCATTGTCAAAGGAACTCGGAATACATTGCCTGGCGGAGGGCGCGGAGCGAAAGGAGCAGGTTGAGTGTCTTCGCAAACTTGGATGTGCCACGGTTCAGGGATACTACTACAGCAAACCGATCCCGATTGTTGAGTATGAGAGTAAGTTTCTGTAGGAAACAGATTGGTGGTTCGTGGCCCTTTTTTGCAAGATACGACAGAAGGAGAAGTGATATCCCATGGAATCAATCTATGGTATAATAATTCGTGATTAATTATAATTCTTTTAGAATTATTTTTAGAACAGGCGAAAAAAATAAGGCTTTGCGATTTCGCAAACCCTTATAAATACAAAGTCGGCGTGACTGGATTCGAACCAGCGACCTCTACGTCCCGAACGTAGCGCTCTACCAAGCTGAGCCACACGCCGTTATTAGGCACATTGTTGATAATAGACGATTTTACATCGAATGTCAAATAGAAAGTAGTAAAAACAGTGATTAAGAACGTTATTTTTGATATCGGAAATGTTTTGGTGACCTTCCTTTGGGAGGACTTGGCGGGAGAGCTGGGATTCGATGAGGACGCGATACGCATCATGAACGAGCGTGTTATCGGAGACCGCTGGAATGAACTGGACCGCGGCGTGATGAGCGAAAAGGAAGCGGTCGAGTACATCAAGGAGGCGCTTCCTGGTTTGGAGGATAAGTTTGACGTGCTTTGGAGCCGCATCGGGGAAGTGATCGAATCCTATGATTATTCCGAGAACTGGGTTTGCGAACTCAAACAAAGAGGCGCAAACGTTTACCTTCTTTCCAATTTTCCGAAAGATCTGTTTACCCGCCTTTCGAAGACGAAGATGCCATTCCTGCCTTATGTGGACGGCAAGGTGATTTCCTCGTTCGTGCAGAAAATCAAGCCGGATCCCGATATTTACGAGTGTCTTATGGACACCTACGGGTTAAATCCCGATGAATGTGTTTTCATCGACGACAGAAAAGTGAATGTTGATGCGGCCAAGGCACTCGGTATGCACGGAATTGTTTTTACTTCGTATGAAGAAGCAAAGAAAGAGTTAGACGGTATACTTTTACAATAAGTTGAAAAGGTAGTAAAAATGTTATTCAGCTCTATGCTGTTTATCTGGATATTTCTGCCGATTGTGCTTCTGGGAAACTTCATCCTCGGAAGGCTTCCGCTGAAATATAAACAGAGAATTAAACTGAAAAATCGTTTTTTACTTATCGCCAGCCTGTTTTTCTATGCATGGGGCGGGCTTTACTACCTTGCACTGATGCTTGCGGTTATCGCAATCAATTTCTTCGGCGGTTTGTGGCTGTCCAAGATCCGGGTGAAAAAATCCAAAGCCTGGTCGCTGGTGCTGATCCTTGCCGCGAACCTGGGCCTTCTGTTTTATTTTAAGTATTTTAATCTGTTTGTTTCCACGATCGAATCCATACGAAAAATGGAAAGCGGAGGTCTGGGCCTTAAAGAGGTCGTGCTTCCGATCGGCATTTCTTTCTATATTTTCCAGGCGATGAGCTATGTGATCGACCTGTATCTCGAGAAGACAAAAGTGCAGAGAAATATCTTTGACTTCGGTCTTTATGTATCACTCTTTCCGCAGCTGATTGCGGGCCCCATCGTACAGTATAAGGATATTGAACATCAGCTGTACCGCAGAAAGGAAACTCCCGAGCTTGTTGCGGAAGGCATCAAGCGGTTTTGTTACGGACTCGCCAAGAAGGTTTTGATCGCCAATATTCTGGGCGAGACGGTGGACCGCATCTGGGAGTCCAATTTATCCAGAGTCGGTGTCGGCACGGCGATTCTGGCGAGCGTAGCATATACCCTGCAGATTTATTATGATTTCTCCGGTTATTCGGATATGGCCATCGGCCTTGGCAAAATGCTCGGTTTTTCCTTCCGGGAAAACTTCAATTTGCCGTATCTTTCCGCATCCATCCGCGAATTCTGGAGAAGATGGCATATCTCGCTCTCTTCATGGTTCCGTGAATATGTCTATATTCCGCTTGGCGGAAGCAGGGCAGGAAAAGCCAGGATGTTTCTGAATCTTTTCATCGTTTTTCTTCTGACCGGTATCTGGCACGGTGCAAATTATACATTCTTTTTCTGGGGCATGTATTATGCGCTGTTTATCATTTTAGAGCGCGCATTTATTGGTCAGTTCCTTGAAAAACACAAGTGGCTCGGTCACATATATGCCATTCTGGTCGTATCCTTCGGCTGGATCTTTTTCCGTGCGGATTCGTTCGTCGATGCCTTGAATTTCATCGGCGGATTCTTCCGTTTCAGGACGGACACCTATTCCTATCTGCAGTTTGCATCACTGAAAACATTCCTTGCCCTGATCCTCGGCCTCTTCCTTTGCGGACCGGCACAGGTTCTGGTGGGTAAGATTTATGAAAAAGTAAAAGCCAAAACACTGTTCCGCCTGGGCGATACCCTGGTGCAGATGGTGCTTTTGCTGATCTGTATTTGCGCGTTAACCAAGGGAACTTATAATCCCTTTATCTATTTTCAGTTCTAGGAGGGAAGGATGAAGCGAATAACGAGTTTATTCTCCATATTGTTATTCATGGTTATCTTGATCGTTCCCTCGTTGATCTGGGGAATCAAAAAGATTACGAAGAGTGACAAATTTGAAGTAAAAATCGAAGAAAACCGTGAACCCGCACCCTGGCCGAAGAAATTCTCTTCCGACCTTCCGTCGGAGATTGAAAACTACTACAATGACCGGGTACCGTTCCGCTCCGTCATGTTGCAGGCATACAGTGTCTGGGACGGAAATCTGGAAGGTTTCTACCGCGATTCCATGCAGCCGGTTTTGGTTGCCTTAAGCGGCAGAAAGGCGGAAAGCGTGAACTCCGGTCTTGCGGATATGTTTAACGACAAGGAAGTGGCACAAACGGAGGTCAAGCCCGCACCGCAGTCGAAGAAAACCACACCTAAGACCAAAGAGTATAAGGAAGTGGAACGTAAAGATCCGACCTGTCTGGACGCGGGATACGTGAAATATGCCAAGAAGGACGGAAGCGACGAATATACCGAGGAACTTCCGGCACTGGGACATTCCTATGCGGATGCCGGAGTCGTGGAGCCGACCTATTTAAAATACGGATATCATCTGTACCGCTGCGAACGCTGCGGTTGGGAGCATAAGGCTGAATTTAAGGAGAAGCTGATAGACGATTCCTATCTGCCCGAGAATATTTCGAACCATCAGGTAATCATCGGCCGCTTTAACTGGCTTTTCTATTCGGGCAACTATTCGAAGGATTACTTTACCGGTGCCAATGTCATGAGCGAGGAAGTGATGAACGCACGGATGAATCAGTTAAAAGAATTGCAGGACATCTGCGAGGCACAGGGAAAGACGATCGTATTTGCCGTGTGGCCGAACAAAGAGCAGGTCTATCCCGAGTATATGCCGACCTACCAGATGGAAAGCCCGGTCAAGCGGGAGCCGGTATTCGAACAGTATGTTTCCGAGCATTCGAATGTGAAATTTGTCTACCCCGTGGAAGAACTGACCATGGGTAAGGTTTTGGCAGATACGTATTTTCCGTATGATACGCATTGGAATACCTGGGGAAGTTTCATCGGAACCATGTCGATCTATACGGCTCTCGGGTATGAAACGCCCGATCTGCAGGATATCCAGATTGCGGAGATCCCGAGCGCTTCGAGAGGATTGGTCGGCACGGGACTTTTAAACGGTGAAGATTATACCGAAGACTGTGACTATCAGGTGGTTTACCGCCCCGGCGTGGAGCCGCTTTGGACGGACGGAACCAGGGACCTTGCGGCCGGATATACCGATATGTACCGTGCGGAATCCAGGGAGCCGAAATATGATAAAAACATCGTAATTATCGGTGACTCTTTCCGCGTATCGACACTTCCGTATCTGGAGAAGGATTTCAAACGCGTTGCGGGCGCGTCGAGACAGCATATGGACTGGGCTACGGACGATATCAAGGCAGCAGACATCATTGTCCTTACGGCGGTTGAACGCTTCGACAACGAACTCTTTGCCAAACTTCCCGAGCTCAAGGCCATCCTGACACAATAAGATTTGGTCTTTCGGCATAAATATGGTAAAATAGCATCTATGGGAAAAATATTCTGTATTATGGGAAAATCCGCTACGGGAAAGGATACAATCTACAAGCGTCTCTTGGCGGATGGAGCTTTGAAACTGAATAAAATCGTTACCTATACCACCCGTCCCATCCGCGAGGGGGAACGTGCGGGCGAGGAGTATTTCTTTATTGATGATGCTACGGCCGACAGGCTGCATGCGGAGGGTAAAATTGTCGAACTGCGTGCTTACAATACGGTTCACGGCATCTGGAAATACATGACGGTGGATGACGGAAACCTTGACCTGGTCGATAAAGACTATCTGATCATCGGAACGCCCGAGTCCTACACGAAATGTGTCGAATATTTCGGTGCGGATGTTATGGTTCCGCTACTGATTACGGTGGACGACGGTGTACGCTTAGAGCGCGCTTTACGGCGTGAGCGGAAGCAAAAGACACCGAAATACGAAGAAATGTGCCGCCGTTTCCTGGCCGATGCCGAGGATTTCAGTGAGAGTAAAATCGCGCAGGCGGGAATTATGAAACGATTTGTGAATGAAGATTTGGAACGCTGCTACGGAGAAATCGCCAAGGAGATCACCGTACAGCAGGGAAAATAGAGTATGCCCCGGTTTGATGCCATTGTCGGAGAAGAACAACTGAAGGATAAAATGAGAGCGATCTCGCGAAGCGCTCCGTCGCATGCATATCTGCTTGCGGGTGAGAGGCGCAGCGGGAAAACGACCCTGGCCAAATGTTTTGCCGCAGCGATCCAGTGCGAGGGGGAAGGCGAGAAACCTTGCGGAAAATGTATGTCCTGTCTGCAGGTGGAGGAAGGCTCCCATCCGGATGTGATTTTCCTGACACATGAGAAAGAAGAGACCATCGGCATTTCGGATATCCGCACGGGTCTGAATGAGGATATTCTGCTGAAACCGTATCGTGCGAAATATAAGGTTTATGTTATTGACGATGCGCAGAACATGACGGTCCAGGCGCAGAATGCATTGTTAAAAACGCTGGAGGAGCCGCCTTCCTATGCGGTCATCATCCTGGTTTCGAATACGGTGGATGCAATGCTTCCGACGATCCAAAGCAGAAGCGTACTTTTGCCCGTCAAGCCTCTGCCGGACGAAGTGATCCGCAATTACTTAATGAATCACATGCGTGTTCCGGATTACCGGGCGGATGTGATTACGGCTTTCGCCAGAGGAAATCTGGGCAGGGCCTGTGATCTGGTCGGCAATGAGGAATTCGAGGAATTAAAGAGCAATGCAATCACGATGTTAAAAGGCATTTCCGATACGGATCTCGGAACGGCCTATGTGGATGCCGTGGATATCGCCGCGAAGTACAAGGAAAATAAGAATTCCTTTGCACAGTTAACCGATCTGATCCTTTTTTGGTATCATGATGCACTGATCTACAAAAGCACCGGAAGAAGTGAAGGATTGATTTTTCGGGAAGAAATACAGTATATTAAGAAAGTGGCCGCAGAGATGTCTTATGAAGGGTTTGAGGCAGTTTTCCGTGCGGTGAAGGAAGCGAAAGAGAAGTTACGGTTTAACGTAAGCGCCGAAACGGTGGCGGATCTGCTTCTGATTTCGCTAAAAGAAAGTTCACAAAAGTAAGAGAGTATAAAGAGGAAACAAATGACAAAAGTTGTCGGTGTACGGTTCAATATGGCCGGTAAAATTTATTACTTCGACCCCTGCGGGGCTGAATTGGAACGTGGTCAGCACGTGATTGTCGAAACCGCACGGGGCATGGAATACGGCTTCGTTGTCGGAGGCGTTAAGGAAGTGGACGATTCCGAGATTGTAGCGCCCTTAAAGCCGATCATCCGTGTATCCACTCCGGAGGACGATGCGCATAATGCGGAGAATCTGGAGAAAAAGAAAGAGGCTTGCGCCATCTGCAAGGAAAAGATCAAAAAGCACGGTCTGGAAATGAAACTTGTGGACGCGGAATATACGTTTGATAACAATAAGCTTTTGTTCTATTTTACGGCGGACGGAAGAATCGATTTCCGTGAGCTCGTAAAAGATCTGGCGGGAGTTTTCCGCACCCGAATCGAGCTTCGACAGATTGGTGTGCGCGACGAGATCCGCTTAATGGGCGGAATCGGTGTCTGCGGCAGAGTGCTTTGCTGCCACAGTTACTTAACGGATTTGGTATCCGTTTCCATTAAAATGGCCAAGGAGCAGAATCTTTCCTTAAACCCGGCAAAGATTTCCGGCGTCTGCGGAAGACTGATGTGCTGCTTAAAGAATGAAGAAGAAACCTACGAAGAGCTGAACAAAAACCTTCCGAGTGTTGGAGAATACGTAAGTGCTTCCGACGGCGGACACGGTACGGTACAGTCCGTAAATGTCCTTCGCCAGCTGGTACGCGTGGTTGTGGAAGAGGGCGATTCAAGAGAGATTAGGGAATACAAGCCCGAGGATCTGCAGTTTAAGAAGATGTACCGCAAAGCAAGCGAGGAGATGACGGACGAGGACAGAGAAGCCATCGCAATGCTTGAGCAGATGGAGAAACAGGACCGTCAGGAAAAGGCGGAGCGTGAAGCCAATCAGGCTGCCGAGCGGGAAGCCAGACAGAAACGTATGGAAGAGCGTGCGGCCAAGAAAGACAAGGTCGTTAAGGCACAGTTAAATAAGAGCGAAAAGAAGGGCCCGGGGGTTCTTCCCGAAGAGGTGGATGAAGTCAAGACACCGGACGGAAAAGAGAAGAAACACAGAAGACGCGGTAAGAACAGAGGCGGAAACAACCAGCATCCTGCGGAAGAAAAGAAGCAGGGCAAGGAAGGCGATAACGCCAAGAATAAGGAGACCCGCTCAAACCGTCACGGACAGAGCTCAAGACATAACGGCAGAGAATACAGAAGCCACAGCAATAAAGACCAGCAGAGCACGTAATTATAAGCCCAGAGGAGAAGCATGAACCGGGAAGAATTTCGCAAAGAGGGGGAGAGAATCGATTCCCTGCAAAGAGACGGATATGATATCATTCAGCATCCGGGGAAATTCTGCTTCGGTATGGACGCAGTCCTGCTTTCTTCTTTTGTCACGGCAAAGATGGGCGAAAACGTTCTGGATTTCTGCACCGGTACCGGAGTCATTCCGATCCTGTTAAAAGCGAAAACCGAGGCCAGTCATTTTACCGGCCTTGAATTGCAGCCGGACGTTGCAGACATGGCACAGCGCAGTGTTGCCATGAACGGTCTGGAAGGCGATATCGATATTATTTGCGGAGATTTAAAGAATGCAGAGGCATATTTTGCCCCTGCTTCTTTTGATGTAATCACCTGTAATCCGCCTTACATGATTGCCGGGGACGGGCTGGTCAATCCGGAGGACACCCTGGCATTATCCCGGCACGAAGTCGGCTGTACGCTCGACGATGTGCTTGCGGCAACGAAGAAATGCCTGAAAGCGGGCGGGCGCTTCTACATGGTGCACAGACCGTTCCGCCTTGCAGAGATTCTAAAGAAGATGTCGGATATTGGCCTTGAACCGAAGGCGATGCGGATGGTCTATCCGTATGTTGACCGTGAGCCCAACATGGTCCTGATCGAGGGTCGCAGGGGCGCCAAGAGCGGCATGAAGATCGCACCGCCGCTAATCATCATGCAAAGCGACGGAACATATACGAAAGAAGTGGCAGATTTATATAATTCCTGAGGGGTCCCAGGGGAGTCGAGCATTCGTACATTCCTCCTCGGGGTAAAAGATATTTTTACTCTCGGCAAGGCGGATGTTCGCATGTTTCCCCGAGGTGGCTTGACAGGCGACCGGTTCTTAGGTGGTGTTCTTTAGCACCTTAGAACCGCTGTACGCCGTGATAGAGGCGCGAGCCGTCCCCGAGGGGGAATGTGCGAATAGCCGCCTCACAGGAGAGGAAATAATTATGTCAGGAACATTATCACTATGTGCAACACCGATCGGTAATCTCGGGGATATCTCGGAAAGAGTGCTGGAGACGTTGAGTTTGGCGGATCTGATTGCGGCGGAGGATACGAGAAACTCTCTGAAGCTGCTCAATCATTTCGGGATCAAGACACCGATGACGAGTTACCACGAATACAATAAGTTTGAAAAGGCCGAGACCTTAATCGAGAAATTGAAGGCGGGGCAGAACATTGCTCTGATTACGGACGCGGGAACGCCCGCGATCTCCGATCCGGGCGAAGTGCTGGTAAGGCGCTGCAGGGAGGAAGGCATTACGGTCACATCGCTGCCCGGTCCCTGCGCTCTGATCACGGCACTGACGTTATCCGGATTGAACACCCGGCGTTTTGTCTTTGAGGGATTTTTACCGTCCGAGAAAAAGGAACGCAGGGAAGTGCTGGATGCTTTGAAAACCGAGGAGCGCACCATCATTCTTTACGAGGCACCCCATCATTTGAAAAAGACGCTGAAAGAACTTTCGGAAGTGCTCGGAAATCGACGTATTGTCTTTTGCAGGGAGCTGACCAAGAAGTTCGAGGAAGCCGTTGAGAGAACGGTGGATGAGGCGATTGCATTTTACGAGGAAAACGAGCCCAGAGGAGAATATGTTCTGGTTGTGGAAGGCCGCAATCCAGAGGAGCGGATGAAGGAGGAAAGGGAGGAATTTGCATCGCTTTCCGTGGAAGAACACATGGCTAAATATCTGGCGGAAGGCATGGAAAAAAAAGAGGCCATGAAGAAGGTCGCTGCCGACAGAGGAGTCAGCAAACGTGAGATTTACGCAATTCTTTCGGCCGGTTCGCAAAAATAAAAAATCCTTACTTCTATCCGTTGACAAAGAATAGTACGGATACTATACTCAATAACAGCAGGGCAGAGCCCTCAAATAGCAAGAGCATAAACAAAGGAGTTACGCTATGTTTGATAAGATTAAAGCGATTATGATGGAACAGTTGAATATTGATGAGAATGATATTACCGAAGATACTTCCTTTAAGGATGATTTGGGACTGGACTCTCTGGATCTGTTTGAACTTGCAATGGCCATGGAAGAAGAGTTCGGCATCGAAATTCCCCAGGAAGAACTTGAGAATATCGTTACCGTCGGCGACGCAGTAGAATTCATTAAAGAGAACGGTATCGAATAATCGTATTCGGCAGATAAGAAATAACGGGACATTACGGAAATTCGTAGTGTCCCTTTTTGAAAGAAGAGGTAGGTTGTGCAAAGGACCGTAAAAGGGAAAAACCGATTACAGAAGATTTTTGCATTCCTGGACAACTGCCCTCTTTTTTTGGTGGGACTGATCTTCTTTCTGGGACTCTTCATCGTGTATTTTTCCTGGGGAGACAATGTCGTATTTGACATTCACGACCAGCTGGACGAAACCATCCTTTCCTATGTTCTTCCCGCAAGACACCTGTTTCACGGCAAAGCCGGATACGCGGAGATGATGACACATCTTCCTGCGGAATCCCTAAAATCATCGGCCCCCATTTTTACATTGCTTTACCATTTCTTCTCCGTACCGATCGCATTCCTGATCCAGTTTCTGATCGAAACGATATGCGCGTTCTTAGGTATGTATTTCCTGACCAAAAAGATGACCAAAAGCTCGATTGCCGCACTGCCCGTGGCCGTGCTGTTTTCACTTTTGCCGTTTCAGCCGGTCTACGGACTGAATGTAATGGGGTTGCCCCTTTTAATCCTTTGCTTTGTGACACTTTATGAATACAGCGAGAAATCGGAAGCGAAACGGAAACTTACGGATGCATTTCTTGCCATCATCGGAATCGTTTTCTATACACTGACCACACATATCGCGCTCGCGGGATATGTTGCCTGTTTTGTTGCGTTTATCGGCCTTCTGGTGGTTTTCATCCTGGATAAGGGCAATATCAAAACCCACGGTTATCTTTACTTTGGCGGAGCAATTTTACTTGTATGCTACATCATCTATAATTTCGGCATTCTGCGTTCCCTTATGCAGAAGGGAGGCGGTTTTGTAAGCCACCGTACGGAATTTGTGCCAACCCTTTCGGAGGACGGATTCTTTCATAAGCTTTATATCCTGTTCTTCTACGGGGAAGAAAACTATGCGGCGTCCATTCACCGCTTCCTAATTCCGGTAGTGGTGATCCTTACGGTTTACCTGGGCATTCGTTACCGCAAACTGGAGAGAAAACTGCGCAAATCCTATCTTTTCTGCCTGGGAATCTGGGGAACCATTGCATTGATCTGTATCCTTTCCGCATTGTTTGGATCCAGGGAACTGTCCGGTCTTATCAGCGGGATGGGCGGCATTTTCCGCCATGCGCAGCTGGATCGTTTTTACTATGTTCTGCCGGGTCTTTGGTGGAGTCTTACGGGCATTCTGCTTGGAATTTTCCTGCGCGACAGAGTCCGCTTCCATGTGGCATTCAGGGTGCTTATCATGATCGCGGTGCTTTTACCGACACTCTGGTTAATGAAAAAGCGGCTGAATCTGTATGCCAATTACAATTACCAAAATCATGGTTCCGCCTATACCGGAAGTATGTCGATGGCAGAGTATTACCATGAGGATGTGCTTTTCCAGATCGATTCGTATATTGACAAAGACAAATCCTCCTACCGCATCGCCCATCTGGGAATGTCTCCCGCACCTTCTTTGGTTTACGGCTTCTATACCGTTGACGGGTATTCGAACAATTATCCGCTGGAATACAAGCACGCATTCCGGAAAGTCATTGCCGGTGCGCTCGATGAAAACGAAGTTTTGAAGACATATTATGACGGATGGGGCAGCAGGGCTTACCTTTTCCTGGATGATGTACATGCCCGCCCGGATGCGTATGTTAATCTGCCGTATGATTTCGATGCGCTTTCGGATCTTGGCTGCGAATACATCCTTTCGGACCGTAAAATCGTGGGCACGCCTCAGGTGCAGTTAAAGAAAGTTTTCACGGACCGCAAATACGGTCGAAAGATCTGGCTTTATGCCGTAAAAACCGATGGGTCCGGCAAGTAAAATTTGTTGATTTATTCGGCAAAAATTCGTATAATTATACTGTTTGTTGATAATTCATTTCTCACAGGGGGATTCATGAACAAGATTGGTTTTGATAACGAAAAATATCTGAAAATGCAGTCCGAACGCATCAAAGAAAGAATTGCTGCTTTCGGCGGTAAATTGTATCTGGAATTCGGCGGAAAGCTCTTTGACGATTACCATGCTTCCCGCGTGCTCCCGGGTTTCAAACCGGACAGCAAGATCAAAATGCTTACCCAGTTAAAAGACGAGGCGGAGATCGTAATCGTTATTTCCGCACAGGATATTGAGAAGAATAAAGTACGTTCCGACCTTGGCATTACCTATGACATGGACGTGCTTCGTTTGATCGACGCATTCCGCGGATACGGATTGTATGTCGGAAGTGTCTGCCTGACACATTTTGCCAACCAGGCTTCCGCAGTTGCATATCAGAAGAAACTCGAATCTCTCGGTATGAAGGTGTATCGTCATTATCCGATTGAAGGATATCCTTCCAACATTCCCCTGATCGTCAGCGATGACGGATACGGAAAGAACGAATATATCGAAACGACCAGATCACTGATTGTCATCACCGCACCCGGACCCGGAAGCGGTAAAATGGCTACCTGTCTTTCCCAGGTATATCACGAGTACAAGCGTGGAATTAAGGCCGGATACGCAAAGTACGAGACCTTCCCGATCTGGAACCTGCCTTTAAAACACCCCGTAAACTTAGCATACGAGGCAGCTACGGCAGATTTAAACGATGTTAACATGATCGATCCTTTCCATCTCGAGGCATACGGAGAGACAACCGTAAACTATAATCGCGATGTGGAAGTTTTCCCTGTTTTAAATGCCATGTTCGAAAAGATCATGGGAGAGTCTCCCTACAAGTCACCGACCGACATGGGCGTTAATATGGCAGGCTTCGGTATTGTGGACGATGATGTCTGCAGGGAAGCCAGCAAACAGGAAATCATCCGCCGTTATTTCAATACCCGTTGTCAGGTTTTGAAAGGCCATGCGGATATGGATCAGGTTTATAA
The DNA here is from genome assembly GCA_002368665.1 of Lachnospiraceae bacterium UBA3804. GTDB lineage: Bacteria > Bacillota > Clostridia > Lachnospirales > Lachnospiraceae > UBA3766. The sequence continues at coordinate 23,210 of DFEK01000012.1, forward strand.
AATTGAACTTCTGATGAAGCAGGCAGGCGTTACCGTGGATGACCGTCCGGTTGTATCCATGGCTAAGGTAAAGGCCGAGACCACCGGAGAACCGGCGGCTGCATTGGAACTTCCCGACGGAAGGTTCGTTACCGGTAAAACTTCCGATCTTCTCGGAGCTTCTTCCGCTTTACTGCTCAATGCATTAAAACTGCTTGCGGGAATCGAGGATGAGGTGGAACTGATTTCTCCGGCCACCATCGAACCGATTCAGGATCTGAAGGTCAATCACCTCGGAAACGTAAATCCGAGACTGCATACCGACGAAGTTCTGATCGCCCTTTCCATCTGTGCGCTTACCGATGAAAAGGCAGAGCGGGCAATGCAGCAGATTCAGTCCTTAAAGGGCAGTGAAGTTCATTCCAGCGTCATTTTATCCCACGTGGATATAAATGTATTCCGGAAACTGGGTGTTAATTTAACCTGTGAGCCGGTATATCAAAATAAAAAGCTTTATCATCATTAGTGAAAAGGAGAATTTACTATGAAGTACGAAATCAAAGGTGGAAATTTCCCCGTAGTTATCTGCCAGGTGGAAGCTAACAGCTCTGTTCGCTGCCAGAAAGGTGCAATGGCATGGATGAGCCCCAATATGGAGATGCAGACCAAGGGTGGCGGAATCGGCAAAATGTTCGGCAAAATGTTAAGCGGAGAGTCAATGTTTGAGAACATCTATACCGCACAGGGAAGCGACGGAATGATCGCATTTACGACCAGTGTTCCCGGAAACATTATGCCTTTCGAATTGGACGGAACCAATTCCATCATCGGACAGAAGTGCGCTTATCTTGCATGCGACAGCGGTGTAAATATGGAGATCACTTTCCAGAAGAAATTCGGTGCAGGCCTTGTAGGCGGTGAAGGATTTATCATGGAGAAGTTCACCGGTACCGGAACCGTTTTACTGGAAGTAGACGGTGCTGTTATTGAGAAGGAACTTGCTCCCGGAGAAGAACTGATTGCAGAAACCGGTGCTCTTTGCGCAATGGAATCCACCGTTACGATGGATGTAGTAACCGTAAAGGGTCTCGGAAACATGCTTGTAGGTGGTGAAGGATTCTTCAATACCAAACTTACCGGACCGGGTAAGATCTGGTTACAGACGATGCCGATCATGAGTCTGGCAGGCTCTATTGCTCCTTACATTCCCTCCAGGTAAGTAACGTAAAGAACATTTAGCGCCGCATCAGAAATTGATGCGGCGTTTTGATTATATGGCAGGATGGAAACATGAAAAACGAAAGAAGCGAAAACAATATCGAAAGAATCTACGAGACGGATGCGTACCGGACTTCCTTTCGCGCTACCGTGACGGATCTTCGCAGGGATAAGTCCGGTAAATTTCTCGTGCAGCTTGACCGCACGGCATTTTTCCCGGAAGGCGGAGGCCAGGGCGGTGACAGAGGCAGTATAGAAGGATTTGCCGTAGAGGATACGCAGAAAACGGAAGAAGGCATACTTCATATCCTTGCACCGGTTGCTGTACATTTGGAAGAGAAAGTCAAGGAAGTACTGGCACCCGGAAGGGAAGTCGGTGCCGAAGTTGATTTCGCGCTTCGTTTCCGTCGTATGCAGAATCATATTGCGGAGCATCTTTTCTGCGGAATTGCCAATGCAAAGTACGGATACGACAATGTCGGTTTTCATCTTACAGATGTAGTTACATTTGATCTAAGCGGACCGCTGGACGCAGAGCAGATTGCGGAAATCGAGACGGCCTGCAACGAGGCCGTTTGGAAGAATGCACCGATCAGCGTTTTATTTCCGACAAGTGAAGAACTCAAAGACCTGGAGTTTCGAAGCAAACTGGAACTCAGTGAGGGAGTGCGCTTAGTTAAGATTGAAGGGTACGATCTTTGTGCCTGCTGCGCACCTGCTTTGCACAGCACGGGTGAGATCGGTGTGATTAAGGTCATTGACTTTATGCCGCACAGGGGAGGAACCAGGATTACGCTCCTTGCCGGCAGGTCCGCCTGGGAAGATTATCTTCTCATCGATTCGCAGATGAGAGATCTGATGAAACTTTTCTCCGCAGGAAGAGAACATACGGCGCTCTTTGCATCGGAGTATGCAAATAAAACAAATCTGATGCATGAGGAAATCCTGAATCTAAAGAAGCAGATCACCTCAGCGGGTGTATCCGAGGTAAAGAGTATTATCCGCGAAAAGAGCAGGGAACCGGCGGGTGAAATGCCGAAGGTTTGCTTTTTTATGAAGGATGCGGACGAGGTTATGGTCCGCAATGTCATTAACGAATGTGTGAAGGAATACGAGGGCGTAATCTGCGGATTCCGCGGAAACGACAGGGAAGGATACCGTTATGTCTGCGGAAGAAAGACTGCGGATGAGGCCTATTCCCTGAAAGACCTGGCAAATAAAATGAAGGAAAACCTGGGCGGTCGCGGCGGCGGATCGGAAGTGATGATCCAGGGTTCCGTGGATGCCAAAGAAGATAAGATAAGGCGATTTTTTGATGAAGACTGATCCCCGTTACAAAGGAATTGTGTGCATCATCGGCTCGGCATTCTGCTTTGCGACGATGAACCTTTTTCTCCATTTGGCAGGCGATTTACCGTTCTGGCAGAAGGGGTTCTTTCGTAACGCCATAGCGCTGTTCTTCGCCATGGCGATTTTACTTAAAGAACGTAAGAAAACGGAGATTAAGATCAACAAAAAGAATATCGGACTGTTGTTCGGACGCGCGTCATTCGGTACGCTCGGGCTTCTTTGCAATTTCTACTGTGTGGACCGGATGAATATTTCTGACGCGTCCATGTTAAATAAACTGGCACCGTTTTTTGCCATTATTCTGTCCGCATTTTTCCTGAAAGAAAAAGCGAAATGGTATCAGTGGGGAGCGGTAGTGGTTGCGTTCATCGGAAGTCTGTTTATTGTCAAGCCGTCATTCGGCCTGGAAACCGTACCGGCGCTGATCGGTGTGCTCGGCGGTTTCGGCGCCGGCGCTGCATATACCTGTGTGAGGAAACTGGGCGGAATGCATACACCGGGAGCACTGATTGTGCTGTTTTTCTCGGCATTTTCGGTAATCTTACTGGGACCGATCGTGGCATTTACCTATGTTCCGATGACGGCAAAACAGTGGATGTTCCTTCTGTTTACCGGCCTTGCGGCAAGCGGCGGACAGTTTCTGGTTACGGCGGCGTATACCTATGCTCCTGCCAAAGAAATTTCGGTTTATGATTATTCGCAGGTGGTTTTTGCTGCGATTTGGGGTATGATGTTCTTAGGACAGATGCCGGATTTATTCAGCGTCCTCGGCTATGTCATCATCGTGTCGGTTGCGATCGCGATGTATATCAGAACGAAGAAGGACGCACAGAAAGAAGCGAAAAATACGTAGTAATTTCGGTATGGTATAGATTACGGGGGTAGCAGTCTATGGCGAAGAAACAGGCAGTGGATCATATTGCGGGGTTTGATGTAAGACCGGGTAACTATCTGATGAACGGCGCGTTCACGGTACCCGGGGGCGTGAATTTTACCATCCATTCCGTACATGCGCTCGGATGCGAGCTCGTGCTTTTTCATCCGATGGAGAAAAAGCCGTATGCCGTCATTCCCATTCCCGAGGAATATCGTATCGGCAATACCTATTCCATTGTCGTATACGGTTTAAAGATCGAAGATTTCGAATATTGCTACCGGATCGTCGAGTGGGATTTATCCGGTACGAAAATCATCAAAACTCCCCTTTTAATTGATATTTATACCAAGGCCGTGACCGGTCAGAGCAGATGGGGCGATAAACCCAGGGAGGATTTCACGTATCGTTCGCGTGTGGTGGAAGAGGATTTTGACTGGGGCGCTTTTGTGGAACCGAATCTGGATTTCAAGGATCTGATCATTTATGAAGCCCATGTTAGAGGCTTTACCATCAATCCGAATTCCGGGGTAACCGAGAAGGCCCGGGGAACCTTTGCCGGATTAAAAGAAAAGATTCCGTACCTTCTGTCGCTTGGTGTAAATGCCGTGGAGCTGATGCCTGTTTTTGAGTTCGACGAGCTTGAGGCGGTGCGCGATGTGAACGGAAGGCGCGTTCTGAATTACTGGGGATATAATACGGTCTCCTTCTTTGCGCCGAATACCAGTTATGCGTCTGTGGTCGAGCATAATCATGAAGGGGATGAGTTAAAAGAGCTGATCAAGGCTTTGAACGAAAATGGAATCGAAGTCATTCTGGATGTGGTATTTAATCATACTGCGGAGGGAAATGAAGAAGGTCCGACATTCTCTTTTAAGGGATATGACCAGAGCTTGTATTATATGATGTCGCCCGACGGAAAATTCATGAATTTCAGCGGTTGCGGCAATACGCTAAACTGCAATCATCCGATCGTGCGCCAAATGATTCTGGACTGTCTGCGCTACTGGGTTGTGGAGTACCGTGTGGACGGGTTCCGTTTCGATCTTGCATCGATTCTCGGACGCGCCGAGGACGGATCCCCCATGGAGGAGCCGCCGCTTCTTGAAAGTCTTGCCTATGATCCTATTTTAAGTAAGGTAAAACTGATTGCGGAGGCCTGGGATGCGGGCGGATTGTATCAGGTCGGCAAATTCCCCGCGTGGAAGCGCTGGGCGGAGTGGAACGGAAGATACCGCGACGATATGAGGCATTTTTTAAAGTCCGACGCGGGTTACGGAGAGATTGCGTACCGGAGAATTTCCGGTTCCGAGGATATCTATAATCCGAATTTCCGCGGACGGAACGCGTCCGTGAATTTCTTAACCTGTCACGACGGATTTACGCTGAAGGATTTATACAGTTATAACGAGAAACATAACGAATCCAACGGCTGGAACAATACGGACGGAAGCGATGAGAATAATTCCTGGAACTGCGGTGTGGAAGGCGAAACGTCGGATCCGGAGGTTTTAAAACTTCGCGAAAGAATGCAAAAGAACGCATTTGCGGTTTTGCTTTGTTCCCGCGGTGCGATCATGTTCCTCTCCGGTGACGAGTTCGGCAATTCACAGCAGGGAAACAATAACGCATACTGCCACGATGACGAAATTTCCTGGCTTGACTGGGAGGATTACAAGAATAACAAGGAGCTGTTTAAGTTCGTCAAAAAGATGATTGCGTTTCGTAAGAAGCATCCGGTCATCCGCGGCAGAATGCCGGCATCACACTGCGGCCTGCCCGGAATAAGTCCGCATAACCGGATGCCCTGGAACGGTGTGTTTGAAGGGGATACGAGAGAAGTCGGAATTCTTTTTACCGGATATGATGAGAAGAAACGCGGCGATGATATCGTTTTCCTTGCGATGAACATGCATTGGGAGGACAGAACCTTCGTGCTTCCGGAGATTCCGGGAGGTTATACCTGGGAAATGGAAATTTCGACTGCGGAAGAAAACACATTCACCGCGAAAGGAAATACCCTTTCCATTATCGGAAGAAGTGTCGCCGTTTTGGTGGCAAACAAAAAGAAATAGAAAAATCGCCTCTGCGGGCGACAAGAGCGTTACCGGAACAGCCGGCTGGACTCAGGTTGCCTTACGGCACCCGGAAGATCAAACTTAGTGCTGCTTTGTTCCCAACCTGACACGGTTCGTAAGTTTCCGTCGCGTAAGACCCAAGTTTAAACGCTACTTATCCCGGGCAGCCTCCTGCCACCCACGGAAGCGATTTTTTAGATGCAAATCGTATTATATCTGTCTTTTTCTCATTCGTCAACAAAATGAACTGTGGGGTGGTCGTTACCCCTTATGTTCGCGAAGCCACTGAAGAATTACTTCTTCTTCGCTGAAGTCATATCTCTTGCCTTCAATTTCCTGATAAGTTTCGTGGCCCTTGCCGAGAAGTGCGATAATATCGCCGGGTTCGGCGTGGTCCATCACATAGTAAATGGCGTCTTTACGGTCATCGATGCAGATGTATTTGCCGTTGTTTTTCTCAATGCCTTCGATGATGCCTTTATTGATGTCCGCCATGCTTTCAAAACGGGGATTATCCATGGTGATTACGGAAAGATCGGCCATCCTTCCGGCAACCTCACCCATACCGATTCGTCGTGCAACGGCTCTGTTTCCTCCACAGCCGAAGAGGGCAATCAGTCTCTTGGGATGATATTCGCGCAGCATCTGCAGTACGCATTCGGAACTGAAAGCGTTATGCGCATAGTCGATGACCATGCAGGCTACGGAAAGTGCTTCCGGGATAATCTGTGTACGTCCTTTGACGGAGACTTTCTTTAGTGCAGCATCCTGTACATTGGCAGGAACCCCTTCCAGGGAAGTGAGTGCGCATGCGATGGCGGCGTTTTCCGCATTGAAATATCCGGGCATGGCCACACGGATGGTTTCAGAAGTCCGGTCCGGACGGTGAAGAAGGAATTCCACGCCGAACATCGAGCCGTCCCAGAGATTATGAATGTCACTGACGGAATAATCCGCTTCAGACTTTAAGGAAACGGTTGTCGGATTCGGAGCAACCTTAAGAAAGTCCGCGCTGTGTTCGTTATCCAGGAAAATGACGGATTTTTTTACCATGTTAAAGAGCATCATTTTGCATTCTTTGTACTCTTCAAAGGTCTTGTGCTCGTTCTCGGAGATGTGATCCGGAGAGAGGTTTAGGAAAGCACCGTAATCAAAGTCGATTCCGAGTACACGGTTTAATTTCAGTCCCTGGGAAGAAACTTCCATGACTACGTGGGAGCAGCCTTCGTCTTTCATGATCCGGAGAATATGCTGCAGATCGAAGGACTCGGGGGTCGTGTTTTTGATCTCCACCGCAACTTTTTCGTCGCCGATGAAAGCACCGTTGGTGCCGATCATACCGACTTTTTTGCCGGCTTCTTCGAGGATCTTCTTGATCATGTGCGCCGTGGTGGTTTTCCCCTTGGTTCCGGTCAGTCCGATGACGCACATATCCTTGGAAGGATGCTCGTACCAAGCAGCGGAGAGAAGAGCGAGTGCGACACGCCCGTCCTTAACTTTTACCACGGTAATGTTATCGGGAACATCCACATCTTTTTCCACAACCAGTGAGGTTGCGCCGGCTTCAAGTGCCTTCGGGATAAAATCGTGTCCGTCCGACTGATAGCCGGAAATACAGATAAAAAGATTTCCCTCGGTAACCTTTCTCGAATCCATACAGATTCCGGTTACGGGAATTTCATCCGTTCCCTGAAGTAACTTGTGTTTGATGCCTTCAAGCAATGTACGAAGCGGTCTTGTTTCCATCATTCGTCCCTTCTTTCATCGGTATAATCAATATCCTTTAGGAAAGCTTTGCCAGCACGATGGTGCTGTCGTCCTGTAATGCACCGCGCAGATACAGCGCGCCGTTTTCTTCTTTGTATGTGAAGATCAAAGTGTCTTTTTCATAGCAGGATTTCTTGTAATCGATCTGAAAATCCTTAAAATCGCGCCTGTCCAATTCTTCGCTTGTGAAAAGCCCCTCAATGGCGCGTACATATGCCACGTTATTCATGTGCAGGCCGTAATCGATGTCGACGCTGCGCACTGTGTAATTTCCAAGCAGTTCTCCGTCCTTAAAATCACGCAGACGTTCGTATTCCTCGCTGTCTCCGGGATCGTCGTTGAAAACAAGTTCTTCCGGATAGATTCCTTCCAGCTTCTGGATGCCTTTGCTTTCGGTGGAAATGACAACCCATTCGGTTTTACCGTAGGCTAGAATTTCGTCACCGGCGCTGATCCGGTACTGGCGGTCGCCTTTAATCTTGCTCGGAGCCTGCGGCCAGGTCGAGAAGGTCACGGTTTCGGCCATTTTGATCCTGCGGTTAAAATGGACCTTTGTCTTGGCTGCCACCCAGAATAAATTCCTCGGGTTAAATCCGGTAATACCGATGCCGAGAAGCTCTGCATGTTCCATTGCCATATCCATGAACACATCAATCGTATGCGATAAGGAAAGCTCGGCATTGTAATTGCTCCGGCTCGGAAGAATATAGTCTGTTTTGCTTAATATATTTTGCATGTTGCACCTCTGTTTCTACGAAAATACATGACTATTCTAACACATTCCGGGGCAAAGAAAAAGAACCGCATCATATGATGCGGTTCCGTAAGTTTCTGTTTTAGATTTCTTTGAGTCGCTCAAGCGCATCGCCTTTTAAGATGACTTCGTAATGCTCGGTCAGGTAGTAAGGGAAGGTCTCCACCGTGGATGCCATGGATCCGAATTCGGAGACGAAAGAGCAGATATCCGCAAAATCGTCATCGGAGAGGTCTCCTTTGATGATCTCAAGCAGATATTCTCCGTCCTGCGAACCGTTGGCGCTGCGATAGAGAGTGCTGCCGAAAGCCGTTACATCTTTGGTTGAGTGAGCCAGATCGAAAAGCTCCTCCCAGGTATCGAAGTAGAAATAGCGATTGACGGCTTCCTTAAAGGTAACCTGTTCCGGAGTATCCGTGCGCGGTGCGGCAAACGGAAGAGCATCCGTCGATTCGTCGAACGGCAGATCGTCATTGTTTCCCTGCATCGGTGCAGCAGAGGTAATGCTTCTGAACAGTTTATCCAGTTCGGAAAGGAATCCTCCCTGGGAATCTACACCGGGAGCAAACCGTGAATATCTTGTATCCAGTTCTTCGGGATCCTCCACCTTGGTGATGGTGATGGAAGCGTAATCCCTAAACGGAACGACTTCAATGGCCAAAGGGATGTTTTCGGCTTCGAAGCCGCACTGAACATAGGCAAGCTGCATCATGTCGCGGAACAGTTTCTTTACTTTCGCGGAACCGTAAGCAATCTCGCTTAATTTCAAATCCCTCATTTCCAGTTCGTTTTTGGTGAGGATGCAACGGATTTGGGAATCATTGATTTTTTCTATTTTCATAAGCCATTACACCTCCTTATATCTATATCTTATAGTATATCATTTGGTTGATATCATAATACTCAGTTTTGGACGTTTGTCAATGCGGAAGAAAGAATTTAAAAATGTGCTTGCTTTTTCTCCCACTTCTATTATATCATAAATTTCAGCAGCCGTTCCGAAAAATTTTACCTCGGAAGGGAGGCGATCGTAAGATCAAAGGAAACCACAACAAGCTTACGGGTTCTCCGTAAGTGTCTTACAAAGCAATGTGCGGTTCCGTACTTGCATTTCCTGATTTTATTTTACAAATTTCCTAAAAATAGCAAAATTACAAAATACTCAATGACTCATTTTAGCGCATAGCCTAAAAAGGCTTAATTTTGGTATTTCGGAAGGCTGCTGATTCTGATTTCTGTTGGTAAAAGCGGAGAAACATCACGGATTCCTTTTGGAAAACTCCCCTTCTTCCATGGAAAACTCAAACATTTTTCCCCGCCGGTCACATCTTAAGTCCCTTGAACCGCCCGTAGTCTATGTTTTAACGAACACGGGAACATGAAAATAGATGATGACTGTACGGGGAAATTTTGGTATAATGTATCGAGTGGGCGTATGCTTATTTGCCGAAAAGCGGCCTGAAAGCACAGAATGCCCCAAATATGGGAATTACGGAGTAGATATTGATGTCAGAAGAAAATAAAGTTACCAAAAATAAAAACAAAGCAAAGAAGAAAATTAAAGCGAAAAAGAGAAAAGGTGCATTTTTAAAGATTTTACCCGTTCTGATCGCGGTTTTACTGATTTTGATCGTCGGCGGAGCCTTCTACGGACAGAAGCTGATGGAGAAGTACTCCTACGGTACGGATAAAGCGGATTTAAATGAATATTTTGCCACGGAATCCGGGAAACTTGCGGTTGTGTTAAATGCGCAGAATATTACCGAAAAGGCAAAACTGATCGACGGAAAAGCGTATTTTACGGATGAATTCGTAAGGGCAAACATCACGGATCACTTCTATATCAGCGAGAATAGCGGAAATGATAACGATTCCGTGATCTCCGCGCTCTATACCACACATGAAGAGACCATTACCTGCAAGTTCGATAAGGGCCATAAGGTGGAATTCAAAAACTACCTGACCGGAAGTTCGCAGGTGGATTTGGATTACGAACCCATCGTTTTGGAGGGTGAGACCTTATATTTTGCACTGGATTATCTGAAACTGTTTGTGCCCATCTCGTATGATATCTATTCGGATCCCGGATATATCGTAATGTATACAAGGGAACCGGAAGCCAAAGTGGCAACAATGAATACGGATTCCAATGTCCGTTCCAAGGGCGGGATCAAATCTCCGATTCTGGACCCGGTAAGCAACGGCGAGAAGATCTATGTTCTGGAAGAGATGGAAGACTGGGCAAAGGTGATCGATTTAAGAGGTTTTATCGGATATGTGGAGATCAAGCAGTTCGGTTATGTGGATGAGACACCCGTGCTGATGAGCGCAGCGGCTGAGATTGAGTATCCCCTGGAATACACAACGATTTCCCACGAAGGCAAGATCAATATGGCATTCCATCAGATCTTTGCCGATCCTGCCGGACATTTCGGTGAGGATTTTGCAGAGGTTAAGAGTGTTAACGTTGTGGCTCCCACTATTTACAGAATCGACGAAGGCGGAGAGATCAAGGCACTTCCCGCAGGAAACTATGCGGAGAAAGCAGCGGCGAAAGGCATGGATGTATGGGCCGTATGGACCGACGTAGACTCTCCGAATGCCGATATGACGGCAATCCTGGGATCCGCCAATACCAGAAGAGATATTATCGAGCGGATGATTTCCGAAACGAAGGACAATAATTTCAAGGGTATCAACATTGACTTTGAACGTATTACCGCAGAAGGCGGACAGGCATTTATCCAGTTCTTAAGAGAACTTTCCGTTGAGACACATAAAGCGGGCATTATTCTTTCCGTGGACAATTATGCAATCAGCGCCTTCCATCCGCAGTACAATATTGCCGAGGAAGGAAAGGTTGTGGATTACGTCTGCCTGATGGGTTATGACGAGAACCAGAAGACCATCGGAAGCAACGCATCCATCGATTTCGTGGAAAAAGGAATCCGCGAAACGTTACAGACTGTTCCGGCGAACAAAGTCATCAACATTGTTCCGCTTTACACCAGACTTTGGAGAATCACAGATGAGAACACATTCAGCGTGGATGTCATCACCATGAAGACACAGCAGGAGTGGATTTCCCAGATCGGTGCAACGCCCGCATGGGATAACGAAACCTGCCAGAATTATGTGGAAGCTGAAGTCGGCGGAAAGACCTGCAGACTCTGGATGGAAGATGCGGAATCCCTGGAAGTGAAACTCAATGTCATGGATACCTATGAGCTGGCCGGCGTGGCAGAGTGGAAAATCGGATTTGAGACTTCGGATGTCTGGGATGTGTTCGAGAAATACATGACGGGAACCTTAAACCCCGAAGCAAAACCGAAGGATACTCCGGCTGAGAGCGAAGAGGCGCCCGCGGGAGAATAAATATGGAAACGCAGATTATTCGCATACGGGAAGAGGATATTCCGTCTCCGAAGATGGAGGCATTGGGACAGATCATCCGAAACGGCGGACTGGTGGCTTTTCCGACGGAGACCGTTTACGGACTCGGCGGAGATGCGCTGAATCCGGAGTCCTCTAAGAAAATCTATGCCGCCAAAGGCAGACCGTCCGATAATCCTTTGATTGTGCATATCGCGGATCTTAACGATCTGGAGAAACTGGTAAAGAATATACCGGATACGGCCGGACGGTTGGCCGATAAATTCTGGCCCGGACCTCTTACCATGATCATGGAGAAGTCCGATATCGTCCCGACGGAGACAACGGGCGGATTATCCACCGTGGCGGTTCGTTTTCCGTCACACAAAGTGGCACGGGATCTGATCAAAGCATCGGGCGGATATATTGCGGCTCCGAGTGCAAACCTTTCCGGAAAACCGTCACCGACACTTGCAAAGTACGTCTGCGAGGATCTGACCGGCAGAGTGGATGCCATTATTGACGGCGGAGACATTCCCATCGGACTGGAGTCCACGATTGTGGATCTGACCGGTGATAAACCGATGATCCTGCGTCCCGGATATATCACAGAGGAGATGCTGAAAGAAGTTTTGGGAGAGGTTTTAACGGATCCGACCATTCTGGATGCGAATTGCAAAGACCGTCCCAAGGCACCGGGCATGCGTTATCGTCACTATGCACCGAAGGGAGATTTGGTCATTTATGAAGGACCTTCCGAGACGGTGATTGCAAAGATCAACGAAGATGTTAAGGCAGCATCGGATCAGGGACGAAAGACCGGGGTGATCGCAACCGCGGAAACGGCGGGACGTTACAGCGCGGACAGCATAAAGTGTATCGGAAGTCGTGAAAACGAAGAAGAAATCGCAGCATCGCTGTACCGGATTCTTCGCGAGTTTGACGATGAAGATGTGGAAGAGATTTTTTCGGAAGGATTTTCCGATTCCGGCTTGGGAAGAGCGATTATGAATCGTCTTCTGAAAGCCGCAGGACATAAAACAAAGAATTTGTGGGAGGAAGCGTAATGATTATCTCCGTAGCAAGTGATCACGGCGGATTTGCGCTGAAGGAAAAAGTAAAAGAGCATTTGGAGAAACGCGGTTTCGAAGTGAAAGATTTCGGATGTTACGATCAGGCATCCTGCGACTATCCGGATTTCGGAAGGCCGGCCGCAAAGGCAGTGGCTGACGGAGAATGTGATCTGGGAGTTTTGATTTGCACAACCGGCATCGGAATGAGCATGGTGGCAAATAAAATTCCGGGCGTACGCGCGGCGCTTTGCAGCGATTCTTTATCCGCTTCCTTAACCAGACAGCATAACAATGCGAATGTTCTGGTCATGGGTGCCGGAATTGTAGGTCCCGACCTTGCCATGAGCATTCTGGATACTTTTATGGATACACCGTTTTCCGAAGCGGAACGCCATATCAGAAGAGTGAATAAAATCGAAGGATAAACCATAATTCGGTTTATGTGAAACGTTTCTTAAGCAGAGTTTAGGGAGGATTACGAATGAAGAGAGAAGGATACATTTCCTGGGATGAGTATTTTATGGGAATTGCAATTTTGTCCGGAGAAAGAAGCAAGGATCCCAACACACAGGTTGGTGCTTGCATCGTAGGCCCCGACAATCGAATTTTATCCGTAGGTTATAACGGATTTCCCAACGGCTGCTCCGATGAACTCTTCCCATGGGCAAGAGAAGGCGCCGAGCTGGAAACCAAGTATCCGTTTGTTGCACACAGTGAGCTGAATGCGATTTTAAATTACCGCGGAGGAAGTCTGGAAGGATCCAAACTCTATGTATCCCTTTTCCCCTGCAACGAGTGTGCAAAGGCAATCATTCAGGCGGGAATCCGTACGGTCATCTATGACAGCGACAAATACGACGGAACGCCTGGAAATGTTGCAAGCAAGAAAATGTTTGATGCAGCCGGAGTGAAATACATTCAGTATCAGCATTCCGGAAGGGAAATAAAACTAAACGTGTAGTACAATCAAAAGGTATGATGAAGAAAAGTTGGAAAGCGGTAGCCCTGAGCCTGGTCGTGGTTCTTCTGGTTTCGCTCCTTCCGTCCATCCCTGCAAAGGCAGATACTCCGGCATCCATTATGGAGAAGATCAAACAGGCCGAGCAGCAGAAGAAGGAAGCGGAAGAACAGAAGAAAAACGCCGAGGAGCAGAAGGAGCAGAAGCAGGGACAGTTGTCCGAGCTGACCGTAAAGCAGGGCGACCTCAAAGTAAAACTGAATGGACTGAATGAAGAGCTGAGTGAGGCGGCTGACCGTTTGGAGGCCGTTGAAGCGCAGATTGCGGACAAAGAGGAAGAAATCGAGGCAACAAAGAAAGAACTCGAAGAAGCCAAGGCGACGGAAGAAGCGCAGTACGAAGCAATGAAGAAGCGTTACAAGGCATCCTACGAATCACCGAAGGAGACCTATTTTACGATATTGCTCGGAAGCACCAGCTTTGCATCGTTCTTAAACAATACGGATTACCTCCGTATGGTGGCGGACTATGATGCCAAACTTCTGGGACAGTATAGGGAAACCAAGAATCAGGTGATTGAGAAAGAAGCCAAGCTGGAAGCCGAGAAGGTTGAACTGGACGCTCTGAGAGAAACGGTTGTGGAAGAGGAACACAGAATCAGCGAGCTGATCTCCACAACCAGCAATTATGTCAGGGAATATCAGGCGCAGATCAATACCGCGAACAAAGAGATTTCCGATTACGAACAGTCCATTTCCGCCAAAGAAGCGGAGATCAAGCAACAGGAAGCGGATATCGCGCAGCTGAAGGCACAGTACGAAAGAGAACTAGCCTTATCCCGTGCGGCACAGGCAGCAGCCTGGAGAAGTATCGGTGACGTGAATTTTGAGGCAGATGACCGCACGCTTCTGGCAACCATCATCTACTGCGAGGCCGGCGGAGAACCGTATGAAGGCAAATTGGCCGTCGGAGCGGTTGTCATTAACCGTGTGCTTTCGTCCCGCTATCCGAATACGATATCCGGTGTCATTTATCAGCCGTATCAGTTTTCACCGGTCGGAAGCGGAAGGTTTGCGCTTGCACTTGCCGAAGGAAGAGCCAACAGTGACTGCTACGCAGCGGCTGATCAGGCCATGGCCGGACAGACGAATGTCGGAACCTGCCTGTATTTCAGAACGCCTTTGGAAGGAATGCAGGGTACCATTATCGGTGGACATATTTTCTACTAGGTTTGTACGCTAATCTTTGAGGGTAATTGTTTTAAAGATAAAAGGGGGATTATATCATGGATGGAAATCAGGAAACAGTAACTACGCCCGTAGTTGAAACGCCTGCAGCAGAACAGGCAACAGATGTGACGCCGGCAGCGCAGCCGCAGCAGTATTCCAACTGGAACATGGACTTAACACCGCATGCGGAGGGAGGAGAACCTGCTTTGCAACCTGCATATCAGCAGCCTCAGCCGGTGTACCAGCAACCTGTTTATCAGCAACCGGTATACCAGCAACCACAGCCCGGTTTTCAACAGCCCGTTTATCAGCAGCTCGGCTTTCAGCAGCCAGCCGGATTTACTCAGATGAAAGGATTACAACCCGCAGGACCGATGAAGCACGCAGGTTCCCTGATCGTTTTGATCGCGGGAGGTATGGCAGTATTGCAATTTATTGTATTAATGATTGATACTTTGATCCGCATTCGATACATGGGTTTGCGCTGGGTTTCGATTTCCAACCTGGTGATTATCGGATCCGCACTGATTCCCATTGCCATCGAATTGCTTGTTACGTATTTCACGGCAAAGAGAGAGAATCAAAATCCTTCCCGAACGGGACTGATTTTCGGTCTGATCGCAGGTATCATTCATTTGGTTCTTTCATTTTCCTCTTTCATTGTCCTGTTTATTGCAGGAGTCGGAGGAATGCGCGTTATAAATAAACTTGGATTAAACAGAATCGTCAGCTCTTTCGGTATTTCGGACAGGTTTATGTTAAGGTATGGAATTAGAACTATTCTGGCATTTCTTCTGATATTTACCGTTACATGGATTATTATGCATTTTGCATTGAACAGCACCAGAACCAACATGATGCGCCGTATTCAGGGAAGACGGTTTTCTTTAAAGCCGATGTTCCCGGCGGTAATGCTTTTCATCAATGCTGTTCCGTTTTTGATTTATGCAGTCATCTACATCGGAAACATTTTCTCCAGATTCAGAAGATTGTCGTTCAGAGGTATGATTTCCGCAGCCGGACCGGTGATAATCTACGGTTTAATGCCGGTTGTTCTTATCCTTTGCGGTATCGCGTTAATCGGTCTGAAGAAAGATAAGTAATAAAATATTGAATTACTACTATGTTCAAAGGAGAAATCGATATGGCCAAAGTGATGATTATGACGCATCCGCTGATTCAGCATAAAATCGGTTATATTCGCAGAAAGGATACCGGAACGAAGGACTTCCGCAAGACGGTTTCCGAAATCGCTATGCTGATGTGCTATGAAGCCACCAGGGATTTGGCGCTTTCCAATGTGGAAATCGAAACGCCGATTTGCAAGACCACGGTAAAAGAGTTAAAGGGAAAGAAACTTGCAGTCGTACCGATTCTCAGAGCGGGACTTAGTATGGTGGACGGAATCCTGGAGATTATTCCGACAGCAAAGGTCGGACATATCGGGCTTGCCAGGAATGAAAAAACGCATGAGCCGATGGATTATCTTTGCAAGCTTCCTTCGGATTTGAAAGAGAGAGAAGTTTTTGTTTTAGACCCCATGCTCGCTACGGGCGGTTCGGCAATTGCAGCGATTCAGATGTTGAAGGATAAAGGTTGTAAGAGCATTCATTTTATGTGCATTATTGCCGCACCGGAAGGGGTGGCTGCACTGACCAAGACCCATCCCGATGTGGATTTGTATATCGGTGCACAGGATGAGCGACTGAACGAGAACGCGTATATCGTTCCGGGGCTCGGAGATGCGGGCGATCGCATTTTCGGAACATTATAAACAGGAATACAGGCAAATTACTGGGGGGTCATTTGGTTGAATACTATTCCTTAAATCAATATATGAAAGACACTTTCGGATGCAAGGTGTATCGCATAGCGATTAACGGCGGATTTACGTGCCCGAATCGTGATGGGAGCATCGGTACCGGCGGGTGTCTTTTTTGCTCGGAAGGAGGAAGCGGAGACTTTGCACAGGATCCCGGGTTAAGCATTACCGAGCAGATTGAGAAGGGGAAGGAACGCGTATCCGCCAAAATTCAAAACGGAAAATATATTGCCTATTTTCAGGCATTTACCAATACGTATGCACCGGTGGAGAGGCTCCGAAAACTCTATACGGAGGCACTTGACCATCCGGACATCGTTGCACTTTCGATCGCGACCAGACCGGACTGTCTTCCGGACGATGTTCTGGATCTGCTGAAGGAGCTAAATCAGGTCAAACCAATCTGGGTTGAACTGGGTCTACAGACAATCCATGAACGAACCGCCGGGTATATTCGAAGGGGCTACCCCCTTTCGGTATACGATCAGGCGGTAAAGGAACTGCAAAAACGCGGAATTGAGGTTATCACACATGTGATTCTTGGACTTCCGGGCGAAACGAAGCAGGACATGGCTGAAACGGTCCGATATGTAGTTGGCGGCGGAATAAAGGGCATCAAACTCCAGCTTCTGCATGTTCTGAAGGGTACGGATCTGGAGCGTGAGTACCTGGAAGGCAGGGTAAAAGTGATGTCGGAGGACGAATACATTGCTCTGGTTACGGACTTGATAAAAATGATTCCGCCGGATATCGTCATCCATCGAATGACCGGCGACGGAGCCAAAAAAGATTTGATAGCTCCTCTTTGGAGTGCAGATAAAAAACATGTTTTGAACCGGTTAAAACAATATTTGCAACCGTTTGAGACATAAAAGGGTATTGAAAGTGACCAAGGGCGTGGA
The DNA here is from genome assembly GCA_002368665.1 of Lachnospiraceae bacterium UBA3804. Lineage (GTDB taxonomy): Bacteria > Bacillota > Clostridia > Lachnospirales > Lachnospiraceae > UBA3766. The sequence goes on from DFEK01000012.1 coordinate 40,586, forward strand.
ACCCAAGATGTTGTATTGAAACGATATAATTGGTATTTCCCGACTTGCCATCTTACCTGAGATATTGTTTAATAAAGATAGAGAATGCTGACCGGAAAGGGGGGATCGGTATGGCTCAATTCGGAGAAGAGAATAAAAAGAAAATGCCGGGCTGGCTGAAATGGCTGATCATTGGATTTTCCATCCTGCTGGTTGTGGGGTTGGCCATAGGAGGTACGATTTTCGGTGTTTCCAAATATATCCAGGATCGGTTTACGAAAAAGCCTGTGATCACATCTTCGCTGATTGCTTCCAAACTGGAAGATGCGAGTGATTTGACGACCGCGGAAATGACCTATACCGGACTGATTCATTATGATGACGGCGGTATTCCCTTCATCACACAGAAGAAATACAGCATGGTTTATGAGGGTACGATCGAGGCGGGCATTGACCTTTCGAAAGTGGAAGTGGATGTGAGCGAAGACAAGGTTACCGTCAAGCTTCCGGATGTGGAACTGGAAGATCCGGTCATTGATATGGACAGCATTGATTTCTACGATGAATCGTTTGCCCTATTTAACTGGGACGATAAAAGAGACGGAATCAACGCCGTCAAGGAAGCCCAGGAAGACTGCAAGAAAAAGGCGGATACGGAGGGGCTGAAGTCAAAAGCTTACGAAAATGCCAAAGCCCTGGTCCGCAAACTGCTCGAAGAAATTATCGGAGACAGGGAACTGGAAGTGAAATAACGAAATGAAAAAAGGAGAGCCTCAGTGGGGCTCTCCTAAAATATATGTACTGTTTTTTACATGATAGGTGGTAATCGTTATTCGGGTCGGTTTGTCCGGGATCAACGCCTGAATCTCGTTTACGATTTCGGCGGAATCCAGAATGGTTTCGGGTATAAAATAGGAAACATGCGATTCTCCGGATGTATAACATTCTTCCAGGAAAGAGGCGATTTCCGCTTTGGCCAAAGCCGGATCGTTGTTGCAACCGGTCAGTTCAAATAAATCGCAGAAATAATAATATTTGTGATCGGTATCCCTGGATATGGGAATCAGTTCGTTGTCCTTCGGGATGGAGTGAGTTGATAACAGAATGTCTTTGCCTGCATTAAAATAGATGTAGGCGGGGTAGCCGCTTCCGTCCGTGAAAAACGTCGTATCGTCATACGTGATATCCATGGAATACCAGATGTCGTCAATTTGAATAATATTCCAAACGTGGAGGCTGCCTTCGGCACTTCCGCTTTGTTTATCCACGGTCAGTCCGGCCATCCGTGCCAGCATATCGAAGCAGTCCGCATAGCCCTGGCAGTTCGCATATCCGTCCAGTAAAAGTCCGACGGCCGTGCAGTGCCTCGGTATCATGTCGTCGCTCGCCGGATTGGTATAGAGAGTGGACTCACAGATATAGTCGTGAATCAGTTTTTCCTTCTTTAAAACGTTCGGCTCCGGATTGACATGGTTTTCCACAAAGTCCAATGCCGTATAATAGGTGATCGTTTCTTCTTCATTTAACGAAGAAAGATCGCCGGAAAGATAGGCATCCGCAATTCGTGCGCCGGGATAGTAGTATAAATATACGGTCCAGAATTCACGGTTGTTCTCCATCACGACCGAAGACGTGGAAACATAAGGGAGTGAGAAACGGTAAAGGAGCAGATCGTTATCGATTGTAAAACCGTCTTCGGCGTAAAATTCAAATTCCGTACTTCTTCCTGCCAGCTCATAGTTTACCAGGACATTGAATTCCCTGTCATTATGGATCACGGGGATTTCATTGTCATATGTCAGGGAGTGGACATCCAGCGGTTCCTCGTAACCGGACTGAGACTGTGAAGGCGGTGCATGATTCGGAATGGGAGCGGAGGCCGGTTCGGATTCCGGCTCCGAAGTCAGGCCGGTCCAGGTAAGATCCGGAATCAAAATTCGTTCGAGCACTTCGGTACAGCCGGCTCCGGACACAGCAAAACAAAGGATGGTCACAAGGGCAATCCCGAGTTTTGTTATTCGCCTGATCTTTTTCTTTCGCATCTTCATAAACAATAGTATAACAGAAAACGAAAAAAGATGTTTACAAACATATGTTCGTATTATATAATAAACGTAGCAGCATAGATTTCCCAAAGATAAAACGCGGAATCGGAACGGATTCTGCGTTTTTTCTTGTATTGGTGCAGGGGATTTGATATAGTGGTAGCGTGTGAAAACAGAAAGGGGATTTGATTATGTTTCGTTTTTTTTCCAAGACAAGAGGAATGGTACTTGGCATCGGTTTTCTGGGAATCGGACTGGCCGTTGCTGTCTACGGAATGATCTTAACCATTAATTTAAGAAAGCCCGCAGTGGATCTGAATAAAGTATCCTGGACGACCCTGAAAGCAAATCAGCATGTAACCATCGATCTGGACTTCGTTATGGACGAATATATGGTTTACGGGGAGAAGGACAAAAATCATGAGGTTAAAAATGTAACTTCCAGGTTCTACACCGTACCCGAAATTACGGCGGATGAAAACGGCGGATTAAACATGACACATTTCATGGGTGTAGCGGTTCCTGCCAAGGAAGCTGCAACTTATGAGAGAATTGCCGATAAAAGCTATGCCTGGTGGACGGATACAACCGGAACCGTGGCCTGGGATCCCGAATCGGTTTATATCGACGGCTATCTTCGTAAGATGTCGTCCGATGACAAGAAGTACATGCGCGAATATCTGTATGATATCGGATATTCCAGCGAGGAAGTGGATGAAATGCTCGTTCCGTATGTAATTATGAACAATGCTTCCTCCATGGTCGGCCTTGTGGCAGCAGGTCTTGTAATGGCAGCACTCGGCGCAGCCTTCCTGATCATTGCAATCATCCGGATCAAGAAGGACAGAGACCTTATGAATGCCACGGTAAATCGTACTTCTTTTAATAATTATTACCAGGGCAATAACAACTTTACGGATTATAACAACTATCAGGGTAATAACAATAGTTTTCAGGATAATAATTTCCGGGGATAATCTGAAAAAAGAATTGACAAGATTTTCAAAACCGATTATTATGGTTTCAATCGCAAAAAATAAATGCATTGAAGGAATTATGCGTCATTTGGATGTTCCAGAGAGCCGGCGGAAGGTGCGAGCCGGTACGGAAGAATGAAGGCAGTCTCACTCCCGAGCAGAGTTCCCGAACATTCAGTAAGGAACTACGGAAGCCCCGTTATCATGGCAGCAGATATGTTGGTATCTGACAGAGTGGTTGCAAGTGCAACAAGTCGGGTGGTACCGCGGTAAAAGAATTTTATCGCCCCGAAAGTCGAAAGGCTTTCGGGGCTTTTATTTGTGCGTAACTACAAGCGATGCCGGATGGAGCAGCCTTGCAGACGGTGAGTTTACTCGCCGGGCTGCATGGGGTGCGAACAGACGATAGCGCGACAGCGCGACACGAAATAAACGCGAAGCGTTTATGAGTGGCATCGCGGGCAGTATCGCGCAAGAGAATAGATAGCGCGACAGCGCGACACGAAATAAACGCGAAGCGTTTATGAGTGGCATCGAAGATACAGAAAGGATAAAAAACATGAACAGAATCAGGGTTGCGGATGTAACAATCAAAGAAGCATGCAGCGCAGGCTCAGCCAATTTAAGCTTCAAGGAAAAAATGGAAGTGGCAAAACAGCTTGACCAGCTGATGGTTGATGTTATTGAAATGCCGAAGGCAAAGGAGCAGGCAGACAGTCTGTTGATCAAATCCCTTGCACCGGTCATCAAAAACAGTATCATCAGCGTGGAAGCCGGTCTTGACCGCAGCGAGGTGGACAGCGCAGCCGCAGCATTAGCCAATGCGGCCAAGAAGAGAATCAGCATCAGCGTTCCGACCTCTCCCGTTCAGATGGAATACATCTGTGGAATGAAAGCAAAGAAGATAATGGAACTGGTTCCCGGCATCATCTCCTACGCAAAGAGTTTGTGTGACGACGTGGAATTTTCCTGCCAGGATGCGACCAGAAGCGAAACGGATTTTCTGGTACAGATTATTACCGCAGCCATCGGTGCAGGTGCAACCACCATCAATTTAAGGGATACCGCAGGTGTTATGCTTCCCGAGGAATTCGATGAACTGATTGACAAACTGAATGCCGATATTTCGCAGTTAAAAGAGATTCCCGTATCCGTTACCTGTTCCGACAGCCTGAATATGGCTACAGCCAATACGGTTACCTGCATCAGAAGCGGAGCAAGAGAAATCAAAACGACTTTGATCGGCAAGGCTGCACCGGGACTTGAGGCGGTTGTAAACATGTTCTCCGAAAGAGGCGATTCCCTGGATATGGCAATCGCACAGAAGCGTCCCGAAGTGGAGAAAACCCTTCGCAAACTTTCCTGGATGGCAGGCAGCAAGAGCGGGGCTACGACATTTTTCGCCGATGAGGAAGCTCCGAAGAAAGAGGAACTTGACCTTGATGAGAATGCGGACATTTCCAAAGTTATCCGTACGGTAAAGAAACTCGGCTATGATCTTTCAGACGATGACAATGCGAAAGTATATAAAGAGTTCAAGAGAGTTTCCGAGAAAAAGAAAGTCGGAATCAAGGAGATGGAAGCAATTATCGCCACCGCTTCCCTTCAGGTAGCTCCGACCTACCAGCTGGTGGATTTTGTGATCAACAGCGGAAACATCATCACTCCGACCGCGCAGGTTACTTTGGAGAAAGATGATAAGAAGTTAAAAGGATTAAGTTCCGGAGACGGTCCGATTGAAGCTGCATTCCTTGCTGTGGAAATGATCGTCGGCGTACATTATGAACTGGACGATTTCCAGATTCAGGCCGTAACCGAAGGAAGCGAGGCAGTCGGAAACGCACTTGTAAAACTTCGCTATAACGGAAAGCTTTATTCCGGAAGCGGTATTTCCACCGACATTATCGGCGCAAGTATCCGTGCATATATTAACGCGATCAACAAGATTGTATTTGACAGCAAAGAAGAGTAGGAAGTATTAGGACAAGGAGACAACGATGAAATTATCATACAGTACAAACGGATGGGATGATTTTGACTGGACCGATTTCTATGCCACTGCCAAAGACTTACAGTTCGCCGGTGTGGAAATCCATGACATCAAAAGAGAAGTTTTTTCCGGAAAGAACCGCCCGTTCAGTAACGAAAACATTCTGGAAACGGCAAGAAAGATCTTTCAGATGCAGCTTTCCATTCCCTGCCTCGATACAACCTGCGATGTGGCAGATCCCGAAAGAATAGAGCAGAACGTAGAAGAGATTAAAGAGTATATCCGTATTGCGAAGATTTTAAACTGTCCCGCCATCCGTCTTCGTGCGGGAAAGAGCATTAAGGATACCGAGGTAAATGACGAGCCCGTTATCGAATGCATCAACCAGACCTATCGCGAAGCGGATAATAACGGAGTATCCCTCCTTCTTGAGACGATCGGACCGTACGCAAATACCGAGAGACTTCGCAATGTATTAAATGTTTTTGCAAGAGACAATGTGGCTGCGCTTTGGGATATTCATCATACCGTACGTCACGGAGGTGAGGCGCCGGAGCAGAGTATCCAGAACCTGGGTGCCTATGTAAAGCATGTTCACATCAAGGATTCCACCGAGGACGGATATCGTCTGATGGGCGAAGGAAATCTTCCGATCGGGGATCTGGTTCTTGCTCTTCGCAGTATCAATTACGACGGATTTATTTCCTTTGAGTGGATCCCTTCCTGGTATGAGCAGCTTTCCGACCCGGGAATCGTATTCCCTCACTTCGTAAACTACATGAGCCAGTATGAGCGTAAGACCGTAACGGCGGATCATGGTCTTTATTCCAACAAGGCCGGTACCGGTAAGTTTATCTGGAAAAAGGAAGAGATCATCGACAAGACCTTCCCTCAGGTACTCGACCGCATGGTGGAAGAATTCCCCGACCAGTATGCGTTCCGTTATACGACGCTTGATTATACGAGAACCTATAAGGAATTCAGGGATGATGTGGACGAGTTTGCCCGTTCCCTGATTGCACTCGGTGTTAAGCAGGGCACCCATGTGGCTATCTGGGCAACCAATGTACCGCAGTGGTATATCTCTTTCTGGGCATGCTGCCGGATCGGTGCGGTTTTGGTTACCATGAATACCGCATACAAAATTCACGAGGCCGAGTATCTGCTTCGTAACTCCGATACGCATACCCTGATCATGATTGACGGTTACAGGGATTCCCACTACAACGAGATCATGGCGGAACTCTGCCCCGAGCTGGAAGGCAATACGCCCGGCAAGGCACTTCACTGCAAGAGACTTCCGTTCCTCCGTCATATTATCAATGTAAGCTCCCGTCAGCAGGGCTGCTTAACCTGGGAGGATGCACTGGATCTTGCAAAGACCGTTCCCATCGAGGAAGTCTACAGAAGATCTTCACTCGTGGATAAGCACGATGTCTGCAACATGCAGTATACATCCGGTACAACGGGCTTCCCGAAGGGTGTTATGCTGACCCATTATAATGTAGTAAATAACGGAAAATGCATCGGCGACCGTATGGACCTTTCCACGGCGGACCGTATGATGATCCAGGTACCCATGTTCCACTGCTTCGGTATGGTTCTTGCCATGACCGCATCCATGACGCATGGTGTTACCATTTCTCCGATTCCTTACTTCTCAACGAAGCCGGCTCTGGCCTGCATCAACCGTGAGAAGATTACCTGCTTCCACGGCGTACCGACCATGTTCATCGCAATGCTGGAGCATGAAGATTTCGAGAAGACGGATTTCTCCTATATGAGAACCGGTATTATGGCAGGTTCTCCGTGCCCCATTTCGGTCATGAAGGACGTTGTCGAGAAAATGCATATGACGGAGATCACCATCGTTTACGGACAAACCGAAGCATCCCCGGGATGTACGATGTCCAGTACCGAGGATTCCATTGACGTACGTGTAAATACCGTAGGCGGACCTTTGCCCGGTGTAGAATGCAAGGTTGTGGATCCCGAGACCGGTGAGGAAGTTCCCGACGGCGTAAACGGTGAATTTGTGGCCAGAGGCTACAATATTATGAAGGGCTATTATAAAATGCCCGTTGCCACGGCACAGGCCATCGACAAGGATGGCTGGCTGCATACGGGAGATCTGGCATGCAGAACCCCGGAAGGCAATTTTAAGATCACGGGACGACTGAAGGATATGATCATCCGTGGCGGCGAGAATATTTACCCCAAGGAAATCGAAGAGTTTATTTATACTTACGATAAAGTGAAGGATGTTCAGGTCATCGGTGTGCCCGATGAACAGCTCGGCGAGGAAATCTGCGCTTGCGTTGTGCCGAAGGAAGGTGTTACCATTACGGAAGAGGAGATTAAGGATTATGTCCGCTCCCATATGGCAAAACATAAAGTTCCGAAGTATGTGGATATCGTGGAAGGCTTCCCGATGAACGCAGCCGGCAAAATCTTAAAATACAAGATGCGCGAGGATGCGGTTAAGAAGTACGGATTGGCGAAGGCTGACAGCATTGAGACAGCATAATGGTTCGACAGTTGCCGCCACCCCGTCAACTGTTCGAGGTAAATTATGAGAACCATTCAGCTACCTGTAGATGTAAAATTAATAATCAATAAGCTTCAAGAGGCAGGATTTGAGGCGTTCGCCGTGGGCGGATGCGTCAGAGACTGCCTTCTTGGCATGGCTCCGAAGGATTGGGATATCACCACGTCCGCGAAGCCGGAAGAGGTGAAGGCGGTCTTCGGACATACCATCGATACCGGAATCAAGCACGGAACGGTTACCGTGATGCGCTCCGGCACAGGATACGAGATCACAACCTATCGTGTGGACGGAGAGTATGAGGACGGGCGTCATCCGAAGCAGGTTTCCTATACGGCGAGTCTGACCGAGGACCTGAAACGCAGGGATTTTACAATCAATGCGATGGCATATAATGACGAGCGTGGGCTGGTGGACTGCTTCGGCGGAGAAGAGGATCTGAAGGCCGGGATTATCAGGGCGGTCGGAGAACCGGGGGAGCGCTTCGAAGAGGATGCGCTCAGAATGCTCCGCGCGGTCCGCTTCGCGGCAAGTCTGGATTTTGAGATCGAAGAAAAAACCAAAGAGGCCGTTAAGGCTCTTTCCGGAAATCTTTTCAAGGTGAGTGCGGAGAGAATCCAGGCGGAATTGGTTAAGACCTTAAGTAGCGCACATCCGGAGAAATTCCTTCTGGCACATGAACTCGGCCTTACGAAGGTGTTCCTGCCCGAATTTGACCGCATGATGGAAACGGCCCAGAATAACCCGAACCATCGCTACACGGTCGGAATGCATACGATAGAGTGCTTAAAGTATATTGACGCTAACAAGGATCTGCGCCTTACGATGCTTTTCCATGATATGGGCAAACCGGGGTGCCATACGACGGATGAGGAGGGCATTGATCATTTTCACGGCCATCCGGCGGTTTCCGCATCCATTGCGGATGAAGTTTTAAAAAGGCTCAAATTCGACAATCACACAATAGACAAGGTCTGCAGGCTTTGCAGATACCATGATCTGCGCATTGAACCGAACCGGAAGGCCATGCGAAGAGCCATGGCAAATATCGGGGAAGATCTATTCCCGGACTTCTTTGCGGTCCAGCATGCGGATGTTCTGGGACAGAGCGATTTTCACCGCAAGGAGAAGCTGGCGTGGATTGAGGAAAATAAACGGGATTATGAGCAGATCCTTCGGGATAAAGAGTGCATTTCCCTGAAAGATCTGGCTGTCTCCGGAAAGGATTTGATCGAGGCCGGAATTGCACCCGGAAAAGAGGTCGGAGAAATTCTAAACCGGATGTTAAATGAAGTTATCGAACACCCCGAAAATAACGAAAAATCGGCACTTTTTGAGTTATGTCTACCAAAAATGCCCTAATTTAGGGAAAAAATCGAAAAAAAGTGCCAAAAACCCCTATATTTTGTGGTATTTACCTTGACAAACGACCTAAAAACTACTATAAATAGAGTATACGGTGAGTACGCCGTAGAAGCAAATACAGTTTAATTAAAAAGAGGAGGAGTTCATAATGAACAAGACAGAATTAGTTGCAGCTATCGCTGATCAGGCAAAGTTATCCAAGAAAGATGCTGAAGCAGCAGTTAACGCTTTTACCGAAGTTGTTAAGAAAGAATTAAAGAAGAAAGACGGAAAGGTTCAGTTAGTTGGATTCGGTACTTTCGATGTTGCTAAGAGAGCAGCTAGAGAAGGCAGAAACCCTCAGACCGGCGCTAAGATGAAGATTAAAGCTTCCAAGGCTCCCAGATTCAAAGCTGGCAAGGCTCTCAAGGATGCTGTAAACGCTAAATAATTGAGCTGTAGAATGTAATTCAAAGAGCCGTCTCGAATGAGGCGGCTCTTTTTGCGCGATACAGCTGTCAGGCATGCAACTCGATTGCGCGATACGGAAAGGATAATCATGCGACTGGATAAATATTTAAAGGTCTCCCGCCTGATCAAACGCAGAACCGTGGCCAACGAGGCCTGCGATGCGGGAAGAGTAAGTGTAAACGATAAGGTAGTCAAGGCTTCCTACGATGTAAAAGTGGGCGATAAGATCTCCATCCGCTTCGGAGACAAGTCCGTGGAGGCGGAGGTTTTAAGCATTGCGGAGACCGTTCGTAAAGAAGAAGCGAAGGAAATGTTCCGCTATTTGTAAACCGGCTTTTGTGGAAAGGTTACATAAGTTAACCACAAAATATGGTAAAGGTTAACATAAGCAACCACAAAAACCCTAAAAATTAGGAAATATTTCACAAAAAAGGTTGACGTAATACTTTTCCTTAGATAAAATTAATACTGTGCTATTATGTAAACATCTCTTGATTTGCAAATGAAGAAATGCAGAGCGGAAATGAAAACGGCACAGGGGGAAATCGGTTAAAATGGCAACCTTTCAAAGAGGCACTAAGCGCTCGAGAAGACGCGGGCCCAACAACAAAACAGGTATGATATTGATCTGCATCGTGCTGGGCATGGTAATTGCCGTAACCGTTGTACGTGTGTTAACCATAAACAAAACGCTGGAAGTATATAACGAAAAAGAAGCGTATTACAGTCAGTTGGTGCAGAAAGAGGAGAAACGCTCCGAGGAACTGGTGGATTTCGAAAAGTACACACAGACCGATGCCTACATCGAAGAAGTGGCAAAAGAACGATTCGGGCTGGTCAAGGACGGAGAAATCATTTTTATGGCAGAAGATTAACGGTCGACACGGTGTCGGCCGTTTTTGTTTGCCGGGGAATTATGCTATAATACATTCATATCGATGAATATGATGATAGGGTCAAAAGGTCAAAAGTCGTTCGTGTTTACACGAAAACGACTTTGACCTTGGGACCCGCCGAACACGAGGAAGTAGCTGTTTACGTAGTAAACATGCGGATTCCGAGTGTTCACAGAATTGCGAGAATTGCGTAGCAATGAAGCAATTCGTCATCATGTTGGGGGCAAAAGACCTTTTGACCCCAACATCATGAATATGGGAGAAACAATGATTCAAAAGGTTTACGAGTATATTGAAGAAAACCGGATGTTGCAAGACGGTCAGACCGTCGTCGTCGGAGTTTCCGGCGGCGCTGATTCCGTATGCCTTTTAACGATCCTTACGGAATATGCAAAGGCTCATCCGCTGACTCTGATCGCGGCTCATGTTCATCACGGCCTTCGTAAAAATGCGGACGGCGATGAGGAGTATGTACGCACTCTTTGTGAAAGCCTGCATGTTCCGTTGAAGGTTCTTCATATCGATGCGGCCAAGGAGGCCGGGAAGCTGGGCGTTTCAATCGAAGAAGCCGGCCGGATGAAGAGATATGAATTTTTCAGGGAAATTTCGGCGCCTTTCGGCGCATCGGGGCGTATTGCCGTTGCCCATCACAGAGACGATCTGTGTGAGACGGTACTGTTTCAGCTTTTCCGCGGAAGCGGTGTTCACGGCCTGCGCGGGATCCTTCCGGTGAGCGGGAATATCATCCGCCCCCTGCTTTGCGTAAGCAAAGAAGAAATCTGTTCTTATCTGGAAGCGAGGAATATTTCCTGGCGTGAGGATGAAAGCAATGAAGAGACTGTCTACGCCAGAAACCGGATCCGTCATGAAATCCTTCCGATTGCGGAACAGATTTGTCCCGGAGCGCTTAAACACATCGAAGAAGCAGCTTCGAAAATGAAAGATGTGGAAGAATTTATTGCCGCAGAAGCTGCCGGAGAGAAAAAGAATCTGGCGCTCTGTGACTCCGAAAGCGGTCAGATCCGGATCGGAAACAAGATTACGGAACTTCCGGCTGTTTTACGAAGGGAGATTCTGCTTGGCTGCCTACAGGATGTCTGCCACAAAAAGAGGGACATCGGAACCGCCCAGGTGGAGGCGCTGGAAGAATTATTCGCTTCACAGGTCGGAAAAGAGAGGGATTTCATTTATGGAATTCACGCAAAAAGAACTTACGAAGGAGTCACACTGGCACCTTCTTCGGAATATGATCCGGGCTTTGAAGCCGATTTGGACGAAGAATACCGAATCTCCCTTTCGGAAGAGGGGCCGGAAATCGATACATCGGACGGAATGCGGTTCACCTATTCCGTAAAAGACAGAGGAAACGACGAAATCCCGACCGGAGAAGAGAAAAAATGGTTTGATGAGGAGGAGTTACGGAATTGTGTTTCTTTTCCTTATCTGGTACTCCGCCATCCGAAGCGGGACGATTATCTTATCATCAACCGGGACGGAGGAACGCAGAAGGTTTATGATTTTTTCAAAAATGCGAAGGTACCGGAGGAAATGCGCGATAAACTCTGGGTGCTTGCATCCGGTCGTCAGGTACTCTGGATCGTCGGGTACCGGATGGGGGAATTCGGCAAAGTGAAAGAGGGCACGAAGAAGGTGCTGGAAATTGCAATCGTAAAAGAAGAATAGGAAAGTCAGAGGTTTTGTGATAGAATAGCAAAGGAAATCCGGAGGGCAAACAATGGCAGAACGAATCAAAGTGTTAATGACGGAAGAAGAAGTCGATCGTAAAATAAAGGAAATCGGCCTTTTGATCAGCAAGGATTACGAAGGAAAAGAAGTGCGCATTATCTGTATCTTACGGGGCGCAAGTTTCTTTGCCTGCGAACTGGCCAAGAGGATCAATCTTCCCGTGACGATAGACTTTATGTCGGTTTCGAGCTACGGCGCGGGAACCGAATCAAGCGGTCACGTAAAGATTGTGAAGGATTTGGAAGAGTCCATCGAGGGCAAGGATGTTATCGTTGTGGAAGATATTATCGATTCCGGACGGACGTTGAGCATGCTTTTGGAGCTTTTAAAAGCAAGAAAGCCGAACAGCATCGCGCTTTGCACATTGCTTGACAAGCCTGAAAGACGTGTTGTGGATGTAGATGTAAAGTATGTCGGCTTTCAGATTCCGGATCTGTTTGTGGTCGGATATGGACTGGACTACGACCAGAAATACAGAAATCTTCCGTATATCGGGGTAGTCGAGTTTGATAATTAGAGTTTCAGAAAGGATTTAAAGTAAGTGGAAAGAAAAGGAAGCGGTCTGGGGCTTGTATTTTTCTTCATTATCATTCTGCTGATCGGTGGAATCATCTTAAGCAGTCTGAATTTTTCGAAGAGCAGCTATACCAGAGGAAAACTTGAACAGGATATCAAGAGCGGATCCGTCAGCAAAGTGACGGTCAATCAGTTGCAGAATTCCAAGGGCGGTTCTGTCACGGTGGAGAAGAAAAACGGTACGGAGGAAGTTTTAAACGTTACCGATACAACGGAAATCTCCGAGTTTCTCAGACAGAACGGGCTTGATCCTTACATCGAGGCAGTGCCGAAGGAAAACTGGTTTCTGAATCATCTGCTCCCGATGCTGGTTGTGGCATTTGTCTGCATAATCTTCTTCATTATGATGATCAATGCACAGAATGCTGCCATGAACTCCGGTCCGACGTCGAAGATGATGAACTTCGGCAAGAGCCGAGCCAAAATGATTAAAGAAAACAAATACCGTTTAACGGATGTTGCGGGCCTGAAAGAGGAAAAGGAAGACTTGGAGGAGATCATTCTTTTCTTAAAGAATCCCGAAGACTTTACGAAGGTCGGCGCAAGAATCCCCAAGGGCGTGCTTTTGGAGGGCCCTCCGGGAACCGGTAAAACTTTGCTTGCCAAGGCAATCGCCGGAGAAGCGGGTGTTCCGTTCTACAGCATTTCCGGTTCCGATTTCGTGGAAATGTATGTCGGTGTCGGCGCTTCCCGTGTCAGAGACCTCTTTGAAGAGGCGGGCACGCATAAGCCCTGCATCATTTTTATCGATGAAATCGATGCCGTGGCAAGAAGAAGAGGTACGGGTCTCGGCGGCGGTCACGATGAGAAAGAGCAGACTTTAAACCAGTTGCTCGTAGAGATGGACGGTTTTACCGAAAACTCCGGAATTATCGTTCTTGCGGCAACCAACCGTGTGGATATCCTGGATCCGGCAATCCTTCGTCCGGGCCGTTTTGACCGCAAGATCATGATCGGAAGACCGGATGTTTCGGGCAGAGAAGAAATCCTGAACGTACATTCCAAGAATAAACCGCTCAGCGATGAGGTGGATTTAAAACAGATTGCCCAGACGACGGCAGGTTTCTCCGGAGCGGATTTGGAAAACTTATTAAACGAGGCAGCCATCCTTGCAGCCAAGAAGCAGCGCGCTTTTATTGTGCAGCAGGATATTAACGATTCCATGATCAAAGTCGGTATCGGTACGGAGAAGAAAAGCCGTCTGGTATCCGATGAAGAGAAAAAGATCACCGCGTACCATGAATCCGGACATGCGATTCTTTTCCATGTGCTTCCCGATATGGATCCGGTATATGCGGTTTCCATCATTCCAACGGGCGGCTCGGCAGCAGGCTATACCATGCCCCTGCCGGAAAAAGACGATATGTTCCACAGCAAGGATGAAATGGAACAGGAGATCATGGTTTCCCTGGGCGGACGTATTGCGGAGGAACTCATCTTCGGCAAACTCTATACGGGCGCTTCACAGGATATTAAGAGTGCAACCGCCATGGCCAGAAATATGGTTACCCGCTACGGTATGAGCGAGAAACTCGGCATGATCAATTACGATGCGGACGGAGACGAGGTATTCATCGGCCGTGATCTGGCAAAGAACCGTCCTTACAGCGAAAAGATTGCCGGAGAGATCGACGAAGAAGTCAAAAAGATTATTTCCGAGTGCTACGACAAGGCCAAAGCCATTCTCGAAGAGCATATGGATATCCTGCATAAGTCCGCAGCTTTGCTTCTTGAGAAGGAGAAGATCACAAGAGCTGAGTTTGAAGCCCTGTTTGGCGAGGCTGAAATGCCCGCACAAAGCGCTCCGGAAGCGCAGGAGAGTGCAGAGCAGACCGAATAGTGTATAAATTGCACAACGAATATGCGAATGTTTTATGAAATTTGTGTATTCTTTCCGTTGCAAAAGGGGTTGCACGTTGCTATACTTCTTCTTGTAACCCCCCAATACATTATAGTTTTTTGCTATACCCCATAAGAAGAAATACCTTCTCTAAAAAGGACAGTCGAAAGGCGGTCCTTTTTACTTTGTATGGACAAATGTCCATACAAAGTAAGCTTCGCTTATTATGTGCACTCGCGCGTTTATTTGTTTCCTTTACTGCGAAGCAATCGTTTTCTTGATAAATTCCACAATATATAGTAGAATAAATCTGTACGGGCTCTAACCGTGGGAGGTTTTGCGTGAATATAGCACAAAGTTTTGAAATCGAAAAGAGAATGCATTATATCTCGAGCATGCGGCCGATTCTGAATAAGAAGGCTTTGTTCTCCGATACGACGTCGGACTTTGTTACGCCCATGGAGCCGAATCCCGGAGATAAGGTGCAGATCCGTTTCCGTACGGGAAAGAACAATGTCGATCTTGTCAATATGATTTTAAAAGGCGATGCGCTTGCCATGCGCAAGGTCGACAGCGACGATTATTTCGATTTCTACCAATGCGAGATTACGGCGACCGATGAGCCGATTGAATATTATTTTGAAATCAAAGTAGGTAAAATCTGCTTCTTCTATAACGTTAAGGGCATAACCAGAGAACTGCAGGACTATTATATGTTCCGCATCATTCCCGGCTTCCATACCCCGAAGTGGGCCAGAGGTGCGGTTATGTACCAGATCTATGTTGACCGTTTCTACAACGGCGATTCCACCAATGACGTACAATCACATGAATACATGTATCTCGGCGACTATTCCGAACAGGTACAGGATTGGAACAAATACCCGGCTCAGATGGGCGTGAGGGAGTTTTACGGCGGAGATTTGCAGGGTGTTCTTGATAAAATGGACTACCTTGAGAATCTCGGCATTGACGTCATTTACTTCAATCCCCTCTTTGTTTCACCGTCCAACCATAAATACGATATTCAGGATTACGACTACATCGATCCCCATATCGGTAAAATTGTGGACGATGAAGGGGAACTTCTGCGCGATGACCAGCGCGAAAACCGTTTCGCGACCAAATACATCAATCGTGTGACGAACAAGGCGAATCTGGAGGCTTCCAACGAACTCTTTGCCAAGGTGGTGGAAGAGGCGCACAGAAGAGGCATGCGTGTAATTCTGGACGGCGTATTCAATCACTGCGGTTCGTTCAACAAGTGGCTTGATCGCGAGCGCATCTATGAAGATGCCAAGGGATATGCCAAGGGCGCATTTGTAGACAAAAACAGCCCTTATCACGATTATTTCCGCTTCTACCATGACCAGTGGCCTTACAACCACACGTATGACGGCTGGTGGGGACATGATACGTTACCGAAGTTAAATTACGAAGGCAGCAAGGATTTATACAACTATATCTTAAAGATCGGCAGGAAATGGGTTTCCGCTCCGTACAATGCGGATGGCTGGAGGCTTGACGTTGCGGCGGATCTCGGACATTCGCCCGAGATGAACCACCAGTTCTGGAAGGATTTCAGAAAGGCGGTAAAAGAGGCAAACCCGGACGCCATCATTCTGGCGGAGCATTACGGAACACCGAAGGAATGGCTCAAAGGTGACGAGTGGGATACCGTCATGAACTACGATGCCTTTATGGAGCCGATCACCTGGTTCTTAACCGGTATGCAGAAACACAGTGACGATTACCGCGAAGATCTTCTCGGTAATTCCGGCGCATTTTGGGGCGCCATGGAGCATCACGGCACATCCTTTACGACTCCGTCGCTTCAGGTGGCCATGAACGAACTGAGTAACCACGACCATTCCCGTTTCCTTACGAGGACGAACCATAAAGTAGGAAGAATGCATACCCTGGGCTGCCATGCGGCGGAAGAGGGTGTGAACAAAGCGGTCATGCGCGAGGCGGTTCTGATGCAGATGACCTGGCCCGGCGCGCCGACCATCTATTACGGAGATGAAGCCGGGGTTTGCGGTTTTACCGATCCCGACAACCGCCGAACCTATCCCTGGGGCAATGAAGATACGGAGATGATCCGCTTCCACAAGGAGATGATCCGTATTCACAAAGAGCGCAAGGAAATCCGCACGGGATCGCTGATGCGATTAGGATCGGATTACAATTTTATCGCCTACGGACGGTTCAAACTCGGCGCGCAGACCATTGTTTTGGTCAATAACAACGGACATGATGCGGACCGTAAAATCAGCGTCTGGGAGATGGGCATGCATAAGAATGTCACATTGACCCAGGTTATGATGACCTTCCAGTCCGGATTTACCACAGATCCCGTGGATGTGGAAGTACAGAAGGGCATTTTAAGCGTGCATATGCCGCCGTTCTCCGCAATGGTCATTGTCGGAAACGACAAATTAACCAATGAAAGCAAGGACAGCCTCTTTGCTCTCGGCGTACCGGATGTGGATATTCCCGAGGATTCCATGAACATGAAGTTCCTCTCCGGCCAGCAGAGAATCAAGGATCTAAGCTTTACCGATATGAAGAAGAGAGCCGGAAGGATCCGCAGGGAAAAAGGCGGATGGTCTTCGAAGGACAGGGTTACCAGGACATATTTGGACAAGGATAAAAACGGGGGAGAAGAATGATTACCAAGCAAGTAATCCAGACGTGCATTGATGATTTGAAGGAACTGACCAAGGCAGAGTTTGCCATTGTGGACAATCAGGGAATTCTGATGGCCGGCAATTTTGAGAAGGATAAGCCGGATCTTGCCGTGATGAAGAATTTCTTTGATTCACCGGCGGATTCCCAAATTGTGGAAGGCAATTATCTGTTCAAGGTCCGCGAGGAAGATGAGCCGGTTTATGTGCTGATTGCCAAGGGCAGCGATTCCGACGGATATGTAATGGGTAAAATCGCCGTAAGCCAGCTGGAGCAGCTTCTGGTCGCATACAAGGAACAGTTCGATCATAACAGTTTTATCCAGAATCTTCTGCTCGACAATCTGCTTTTGGTGGATATTTACAACCGCGCCAAGAAACTCGGAATTGCTCTGAAAGCCAGAAGAGTTGTCTTCATGGTGGAAGTTTCCGCAGAGAAGGGCAACGAAGCGCTGCATGCCATCAAGATTGCTTTTTCCGAGAAGATGGACGATTATGCGATTGCCGTCGAGGAAAACGGCGTCATTCTGGTGCACACCCTGGAAGATGACGAGAAACTCGAGGATATGAGAAATATTGCAGCCATGCTGCAGGATTTGATGAACACCGAAGTGATGCTCAAAGCAAGAGTTTCCTACGGTACCATCGTGGAAGAACTGCGTGAGATTTCAAAATCCTATAAAGAAGCCAGAATGGCACTGGACGTCGGAAAAATCTTCTACAATGAAGAGACGATCCACGCATATGATTCGCTCGGTATCGGCCGTCTGATTTACCAGCTTCCCGCAAACCTCTGCAAACTCTTCATCGATGAGATTTACGGTGAAAATATGCCCAAGGAGCTCGACGAGGAAATCCTGCATACGGCAACGGTATTTCTGGAGAACAGCTTAAATGTTTCCGAAACGGCAAGGCAGTTATACATTCACAGAAATACGCTGGTTTACCGTATTGAGAAATTGAAAGCGGTTACCGGCCTGGATGTGCGCATTTTCGATGATGCGCTGACTTTCAAGATTGCAACAATGGTTACCAATTACATTCAATATATGGATAACAATACCTGAGACTATGGAAATTCACGGATTTAACAAAACTACACTACTGGATTATCCGGAGCATGTGGCATGCACGGTCTTTACGGGACATTGCAATATGCGATGTCCGTTTTGCCATAACGGCGACCTGGTACTGATGCCCGGCTCCCAGCCGACGGTGGACGTCGAAGAATTTTTTGCTTTTTTAAACAAGCGTAAAAACATCCTGGAGGGCGTAGCCATCACGGGCGGCGAACCGACGCTGCAGAAGGATCTCGGCGATTTTATTCACAGGATCAAAGGTCTGGGCCTGCTCGTCAAACTGGATTCGAACGGCCTGAAACCGGAGATCTTAAGAGCATTGATTGACGAGAAGGCGGTTGATTACATCGCCATGGATATCAAGTCCTCGCGGGAAAATTATGCAAGAACGGTCGGAATCGAAAATCTTGATCTGGGACCGATCGAGGAAAGTGTATCGCTTCTTATGGAAGGCAGGGTGCCTTATGAATTCCGTACGACCGTCATCAAGCAGTTCCATGACGAGGCGGATTTTCTTCGTATTGCCGACTGGATCGGCGGATGCGAGAAATATTTTCTGCAGTCCTACGTCGATTCGCACAGGATTTTAAAGGACTTTCTGCCCGAAGAAGAACAGGCAAAGTATCCGGCTGCCTTCGAGGCATACACGCCGGAAGAGATGAAGGGATTCGAGAGTCTCCTTCGCGATAAGGGAATGAATGTATATGTCAGGGGAATAGCAGAATAAACAGGACAAAGGTCGGATGGAGAAAAATGGAAGAGAATATGGTTGAAAAGAAAAGGCTTAACAGTTTTTTTTCGGCCCGCAACATCAAATGGGTATTGCTTGTGTTGGATGTGGCGCTGTTGGCCTTTTTTATTTTGAAATATGTTTATAAGATCAATCATCTGGTTACGTTGACTTATGACGAAGAACATATCGTATCCTATAATGAGAACGGTATGATCGGCGGAAGCATCGATGAAAGCAGCGAAAGCGGAGTTTATGATGTTGTTCCGGAGGAAGTGTTCCCGAAGGGAGATTACATATACCGGGTCAGATTTGAAGGAGAATCTCCGGAAAGTTACATCAGTCCGATTAGTTACAATCCGGCGTATCATTCGTATTCTTCCGGAGCAATTTATCTAAGCCGGTCGAATGACGGAGCCGAAAAGATGTTGCACGTATATCGTGATACTCTAGTCGGACTTCGTATCATATATTCCGGTGAGGGAAGCATCCGGATTAAGGAATACAGCATACAGGAGACCGGTGCACTTGCAAGCAGGATGCTGGTTACTTCGATTTTCTTTCTGTGCGTGGTAAATGCTCTTGTGATTTTCTGGGCACTTCGGGATAAAATTGAAAACAGAAATCGTCTCGTACTTCTCTTCTTCATGCTGACAGGCATTGTTCTTCTGGCTTCTTACCCTGCGTTAACGAAGGTGACACTTGCCGGAAATGACATGGAATTTCATATGGCGCGAATCGAAAGTTTGAAAGACGGCCTTCTTGACGGACAGTTTCCTGTCCGGATCAGCCCGGATTTTTACAGCGGTTACGGTTATGCAAACTCAGTGTTCTATGGGGAGATATTGCTTTTTATCCCGGCACTTCTTCGCATGGCCGGCTTTTCGCTTTCATGGGTATATCATTTTTACATCATTTGCATTAATGCACTGACGGTGTTCGGAGGCTTCTGGGCATTCCGTAAAATCCTGAAAAAAGACGGATTTGCACTTGTTGCGACTGTTTTGTATGCGATGGCTCCGTATCGTCTCAATAACCTCTATGTGCGGAGCGCAGTCGGTGAGTATACGGCAATGGCGTTCCTGCCGCTTGTTTTGTGCGGCATGTATTTAATTTATACAGAGGAAGATTCCTCAAAAGCATTTAGAAGAAGCTGGATTCCTTTGACTGTTGGATTGTCGGGAATCATTCAAAGCCATACCCTTTCGGTTGAGATGGCCGGAGTGATGATTCTGCTTACATGCTTGATTTTAATTCCGCTGACCATTCGAAAAAAACGTTTCTTTGTGTTACTTAAGTCGGCAGTTCTGACCGTTTTACTGAACATTTGGTTCATTCTTCCGATTCTGGATTATGCCAAGAACATGGATATACGGTTTATTGCCACTTCGGGACAGAAAATGATTCAGACAACAGGCGCATACTTTGTTCAGTTGTTTAATCAGTTCCCGATTTATGCGACAAGCAGCCCCGATGCCGGAGCGGGATTCAGGGACGATTTTCCGATTTCACTCGGTCCTGCCATGATGTTTGGATTGCTTCTCTGCCTTGCGGCGGTATTTTTGAAACGTAAGTCCCAGGCGGAAGAAGAGGAGAAAATGCAAAAGAAAAACGCCCTGAAAGAAAGACTTACGGCGTCGATTCTGGTTTTCCTCGGGATACTCAGTACTTGGATGGCTACGATTTATTTTCCGTGGGACAGTCTGTGCTCCAAGGGAAAATTTGCCGCGACACTGGTTTCTTCCATACAGTTTTCTTGGAGATTTCTAAGTATTGCTTCTTTGTTCGCTGCGGTTGCAACCGGATTCGGGCTCCTTATTCTTCAAAGGGAAAAGAAGGAAGTGGCAAACGGAATTGCAGCGGTACTTTGCGGATTGTCCGTTATAGGAGGCCTTTGGATTATACAGACCAATTTGCAGAATGCTACATTGCATGAATACACGGATTTGGACAGTCTTCAGTTCGGAACAACGACGGCAGCAATGGGAGGAGAGTTTGTTCTTTCCAAGGCGAGACATGAAATTGTAACGGAAGTATTAGTTCCGGAGGAGGGAAATAAGGCTGAAGTCCTGAAATGGAAGAAGTCGGGTACACATATTTCCCTGGATGTGCAAAGTGGAGGAGAAGGTGGGTATGTTGATCTTCCGCTGCTGAATTATAAGGGATATGTTGCATCCGGAGACGGAGGAATAAATACCGGTTATCTTTCCGAAGGCGATGCAGCAAGAATACGATTAAATCTACCTGCCGGATATGCGGGCCATGTGGAAGTATTCTTCCGATCGCCCTGGTACTGGAGAGCGGCAGAGATTGTCTCACTGCTCACACTATTAGGAATCATTTTTATCACGGTGTTTTTTGAAAGGCGCAGGCAGAAAGAGGTTTCGGGTAATTAAAAGAAAAAAGAGCGACTCCGAAGAGCCGCTCTTTTTGATTGCACTGTGATACTTATTGATTTCCGTAAAGAATTTTTGCAAATTCCGAATTCTTATCCAGAATAATGGTATTATTCTCGTTTACAAGGGAATCCAGGGAATCCAGGCTTCTTAAGAAGTTGTAGAATTCAGCCTTTCCTTCGTCGTTGTAAGCATCGGAAAGGATGCGCAT
This sequence comes from Lachnospiraceae bacterium UBA3804, assembly GCA_002368665.1. Classification (GTDB taxonomy): domain Bacteria; phylum Bacillota; class Clostridia; order Lachnospirales; family Lachnospiraceae; genus UBA3766. The sequence goes on from DFEK01000012.1 coordinate 62,098, forward strand.
GTATTCCGCTTCGCCTTCCGCCTCGATCTTGGCTGCGTCCTTTTCTGCCTTTGCGGTCAGAATCGTTACTTCCCTGTCGGTCTCGTTCTTGATCTTCTGAGCTTCCGCAGCACCCTTTGCGGTATAACTTGCCGCAATATTGTTACGCTCGGAGATCATACGCTCGTATACAGCTTCCTTGTTGTCATCCGGAAGATCCAGGGCCTTGATCTCCGCAAGTTCAATCGTGATTCCGTATTGGGAAATATCGGAGTTGGATGCCTTGGTGATCATATCCGTTAAAGTACTTCCTCTTGCGGCAATGATTTCATCCTGTTTCATGGAAGAAATGGTATTCTTGGTTGCGTTATAAACGGCTGCCTCGATACGTTCCTCCGCACGGCCTCTTCTTGCACCCAGCGTTTGGTAATACTTGGTCGGGTTGGAAATAGACCATACAACATAGTTGTCGGCAATCATGGATTTTTTATCCGAAGTAATGACGTCGGATACGGGGATATCGTAAAGGATGTCTCCGGTGTAAACCTTGTTTACGCTTTCAATGAACGGTGCATGGATATGCAGTCCGGGGGTTTCTTCTATGGACTGGATTTTACCGAGGCGGATAATGATGGCTGCCTCGTTTACTTTAACGGTATACAGTGTCGCATTTAAGAAAATGATCAACGCAATTGCAGCGACGACGACCAGAACAATTGCGATAATTCCTTTTTTCGAAGTTTTCATCGTAATTCCTCCTTATTCGTTGAACGGCTCAAGCGGAAGCATGGTCTGCGTGTTGCCGTCGGTGATAATAACTTTTACGCCGGGAAGGATTTTCTCCATCTTTTCGTAGAACATACGACGCTTCGTGATCAGCGGGTATTTCTCATATTCGGCGTAGGTTTCGAGGAATCTTGCCGCCTGTCCTTCACCTTCCGCAATTCTGGCCTCCTTGGTTGCGTTGGCTTTCTGAACGATGGCATCGGCATTTGCTTCTGCCTCGGGAATCTTTTGGTTCTGATACTGCTTTGCATTGTTCATCGCGGTATCGGCGCCCTGCTTGGCGGTTTCAACCGCCTTGAATGCAGCTACGATCTCCTCTGTCGGAGGGGCAGAGTCCTGAATGGTGATATTGACTACCGCAAGGCCGACATCACGGCTCTCAAGTTCTTTGATCATGGCTTCCTTTACATCGGACTGGATCTGGCTCTTTCCGGTGGTCATGGCTTCATCAACCGTATAGTTGGAAACCACGGTACGGATGTTTGCGAGTGCGATGTTGGAAAGCTCACCCTCCGGATCCTCTGCATTATAAAGATATGCGACCGGATCGGATACACGATATTCCAGATAGAAATCGATGTTTAAAAGGTTAAAGTCGGACGTAATCATGATTCCGTTATCTTTATCCACGAGGTTCTGTCCGTTTTCCGAAACTACATAACCGATTCCGGTACCGTGTGTGGTCATGTCCACCTTGTGGACTTCCTGCCACGGTGCTTTGCCGTAGAAACCTGCGGTATTGACCTTAACCACTTTGCCGAACTGTGTAACTACCGCATTGTGCTGTTCGTCCACAGAGTAAAAACACCGAAATCCGATGATCAGCACGAATAACGCGATGACGATGAACGCAACCAGACCGGCAAAATTCTTTTTCGGCTTGGCCGGGCGCTCTGTTTTGACTTCTCTGAAGTTTCCTTCTTCCATAAAAATCTCTCCTTTTACATGTATTTCTTTCTATTCCAAAACGTTGTGCTTTTCCATATAATCGACTAAATCACGGTAGATGTTAAAATTGCCGGCGTAGATGTCACTGACTAACTTGTCGGCTCTTTTTAACGCCTCGTACAGTGTGTTGTTATCAACAAGGCCTTTTTCATGTGCATCTGCCAGTTCATCCAAATCGAGGATTCTGGAAGAACCATCGGGATAAACCACGACGTCCACCAAAAGATCCGTGGTCGTACAGGTGTTTTCCGTGATATTAATATCGTAGTCGACAACATCGCAGTACCAGTACCGCAGAGTCCCGTCCGGTTTGTAAAATTTGCTGACCTTGATGCCTTTTTTCAGACAGTAGACGGAAAATCCGTGGGAAAAGTCCTTGCGGGGTTTAAGCGTTTTCCAGCGGGTGACAATGAATTCCTCATTGCACAAAAGCACAATGTCATCCTTAAGCCAGATGCATTCATCGGGAATAAGACGTTTCCGGTAAATCTTCAGTGATTCCATGGGTCACCTCCGCTGTATGTTAAGCTGTCCTGAACGTTGATGAGAATTGAAAAAAAGATTGTATCTATGATATCATAATCCTGTGGCTTTTACAAACCTTTGCATTGAAATGAAAGGACAAAAAAGATGAGAAAATTATTTCGAATCGGATTTGTAAATATACTTACAATTCTAATGATTTTTATCGTATGCGGATGCGCGGGAAACGAAGCGAAAACCCTTGAAGTAGACACGTCAAATCCGTCTTATTATGCGCCTTTTACGGATTTGGATATCAATTATAATCCGGGTTTATGCCGTTACGGGGACGGATTTTTATTGTTTAACAAATACGACGCGGATGAGTTTAGCGGTGTCAAAGTACGGCTTGACTGGACCGTGATGACAAAGGATTTCGAATTAAAGGATACCGTCGGAGTAGAGTTTCCTGTTGAAGGAAACACTATTTATGACTACGGATTAATCGATGATTCCAAGATAGCGGTTTTGCTGAGGCATAAAAAGGCGACGAATGACGGCTATACGTTTGAACTTTTGACCTATTCCATGGAGGGTAAGCAGCTCTCAAGCGCGAATTTGGCAGTCGAGTCGGGGGATTCTTTGGAAAAAATCGTCTGTGTGAGCCTTATAACCGGGGACGGCGGAGTGATTTTGGCAACAAATACGACAATCAGCAAGCTCGGATCGGACGGGAAACTGATTAAGGAGGTTAAGGTTCCCAGAGGCTTTAACCAGGTGGAGAATCTGTTTTGGCAGGAAGACATCGGTTTCGTGGGGGCCGTGAAGGATGGAGGCGTCCACTATTTAATCGAATTTGATTATAACGAGATGTCCTTTGGGGAAAAACATCCCTGCGGTAAATATTTGAGAAAGCTAAGAAAAAGCACGGACTATGATTTTACCTATTCCGACGAAGGAGGAATCGTAGGAGTAGACTTAAAATCAAATACCGGAAAGCGAATTGTGGATTTTGAGGGCTCCAATATCATCGGGGCCAACCTGAATACATATTATTTCCTTGATGACGAGACACTTCTTGTAACCGAACAGGATGGCCCGACCAACGTCGATGCCGTGGTCGGAAAGACACGGATTTACCAAAAAATCGGAGCCGAGGACGTAAAGGTGAAAAAGGAAATTACGCTCGGGGGCATCTATCTGACGGATGAAATCAAGAATTCCGCGGCTTCTTATACGAAAAACAGCGAAGCGTACAAAATCCGATTAATCGACTATACGGATCTTTACGGCGAAGAGGCAAAGAAGCAGTTTCAGCTGGATCTGCTTACCGACAACGTGCCCGATATCATCGTTACCGACGGCCTGGATGATCTGAGCAACTATATGAGAAAAGGCGTTTTCGCAGACCTGTATCCAATGATGGAACAAAACGGTATCGCAAAGGATGACTATCTTGCGAATGTACTTCGTGCGGGCAGCGCGGACGGAAAGCTTTGCGTTTTTATCCCGAAATTTTCCGTAAAAGGTGCGGGTATTGTAAGCGAAGAGATTCTGCAGGGAAAGGACGGCCTTTCCGTTACGGATATGGTGAATCTCGAGAAGAAATTCGGCATTGAAGGTAAGGGAATCTTTCTGATGAGCCGTGAACTGATTCTCTCGGAGGGTATTACCTACAGCGGAAACACGTTCTATGACATGGAAAGCGGCGCCTGCAATTTTGAGACCGAAGAATTCGGAAATCTTCTTGAATGGAGCAGAATGTATCCGTCCAATGAAGAATCGGCGGAAATGGCATCCAATCCGGATTTGAAATATCCCGTATATCAGATGAATGAGGCAATTTTTGAGCCCATATCGTTGAGCAATTACAGTGCATTTCAGACGACGGACTATCGCGATTTTGACAATAAGGGCGTCTTAATCGGCTTTCCTTCCGCAAGCGGACAGTCGAAGGGTATGATCAAACCGGGCTGCGCATTGGGCATTTCCGAACGCTGCGAGGATAAGGACGGAGCCTTTGCTTTTGTGCGTCTCTTTATGGAAGATGACTATCAGAATGACCGCAAAAGTCCGTATTCGGGCAATTGGTTCCCCGGCAAAAAGTCGGCCTTTGACGCTATGGCAAAGGAAGCCCTTACGCAGAAGACGACCACACTTGATATAAAGGGCGAAAAGGTGGAAATCGAACCGATTTCCGAAAAGAAGCTGGAAATGGTCCGTGCCTTCGTGGAAAACTGCGATGCAATGTCCGATTTTGACGTACAAATCGGCAATCTGGTATCGGAAGAGGCGCAGATGTATTTCAACGGTCAGAAAAGCAGTGCTGAAACGGCATCGATGATTCAGAACCGGATTGGCATCTATGTAAAGGAAAAGCAATAATTTTTTCTTCAAAAGTAGGATTTCCACATAGACACGGCAGGGTGTTTTGAGTATAATGGATAGAGTGAGCGGAGTGTGGGATAATGACGAAAGTAATACGTAAAATTGCATTTCTTACGCAGTTTGGTCTTACGATACTCATCCCAACCTGCCTTTTGTTTTTCTTAGGTTACAAGCTGGATCAGCATTTCGGAACCTCATATTGGTGCATTATTCTTTTCTTTGTGGGTGCCATTGCCGGGATCTGGGGCGTTTGGAAGCTTGTAAAGAAAGAATTAAGCCGGGATCCCAAGGATATTCGCAATCGTGACAAAGTTCATACGGAGCAGACGCAACATGACACAGAAGATACATCCGACACTAATTGAACTTTGGATCGGCATCCTGTTCTGGAGCACAGTCATAGCCGCAATCGGCGTCTGGTTTTGCAAGGATAAGCCCGCATGGCTTCTGGGTGTACTCTTCGGAGCACTGGTTACGATGGCGCTGGCATTTTATATGCTGAGAAGCATCACCGGCTTAGTGGAAGATCTGGATGCCGGAAGAGGGGATAAAAGGATCCGTTCTTCTTCGATGATCCGCTTACTTGCCGCAGCGGCAGCCATTGCCATTGCCTGCGTGGTACCTTTCATCAATCCGATCGGTACGTTTTTGGGACTCTTGTCCATGAAGTTTGCGGCATATTCCAATCCCGTGATTCACGGAATTACGAAGAGGATGCATCCGTATTTTCAGGATAAGGAGTATCCGCCGGAGGAAGAAGAGAGCACTTCGGAATCCGTAGAAGAAATTACAGCAAATCAGGATGTTTCCTCCGAAGAGACGGACGGAAACACGATCGAATAAAATATTAAAAGAGTAAGGAGGTGAACATATGCTGCAGAATATTCTGCTTGCTGCCGATCCGGCCGAGAGCGTGGATTTCATGATACACGGAATCTTTTCGTATCAGCTTTTCGGACAGGAAGTATGGATAACAACCTCTCACGTATGTCTCCTTATCGTCGTACTTGTGCTTTGCGCATTCTTTATCATCGGCGGAAATGTTTTCCGTCACGCCAAAACCACCCCGTCGGGATTTCAGAATTTCCTGGAACTGATTGTTGAGTTCCTTGACGGCATGGTTGACAAGACCATGGGCAAGAAGGGTAACGGCTTCAAGGACTATATCGGCACCATCTTCATTTTCATCCTGTTTTCGAATATTTCGGGTCTTTTCGGACTCAGACCTCCCACGGCGGATTACGGCGTAACCCTTCCGCTGGGCCTGATTACCTTTACCTTAATTCATGTCAATGCATTCCGTTATAACTCGATTAAGGCTGTGTGGGCGGATAAATGTTCTCCCCTTCCGCCGTGGCTTCCTTTATGGATGCCGATTAACTTAATCAGCGATATCGCGGTTCCGATTTCCTTATCGCTGCGTCTTTTCGCCAACGTTCTTTCGGGAACGGTTATGATGGCTCTGGTTTACGGACTTTTACAGAAGGTGGCTTACGGCTGGCCGGCTGTTTTACATGTATATTTCGATTTGTTCTCTGGAGCAATCCAAACCTATGTATTCTGTATGCTGACCATGACATATATTTCCAATGCCATGGGCGGAGAGGAAAACGCATAAATATATCACACATTGAAGTCAGGAGGAAAAACAAATGGGTGAATTTAATCAGGCATTTATTTACGGATGTTCTGCCATCGGCGCAGGTCTTGCGGTTATCGCAGGTATCGGACCCGGTGTAGGCCAGGGTATCGCAGCAGGCTACGGTGCTTCCGCAGTGGGAAGAAATCCGGGTGCAAAGGGTGATATCACATCCACCATGCTTCTCGGACAGGCAGTTGCAGAGACCACCGGTCTTTATGGTTTGCTGGTAGCAATGCTTCTGTTATTCGTAAAGCCGTTCAAACTGACAATGTAGTTGCAAGGGAGAAACTTAGGTGAATGCATTATTTGGCATGAACTCCATACTGCTTGAAGGTTCCGAAGGATTGAGCAGACTGTTCGATTTGGACTTTCAGCTTCTGCACGATTCGATTCTGACTCTGATCGCGGTATTCGTGCTGTTTTTGGTGGCGTCCATTTTCTTCTTTAAACCCGCAAGGGAGTTTCTTGAGAAGAGGAAAAAGGGCATTGCCGATGACATCGAATCCGCCAAGAAGGACAAGGAAGATGCGGAAAATCTGAAGGCAGAGTATGAAGAAAAATTAAAGAATGTGGATTCCGAAGTCGAAGAAATTCTTGCCGATGCAAGAAAGAAAGCCCGCGCAAACGAGGAACGTATCGTTCAGGATGCCATGGCGGAAGCCGGCCGTATCGTGGACAACGCAAACCGCGAGGCAGACTTAACCAAGGCAAAGATTGCCAACGAGGTAAAGGAAGAGATCGTTACCGTTGCCGGAGCTATGGCAGGCAAACTGGTGGCTTCTTCCATCGACGAAGATACACAGAACAAGCTTCTTGACGAGACGTTGAAAGAGATGAGTGAGGATACATGGCTAAATTAGTTTCCAAAACTTACGGCGAGGCGTTATATGAACTGGCGGAAGAAAAGAACAACAAAGCCGCCATGCTTGAAGAGGTGACAGCCTTAAAAGAAACTCTTGCCGCAAATCCGGAATTGAACAGCATGATGGTAAATCCCAGACTTTCCAAAGAGGAGAGGGTGGGTCTGCTTGAGTCTGTCTTTTCAGGCCGGATAAGTGAGGATCTGGTTTCTTTTCTCTGCCTTCTGGCACAGAAAAACCGCTATAAGGACGCAGAGGCCGTGCTTGACTATTTTATCGAACGCGTCAGAGAGGACGAGGGAATCGGAACGGCTTACATTACGACGGCCATTCCTTTGACCGATGCCAAGAAAAAGGAAATTCACGATAAAATATTAAACGATACCAAATACCGGAAAATTGATGCCGTTTTCACCGTGGACGAGTCCATCATCGGCGGCATGATCATCCGTATTCGGGACAGAGTAGTAGACAGCAGCATTCGGACGAAGCTCGACAACATGGAAAGAGAGCTTCATAAGGTAATGCTGGAAACAGAGTAAACAGAAAGGTGACAGATTCATGAATTTGAAACCGGAAGAAATCAGTTCAGTCATTAAAGAGCAGATTGCGCGGTACAAAGACCGCATGGAAGTATCCGACGTGGGTACCGTAATTCAGGTTGCCGACGGAATTGCCCGTATTCACGGCCTGGAAAAAGCCATGCAGGGTGAACTTCTCGAGTTCCCCGGGGAAGTGTACGGCATGGTCATGAACCTTGAGGAAGACAACGTCGGTGCCGTACTCCTCGGCAACCAGAGGAACATTTCCGAAGGTGATACCGTAAAGACCACCGGTCGTGTGGTTGAGGTTCCCGTAGGCGATGAAATGCTGGGCCGTGTTGTAAACTCCTTGGGCCAGCCCATCGACGGCAAGGGACCCATTGTGACCACGAAATTCCGTCAGATCGAGCGTGTGGCAGCAGGCGTTATTACCCGTAAGAGCGTGGATACCCCTCTTCAGACCGGTATTAAGGCCATCGACTCCATGGTGCCCATCGGACGCGGACAGCGTGAGTTAATCATCGGTGACCGTCAGACCGGTAAGACCGCAATCGCGATTGATACCATCATCAATCAGAAGGGTCAGAACGTTAAATGCATTTATGTGGCTATCGGACAAAAAGCCTCCACGGTAGCTTCAATTGTGAAAACTCTGGAAGAGTTCGGTGCAATGGCATATACGACGGTAGTTGCTTCTACCGCTTCGGAGCTCGCACCGCTTCAATATATTGCTCCGTATGCAGGATGTGCAATAGGAGAAGAATGGATGGAGAACGGCGAAGACGTCCTCGTGATTTACGATGACTTGTCCAAGCATGCGACCGCATACCGTACCCTGTCCTTACTGCTTCGCCGTCCGCCCGGACGTGAGGCATATCCCGGTGACGTTTTCTATCTGCACTCAAGACTTCTTGAGCGTGCGGTAAGAATGAGCGAGGAATACGGCGGAGGATCCTTAACCGCACTTCCCATCATCGAAACCCAGGCAGGTGACGTTTCCGCGTACATTCCGACCAATGTAATTTCCATTACCGACGGACAGATTTATCTCGAGACCGAAATGTTCAACGCAGGTTTCCGTCCCGCCGTTAATGCAGGTCTTTCCGTATCCCGTGTAGGTGGTGCGGCACAGATCAAGGCCATGAAAAAGATTGCCGCTCCCATCCGTGTGGAGCTGGCACAGTACAGAGAGCTTGCCGCTTTTGCCCAGTTCGGTTCCGAACTTGACGATGCCACCAAGGAAAAGCTGGCACAGGGCGAGAGAATCAAAGAGGTTTTAAAACAGCCTCAGTACAAACCCATGCCGGTTGAGTACCAGGTAATCATCATTTTCGCCGCAACGAGAAAGTACTTGCTCGATGTTGCGGTAGCGGATATTACCAGATTCGAAACGGAGCTGTTTGAATTTTTGGATGGCAAATATCCAGAGATTCCGCAGGCAATCAAGAACGAGAAAGTAATCTCCGACGAAACCGAAGAGAAGCTCGTCAAGGCCATTGAGGACTTCAAAAAGAATTTTGCATAAATAATTAGAGGAACAAAGCTTTATGGCTTCCATGAGAGACATTAAGCGCCGCCGTGCCGGTATCGAATCCACCGGGCAGATTACCAAGGCCATGAAACTCGTGTCCACGGTCAAGCTGCAAAGAGCAAAGGAACGTGCGCTTCAATCAAAAACATATTTTCACAGTATGTATCTTACGGTGAAGAGTCTTCTTTCCAAATCCGGAAATGTGGATGTGGCATATACCACGAAGCAGGAAAGCGAGAAAAAGGCAGTGATCGTCATCACTTCCAACCGCGGACTTGCGGGCGGATATAACTCCAACGTGGTAAAACTCCTTACCCAGTCCGATTTAAAGAAAGAGGATCTGGAAATCTATGCCATCGGAAAGAAGGGCAGAGAACTTCTCGAGCGCCGCGGATATCATATTGCGCAGGATTTGTCCGACTTAATGGAAGAATTCGAATTTGCCGATACCATTAAGGTTTGCGAAGCCATTATGAAACGTTTTGAGGCCGGAGAAATCGGAGAGATTTATCTTGCCTATACCAATTTTAAAAATACCGTAAGTCACATCCCCACCTTAATCAAGCTGCTTCCGATCCTTCCGGAAGACGAGCTTGTGGGAGACGATGACGATGATGATGAGGATGAAAACCTGATCATGAATTTCGAACCGGAAGACGTGGATGCACTGAAGATGATCATTCCGAAATATGTTTCCAGTCTTTTGTACGGCGCATTGATCGAGGCAACCGCTTCCGAGAACGGTGCGAGAATGCAGGCAATGGACAATGCGACCAGCAATGCGGAAGAAATGATTGCCGATTTAACGTTGAAATATAACCGCGCAAGGCAGGGATCCATTACACAGGAACTTACCGAAATTATTGCCGGCGCAGAAGCAATCAGTTAGTTAAAGAGAGGACGAAGAAATGGCGAACACAGGAAAAATCACACAGATTATCGGTGCGGTTCTGGATGTGAAATTCGAGGAAGGCAATCTTCCCGAAGTCAATGAAGCAATTAAGATTCCCTTAAAAGACGACAAAACCCTGACCATTGAGGTTGCGCAGCACTTAGGTGACGACATCGTAAGATGTATCGCCATGGGTCCTACGGACGGTTTGGTGCGCGGCATGGAAGCAATTGCCACCGGCGGACCGATTTCGGTTCCGGTCGGAGAGAACACATTGGGCAGAATTTTTAACGTCCTCGGAGAACCGATCGACAATAAGCCCGCTCCCGAAGGAGTAAGCTATGAGCCGATCCACAAAGCGGCTCCCACTTTCGAAGAACAGGCTACCGAGACCGAGCTTCTCGAGACCGGTATCAAGGTTGTCGATCTGCTCTGCCCCTATCAGAAGGGTGGTAAAATCGGACTCTTCGGCGGTGCAGGTGTAGGAAAGACCGTTTTGATTCAGGAGCTGATTCGTAACATCGCAACAGAGCACGGCGGATATTCCGTATTCACCGGTGTAGGCGAGCGTACCCGTGAGGGTAATGACCTTTACCATGAAATGCAGGAATCCGGCGTTATCGATAAAACAACCATGGTCTTCGGACAGATGAACGAGCCGCCCGGAGCAAGAATGAGAGTCGGTCTTACCGGACTTACCATGGCGGAGTATTTCCGTGACAAGGGCGGAAAGGATGTGCTTTTATTCATCGATAATATTTTCCGTTTCACCCAGGCAGGTTCCGAGGTGTCCGCACTTTTGGGACGTATGCCTTCAGCTGTAGGTTATCAGCCTACACTGCAGACCGAAATGGGTGCATTGCAGGAGCGAATCACTTCCACAAAGAACGGTTCCATTACATCCGTTCAGGCAGTATATGTACCGGCCGACGACTTGACCGACCCGGCTCCGGCAACCACATTCGCACACTTGGATGCAACGACCGTGCTTTCCCGTTCCATCGTGGAACTTGGTATTTACCCGGCTGTTGATCCCCTGGAGTCCACATCCAGAATTCTGGATCCCAGAATCGTGGGTTCCGAGCATTATTCCGTAGCCCGCGGCGTGCAGGAAGTACTGCAGAAATACAAAGAGTTACAGGATATCATCGCCATCCTCGGTATGGACGAGCTTTCAGAAGACGATAAGCTGACCGTAAGCCGTGCAAGAAAGATCCAGAGATTCCTCTCCCAGCCTTTCTTCGTGGCAGGACAGTTCACCGGTCTGGAAGGTAAATATGTTCCGATTTCCGAGACCATCCGCGGATTCAAGGAAATCCTCGAAGGCAAGCATGATGACATCCCCGAAGGTGACTTCTTAAATGCGGGCACCATCGACGAAGTTGTCGCAAGAGCAAACGCAAGAAATAAGCAGTAAGATTTGATTACAATCCGCCGGGTGACCGGCAAAGGAAAGATACGTACATGGCTGAGAACAATCTGTTCCAATTGAAAATCATCACTCCGGAGAGAGTTTTCTTTGAGGGAGAGGTGAAGATGGTGGAATTCAATACCACCGAAGGGGAAATCGGTATCTACAAAGGACATATTCCGCTTACCGTTATCGTGGATCCCGGAATCCTTACCATTACGACCGAAGAAGGTCCCAGAAACGCAGCACTTCATGCGGGCTTTGCGGAAATTCTCCCCGATAAGGTAACCATCCTTGCGGAACTGGTGGAGTGGCCTTCGGAAATCGATGCCAAGCGTGCGGAGGCAGCCAAGGAAAGAGCCGAGCAGCGACTGGCCAACAAAGGTCCTGAGATTGATGTCGACCGTGCAACAATTGCACTTAAGAAAGCCATCTGCCGACTGAACAGTTTGAATTAACAGGAATGTAAACTCTCTCCCGTGTGGAGAGAGTTTTTTATTTTGCAGAAATTGCTGTTTTATGTCTGTCGGGAATGCGTTATGATAAAAATACAAAGAAAGAGTTTCACTCTGCGAAAGGAGGCGGGGATATGATGAATCAGAATGAGATGGGCCTTAAGATTATTCAGCAAAGGACGGAAGTGTCCAGGGAGTTTTTTGACAAGACCGGCATGGTTATCGGCGCAGGTTTCGGCCCGGGCGCAAGGATGCTTGCAAGTCCGTTATTCGGTATGATGTTTGTATCCACGCAAACCGGAGTGTATGATTTTCGTAATCTTGTCGCTCCGGTGGAAACCAAGCAGAACTTTCCCTACAATAACGCAATGCTGAATTTGTGGGACATGGCACTCAAGGAAAAGAACAATAACCAATGAAATGAATAACCGGTAACAAAATGAAACGGACAACAAATGTTGTCCGTTTTTTATCGAAGAACCAGCTCCGTAATTCCTTCGTTTGCACCGCCCCGGATACTCTTAATCTTCGGCTCAAGGCCGTGTCCGAATTCCCGGCGAATCATGTCTTTGATCCTGGTGCCTCTGTGAAAACCGTGAATGCAGCGGATCAGGTAAACTCCGCTCCCGGCGTCTTTGACTGCTTTTTCAATTCTGTATTGTGCTTCTTCACTGCTCAGCCCGTGAAGATCGAGTTCAATGATTGCGTTAAGATCCATGAATTTCTCCTTTGTCCGAATCGGTGTAAGTATATTCTATCAAAAAACCAAGATGGGCGAAAGTCTGTCCTTTTTCTACGGACTTATGGTAAAATATCTTAGGGCTTGAATTTCATCTGGGGGGAAAAACATGAACGATAACAATCAAAAATATCTGCATCTTCTGTCCAAGCGTTTTCCGACGGAGCAGGCGGCTGCGACGGAAATCATAAATCTGCAGGCAATTCTTGCCCTGCCGAAGGGGACGGAACATTTCTTAACCGATATTCACGGAGAAGATGAGCAGTTTCTGCATGTCTTAAAGAACGGTTCGGGAACGGTCAGACGAAAGGTCGAGGCCGTCATCGGAACGAAGAAGGACGATGCCTATAAGAAAATGCTCACCACCTTAATCTATTATCCAAAGGAAAAACTGGAACTGCTGAAAGAAAGCATAAAGCCCGAGGAGAGGGATGACTGGACCATGGAAACACTGCAGTTTCTCGTGGATGTAGTCAAACGCGTATCCTCGAAATATACGCGTTCCAAAGTGCGCCGTGCGATCCCGGAAGAGTATCGATATGTCGTGGAAGAAATGATCACGGAAAAAGAAGAAATCTACGATAAGGAACGGTATTACAAGGAGATTTTAAAATCCATCGTCGATGTAGGTGTGGCGGATTCCGTGATTATCACACTTTGTAATCTGATCCAGCGCCTCGTGGTGGACCATCTTCATATCGTCGGCGATATTTACGACAGAGGTCCGGGGCCGCATATCATCATGGACAAACTCTGCGAATACCATTCGGTGGATGTGGTCTGGGGAAATCACGATGTGGTCTGGATGGGCGCAGCCTGCGGAAATCCTGCCTGCATTGCCAATGTTATCCGTATGTCGGTGCGCTACGGAAACTTAAGCGTTATCGAGGACGGTTACGGAATCAATCTGCTCCCGCTTGCCGCTTTTGCCATGAAGCAGTATGAACATACGGATTTATCCGCATTTCATTTAAAAGAGAATAACCGCGGCGAATTCTTTAATCTGGCTCGTGTGGAAAGCCAGATGTACAAGGCAATCACGATGATTCAGTTTAAGGTCGAAGGACAGATCATTGCGCGCAATCCGGATTTTGAGATGGATGACCAGAGGCTTCTTCACCAAATCGATTATGATAAGAAGACCGTCCGGATCGGAGGCGAAGAGTACGAGCTTTCCGACTGTGATTTTCCGACCGTGGACGCAAACGACCCGTATGCGCTCACTCCGGAAGAAGAGCAGGTGATGAAGCAGTTAATCTACGGATTTACCAACAGTGAGAAACTGAAAAAACATGTCCGTCTGTTATACGAAAAAGGCTCGCTTTACCGCGTATATAACGGCAATTTAATCTATCACGGCTGCGTGCCCTTAAATGAGGATGCAAGCTTCAAGCATTCCCTTGTCGGCGGATGCGAAACCTGCGGCCGAGCCATGTATGATATGCTCGAAGAGCATGCAAGGAAAGGCTTCTACGCCCGCCCGGGCTCGCCGGAGCAGATCAAAGGCGGAGACATCCTCTGGTACTTATGGTGCGGTCCGAAATCACCGTCCTACGGACGCAGTAAAATGGCCACATTCGAGCGCCTCTTTATCAAGGACGAAGTAACCCATGCCGAGAAAAAGGATGCTTACTATCGTTTTATTGAAAACGACGAAAGCGTGGCTTTGGCGATTTTAAAGGAGTTCGGCCTGACCGGTCCGCATTCCCATATTATCAACGGACATGTTCCGGTGGAGACGAAAAAGGGCCAGACGCCGATTCGCGCGGGCGGTAAAGTGTTGATGATCGACGGTGGTTTTTCCAAAGCATATCATGCCAAAACCGGAATTGCCGGTTATACGCTGGCCATCGATTCCCACGGAATGTGGCTTGTGGAACATGAGCAGTTTGAAAGCAAGGATGACGCCATCCGCAGGGAGACCGACATCGTTTCCGATACGCTGACCGTGGAAAATTTCGAGCGTAGAATGTATGTGGAGGATACCGATATCGGCAGACGGCTGAAGGAAGAAATCCGGGATTTAACGGATTTGCTTTCCGCTTACCGCAACGGTTTTATCGAGCAATAGACGAAGGAGAATATATGGATTTCGGACGGATATTATCCAAATTGGACCACTGTGTGGAGACGAAGGATTTCGAGGGCGCCAAGGAACTGCTGCGTTACTGGCTTGAAGATGCGAAAGAGAATAAGAACGAAAGAGGGCAGTTAAGCCTGTATAACGAGTCCATGGGGCTCTACCGCAAACTCGGGGAGAAAGAGATGGCGGTAAACTGCGCTAAGAACGCACTGAGCCTGATCCCGAAGACCGGTATGGAGGATACGATTACCGCAGCAACCACGTACATCAACTCCGCGACGGTATACAAGGCTTTCGGCATGGCGGAGCAGGGTGTGCCTTTGTTTGAAAAGGCGAAGGTTATTTACGAAAGAGAATTAAAAGAAGATGACGGTCGTCTGGGCGGTTTATACAACAATACCGGCCTTGCGCTAAACGATGTGGGTCGCTACGACGATGCGCTCGCGTCCTACGAAAAAGCGCTTGCTACGATGGCCAAAGTGCCGAACGGTAATCTGGAAGCAGCCATGACTTACCTTAATATGGCGGATGTTTACGACAAAATGAGGAACGACCCCGAGAGGACTTCGGACCATACGGCAGAAGAGTGGGAGAATCTGATCACGGAACTGGTGGAAAAGGCGGAAGGATGCCTGGAAGATCCGAATTTGCCACACAACGGATACTATGCATTCGTTGCCGAAAAATGTGCACCGAGTTTTGATTACTACGGACGTTTTATGACGAAAATGATTCTGACCGAGAGAGTGAATGAGATCATTGAAAAGGAGAAAAGTCATTCATGAAAGGACTGGAGCTTGCTGAAAAATACTACAAAGAATACGGTGAACCGATGTTAAAAGAGCAGTTTCCGGATGTCCTTTCCCAGATTGCGGTCGGATTGATCGGTAGCGGTTCGGAGTGTTTCGGATATGACGATGAAATCTCCGAGGATCATGACTTTGAGCCGGGGTTTACGATTTTTATTCCGGGCGAGGCGTTCATGGATTCGAAGACGGCGTTTCGCATAGAGCGCGCTTATGCGAAGCTTCCGAAGGAATTTATGGGGTATGAAAGAAAGCCCGTCGGTCCGGTCGGCGGAAACCGCCACGGAGTGGTACGCCTGGACGAGTTTCTGACGGAGAAACTGGGAAATTCCCTGGGCGAGTTAAGTACCGCAGACTGGCTCCGTTTGCCGGAGAATACCATTCTCGAGGTCAGCAACGGGAAACTCTTTTATGACGGTTCCGGAACGCTTACGGCCATCCGGGAAGGATGTAAAGCAATGCCGGAAGATATCCGCCGTAAAAAGATTGCGGGACACCTGCTCAATATGGCGCAGGCCGGACAGTATAACTACTACCGCCTGATCAAGCGGGGCGAAGAAGGAGCGGCACAGCTGGCACTTTTTATATTTGTACAAAGTGCAATTCAGGTAATCTACAGCTTAAACCATGCATTGATGCCTTACTATAAGTGGGCGTTTCGAGGAATGCGGGATTTGGCTGTTTTATCGAATCTGGAGGCTCCGCTTACGGAACTTCTGACAACGCCGAATACGAAAGAGTACAGCTTAAGGAAAGCCAATACCGTGGAAGAGATTGCGGGAGTAATTATTTCGGAACTGAATAAACAGGGCATTTCCGAGGCGGACTGCGGCGATCTGGAAAAGCATGCCTATTCGGTAAACGATTCGATCAAAGATACTGAGATTCGCTACCTGCATATTCTTGCGGCGGTGCGTGAATGATGATATAATATTTTCGTATTTATGATTGGGGAAAACTCAATGAGAGGGGGATATACAGTATGAAATGTGAAGTATGCGGCGCTGAGTTATCTTCGGAAGCTTTGGAGTTAAACAGCTGTATGAAATGCGGTGCGATCATCGATATCGATGCGCCGATGAAAGATATCAGCCAGTATAAAAGAAAAGCAGAGTTCGTGGACAGCGTGCAGAGCCTGATGAATACGAACTTAACACAGACCCGTGCGGTGGAAGAACAGAAGCAGGAAACCTTAAAGAAGGTGAACGATGCATTCGAATATCGTGCGGAGATTATCGCCAGCAATCCGGACGGAACCATCAGCGGAGAGAAACTGAATTCCCAGTTAAAAGTATATGCGGAAAAAGGATGGAGACTGGCCAATTCCTTCTGCAACGTGATCGGAAAAAGTCAGGTGGGAGGTTACGGCGGCGTTACGGGAGGCCTTGCGGCTAACGGATCCGTTCCCATCACCCAGATCATTCTGATCTTTGAAAGAAGAACCGGTGCAGCCAGAAGACCGATTCCTCCCACAGCACCCGGACAGGGCGCGCAGGGAGTACCCGGTGGCGTACCCGTAAAACCCGCTCAGCCGAATCCTCAGGCAGCACCGCAGGGTGCACCGAGAGACGGCGATCTCTTCGCGGGAAAGAAGCCCATGCCCAGACCGATGACACAGGAAGAGTTAAATCAGGTCAATAAGCAGAAGCCCCTTCCCGGACAGCCTGTTAAACCGCAGGACTCCGACGGGGAGCCTCCTAAGGGACAGGGCGGCGGAGAAGGCGGACCGAGAATCATTCCGCTTCGCTAAATATGAATCCATATTGAAATACCATAATAAAATGCGCACATTACGTGCGCATTTTACGCAACCGGAAGAAAAGTCGGAAAGGAAACAGAATGGATATTTGTTGTGAAGAATGCGCAAACTTCGTCTATGACGACGATGAAGAAGAATATGTCTGCTGCGTGAGTATGGACGAGGATGATTATATCCGTTTAAATACGGATTCCCATTACCAGTGCCCGTATTATCAGTGCGGGGACGAATATAAGATCGTTCGTCATCAGATGTAAAACGGCAGCCGGCCTTTTTAACATAAGACAGGGGGGATTAAAATGGAAGGCTTGGAAACATTAAAACAATGGGTGGAAGAGAGCAATAATATTGTTTTCTTCGGCGGAGCCGGAGTCTCCACGGAGAGCGGAATTCCGGACTTTCGAAGCGTCGACGGACTGTATCATCAGAAGTACGATTATCCTCCGGAGACGATTTTAAGTCACACATTCTTTATGCGTAAAACTTCGGAGTTTTACAAATTCTATGCGGACAAGCTGCTTTTGGAAGGCGCCAAACCCAATGCCGCACATTTAAAACTTGCGGAGTGGGAACGCATGGGCAAATTAAAGGCAGTCATTACGCAGAATATCGACGGCCTGCATCAGATGGCCGGAAGCAAAGAGGTTCTGGAACTTCACGGCAGTGTACAGAGAAATAACTGCATGAAGTGCGGAGCATTCTATGATTTCCATACGGTAAAAGAGAAAGTGGAGCGATCCGGTGCCGAACTGGATGCCAAAGATCCGGACTACATGGTGCCGAAATGCGATAAATGCGGCGGAACGATCAAGCCGGATGTGGTACTTTATGAAGAAGGCCTGGACGATGATGTCATCACCAAATCCGTCAACTACATCGCAAATGCGGATATTCTGATCATCGGCGGAACATCGCTTGTGGTTTATCCGGCAGCGGGACTGATTGATTATTACAGAGGAAAGAAGCTGGTTTTGGTAAATCTTTCCGCCACACCGCAGGATTCCAGGGCGGATCTGATCGTCCGCGGTAAAATCGGAGAAGTATTCTCGCAGTTGTAAAATGGGTAAAATCGCCCGTGAAAATTGAAAAAACTGCTTGAAAGTCGCGGATTTATGTGTTAAACTGTAACTCCGTGATGTAAAATTCCTTGCTCGCTGCCAGACAGTGGGCCAGAGACCAAAAGGAGGTAACTAGCATGAACAAGTATGAATTATGCGTTGTTGTCAATGCTAAACTCGAAGACGATGGAAGAGCTGCCGTTGTTGATAAAGCAAAGGCTCTCATCGAAAGATTCGGTGGTACGATTACCAATGTGGACGACTGGGGCAAGAAGAGACTTGCTTACGAAGTTCAGAAAATGAAGGAAGCGTACTACTATTTCATCCAGTTCGAGGCTGAAGCAACCGCTCCGATCGAAATCGAAAACAGAGTTCGTATCATGGACGGTGTTATCAGATACTTATGCGTTAGACAGGACGAAGAATAGAAAGTAGGTACATATGAATAAAGTGATACTTATGGGCCGTTTGACCCGCGATCCCGATGTCAGATATTCTCAGGGTGAGAATTCTACAGCAGTTGCAAGATATTCACTTGCAGTGGACAGAAGATTTTCCAGAAATGACGAGAACAGCACGGATTTCATTAACATTGTTGCTTTTGGAAAGGCCGGCGAATTTGCCGAGAAATATCTTCACAAAGGAACCAAGGTACTGGTAACCGGAAGAATTCAGACCGGAAGCTATACCAACAAAGAGGGACAGAAAGTATACACGACGGACGTCGTTGCCGAGGACCAGGAATTTGCTGAGAGCAAAAATGCCGCAGGCAGCGCACCCGCAGGAGATTCCGGATTTTCCGGAGGATCGGACAAGGGCGGAGCAGATGATGATTTCATGAAGTTTGATTCCGGTTCCGACACAGCCTTGCCGTTCTAAGTTTGAGGATTTCATAAGGAGGCAGAAAAATGGCTTTTGCAAAGACAGATAAACCTGATTTTCCGATGAGAAGAAAAGGCGGAATCCACAGAAGAAAGAAAGTTTGCGCATTCTGTGGCAAAGATAATGTAATCGATTACAAGGATACCGCTAAGTTAAAGAGATTCGTATCCGAAAGAGGTAAGATTCTTCCCAGAAGAATCACCGGCAACTGTGCAAAGCATCAGAGAGCACTTACTGTTGCTATTAAGCGTGCCCGTCACGTTGCACTTATGCCCTACGTAATGGATTAATTCAATCAGATTGGAAAGCTCCGGTTTTCGACCGGAGTTTTTTTGATTCCGAAATATGAAAAAAACAAGAGGGGGTACGATGATCACCGTACTCCCTCCTGTTTTTATAGGATTGATGGATTAGTATGTAAGCGTTTATCTGTGTGCGTGGAAAGGTGCAACATACTCACCTTTCAGATAGCGGGGATCCGGATTCGGCCAAAGCTGGTATTGAATATATCCGTTTGTAACACCCTCACCGTCGGTTCCTTTCGGAACATAGCAGGCCCAAACTTCGCAATCGCCGGTATCAAGTCTCTTGGCACATCTGAAGGAGCGGAGATCTTCTTCCTGGTATGCCATGGAATCGATATTGGTGGACAGTTCCTCTGCCATGCAGGTATACAAATATTTGCAGTCGCTTCGTGCATTTCGAATCTGTCCGCCTCTGGTATGATCGCCCCATTTCTGAATGGCTTCAGAACTGATGTCACCCGATCTGGTCATTGTAAATTCGAATACATTGGTAAGCGTATAAGTATTTCCGTCGTAATCGGTTACCGTGTATTCAACATGGTTTCCTTTATTCGTTACCGCCATCCACTCCTCGGCGGCCTGCGGGTCTACCGCACAAATACGTTCCAGGGTTTCTCCGATAATCTGCGCTCCCTGCATATCACGTACCTTTCTGGCACGTTTGTAATACTTGATCATACTCGGTGCGATAATAGCGGTCAGAATCGCAAGAATCGCAATTACGATAATTAATTCAACTAGGGAAAAACCTAAATTGTTCTTTTTCAAACCTCTCATTTTCTTCATACCAATCACCTGTCCCTTTTCTCCTAAGGTTAACGGTTTCATCAATCCCCTACATACGGCCGAGTGCCGTATAACAAAAAATCCACTGTACCGAATCGGCAAAGTGGAAATCGTAAGATGCAACTGGCTGCCATGTGAAAGGCCCTATAGCTTTGCGTCACAGAATTTCTTCTGCTTTGCCGTGATATGATGGATTTTTGTTCATCCTTGTAAGTTCATTATATCACTTGTTTCGGTTTTGTATACCCCCATTCATGCTTATTTTTCGCTATTTTGTGCACACTTGTGATGAGGAAGTCCTCACTTTACTATATGTTGTATGGTAAGAATTTCAGTTTTGTGCTATAATCAACTTTGTATATCGTAATCCCTTCGGGGAGGGAGGTAAAGATGGCCAAGAATGTAAAGATCAAGGGAAAACTTAGATTATACATGCTTCTTTTAGTGGCACTGGGTGTTTTTCTCGGCATTTGCAACATTCCGATTTATTTCATTCAATTTAAAGCGGGTATTGCCGTATCGATCTTTCTTGTTTTGTACTTTCTCGGATTAGTCGCTTTCTGGCTGTATATCCGTACGTATATCGTGGAAGAACTGGTCAGTTTTGCAACGGAGTACGGACAGGTTCAGAAACAGATCTTAAGGGATTTAAAACTGCCTCATGCCCTGTTGGATTCCTCCGGTAAAATTCTCTGGGTCAACTCCGCATTCGAACATTTAACGGGTGTCGGCTCCGGTACGACGAAGTTCATCTGGTCTGTTTTTCCGGAAATCACGAAAGAAAAATTCCCGACGAAAGAATCCGAAGACGGTGAGGAAGAGTATTCCGTCCAGTACGATGAGCGCTATTTCCGCGGACAGATGAAGCGGATTAACATTACCGACATGGTGAAGAACAGCGCATTTATCGGATCCGTTAGTGAGGAAAACTGCCTGCTTGGATTTTACCTCTTCGATGAGACGGCATTAAAAATTGCCTTACAGGAAAACGACGACCAGTCCCTTGCGGTCGGATTCATTTACCTCGATAACTTTGAAGAAGCCCTGGACGGTGTCGAAGAAGTCCGCTCCTCCCTGCTTCTTGCATTAATCGAACGAAAGATCAACAAGTATGTTGCATCCATAGACGGTATCGTTAAGAAGATTGAGAAGGATAAGTTCATGCTCATCCTTCGTAAGAAAGCCGTAACGCAGTTAAAAGAGCAGCGTTTCGACCTCCTTGAAGAAGTTAAGACGGTTAATATCGGTAATGAGCGTGCATTAACCTTGAGTATCGGTATCGGACTTGGCGGATTAACATACGCGCAGAACGTGGAATTCTCCCGTGCCGCGGTAGACCTTGCACTCGGCCGAGGCGGAGACCAGGCAGTTGTTAAGATGCCCGGACAGATCCAGTACTTTGGCGGCAAGAGCCAGCAGATGGAAAAGAATACCCGTGTAAAGGCCCGTGTAAAAGCGCAGGCCCTTCAGGAAATCCTTACGACCAAAGATCAGGTCTTCATAATGGGACACCGTTTGGGCGACGCGGACAGTTTCGGTGCCGCAGTCGGTATCTACTGTATCGCCAATTCCATGGGCAAGAAGGCGACGATTGTTTTAAATACGATCACGCAGTCCCTGCAGCCCATTGTTGATCTGTTTACGGACAATCCGGACTATGACAGTGATTTTATCATGACCTCCGAGCAGGCACTCGAAGCCGTCGGAAGCAATGCGGTACTGGTAGTTGTGGATATCAACAAACCGTCCATTACCGAGTGCCCGGAATTGATCAAATGCTGTAAGGCAATCGTCGTTTTGGATCATCACCGTCAGGGTGAGGAAACCATCGAGAATGCAACTCTTTCCTATGTCGAGCCGTTTGCTTCGTCCGCATGCGAAATGGTCGCAGAAGTTTTACAATATGTGGAAAACGGTATCAAACTCAAGACCTGCGAAGCGGATGCACTGTACGGCGGTATCGTAATGGATACCAACAATTTCGTGGCAAAGACCGGTGTACGTACCTTCGAGGCAGCAGCATTCCTGAGACGAAGCGGTGCGGATGTAACACGCGTCAGAAAGCTGTTCCGCGAAGATGCGTCCGAATATATGGCCAAGGCGGAAACCGTCAAAGATACGGTGATCTACCGCGGCGATTATGCCATTGCCGTATGCGATGCGGCGCATTGCAAGTCCCCGACCGTTGTTGCGGCACAGTCGGCCAACGAGCTTCTTGACATCAACGGTGTAAAGGCAAGTTTCGTCTTTACGGATTTCAACGGAACCATCTATATCTCTGCCCGTTCCATTGACGAAGTAAATGTTCAGGTCATCATGGAGAAGATGGGCGGCGGCGGACATATGAGCATCGCCGGTGCGCAGTTTAAGGATGCCAAGGTGGAGGATGTTGTGAAACAGCTGCAGCAGACGCTGGATGAAATGGCGGAAAACGGAGAATTATAAGTTCCGCACAGAAAGGATAGAATCATGAAAGTAATTTTGTTACAGGATGTGAAAACCCTTGGAAAGAAGGGGGACACGGTAGAAATAAACGACGGGTATGCAAGAAATTTCATCCTGCCCAAGAAACTCGGGGTGGAAGCTACCGGCGCCAATGTCAATGATCTGAAACTGCAGAAAGCCAATCAGGCAAAGATAGAGAAGGAGCAGTACGAGGCAGCCAAAGCACTCGGCGAGAAAATCGATACCATCTCCGTTACCGTACCGATCAAGGTTGGCGAGGGCGGACGTGCATTCGGAGCCGTAACCGGAAAGGAAATTGCGAAGGCACTTTCCGACCAGCACTCGATTGATGTTGATAAGAAGAAAATCTCTCTTTCCGATTCCATTAAGAGCGTGGGAGAATTCGATGTTCCCATCAAGCTGCATCCCAAGGTAAGCTGTGCGCTCAAAGTGCATGTGGAGCCGGAAAAATAATCGATAAAAAGTCAGAAACCGGAAATTGTTATGGAAGAAGAAGTAGTAAGAAAAGTGATGCCCCATTCGACGGAGTCCGAACAGTCGGTGCTCGGGGCAATGATGCTTGACAATCAGGCCATCACCGCAGCGGGAGAAATCCTGACGGGTGAGGATTTTTACAATACCCAGTATGGAGTTATTTTTGATGCCATGCAGGAACTGCAGTCCTCCGGAAGACCGGTGGATCTGATTACACTGCAGGATATTTTAAAAGAGAAAAACGTCTCTCCGGAAGTCAGCTCTTTAACCTATGTCAAAGAGTTTATCGACCGTGTTCCGACTTCCGCCAATGTCAAATCCTATGCACAGATCGTGCGCGAGAAATCCGTTCTTCGTAAAATGATCCGGACCAACGATGACATTTCCTCCATGTGCTATTCGGGCAAGGAGAAACTGGATTATATTCTGGACAATGCGGAGAAGAAGATTTTTGATGTGGTAAAAAAGCGCGGAAGTTCCGATTTCGTACCGATTGATGAAGTGGTAATGAGAGCGCTCGATAATATTGAAGCGGCATCCAAGACCAAAGGATCCGTCACCGGTGTGGCAACCGGATTTACCGATCTTGATTACGATACCGCGGGATTCCAGCCTTCCGATCTGATCCTGGTGGCAGCCCGTCCCGCAATGGGTAAAACGGCGTTCGCCTTAAATATCGCTTTACATGTAGCGATCAAGGAGAAGAAGCGCGTCGCTTTATTCGACCTCGAAATGTCCAAGGAATCTTTGGTAAACCGTCTGTTTGCGATGCAGTCCAAGGTGGACGGCAAGAAACTTCGTACCGGTGAATTGAGTCCGGAGGAGTGGAATGCACTTTCCGTCGGTGCTGCGGAAGTTGCCGAGTCGTTAATCGTCATTGATGACAATGCAAGCATTACCCCTGCGGAACTTCGTTCGAAATGCCGCAAACTGAAACTGGAGAAGGGATTGGATCTTATCATCATCGACTACTTACAGCTGATGTCCACGGACGGAAGAAACGACAGCCGTCAGCAGGAAGTATCCGAAATCTCCAGAGCACTGAAATTAATGGCCAGAGAACTGAATGTCCCGGTTATCGCACTTTCCCAGCTTTCCCGTAAAGTGGAGGATCGTACCGACAAACGTCCGATGCTTTCCGATTTGCGTGAATCCGGTGCGATTGAGCAGGATGCCGACGTGGTAATGTTCTTATACCGTGAAGATTATTATAAGCCCGATACGGAGAATAAAGGCGTGACCGAAGTCATCATCGCCAAGCAACGTAACGGCCCGACCGGAACCGTAAAACTTGCATGGTTACCCGACTTCATGCTGTTTAAAAACTTGGCTAAATAAAGCGTCTCTACTCTCACAGACGAAGACAATAAGAAAGCCACCCGGACCATGTTTACATGGGATCGGGTGGTTTTATTGTTGGCTTCTTACTCATGTTTTTTTGGGTCTGTGAGAGTAATAAAAAAACCCCGCGGATTGTCCGTGGGGTTTTAGGGTCTGATTAAATTTTATCCCTGTGTAATAGCTTCTGCAGGGCACTGAGCTGCGCAACCGCCGCATTCGATGCAAGCATCTGCGTTAATTACATACTTGCCATCACCTTCGCTGATAGCATCTGCAGGACACTGAGCCTGGCATGCACCACACATTACACAATCATCACCAATAACATATGCCATAATAATTTTCCTCCTTGCTAACCATTAAGAACAATTCTTAATTTATACTCTGTCGTCATTGTATATCACTATTTTTGAAATTTCAAGTAGAGTGATGTCTAATCTTGGTTCGTTGAAACTAACTCATAATGCGGTTTTCCGACGGATCCGTACATTTTTTCGGACAGTAAAATGCCCTCACAGCTTTACGCACGTGAGGGCATTTTGATTCATGAGAAAGTGTTTTTGGCAACAGCATCGCCTTAGAGGGCGGTTAACTGCTCCATTAAGGCATCCACATCGATGCCATGAACCATGGCTGCTTCTTCGATGGACTCACCCTGGGAAGCAGGGCATCCTAAGCAATGCATTCCGGCACCCAGTAAAACGGGAGCTGCCTGAGGCGCTTTCTGAAGAAGTTCGCCGATTGTCATCTCTTTGGAAATTTCCATTATTTCATCCTCCTAAATCCAGGATCAATATCTGTTTTTATTATAGCAGAAAAAAAGCATTTTGCAAACAAAAAGACTTTTCATTTTTTAGTGCAGGGGGTAAAATAAAAGAGCATGTTATGCAAGGTATAATTTGATTTATCGGGGGAGAAAAGAGATGGCAGATTTAAGAAGTTTAATGTTGGAGGAACTCAGAAAAAGTTCCGTGGTTCAGACGACCAGTGTGGATGAAACGGAAGAACTGCTGGATACCGGTCTCGAGAAGAACGAGGACAATATCCTGGCAGCGGCACTGGCTTATCTAGACAATAAGGGCTACAGAAGAAGAGCGGATAACATTGATTTTGCCAAGAACATGATCATGGAAAGCTCGGAAGGTTATGATACCGTAATCGTTAAGCAGAAGAGAGTTGTGGAAACCGATCTGTTCGAGGGCGCAAGCCAGGAAGAACTCAGGGATGCCATGAGCGTCTGCGAACTGGAGACCTTAACGGCAATTCATACGAAACTCGAGCGTATGGCTAACATTCGTTATGAGTACGCGATCAAGGCTTTAGATGAGATTAATCTTGAAGAGAACCGTCCCAAGGGCAAACTTGGCGACTATGTCTCCATTGAAGAGATTTTAAATGAGTACGGCGGAAAAGGCTGGGAACTGGATCGTATGTACGGTGAGCCCCGCGGCAAAGGAATCAGAACCTACCTCGTATTCAAACGCGAAATTATGGACTAACTACAAGCGGTGTAAAAGAGTGGTCCCGGACAAGCAATGCAAGCTTGCTTGCAATTGATTGTGTGGGACCACTCTTTCATAGTGCGACAGCACCCACGAAATAGGCACGAAGGGCCTATGAGTGGGCACCGCTTGTTTATAAGCGACAGCACGCATATTATGACCAAACCAAAATCCGACGAATTTTATATGAGAGAAGCCATGAAGCTTGCCCGTAAAGGGGAGGCTTTGGGAGAGGTGCCCATCGGCTGCGTTATTGTCCACGACGGTAAAATTATCGGCCGTGGGTATAATCGCCGAAAAACGGATCACAGCACGCTTTCCCATGCGGAACTGACGGCCATCAAAAAAGCAGACAAAGTCATCGGAGACTGGCGGCTGGAAGATTGTACCTTATATGTTACCCTGGAACCCTGTCAGATGTGCGCGGGTGCCATTGTGCAGGCTAGGATTCCGAAGGTGGTCATGGCATGCAAGAATCCGAAGGCAGGCTGTGCGGGCAGCATTTTGGATTTGTTCCATGAGCCTAGGTTTAACCATCAGGTTGAAGTGGTGGAAGGTGTGCTGGAAGAAGAGTGCAGCCAAATGCTCAGCGATTTTTTCCGTGCACTCAGGCTGCGGTTGAAAACAGAAAGCGAAGATTAGCTTTCTTTTCCCGCAAGGAAATCAAAGACTTCATTCCAATATTGAACTATGACCGCATCGTCGGAATTGTAAATGGAGTGTTTGGAGTTTGGATAGACACTGTGCTTGCAGGACGGAAGACGGTGGTCGATCTTTCGATAGACTTTGGTAATGACAACATTATCGAGACCGGCTTCGAGAAGAAGAATGTCCTGTTTAATCTTTTCCGGAAAGCCTTTGGCCAGAAGGATATGCTGTACGTTTAAGCATTCCATCAGCCAGCGATTGGTGGAACCGCTGTTTTGATAGTTTTTATCCGAAAGACGTAAGTTCAGATTGTGATCGAATCTGGCTTTCGAAACATCGTGTGAGGTATCGAAGTCCGGATTCGGATTAAAATGTGAAGTATGTACAAAGGCTGCGTCCCATCCGCTCTCGCGGGCGGATTTGCGGATCGCATATTTCACGATGAAGATGGGGATGTTTTTATACATCTTCGGAACGATCATGGGCGAAGAAAGGATGACTTTGCCGATATCCTCCGGCTGATAGTCGTGCAGGTACAGAAGGCACACACATCCGCCCATGGAATGACTGTACAGATGAATCGGAAGCCCGCCCGATACGGGGCGGACGACTTTATCGATAATGGTATGTAAATCCCTGGAGTACTCGCGGAAGGATTCCACGTGATTGTAACGTCTGTCTTCGATGGCGGAACCGGAGTGACCGTGGCTTCGTTCGTCAAAAACGAAACAGTTGTAGCCCATTTCCAGAAAATAGGTTATAATTTCCTCGTACTTGATGGCAAACTCGGTATAACCGTGCACAATCACCATGTTTCCGACGGGTTTATCACAGGTATAGGCGTACCAGCGAAGTCTGATTCCGTCAAATGCACTGACATCTCCCGTTGTCATGCAGGATGTAAGGCGCTCATGAGTGGATTTCATCCATTCCGGGAAATCGGCATCTTTAACTGGATGTACGGAAAATGTAGAAGGGTAATTCATGGAACACTCCTTGAATGAAAATTGTAAATTTGTGGTACTGATTCCGTCTTACAAACCGGATGAACACTTGGTTCAGCTGGTGGAAGAACTGCACCGTGAATCCATTTTATGTCTGGTTGTGGACGATGGAAGCGGAGAGCAGTTCGATGATGTATACGGCCGGATCGAAACCATGGCCAAAGTGGTTCGCTTGCCGAAGAATCAGGGAAAGGGTGCTGCTCTTAAATCCGGAATGAGCAACCTTCTTTCGTTGTATCCCGACTGTACCCACTTCATTACCGCCGATTCCGACGGACAGCACAAGGTAAAAGATATCCTGAAGGTAAGGGATGCGCTTTCCGAAGGTGCTGTTATGGTACTTACGGAACGTGATTTCAAGGGAAAGATTCCCAGACGTTCCATGTTCGGTAATATTTTATCCCGCTGGGTTTATTGTATTTTGACAGGTCATTATCTTAGTGATAACCAGTCCGGCCTTCGCGGTTTTGCGATAAGCGAACTGGATTGGCTGACACAGGTTGCCGGCAATAAATACGATTATGAGATCAATATGCTTTATTATGCGGACTGCCAGCATGTTCCGATCGATCTCGTTCCCGTGGAATCCGTCTATATTGACGGAAACAAGTCCTCTCATTTCAATCCTGTTGCCGATACCATCCGTATTTACAGAAGACTCTTTATTTCTTC
This sequence comes from Lachnospiraceae bacterium UBA3804, assembly GCA_002368665.1. Taxonomy (GTDB): domain Bacteria; phylum Bacillota; class Clostridia; order Lachnospirales; family Lachnospiraceae; genus UBA3766. Next base: position 90,519 of record DFEK01000012.1, read on the forward strand.
CATCGGAGCTTTGATAGCTGGTCTGGTGACGGTGATCCTTATGATCCTGGCTACCATTTTCTTCGGATACGAATACTGCTTCTTTACGGTTCCGAGTATCGGTGCCATGGGTTTATTTATCAACCTCGGCGTCGATGCTTTGAAGTTCGTTAAAATTCATTACCGCGACGGCGGAAGAACGCTTCTTTATGCGGCATTTCGGTATACATATTATACCTTCGGCTGCATGCTGGCCGGGCGTTTTCTGCCGGAACTTCCGCTTGTTATTGCTTTTCTGATCCTGGTACTGATTGCCGTACCGATTCGTTTCTATCTGTATCAGTTCTTGTTCAGTCGCATTTTCTTTAAGGGAAAATTAAACGGCCGTAAGACTAACTGATTCGAAGCATCTGATCCACGCAGGCGACCACGGTTTCCTCGGTGGCGCAACCGTGCATTTTGATCACGGGTTTTACGGTGCCAAGGAATGTAGCTCCGCCTCTTTCATTTAAAACAAACAATTCGGTCAGTTTGGCCAGGATATCCTCCAATGCTTTGGAGGATTCTTTTTCGTTTGCGGCGGAAACAATGGACAGGGCTGTTTTACCGACAGCTTCCGTCAGTTTCAATACGATGTTTCCTGCAAATCCGTCACAGACAATGACGTCGGCATAGCCGGAGATGATATCATACCCTTCCGCATTTCCGATGAAATTAATCTTTCCTTCTCCTGAAAGTTCTTCCAGAAGCCCGTAGCTTTCCACAGCAAGAGGATTTCCTTTTCCCTTCTCTTTTCCGACGTTTAAAAGTGCAACCTTCGGTGCATCGATGGAAAACATTTTGGAAGAAAAGGCCGAACCGAGAGTTGCAAAATCCTTTAAATTCGCAGCCTCGATATTTACATTGGCGCCACAGTCCACTAGCGCGGTCATTCCGCCTTTCGTATTGGGAAGCAAGGTGGCGAGGGCCGGCGATTTTAATCCGGGGATAAGTCCTAAGCGGAAAATGCTTCCGACCATCAGTGCGCCGGTGTTTCCGGCACTGAGCACTCCGATGCATTCGTCATCTTCCTTACACTTCTTTAAAGCCAAGGCCATGGAAGAGTTGTCCCGTCCTTTGAAAATGCTCATGGCAGGTTCGTCGGGACCGATGAATTCGTCCGCTTTGACGATTTCAAAATTGTCTGCCGCGTTGTCCCCCAGGATCGAGGGATCTGTGGCAACCAGGGTAAATTTAAGGTCCGGATAAAGCGCTGCCGCCTTAACGGCGCCGCGGGCTAAAACCGTGGCGCCTAAATCCGAACCTTCCAAATCAATCACTATTTTTTTCATGCTGTCGTCTCCGTATATTAGAGATTATTCAATGGCAAACATGTATGCATACACATCCATGGAGCCGTCAATGTAACCAAACTCCATCAGGGGATACTTGGACTCCAAGGCATCACCCAATGCAAGAGCATCGTCCTTGCTGATTCCTTTTCCGTAGAAAATGGTCACAACCTGCTTGTCGTCGATATCGGGAAGCGCAGCAAACAACTGCAGTGCTGCCGTGGTGATATCTGCATCGCAGGATAAAATATCCGTCGTAAGACCTACATATAAGCCTTCCTTTATATCAATGCCGTTGATATTGGCATCTCTGGTGGCGGTGGTGATATAACCCGTGGTTACATTCGGTAGATAGTGGGTCATTTCATGAATGAAATCCTCAACCGTAGGCTGGGAAAAATCCATCATGGACATGGCTGAATAACCTTCTGCCATGGACTTGGTCTCAATGACACGTACATCGGTGCCGTCGTAGATCTTCGCTGCCTGCTTCGCGGTCAGAATGATGTTTCCGTCATTCGGAAGAACCACAATATGGTCCGCATCGATCGTGGAAAAAGCATCCACAAAAGCTTTTGCGGAAGGGTTATTGGTCTGTCCGCCGTCGATGACTGCACTACAGCCTTCGTTTTTAAAATATTCGATCATGCCTTCACCGGAGGCAGCAGCCACAACGGCGTATTTGACATGTTTCTTTTTCATTTTGTTGCGTCGCTCGGAATCCGGAGTGAAGAATTCGTCGGGGGTTTCGGTGTTTTCTTCATTACCTTCCAGAAATTCTCCGCGAAGCGCCATCTGCATGCCTTCAAAAAGATAGAGAAGTCCGGCTCCGCCGGAATCCACAACACCGGCTTCTTCCAGGCAGGGAAGAAGATTGGGAGTGTTCATCAATGACTTTTTCATTTCGGTGCAGATTTCATCAATCAAGGAATCAAAATCAGCGTATTTATCGGGAGCCTCCTTGGCATTGCCGATACATTCCCGCATGACCGTAAGCATGGTGCCTTCCGTCGGAACGGAAACTGCTGCGTAAGCCCTTTCGGATGCGGATTCCATGGCAAGGATAAAATCGGGCGGCGTTACGGTTTCTTTGCCCTTCATGCCTTTGGAGAGACCTCTGACAAACTGGGAAAGAATGACGCCGGAATTGCCTCTTGCGGAGAGCAGGGTTCCTTTGGAAAATGCTTTGGCAACCTTCTCCGCACTGGCCTCTTCGGGATCGGCATTTTCAATTCCGCCGAGCCATGTCATGGTCATGTTTTTACCCGTATCTCCGTCGGGAATGGGAAATACGTTCAGCGCATCCACGATGGAGGCGTTCTGTTTTAAATTGCGGTATCCGTTCGTAAATAAGCTGAGCAGATCTCCGCCGGTTAACACTTCGGTATTCATTATGACTCTCCTCCCTGGATCGTCACTTCATCACCGATGACAAACGAAATAATGGTTCCGGGGCCTACACTTGCGCCCACGATGGGACCGATGGTGGAAATATAACAATCTTTAAAAGGAGCGAGCGCCATGATGGCATCTCTTAATGCGATTGCCTGATCTTCGGCATCCGCGTGGGAAATATACAGTGTCTGTTCTTCCGGATGAATCGCATTTTTTGCAGCTTCCGCAGCAAGTTCCGGAATCACGTTTTTGTTTCCTTTGATCTTACGAACGGCGTAGTTCTGTCCGATTTTATCGGAGATGATCAAAGGATGGATACCGAAGAAGTTTCCGAAAAATGCGCTTGCGGCGGAAACGCGGCCGCAACGTTTTAAGTATTCGAGACTGTCAACGGTTGCATACTGATGACGGGTTAAGCGGATGGATTCGATATAATCCGCAACCTCATTCACATCTTTTCCCTTGGCGCGCTCTGCACACGCTTCAATGGCAAGAGAAGCCTGGCCGAGGGAACTGATTAAGGAATCCACGCAACGAATGGTACGTCCGGGATATTCCGCCATTACTTCTTTGGCAACGGGAATGGCGGTTTTGACGGAACCGCTCAAGGCGGAAGAACAGGAGATGTAGAGCACATCCTTGCCTTCTTTTAAGTATTTCTCAAATTTCTCTTTGTACACGGGAATCGGAACCTGTGTGGTTTTAATGATGATACCGTTACGCATAAAATCATAAAACTCTTTGGATGAGTGGATGGACCAGTCAAGCAAAGCAGGGTATTCCTTATCATCCATGGTATAGTTCATGGGTGCGTAATCGATATTGTATTTTTCAAGCATTTCCGGACCGAGATCCGCGGTGGAATCAACCAAAACGGCGAATGTGCCCATATTTCTACTCCTTATTCATATAACAAATTACTTTTTGATAGATGCAATGATTTCATCCATGATGGCTCTTTCTTTCTCAAGGCCTGCGGATACAGGTGCACCCTTGTAGAAGACGGAGCACAGACCCGGTCCGATGGAAGCGCCGCAGGATACACCTACGTTGCTGACAATCAGTTCCTTGGGATTGAATTTTTCTTTTACCATCTCGGCAAGTGCCTTTGCGGCTTCTTCACGATTGGAATGAGCGATGAACATAATCTGCTCTTCGGGATTTTCAACGGTTTTGGCGATGTATTCGATGGTGGCCTTGAATGCATCTTTCTTTCCTTTTAATTTACCGATCGGCTCGGAAAGGCCTTTTTCGTTGAAGTCCGCAAGAATGTTTAAGCCAATCATGCTACCGAAGAATGCCTTGAATCCGCCTACACGGCCGGTCTTAACCAGGAAGAATAAATCATCCATGGAACCCATCTGATGGATGCGGTATTTCTCGCTTTCCAGATAGGCTACCACTTCGTCAAAGGAAGCACCTTCCTGCTTCTTGATTGCTGCGGAGATGACCAAAAGTGCAAGGGAAGTGGAATAACGAAGGGAATCCACAACCGCAATCTTTCTTTCGGGATATTTCTTCAAAAGCTCTTTGGCAACCTGTGTTACATCATTGTAAGTTGCGGAAAGAGCGGTGGAAAGCACGGGAGCAATAATATCCTTGCCTTCTTTTAAGTGCTTTTCGAATTTCTCGATGATTTCTTCTCCGGGAGGGCATGCAGTCTTATAAAGCACGTTACGTCCCTTCATGGAATCGTAAAACTCGGACGGAGTCATCTTGGTCCAGTCTACATCTGCAAGTTCGGAATGACCGTCCGGGAAATATAATACGCCGCGGATGATATCGGGGATATCAAAACGCTCTCTTAAGTCTTTGGTTAAGTCACAGGAACTGTCGGAAATAATTACAAAATCGCTCATTTCATTCTCCTTCTACAAGCAATATTATTGTATGGTGCCCATAAGCAACCACCCTACCTACTTTATCATAGGAAAGAGTTTTTTTCAACTTGCTTGCAAGTTATTATATGCTTTGTTAATATATATACTTGGTGTCTTGTGTAAATAAAGACAGCACGGAGTCATATAGTGGCTCGCACGACGTCATCACGACATTTACTCAGGGACTCGGATGCAGTGGCAACTCGCCCTTCGCAAAGTCTACATGACGTCGGCTCGATTCACATATTGTTATATGATACATAAACTAACCCTTTGCAGGAGCCGAGAGATTTGTATGTTTCCCCGAGGTGGCGTTTGCACGAGTGTCGGTCCTTGGGTTCGGTTCTTTCGAACCCTAGTACCGCTACACGAGGCAATCGAGCCGAGAGTGCGTCCCCGAGGGGGAATGTACGAATCTAGGCGGCTCCCCCGAGGGGTGATGAATATGCAAATCCAGGCGCCTCCCCCAAGGGCCGGGAAATATGCAAATCCAGGTGGCTCCCCCAAGGGCCGGGAAATATGCAAATCTAGGCGGCTCCCCCAAGGGATATGCAAACCCAGGCAGCTCCCAACAAGGAATACGCAAGGAATATAGAGATATTAAGGAGTAATAATGTTACCTTGGATTATAATTGGAATCATAGTTTTATTGCTGGTCGGTAGCATGGTTGCCATGCTGATCATCACCAACCCGATTGCGGAGATGGTGTACCGGAATCACCTTGTGAATCCGGATCCGGAGAATCGCAAAAGAGAATGCTCCTGCGTGACCAATGAAGAGCAGGTTGCGATGTGGGAGACCGGCCTTGCGTGGGCGGAACCGCATAAGGATAAGATGAAGGAAGTATCCGTGACCAGAGACGGACTTAAATTTGTCGGAGAATACTATGATTTCGGCAAGGACCGCACGGTGATTATTTTACCGGGAAGATGCGAGTGCCTTGTGTATTCGTATTACTATGCGAAGCCCTATGAAGAGGCGGGCTTTAATGTACTGGTGATCGACCAGCGTTCCTACGGTCTTTCCGACGGCGAATTCAATACCATCGGCAAGCAGGAATGTGAAGACTTAAGAGTATGGATCAAGTTTGTGGAAGAGGAATTGGGTATCCATAAGATCTGGCTGCATTCAATCTGCGTCGGATCCTCGACTTCGGTTCTTCTGGCATCACAACCGGATTGTCCTACGTCCGTGAAGGCGCTCGTGATGGACGGATGTTTTATTTCCTTCCGCGAAAGCTTCAAGACACACATGGAAGATCTGGGCAGACCGACTTTCCCCGTACTTGATGAAGTTATGTATAAGATTAAAAAGTACACCGGTACGGATGTGCGTAAAATTGCACCGATCCGCCTGATGGACAAAGTGACGATTCCGGTACTCTTTTTATACGGAGAGAAAGATATTTTCTCCAGACCCGAGAAGAGCAAACTTCTGATTGAGAAGTGTGCAAGCAAGGATAAGGAAGTGGAGTGGTTTAAGGAAGGCGCACATTCGCATCTTCGTTATACCAATCCGGAGCAGTATGATGCGGCAATTGCCCGTTTTGCCGAAAAACATAAATAGGAAGCGATTAAAGTGACCAAAGAATTAAAACAACTGATTGATTACAATTGCAAAGCCCTGGAGAATGCCGAGGGAACCTATCGCGAGATTTACGAGATCATGTTTCGTCTCGAAAACGAAGTGATGTATGAAACCGATGACGGATATCGTATTCACAAAGTCGGCTTTAAGGAGGCCAAAGAAGAGATTGAAAAAATCGCCGGCGCCCTGTATGCGCGCATAGGCGCAACTCATGAGTATATCGCGCTTGAGATGGACAACTGTCCGCAGTGGATTATTGCATTCTGGGCAATTTTACGAAGCGGAAACAAACCGTATCTGGTGAACCTGCGTCACCCGATCGCCCTTTCCGAAGGCATTTTGGAGACTTTGAAGATCCGTTATATTCTGAGTATGAAGAAGACGTCCCTGCCGGGCGAATTCATTGATTATCAGGATCTTGCGAAAGAAGCGGGTGAAAGCAAAGCGCCGGAAGATGTCTTTGAGGACGAGATCGCACTTTCCACTTCCGCAACATCCTTAAAAGAGACCATCTGCTTCTACAGCGGACGCAGGATGACGAATCAGCTTCTGAATACAAGAGCGATTTTAAACGAGAATAAGCGCATTTCGATGTTTTATCACGGAGCCATCAAGCAGCTGGTGTTCCTGCCGCTTTACCATGTATTCGGTCTGATCGCGGTTTATTTCTGGTTTTCTTTCTTCGGCCGGACCATGGTATTTATGAAGGATTATTCGGCGGAAAGCATTCTGAATGCGTGCAAACTGCATGAGGTAACACATATTTTCGCGGTTCCGCTTTTCTGGAACACGATTGAAAAAGAAATCCGAAAGACCTTAAAAGAGCGCGGCGAAAAGACCGAAGCCAAATTTGAAAAAGGCTTGAAAATCTGCACGAGATTGCAGAATATCTTCCCTTATGCCGGTGCGAAGATGGCGAAGAAAATCATGCATGAAGTTACCGACGAACTCTTCGGACCGAGTGTACAGTTCTGCATCACCGGCGGAAGTTATCTGAAAGACTCAACCCTTGCAATGTTTAACGGTATGGGTTATCCGCTCTTTAACGGCTACGGTATGAGTGAGATTGGAATCACGAGCGTGGAACTTGCGGCAACACCGAAACTAAGAAATTTGAATTCCATCGGTCGTCCGTTCAAGGGCGTGGAATACCGTCTGGACAGCGAAGGTGTTTTGGAAGTGAAGTCCGCCTCCGAATGTGACAGACGCTTAATTGACGGAGAAACGCTTCCGATGGAAGAGTGGTTTTCCACGGGTGATATTCTGAAAGAAGAAAACGGAAGATACTATGTGCTCGGTCGTAAGGGAGATGCGGTCATAGGCGAAAGCGGTGAAAACATCAATCCGGACGGCGTGGAGCAGGCTTTCGATCTGCACGATGTGACAGCTTTTTCCGTATTGGGTATCAAGCGAAACGAAACCGAAAGATTATCCATGGTCATCTGCCTTCCGAGGGAAACCACGGAAGAAGGCATGCAGGAGATTATCAATCGTGTGTATGCGACCAATAACACCCTTCCGATGAGTCATCAGGTGCAGGATTTCTATTTTACATACGATGCGATCATGCCCGAGACGGCTATCAAAGTCGGCAGAAAATACCTGCTTCGCGGTATCGGCGACGGCAGCATTACGATCACACCGTTCGGCGAATTTAAATTAAAGCCCGTGAGTGCAACGGAAAGACTGGATTCGAAACTGGCGGACAAAGTGCGCGAGATTTTTGCGGAAGCACTGGATAAGAAACCCGAGGAAATCGGCGATGACGATCATCTGTTAAACGATCTCGGCTGCGACAGTCTGATCTATATGGGCATTATGGTCAAAATCTGCAACGTTTTCGATATCGATGTCGAAGGCCCCGTGGAAGAGCATTATTACACCGTAAGGGAAATTACGACGAAGCTTGAGGAAGGAGGATATACCTATGAAGGATAAAACCAATATTCCCCTTCTCGGACTCGTGAAAGTGACGGGATATCCCGTGTATTTCTTCTACATGAGGGCGAAGAGATATTATCTCAATCCCGCGAAAAAAGCCCTGCCGAAGAACTGTATCATCATGAGTAATCATACCTCGCTTCTGGATTTTCCGATGTATCTGGGTCTGTTTTATTTTAAGACCGTACACTGGCTGATGAGCGAAGCACTGTTTAAGCACGGAAAACTGTTTTCCTGGTTTTTACTCTCTTTGGGCGGCATCTATGTGGACCGTACCCAGCATAATTTCGACTTCGTAAGGGATGCCTTGCAGATTCTCGATAAAGGTGGCAAAGTCGGTGTTTTCCCACAGGGAAGACTCCCGGTAAACGGAAGGGATTTTCCGTACATGCCCGGTATCACGGTACTTGCGCTGCAGACCAACGCTCCGATCATTCCGGTTTATACGGACGGCAATTACGGATTCTTTAAAACCGCACATGTCATGGTCGGCGAAGAAATCCATATCCGCGACCTGACCGATCAGGAGAAGCCCGACAGCTTTGAAATCAAGCGTCTGACCAGGGTTTTGGAAGAGAAGAATTTGGCTCTGAAAGAGGAGCTGGAGAAGCGCCTCGCAAAGAAGAAATAAGTTTAATCAAGAGTAGTTTAAAGTAATGGCAACATCAGATAAAACAAAAGAAATCAAAAAAGACCCGGCGGTCCATATCAAGTTTTTCCCGATGGATATTCCGCGATTCTTCGTAGGGATGATCATACGAATCTGGTACCGTCCGAAACTTGCCTATATTTCCGACAAGCGCCCGGATAAGCATAGCGGTGCACTGGTGATTGCTAATCACAGTTCGTTTTCGGATCCGATCATCTTAGGTACCGTACTTCCGAGAAGAATTTATTATCTCGCAGGCGAGCTTGCCATGGGAAAAGGTCTTAAAACCGTCGGCCTCAGAGGCTGCGGATGTATCGGAATCGACCGGAATATTTCGGATATCGACGGAATCCGTAAATCCGTAAATGTGATGAAAAGAGGCCATTATCTTCTGATGTTCCCGCAGGGCAGCCTAAAGCGCGACGGACAGATCCGCGAGATTAAATCCGGTGCCGTTTTGATGGCTTGGCAGGCAGGCGTTCCGATTCTACCGGTCTACGTAAAGAAAGGATTAAAAGGATTTCACAGAGCACTTGCCATGGTGGGAGAGGAGTTCTATCTGTCCGATTACTGTGATAAGAAGATGCCCTCGATGAAGGATATTGCTAATCTGACCGATATGCTTGCACTGAAGATGCACGAATGCGAGAGAGCCTATTTCGATTATATCGACGCACATAACATGAAACTTGTAAACGATCCCAGAAATCAGAAAGGGGAAAACGAATGAGCACACTGGAACGACTGAAAAAACTGTTGTCCGACGTTTACGATGGAGAAATGGACACTTCCGGAATTACCGAGGATTCCGAACTGGTTAAAGATATCGGAATGAAATCGATTGCGATGCTTTATATGGCGATGGCCATTGAGGGAGAGTTCGGCGTGAATTTAACGAACGAAGATCTTCCGAAGATGCGTACGGTCGGCGACATCGTAAAGATGATTGATGAAAGAATGTAAGTTAAAAGAACTTGGTAAAAAGTACCAAGTTCTTTTTTATTGATTCTTTTCGGGAATAGGAAGTTTACCGAGATAGTGTTCGGCGATGTTTCCCTCTTTGTTTCGATAAAGAAATAAATCGAAATCCCACCATAATTCTATGAAGAGACCATGGAAATTAGAGCAAACTACACTCATAGTGAAATTCCGAATAGTTCTAATAGAAATTTAACCCCTGAGAGTAAAGTTTTAGGGATAAAATGTCAATTTTTGTCGAATATCTGTCGTTTCGTTCCCAAGTTATAGTGACCGGTGCAAAATATTGATATTCTTTTATCAGAAGGATGTCGGATCAAAAAGTCAAAGTGTTTTTCGAGCAAGCAAGTGTAAGCAAGTCTTAACCCTTTTTGAATCAATCATCAGAGTATAAGGGTACCCGCATATGCTAAGAGATTTTTTGTGCGACATATAATTAGCAGATGCCATTATGGAGGAGGTTGTTATTTTCTCGAACAAGGGTATTCCATGTCAGCTACTTTTTTCCTAAGTTTGGCAAAAAACATACCATTCAGACACAATTTATGTCGTTTCGTGCAGAAAGTATTGAAAAACTCTTTAAGGATGATACAAAAAGGATAGTTGCAGCTATAAAAACTGCTTGTAAAAGGAGAATGAAAAGATGGAGTTTAACTATTTATTTGAAAAGTATCAAGAGATTTACAAGAAGAACAGAAGAAGATCATTTAAGAAACTTCAAGTATACGAAAAGATATTTTTGATTTTATTAATTCTTAATGGATTGCTCGCAGCTATATTTGCCACGTTGAATATGTTAATGCTAGCATGGATTTCCGTACTGGTAATGCTTGCAGCATTAGTTGTTCTAAACATAATTAGAAAAAATCCTAAGGAGAAAAAACGATATTTATTGGAAGAACTTGGTCCGACCGTAAACAATAACATGAAAGATTTGGTTGAATTACTATCGAGCGAAGAGTTTCAAGTGAACATCGACAGTCAGGAGGAGTTGGACAGATTAATCCAATATGCCAAAGAAGGAATCGACAGATATGATTACTTTAAAGATGGGAAAACCCTTTTTAGTGTGGTGGGAAAGTATCTATTGCTTCCGGCAACAGGGATTTTTATTGTTGAGTACCTTAAAGATGTAAATTACATAGGGATTATTAACCGAGCAGTAATTCTTATTTTGGCAGGATGCTTTATAATCTTTTTTGTTCAGACGATTACGATGGATTTGGTCGATATTTTGAACCCCGAAAAGAAATGGCTGAAATACTTTATACGTGACATGGAAGAATTGAAAGTGTTTAGCAATAAGGCAAAACAATTCTGATTATTATTTCTTTGGACAAGAATATTTCTTGTCAAGCAGTTTCTCTTCGATTTTTGGGCAGAAACGTACCATTCAGACGTGATTTATGTCGTTTCGTACAAAAAGCATAGAAAATATTTACAAGAAATGATATGACTTTTATTGATTTAGAAAGGAGACCAGCTATGAAAAGGGTTAGAAATGCAGGATTAGGATTAATTATGAGCTTACTTATTGCAATTAGTATTCCGGTAACATCTTTTGCGGCACCGGGATCTGATTATTGTTGTGCTTCAGGCAGCAATCAAGTAACCGGCGGATACACGTATCATGGTAGTTCATCGCATATGTATTGGGCGAATATATGCTACTATACGTACGATCAAGAAGTAGCATATAGGACATGCATTATTTGTAATAAGCATACTACGTGTTTTGGCGACAAATATAATGAACATCATAGTTTACATTGATAACAAGGGTAATATCTTTGTATAATAAATAGGAGCCAGGTGCTCCTTTTTATTTTATGGAGGCGCTATGAACAAAAAAGTAAAAGAAATTATCATATGTATAAGTGTATTTGTAATATGTGCAATTATTTTCTTTTTTCTCTTTTTGTGGAAAAAGTATGTTACAAAACGAAGCGGAGAGTATCAGACGGTATCAATGGATTTATCGAATACATATGAAGGGTATTACAGAAAATACGTTGATAGTTATGAATATTCGTACATAGCCGATGTAGATAATAATTCACATTTTCTGGGTGTTTATAATCTTGAAAGTGGAGAGTACAAAAAACATAGGATTAATTCTCCGGCTTATATTTCAAGGAATGAAGGAAATGATAAGGAATATTGGAATGGTAGGATTGCGGCAAATGAAGAGCTCGTTTTTCTTCTTTTTTTTCATGCGGAATTATCGGATGGAATTGAAAGTTATCATGAATTTAGATTATTTAAATATAATCAAAATGGAGAATACATTGAGGACATATTAATAAACGTGACGGATGAAGTTGAGATTGAGAATATATACTGTGACTCGTCCTATTTATATTGTTTAATGAAAAAAGGGGATACTTATTCTATTGATATTTACTCATTATCAGGCGAATATATAGAGGGGTATGAATATAAACAGATACCTCAAATTATTGAAGTGAAATCGGGAGGAATTCTATGTAAACACAATAATCAACTGGAGATAATAACAGGGAGAGAAAAGAAAAACATTGACATAAAAGCAGATATCCTCATTGAAAGCGAGGATGAGAAATACGATTTTGTTTATTACAACAAAAAGAAATTATACGGGTTTAATATATTGAATGGAAAGTCATCTATAATTTTTAAAGGGGAAATTGAGCGTATAGAAAATTGCTTTCAATATAATGATGAAAAACTATATCGGTATGAATGGTATGATGCAAAACATGTCAATTTATTAATGATATTATTAAACAAAAAACAGGAAGTAGATTCAAGAGAACCCCTTTACATGGCAACAATTAACTCTAATATTCCGTATGATTTGGTGAATGAATTTAATTCGGAAAATAATGATTATAAAATAGAGGTTATTTATTTTGAGTCACAAAAAGAGCTGATGACCTATTTAGGGGAAGGAAAAACGGTCGATATATATGACTTATCGGGATTGGATTCTGACAATATGTATAAAAAAGGACTATTGTGTAATTTGTATCCCAAATTAAAAAGAGATGGTTATTTAGAGAGTATTTCTAATGAGTCATTGAAGTGCATTAGTTATAGCGATGATGAGGTGTGTTATATCTCACCGGGTTTTTTTGTAGAAACATTTATTGAAAATGTAACAGATGAAGCCGATTGGGATTTGGACAGGCTAATGAATATTGCGGAAAATGATGCCCAATTTTATGATAGTAAAGTAATGCTATTATATTTATATGCTGCCAGGGAGAACCTGTTTTTTGACAGAGAAACAAAAAAAGTATTTTTTCAAACGGATGAGGCAAAAAGATTATTAGAATACACTGGTTATTTTGAATCTGCTAAAAACATGAACAGTGATTATTATGCAAATTGCATGGATCATGTTATTAAAGACGGAGGGGCGATTCAAACAGAAATTGGAATTAGAGAGCTACGATTTATTATTGATTATAATAATAAGGCGTTGAACAAAATACATATAGTCGGATATCCAAAGGAGGAAAAGCCTTGTTCATACTTCTTTCCAACAATGCAAATTGGGATAGGATCAGGTTCGGATCATCAGGAAATATCATGGTCATTTGTAAAGAAAATGCTCACATATGAATATGGATTAAAATACAACTATGCAAATGGTTCCTTTCCAATAAGAACTGATTGTCTGGCGGAGATTAATGCTTTAATGTGCAGTGAAGAAACGATTAATCATGAGATAATTGGAACGGTTGATCCAAAGGCAGGAGGGATCGTTTTTTCGTTTTTGCAGATAGATAATTACACAGATGTTCCCTCTGTTGAGGAGATTGAAAAATATGAAATGGTTTTAAAAGAGCTTAAACCATATGATTTAGATTATTCGGTTTATGGAATAATATTAGAAGAAATGGAACCATATTGGGCCGGACAGAAAGGAATTGACGATGTGTGTAGAATATTGGATGGAAGAGTTAAGACCTATTTAAATGAGTAGTAGATTGATATAATGATGAGTTTTTTCTCAATTTGATTATAAGAGTACAGAGGGGGTCTTCCGCTTTCGAATTAAAAGGCAGAACTTTTAGCCGATTTCTAAATATCCGGCAGAGCAGATTTTCCCGAAAGCAAACTTTTTGAATAAAGCAACTTATGTTGAAGTGAAAGGAACCGAGAAATCGGTTCCTTTTCCTGCGATAAAACAGGAGAGCACGTTCCCGGCTTGCTTGGGAAAACAATTATGATGGTTACTTTTTCGAACCCTCTTATTTCTTGTCAAGCACTTTTTCTTCGATTTTTGGCAAAAAACATACCATTCAGACGCGATTTATGTCGTTTCGTGCTTAAGCCATAGAAAAGATTTGAAAAAAATGATAAGAAAGAGTTGTGGCGAATGTGCCCGAAACGGATGGTTTTGGGATAAATGAATGATAATTGCGGATTATCGAT
>DFEK01000010.1:0-20938 GCA_002368665.1 Lachnospiraceae bacterium UBA3804
TACTTTTCAATGTGCTTTTTGTGTTGTGACTTTTTAGTCACTTACTGCCTTTTTGTGAGACAGCTTTTGTATTATACTTTTTTGCTAAACATTTGTCAATAAAAAATATAAAATATTTTTTAAATTTTTTAGGCAAAAAATTAACACTCAAAACAAACTACTCTTTTGTGTGTCAATGACAATGATAACACTTGCTTTTAACCTTTGTCAACAACTTTTTTCACTATTTTTTCTTTTTTTATTATTTTTTAATTGTGCGTTTTTTTAAGCCGCATAAGCAGTGAGAAAACGGGCTGTCATCCCTTGTATGACAGCCCGTTGTTTTCTATATTGTTCTTTAATCTTGATATATTATTCTCTGTTTGATAATTAATCCTTAGTAAGCAATCTTGCTTCCTGCATAGATTAAATCCACATTCTTGATTCCGTTCTTTGCTGCAAGGGCCTGAACGGTGGTGCCAAACTTCTTGGCAAGAGAAGTTAAGGTATCGCCTGCTGCGATGGTATATCCACCGGTTCCGGTTGTTCCGTTACCGTATTGACGAAGCAGGTAGGAGAATCCGTACCAATCCACGCCTTCTTCAATAACAACATCTTTACCGGAAATCGTTACAGTCTGAAGAACATCATTTACATAGAAGCTGTATTTCAGGGTCGTGTCCGGATGAGCTTTCAGGTACTGCATAATCTCTACGGGCAGAGCGAAATCGCCTGTATATTCAGCGGTATGGTTGATGTTTCCGCCAAATTCAGGATCAGCTGCAATATGAAGCTGAGTACGAAGCGGTTCAAGCCAATCATTAGCATCAGACGAAACATCACCAACAATATAATAGAGATAATTACAAGAATTCTGTTGAGGAACAAAATTCAATGTAACTGTGTTTCCGGAAACGCTCTGACTTACATATTCTACCGAACTGGGGGCAAGAGCATCATATACACTTGATGTTTCGGGATACGGAGTCAGTCCGGCTAAAGAAATCGGCAGGGTAAGTGTTACGCTACAGTTCTCATTCTTGCCATAATCCCAATGAAAATACAGTAAATCTTTTCCGTCAGTAAAATTCTTATAAATATAGCACCAATACGGGGTACCGGAACCAGTCGATGAATATGTAATGGGAATCGATGTGTATTCCGTGTACTGCCATTTCCCATTGGAATCCTTTTCGTATACTACATACGAAACTGTTTTCGTTCCGCCACTTCCGCTATACGCCAACGATGTTACGGCCGGCGCCAAAACCGCCATTGCGGAGAGAACAGTTCCCGCCAGGGCGGCAGTAATTCTTTTCCATAATTTCTTCATAAGCTCTTCCTCCTTTTGTATCAAAATATGTGCCCTCATTTTCTTTCAAACAAACACACATCACAATTAAGATAAACAGAGTATAGCATCTACCCCCCCCAAAAAAAAATGCCTTTTACACAATATTAAAACAATGTTTACAGCAGGTTCATTAATTAAGTGAGCACTCACTTTCTTTCCATTTACAATCCCTTCCTTTCGGTAGTAAAATAGAAAAGAGCGGACCTTCCGCCCTATATTTTTACTATATATAAGGTATTTTGAATGGCTTCGATCTTTTACGATATATATAAATTCTTATTTCCGAGATACAGTTCCATGGTTACGCCTTTGATCATAATCCTGATTTTCGTTATCCTGAACAGGGTTTTGTTCAAGGATAACCGCAAAACGCTGCTTTTTACGTTTTTTGCGCTGTATCTGGTTATCGTTTACCGTATCACGGGACTTCCCGACTCCATGCATATCAACTTCAGGCCGCGTTTCCAGCTCATCCCGTTCTATGGGATTGTGGATGATGCGTTTAACTGCGCCCTGAATGTTTTTCTGTTTATTCCGTTCGGATTCTTTATTACCGCACTGTGGAGAGACTTTTTCTCCTGTAAAAATGCCGTCCTGACATCTATGGGTTTCAGCCTCTTCATTGAAACCCTGCAGATTCTTTGTCCGAGACTGACCGATGTCAACGATATCATCACCAATACACTTGGTGGATTTCTGGGCTTCTGTCTGATCAGGGTTTTCACCAAATCCGATCCGAAGCTCTTTCGCTCCCCGTTCAAAAAAAGAGAATGTGTACTCGTCTTCGGTACAACATTCTCCATTCTTTTCTTTATTAATCCGATCATCGTGAAATTCTTAGTCGATGTCCGGCTCTTAATCAATCGTCTGTAGTTTAGACTATTTCAATTCTACCGTCTGAAGAGAATCTCTGGTTACAAGCACATAGCGGTAATTGATATTGGTAGGAAGCATGGCAAGAACTCCGCCCTCAAGCGGTCCGTTATACTTGTCCATTCCGCCGATCACATGAACCAGGCACTCATCGGAACTGTATACGACCACCTGGTTTCCGGTAAGCAGAATATCCTCATATGACATATTGAAGGAAATGGAATCCTTCATCTTTCCGTTTCGGTCGTATATATTAACCTTGTAACGTTCCTCATCTCCGGTATTGTTAAATACCAAGGCTACATACTGGTCTCCGTAATAAACCGCGGAAATCTCGTTTTCAACCAAAACTTCCCCGTTGCTGACCGGTTTCTGGTCACCCGAATAAAACATCAGACGGTTATCCGCCACGGCCACTGCGTTTGCATTATCGATAAACTTTACTTCCGGAACAATCGCATTGCTGTAGGTGTATCCGCTGACCAAGTTATCGGTCTGGTTCTGACCGACATCCCCGAAATTGTAAAATGCCACATCCGTTTTATAGGAAGCATTATCTACATATAAATAGGAAACCGCTACCACATAACCGCTCTGCGTAATGGCAATGTCAATCGGATATCCGCTGTTTCTCATGCTCGTGGAGAAATAAGCAATGGTCTCACCCGCGGTATCATAGATATGAATCGGCGTAATTTCGGAATCATCCAGGATGGCAATCGCAAGACCCTTGTTGGATACGCAGAATTTGCGGATTGGCATACCGGTGTTGATGGTTCCCATCTTACCGCTCTTATTCATCATATATATAATACTTCCGTTATAGTCGGCGATTCCGACAACATCACCGCTGATGTCGATCATCGGGTTCTGCATCTGGAAGGTTTCGTTCCAGACTACCTGTCCTTTTTCATTGACGCATTTCATACCGTCATTGCTGTAGATCAGCAAATAGTTTCCGAATCGCATTACCTCGGATCCCATGGTTACGACCAGGCTTTCGCTTTTTACCACACTGACCTGTGTGTACTCCTTATTCAGGTAGCGGAAATAGAAAAATCCGGTCGCCAGGAGCAAAACCACGATAACAATACCGACACGGATCATAATATCCGTGCGGTGCCTTAAAATTTTATCCCACAGTTCCTCGGTCTTCTTTTTCGTCTTTTCCTTTTTCGATCCCGTCTTCGGAGTAAAGCGGTTCAAGGGCTTGACGTTTTTATTCGTCGAGAAACGAAGCAGTTTTTTCTCTTTCTTGGGTTTTCTCATGTTCTGCCGGTTTCCTGATGTATCTTCATATTACTTCACAAAGAAGCGGTAAATCGTAGTGGAATCGAAGGGTTTCTCCGGTCCGAATAAGGGCTTCGGGAACTTCTCTTCGTTTACGCTGTTTGGATAATACTGTGTTTCCAGACAGAGGCCCTGGCGGGGTCCGTAAGGCACTCCGTCCTTTGCAGCCTTTTCGCCGACCCAGTTTCCGGTATAAAACTGTATACCGGGAAGGTCCGTAAGCACACTCATGCAGATGCCGGAACAATCGTCTTCCACGGTTGCGACCTCACGAAGAGTTCCGTCGTAATTGTCCAAAACAAAATTGATGTCATATCCGTTGCAGATCTCGATCTGCGGATAGTTATAACTGAAATCTTTGCAGACTTCCTTCGCCGTGGTGAAATCCATCGGTGTTCCCGCTACGGGTGCGATTTCCCCGGTCGGAATACCGCCCTTAACAACGGGTGTATAGTAAGCGGCATTGATCTGCACCTTTTCATGGAAAATATTACCGCTGTCATGTCCGTTCAAGTTAAAGTAGCTGTGATTGGTTAAATTCAAGTAGGTATCTCGGTCCGATGTCGCCAGATAGTGAATGATCAGCTCATCGTCATCCGTTAAGGTATAAGTCACTTTGGTCTTGACATTGCCGGGATGTCCCATGGCCATATCCTTTTTCTCAATGGTAAAAGTGACGCAATTTTCACCTGCATGCCCCTTGAACATACTCTGATGGAAGCCCTTGTTTTGACTGGTATGAAGATTGTTCTCCCCGTCATTGACCTTCATCTGATATTCTTTGCCGTTTAAGACAAATTTTCCCTTGGCGGTACGGTTGGCGATCGGTCCGACGATCGCACCGTAGTGGTTGGCATCCTTAAAATACTGCTTTGCCTCGTCAAAGCCAAGCACCAGATCCTTGACTTTTCCGTTTTTATCCTTCATGCGGAAAGAAACCACAATGGCTCCGAAATCCATAATGGCAACCTCGGTTCCTTTCTTGTTCGTAATGGTGAACAATGTAATCTTCTCACCCTTTTTCGTTGTACCGAATTTCTTTGTTTTTACGCTCATTTTCTCCCCCTGCTGTGATATGCACGGCTCATAAATAATTATAATTCCACTCTTCCGTCCAGGGCGCGAAGCAGTGTTACCTCGTCAATGTATTCCAGATCTCCTCCGACAGGTACACCGCTAGCGATTCTGGTTACCTTGATTCCGGTAGGTTTGATCAATTTGCTGATATACATTGCGGTTGCTTCGCCTTCCAGGCTCGGGTTTGTGGCTATGATGACTTCTTTCACATCGCCTTCCAGGCGCACAATCAGCTCTTTTAGGCGAATATCGGCCGGTCCTATGCCCAGCATCGGCGAAATTGCGCCGTGCAGAACATGGTAAACGCCCTTGTATTTCCCGGTCTTTTCATATGCAGCCTGATCCCTGGAATTCTCCACAACCATGATTGTGGAATGATCCCGGTATTCGTCGGCGCAGACACTGCAGATTTCCCGGTCGGTCAAGGTACAGCACTGGGAACAGTAACAGATATGCTCCTTCGCTTCCGTTATCGCCTTTGAGAGTTTATCCGCTCTGTCCTTCGGCATGCCGATAATATGAAAAGCCAAGCGTTCCGCGGATTTATTTCCAATCCCCGGAAGCTTCTCCAATTCTTCGATTAGTTTTCCGATATAGCCGGAATACATTTCGCCGGAACTCATGATTAGAATCGTAATCCTCCCAGATCAAGTCCGCCGGCCATATTGCCCATCGCTTCTCCGTTGGCATCTTCCACCATGCGAAGTGCTTCGTTCATTGCGGCAACGATCAGATCCTGCAAGGTTTCCACATCTTCTGGATCAACGGCATCCGGAGAAATCTCGAGTGCTTTCACTTCTCTCGCACCGGTGATCACCAGACGGACAGCTCCGCCGCCTGCCGTTGCTTCGAATTCGCGGCTCTCCATTTCCTTCTGCTGTTCTTCCATCTGACGCTGCATTCTCTGTGCCTGCTTCATCAGGTTGCTCATGTTTCCCGGCATTCCTCCACCGGGGTATCCTCCACGTTTTGCCATGGTGTCCTCCTTATACTTTCGCATATCCGTTATAAAACGGCCATTTACATTACAATGCTGTCGTCCCTGACAACAATATCACCAAACAGCTTCTCGATATCCACATAACTGCTGCCGAAATCCTCCCCCTGCTTTAAGAGGCTGAGTTCCACGGGAATGTCTTTCTCCACGCTTTCGCAGATAATCTCTTTGACCTTGTCCATTGTGCCGTCCTTGGAAAGGATCTTTCCGGTCAGCGAATTCAGCGGAACGATCAAAAGAACATCATCATCATTAATGGACAGCTTGCACTGGTTTAACTGTGCCCTTAACGGCCCGTCAATGGTCTCCTTAATGGCATTCCAGGAAGATAAAACTTTCTGAATATCCTCCGGCAGAGCCTTCTCCCTGACAGGTCTTTGTTTTCTGACGGGTGCGGAAGATAAAACCGCCTCGCCGGGCGTTCCCGCCGTAAGCGGAATGAACTGCACCTCTCCGGAACGGTTCTCCAAATCCCGCAACCGGTCGAGAATCGAGTCGGTATCGGTTTCCATCTGTGGTTTGCACATACGGATGATTGCAACCTCCAGAAGAACTCTCTTCTGGTCGGAATATTTCATGTCCGCGCTGAGGGAAGACAGAACGCGGATATATCGCATGATGATATTTAAATCGACTTTCTCGGAAATTGCTTTCAGGCGGTCCAGCGACTCTCTTGATATTTCCAGACGCTCCGCCGGAATATCCGATGTTTTCACTAACATCAGGTTGCGCAAAAACCACAGAAAGTCTGCGACAAACTGCGTCAGATCCCTGCCCTGTACGGCAATCTCTTCCACTTTGGACAGTGCCTGCGTAACATTGCGCTCGGTAATGGCAGAAAGCATTTGCGCAAAAATACCGTCATCCACGGCACCGAGCACATCCAGTGCCTTTTCATAGGTCAGCTTCTCTCCGTAATGGAATGCAAGGCACTGATCCAGAAGGCTGAGTGCATCACGCATGGATCCGTCCGCTTCTTTGGCCACGAAACGCAGTGCCTCTTCCTCGACATCCGTTCCTTCCTTTTCGGTCAGCTCGCGGAGTCTGTCCGTTATGGTCTCCAGACTGATTCTCTTAAAATCATAACGCTGACATCTGGAATGGATGGTAATCGGAATCTTATGCGCTTCCGTGGTTGCCAGAATAAAGATCACATATTCGGGCGGTTCTTCCAGTGTTTTTAAGAGCGCATTAAAAGCTCCGGTGGAAAGCATATGTACCTCGTCCAAAATATAAACTTTGTACTTGCCCTCCGTCGGCGCATAGGATACTTCATCCACAATCTGGCGGACATTCTCCACACCGGAATTGGATGCCGCGTCGATTTCGATGACATTCAAAAGCGTTCCGGCCGCAATTCCTTTGCAGACCGCACATTCTCCGCAGGGCTCTCCGTCCACCGGGTGTTCGCAGTTTACCGCCTTGGCCAGAATCTTGGCCACGGTGGTTTTACCCGTTCCTCTCGTTCCGCAGAAAAGATACGCATGTCCGATTCTTCCGGAACGGATCTGATTTTTTAATGTAGTGACAATCGCATCCTGCCCTTTGACTTCGGAAAAATAAGCCGGGCGGAATTTACGATACAATGCAACATATGACATAGATCAGGCCTTAAACTTAACCTTTCTTTCCTTTATCCTTTGAGGATTTCTCCTTGCCGTCCTTGGAGGATTTCTCCTTCTCTTTGGCGGCCTTCGGGGCCTCTTCTTTAGCCAGATATCCGTCACCGAAGCAGATGCCCATCATCTTTGCTTCCTGCACGATACGTGCATCCGGAGAAACACTCTTTAGCTTGCCCGCAACCTCTTCCAGCGGCACTTTGACGATTTCACGATCCTTATATCCTACCATGAATCCGTACTCGCCCTTCAGAATCAGGTTTGCAGCCTCGGATCCCAGACGGGAAGCGAATACTCGGTCATACGGGCAGGGACTTCCGCCTCTTTGTGTATGCCCGGGAACGGTCACGCGGACTTCCTGTCCGGTCTTCTCCGCAATCTGCGCCGCAAGTTCGTAGGAAACGCTCGGGTACGGGCTGTCCTTTAATTTCTTCGCATATTCTTTCTTGGAAAGTTTGGCATCTTCCTTGGAGATGGCACCTTCCGCAACAGCGATAATAGTAAAATGGCTGTTTTTCTTTCTTCTCTCGATGGCAGCTATGATCTCGTCCAGATCATACGGGATCTCCGGAATCAAAATGATATCCGCACCGGACGCCATACCTGCGTTTAAAGTAAGCCATCCGACTTTATGTCCCATAACCTCAACGATGAATACACGACTGTGTGATGCTGCCGTTGTATGAATGCAGTCGATGGCATTGGTTGCGATATCCACTGCGGACTGGAATCCGAAGGTCATGTCGGTTCCGTAAAGGTCGTTATCAATGGTCTTGGGAAGCGTTACGACATTCAATCCCTCTTCCCGGAGCAGATTGGCCGTTTTGTGCGTTCCGTTTCCGCCCAGGATTACCAGGCAGTCTAAGTTCAGCTTATAGTAGTTATGCTTCATGGCCTCGACTTTGTCCAGACCGTTTTCATCCGGTTCTTTGATGGTCTTAAACGGTGTGCGGCTCGTACCGAGAATGGTACCGCCCTTGGTTAAAATACCGGAAAAATCTTTGCCGGAAAGCATACGGTAATCTCCGTAAATGAGTCCTTTGTAGCCATCCAGGAAACCGTAGATTTCCACTTCCTCTTCGGCATGAACCAAAGTTTTAACAACACCTCGCATGGCTGCGTTTAAAGCCTGGCAGTCTCCGCCGCTGGTCAGCATTCCGATTCTCTTCATCTATACCACCTCCAATACTTTTTATCGCAAAAAAACCCTCTCATATCATAATACAAATTGCGACTTTCTTCAAGGTTACTATTCGCCTTCCTCTTAGGGTGGATTCTTTGTCTGTTAAAACCAGAAAACCGATTGATTAACATATTGAGAATCGCCCGATTTTTTGGTATATTAAAAGGGTATATGGGCTTAATTCGGCAAGGCCGGATTAAGAGGTGAAACAATTCGCAAAAATAAGGAGACGGTGATGGCTTTATCTTTAAAAGATTTGCGTAATTACAACGATGTGGTAATTCAGTGCCACGATAATCCGGATGCCGATGCATTGGCTTCCGGCTATGCACTTTGGTGGTATTTCTCCAAAGCGGGTCAGAAAGCCCGTTTTATTTACAGCGGCAAGAACAGGGTGAAAAAAAGCAACCTGGCGCTGATGATTGACCATCTTAACATTCCCGTGGAATATGTGGAAAATCTGGATCAAAAGCCCGACCTTTTAGTGACCGTGGACTGCCAGTACGGAGAAAGCAATGTCACCCGCCACGAAGCGGAAACCATCGCCACCATCGACCATCACCAGGTGAGCGGTCCCCTTCCGGAACTGAATGAAGTCAGAAGCAATTACGGCTCCTGTTCCACCGTGCTTTTTGAGATGCTCACAAAAGAAGGCCTCGATATCAACGAAAACGAAAATGTTTCAACAGCAATGTATTACGGCCTTCTGACGGATACCGGCAATTTTGCCGAAATCTCCCACCCTGCCGACAAGGACCTTCGTGATTATGCGGACTACCGTCAGGCGGATATCACACTTTTCAGGAATGCCAACATTTCCAAAGAAGAACTTCAGATTGCGGGCGAAGCGCTGAAAAGCGCCGTTTACGATGACAACTATCATTACGGGATCATCGAAGCACATCCCTGCGATCCGAATATTTTAGGTTTGATCGGAGACATGTTCCTCGAAGTGGATACGGTAAACAGCTGTATCGTCTACAACCGTCTTCCCTTCGGCATCAAACTCTCCGTCCGCAGTTGTATCAAAGAGGTCAAGGCAAGCGAACTGGCTGCCTACTTAACCGCAGGCTTCGGCGGAGGCGGCGGACATATGACCAAGGCCGGTGGTCTTATGAAGAAAGAACTGATCGAGGAGGCCGGCATCGAGTATTCCGATGAGGGAATCAATAACCTTCTGCGCAGCAGAATGCGTCGCTACTTCAGCGAATCGGAAATCATTTATGCGGGAAATTACACCGTGGATATGTCCACGATGACCCATTACCAGAAAAAGGAAGTCCCCGTGGGATACGTCAAGGCCACGGATCTTGCCGAGGCCGGAACCAAAGTCATGATCCGTACTCTCGAAGGCGATGTGGATGTAACTATTGAGGACGATCTCTATATCATTCTGGGAATTGACGGAGAAATTTATCCGTGCAGAGAGAACCGTTTCTTAAGCAGTTATCGCCTCGATTCCAGCGCATACCAGTATCCGGACGATTATCCTCCCGCCGTGGTCAACTCCGTTACCGGAGACAGAATCGAGCTTCTGCCTTTTGCCAGAAAATGCATCGCACTCGGCGGTGGCGGAATCTACGCAAAAGAGCTTGACCACAGGGTTAAAGTTTTTACCTCGTGGGATCCGGACAAATATTATTTAGGTGTGCCGGGAGATTATCTGGCCGTACGTGCCGACGATCTTTCCGACGTGTATATCATTGCGAAAGGCATTTTCTATCGCAGCTATGAAGAAAACTAGAAAAGGGAACCAATAAGGGGAATCAACTATGAAATACGATGCTTTTATCAGCTACCGACATATGGCTTTGGACTTAGAGATTGCCAAAAAGCTCCATAAAACTCTGGAGACTTACCATATTCCGAAGTCCGTACAGAAAAAGACCGGTAAAAAGAAGATCAACCGCGTTTTCCGTGACCAGGAAGAACTTCCCATCGGAAGCGATCTGAATGACAATATTTCCGCTGCATTGGCGGAATCGGAATACCTGATCGTAATCTGCTCTCCCGATACGCCCGAGTCCTATTGGGTTTTAAAGGAAATCGAAACCTTCATCGAACTCCATGACAGAGAGCATGTCCTGGCGATTTTAATCGACGGTGAACCCTGGACCTCGTTCCCGGCTCCCCTTCTTACCGATGACAAAGGAAATGCCGTCGAGCCGCTTGCTGCCGACATCCGTGCCAAAACACCCAAGGAGAGAAACCAGAAATTCCAGTCGGAATTCCTGCGTCTTGCCGCTCCCCTGATTGGTTGCACATACGATGACTTACGCCAGCGTCATAAAGAGCGTATCATCCGACGTAACATCACCATCGGAGGAATCGCTTTGGCAACCGTCGCTTTATTCGGTGCAATCTTCGGTATTTACAACGCTGTAACCGCAGCCAAAATGACCAAACTTGCCGAAGAAAAAACCGCACTCGCCGAGGAGCGTACCAGACTGGCCGGCGAGATCATGACGGAGCTGAAGTCGAAACAGGAAAACCAGTCCCGTTTCTATGCGGAGGAATCCACCCGCCTTATGGAATCGGGGCAACGCGAAGATGCTGCACTCTTAGCCATCGCAGGTCTTCCGAGTCCCGGAGACGAGCGTCCCTATGTATCCGAGGCGGAATATGCCCTGGCAAACGCCCTGTACGCATATAATAACGGCAGTTCCTACAATTTCGACCGCACTCTTCCGCATAAATACACCGTAAACAATTTCTGGATCAGCGACGACCAAACTAGGATCATTTCCGTTGACTCCGCCATGACGGTTTCCGTCTGGGACAGCAAGGATATGTCTTTACTCGTTAATATTCCCGCAAACATTACGGAAGGCGGACTTCACCAAAGCATAGTCTGTGCCAATGCCGACAAAGATGCCATTTATATCTGCTATGGTTACAATTTCCTGAAGCTGGATTATAACGGGAAACAGCTGGATGTCATAAACTGTGAAGATTATATCCAGGGCTGTGATATTCACGCCGGAGCAAAACGCGCAGCCATGATAGATTCCGAGCACAGCTATTTTATCGACTTAAGTACATTTAAGGTGATCAATACCACCGATAATACGAAAACAAGTTCTTTCGATAAAGTGTTCTATTCACCGGAATATAATCAGATCTGTGCCTGCCACTACCATCAGGAAGGGGAAGACGGAACCTTCCTTTCAATCATCGACGGAGAAACCGGAGCCACCAAGGACTTCAGTGTTCCCGGAAGATCTGTTTACGAAGTGATATATACCCAAAATCGGAATCTCGCAGTGGTACATTCATACGGCGATTTCTTTGTCAATCCCGATACCACGGAATTACTGAGTGTTTACACACTGGACGGCAAAAAGATGTGGTCGACCGAGCTGGACACCGAAATCATACCGATTTATCCGGTTTACAACATGTTGGACAGCCGTAAATTTACCAAGGACGGAAAAGAAAACAACCAGGTTGTCATTTCCGTTCAGTATGATACTTTTACATATGATGAAATGACCGGTAATCTTCTCGGTAAATTTTCCCATGCCTCACCGGTTACCGGATTCTATCTCTTTCCGGAGAGCAATGTCGGTTACTTTTCTTTCCTAAACGGAGAAATCACTCCCGTAGATACCGTCAGTGGTTTGTATTATTCCGAATACACGATAAAAACAACCCTGTCGACAACCAGTATGAAGGCCTGCCCGGCAATAGACGGTTTCATTATTAGCGAAAACAACTCGCCGCTTCTGTATTCCCTGAAAAAGAACTCCGCACCGGATAAAAAGGAACTTCCCAATGCGCCCGATGCCACCATGTATGAGGATACGAACCCTTCCGGTAAATATTATGTCCTGTCGCATACGGGAAGTATTCTGTATTTCTTTGATCCGAGCGGAAAAGAGCTGTTTAATTACGACCTGGAAAGTGACAGTATTCTGGATACCGCTTTTGACGGAGATACCTACGTGGTTGTCGGCAATAAAAACATGTTCTATATCAATCCTTATGACCAGACGGTGGATAAAAAATCCTACGGTTCCATGCTTTTCGGAAGGACAAACGGTTCAAAAGCCTTCTTTACCGACAGCAGCCCGTATGTAGCCATTTACACGTTCTCCGCCGTTGACATCGTAGACTATAAGAAAAAAGAAACCCTTGCCGAAATCGACATGGACGCCTACTTAACTTCCGCCCAGGTTTCACAGGACGGAACCAAACTCTATGTCGGTTTCCAGACAGGGGAATTCAGAATCTATGACATTGCAACCGGAAAGATAATTGAAACCGGAAACGATGAAATCACCGTATCCAAGGATATTCTGCTCGATTCCGCTATAGAAATCAGCGGAGACGGAAAGTATATTGCGATCAACGGAAGTGATTCCGCAATCCATATTTACAACACAGGCGATTTATCCGAAATTACGAGTTTCCCGCTTTACTCTAACTATTCTTTCCACATGGAGTTTTCAAGAGACTCCAAGACCTTGATTACCCAGGATAATGATTACCGCATTTATTTCTATGACATAGAAAACCAGCGTTATATCAATACGCTGGTTACAAGCTGGAGAATCAAAAAGATTATATTCGATGAAGAGAACAATATGACCGCATTCACCGATACCCTCAATCTCTATCTGGTGAACAACAGCGGATACGGAATGTTGGCATATGTTCCGGGTGGAATCTCTTACATCAAGGACGAGAAGAAATTCATTACCAAAGCCAAGAACGAAATATCTTCGATCAAATACAAGCGTTACGATGAGCTGATCGAAATGGCCAAAAAGCAGTTTCCGGATGCGGAACTGACGGAAGAAAAGAAGATCAAATACAATATTAATTAATGCGACTCAAAATATTCTTTCTGTTTTACCTTCGCAACATTGAAAAGATAAAGGGAACCGGCAATTAAAATTCCGACCAGCGGAAGAAGCTTGAAAATCAGTCTTCCCGTTGCAAACGCGTACGCGAAAATCAGATAAAGCGCAGCTTCCAGGAAAAGAATCAATGCTGCTATGAAATTGGCTTTTCTCTCGCCCAGACGTTCTCCGAGCAATACGGAAAGACAAGCCAGGGCAACCATGATCAGTCTGGCCGCGTATGCGGGAATTTTATCCACACCCGTGGTTCCAAGCAGTGTACAACGGATTGCTTCCAATGCCGCATAAGCGAAAACCACACCCTTAAAATACATTTTTTCTTTCTTGTGGAAATGGAACAGTCCGAAAACCAGAATTGCAATGCAGGTAACTGCCTGCAGAATATAAACAATCAGTCTGCTCGGTGAATCAAACGAAACGATAATTCCGTATGCCGTAAGCACCAGGGCCAGTCCGACTACTAACATCTGAATCTGCATTATTGTGGCAACCGCACCGGCGATGCCGTATTTTTCTCTTTGTTTTTCTTTATCCATGGTACATCTCCTTTTCATTTAAACGCATTTATTATATGCCGAAAAACGGACAAAATCAATGGATCAGGTATTTTTCCTTAAGTTGCGTAAAATCCTCCTCCGTCAGCCGAAGTTCGGCCTGAAGGTATCCTTTGACGCTACCGTACCTGTCGATCAGCGTATCAATGGCGTGATTCATGTACTGTTCAAACACGCCTCCGGATGCATAGATCATGGCATTCAGTTTATCTCCCGAAATCCCGAAAGACTCATATTCTTTCTTTACTTCCTCTATTACTGCGGCATTACATTCATTGGTGTATAAATAATCGCAAAGAATGGTTTCACGATCGGCTCCGAGTGCCGAAAGAAACAGCATCGTCGCAATCCCCGCCCTGTCTTTTCCGTCATCACAGTGCCAGAGAATGGCGCCTTTGGAGGGATCGTTTCCAAGAAGAATCCGGAAAAAATTCCGAAAAGCTTTTTTCCCGCGGTTACGGAGCAAAAAGACAAGATACATCTCGGGTCCGAGCAATCCGTACTCGTATGATGCCTCCAAAACCGCCTTTTTATCCTTTTTCTTGGTCATCAGTTTCGGAAGGTGGAGCAGATTTTTCAGCATGGACGCATAATCCATTGTCTCCACAACAGGCAGACCGATGCTCTCCGCGCCGGGGATTTCCGCGTTCGGATTGTTCTTTCGCTTATCCTTGGAGCGAAAATCAATCACGGTCTGCACATGATATGTTTCCCGAAGCGTTAATACCGCTTCCGGCTTTGCATTCACCAGATTCCCACTTCGGATCAGTACACCCTTTCTGATTACGGAATCGTCGACAGGATAACCTCCGAGTTCTCTTGCATTGGAAACACCGGGAAGGGATATAAAATTCTTTACCATATGGTTTCTCCCTTAAGTATCGGTTTACGGAATCGGATGAAGGGTATCTATCATGGAAAACAATTTTTTCTTGGCACTTGAAACGATGGGTTTTCGCAGAATATTCGGCACCGACGGAGAACACGCGACACCGCGGATAAACCGAGGCAGCGAATAACCGTAAATCAGCCTGTTGATCTCCGCGATTTCCTTCGGATCATTCGTATTGAAATACCGTTTGACAAAGCGGTCCCAAAGGATATCATAATGCTTTTTCTTAATATCCTGACTGGTTGCCTTCCAGTTGGACTTTGCAGCCGTAACATAAACCAGGTGCATAGCGGCAAGATCTATGATCGGATGTCCGAGTCCGGAATCATCCACATCGATCAGCATCAGTTCGCCGTTTTGCAGCATCATATTCCCGGGATGATAGTCCATATGAATGAACGTATTCCGCTCCGGGATTGCGTCAATCAGCGCTTTTACTTTCGCAGCTTCCTCTTCCGTATAGAATCCGGCCTGCTTTGTCTGCGTAATTTCCGTCCAATACTTGCCTCTGGCATCCGGCAAAACGCCTTTTTCCAATTCCGTATGATGGAGTTTGATCAGCGTATCCGTAATAAGATTTGCATATTCTTCGATCTTATCGGGATTTTTGGGAATTACACGGTTCATGGAGTCGGCATTGATCATTTCATAAACAACACCGTAGTTTTCACCGACGCGAACCAGATCGAACGCAATCATGGTTGGGACGCCCGCCACAAATGCCGCCCTGGTATTTTCCCTGCTTTGGTTGATCTTCTCGAGACTGCTTCTCTCTTTAAAATATTCTTTGACGATGGTCTCGTCGTCGAGTCTGTAAACGGCTCCGTTTCCGCCTCTTCCGAGAACCTCACAGCCTTCCACGGATACTTCCCTAATGGGTTTATCAGGTTGTCCCATTCAATCACCTCCGGTTATTGGTTAATACGACGCTGAATAACAGTTTCTATTTTACCATATCTGTGAAAAAAGAAAAACGGCTTCGCATTAGCGAAACCGTAAACGGAGTTGGAGGGATTCGAACCCTCGCGCCACTTGCGCGGCCTGCCGCATTTCGAGTGCGGTCCCTTACAACCACTTGGGTACAACTCCATGATACGCGCCATACGACGCGGTACTGGCATTTAGTTTTTCGAAGACGGAGCGTTGGCTCTTTGCACTTCCTCGTTCAGGGAAAGCATACGGTCATCGAGATCGCGGATTCTGCCGGCGCAGTCCACGAGCTGTGCGCGGATCTCTTCCGGAACGTTTCCGTCGAACTTGTAATTGATCTTATGCTCTAAGGATGCCCAGAAGTCCATGGCAATCGTACGAATCTGGATTTCCACCTTCGTATCCAGTTTCCGGTCGGATAAGAAAACCGGGACCGATGCAATGATATGATAGCTCTGGTATCCGCTCGGCTTGGGATTTTTGATATAATCCTTGACGGAAATTACCTCAATATCGCTCTGGGAACAAATTGCCTCGGCGATTGTATATACGTCGGAAGTGAATGAGCAGATGACACGCACTCCCGCGATATCCTTAATGTAAGTCACCATGTTTTCGATGGAGGATTCGTATCCGTGACGGCGCAGCTTCTTAACAATGCTCTCCGGTGTCTTTAATCTTGATTTCAAATGCTCTATCGGATTATAGGAATGGGTATGCTGAAATTCGTCACTTAAAATCTCCAGCCTCGTTACCATTTCCTTCATGGCAGAATTATAGATCAGTATTACTTCTTCCCAGCTGTGTACGCTGGCATTGTTTGTATCCATAGTAACCCCTTGTTGCCCAATACTCGCTCCCATTTTCATGGGCGCAATATACAATGTATCACAAAACCGTGCTGTCTGCAAACCCTTCCGTTTATGCTTTAAAATATCCCTGATATTCCACGCTGTATTTGCTGTTCGGAAACAGTTTATGGAAGCAGTCCACGAAGTAGTCGTCCGTCATTCCGGCGATGTAGTCCACCACCAGATCTTCCGGCGCATTCTCGCGATATATCTTATTCCTTCGAATCTTGCCCTTACCCTCTGCGGGCGGATCGTTTCTGTCCTTTGCATTGTCCGCATACGGAGCGGTCTGTTCTTCGATATACCGGATATGATGCTTGTAAAGAACGCTGTTCTCATCATGCTCCCTGGCCTGTTTGAGCAATTCTTCAAACATCATTTCAAACATCGGATTGATGGCGTCATTGAAGACTTTTAACATCTTCTCGGACTTGTAAATCTTTTCGTAATTTTCCTTCTTGGCCGAAGAAAGAGCCTCGAAATATTCATCGTCCATCTGCAGGTACGGCTTTCCGTAACTGTTCTCGACGATATTAACGATCATGTTGTTGATGATCTCCGCATTGGTCGAACCGATAATACCGTCCGTAAACGGCGTATCCTCGATAAATCCCAAGCGAAGCGCATCCTGTCTGTCTTTGCCGATATAAGCAATGATATCGGATATCCGCATGACGCAGCCCTCAAGTGTATTCGGAACAAGCTTTGCGCCGCCTTTTTCATCCAGATAGCAGCTTTCCATCTTGGAATCAAAAGTGGCAAAATCCGCATATGCTTCGGGTTCGTAGTGTTTTGCCTCCATCTCCCCGTTATGGCAGATGATTCCGTCCAGGGTCTGCAGGGACAGATTCAGCGGAAAAATCTCATCCAGCACTCTTGCCGAATGAATATTATGATTAAAATATCTGCCGCAGGAGGCATGATATAATTCGCTCAGTTTCTTTTCTCCCGCGTGCCCGAAGGGCGTGTGGCCGATGTCGTGACCCAGGGAGATTGCTTCGATCAGATCGACGTTTAAGCCAAGCAGGGAGCCGATATTTCTTGCCACTCTCGAAACCAGTTGCACATGAAGCGCTCTTCTGCAGACATCATCATTCTTCACCAAAGAAAAAACCTGTGTTTTATCCATGTAACGGGAATAAAACGGTACATGCATGATCTTCTCGATATCTCTTACAAAAGCCGGTCTCCAAAGTGTTGCATGATCGTGCGCCGGATCTCTTCTTACGGAATCTGCATCCGAAAAGGCATACGGATTTCGAAGACCGGCTTTGCGGTCATTCTCAATACGTTCTGTCAATTCCGGGGATAAACTCAGATAATGTGCCATTCCTTAATCCTTCAGACCGAATACCTTGGCAAAGTTATCATGTAAGATCATATTGTTGGTTTCCTCGTCCAGACCGAGGGCTAAAAATCGTTCCAGTTCCTTCTTCGGATTCCACATCGGGAAGTCGCTTCCGAAGAAATATCTGTCCGCACCGAAATGATCGATAAAACGAACGGCCATGGCAGGCTCCAACATGAACAGACTGCTTGATGTATCATAATATACATTCTCCAGTCTCGGCATACGATATGCCTCTTCCCATTCGCTGTATCCGCCGAAGTGGGCACCGATGATGGTAAGCTTCGGGAACATTTTCGCGACATCGCGAAGTCTGTGCGGAGACGTATATTCGTATCTTTTATCGCCCATATGTAAAAGTAAAATCATGCCCTTTTTCTCCATTGCCTCGTAAATGGGCAGGCACTTCGGGTCATCGATATTAAACTTCTGCATGTCATGATGGAATTTTACACCGCGAAGCCCAAGGGAAAGTGCACGGTCGAGTTCCGCATCGAAATTCTCGTAATCCTTGTGCATGGCAGCCAAACCGATGAACATCGGATGCTTCTTACATTCGTCCGCAATAAAATTGTTGATATTCTCCACCTGCGCGGGAGCAAGTGCCGAAGAGCAGACCAAGCATCTTTCGCTTCCGAGTTCCTCCTCCAGGCGAACCAAGCTCTCCGGAGATGCATCGGAATGCATCGGTATTCCGTAGAAGTTTCCGATGGACTCGGATGCCTTTACGGCTATTTTGGTGGGAAATATATGTGTATGTGCGTCGATGATTCTCATGATTCTTCCTCTGTTTTCTCTTCTTCTACTGCCTTCTCGGCCTCTTCCTTACCTTCGCCTTCGGCTTCTTTCTTCTTCCTCGGAGGGAAATTTCCAAAGCATTTGTTAAACTCATCCTCGTTATAAACGAAGATCAACAGGAATAAAAAGCTTAGAAATGCCAGCGAAACAAAGATATCCGCCACGTTGAAGACCGGAAAATTGATGGCTTTGATGTAAATCATATCCACGACATATCCGTGGAAATACGTGCCACCCTCTGCCGGATCGAATCTAAAGATCCGGTCGACCAGATTTCCGAGAGCACCGCCGACAAGCATCACTTCCGCGATTCGGATCGGACGATATTCAGGTTTAAACGGAGTTCTTACGTAAAGAAAAACAATGACCGCGATGGCAAGGATGGTAAGCAGGCAAAGCACAAACTGGGCATTTTGAAAAAGCCCCCAGGCCATGCCACGGTTCTGCATGTAGCTGAACACCACCGCATTCCCGATAAACTTCACCTCACCGCCGCCGGCAAGATGTTTCATTGTCAGATATTTGGTCCACTGATCCAGACCGACAATTCCGCATAAGAAAAGAAGCGGAACGAAAACTCTAGATAACTTCTTCATATATAACCTTATAATTACAGAATATTTACGTTATGCTCAAAAGCAATATCATATAACTCATCGGGCCAGATGGAGGACTGTACCTCTCCGATGTGTGCTCTTTGTAAGAAGAACATACAGATTCTGGACTGTCCGATCCCGCCGCCGATGGTATACGGCAGTTTCTTCTCCAAAATGGCTTTCTGGAACGGAAGCTCGGCACGCTCCTCGCAGCCTGCCAGTTTTAACTGAGCAGCCAGAGAATCCTCATCCACACGGATACCCATGGAGGAAAGCTCCAGGGAAATACCCAAAATCGGATAATATACCAGAATATCTCCGTTTAAATTCCAGTCATCATAGTCCGGTGCACGTCCGTCATGACGTTCTCCGCTAAGCATGGGACCACCGATTTTCATAAGGAAAACAGCGCCTTTTTCTTTCGTGATCAGGTTCTCGCGTTCCTTCGGAGTCTTATCGGGCCATCTGTCCTCAAGCTCCTGTGTGGTAACGAAGGAAATCTCCGCAGGAAGGAACGGATCCATGAAATGATACTTTCCGCAGATATAATACTCGGTCTGCTTGATGGCCATGTAAATACGGAATACCGTCTCTTTTAACGTATCCAAGTTGCGTTCGGACTTATCGATAATCTTCTCCCAATCCCACTGATCCACATAGATGGAATGCAGGTTGTCCGTATCCTCGTCGCGACGGATCGCGGTCATATCGGTATACAGGCCTTCGCCCTTCTTAAAACCGTATTTCTGAAGAGCCATTCTTTTCCACTTTGCAAGGGAGTGTACGATTTCCACTTCCTTATCGCCCTGCTCCTTGATTCCAAACTTAACCGGGCGCTCCACACCGTTTAAGTTGTCGTTCAGACCGCTTTCGGGAGTTACAAATAAGGGTGCGGAAACACGGGTCAAGTTCAAAGCATCCGAAAGAGCATGCTCGAAATAATCCTTGACTTCCTTGATGGCTTTCTGTGTATCCTTAATACTCTGCGGGCTTTCGTAACCCTTCGGAAAATAAAATCTTTCCATAGTGCTTACCTTTCGTATTCTATATATGTAATCGAGGCGGCGACCAGATTTATAAATCGCAATTATTTACGGTTCTCGGGAACGGAATGACATCACGGATGTTGCCCATTCCGGTAAGGTACATTACGCAACGCTCGAATCCGAGACCGAAGCCTGCGTGACGTGCGGAACCGTATTTACGAAGGTCTAAGTAGAAGTCGTAATCTTCCTTCTTCAGACCCAGTTCATTCATTCTTGCAAGGAGTTTGTCGTAATCATCCTCACGCTGGGAACCGCCGATGATCTCGCCGATGCCCGGAACGAGGCAGTCCATGGCTGCAACGGTTTTGCCGTCCTCATTCAGCTTCATGTAGAATGCCTTGATCTCCTTCGGATAGTCCGTAACAAATACGGGGCGCTTAAAAATCTCCTCGGTCAGGTATCTCTCATGCTCGGTCTGCAGATCGCAGCCCCAGAATACCTTATATTCAAACTTGTCGTTATTCTTCTCAAGAAGTTCAATTGCTTCCGTATAAGTAACGCGTCCGAACTCGGAGTTTGCCACATGGTTCAGTCTCTCGATCAGGCCCTTGTCGATGAAATTGTTAAAGAATGCCATTTCTTCGGGCGCATTTTCCAGAACATAATTAATAATGTACTTGATCATGCTCTCAGCGATCATCATGTCATCCTGTAGATCCGCGAATGCCATCTCCGGCTCGATCATC
>DFEK01000010.1:20982-80007 GCA_002368665.1 Lachnospiraceae bacterium UBA3804
GGCTCGATCATCCAGAACTCAGCCGCATGACGGGTGGTATTGGAATTCTCCGCACGGAATGTGGGTCCGAAGGTGTAGATGTTTTTAAAAGCCATTGCATAGGTTTCGCCGTTTAACTGGCCGGAAACCGTAAGATTCGTGTTCTTATTAAAGAAGTCCTTGCTGTAATCCACTTTGCCGTCTTCCGTCATCGGAACATTGGCAAGATCCAGAGTCGTAACCGTAAACATTTCGCCGGCACCTTCGCAGTCGCTTCCGGTGATCAGCGGAGTATGTACATATACAAAGTCTCTCTCCTGAAAGAATTTATGAATTGCGTATGCAATTAAGGAACGAACTCTGAAAACAGCCTCAAACGTATTGGTTCTGGGACGAAGATGTGTGATCGTACGCAGATATTCCATGGTGTGGCGCTTTTTCTGAAGCGGATAGTCCGGAGTGGAATCGCCTTCCACGGCAATTTCCGTAGCCTGGATCTCGAACGGCTGCTTTGCTTCGGGAGTCGGAACCAACGTTCCTTTTACAATGAGAGCCGCGCCGATGTTGATCTTGCAGATTTCCGCAAAATTGGGCATCGTATCATGATAAACCACCTGCAGCGGTTCAAAAAATGTACCGTCATTAATGACTACAAAACCGAAGGCCTTGGAATCACGGTTCGAACGAACCCATCCGCCAACGGAGATTTCCTTATTCAAATAGGTATCTTTGTTTCGAAAAATATCACGAATGCTTACCAGCTGTTCCATTTTGTACCTCTTTTCCGGAAAACGGATCCGTAAATCCACCGTTTTCCCTACTGTTGCTTAGACAAACACAGAGTATATTATAAACCACCTTGTCCCCGTTTACAAATAATTTTTCCTTATAAAATGTTACATCTTTGTGTACACTACATTTTGATTTTTCAAAATCACAAACCACAATATTTTCCAATTTGTTACAAAATTGTTACATTTTATTAAGTTTTTGTTGCTTTTTTCTTGCATGGTTGTTATAATGAGTAAAACTTGTGAAAACTGTAAGGGCATAGTGCCCATGCCGATCAGGGATTGGCAAATGAGGATAACAAGATTAAAATGAAATCTTTCAAAGAAGTTTTCGGCAAAGGAAAATCAGAAGTACTTGCCTTCGCTAAAGACTTTCAAAAAGAACTGAAAACAACCGCATATGTGACAGCGGATTTTGCCGGAATCTTCGGCAGACGCGCAGGCGAAGGTGTGGTTAAGACCTTCAGCAAGAAGGAAAACATCGCCATGGCAATCGTCTTCTCCGCTTCCATCATTTGTGCATCCGTCATCGTCGGAGCCAATTACAACGCAAGAAAAGTTACTCTTTCCGAAAACAGCGTATCCGCTACGCAGATTCTTGGAAACGAGAAACAAGTAGCAACCACGACGATCTTTAAACAGCAGAAAAACCAGGCAGCATCCACTGCAAGAAAAGAGGATGTATACACCCGCACCAATGCAGCTTACACCATGGAAAACCGTGAACTTCTGGCACAGATCATGTTTGCCGAAGAAGGCGTGTTCTTCTCCTGGTACGCAGGCGATCCCGATACCATCGAGCGTGCGCACAAGCTTGCGGGAAGCGTCATTCTCCATCGTCTGAACACACATTTCAGCGGTGCTCAGACCCTGGCCGATGTACTTTATGCTCCGGGACAGTATGATTACCGTACCATCCAGAGAGTCGAAGAAGGACGTCAGTTACCCGCACAGGTTTATCAGTGGGCTGATGAACTCCTCACCCAGGGAGCACTCGGACCGGACACATTGGTCTTCCAGGCAGAGTTCCCTCAGGGAAGCGAAGTATATGACCACATCGGAAACCAGTACTTCTGCTGCAGATAACAAATGCAAAAATTTACGGGACAGCAAACGCTGTCCCGTTTTTTATTTCTGTTCAAACAAAGTACCCAGTTCATCGATCAGTTTCTCGGCTGTGGTAAGCAGGGTCTTTTCATCAATCTCCGTAATACCGCACTCTTCATATCGGTACTCAAAGCCGGGTGTGCCGGATTTGACATATCTCATTTTCCCTTTGTACGAATTCAAATAATCCGGAATACGCTCCGCCAGAATCGGTGCATCTTCCTTGATGCAGAGTTTCAGTTTACCGTTCCCGCCTTTTAACTCGGTCACGTAACACTTTCTGGCATTGGCCCTAAGAAGCGCAACTTCCAGAAGATTCTCCGCCGCATGCGGCAATTCGCCGAAGCGGTCTTTCAGCTCGTCACGGAATTCTTCGTAATCAACCTTCCCTTCGATGGAGGCGATTTTATGATACATTTCGAGTTTCTGCGGCTCATTGACTATGTATTCCGCAGGAAGATAGGCATTGACATCAAGGTCAGCAACCGTCTCGAACTCTTCGGTTTCCTTCTTTTCGCCCTTAACGTTTAAAATTGCCTCGGAAAGCATCTTCATGTAAAGTTCAAATCCGACCGCTTCCATGTGCCCACTCTGCTTTAAACCGAGCATATTTCCGGCACCGCGGATTTCCAGGTCACGCATGCTGATACGGAAACCGGAGCCCAGCTCTGTAAACTCACGGATGGCGGAAAGACGCTTCTCTGCTTCCTCTTTTAAAATCTTATCCTTGGAGTACATCAGGAACGCATATGCACCGCGGTTGCTTCTTCCGACACGTCCGCGAAGCTGATACAACTGTGCCAATCCGAAACGGTCGGAGTGATCGATAATGATCGTATTGACATTCGGGATATCCAGACCGGTCTCGATAATGGTCGTGGAGATCAGCACATCCGTCTCCCCATGGATAAAGTCATGCATGATGTCCTCAAGTTCTCTTTCGTTCATCTGCCCGTGTGCAAAAGCCACCCGCGCCTGCGGAACCAGTGCTGCCACCCTTGCCGCAACATTGGAAATATCATTAACGCGGTTATGCACGAAATAAACCTGACCGCCTCTTGCAAGTTCTCTGGTGATGGCTTCCCTGACCATTTCCTCGTTATATTCCATGACAAAGGTCTGGATCGGAAGGCGGTCTAAGGGTGCTTCGTCAAGAACGGACATGTCGCGGATGCCGACCAGTGACATATTTAATGTACGTGGGATGGGCGTCGCCGTAAGAGTCAGAACGTCCACGTCCGTACGGAGTTTTTTCAGTTTTTCCTTGTGTGCAACACCGAAACGCTGCTCCTCATCGATGATCAAAAGTCCCAAATTCTTCGGTTCGATGTCCTTCGAAAGGATGCGGTGCGTTCCGATGACAATGTCGACCAGGCCCTTCTTCAGACGGTCCACCGTTCTTCTCTGTTCCGTCGGTGTGCGGAATCTCGAAAGCAGTTCGATACGAATCGGGAAATCTTTCATTCTCGATACAAAAGTCTCATAATGCTGCTCGGCCAGAATGGTCGTCGGAACCAGGAAAAGCACCTGATAGCCATCCATAACGGCCTTAAATGCGGCACGGATTGCTATCTCCGTTTTGCCGTAACCGACATCCCCGCAGATCAAGCGCTCCATGATCTTATCGCTTTCCATGTCCGCCTTGGTGGCTTCGATTGCTGCCAACTGATCGTCGGTTTCCTCATAGGGAAACATCTCTTCAAACTCTTTCTGCCAGACGGTATCCCTGCTGAATCGATGGCCCACACCGCGCTTTCTGGCTGCATACAGTTCCACCAGATCCCTCGCAATCCCGAGCACAGCCTCATGGACCTTCGTCTTGGTCTTATGCCACTCCTGTGTTCCGAGTTTGTTGAGTTTCGGAGCTTTGCCTTCCTTGGAGGAATATTTCATAATGGCATCAAAGGAACTTGCAAGCACATACAAATTCGAATTGCCGGCATATTCCACCTTCATGTAATCCTTGGTAATACCGTCATTTAAAACCTTCTCGATACCGCGGTATATTCCGACACCGTAGCTTTCATGCACAACATAATCGCCGACTTTCAATTCACGGAAATCGTGGATCCTGCTGCCGGAGTACTGTTTCTTTGCCTTGCGTTTTCTCTCTTTTCCGAAGATATCCGTATCGGAAAGAACCACGAAACCGATCCCGTCAAAAACATAGCCCTGACGCACATGGCCGTGACAGGTCATGACTTCTCCGCTTTTCAGTACCCGGTTCGTATTCTCCGAATAAAACGCGTTCACTCCCTCTTCGGTAATGCTCTCCGCCAGACGTTTGGCTCTGGTCTTTGAAGAGGAAACCACCAGTACGCGGTAACCCTTCTTACGAAACGCAGAAAGGTCTTTCATCAGCTCCTCCACGGAGCCGTTATATGCCGCCATCGGATGCATATCCACGGCGAATGTTTTTTCAACAGGCAGTTTGGAAGAGACATAGTCAAGCTGGGTAAAAGCGACAACCGTCTCGTTCTTAAGCCTCGAATAGACTTTGGAAGAAGGCGTGATCAGCTTGGCCTGCCCCGGGATTGCATATCCCTTCTCGATGCGGTGCAGAAAACTGTCTTTATACTCCTCTTCCACGGTTTTAACATGGTTGTCGATTTTGGACGGCTCGTCCCAGAAAATAATGCGTTTTCTGCCTTCGAACAAGTCAAGTAGCGAGCCCGCCTGCGGGTAGAAATAGCGGATATAGCCTTCAAGCGCGCCGGTTGCGTTGAACTCCTCCACCTGCTCTTTTAAGACCTTCCACTCATGCTCTAAGCGATGCGCCTCCTCGTTTGCCGCTTTCTCACGGAAAACCTTGACGGTCTTTTTGACCTCTTTTTCGATCAGGGCAAAGCCTTTTTCCCTGGTTTCCCTGGAGAACAGAAGCTCCGTCGCGGGATAGATTACTGCCTCTTTTACCTTATTTAACGAGCGCTGTGTCTGCACATCAAAAATGCGCACGGATTCTACTTCATCCCCCCATAATTCAATACGCACGGGGTTTTCCTCCGTCAGATCGAAGATGTCGACAATGCCTCCGCGGATGGCGAACTGTCCCTTTTCTTCCACGTTCAGGACCTTCTCGTAGCCCATGCGGCTAAGCTTATACGCTAATGCCTGCTCCTCAACCACGCTTCCCGTGCGGACGGTTAAGATATAATCTTTTAACACTTCGGGCGGCACCATCGGGCAGGTCAGCGAGTCAAACGTGGTGACAACGGTAATGGGCTTTCCCTCTAAAATCGCGCGGAGGACTTTCAGTCTCTCCGCCGTAATCTGGTTGGAATAAATATCCGCCTGATAGAAAATCAGATCCTTCGCAGGAAGATATTTTACTTCCGGATCATACATCGTATACTCTTCGGCGACGGACTTGGCTTTCAGATCGTCGGATGTGATCAGAATGCGTACGTCAAAAGGAGCACCGAAAGCCTGGATGAAATGACATTTTCCGCTTTCCGTGCAACCTGTCAGCTCGATGCTTTTAACACCCTGATCCAGGGCATTCTTCGCATCGTTAAACTCTTTCAATTCTCTTAGTGGTGCATCAAATAATTCCATTATTCTTCTTTGGAAGGCTCTTCGGTCAGGGCAACCTTCCGGTTATATTGATTCATTGCTTCTTCGATCTGTCCGTCCATCAACATTAAAATCGCATCAGAGACTTTCTCATATGCCTCTTTCTCGGCCGTTTCCTCCTCTTTGGAAAAATGTCCGAGAACGTAATCCGCCAAATCCATCCTGGGTGGTTTCTTGCCGATTCCCACACGGATCCGCTGAAAGACTTCCGTACCAAGGTGTGCGATTATATTCTTGATTCCGTTATGACCTCCGGCACTTCCCTTTGGACGCACGCGAAGCTGACCGACCGCAAGATCGATATCATCGTAAAGGA
Organism: Lachnospiraceae bacterium UBA3804; assembly: GCA_002368665.1. GTDB lineage: Bacteria > Bacillota > Clostridia > Lachnospirales > Lachnospiraceae > UBA3766. Next base: position 26,749 of record DFEK01000010.1, read on the forward strand.
CGATGAGTTCGCTTTCGACGTCGATTTTATAATAATCACAAACGGCGCGAATGGCCTCTCCGCTTAAATTCATATATGTAAGCGGTTTGACCAGAATCACTTTCTGACCGTTTGCAACGCCCTTTCCGATCAGTGCCTTGAACTTCTCTTCCTCGACACGGATTCCGTACTTGGACGCAAAAACATCCAGTGCGCTGTAGCCCACATTATGTCTGGTATTTCGATACTCTTTTCCCGGGTTCCCGAGACCTGCGATGATGAACATATTTACTCCGTTCGTTCATTGAATCCTTTGGTTAAACCGCCGAATACGGCGAAAATTGTGATTGCGAAAATTCTGCATGTAAACTGCCAGTGCTCTCCCGAATGATTGGAAGTTACGAACCACCAAAGGAAGGGAAGAAGGGCAAGACAGATGACGGGAAGAGCCGTCTTTATTGTCTTAAGATATTCTTTTATTCCCTTTCCGGCAATAAATATAATCAACCCGATGACTGCTGCTGCCATAAACAGCAGAAATGCGCGGTTGGCATACGGTGAAAGATTGTCTTTTACGATATCCAGATAACCTGCAAGGCGTCCTCTTGAGTCCATTGCGGAGGTTCTCTGCGCTATGGTGGAGGTTGCATCCGAAAGCACATCGCCTCCCGCAAAAATAGCTGCAAGAAGCCATTTTGATGCCCACATAAACGCATATCCGATGCCCCAGCATGCGCCCGACAATCCGATCTTTCCGAACTGTTTTGTATTCTTTTCCTTCAACATACAAAGGTAAGCAACAAGCGGAAATCCCAGCGTGATCAGCGGATAGGTCAGGAAATCAAAGTATGCGGTCAGCGCCCCCGAAACCAGGAAAAAGGTTGTTAATACTCCGCTGTTTTCGGTCGGCTTGATCATCGGTAAAACCAATAACTGAAGCAATACCATGTAAAGGCAGATGCTTAAGGAAAGCGATGTAAACGATGAAGTAAACATCAAAAACGGCATTGCGATACCAAGGCTTACCGCGATATTTCCATACCCCTTCCTGGTATATAGAACGATTACAAGACACAAAAGTAGAAGCTGAAATGCCCCGTTTATCATTCGAATCGTATTAAATGATGCAAGCAAAAGAAGCGGTTTTAATATTACCAGGTAACCGTGCCAATATCTTGCATAGGTTACTTCGTGCTGGTTTGGTGATCCGTCCAGGTAATCGACCAGGGACTCTCCGGCTCGCCAACCGCCATCCGTACAGGATTCCGCACGGTACATGTTCATCACCTGCCGAACCGCGGAATGCGGCGTATTGTAGATGGCAAACTCCAGCATCAGGCTGTCGGTAAATCCGCCCGTCAATGTAGCCGGATAACCGTCCACCACAAGCCCGTCATCGAATTCCTTTACAATCGTGTCTTTGGAATTCAGGACATTGGTAAACATTTTCCCTGTGGGAAGAAGGTGTACGAGCAGCATCAACAGAAGTCCCGCAAACGGAAGAACCAATAAAATGACAATATTTCGAATCCATATTTTCCCTGTTTTTTTCATAAAAAATATTATAACAACTTTCTCGTAGAAACTCAAATGAACTATAGGAACCAAAATATGATACAATAACATAGACTACAATCTCCCCGGGAGGACTACAGTGAAATTCGTTATCTCACATCTGGCCAAAAGTTACGGAAAACATCCGGTATTAACGGATGTGGATTTTACGTTCGAAGAAGGAAAAATCTATGGTCTGCTCGGCCGGAACGGAGCCGGTAAAACAACGCTCTTTAACTGCCTGAACAGCGACATCGAATTTGAAAACGGTTCTTTTTATTTTATGGACGGAGAAACGAAGTCCGAGGTTAAAGCCGGCGACATCGGTTATGTCCTTTCGACCCCTACGGTTCCGGACTTCTTAACCGGCCGTGAATTTCTGCGCTTTTTCATGGACATCCACAAAGACGAATTAACGGAATCCAAAACCATCGACGAATACATGGACTATGTCCGCATTCCCGAGGATACGAGAGACCGCCTGATGAAGGATTACTCGCACGGCACCAAAAATAAAATGCAGATGCTTTTAAACATCATTTCCACTCCGAAACTGATGCTGCTCGATGAGCCGCTCACTTCCCTGGATGTGGTTGTGGCCGAGGAAATGAAAGATATCTTAAGAAAGCAAAAAGAAGGCCGCGTACTGATCTTCTCCACGCACCTTCTCGATATCGCTGTCGATCTCTGCGACGAAATTGTCCTTTTAAATCACGGCAAATTGGAACCGGTAAGCCGCGAAAACCTGGATAACAGCGATTTTAAAGAAAGAATCATAGAGGCACTCAAAGATGCGGACGATACTTGACTCGCTAAGGATTATCCTCAGCATCCGGAATACAATCAATATCAATTCCATCCTAAACGGAATCCGCCATCTTCCCATTATCGGAAAACACATTTCCGAAAGGATTTACGGTGTCAGGGCGATCAAAATCATCACCCTGTTTTTTTCGCTGCAAATCGAGATTATCAAAGCATTTTTCGGAAAGCTCGGTATGTTTGCCCTTCTTGCGCTGATTTCATTTCCGATCGGCAACTATTTTGAAGGCGCCTCTTCCACGGCATTTCTGTACGGCCTTGTAATCCTGTCCCTTTTCATCGCAATGTTTGGCAATGTCTTTGCTGTTACGGCCGAGGCAAAATACGCCGTATTCTACTTGGGAATGGATGCCAAGAAATACATCCTTGCCATTCTTACCTACCAGTCAGTCAACACATTGATCGGCTATACTTTCTTCGGCATTCCCGCAGCACTGCTTCTGAAAGTGCCCTGGTTCTTTGTGCCTGTCATCCCTTTGGCCGGAGTGGGACTTCTCCTCGGAAGATGCGGCTTTATGATGCTTACCTACTCCTTAAAACAGAAAGCCGGAAGGCTTGCTTCCAAAAAAGGGATTCCCGCCTCCATCGCCGGAAACACCTGGCTGATCGGACTTTTTGATTTTCTTTTGTTCTTCGGAGGAATTGCAGGTGCCTTCTGGGTGATCGGTCTGAACCTGCACCTCATCGGTGAAATCGGCATCGTCCTCTTTGCACTTTTACTGATCCCCGGAATTCTCTTAATCCGGAAATTTCCTTACGGGCTCTATCGTACAGCCCTTTTTGCGGAGGATGAGAGGCGGAAAGTAGCCGAAACCAAACAAAAAAACGAACTCCGCCACTCCAAAGAGTTACGTTTCGGAAACGCGGAGGCCAAAAGCGATAAGCGCGGCTTTGAGTTTTTAAATGACCTTTTTATCAAGCGCCACAAGAAAGTCCTCTTCGGAAGACTCATCGGAGCCTGCATCGGTACGGTTATAACGATAACACTTCTTAGCATATATTTACACTTTGAACTGCGCCGGTTTGTACTTCCGACGGAATCGACCTTGCGCTATGCATTTACCCGGCATCCGGGCATTTTTGTTTTCCTTTTGTTTACGCTTAATTCCACGGAATCCTTTGCCCATGCGATGTTTGCAAACTGCGACTCGGCGCTTTTAAACTATGGTTTCTACAAAACACCCAGGGCGTTGCTTCGCATGTTTACGATACGATGCAAAAGAGCGGTAAAACTTAACTGCATACCGGCCGTTATGATGGCCGTCTTCGCACTAGTCACGATTCTTCTGACCGGCGGGGAAGATTTCCTTTTGCAGTGTCTGTTTACCGCACTCGTAATATTTATTTCTGTTATTCTGTTTTCGGTACGTCATATGACGCTTTACTATTTAATGCAGCCCTACAACGGCGATTATATGGTGAAAAACCATGTCTACACGTTTTTCAATGTACTCAGCGGATTTTTTTATTTCGCGCTGATTTTCATCCCGATGAATGCACTGATTCTGACCGTGATTCTGCTTGTCATTACCGTACCGTATGTTCTTGTTTCCCGTCTTTTAATCCGCAAATTCGGTCCGAAAACCTTTAGGGTAAAATAGCTGCCGCCTAGCTGAACATTTTAACCGGTTTCTTCTCCGGTTTATTCTTATTGTTCTCGGCTGCTTTCGCCTTATGAGTCTTCTTCGTTATCGGATCGATGGCATCCTTCTTAAGATTCTCATAGCGTTTCGAATAAAGATCGGTCACTTTCCAGGAATCCGTTTTAAACAGGCCTCTGAATCTTTCGGGAACATCCTGTTTAATGTTTTTGGCCATGTTAAGCTCTTGTTTGTGCATTGTTTTCAGAGACGTTACCAAAGTCTTATCGCTACGCATGGACTTCAGCGCATCACTCTTGTATTTCGGATCCAGATACTGCGCAAATTTGTTCGGATCAAAATCGGGATTTTTGTAAGTCGACTCCAGTTCATTGCGAACGACCTTATTGTACATCTTCAAAGTCGCAGCATCCCTGAAGTTATCGGCAGATTCAAAATCCTTTTGGCCCATATGATCAATCACTTTATCAAGCTTCTCTTCTTCCAAATCCAGCAGTTTGAAGAACGGTCTTGCTTTTTCCGGATATTTTCCGTATTTGATCATTTCCTCGTAATTCTTCTGCTGAATGGGATCTACTTCCTTAATATTCTTGCATTTGATCTTAAAGTTATTGTACTCATTGATCTTTCTTTGATGATTGTCGAAGTATTGGTCCATTACCTGCTCGGACTTCATATCGTTCTTCCATTCGGAAACCGTGGCATTTTTATTCAGTTCCAATCCCCACTGAAGACTTCCGTTCAAATACTCCTGCTGGCTTCGTTTATAGTCCAATAATTCCGGGTCTTTCGCTATTTTCTTTTGCGTATTTTCTTCGACGAGTTTCTGATACTCTTCTTCGTATTTCTCATTCTTCTCCTCAATGATTTTGTTCATTTTAACATCATTGTTATACTGGATCAGTTTCTTGGAGTAATCCTCATACGCAGCTTTATATTCTTTGACTCTGGTATTATAGGCATTCACATAGTTTTCGTAGTCTTTTGCCTCTTGTTCGTATTCGGCTTTTTTATTATCAAATTCCTCTTTTTCGTTATTCCAATTGAACATAGCCAGAGAATAGTCGCGCTCTGCATCCGCCTTATCCTCTTTGTATTCTTTTTCTTCCTCCTTCCACTTTTCATGATCCTTTTCATACCGAACCTGGTTCTCATCATAGGTTCTGAGTTTCTGGCTCACATTATTCTGGGCGGTCATTTGAAGTTCCTGAATACGGTTGTCATACTCAGTAACCTTAAAATCAAGCATGACGTTCCATTCTTCGGTTTCTTCCTTCTTCTGTTCAAACTCCTTTACCTTATCATCATATCGTTTCTTCATCAGATCATAGTATTTCTGATCTTTTTGAGATGCCTCGAATCTGCGGAGTTCATATTCATATAATGTAATCTCCTCCTGATCCTCTCCGAGTTCCTGCTGTTTCTCTTCCTGATTACCCTCCTGCTGCAGTCCCTCTTCGTCCATGCCGTCAAATAACTCATCTTCCACAACGGAATAATTCAAAGCATCGTAATTGTCATTTTCTATTACCTTCTCGTTATTCTCATCTTCGACAACTTTCTCGGAAAGAAGCGGCTGTTTGTCGGATGTAAGAATCGGATCAAGTTTTTCGCCGAGTTTCTTTTTCTCTTCATCGGTTAATTCATCGTAATTAACATTTAAGTCAAAGTCTAACTCATCGGGAACCTGCTTCCTAACAACAACTTTCTTTGTCTTAAGTTCCTCGTTCCGGTCGTATTCTTTTTTATCCTTAACGTACTGAATATGCTCCGGTTTATTGATCAGGTCTTTGTGAACATCATAGAGACTCTCCATCTTATTCTTGTAATCTTCGAGTTCTTTGTCATAATCCAGGTTGGCCTTTTCGTTTGCGGCGAGTCTTTCGCTTAATCGTGATTCCTTATTTTCTTCATAATCCTCTTTACCACCGTTCTTTACCCTGTCATCTTCCTCAATCCACTCTTTAACCGGCTCAAGAGCTTTCTGATATGCCTCCTCGTCCTTGAGATATGCATTATATTTTGCAAGATTCTCTTCGTATTCTTTCGTAAGATTATCCTTTATTCCCTGGATCTTGTCATACTGGAAAACAAACGGCTTCACATTCACATCATACCAATTCTTTTCTTCCTCATACTTCTTATACTCAGGAGAATTCTCATAATCTTCTTTTATCTTCTTATTCTTTTCGATATCTTCTTTATTCTGCTCCTCCCAAAGCTTATGTTCGGTTAAGAAATCCTGATAATCCAGATCATACTGATCACCGAGTTTTGCTCTGGCCTCCTTGTATTCCTGAAGATCCGACATAAACTGGTCATAGATAACCTGATTTTCCGGCTCTAAATCTTGTAGCTGGTGCTCGTATTCCTTCATTTCCGCGTTATATAACTCTAATTCGGCGGTATATGCCTGCACCTTTGCGATGTAATCATTTATGGCGACAGTATTCAGGCGCTCTACTTCGCTGACTCTGGCCCTGTACTCATTCATTCTTTGAGGCATTTCATCGCGTTGCTGAACCCAGCTACTGTGGTCTATTTCCCATTCACGGTGTCTTTCCTCATACTGGCGATTGGCTGCAGAGCTTAATAACCTCCTGAAGAATCCGGGTCTTTGCGGTTCCTGTGGTTCTTCACGAAGTCTGGGTTCGTCAGGCGGATCGATAAACTGCACCTTGCCCGGATGGACCGGTTTTTCCCTGGGTTTCCAATCCGGATACCTAAGTTTAATATCCGGTAGAAGAGGGTGCTTAAATACCGGCTCCTTCTGAAGCTGTATATATTCCGGCTCTGCGGGTGGATCAGGACTTTCAAGCACAGGCTTATAGGGTTCCTTTACGGGAACCGGTTTTTTCACCAGAACACGCTTGAATTCGGAATTGAATACGGGATCCTTTACGGATTTCATTTGTTCTTCAAGCAGTTTGATTTCATTTTCGATCGCGGGAGCCACCGGTTCCTTCAGATCCGTACGGGGCGGATTCGGTTTCTCAATCTTTTCCGGGACTTTGAAAGTAAAACGCGGAACAGGAATATCGACCTCCTTCAGTTCAGGTTTTACCATACCCTTAGTGAGTTCTTTGAATTCCTCTTCAATCAGATCATCCTTTGTTTTACCGCCCTCCCTGGGATCCTTTGGAGGTTTCGGTTCGTCGCGAAGCGGCTTCACTTCCCTCATCTTAGGCATATCACGAAGTCTTTCTTTAAACGGCTGAAGCGGTGCCGGCTTAACCGGCTCACGGAGTGTAAACTCACCGGGATGTTGCGGTTGCAAAAGATTCTCTTTTTTCTGGGTAATGATATTTCCCCTTTTATCTCTCGGAAGAAATGCGTCATTCAGTTTACTGAACTCTTCTAAGTTCTTGTACTCTCCGGAAAGCTGGAATTCTCCCGCATCCGGGTTATAGCGAAGCTGTCTTGGTTCGGTTTCGCCCAAAGGAATAAACACCAGCCTGCCCTTGGAAAGCATCTGATACAGATTAAATTCCATCTCACCCGCCGCTAAATTGTACTCCTCTATTTTCTGGGGTGAATCCGGCATTTGGCTCACTTCTTCCATTCTCCGCAGATACTTATCCATGGCGGCTCTGTCCACATCGGATGTCAAAACGATTCGTTTCTTAACATCCTCCGGATCCGCAACCAGACTAAAGCCAAAATTTTCTTTCATGATTTTATGAAAGTACTCCTTACCGGCTTTATCGGTTTTGTAAAATTTTTCATCACCGTATATATGTCCATTGCTACCCGGTTTGTCATGAATCGGCGGAAACCATCCGGGCCGTTGTTTTAAATTGTTGGCTGTAAGCTTTGTTTTCTTTGTTGGCATATTCATGTCCTCCCCGATTTTTTTGCGTTTTTAGTATATATATGATTCGGATAAGTAAAATTGGGGTATTCTACCTCTTTCTATATATACCCGCAAAATGTGCAAATGGTTGCAACGAAATATGAAATCAATTCCAAAAGACCTGCCTTATAGCAAGAAAACGGAGCAAATTGCTCCGTTTTCTTTTTCCCCATATCTTCTCTAAAAAGACTTATTGCACCTCATATCTTGCCGTTTTCTCGATCAACACTTTAACCTCACCGTCCCCAACGTATCTCGAATTCGCGCGGATGGTGTTTCTGCTTTCCACAATGCAATTCTCGATGTAGGTATTGTCACCGATGTAAACGTCATTCAGAATGATGGAATTTTTAATGTGGCAGTTGTTGCCGACAAATACTTTCTTAAAGATTAAGGAATCTTCAACCTTACCGTTTACGATGGTTCCCGAAGCTACCAGCGAATTCTTAACTTCGGCGCCCACATTGTATTTAGCGGGAGGAAGATCGTCAACCTTGGAATATACATCCGGATATTCATGGAAGAAGTAATCTCTTACATCCTTGTTCAGGAAATCCATATTGGTCTCATAGTAATCTTCCACGGAAGCGATATTCTTCCAATAATCTTTCATCTTAAATCCGAAGATTCTCTTCATTTCCTTGTAACGGATTAAAATATCCGCAACAAAATCATATCTGCCCTCTTCGTTGCTCTTCTCGATCAACTCGATTAAAAGACGTCTTCTGATCACATAGATACCGCAGGAAACCGTATTGGTCTTGGCTACCATGGGCTTCTCGTCGAATTCCTCGATACGGCTTTCTTCGTTCATCTTAATGACGCCGTAACGCTCTACGTTAACGTTCTCGGGCATATCCTTGCAAACAACGGTAATATCCGCTTTTTTGTCGATATGATATTCCAAAAGCTTGTTGTAATCCATCTTGTAAACACAGTCACCGGATGCGATAACAACATAGGGCTCATGGCTTCTTTTTAAGAATTCGATATTCTGATAAATGGCATCGGCCGTTCCTCTGTACCAGTTGGAGTTATCGGCGGTCACCACGGGAGTGAATACATAAAGACCTCCCTGTTTTCTACCGAAGTCCCACCATTTGGAGGAGCTTAAATGCTCATTTAAACTTCTTGCGTTATACTGGGTCAGTACGGCAACTTTCTGAATGTGAGAGTTGCTCATGCTGCTTAATGCAAAATCGATACTTCTGTAGCTGCCGGCTACGGGCATTGCGGAAATTGCTCTCTTTAAGGAGAGTTCGCGCATTCTGTGATTATTTCCACCGGCTAAAATGATTCCAATCGCTCTCATATTCAGTCACCTGCCTTAATCAAAGTTTTTCCACTGCCAAGTAATCCGTCCGGATAATCACTTTCTTTCGTGATACCGGAAATAACGGAGTTCTTTCCGACACTGACGCCCTTCGGAATGACAGATTTCTCTCCAATGGTAACCAATCCGTTATTGTAGATATGCGGATCCGTCTCGTTCGGTACTTCGTCACCGACACCGAGCTTCACCTCATCTTCCACTACAACGTTCTCTGCGATGATGGCTTTGCTGATCTCACAGTTCTTGCCGATCTGGGTTTCATTCATAATGATGGAATCGCGGATGACGGTTCCTTCACCGATGGTAACACCGCAACCGATGATGGAATTGTATACCTTGCCGTAAATGCTGGATCCCTCACCGATAATACATTTCTCGGTTACGCTGTCTTTGGACAGATACTGGGGAGGAAGCGTATCGGACTTGGTATAGATTTTCCAATATTCCTCATAGAGGTTGAATACGGGAACGATATCAATCAATTCCATATTGGCTTCCCAATAGGAATGAAGTGTTCCGACGTCCTTCCAGTATCCGTTGTATTCATACGCATAAAGCGGTGCGCCCTTTTCATGGCAATACGGAATGACATGCTTACCGAAGTCCAAATTCGGCTGGGAAGCTTTGGCAAGAAGTGCTTCCTTCAATGTCTTCCAATTGAAGATATAGATACCCATACTTGCCAGGTTGCTTCTGGGTTTCTCGGGTTTTTCTTCAAAATCAATAATCTTACGGTTGTCGTCGGTGATTACGATACCGAATCTCTTAGCTTCTTCCAAAGGAACGGGCATTGCCGCAATGGTGACCTCCGCACCGTTCTTCTTGTGGAAATCAAGCATAACTTCATAATCCATCTTATAAATATGATCGCCGGACAGAATCAGCACATAATCGGGATTAAAGCTGTCCATGTAATCAATATTCTGATAGATTGCGTTTGCAGTACCGGTATACCACTCGGTATCCGTACTCTTCTCGTAAGGAGGAAGCACGGTCACACCGCCGATATTTCTGTCCAAATCCCAAGGAATACCGATTCCGATATGGGTATTCAGACGAAGAGGCTGATACTGGGTCAATACACCCACGGTATCCACACCCGAATTAATGCAGTTACTCAAAGGGAAATCGATAATTCTGTACTTACCGCCGAATGAAACCGCCGGTTTCGCCACCTTGGCAGTTAACACACCAAGACGACTTCCCTGACCGCCTGCAAGCAACATGGCAATCATTTCTTTCTTGATCATGCTTTCACCTCACAAACAATATTTTTGTACCCCAAATACTGTGTTTTTCCGCTGTTATTTTCCCCCAAACAACGGCCTTCCTCTCTAAAAAGGTAACACTAAAAAATGGTAGCCCCCCGACTTCCATAAGAAAATTTTAACATGGCTTTTGTAAAAAGTGAACTATGAAAAAGCCACTATTTCCTCTTTTTTTAATTTTCTTCTGTTAGTTTTTCATACTTTTCACCTAATAAACGCGTTCGTTTTTGGTAAAAATCACGAACCGGCACTTATTTTTTATCCCGGATTCTTGAAAAATTGAACAAATCCGTTTCCGACACGGAACGGAAAAACCTTTTCCTTCAAATATGGACGAATGAGGGAGTTTATTCTATAATCGAATAGGGAAAGGAGTACACCATGTACAATATCGATTTTAACAATCCCGTCCATGTGCATTTTATCGGCATCGGCGGCATCAGTATGAGTGGTTTGGCAAGCATCCTGCTTTCGGAAGGTTTTACCGTTTCCGGATCCGATAACAAGGAATCCGAATTAACCGAGCAGTTGCGAAACGAAGGCGCGACCATCTACATCGGACAGCGCTATGAAAACATTACGGCCGACATTGACCTGGTCGTGTACACGGCAGCCATCCGGATGGACAATCCCGAATTCGGTTCCGCAATGGAACACAACCTGCCGATGCTTACCAGAGCGGAACTCCTCGGTCAGTTGATGCGCAATTACGACTGTTCCATCGCTATCAGCGGTACCCATGGTAAAACCACCACTTCTTCCATGGCATCCGAAATTCTCCTTTCCATGGACACCGACCCGACCCTTTCCATCGGAGGTATGTTGAAAGCGATCGGCGGAAACATCCGCATCGGACACTCCGATTACTTCTTAACGGAGGCCTGTGAATACACGAACAGCTTCTTGTCCTTCTTCCCCCGCTACGGAGTGATTCTGAATATTGAAGCGGATCATCTGGACTTCTTTAAGGATCTTGCGGATATCCGCAATTCCTTCCATAAATTTGCCCTTCTCCTTCCCGAGAACGGAGCTTTGATCATCAACGGGGAAATCGACAATCTGTCCGAAATCACGGCAGATGTAAAATGTCCCATTCGCACATTCGGTTTATCCGATTCTTTCGATTATTATGCAACGGATATCACCTATGATGCATCCGGGCATCCGTCCTATACCCTGCATACACCCGGCGGAAACACCTATCCCGTAATCTTAAACGTGATGGGTATTCATAATGTATATAATTCACTGGCAGCACTGGCGCTTGCCGATACCCTTTCCTTTGCGATGGAGCCCTCTCTTGACGCAGTCGATAAATGTACCGGCGCGGACAGACGTTTCCAGATCAAAGGTAAGATCGGAGACATTACGATTGTGGACGATTATGCCCACCATCCTACGGAGATTAAGGCAACCCTTACCGCAGCGGAGAAATTCCCGCACAATCACCTGTGGGTTGTTTTCCAGCCGCATACCTATTCCAGAACCAAGGCCCTGATGAGCGATTTTGCCGATGCACTTTCCATGGCGGAGCATGTGGTTTTGGCAGATATTTATGCCGCACGCGAGACCGATACCCTCGGAATCTCGTCCGAAGACCTGATGAAAGAGATCGTAAAAAGAGGCACGGATTGCCATTATTTCCACTCTTTTTCGGAAATTGAAATATTTTTACTGCAAAATTGTAACCCGGGGGATGTGTTGATAACTATGGGCGCCGGAGACGTGTTGCGCGTAGGCGAAGAGCTCCTCGGTCAATAGTTATCCACAATATCCACAGTTTTTTCGCCAAAAACGGCAAAAAATGGCTGTGGATATTTTTTTGCCCAAAAATCAGGGTTTTCTGTCAAAACGCTCCGACTTATGCACATTATCCACATGCCCGGAAAACCCAGTAAAATCAATGGTTTGCGGATAAAATTTAGTTTGCATTTCCCGTTTCTTATGCTATAATCACAATGCTTAAATGAGAAATTGGGGGAATTTGTAATGAGCCGCATTATGCTGACCGGCGATGGAAACTTGGGAAGTACCGCTGTGTCCAATGTTTTCATCGATCACTATATGAAAGAAGCAAACGATGCACAGATCAAAGTGTATCTTTACCTTCTTCGCAATTCCGGTTCGGATTCGTCTTTTGAAATCGGTGATATCGCCGATACGTTTAACCATACGGAGAAAGACGTTATCCGTTCATTGAAATACTGGGAGAAAGAGGGATTACTGCGCCTTCGCTATGATTTAACGGGCGAAATCTGCGGTATCACACTCCTCGGCATCCGCAAAGAAGATACCGGGGAAGAAAAGGCAGTCGCAGCGCCTGCTGCCCCTGTCCTTTCCATCGTACCCTCCATCGAAGAGAAGAAGGTACCCGCTCATCCGCCGGTTCCGGAAAAACCTTCCTACAGTGCGGATGACCTTCGTGCATTCAAGGCAGAAACCCGCACGGAAGAACTGATTGCCGTAACGGAGTCCTATCTTGCCAAGACCATCAGTCCGTCCGACCTTCGAAGCCTTCTTTATATCCACAAAGAGCTTTCCTTTGACTTCGAGATGCTGGATCTGCTGCTGCAGTACTGCGTTTCCAAGAATAAAAGAAGCTTCAATTACATCGAAGCCGTAGCCGTTTCCTGGTTCCAGCAGGGTATTAAAACTCCCGCACAGGCCAAGGATGGTATTGCACGGTACGAGCGCACCACATTCGATATCATGGCAGCACTCGGAAAGAGCGGAACACCGACCATCAAGGAAACCGAATTCATCAGCCGCTGGCTCGGAACCTATGGTTTTGACAGGGAAGTTGTTCTGGCAGCCTGCGAAAGAACGGTCATGAAAACCGAATCCGACCGTTTTCCTTATGCCGAAGGCATTCTCTCCAAGTGGCATGAACAGGGACTGTGTACGCTTGCCGAAATCGAAACGGCGGAAGAAAACTACCGTAAGGCAAAGCAGGCAAATACGGCGTGCAAAACAAATTCGTATCCTGCTTCCTATCAGAAGTCCACTTATGATTTTGCCGCACTGCAGAAATTTATCAACGAAAACTGATTTAACCGGATAAACAATGAGTCTTTCCACTTCGGATTACAACGAAATACTGAGTGAATACAACGCGCGCCGCCTTGAAAACCACAGGCTGTTAAACCAAAAGAAGGAGGAAGTGTATACACGCATCCCCTCCTATCGCAGTCTGGAAGAGGAGATTATTTCCCTCTCCGCCGAAAAGGTCCGTGCCCGAATCCGGAAGGATTCCGCGCTCGTTGCACACATTGATGACTTAATTGAGGATAAAACCCGTGAGCAGAAACTGGCTCTTACGGGCGCCGGTTTTTCGATCAACTACCTTGAGCCGGTCTATCTATGCCCGGACTGCAAGGACACCGGCTTCGTTGACGGAGTGACCTGTCACTGTTTTAAACAGGCATTAATGGACCGTCTGTATGAGCAAAGCAACATTAAGGAAAAACTGAAAACCGAGAACTTCTCCACCCTGCGTCACGATTTCCAGATCGGGGAATCTGCGAGACAATTTGAAAAGGCTTACTCGAAAGCAAAAGCGTTCGCGGATGAATTCGGAGAAGGCGGACGGAATATCTGTTTCAACGGAACCGTCGGAACGGGCAAGACTTTTCTTTCGAACTGCATCGTGGAAGAAGTCATTAAAAAAGGCTACTCTTGCCTGTACTTCAGTGCTCCGACCTTATTTAACGCAATTGCGGATTACCGTTTCCGCAAAAGCCCGACGGAAATCAACACTCCGGAACTGATTTATACCTGTGATTTACTGGTTTTGGACGATCTGGGTACGGAAGTAACCAATTCCTTTGTGGTTTCGGAACTTCTGACGCTTTTAAACGAACGCTCATTAACCAATAAATCGACGGTTATTTCGACCAATCTGTCCATAGAAGATCTTTGCAACCGCTATTCCGAAAGGGTCTTCTCAAGACTGTTCAATAATTTTGAAATCTGTACGCTGTCCGGACAGGACATCAGATTATATATCAAACAAATGCAAAACAGAAAGTGAGGAATTTTCCATGGCTCATTCCGAAGAAGTGCGCAATCTGGAAACCATCCCCGTAGGTGCGTTAAGACTGATGCCTACCAAAGGATGCAATGAAATCGGCAGAAAGGTAGACGAATATCTGGTAAAATGGAGAACCGAAAGAGAAAGCGAGCACAAAGGCTCCCTTGCATATTCCGGTTATCAGAGAGAATCCTATATTCTCGATGCCAAGCTTTCCCGTTTCGGATCCGGCGAAGCCAAATGTACGATTAACGAATCCGTACGTGGCGCCGACATCTACATACTGGTTGATGTCTGCAACTACAATGAAACCTACACCGTTTGCGGACATACCAATCATATGTCCCCCGACGATCATTTCCAGGATGTCAAGCGTGTCATTGCCGCAATCGGCGGAAAAGCACGCAGAATCAACGTAATCATGCCCTTCCTGTATGAAGGAAGACAGCACAAGCGTACCGCAAGAGAATCCCTTGACTGTGCACTTGCCCTTCAGGAGCTTACTTCTCTCGGCGTAGACAACATCATTACCTTCGATGCACATGACCCCAGAGTACAGAATGCAATTCCTCTTCACGGTTTTGAAACCGTTACACCGACCTACCAGTTTACAAAAGCACTGTTAAAGAATGTTCCCGACATCAAATTGGATGCGGACCACATGATGGTCATCTCCCCCGATGAAGGCGCTCTTTCCCGTGCCGTATACATGGCAAACATCATCGGCCTGAATGTCGGTATGTTCTACAAACGCCGCGATTACAGCCGTATCGTGGACGGACGCAACCCCATCGTTGCACATGAGTACCTGGGAACCGATTTATCCGGCAAGGATGCCATCATCATCGATGATATGATCTCCTCCGGTGACAGCGCTCTTGATGTAGCGGAAGAATTAAAGAGAAGAAATGCAAACCGTATCTTCCTTGCTACCACATTCGGACTTTTCACCAACGGTCTGGAGAAATTCGACAAGGCATTTGAAGACGGTCTTCTTTACAGAGTTCTTACCACCAACCTGGTTTACCAGACTCCGGAACTTCTTTCCCGTCCCTGGTACATCAACGTTGACATGAGCAAGTATATTGCATACCTGATTGATACCTTAAATCACGACGCATCCATTTCCGACCTTCTGAATCCTTCCGCAAGAATTCAGAACATCTTAAAGAAATACGGACAGGTATAAGTAATTCGCAATGTAAGGAAGAGAAGATGAAAATCCTGCTGCTTAGCAACAACAATAACGCCCAGGTTTTATATGACAAGCTGACCCGGAAGGGTTGCGACGTAACCATTTATCCGAATGCCATTGATGTGCCTTTTATCGAATCCTTTCAACCGGATTTGGTAGTCAGCTACAATTACCGCCACATCGTGAAAAAGGATGTCATTGAACTTCTCGGAAAGCGCATCGTAAATCTCCACTGTTCCTATCTTCCTTGGAATAAGGGAGCTTCACCAAATCTTTGGAGTTTTATCGAAAACAGCCCGAAGGGAGTCACCATTCACCAGCTGGAGGCCGGTCTCGATACCGGTAAAATCATCGTTCAGAAGGAAATTACCTTTGATGAGGATACCGAGACACTTCGCACTTCCTACGATCGGTTAAACGAAGAAATAGTCAATCTCTTTATGGAGAATATCGATATCATCTCTTCCGGAGAATACGAACCAAAAGACCAAATCGGCAAGGGAAGTTATCACACATCCGCGATGTTAAGAGAGTTCCTTGACGGAGAGTCACCGAATCTTGATATGACAGTTACAGAATTTCGTAAACAAATCGCGGAAATCACCAAATAACGCACACCAAAAGGGACAGAGCTTGGCTCCGTCCCTTTTTCTTACAATCATCAATAATACATCAAACGCCGGCTTTGGCCAATAAATCTTCAACCGTTACGATCTCAATCGCTTCTTCAAGCGGAATGGAAATGCCAAGCTGCGACTCCAGTTCTCCGATAATCAGAACATGCGCAAGGGAATCCCAGCCCCTGATATCCTCGATCAGGTCGGTTTCCTTGATACTGCCCGCTTCCAGGCCAAGCTGATTCTCAATCAACGCGATGATCTTCTCTCTCATTTCGTTTCCCTCTTTAAAACATATTCTCTCTTCGGTGCTTCCCCTAATTTTAACTCATATACAGCCTCTTTGTCAGTATCGGAAATCTGTATGTACCCCAAAGAAGGGTACAGATTCTTTACGGGAAGGTTCTTTTCACTCGGATGATAGAATCCCCGGATCTTATCATATCCCCTGTTTCCTGCAGCCTCTTCCAAATCCTGTACGATTGCATTCTCGATCTGTCTTCCCATCACACGACAACTTAAGGTGAATTCCTCAATATCCGCAGTCTCCCCGTAATGTAAAATTGCCGCGCCGACAATTCCGTTGTCCCCGAAGATATCCGTTACGCGATAGAGAAAGATTTCCCGGCCTTTATCTTCCATAAGTTCTGCCAGTTCCTTCTCATCATAACGCTTTGTCGTTAAATTAAACTGATTCGTTTTATTCATAAGCTGTCCCAGGCGTTCACGGTTTTCCAAAGGATTTTCACGAATCAGGCGGATATCCAGTTTGCGAAGATAGGTTTGATAATCCGTAACCTCTCCCTTTAGTTCTTCCCTCTGCTTATTGGCAAGATACAGCTTCGTTTTGTTCTTATCTTCTTCGGTCAGATTTACGGAAGCAAAATAATCAAAATACAGTTTCACCGCAAAAGACGCCAAATCCTCGGGTCTTTCCGGCAGATCAGGCACCGTAACAAAAGGAAGCGCCTCGCGGATCAGCATCCTCTCCGCTGCGGAATCATCGAGGAAAACGAAGGAATCCAATCCCAGATTCAGTTCTTTGGCAATCTCTTTGATATTGGTATCCTTTTGCTCCCAGTTAATCCGGTATGCGGCAAAATCCTGCTTCCTTAAGATCATATGCGGATGATTTGCCAATATCTCAAAGGCATCCTCTTCGTTATTTTTCGAAACGATGCCCAAAATCACACCGTTTGTCTGCATGTACTTAATCACACGCTGGAAATTTTTATATGCAGCTCCCACGCCGTCATCACCGAGCCCGACGGGTGTAATATTGTGTTCGCCCGCAAGGCCCTTCCAAAGGGTATTGTCCAGATCCAGCAGTAGAACCTTCTTCGGGATGCCGGACAGAAGATGCAAACATTTTACGACCTCTTCTTTCAGTGCCTTCAGGCAGTCATTACTGTGAAGAATTTTACCCATGTACCACATCTTCGGCGAGAAAGCCCTTTCCTCCCCGAGTCTTCTGATGATATCTCCATATGGAAAAAGATACAGATTGGGGTGTTTCTTAAGAAGATGTTCAAACTCCTCCTGCCAAAGGTTTTCCAACTGTTGCCGGACAGGTGTACCCGAAAGCATTCCGGTATCCGGTGCATACAGATATGCATCGGAAAGAAAATAGGATACGCCCGGTTTTATGGCTGAAGAAAATGCCTGAAACCACTGTGCGATTTTCTCTTTTGCGGTTGATACATCATATTCCTGCGAAATCAACTGCGCCTGATCCATCAGCAGAAAAACCGCGTCCGGAGCATACGCATTCAAAGCCGAAGAAGGATTGAGCAATGCACCGAGCTCTCCTCCATACCCTTCCGGTGCATAAACATCCAATCCTTCCTCTTTGGAAAGAAGGCGCACGAGCGGATCCGTATTGATATTGGAAAGTATGGCAACTTTATTTTTTCGGTCCATTTTGCATATCATTCTGCTTTACACCTGCCTGTTTTGCCTGTACCAACGCTTTATCCTGGTCGTTATACATTTCCTTGTGATTCAGACTTTCCTTGGTCTGCTGCGACCAAAGATCCGTTCTGAAATCATGCAATTCTGTCTTATGTGACTCGAGGCTTTTAACTTCCGGCCAGTTTACTTTGGTCTTGATACCCTTGTCTTTGACTGCCATGGAAATCAGTTCTTTATTGGAATACTTCTTTTCTTCAATCAGTTTTTTCTGACCGAATTTGTCTTTTTCATAACGCGCATTCTCATCTTTCAACGCTTTTTGAATGATGTCATGTCCCGGATGGTCTTGATTCAATCCGATTTCCATAATATCCTCATCGGTATATTTCAGTTTCAATCCTTCATTCAGTTTTCTGAAATGTTCCACTGCCTTACCGTCTTCTTTGCCCTCCCAACGTTTTCCGTCAAGTTTAAAAATCAGGTCCACACTCTTTTTGATGTTTGCGGGATAGGATGCATCCGGATCTTTTCTCTCTTTTTCCGCCTCATCCAGTTTTTTCCCGAGATAGGTTCGCAGTTCGTTTTCCCTTTCCATCACGTATTTCTTATTGTCTATGTAGGCCGTTTGAAGCTTGTCAAACATTTTAATACTGTTCTTGATACGGGGCTGCTCTCTCACCTGACGCTTGGGATCATTACGACGGTTCGGCTCCCTGTTAAACTGTTCCTGCTTATACTCCAAATAATCCTTTATCCTGGTAAGAGCCTTATACTGCGCGTCAAGAAGTGCCTCTGATACGTTGAGCGGTATTTTGTTCTTCGAATCCAGGTTAAATTTCTGATCCGTAAATTTCTTTAAGGCTGCAACTTCTTTCTTCATATCCTTGAATGCCTGAGAACCCTGGCCGAGAAGATTGAAGTCCACTTCATTTACCAGATTTACCAATTCATTGGATAGATTCTTTGCGTCCTGTACGCGCTGCCTGTTTTTGGCAACATATTCAGGTTCCTTCTTCAGATCATCATGGACTTTCTTGGATGAAAACTTAACATTTGTTTCTACCAGTTTTCCCTGACCATCGAGTTCAAGATCATGGCACTTTACTTCTGTGGATGGATCCGCCACGGCGCGCATGATATTTAATTTCATGTATTCTTCTTTTTGGGAATCACTTAATTCTTCAAATTTGGTGTTTTCGCCAAAAATCTTATCATCCTTATATTTCTCCGCACTGAATTCTTTAGCGGACTGATCTCCGATTTTAATCAGGTCAAACGGATCCTTCCCGATGCTGCTTTGATTAACAACCGTAAAACTAAAGGTATATGCCGGAGTAAATGTGGAATCAAATCCATCCAGCGCCGCTTTCTTTTGTTCCGACGTCATATCCTTTACTTCGGGAAGTGTTTCCGCATTCAGCAACGGCTTAATGCTCTCTTCCAACGTCTTCAGTTTATCCGGATTACCAAATTCCTGTTCAACATTGAAGCCGATGGAAGAAGGGTATACTTCATCATTCGCAGCCTGAAAGATCTCATCTATTTGATCCGTAATGTTCTTCGGAAGAGGCACATCCTTTTCCAGATAATCCTGAATCGCCTTTTGGTCTTCCGGTGAAAACGACTCAATCGGTTGTGTGGCAAACGGATACGATTTCATGATCGTTAACGAATCCGCTTTGGAATAAGCCTGATTGAATTCCTTTACGGTTTTACCGGCATACACGGGCCGCATTTTTTCGGAAGTATACTTATACAGTGCAAAGAAAGAAGCATTCTTCTCCGGAGTAATATTACCGTCCGGTTTGAATGTCAGGTTCATAATGCCCTGCAGAGTATATATATTAGTATGGAACTGGTTCATGTTTTTAACAGAGCCAAATCCCTCCACAAAACCATGTGCCAGATCAGGATCCTTGAGAGCATTGATCAGTTTTTCTTCAACCTGAACATAATCCGTTCCTATTTTTGACAGATATGTAACTTCGTCATTATACTTTCCGTACTCCCTCGGATTAAACAAATTGCAGTCAGGAAGCTTATACTCACTGATTTTTTGATTTGCCTTATGAAGCATTTCGCCCCATTTTTTGGCATTCTCCGGATGGTTTATGGTTCTGCCGAATTCATCGACGGTATGTAAGGGCGAGGTCTCCACGAATTTTTTAAATTCCTCAAAATATTTCGCCTTATCATGGCCCTGCAGTTCGTTCTTCTGAAAAGCCCGGATATCTTTAAATGCAATATCATGATTGGCCATAACAAACAAATCAAACAGACAGTTATTGGAATTTGCTCTCGGATCATGCATATTCACATTCAGTCTGTCCTGCTTCGAAATCTGTTCAAGCTCCGCACCGAGATTTTTCATGCTCTCACGAGCCTTCAGGTGCTCCGAATATCCCATACTTTCATATGTAATCTTTGGCATAGACCTTCTCCTTTCGGGTTACCCCCAGCGATGTATCTTTTATTCAGTAAAAGCAAAATGTTGATTTCATGCCTCTTCTGATAATAATACCCCCCAAGTTTCAAAAAAATTGCAAAAACCATGTCCATACTTATCATAACACAGTTTAACCGCAATGGTGTAATCGCATGATAAATGAAAGGTTGCAATTTTTTTATAATTTTTTTAAAATTATCGCAGAACATTAAATAAGGTATAAATCCATGAATATCGAGATTGGTGAGATCATTCAATTGAAAAAACCGCATCCCTGCGGAAAGAAAGACAGCGATAAGTGGAAAGTACTCCGCGTCGGGGCCGATTTCCGCTTAGAATGCATGGGCTGTTCCCATCAGGTGATGATGAAACGCTCACTCGTTGAAAAATCAATTAAAAACCACGGATAAGTTCCGTGGTTTTTTCATGTTAAAAATATATTGTATTTTCCTTATTTTGCTGCCGTGGGAGTACTGTTTTTCAAACTTTCCAGGCCGAACGACAGTATCTGGATCAGCCAAAGGGTTGCAATGATGAATACGGGTAAAACGGTAATTTTAACAATCATACCCAGGAGAATTGTCACAATCATCATCACCAGACAGGTTCGGTTTACAATGCTGTATGCCCTGTAACTTGCGATGCCGACCTTCAATCTTTCCGCTTCATCAAGGCTTTCATACCACTTCTTTGCGAATCGGAAATCGTATACGCTTCCCTTTTTCTCCGGATTCAAAAGTTTCTCCAGATTCACAGCTTTCTTTTGGAATGAAAGGTTGAAAAAGATACATACAAACATCTGCACGGTTACTGCAGCCAATACATATGCGTAAATTCCGGGCATACCGCTCGCTGTTTGGAAAGATTCATTTATATTCCCGGCCAGGTTATATGCCGTGCAACCGTAAAGCGCATATAAAATCACATAGGTTGCTGCACTCACCACCAGGACTCTCGAAATTTTTTTCTCAATCTTATCCCAGTTATCATCCAGATGTTCCTTGTCCTCCCAAAGTTTCTTCGCCGCCACGTAGTTAGACGCAATGATAATGGAAAGAACGACACTCGCCACTATGAATAAACCTCCGGAAACCGTACAGAACATCAATGTATCGTTGGCGACGGTATCAAGCCAGATGCGAACGCGGTCTTTGCCGATCATCATCATCGCACCTATCAACCCGCCGGCAATTCCGGCAATTATCAGAACTATGATGAAGGCAGCCAGATTTTTGGAATCTTCTTTTTTGATCTCTTCTCTTCTGTTTTCTTCGCTATTCATTCTCCGATTCTCCTTTGCCGTCGTCTACGTAAGTAAAAAGATCTTCTACTTTGGCGTCAAATACTTTGGCCAGTTTCAGTGCAAGTGTTACCGACGGAGAATAATCTCCGCGCTCAATCAGGCTGATGGTCTGACGTGACACATGGACCATACTGCCCAGTTCCTGCTGGTTCACACCAATCCTGGCGCGATACTCTTTTAGACGGTTATTAAGTGCCATAACTTTTCTCCTACCTGCTGCCTGCCACCAATTGATAGAAATTCAATCCGAATTCAATTACAATGTACACGATAAAAAGAATCATACCGATATTGCCCCATGCAAAACGCATGCCGTGCTCCACCTGTTCTTCCGTGCGCTTAATCGTAAACTTCTTCTTAGCCAGGAAAACAATCCAAAGAATGATTCCCACCAAAACCAGCTGGCCAAAGAAGCCCATCCAGATTATAAAAGGCATCATCTTGGGGATAACCTGTGAAGCTGCTTCCATCATTCTCTGCTGCAAAGCCGGATCTCCGCCGGAGGCTAAGTACTGTGAAGAAAGTGAGGCATACTCATTCATCAGTTCCGGGTCGACGGACAGGTAGTTCTCCATGGTAAACATGGTAACTACACTTGTTGCAAGGTTCAATGTCATATGAAGAGCGATGGTATACCAGATTTTGCCGGTGCGGATGTAGATGTAGGCAAGTAATCCGCCGATTAAAGTGGTAAAGAAGAACTGCGCCAGGTTTCCGTGGGAGAGACCGAACATCAAGCCGGAGGTCAGGATGGCTGTCCATTCTCCGTACCGGTAGGTTCTGTCAATTAAAAACTTACGGAAAATAAGCTCTTCCACAATGGGTGCAAGGATTCCGGCAGTCACGATTCGAATTACCGGATTGGAGTTCATCATGATTTTTACAATTCCCGTATTGTTGCTCGGATTCAAACCGAAGGGCAGCATAACGAGGTAGTTCAAAATTGTTCCGATTACGGCGCCCACGCCGACCATACCGAACATCAGAAGCACAAAGACGATAAACTTGCCGAATTTAATGCCGTGCTTCTCCGGCACCTTGACTTCCGCGTTGCGGGTAATCAGAATCAGGATCGGAAATGCGATCAGATACAACGGAATAATAACATTGGCAAAAGAAAACCAGCCGTTATCCGTATTGATATTAAAAACCGGTACCAAAACCATCGCCACCAAAAGTTGAATCGTGGTCGCTACCACGCCGAAGATAAAAACCGCCAGCGCGTATTTGCTGTAGGATTGCTTCATTTTTGTTTCGTTATTCATCATTTTCCTCCCGGCACACAGGCCTTGACATGATTTATTGTCATCATGACAAGGTTTGTTGTCGTTATGACAATTATCCTTGTCATTTTTGGAGTATAGCATTGACAAATAAAGTTGTCAATAGGTTGGCCTCAAAAAAATAAAAACCCGCCGGTTGGCGGGTTAATACTCTAAATTTCGCTATGCTTACAGGGAATTGGCTTCCGACTGCTCTTTCAAAGCGGCAAAAAATTCCGGATAATCCCTGTCTATGCGGACAATTTTGCCCTCAGGAGATACGAAGCAGTGCTCGCTGGATGCACTGCAGCAAACAACACTTCGCTGGTTGATCATTTTATAACGAAGACGAAGTCTTGCAAAACTGATATCCTCCACCAAAACACTGATGCGAAGTTCATCGGCAAATGTGGTGGGGACTTTGTACTGACATTCCACTTTGGTTACCGGTGAAACCACTCCCATATCTTCCAGTTTGGCATATTCGTATCCAAGCTGCGCCATGAAATCGATTCTGGCCTCTTCCATGAAGCGGATATAGTTGGAGTGATGGGTAATTCCCATGCGGTCGGTTTCGTAGTACTGGACTTTGTGGACGTAAGGCTTAATTTCCATGGTTTGTTCCTCTCAAATCATTCCAATCATTTCCGGATTGTCCGTCCGGAACACCTTCTCATCATAACGGATTTCACATGGAATTTCAATTCCCGAACCGGGAGAGATGAAAGACATGAAAAAAGGAAACTGCATTGACGATGATCATCGATAATATTATCCAATGCGGTTTCCTCTTTCCTTTTTCCAATTGATATATGCAGTGCCGATTGCTTTCACCAACCTGCCGGCTTCCAAGTCGTCCTTCCGCTTCCGTTCGGTCTGTCGACCTTCGCTCCTCTCGCCTTCGCTGTTACAGAAATGTTGTTCACAAGACAATGTCACTTATCTTTAGTGGTAGTTTTCAGCAAAGATGAAATTCGTTCCGGCGCATCCCTCCCGAAACCTTCGGGATTCGTCTTCGTCCAACTGACCGACTACTGACTTTCGCGCAACTCATTTATCTTTTGTATCTTAACTATATCACCTTTTTGGAGAAAAAAAAGGGGTTTTACACCAACTAAAAATGAACTGACACGAATAAAATAACCTCGTATTTGACACAAAAAAACATACAATTTCTAGTGGGTGAGACATGTCAAAACGCTATATATACAAGGCATTCCGACCCGATCCGCAGTTTTGATTTCCGCCGGATTCGTGATACAATGAATTTAAATAAAACCTGTTGCAGAGGTTAGGAAAATGAGAAAAAATCAAAGCATCATCAACAAACTCTATAAAGGTTCCGTCGTCGGGTTCATCGCTGCCGCCGTAGCCGCTTTGCTCGGCGTTTTGATCGACGGAATCGTCATCGGGCGCTTCCTTGGCCCCGACAGTATGGCTGCCTACAGCCTTGTAACGCCGATTGTCAATTTAACATCCGTTTTCAGCGGAGTTTTCTCCACCGGCGCCCAGGTAATTTGCGCCGAAAGGATCGGTGCGGGCGATGTCAAAGGTACGCGTAGAGCTTTTTCCATATGTATGGTCGCAACGGTTGCCGTATCCGTCCTGCTGGTAGCATCCATTTTACTGTTCCGTGACAGAATCGCCGTTCTGCTCGGCGCAACCGGAAATTCGGCCTATCTATTGAAAGACGCTTCCGAATATATGCTGGGGCTTTCGTTTTCCCTTCCCCTTCTGATCATGCTGTTTGAATTTAACACCCTGATGCGCCTTGACGGTGATGCGAACCGCGTCATCATTGCGGTCGGAACCATGACTTTTCTGGATATTGCAGGCGATCTCCTCAACGCTTTGGTGTTCAAAAAAGGCATGCTCGGCATGGGCCTTGCCACCACATTCAGCTATCTGGTGGCGATTATCATACTGTTCTTCCACTTTGCAAAGAAAGATATCCTGCTGAAGTTTTCCTTTAAAGGCCTCAGGTGGTCGGATTTACGGGATATTCTCGCCACGGGATCCTCATCGGCCGTCGGAAACGGCTCCGCCGTTCTGCGTAATACCACACTAAACCACATCATGGTGGCAACCGTGCTTTCCGGAACCGCCGTCGGCGCCTTCGGTGTTGTCAATTCCATCATCGGATTTGCCCAGTGCGTCATGATCGGCGTGGGCTTAACCACTTCCATGATTGCGGGTATGATTCTGGGAGAACAGGACCGTTCTTCCTTAAAAGAGCTGGTCAAAACCACCCTAATTGCCGGAATCGTAATCGGTGCGATTGTTACCGTTCCGCTGTTTATCCTGGCAAAACCCGTCGCCGCGGCGTTCGGCAATAAAGACGGTGCCGAAATGGTGGCTCTGGCCGCCAGAGGAATCCGCATTTACTCCGTAAGCATCATTCTGTACGGCTTAAACAATGCTTTCGTAAACTATATGCAGGGGCTCCGAAGAATGGGCTATTCCATCGTATTCTGTTTTCTGCAGAATTTCCTCTTCATCGCCATTCCCGCGCTGTCTTTGGCAGGCGTATGGGATACGGATGCGGTCTGGTTTGCGTTTATTATCGGAGAATGTGCCACCATGCTCTCCATCTTTATCCTTGCGGGAATCCATAAGAAGGGCTTTCCGTTTAGGATCAAGGACTTTCTGTTTGTCCCGAAAACCTTCGGTGTTCCGGAAAGCGAGAGCTTCGAAGTATCCATAAACGACATAAGCGAAGTTCCCTCCGCCTCCCTTGCGGTCCGCGATTTCTGCGCAGGCAAAGGAGCAACGAAAAAAGAGCAACTGCTGCTGTCGCTCTTTACGGAAGAAATCGGTAACAATATCGCTAATTACGGCTTCGAGGAAGGTAAGGGCCAAAGCCTCGACATCCGCGTCATCCACGCTCCAGACGGCTGGATTTTGAGGCTTCGTGATAACTGCAAAATGTTCGACCCCACGGACTGGGTAAACCAGCATCAGGGCGACGATCCCGCCAAAAACATTGGCATCCGCATGGTCTGCAACATGGCTAAAGAATCAAATTACCTAAATTCCATGGATTTAAATGTGCTGACGTTGAAGATATGATATGACCCTTGGGACCTGGTGGTTCATTTTTCCACAGGTTCTCCATACTCCCGTTTCATAGCCTTTGTGGAGATAACCCATTGTTTGCCGTATTTGCATGCATCTACTCCATTCACCAGTTTCCCATAGGAAATCGCTTTGCGTAAGGTACTCTCATTTAATCCCCATAGTTCCGTTGCATCGGTAAATGCCATAAGGCCGTCAAAAGGAGTTTCAACCCTTTTACCGTTTTCGAAAAGCTCGTCGCACGATAAGTCCAACTCATCATTCCATACGATACCGTAACCACCCTGATCCACTTTTACACGGTAGAACAATTCCGAGTTCCTCTTAAATTCTTGAAAACCCGGCCAGATTTTAAACAGCGGTTTAACGTCATATGTCTTTGTAATCCCCTCAGCAAATTGCACACTAAGGCAATAGTCCGGAAGAGCATTCACTGATTTTACTTTATGAAACATATAAACACCTCCTCTATTCCAATGGAGAAATCACCCTAAACTCCTGCGTTTCCCACATCTCCAGAAGTTCCTGCCTATGAATAACAAGCCATTCTTTTACCAATGACAATGCTTTCGGAGAAATACTTCCATCAAGTACATCTCCGCTTTTTATCTCAATTTCAGCAACATTTCCGCCATATGATGCGTGTATGTGTGGTGGATTATGCTCCGCCAACTGAAAATACATGCGAATTACAATACCATAGAATTTCGATAAAATTGGCATATTCTTCCTCCTTATTATATCACGATACCGTGATATTGCAAATATAAAATAGTATCTGTTTAATAATCAATAAGATATGTTCTAATTGCAGGAATAATCCGAAAGGATGATAACCATCCCCGGTGCCGGGAACCCGGCATAAGAGTTTATCCTGATAGCGAGATAACTCGCCTTTGTGAGTGCATCATAACATCTGCGTAAAACTACCGCAATCCCATTTCCCACATTCCCGGGAAAATCGCGATTTTTCTACGTATTGCACAAAGAAAATGAAAAGCGGGCGAATAAATCGCCCGCCGGATATTGATTTTACTGGGTTTTCATTTGTCAAAAGAATCCGATTAACCGCTTACTCCAATCCCCTGTTCAACACTTCATTATACTTTGCATTGGCTTCTTCGCTTGCCTTTTTATCCCGCCAGTTCTGAATATCCGAGCAGATGGCGAGCATTTCGTCCACGACAAGTTCGACCTTGACCGGCTTTACGTATTGCAGGTAGGATGTCATCCTAGACATAGCTTTCGGGCTTCCGAGGTTTTTGGCAAGCTCGTCCGCAAGTTCCGCCGGGTGTCCGAGAGATACCAGTGCATCCGTCATTTTCTGTTTTTCATAAGACCATTCGTTCAACATATCCGTCTCCAATAAATGAACGGCATCGTCCTTTTACGAAACCGCCATTCTTTACTCAAGCATATACTGCAACATCTCATACTTCACCACGGTGCCCTCCGAAATGGATTCCGGTAGAAGCGCACGAGCCACAAGCTTGTCTTCGGCGTTTGGATCATCCACCTGCGCAAGATGCGCATAGTCTCCGTCAATCTGTGTAACCTTGTAATAAACCGTTTCAAACATCATATTCTCCTTCGTATTCGTTAAAAGTATCCGCCTCCGTAATCTCGCGGATTACGCGGCATGGGTTGCCGACGGCAAGGCTGTTCGGCGGGATGTTTCTTACAACAACGCTGCCGGCGCCGATCACGGAACCTGCTCCGATGGTAACACCTCCGCAGATGGTCACGTTTCCGCCAAGCCAGCAGTTATCTTCAATCGTAATCGGCTTACCGTATTCATGATCGGTTAACACACCGTCCTTTCGGTAGAAACAGTTCCGGTCCTGCCATCTGAGCGGATGAAGCGGCGTCAGAATGGAAACATTCGGACCGATGAAAACATTGCTTCCGATCTTCACCGGGCACGTATCCAATATGGTCAGGTTGAAATTCGCATACGAATAATCCCCAATTTCGGTAAAACATCCGTAATCCACCTGAATCGGTCCCTGCAGATTCACACCCTTTCCCATCTTCGAGAAAAGTTCTTTTAAAATCTCCGCCCGCTTCTCTTCCTCTGTCTCAGGTGTCATATTGTATTCATTCGACAGTCGATGCGCCTTGATGCGAAGTTCAACAAGCTCCTTATCGTTCGGATCATACAACTTGCCGCTTAACATATACTCTTTTTCCATATAGCCTTATCCTCTGTTGTATTTGTTCAGACAGTCTTGTTTAGAATCATAGCATTGAAAGACATGCAATTCAATAACCAAATCAAAAAGCAGGCTGCTCGTGTCAAATAGTTTTATTTTTCAAGAGAGTTCAAAAGAATGTGCTATTGACATCTCTTCTAGAGTTTGATAGTATTCTTGGAAAGAAGCGGGTTTTTTACCGTACAGTCTTATGACTCAAGCGGGCTACTCGCTTCTTTTTTTATACTTATGAAATCATAGAGATACTTCTTTTTATCCTCTGCATGTCTTACGAGCATTACGGCTTTATATATATTATATCTCTCTACTTTCCCCGACCTGTCATTATAAACCGGCAACGCAAAACGAACGTCGTACCTATACCAACCATATTTTGCGTCCTGTTCATGTTTCCGTTTTTTATTCTCATTAAAAACTCTGTTGGTTGCAATTTGGATTAATTCCGGAACAATCTGCGAGGCATTTGCCTTTGCCTTCGCCACAGGCCCCTTTAATCCGATTCTACTCTCCGAATTGGCAAACTCATCCGGAAAATCAGTAGAGATGAAAACTTTCTCACAGGTTTCTTCAATTTCGTAAAACTCCCCCACATACTCTTTTAAAAGACTCTCAACTTCTTTCCACTCCTCTCTTTTACCTTTGAATCTTATGTCATTAATAAGAACAAATCTGGTACCATCCAGATCTTTGATCAAATTTATATTTCTATCCAAAGTAATCCTCCTTTCAAAATAGAAAAACGACAAAATAGCATTATGCATTAAACCAAGCAACAAAATAACTGGAAAAATCTGGACGAATGTCCGGAACTGCACTGAACAGTGCGTGTTGAAATCATATCATCAATATGAATATTTGTAAAGATACACCAACAAAAAAACCGGGCGGTAAAGCACCACCCGGGTTCGTATCTTGTTTCTATTACACTCTGTTGTAATTAATCAGGCAGCCCTTAAGGATAATCTGTCTTTCCTCGTCGGTCAGCTCACCAAGTTTCATTTCGAACTTGTTTAACGCGCCGTCCTTTACAACATATGCATCAATGACTTCCTTCTTGTCAATCACTGCCTGCTTGATACCCGGCAAGAAAATGTAATCGAGGTTCTTAAACGGAAGCTCTCCTGCCTCGATCAAGAACGGAAGCATACCCCAGTTAATTAAGTTGGAACGGTATCTCTTGGTCGCATATTCGTTGGCGATATTTGCCCAGCCGCCGAGTACCTTTTGGCAGCTTGCTGCCTGCTCTCTTGCGGAGCCGTCTCCGGGTTTTACGGCAAAAATCGTGGAACCTACACCTAAGTTATCATGCTCGACATCGGGGAAGGTCTTCTTTACAACACCCATGACCTCACCGACTTCGGGAACTGCCTTACCTGCGCACTCGCCTGCTTCCAGTGCCTTCTGTGCAACCTGAACGGCTTTGGCACGTCCGACGTACTCCGGATCTTTTCTGGAAAGTGCAAATTCCGCAAGTCCCAAAGGATTGGAACGATAGGAAGAGGTCTCTCCGGAAGGAATCAGTTCGTCCGTTGTGGTAACCGGATCATGAATCTCGGAAACAACCTTAAGAAGCAGATTCTCAGGCAAAGGAGACATCTTCGGCCAGTCCTTGATGTTCGGACCGAACTGGATCTCCTGATTCGGGTCTGCCACACCGTGGGAATCGAATACGCGGTTAGCGTAAATATTTGCATCAAAGAAGTATTTATACTTCGTAAAATCGCCGTCAAACTCGGTTGCTGCGGTAAGCACGCCCTTATTGGCCGCGGTAGCCGCAATCGATCTTGCATCCATAAGTGCCACGGAAGAAATCTGGCCGTTCTGCAGCTTGCTGCCTTCACGGTTCGGGAAGTTTCTCGTGGAATGACGGATGGAGAACGCATTGTTTGCGGGCGTATCGCCTGCACCGAAGCAGGGTCCGCAGAATGCAGTCTTTAATACCGCACCGGTCTCCAATAAGGTTGCGGCGCAGCCGTTTTTGATCAGTTCCATATAAATCGGCATGGATGCAGGATAAATACTTAAAGTAAATCCGTCGGATCCGATGTATTTGCCCTTCAAGATGTCTGCTGCCGCGCAGATGTTTTCAAAACCGCCGCCGGCGCAGCCTGCGATGATACCCTGATCCACTAAGAGTTTGCCGTCGTGAACCTTGTTCTGCAAGGTATACTCAACCGCACCGTCCAAGGATACTTCCGCCTTCTTCTCCACATCCTTTAAGATGTCGTAAAGGTTTGCATTCAACTCCTCGATGGTGTAGGTGTTGCTCGGATGGAACGGCATTGCGATCATCGGCTTGATTGTCGACAGATCGATGGAAATCACGCCGTCATAATATGCCACATCCGCAGGATTTAATTCTTTATAATCGCCTTTTCTGCCGTGGATTTCGTAGAACTCTTCCACCTGTGCATCGGTTCTCCAAATGGAGGAAAGACAGGTTGTCTCGGTCGTCATGACATCAACACCGATACGGAAGTCGGGAGACAGGGATGCCACACCGGGTCCCACAAATTCCATGACTTTATTCTTAACATAACCGTTTCCGAAAACAGCACCGATAATCGCAAGTGCCACGTCCTGAGGGCCGACACCTTTAACGGGTGCGCCGGTTAAATATACGGCAACCACACCAGGCATGTTGATATCGTAGGTCTGGTTAAGAAGCTGCTTTACAAGCTCCGGTCCGCCTTCGCCCATTGCCATGGTACCGAGCGCGCCGTAACGGGTATGGGAGTCGGATCCCAAGATCATCTTTCCGCCGCCTGCAAGCATTTCACGTGCAAACTGGTGAATAACCGCCTGATGAGGGGGTACATAAACACCGCCGTACTTCTTGGCACAGGTCAAACCAAACATGTGGTCATCTTCGTTGATCGTACCACCGACTGCGCAAAGCGAGTTGTGGCAGTTCGTTAAAACATACGGCATCGGGAACTTCTCCAGACCCGAAGCACGAGCCGTCTGGATAATACCTACAAATGTAATATCATGGGAGGTAAGCTTGTCAAAACGGATTTTCAGCTTGTCCATGTTGTCGGAAGTATTGTGCGCCTTCAAAATACCATACGCGATGGTACCCTGCTTCGCCTCTTCCTTCGTCACATTCTTTCCGGTTTTGGCTGCCAGTGCAGCCTCATCCTCAACCCATTCGGTGCCGTTTACTAGAAACGCACCACCATTCTTAAGTTCAATCATAATTAATACTCCTAAAATATATATTACTACCTCTTTGCAGGAGCCGAGAGATTTGTATTTACGTCTGAGCGGGCTTTTGAGCTACGTCGGTACTTAGACGCTGTTCTGTAGCGTCTTATGTACCGCTACGTAGTGAAATAAGGCGAGAGCCGCGCCCCGAAGACGTGAATGCAAATCTATGCAGCTCCCCCAAGGGCCGGGAAATATGCAAATCTAGGCGGCTCCCCCCAAGGTATTCATAAATTCATCTTACAGCACTACTTTATCGAGATGCCAAATATCATCCACATACTCCTGAATGGTTCTGTCAGAAGTAAACTTACCGCTGCAGGCTACGTTAAGGATGGCGCTCTCAGCCCACTTGGAACGATTGTTGTACGCCTTCTCCACTTCCTTCTGTGCTGCCGCATAGGACTTGAAATCCTTTAAGATGAAGTAGGTATCTGCCTTGGAAGTGCTCTCCGTATTCAGTAAGGAATTGTACAGATGACGGAATCTTTCCGGATCGTCCGGAGAGTAGGTTCCGTTGATCAGCTGATTGAGTACCATGTGTACATCCGGATCGTTTCTGTAAATTTCCTTGGGATCGTATCCGCCGTTAATCTCGTAATTGATGACTTCATCAGAGGAAAGACCGAAGATGAAGGCATTCTTCTTGCCGACTTCTTCGACGATCTCCACATTTGCACCATCCATGGTACCTAAGGTTAATGCACCGTTTAACATGAACTTCATGTTACCGGTACCGGAAGCTTCCTTACTTGCGGTGGAAATCTGCTCGGATACATCGGATGCGGCAAAAATGATTTCCGCATTGGATACGCAGTAGTTCTCAATGAAAACGACCTTGATCTTTCCGTTGATGAACTTGTCGTTGTTGATCACGTCCGCAACGGAGTTGATTAACTTGATGGTAAGTTTTGCATTGCGGTATCCGGCTGCCGCCTTTGCGCCGAAAATGAAGGTTCTCGGTGTGAAATCCATCGTAGGATGCTCTTTTAACTGATTGTACAGATACATTACATGAAGAATGTTCAGAAGCTGTCTCTTGTACTCATGAAGTCTCTTAACCTGTACATCGAAAATGGAATTCGGATCCACATCGATTCCGTTATGCTCCTTGATGTAAGCGGCAAGGCGGAGCTTATTCTGATATTTAATCTTCATAAACTCTTCCTGTGCTTTTTTATCCTTTGCATAGGGCTTCAGAGCGGCAATCTTGGGAAGATCCGTAATCCAGCCGTCTCCCACCTTCTTGGTTACCCAGTCCGCAAGAAGCGGATTTCCGTGAAGCAGGAATCGTCTCTGGGTAATACCGTTGGTCTTATTGTTGAATTTCTCAGGGAACATTTCGTAGAAATCACGAAGTTCCTGTTTCTTTAAAATCTCTGTATGCAGTCTTGCCACACCATTCACGGAATAACCTGCCGCAATGGCAAGATGCGCCATCTTAACCTTTCCGTCATAAAGGATGGCCATCTTCTTGATCTTTTCTTCATTACCGGGATAACGATCCCTGATCTGTGCCTCGAATCTTCTGTTGATCTCTTCCACGATCTGATAAATTCTGGGAAGAAGTCTCTGGAACAGGTCGATCGGCCATTTTTCCAATGCTTCGCTCATGATGGTGTGGTTGGTATATGCACAGGTCTTGGTGGTTACTTCCCATGCCTCATCCCAGGTAAGATAATACTCATCCATGAGGATTCTCATCAGTTCCGCAACAGCAACGGTCGGATGGGTATCATTTAACTGGAAGGTTACTTTCTCGTAAAACTTCTTGATATCGTCATGATTTCTCATATACTTCGCAACCGCTTCCTGAACGGATGCGGAAACGAAGAAGTACTGCTGTTTTAAACGCAGTTCCTTACCTGCAATATGATTGTCGTTGGGATAAAGCACTTCCACGATGTTTCTTGCAAGATTTTCCTGCTCAACCGCCTTCTGATAATCACCCTTGTCAAAAGAATCCAGACGGAAGCAGTCCACGGGCTGCGCATCCCAGATACGAAGAGTATTTACGATACCGTTTCCGTAGCCGACGATGGGAAGGTCATAGGGAACGGCCTTAACTGCCTGATAGCCTTCCTGATAATAATTGTTTCTGCCGTATTCATCGGTGCGGCAGCTTACATATCCGCCAAAACGTACTTCCTTCGTATATTCCGGACGGCGGAGTTCGAACGGATTGCCGTCCGCAAGCCAGTTGTCGGGAA
This sequence comes from Lachnospiraceae bacterium UBA3804, assembly GCA_002368665.1. Classification (GTDB taxonomy): domain Bacteria; phylum Bacillota; class Clostridia; order Lachnospirales; family Lachnospiraceae; genus UBA3766. The sequence goes on from DFEK01000010.1 coordinate 60,628, forward strand.
CCTCTACCTGATATCCGTCACGGATTTCCTGCTTAAACATACCGTAGCGATAACGGATTCCACAGCCGTATGCGGAATATCCCAGGGTTGCAAGGGAATCGAGGAAGCATGCTGCCAGTCTTCCCAAGCCTCCGTTTCCGAGCGCCGCATCAGGCTCCTGGTCCTCGATTTTGTTGATATCCACACCGAGTTCCGCAAGCGCATCCTTTGCATCCTGATATGCGGTTAAGTTGATCATGGAGTTGCCGAGGGCACGACCCATTAAGAATTCCATCGACAGATAATAAACCGTCTTGGGATCCTGCTTTTCATATGCTTCCTGGGTTTTCAGCCAGTGATCGACAATCTGATCCTTGATGGCATATCCGACTGCCTGGAAAATCTGCTGGTCGGTTGCTTCTTCCATGGTCTTGCGATAAAGGGTCTTTACATTGTAAAGCACGCTTCTTTTAAAGAGTTCTTTATCAAAATCAAGCTTGGGCACGGAGCTTTTCACCTTCTTGGTTGCTGCCTTCGGAGCCGCTTTCTTTGTTGCTGCTGCTTTCGGAGCCGCTTTCTTTGTTGCTGCTGCCTTCGGAGCTGCCTTCTTGGCTGCGGGCTTTGCTGCTGCCTTTGTTGCAGTCTTCTTAGCTACAGGCTTCTTCTCTGCTGCCTTTGCTGTTGTCTTGGTTGCGCTTTTCTTTGCTGTTGCCATTTTAAATCCTCCATACCTACCCGGTTGCGGGTGGTTTCTTTCCGCTTCATACGCCGATTATTACGCACAAAGCCTTGGGCGTGCTACTTTCTTACGACTCCGATTTGGACATCTTCCCCATTGATGTTCCACTTCTTTGCGTTGTCGCATGCCTCATTATATCGGATCTCGTCCGCAAGGACTTTCTCCGAAATTGCGGTTTCGTTTGCCTTGATGATGGAAGAAATCTTCTCATTGTCGGCAACATAAACCGTAATGTGGTCCATAACTTCAAATCCGGAATCTTTACGCATGGTCTGAATCTTGCTGATGACCTCGTAAACAAAACCTTCCTCGATCAGTTCCTCGGTAAGACGGGTATCGATAACTACGGTTACCGGTCCGTCAGCCATGGATTCGAAACCTTCCTTCTTCACCATGTCGATCAACAGATCGTCCTCGGTTAAGGAAATGGCTGCGCCGTTTACATTAAAGTCAAGGCTTCCCTTGCTCTTTAACGTATCCATTGCTTCGTTTCCGTCCACCTCGGATAAATACTTCTGAATGCCGCCTAAGGACTTGCCGTACTTCGGTCCGACGGTCTTAAGCTGCGGCTTGAAGGTATAGCTGGTAAATTCTCTGACATCTTCGGTGAATTCAACAGCCTTTACATTCAACTCATCTTCGATGATCTCGGTGAAGAACTCATCGAGTACAAAGTCTGCCTTTACGAACATCTTCGCAATCGGCTGACGGTTCTTGATATTTGCGGTATTTCTGCAGGCACGACCCAGAACAACGGTCTTAAGGACTGCATCCATGTTTTTCTCAAGCTTGGCATCAATCCATGCGTCATTGCATACCGGGAAGTCACATAAATGAACACTCTCGGGTGCATTTTTATCGATGGAGCATACCAGATTTCTGTAGATTTCTTCCGCCATAAAAGGAATCATGGGCGCTGCCGTTTTACTGATCGTAACAAGAGCAGTGTATAAAGTCATGTAAGCATTGATCTTATCCTGTTCCATGCCCTTTGCCCAGAAACGTTCGCGGCCGCGGCGCACGTACCAGTTACTCATCTCATCCACGAAATCCTGCAGTGCACGTGCTGCTTCCGGAATACGATAATTGTTCAAATGATCATCGACCTGCTTAACAACGGTATTCAGTCTCGACAGTAACCACTTATCCATAACCGTGAGTTTGTCATATTCCAGTGCATATTTGGTTGCATCGAAATTGTCGATGTTTGCATACAGTACGAAGAATGCATAGGTATTCCAAAGTGTACCCATGAACTTTCTCTGACCTTCCTGTACGGCTTTGCCGTGGAAACGGTTCGGAAGCCAGGGTGCGGAATTGATGTAAAAATACCAGCGGATGGCATCTGCGCCATACGTTTCAAGTGCTTCGAACGGATCTACCGCATTTCCTTTGGACTTACTCATCTTCTGACCGTTCTCATCCTGTACATGTCCGAGAACGATAACATTTTCATAAGGAGCCTTGTTAAACAGAAGCGTGGACTCCGCAAGAAGGGAATAGAACCATCCACGGGTCTGGTCCACTGCCTCGGAAATAAACTGTGCCGGGAACTGCTTCTCAAACACATCCTTATTCTCAAACGGATAATGATGCTGTGCAAAAGGCATTGCACCGGAATCAAACCAGCAGTCGATTACTTCGGGCACACGATGCATCTCCTTGCCGCAGTCCGGGCAGGGGATAACGACCGCATCGATGTACGGACGGTGAAGTTCCACTTTTGCATTGTCCGGATTGCCGGATAACGTTGCCAGTTCTTCTCTGCTGCCTACGGAAATCTGCTTGCCGCAGCTGCACTCCCAGATATTTAACGGAGTACCCCAGTAACGGTTTCTGGAAATTGCCCAATCCTGAAGATTTTCCAGCCAGTCGCCGAAACGTCCCTTACCGATGGATTCGGGAATCCAGTTGATCGTATTGTTATTGGCAATCATGTCCTCCTTAACGGCGGTCATTTTGATATACCAGGATTCTCTTGCATAGTAGATAAGCGGAGTATCGCATCTCCAGCAGTGAGGATAATCATGCTCTGCTTTCGGTGCATCGAAGAGAATTCCTCGCTCTGCCAGATCCTTCAAAACTTCCGGATCACAGGCGATTGCTCCTGCTTCCACTTCCTTCTCGGTCGGTTTGCAGCGCATGCCGGCAAATTTACCGGTTTCCGGTTTCATCTTACCTGCGCCGTCCACCATCTGTACGAAAGGAGCGTCGTATTTACGTCCGACTCTGGCATCATCTTCACCGAATGCAGGTGCAATGTGTACGATACCGGTACCGTCGGTCATGGTTACATATTCATCACAATATACGAAGAATGCTTTCTTATGCTGCTTCTCGGTTTCCACAGCCGCACACTCATAAAGCGGTTCGTATTCCTTATATTCAAGGTCGGTACCCTTGTAGGTTTCCAAAACTTCATATGCCTTACCGTCTGCAAGGGGAGCAAATTTTGCATTGCCCTCTTTGTCCTTGGCATTTAAAAGTTCACCGATTACCTTATCAAGAAGGGCTACAGCCATGTAATATACTTTGCCGTCAACAGCCTTAACCTTTGCATACTCATCGTTCGGGTTTACGCAAAGACCGATGTTGGAAGGTAAGGTCCAGGGTGTGGTCGTCCATGCAAGGAAATATGCGTCTTCGTCTTTTACTTTGAAGCGGACGATTGCGGTACGATCCTTGATGGTCTTATATCCCTGTGCCACTTCCTGTGCGGAAAGCGGAGTTCCGCAGCGGGGACAGTAAGGAACGATCTTAAATCCTTTGTATAAAAGACCCTTGTCCCAGATCTGCTTTAAAGCCCACCATTCGGACTCAATGAAGTCATCATGATACGTTACGTAGGGATTGTCCATATCCGCCCAGAATCCGACGGTTCCGGAGAAATCTTCCCACATTCCTTTATATTTCCATACACTTTCCTTACACTTCTTAATGAAGGGTTCGAGACCGTATGCTTCGATCTGCTCTTTGCCGTCAAGGCCTAAGAGCTTCTCCACTTCAATCTCAACCGGCAGACCATGGGTGTCCCATCCGGCTTTTCTCGGAACCATATAGCCCTTCATGGTACGGTATCTCGGAATCATATCCTTGATAACACGGGTAAGGACGTGGCCGATATGCGGCTTTCCGTTTGCGGTAGGAGGTCCGTCATAGAAGGTATAGGTCTCGCCTTCCTTGCGGTTTTCCATACTTTTACGGAAAATGTCATTCTCTTTCCAGAATTTTTCTACTTCTTTTTCTCTTTGTACAAAATTAAGATCTGTACTGACTTTTTCGTACATTTCACTGCTCCTTATGGAATATATTATCCAATCCTGCGCATTTCCCTTAAATTAGGCCCGTCAGAGCCCGAAAAACACACAAAAAAGGGCAAAGCGCATAAAATACCAATGGTATTTTACAGTTTTCACCCTTAGATGTCAAGAAAACTAAGTATTTTAGAGGGTTTTGGACCTCTTTTAACGCAGTCTGTCGTCCGCGTGTGTCATACGCCAGTTAATGCATCGCTCAAGATAGTGGATATAATCCGGATTTTTGCACATTCCCTTGCCTTCCACGTCGGAAAGTTTGGCCACATCCATGCCGTTGCAGGCCGTCGTCTTCATAACGATATTTAAGGCCGGTGCATCGGTGTCGTTGGCAATAAAGGTTCCGATACCGAATGCGATCTTTGCCTTGCCGTCAAAATATCTCTTAATCTCGGTCGCACGCTCGAAATCCAGGCTGTCGGAGAAAAGCAACGTCTTGGTTCTCGGGTCGATTCCCAGGGAATTATAATGTGCGATCATCTTATCGCCCCACTCAAACGGAGAACCGGAATCGTGGCGGACACCGGAGAAGAGTGTGGAATAGGTTAGCTGGAAGTCTTTTAAGAAGCAGTCCGTGGTAATGGCATCGGTTAATGCGGTTCCGTTTAACACACCATACTCCTTTACCCATGCATCGAGTGCATACCAGTTGGAGTATGCGGGGTTATGCTTGTGGTTGCCCTGTCCGACGCACATGATCCACTCATGGGCCATTGTACCAACAGCTGTAATTCCGTACTTCTTTGCAAGATATACATTGGATGTTCCGACAAATTTGGAATTGCCGATGTTGGCTTCTTTGAGTCTCTTTACCGCAAGGTCCTGCGCTTCTCCGGAAAGGCGTCGTCTCAAACCGAACTCGGAGAATGCGGCAAGCTCATATTCACCCGCTTCCAGTTTGGCGATTTTATCTTCCAGACGTTCCCGGAAGCTGTCCATCAAGTGGTCATAATCATAAGCCATGCGGAAATATACTTCATTTACGATTGCAAGGGTCGGAATCTCATACATGGATGTATTAAGCCATGTACCCTTTGTCTCGATCGTAAGTCCGCACTCGGAATCCTGCGTGATCGTAAAGTCCTCGTATCTCGGTTTCCAGAGTCTTAAGAAATCCACATAGGAACCCTTGATCCAGGGGATGTTATGCAGATATTCCAGTTCGTCTTCCTTGAAACGAAGCTCGGTATACAAAAGGAGCTGTCTTTTAACCTCGTCCACCATTTCCTTCGTGAAATGCACATCCTCGTTTCTGCATTTAAAACTCCATGTTGTTTTGTAATCGCTGAACTGGTGGTAGATTGCCTGCCCCATCGAAAACTTGTATGCATCCGTTTCCAGTAAGCTAGTAATGATTCTTTCCATGTCATTCCTCCTTGATAATCCTTAGTCCGCTTTTCTGATATATGTAATGAAATTATTGTTTCCGCGTTCAAATGCTTTCTTCGACTCTTCTTTGGATACTTTGTGCAACTCTCCGCGCGCCGGATCCATCCAGACGATTTCCGAAGTATTAAATCCGGTCAGGAGAATTCCGCCGCCGTTTTCCGTAATGGCAAGCACCGGTATATCCCTGTTCAGATAATAATAAACTACATCGATAGGACATCCGGTCAGATTGACGATCTCCCGGTCGGCCATATACTTTCCTAAAATCTCTTCCGGAACCATACCACTTTGCAGTCCGGCATCGGCATCCTGGGAGAATCCCTCGTACTGCATCATACTTTCCATGGCAACCGCCAGGGAAGATCCACCTTCCGGAATACCGGCTTCCTTGATCGCCATGATCTGGTTCTTTGCCTGCAGTTCCTTTTTCTGCCATACATAATCGGAGTCCTGATCCAATACGAATCCACCGTCGGCGCAGGCACTTCTTACCGCATCGGAAGGATTGGCATAAATGCCCGTAACCCTGCCCCTGGCATACGCATAGAAGAAACGGTTTTGGTCCCCTGCTCCGAGATCAGGCTCTCTGTCTTCTTCATAGAGTGTAAACTTCGGACGCATGATTTGCAGTTTCTTTCCTGTATATTCTTCCTTAAGCGCAAACTGGTAAACCGTTTCGTAGTTTTCCGTTGCCACCGTCTCCAGGGTATTCTTTTTCGCTTCGTCCGGAGTATTGTCCACAATGGAATCGGAATCCGTCTCACGGAAATTCCCGTTCTCATCTTTCTTAACACGTGTTAAGGTCAGAAGATTATCGCTTACCGTGCACTCGGTCACATAGATTCCGTCCATCTCATAGTTTTTATAAACCGTTCCGTCTTCGGTCTGAATCTTAACGCTGTACATCGGAAAAAGTACATTTCCGTACGCATCCACGGAAACATCCTCCGCCCTTGCACTTCCGTAAACGAAATCATCTTTCATGAAAGCCTTCGGCAGGATCACTTCGCCGCTCTTGGCTTCGATTGTGGTCTGTCGCATGGTCTCGAAGTTTTCCAAAGTGATCTTCTTAACACCGGTAGCAGCATGCGACTGCGTCCATGCAGCCATGGTTCCCGTACCGTTGACGCAGAACGAATCCGGCGTCAGGTCTTTGGCGATCACTTCATATTCCGCACTTCTTGCATTAGCTTCGTAGATACATCCGTCCAGATAGAAATACAGTTTTCCCGCACCGTTTAAATAAAGCAGTGTATCCAGATTGGCCGCCAGCACCTCCGTGCTTCCTCCGTACGGTACAAACAGCTCTTCCTCCAGTGTGTTCTTGGCAAAATCAAATGTATATACCAGCAGTCCGCTCTGTCCCTCATGAAGTCCGCGCGGAATATATCCGTAGACGGCAAATGTTGTTCGGCCTTCTTCATCAATATTAAAAATCTTCAGCCTCGGAAGCTCTGTAAGCGGACGTTCATTATAGTCGCTTTTGTCATAATAGGAATAGACTCTGGCAAAATGATTGGATCCCGGATCCGCCACATACAAAACGCCGTCCTTAACAAATGCTACCTTTCCGCCTTCCGCGCTTTCCGTATACTGCAGATTACCGTCACTGATGCCGAGGTATAACGTGTTCCCGAAGAACAGATCATCCTCCTCGAAGATCAGGCGGCTCACCGTTCGTTCGTACTCGATCAGATGCAAACGATCCGTTCCCTTTTTCAGGCGAAAATACTCTTCCGCACGATAGTGCTCCGCATTCTCTCCCTGGCCGATCTGTACCAGATAAACCTGTTTTAACGTGGCAATATTTTTCTCGGCAGTCAGTAAGACCGCCTCAATATTTCCTTCCTGCTTTGCTTCCAGATTGCCCCATGCAACCTGTTCCAGGGAACTGTGGATATCCACATGCCCGAAGTCACTGTTATCCCCCTTCGAACTGCTCTCCAGATATTTCTTTAACTCTTCATACTCTGTTTTCTCACCGAAGGTACGGCTTGTAAAGTCACGTGTAAACTCCAGGTAGGTAAGTACGTCAACCGCCTCATCCCAGATCACTCTGGTGTGATAGAAAAGTTCCTGCCTGCCCACCAAAAGGCGGATCGTTAACGAATACTCTTCCCCTTCTTTGATCAGATCCTTAAGGGAAGTATAAACATTAATGACATCTCCCTCATAGGTATATTCTTTGATCTCGGTATCTTCAATCAGGCGGCTTCCGTCTCCGGTTCGAACCTCCAGGAAAATGCCGTCCACGGAATCCTCCGTATATGTCTGAATCTGAAATGCCAGGGAACGGTTCTCACCGAGCGGTGTGATGTTTTCTTTATGCAGTGAAACCTCCGGTCTTACGCTGTATCCGAACGTCGGATTATAGGTCTCATTGCCGGACAGAAACGAAATCACGGGATATGTGGCAGAAGCCATCTCCACGGTCATGTCGGTATTGCCGCGGTTCATCATTCCGCCGAAGAAAAAGAGGAAAAATACAAAACTTAATACGCCTGCTGCAATTTTAAACGGCAGTTGTTTCACTGTTTTCTTCCTCCTTTCCCAAATTTATACTACAGTTGTCGTTCTTTACGGTGCCGTACCGAGAACTTTTTCTTTTCCGTTTTTGATGAGCATCTTATCAGGGCCTGCTGCAGAATAGTCATCGTCAAAATTCATTTCACTCCAGTCATCTCTTGCAACACGTACCTGTACGTTCAGCGTATGTCCGGAAGGGAGCACCTTTTTACCGAAAGTGATGTCCAGTTTGGCGGTTGCGGTTTTATCCATCGAATTTGACGATGCAAACTTTCCGCTTACCGCATCGGTGATCGCTTCATACTTCTCGCCCTGTATGCAGGCGTAGTCACAATAGAAGTTTAATTTCGAAACGTTATTCTCGGAGAAGAAATATGTCGCCGTCAGATTCGTAAGATCGATATCTGCCTTTCCTTCATTGGTAAGATTCAAAGTAAATGCAAGAGTGGAGCCTTTTCCTTTGTTCGACTGGTTTTGGATTTCAAGTTTTAAGTCGCCCTCGGAAACCGTCGTTGTCGAAGTTTTCTTCTCTTTGGCTTCATCTCCTTCGTTCTTTGTTTCCTTCTTCTCCTGCTTTCCGGTATTGGTCGTGGTATCTTTGCTTACCTTGCCTTCCCCGTTCGGAAGGGAACCGAAGATCAGCTTGTCGCCCTCGTAAAGAGCCATGTGCTCGCAAAGATTCAAATCTCCGCCGCCGAAGCCGTCCACATCCTGATAGGAGTAATCGTTCGAATTGTCCCATACCAAAGACGATGTCATTCTGAACTGTACTTCTCGTTTGCTCTTATCCTGTGCACCGGGTGCGATTTCACTTCCCGCGAAGGAAACCGGCAAATAATAAATATGGTTCGCTTCATCAAATGCTTTTAATCCGGTCGCATTTCCGCCCTGTGAATAGTTCATGTTTACGGAAATATCATCCACGCTTCCGCCCGCCTCATAGACTTCCGACAAGTCCACGAAATAGCAAAGCGTTGCATCCGTAAGTGCTCTTGCGGGCCATGCGGATGCGTTATATACATACGCTCTGACTTCGATAAAATTCTCGCCGTTTACGTTTACATTTCCCTCGATCCGGATCTCATCGGAAGGAATGTTTTCCACGGCACCGTAATTCTTCAGTGTCTTTCCGCCGTACTCTTCATAGAGTGCCGCAAGGGCTCCAACGAAACCTGCATTATAATCATCCGCCACTTCGTTGTTGACGTAGTTGCTGACTTCATCCGTATAGGAATCGTTTGCATCGGGACCGCCGACAAGTGCACCGCAAAGAATATGGCGAAACTCCGCGGGATCGTTCATGTTATTCGAAGGTGAGCCCTGCGCCGTTCTGTGATGGGGATGCTTCGGATAATCGTCTCCGAAACCGATCTCAAAGGAAAAGCCGGTGCTTCCGAGGCAGTATCCGATCTGGCTTACCGCAAAATCATGATAGGTTTTCTTTTTCTCCTTCGGACAGACATCGCTCTTTGCATAAGTTAGTGCAAGGAAGGATGCCGTGGATGCATAGCGAAGGGATCCCCAGGAATCCAGCCACGCAAGTCCCTTGGGAGTATATGTGATCTTTTCTCCGTCTACACCTGTAGTCCAATAATCCAGGTTCTTCTCAACGAAAGATGTGTAGGTTTTGTCTTTGGTCTCTCTTCCCATGAGAAGCGCCGTACCCAGAGAGGCATCATCCCAGCAAAGAGTCCATTTGTAATCCCGGTTGGTTTTGGCGAAATACTCCGCCGCGTCTTTTTTATATTGATCTTCTTTGGTCGCGATATATAACCATGCGGCCGCATAAGAAATTTCATCATTAAATCCGCTGAACGAAGAGTAATAGCCGTTTGCTTCCGTATAACCTGCGTCGGACTGATACTTTACGGCGAAATCATAATATGCCTTGGCTTCTTCGAGACATTTCTTGGAATAGTTTTTATCCTCGTCTTTGAAAACCACGCTTCCCGCAGCAAGTGCAGCTGCGCACTCCGCGGTAACCGTGGAGCCCGGATTCTTGGCGTCCACTTTGTAGGAAGGCCGTTCCATCTGCATTACTTCGGCGGGTCCCCACCAGCCGTGATCGAAACCGCCGTTTCCGACCTGATAGTAAAACTCTTCCTTGCCGGTATGGCATTTGATCAGATAATCGTCAATCCAGCGGATATTGTTTAATGCGTACTCTTTCTGTTTGCTTTCTTCGTACGCCTTCGGATTCTCGTAATAACTCCAGGAAAGAAGTGCTGCGGTATACGCCATCGGAAGGTTGAATTTCACATGGTCACCCGCGTCGTATAATCCGCCGGTTAAATCCACGCCGTTATCCGCGCCGTCCGTAAGAGCCGAATCTCCCCTCCAGTTGCATCTGGTCTTATCGGGCAGATCGCCTGAACGTTGCAGTTCATAGAAAAGGATTGCTTTCTGCAAAGCCTCTCCGTAATTGAATTCTCCGGTTCCTTCCCTGCCTTCGTACTCGGTCGCATACAATGTAAAATCGCCGGTATCGTTGATGCCATTCGATGTGGTACCGACAGCAACGGGATCTTTATCCTTTGTATCTTCCACTTTGTCGGAAGTCTCTGTGACAGACATCACACTTCCCGGTTCGGAAGACGGATTCTTCGTTTTCTTCAGGTTGTTTTTAACAATCAGCACTCCGACTACGATCAGGGCCACTCCGAGAATGGCCACAATTGTTGGAACCAATAGCGGTTTCCAGCGGATTTTGTCTTTCGAGGCTTCTTCTTTGTTATTGTCTTCCATATTTCCTCCGTATGCCGAAAAACCGGCTGCTTTCGCAGCCGGCCTTTTATATTTTTATTTCCAGGCTTCGTATTCCGAAACGCCCAGCACGGTGTCGCCGTCAATCTGCATCGCCGTGGGAATGTCAAATTTGACTTTCACTTTCTTTGCTTTCATTACCGTAATCATTTTCGTTTTCTCAACATGCTTTCCTTCGAAAATCTTAGGGAAAGTTGCAAGGGTGCTGATCTTTCCGGAACCATGCCAGATAACACAGGTTAAATCATTTCCCTTTCTGTCCTGATCGGGAGCAACCTTCATGCCGCCGCCGTAGTAACGTCCGTTCATTGTGGATGCCAGCCAGACTTTATGGAAGGTTTTCTCCTCTCCGTCGTCGATGGTTATCGTTGCGGTCGGGCATTTATATTTAAATAACAAAAGCTTGATCGTAAGGCCGGTATAATTTATCTTTTCTTTGCCTGCCGCCTTCATCTGATCGGCCACCTCACAGCACATACCGTCAATGCCGTAACCGATACCGTTTAAGAAATGGCAGGTGATGTCTTTTACTTTGATGGTCGGAAGGTTGGTAATAAACTCACGGATGTCCGTATATCCTTCCGAATGATAATTTTCCACGATATCCTTTAAGAAATCGTTTCCGGTTCCGCCTGAGATGAAAAGTACGGGACAGGGAATTTCTATTCCGTCGGCGTCATTGGCAAAACGATTGATGGTTCCGTCACCGCCCACCAGATAAATGGTATCCTCCGACGTTACTTTTGCCAGAAACTCAGGCAGATTTAATCCTACGAGTGTAGTTTTCTCATATCCTTCGCCAACTTTACCGCCAAGTGTTTCAAGAAGCTTGTCTGCCCATGTCTCTCCCGCGCCGTTGTTGGCCAAATTGTTGTAAAGAATATAGTTCATGCTGCCCCCTCCTTTGTTTTGTTGTTACCCCATAAAGCCGCATCTTAAAGTGCAGCCAAAATCTTCTCTCTTACTTCTTCGGAAAGTTCCGCAGTCTTTGATACCGCAACTCTCTCCGCCGGAATCACATCCACAACCTTTAAAGTAACCGTCGTATGCTTAAACGGTGTGCGCTTCTTTACCAGATTGGTGTTTTTGATTGCCAGAACAACCAGCGGGCATTTCGCCTTGATTGCGATTTTGAATGCGCCATTTTTAAACTCGAGCAGTTTCTCGTCCGTACGATTTCTGGTTCCTTCCGGGAAAATGAACACGCTGGTCTCGCCGTTTCTAATGCGTTCGGCCGCTTTGTTGATCGTAATGATGGCATTCTTTACATGGTCTCTGTCGATGGCCATGAATCCGGCACGTCTTACAAGTCCGCCGGCTACCGGAAGATTAAAATTCTCCGGCTTGGAAATAAATATGAGCGGACGAAGCGGAATATGTGTCATAACCGAAATCGGGTCGTAATTGGATAAATGGTTTGCAACAAGCAGGCATTTCTGATCCTTCGGAATCTGTTCGATACCTTCCACCTTTACGGATGTATTGGTAAAGAAAAGAATATAATTCATCGTCGCTCTGACATAATTCTGGAAGAAACCGTTTACCGGGTATTCCTTTTTCTTGATGTTACAGATTGCTCCGACAATAAATGCGATAAGCAGATACAGAACGGACCATGCCAGGAAAAATCCGACCCACAATGCAAACATGATCGGCAGATAATACCAATGCCAGTTTGTAAACCAACGGCTTAGGAATGCAAATCCTCCTGCGCTGAGCAGTCCCAAACACATTAAAATATAAATCATCTCAACCTCCGGGTATTATAAGCAAAGTCCTTTTTCTTCGGGAAGTCCGAGGTGTATGTTCATACACTGGATAGCCGCGCCCGATGCGCCTTTGCCTAAATTATCAAAAATCGAAGTGACTAAAATTCTGTCTTCATTTCCGGTCACATAGATGATTGCATCATCTCTTCCGGAATAGTAATTTGCATGGAAGAAATTGTTCAGTTCCGCTTCCGCACCGAACGGCATTACATGAATGAACTTCTGTCCTTTATAGAAATCTTCCAGCGCTTCCTGAAGTTCCTTCGGTGTAACTTTCTTCTTCATCAGGTTGGTATAGATGGGGAAGGTTACGATCATACCGCTGTAATAGTCGTCCACAACGGGAACGAATAACGGTTCGGTCTTTAAACCGGCAATCGCTTTCATTTCCTTTAAATGCTTATGCTGCTGGGAAAGCGCATACATTCTGGGGGAATTGAATTCCTGCGGTTTATCCTCGGATTCGTATACGGCAATCGCTTTTTTGCCGGCTCCGGAATAACCGGAAAGTGCATTCACGCAGACCGGATAGTCGTTTCCGATAAAGCCCATTTTGATCAAAGGATAGACATCCATCAGAAAGCCCGAAGCATAGCAGCCCGGTACGGCGATACGCTTGCCGAGAATGATTTTCTTCCGGAATTCGTCGCCGAGTTCCGGAAGGCCGTAAGCCCAGCCGGGTTCGGTTCTGTGTGCGGTGGACGCATCGATGATGACCGTATGGTGATTGTCCGGATCGACCAAACCGACAGCTTCGATTGCTGCCGCATCCGGCAGACAAAGAAAAGTAATGTCGGAGGCATTGATGAACTTTCTGCGCTCCTCCGGGTCCTTGCGAAGCTCGGAGGAAATATGAAGAAGTTCTATATCATCGCGTCCTTCGAAGCGTTCATTGATCCGAAGACCGGTCGTTCCTTCACTTCCGTCGATGTAAACTTTAACTTTCATACTTTCATATTCTCCCATGGAAAAATCGCCCCATTTCACTCCATCGGGCAATATTCCATTACATTTTAACCAATTATGCGGATTTTTACAAGTATATATGCGATTTAGAGGTCTTTTCTGAGTCCCTTGGGATAATGGTTTTTGATGGTTCCGCCGGATGCTTTGCCGAATCCCAGGGCATAGCCGTTCACCAGAAGGCGAACCCAGCCCTTCAGTACAGGATCCGCATCGCGGATCGGGTCCCCTCTGAAATAGGCTTTGGCCTGCTCCTCGGAAACTTCCACATCATTTGCAAACTCGCCGGCACGAAGCGCTCTGGCAAGTGCCAGTGATGGTTCAAAGCGGTTTTTTGCAAAGGTTCCTAAGTGTAATCCGGCGCGTTCGATTTTAACGCCCTTCCCCGGGAAATAAAACGGTTCAATGTAGAGATTCTCCCCGAAGAGGAATGCCACTTTGGTATCTTTCGGCGAATAGGTAAGGACTTCTTTGAAACGTTCCTGCCCTTCTTTCGTCAGGCATTCTTTGGCAAAAGTTTCAAAACTTTCTCTCTGCTCGCGGCTTAAGGCAATATTCTTGCCGCGTTTGAATTCCTTTTCACGCTCATTCTTCGACTCAGCGTTACCTTCTTCGACAGATTCCGTATCCGCAAATCCGTCTTTTATAAGAAGTGCGGCAAAATGCCCTTCCCCGCCCTGCTTATGCGGCCAGATCCGCACACATTTCGATGCAATTTCTTCGCCACAGATGGAAAGAGCCGGTGATACTTTATCCCGGATCTTTGCAGGAATGTCCGTCAAGCGTAGTTCGTTATATTCTTTTAACAGCCACGCAATATTTTCTTCATCTTCCGCCGGTGCAAAGGTACAGGTGGAATACACCATTCGTCCGCCGGGAGTGATACACTTTACAGCCTTGCGCAGGATTTCTTTCTGGCGTTCGGCGCACATACTTACATTTTCTTCGCTCCACTCGGAAAGTGCCGCTTCTTCTTTACGAAACATTCCTTCTCCGGAGCAGGGGGCATCCACGATCACAAGATCGAAATACTCCGGGAAAAGGCTTGCGATTTTCTCCGGTGTTTCATTCAAAACAAGCGCATTGGAGATTCCCATACGCTCAATATTTTCCGATAAAATTTTCACGCGGGACGGATGGATTTCGTTTGCAATCAAAATCCCTTCTTCCGCCAGCGCATCACCGAGCGCCGTTGCTTTACCGCCGGGCGCCGCACACAGATCAAGCACCTTTTCACCGGGCTTTGCATCAGCAATGGCCGCCGTGATCATGGCCGAAGGCTCCTGCATGTAAAATGCTCCCGCTTCATGATAAATACTCTTCCCGGGACTTGAATCCTCTTTCACATAATATCCGTTCGTACTCCAGGGAATCCGTCCGTTCGTATATAAAGCCCGGATTTCGTCTCCGCTGTCAGCGGAATCCGCCAAACGCATTTCGGAAATGCGGATCCCTTTGGCCGCATCCTCGTCTTTGCAGAAAGCTTTTTCGAAGGCTTCGTATTCCGTGCCGAGTAATTCCTTCATTCGGTTTTCAAACGACAAAGGTAGTTTCATTTTTGTTTATTTACCCGTTTTATATCCTGTAATATGCACCATGGTCAGGAGAGTACCGTTTTCATCGGTAATCGGCATTTCATAGTAGCAGGTCGTTTTGCCGTCACGAATACAATGTGCCTCGCAGATTAATTTCTTTCCCCTGCAGCTGCGCAGGAAAGTGATGTTCGCATCTAACGATACTGTTCCCGGCACCTCGGCATTTGTTGCCACGGCAAAAGCAAAATCCGCAAGCGTATAATAAACCGCTCCCATCACTCCGCCGACTGCATTACGATGCATGGGGTTAAGCTCAATGGAGCACTTCGCATACTTTTCTCCGACCTCTTCAATGACGGCTCCGCTGTCGGTCGCGTAACGGTCGCTTGAGAAAAACTCCCTGATTTCTTCTATGGATTTCATACTCATCTACCTTCCTTTTCGGGATCGTTGCCGAAACATTTTTATTCTAACATTTTGCCTATCCGGGGACAAGTGTTCCTTGTGGGATACCCATCTTCTCTTCGGAAAACGCTATATCCGTCCGCGTATTCAGAAATGGCCCTGCGTTGCACAAATCATGCTCCGCAAGGCCGTTAATTCCGCTTCGACTCATTAAGTCCTGATTTAATTTATATCATATCCTTGTACACAGAAAGTCTTTTCAGGTATTTCTCACTAATGTTTCCCTTTGTATTTCTTGCCACCAAGAGATTCACCGTATCATAGAAATATTCCACATCTTCCTCACTACAGAGCTTCAACGTCTCCGTAATCTCTAACGGTATATTATAACTGTGCATATTCCCCAAAAGCAAATAATCCGGAGAAACCTTCAGCTCCGTACAAATTGCAATCAGCACTTCAATCGAAAATCCCTGCTTTCCATTCTCAATGGAAGAAAGATGGTTGCTTGATAAGCCAATCATCTCAGCAAGTTTATTCTGGGATATTTTCATCTTCTTTCGCCGATCCCTGATTCGTTTCCCGATTCCGGCGTAATTCACTGTATTTTGTTTTCCGCTTCGTTCTTTTCCCATGTGGTCACCACCTTTTTACGTTATTGTAAAAAGGTTATCCCGGAATTAGAACAAAGCCTTACAGAGAAGTTCTGTGATAAAGAATCATATACCCCACATTCCAAGAGAAAATCCGCAAAAATCAAACATTTCTATATCCTATTATTTTTTTAACAAAAGATTGACAACAGAAGAGCATTGTTTAAATTACCTTTCTCCTCATCTCAACAGAATCGCCGTATGGAATACCTTCTTTTCATCATCATAGTATGACTCCATATCGCCGTCATGTTTACTCAAAACCCTCCGAACACTCTTTAATCCGTACCCATGCAACTTTCCTTCCTTTTTTGAAGGACGAAGTGTTTTGCCGTCCGACTCAAAAGGATTCTCCGAACAGGAATTTGCAATGGTAATAACTAGATATTCCGTTCCTTCTTTTATTGCGGCCGAAACATCTATAAATGCACCGTCACATCCTTCTGCCGCCTCCATGGCATTGTCAAGCAGATTGCAAAAAATCGTGGTAATTTCCGAGTCTTCCAGACAATTCACGCTCCCTTTCCGAATATCCGTAAAGAACTTAATATTTTTCTTTTGGCAATCCGCCTTGTATCGATGAAGAATCAGATTTAAAAGTTCGTGATCCGTTACCGCAATCCGGTTTGTAAGTTCCGGTCTTCCGGAAAGATCCTCGATGTATTTTTGCACCTCCGCTCCTTTGCCGGACTTGTTAAGTGCCGCAATTGTCTGGAGATGGTTTTTCATATCATGTACCAAAATGCGCTGGTTTTCATTCTGCTCCCTCAGCAGTTCGTAATAATCCTCTCTCTGCATTTCCTTTTGATAGTTTAACTGCAGTTCCAGATATTCTTCATTTCTTCTCTGCATAAGAAAATAACTGACAAAGAGTCCCAAGTTAGCCAAAAGCAAAATGGTGGAAGAAACACAAATCAATATTTCCATTTTCCCGGAGATTTGATACCAATCCAAGATGGCAATAAAAACCAACATACAAAAAACAGAAGCAAAAGGCACAATCAAATAAAGCAATGTCAGACCACTTTTTTCTCCCTTTGGCCTCATCAATCTTCCGATTATTACAATCGCAAGAACAATAAGCAGAAGCGGAACCTTACTGTATATTGCATATGAAATCATGTAGTAGTAGGATTCTTTCAGGAAAAAGAAATTAGGTGTTATATAATTCATCAGCCCATAGATAATAATCTCACTAAGTGCAACCAATGCTGTGAAAAAAAGTGAATGAAAAAGCGCAGTAAACCATTTCAATTTAAAATTCAGAAAGAAAAACAGAAAGTTCGCTGTAAGAAATATAAAAGTATTTAATACTTTAAAGTCCAGATGACCGACAAACGCAAGAACGGCATAAGAAGAAAACAACATCACAAGACGATGTGATGTTCTTGTTTTTTCCCGGAACAATGCAGAATAAAACCAAATTGCAAAGCCCTCTATCATATAACCAATGCAAAAGCCCAACATATGTGCCATTTACGCGCTCCCTTTTACCAATCCGCTATTCATGCACACTTCCAAGATACAACAGATATCGTCTTTTAAATTCATTGTATTTGCGCCTTGTCAAATAAGCCTTTAAATTTCTTCGTGAAAAATAGATGTTTTCATGATCGAATCTTTCCACATACTCCAAATTGACAAAAAAACTTCTGTGCGTTTGTATAAAGCACCCTTCCGGCAGAATTTCCTTCCAATATTGTATTGTCTGAAGGGTTTGATAATCTTTTTCCACCGTCCGCACAAGCAGTTTTCGATTCTGTGCCTCAACCATTATAATAGAACTGCTTTCCAATTTAATGATTCCATCTTTCGTATCAACCGGAATCGTCTTATTCCTGTTGTTATAAACTTCCAGCGCATCTTCTAAATTTCTGTATAATCGGTCTTTGTCTATCGGCTTGGTCAGAAAACGAAATACCGAGATTCTCATCGCATCATCCAAGTATTCTCCAAAAGAAGTCACCACAAAAATAAGGGCATCCATGCAGTTTTCCTTAATCTTCTTTCCTACATAAATGCCATTCATGCCGGGCATTTCGATATCCAAAAAAACAATATCTTTGTTGCCGGTATCCTCTATAATCCCTTTGCTTTCGGAATAACCGACTATTTCAACGTTTTCCATCCTTTTTGCAGAGAAAAACTTCTTGACGCAGGACATTAAACTATTTAGAATAATCGGATCATCATCACATATTAACACACGCATAAATCAATGCCTCCAAGCGTTATTATGCATTATACTTCTTTTTATCCCCTTTCACAACTCCCGTTTCCGCACTTTCTTCAGGCATATTTGAGCATTCAAAATCCTTGTACCGCTTTTCGCAAAAATGAAAAATCATTTTTTCAAGCAAACAGGGGTACTGTAGCACTGCTGCCAATATCAATCCGATTGCCAAACAGTTCGAAACCTTGGATTTCCCCATAAGAAAGAATATCGAATCCGCCATATAAATCACCAGCACCAAAATTGCGGTCCAGCGCCTGCAGACTCTTTTTTCCTCCCGGGATAACCTTCTGTTTTCATGGTCAATCGGGCTTAGGCAGATCAGGCTCACAGCCGCCCCCGTCGCAACGAAAAAAGTCATAATGGAATTTTTCAAGTAACAAGATATCATAGTACATTCAACAATTATGATTGTGGAAAGGAAAACACACGCGATCTCGCTTCTCATATGATATCCGCCGCTAAATTTACGAAGAATCGCAAAAGGCAGGATAATTAGAATTGATTGAAGCGGACAGTGTAAAAGAACCCCCGCTACGAGGGATAGAATAATCGGAGACAGAGACAGAAATATACTCTTCAGAGCGTAAAGATACAATTCCCTGTCCGCTTCCTTTATTTCCCCTGACCCTTCCAGCCAATCTATGATTTTGTTGAAGACACGCTCCATTATTTTTCAGCCCGGAATTTCTTTAATCCTTCCGGTACCTTGGGCTGATTCATAATGATGGAAGAATTGGAATTTGCATCCAAACGAAGATACGAATTCAACATCTTAACAACTTTGCCTGCTACTTTTTTCTGATTTGCTTTTTTCATGTGATTTCCTCCTTATTCACATAGAAACAATAGTTACATCCTAACCTTAGCACCGTTTTATCTCCTTTTCTATTTCTTTGGTCGAAAAGACATAATTATTGATTTTTTGGATTATTTTGCACCAAAATCGTTGTTTTTTCACACTATGACAGAATAATTCATTTTGGCAGGAATAGATTATGGCAATAAAGTTCTTTATTGGGGGTGAAATTATGCTTTATAAGTAGGCGTATTTAACTTCCGGAGAATGTTGTGGGAAAAATAATCATTGATAATTGTAGATTATCGGTTAA
>DFEK01000009.1 GCA_002368665.1 Lachnospiraceae bacterium UBA3804
AGGATCAAACTCTCTAAAAAAATGTTTGTTTGATTCATAAACTAGAAGAACTCTAGCTAATTCATCCTAAATTTACTTTAAGGTTGTTCTCTGAAATTTCTCTTATTTGGAATTTTCAGGGTTGCATTGCTGTTCATTTGTCAAGGTTCAAATCGTTTCCCTTATTATAAAGGATAAAGGAAACTAACGGAGAAGGAGGGAGTTGAACCCTCGCTACGCGTGTACGTTCATTGCGTAGTTTCTTCAACGTTAACGGAGAAGGAGGGAGTTGAACCCTCGCGCCGCTTCTCACGACCTACTCCCTTTCCAGGGGAGCCCCTTCGGCCTCTTGGGTACTTCTCCAAAATAGCTGAATTACATTTAATATTAATATATGAAATTCTGTTTCCTCTTTTGAGGTAGAACAAAGCGGAGAGGATGGGATTCGAACCCATGCGCCCTTTCGGACAAACGGTTTTCAAGACCGCCTCGTTATGACCACTTCGATACCTCTCCAGTGGGTACGCTTTTTCGTCAGCGCAAATGTTATGATAACAAATCAGCGTATCGATGTCAACAAAAATCTTATGTTTCTTCTACTTCTTTTTCTTCCTCCGAATCCTCGTTTTCCACAGGTTCCAAAGTGGCTTCTTCCTGATCTTTTGCTTCCTCGTCCGACATTTCTTCTTCCTGCTTTTCTTCTTCCTTATCCTCTTTTTCTTCTTTTTTAGCCTTTCTTGCTCTCATGGCCTTTTCTTTTTCCTGTTTTAACTCCTCATCGTACGCTTTGGCCTTCTCGCGTGCTTTGGCGCTTCTTTCCTTTCTCTCTTCCTTATCGCCGGAGACTTTCAGGCATATTCCTCCTATAAAGAAGACAAGTGCACCAAAGATAAGAAGATACCAAAGAAATGCTGTCTTGTTCATACGGTTTGTCGTATAAGTCAGTTTCATGCGTTTGCCGGAAGAAATCACACCCGCAAAGCCTTTTCCCTTCTTGGAAATGCCATCCTGTTTCGGAGTGACCTTCTTCTTGCTTCCGTAAATCTTAGCCGTATACTGTACGGGAATCTGCCAATATTCGGACTCTTCCGGATCCTGATATACAAAACCGTCCAAATCCATCGTATCCACTACAATGCATTTCGTTGTCGGAGAGAGCCACTTGTTTTCGTAAGCATAGGAGATTCCGCCGGTATTTTTACCGGTAATGGCTTCCGTCATATGATTGATCTCCGAAGCACTTCCTTCAAACCGAAGCGTCAGGGCATCGTCATCCAAAGAAACCTTAATCTTGGCAACAGTTTCGTCCGATTCGCTCATGACGCGGATTTTATCGTAAGCATCTCCGATTTCCTTCGTTCCCTGATTATCAAAATAGAAGACGATTTCCTTGCTGATATCCTGCGGTCCCTTTGCATCGAGCGTATAGGTGATTCCCATAAAATGGTAATAGCGGACCATATTGGCAAGGATATTGCTCTTATTGATCTCTCCGAGCGAATAAACCAGATATATATTGCCTGTAGTCTGAATGGACTCGGAAGGAGAAACTACTCCACCTTTCTGCCTATCCGTCAAATCTCCTCCGGTTAAGTTCTCATCAAATAGGTAATTCACCTTAACCGTTCCGGCCGAATTGCATGCATAATTTGAAAAATCAAGGCTTTCACTGAATGCTGCATCTTTGCAGAATACTCCGACAGCATCCGCGGAATCTTCTTCCATAAAGGCACACTCGGATGAGCCGGTATATTTCTTCATGGCATCAGCCAGTTCCGTTGCATTTAAGCCTGCGAGGGAAACGCTGAATGTTTTAATACTGCTGTCCTTATTCTCTTCCCAGACACCGGTTCCCCCCTCGGGAATCGCTTCTTCAAGGAATGCCTTGATTGCCTGCTCGTTCTTGGCTAATTCGCTCTCCTGAATGTTTAGTTTGATGATACGCGCAAACTTCCCTTCTTCTGAAGGAAGCGTATACAGATCAATGCTCTCAATCGCACAGTATTTCTCTTCATCGATGGAAATCCTGCCTTCCCCGGCATCATAAACGCGACCGCCAAGATCAACGGTCGTATTGGATTCCTCAATTACGGAATCACGGTACTTCGGCGCTACAATCCCGCCGTTTACCAATGCATCGATAAACCAGGTAAACATTTCCTCGGAAGTAAGGTTTTCGGAATAAACCACCTTCTGCGCAAAGGGAGAAGGAGAAAGTTCCAGATTCACATCTGCATTTTGCTTGCAGAAGGTATTCAGTTTCTGCTCATAATCTTCCACGGAAGTAAAATCCATAACAAATGTCGCGGAGTAGTTTTTGCCATTCTCACCAAATGTGCACTCCAGGCATTCCGGGCAGGCATCCTGAATGGCTCCTTCAATCTCATCGATGGAAACCTTTCCTTTGATTTCCGATTTGGCCATCTCCACCGTGAACGTTCTGCTGCCGCTTCCCACATCCGAAATCTTCACCTCAGACTGCATTTTGGCGCCGCAAGCGCTAAGCAGCATGGTCATAATAAATGAAATAATGATAATTCCTGCTTTTTTCATTGCTGCTCCTTTCACTGTCTGAGTAATTTGTATCCGAAGAAGGTCTTCTTAACGGACAATTCGTTTCCGGAATAGGTATAAGTGTTTCCGTCCAGCTCATACGTAGCCGTATACACAAGGCGGTACTGCTTCTTGCCGACTTCCTGCATCTCTTCAAATAAAAAATCCGCGTCGTATTCTTCAAACGGGATTTCGGCTTCTTCCACGGTCATCTTTTCTTTTTTATCGTACAGCTTGATAAATTTGGCCTTATCCTTTTCCCGGCAGATTTTCTCAATCTTATTCATGAAACGCTCCGGACTGGCCGGCCTTGTAATGACACTTCCCACCAAAAAAGCCAGAACGCAAAGTGCTGCCAAAACAAAGCAGACTGTTCCGAGCGCATTTCTTACCTTTGAACTTAATTTCATGAACTAAACCTCCCCTTTGGTCCCGAGAAGCCCTTCTGCATAAGCCAGATCCTCGGGCGTGGTGATTTTAATATTTTCGTAGGAACCTTCGATCAGTTTGACTCTAACTCCGGTAAAAGTTTCAACCACCATTGCATCATCCGTAATCACAATTCCTTTCGCCTTAACGTTTTCTTCTTCCTGAATCAGTTTGCTATAGGCTTCATATACAAGCGTAAAATCGAAAGACTGCGGTGTTTGCATGTTCCAGACGAAAGAGCGGTTCGGAGTGCTTACAACATATCCGTTCTCATCCGCAATCTTAACGGTATCCTTGGAGCGAACCGCCGTAACACATGCCTTGTCATTCTCCAGCGCTTCGATATTTCTTTGAATAATTGCTTCCGTCACAAAAGGTCTCGCACCGTCATGGATCAATACGTACTTCGGCGGATTTACTTCGGTGGAATCTTCTTCGGCACCCGCTGCACATAAGCCGTTCCAAACGGAGTGGTATCGCTCCTTCCCGCCCAAGACAATCGCGGAAACCTTGGTATATCCGTATCGTTCAACAATCTCTTCGCAGGTCTTAAGACCGTCCGCACCGGCAACCAGAATAATCTCATCCACGTAGTCGGATTGTTCGAAAGACTCCAGGCTGTAGCAAAGCACCGGCTTCCCGCCGATGGGCAGAAACTGCTTGGCCACATTGGATTGCATACGCTTTCCGCTGCCTGCCGCCAGTACGATTGCTGTCGTACGATTCTCTTTTTTCTTCAACGCATTATCCATATTTGTCCTGCAAATGTCGTTCTATCTCTCTCCGAGCCGAAGATTCGGCACGGCATTCAGATCATAACCGCTGCGTACACCGCGAATGAATTCATAATATCCCGCGCATCCGATCATGGCCGCATTATCCGTACAAAGGATCGGAGGCGGCAGGAAAAACTCCACGCCACGCTCTGCGCAGGCTTTCTCCATTGCTGCACGAAGATGCTTATTGCTGGCTACACCACCGGCAATCGCAAATTTTTTTGCCCCGTACTTCTCCACGGCATCCATGGAATTACCGACCAGCACATCAACAACCGCCTGCTGGAAGGATGCGGCAACATCCGCCTGATTGGCCTTCTCCCCCTTCATTTCCAGGGTGTTTAAGTAATTCAGCACGGCACTCTTTAATCCGCTGAAGGAAAAATCATAGCCGCTCTCTCCCACTTTTGCCCTGGGGAAATGAATGGCTTCCGGATTTCCTTCGTCGGATACTTTATCAATCTTCGGTCCGCCGGGATAACCGAGGCCGATGGCTCTGGCCACCTTGTCAAACGCTTCGCCTGCGGCATCGTCAAAGGTTTTACCGAGGATTTCATATTCGCCGTAATCTTTCACATTCACCAGATGAGTGTGTCCGCCGGATACCACAAGGCACAGAAACGGCGGCTCCAGATCCGGATTTGCAATATAATTGGCACAGATATGTCCCTCGATATGATGTACTCCGACCAGGGGAATACCCGTACCGAACGCGATTGCCTTGGCTTCCGCAACACCGACAAGCAGTGCTCCGACCAGCCCGGGTCCGTAAGTTACGGCAATGGCATCAATATCTTTTAATGTCACTTCCGCTTTGCGAAGTGCCTCTTCGATGACCTGATTGATCTTGTCGATATGCTTTCTCGAAGCAATTTCCGGCACAACTCCGCCGTAAAGCGTATGCAGATCAATCTGGGAATAAATGATATTGGACAAAACCTCCCTGCCGCCTTTTAACACTGCCGCGGCGGTTTCGTCGCAGGAAGATTCGATTCCCAGAACCAATATGTCTTTGTCCGATTTACTTAGCTGCAACATTCTGTCTTTATGCTTCCTCTTCTTCAAATTTCAGTTCCACACTGCGTCCGTCTTTGGCCACGATCGTATTGGCAAAGACTTCGCGAACTTTGTCCTTATACTGCTCCGGATAGTTTAACGAGGGGCTGTAGTGTGTCAGCCAAAGTTCCGGCACACCCGCTTCCTTTGCAAGCTCGGCCGCTTCATAGAAAGTCATATGCTTATGCGCTTTCGCCTTTTCTTCCGTATCCGGCTCTCCGTACATTCCTTCGCAGATAAAAAGATCCGATCCCGTAGCATTGCGTACGATCGATT
Source organism: Lachnospiraceae bacterium UBA3804 (assembly GCA_002368665.1). Classification (GTDB taxonomy): domain Bacteria; phylum Bacillota; class Clostridia; order Lachnospirales; family Lachnospiraceae; genus UBA3766. Next base: position 5,070 of record DFEK01000009.1, read on the forward strand.
CACATGGTCTGGTATCCGTGGTATAGGTCAGTTTCAGGCCTTTACGCGCTTCTCCGAGCACCATGTCGGGCGTGTAAGTCACGCCATCCTGTGTGATCGTCTCGCCCTTCTGTAAACGACTCCACAGTTTTAAGGGAATATTCATGGTCTTGGCGCGTTCCGCATCAAAACGCCCCGCACGGTCGAGACTTAAACTGTATCCATAACAAGGCACATTGTGATTTACTTTAAATGCTTTGATATGAAGTCCTTCCAGCACAGGAAGGTCGAAAACCTCCTCCGGCTCGGAAATCTCCACGCAGTTAACTTCAAACGGAAGTTCCGGCGCTATGACTCTAAGTGAATTCACCACGCGTCCGAGTCCCTTCGGTCCGATTAACGTGACCGGATCCACCCTGTCGGCATTTCCCATGTTAAGAAGCATGCCCGGCAGACCGCTGATGTGATCCGCATGGAAATGCGTAAAACAGATAACATCAATCGGATTGGGGCTCCAGCCCTTCTTGCGCATGGCAATCTGTGTACCTTCGCCGCAGTCGATCAATACGCTGTGTCCGTTGTAGCGAACCATCAGGGAAGTCAGCCATCTGTACTGCAGGGGCATCATTCCGCCGGTTCCGAGTAAACATACATCAATCATTTTATCTCTCTCTTAAACTCTATTCGGTATACCGGTAAATCAGTGCATCTTCCTTCGGTCTGTCATAGAATCCGGGGCGGACGCCCTGGGAAAGGAATCCGGCATGCTCGTATAGCGTAATGGCCGGTGTATTGGAAGCACGGACTTCCAGTGTGGTCTTCTTAACGCCTCTGTTATTGCATTCACCGAGGACCTCATCAAGGAGTTTACGACCGTATCCTTTGCCGCGCTCCTTCTCGTCAATGGTGATCTTAACCAGGTCTGCCTCTTCTCCGGCAAGAATGACTACGGCATATCCAACTACGCCTGTAGAATCAACCAGCACAAGTGGCATGGCATTTTCATTGGCAAGTTCTTCTTCAAAACCCTGTCTGGACCAAGGGTCCGGGTAGGATGCTTTCTCCATGTCCGCAACCAGATCCAGATCTTCGGCACTCATCAGGCGGATGACTGCCTTCTCTTTCCGCTCACGTTCTGCCTGGGATGTACGATAATATTTCGGAGAATGTTCTGCTGCGCTTTCCGTTTTACCAGCCGCAAAATACTCCATTCCGAGAACACCTACGCTTCCCGCGTGCTGGCGGCACAAATGCGCCGGAGCAAAGGAATAAGGCACATGCAGAAGTTTGGCAATCTGCTCCCGGTATACGGGAACTCCGTCACCCAGGAAGATCACTTCCTCGCCGCGCTCATTGATGATCGCACAAAGTTCTTCCATGCTCATCGCGGAAGTCTCTTTGATCCGCACGAATTCATAATGTGTTTCCCTGCTGTCGCAGGTGTCGCATTCCTCACCTGCGGAGATAAAACCGTAAAGCCCCGTATAGACCTGTCCGCGTCTTGCATCCATGATCGGACAGATACATCCGTTATGGCCATAGAGATTATATGCCAGCGCCTCCGTTGTCGGTATCGAAATAAGCGGTTTGTTCAGTGCCAGTCCCAAACCTTTTGCGGTAGCGGCTCCGATCCGTAAGCCCGTAAAAGAGCCCGGCCCTGCTGCCACTGCAATGGCATCGATACTCTCCAGATCAAGTTCCGTCATCTTCCGGATTTCTTCCAGCATCGGAAGCAGAGTCTGTGAGTGCGTTTTCTTATAATCGATCGTATATTCCGCTCTTAAAAGATTGTCTTCCACGACCGCAACCGTCGCGGTATTCCCGGAAGAATCAATAGCCAGTAATTTCATCTTACTCTCCCAATCATTTATCGTATGCTGATCTTACGATAGTCAAATCCTTTGCCCAGATCTTTCTCAATGGTGACCCATGTGGTCTCTTTGGGCATGATCTCGTCCACCAAATTGGCCCACTCAACAAAGCAGACACCTTCGCCGAAGAAGTATTCCTCATAGCCGATCTCCTCCATCTCTTCCACGTCTCCGATACGGTACACATCGAAATGATAGAAAGGCAGCCGTCCGCTGTCATACACCTGCACTATTGTAAAAGTCGGTGAATTGACCGGTTCGTCAATGCCGAGTCCCTTGGCTACGCCCTGAATAAATACGGTTTTGCCGACTCCCAGATCGCCGATTAAGGCATAAACCTGCCCGGGTCGGGCATTTTTACCGACCTCGACACCTAATTTATATGTTTCGCTTGCACTGTTAGTTTCGATAATCCGCATGCTCTTAACAAATTCCTTAAAATCTGATTTTTACCTGCTCCGGCTTCATGTTCGCACTGATGATGCGAAGCACATCTTCCGTTTTTTCCTTCATGCATTCCTTCGGAAAAATAAACGCAGTCTTCTTTCCCGTATAGACGAAATAACTGCTTCTGGTTCCGTTTGCCTTGATGCAGTTTTCCCAGGGAACAAGTTCCTCCTGCTCGCCGGACTTCACGCGGATACCCTCCGGTGAAAGGTGATAGTGCAACCCGTTCTTAAAAGCCGGAACCATCTTTGCCTGCATCACGGAGAGGCGAAGCATGTCAAACGGCGGATAGAGGATCAAGATCGCCGCAATAACGGGAAAATACCAGCTGTGCAGGGTAATAAAACCATAAATCATCAAACATCCGATGGCCGTAATAATAATGGTCACCGGCTGCTTGTAAAGAGTCGACATTTTATAATCATACAGCGTTCCGACGCTGATTTTTACATCAAATTCCGTTTCCACCGATTCTTATTATACTCCTTGTAAATCTTTCACATGCAACGGACAGGTTTCATACTGCAGTCTTAAACCGTCCGCCGGCTTGATAATCTCATATTTGGAAATCACTCGCATGGCTACCTGCTTGGCGTTCTCGCGGTCCGCATCCAGAAGGATTACCACATACTGCTTGTCGGAGAAACGATTGCCGACATCCACCATACGAAGGCAGACTGCTGCCGCACTCTCCAGGGCATCCATGGATCGGATGACACGGTCCTTATTCTCTCCCGGCTCACACTGCAGGGTAAATAACATCAACTGTACCGGCCGCTTGTTTCTTGCGGCATAACGGGAGATAAAATTAAAGATAAACCGAAACTCGTCATACATCACGTTATATACGCCTTCGGAGAAATCCTGTCGTCCCTCGATTAAGTAGCAGATATTTGCAAGGGAAGAAGGAAGGATTTCATCACCGTCCTCTTCGTCGCTGTAGAAGCGGTATGCGTTTTTACCGTTCTTTTTCACCAGATAAAGCGCCTTGTCCGCATGATTGTAAAGGGTCTGGAAGCTGTCACCGTCCTGCGGATAAATGGCAATTCCGACGGAAACCGAACAGTTATTGGGATAGTCAAGCTCGGCGATTTTATCCTTCATGGCATTTAGCACACTCTTGGCTCTGTCCGCCGCGATCTTACGGTCGTTTACGCCGACTAAGAAAAGAATAAACTCATCTCCTCCGAGACGGCAGACAATATCGTTGTTTCTGGCGTGCTGTCTAAGAATATCCGCAAACATACGGATAACGCGGTCGCCTTCCGCATGTCCCATGTTATCGTTAATGGTCTTAAAATTGTCAAGATCTATCATAAACATCATACCGGGGGTGTTTTCCTCAATCACCTTCTCGATCATTTCCTCGGTATTCTTACGGTTGTATAATCCGGTCAGTGCGTCACGGCTTGCCTGATCGATCATGTTCTTGGCTGTGGAGTGCATGCTGATCACACGCTCGATACGGCTTTTCATAACCTTGGAGACAAACGGCTTACGGATGTAGTCCTCTGCACCGAGACGAAGGCATTCTGCCTCGGTCTCCGGAGACTCATCGGAGGTCAGGAAAATCACCGGAATATTGCTCCACTCGGGATTGGACTTGATCTTTTTTAAGGTTTCCTTGCCGTCCATGATCGGCATGGCAATATCCAAAAGGATCAGATCCGGAATCCTTTTCTCCAGAAAATGAATTGCCTGCTCACCGGATATTACGGGCGTAACTTCATAGTCTTCTTTCAGTTCCTGTCTGGCCATGACTAGGTTTGTCTTGCTGTCATCGACTATCAGAATATGCTTCATTTCCCCCTACCCTTCTGCTTCCGCCATGGAAAGCAAAACCATGATGTCTTCCTTCGCCTCTTCATACATGAAGTTATCCATATGCTGCTTGGCTTCGGCAAGACGCTTCTCTGCCTTTTCTTCCAGCTTACAATCCAACAGGCTGCTGATTTCTTCCGACGCACGGTCGATCTCGAAGAAATCGATATTCTTTGCGATAAATTCCAGTGTCTTCTTGTATTCGCGTAACGAAATGCTGCTTCCGGCCACCTTCTTGGAGGGCAATTCTTTTTCCTCGGAATGCAAGAAATCTTCCAGCTGTTTCAGCATCTCCCTGTACTCTTTGTCGAGTTTCTCGAAATCGTCACGGATTGCCTTCTTGTTTCCGCTCTTTCCGTTCATCTCATGCTCACGGAAATGATCCGACAATGCCATGGCTCCGATACTTAAGAAGGAACTCTTCAGCGCGTGCACTTCAATCGTGTAATTACCGTAATCTTTCTCCTCCAGGAGATTGCGGATCATTTCGGGTTTGGTTTTGCCTTCGTCCACGATGCATTTTAAAATTTCAATATAGGCATTTCTGTCGCCCGAGAAAATATCGTACGCATAACGGTAATCAATTCCCTGCATCGGGAACGTAAAGTCTTTCTCATCAAATCCGCTGTTCTTCTTTGCGCCTCTTTGCGCATCATCTTCCGCACCGACACCGGAAACAACGCCTTTCATGCCAATCGATGAACCCGGTGTTTCCACCTGCAGTCTCTTGGGCAGGAAGGTACGCAGAATTCTTGCAAGGGAGTGTGTATCAATCGGTTTTCCGAGCAGGTCGTTCATGCCGGATTTGATAAACAGTTCCTTATCCGCTTCGGATGCATTGGCGGTCAGCGCGATGATTGGAACCGTTCTCGCGTAATCGGAATTTAAGGAACGGATCCTCTGCACGGTTTCCACGCCGTCCATTCCGGGCATCATATGATCGATAAACAAAATATCATACCGTTCGTTATCCTGCATTCTGCCAAGTGCCTCTTCTCCGGACTCACAGAGTGTAATGTCTGCCCCGTAGGATCCGATAATTCCCTTGGCAACTTTTAAATTCACCTTATTGTCATCAACGATCAGGATCTTGGCTGCGGGACAGGTGAACTCGTTGATGGCTTTGCTTTCACTCTCCTCGCCGGTTTCTTCGGCATCGAATCTTGCATTCAGTCTGTTGAAATCACAGTACACTTCATCCACGACCTTCTGGTCGATCACAACATGGAAAGTACTTCCTTTTCCGTACTCACTCTCCAGCGTAATATCACCATGCATCATTTTGGAGAAATTCCTGGAAATCGCAAGTCCCAGTCCGGTACCCTGAATCTTTCGGTTTTTGCGGTTATCAACCTGCGTAAACTCATTGAACAGTTTGGACGCATCTTCCTTACGGATACCGATACCGGTATCGATGACGTCAAAATGCAATACCACAACTTCTTCTTTACCGGGCGTTGCATTCACGACCAGTTTGATATATCCCTCTTTGGTAAACTTCACGGCGTTTCCGAGAAGGTTTAAAAGAATCTGCTTGATGCGAAGCGAATCACCGAAAAGCGATCTCGGCACATTCTCTCCGCCCTCGATCATAAACTCCACTTCTTTCCCGTATAATCTGGCTTTGACAAGTCTGGAGATATCCAGTAAAAGATCCTCAAGGTTATATACTTCATTCACCAGTTCCATTCTTCCGGCATCGATTTTGGAGTAATCCAAAATGTCATTGATCAACTCCAGCATAATTCCGGATGAGGACTGAATAGTCTTGACATATTCTCTGGCATCGGGCGTAAGTTCCGTCTGGGAAAGCAGTTCGCTCATACCCGTAATGGCATTCATCGGTGTACGGATCTCATGGGACATGTTGGCTAAGAAATCCGACTTTGCTTTCGTGGCAGCCTGGGCCTCGTCTCTTTTAATCTCCAGAACTCGCAGAAGGTTTGCCATGTTCATGTTACGCTGTTCGAGGTTGATCTGCTGCTTTTTGATTCTTCGGATAATAAAAATCAGAGCCAGAACGGCTATGGATAATATCACGACTTCCAATATAAAATCTCCGAGGGAATCCACGCCGCCCGCCCGGTTCATGATATAATCCGAGAACGCAGTGATGGTAAATATATACATTCCGACGCAGTAGATATAACCTACCAGTATGACAACGATATCCAGGTAAAGTGCCATAACGACAAGCAGTGCGATCAGCGCATCATTGATCTGCCCTACACAGCGAAACATATATCCGAAAGCAAATATAAAGCTTAACCAAAGCATCGTGGCGGATATGCCCTGCACGCGGATCGGACACCTGGGTACAAAAGTCGGAATCGCCAGAAGAATGGGAATGATGATCAAAAAACGGATCATTGCCGGCGGATTCTGCGCATGGAGGGATTCTATAATCAAAAACACGTCAAGCAGACAGGAAAGAAAGAAAATCACTTTTCCTGTCCGTCGTTCTCTCTTGATCTGACCCCTCAGGGTGTATTCCGATTCGGTCTTTGCCATAACAGATATATTATATCACCCCGTGCGGTGCATTGAAAGAAATCTTTTCTTTGGCCGCCGGAAATGATACAATGGCTAAGAAAGGAAAAACAAATGCGACATATTTTTATCCTGAATCCGGCTGCCGGTAAAAAAGACTATACGGAACGTGTGCGTAATGAGATCGAGAGCGTCTGCGCAAGACGCGGTATCGCACCGCTTATTTTCATTTCCGAGTACAACGGTTATGAGCTTTTTATTGCGGATAAAATGTGTTCGCTGTTTACCGATGAGGACATCCGCTTCTACTGCGTCGGGGGCTCCGGCACTTTGGTACAGACGCTTTCCGGTATGGATGATAAGCCGGACCGCCAGATTTCCTGCTATCCCCTCGGACTGTCCAACGATTTTCTGAAGTGCTATGAAGGCAATATCCGTGCCTTCCGAAACATCGAAAACCTTCTGGACGGACGCGTGGACGCCCTGGATTATATCAAAGTCGTGGGTTGTTGCAAGGCCGTCGATTTCGTCAATATCGGTCTCGGAAACGTCATGTTCGAATCGGAAACCTTCTATACGCTTCTTTCCGAAACCAGTTCCATGGCCGCTTACAGCGTAGGTGTCGCTCATGATATTCTGCGAAGCCAGGCTACGGAATACGATATTTCCATAGACGGAACCGACTACTCCGGTACATATTCCATGGTGCTTTGCATGAACGGAAGGGTTCTGGGATCCAGAGTCGTTCCCAGTGAGGAAAGCAGACCCGATGACGGTATCATGAATGTATTTTTATTCAAAGCCGATCGTCCGATCCAGTCTGCCGGCAAATATTTAAAGCTCTACCTCGGCAAATACGACAACCCCGATAGTCTGTTTACGATGGTGCGCGGAAGAAGAATGATCATCACCCGGAAAGACCATTCGCGCATGCTTCTGAACTGTGACGGGGACGGATTTACTCCGCAGGAAACCACGCTGGATATTCGCCTGATCCCTGCCGGTCTGAACTTCGTGGTTCCGCAACATGTCGCACTGATCGAACCGAACAAAGAATAAATCATAAAAAAGAGTCGCAGTAAGCTGCGGCTCTTTTTCTTGGGATATGGATAGTATTTATTAACGATGCCTTAACGCATCAATGGGTGTCATTTTCGCTGCTTTTCCTGCGGGGTAGAGTCCGAACACAATACCGATCGCCATGGAGAAAAGTGCAACGCCCAGGATCAGTATCGGGTTGAAGTCCGGAGTCATATTGACGGCTTTGTCAACCAGATGGATGATCAGGCAGACCAGACCGGAGAAAGCATATCCGAGCAGCATTCCGATAATTCCGCCGGTTAACGAAATCAGACCGGACTCGATCAGAAACTGCCACATGATGGATGATGTCCTTGCGCCGAGCGATTTACGGATACCGATTTCCCTGGTACGCTCGGTAACCGATACCAGCATGATATTCATGACGCCGACACCGCCTACAAACAGGGAAAGTGCGGCAACCAGCATAACAAATGCCGTGATTCCGCCAAGGACCTTGGAAATACCGCCGACCAGGGAGGCTACTTCGAAGGAATAGAACGCATTCTCCCCACGCTTGTCCATTGCCGCTTCGACATAACGCTGTCCCTTATTGCTCATTTCCGTAATATGCGCGGGTTCATCCACAAATACCGTGTAATTGTAATAAGAATCTCTGTCAAGACCGAATGCTTCCGTAATGACCGTAGTCGGAACTTCTATGGAAAGCGCGGATTCCTGATAAACCACGATCAAAGCATTATCTTCCTGTTCATCTCCGGTGTTTTCTTTCTTTGCCGGCTTATCATCCTGCTTGTCGGATTTACGGATACCGATAACCTTAAGACTGAATTCTCTTCCGTGTGAATCAATCTTAACGATTTTGCCAAGTGCATCTTCCTTTCCGAAAAGCTGCCTGGATGTATAGGTATCGATGATGCAAACAGGCAAAGCCTCTTCGTAATCCCGCTCATCATAGAATCTTCCGTAGATCAGTTCGGCTCTGACGGATGTCTGTTTAATCGGCTGTCCGCCGCTTAACATCACCTGTTTCTCTTTCTTCTTGCGATCCAACGTCGTTCCGTCTATGCTCAAATCTTCCGTGTATCCGGTAATATAGGGATATTTGTCCACCAGATTGTCCATGACGTGAGTCGGAATGGGAACACTGCCTGAAGACATCAGTGCAAAATTACTTCCCAGCATTCCGTTTAGGGAACCGGAAACATAATTACTGAAACCGTTTCCGATGGAAAGAATTCCGACAACGGAGGAAATACCGATGATGATACCCAGCATGGTCAGAAAAGATCTGACTTTGTTCATCCGGATATTAAAATATGCCATTTTCCAATATTCAAGAAATCTTCCCATTCTCTTATTCCTGTCTTAGTGCTTCTATCGGGCTGAGCTTTGCTGCTTTTTTCGCCGGGTAAATACCGAAGAACATACCAATGATGGCAGAGAAGGCAACAACACCCAAAACCACAAACGGTGAAATGGAAGCGACTACTTTCATTTTTACAAACTGGCTGGCAATAAAGCAAAGCAGCTCTGCTCCCAGGTATCCGAACAGAATTCCGAGGATACCGCCAAATACGGTAAGTACCGCAGATTCCGCAAGGAACTGAATCATAATGGAGGAAATCTTTGCTCCGAGTGCCTTTCGGATACCGATCTCCTGGGTACGTTCCGTTACGGAAACCAGCATGATATTCATAACTCCGACTCCTCCAACCACTAAAGAAATGGCGGCGATGAACGAAATAAAAATCGTAACATAGTTGATGATTTTATTGAACTGATCCATCTGGGAGTTAAACTCCGTATAGGTGATCTTCTTCTCACCACGGATTCCTTTTCTGGCTTCCAGAAGACGGATACTGTCCTTAATTACCTTCTTGGCCTGATTCGGATCGTCCGGAATCAGAAGGATGGAATTAAACTCATCATCGTTCACGGATAAACCGAGAGAATTGGAGAATGCCGTATAGGGAATGGAAATTTCGATCTCCTCTCCGCCCATCAGACTGTAAAGCTGCGATTCCTTCTTCTCTCTTACACCGACGATACGGTAGTCATCCTCTTTACCGGTATCCCAGATAATCGTTATCGTCTGTCCGACAACACCTGTGTGCCCGAAAAGCTGTTTCGCTCCTACTTCGTTGATCACACAAACATTCTTGGCATCTTCGTACTCGTCCTTGCTAAAGAACCTTCCGGAAAGGAATCCCTCGGGAGCCGCCTTCCAATAATCATCGTTGGTGGGTGTGATGGTTGCATTCTTCTCAGTGTTGTGACATTTCACGCTCATCCAGTAAGCGTCATCCATCGCACACATATAGACATGGTCGATTTTTTCCCGGATGGCATCCACGTCGTCTCGGTTCATCACAGCTTCCGGATACTGTTCGAAGGCAGTTCCGTTTTTCAGGTATGTCTGGCCGGAAAACATGGAGTTCATCTGCCCGGAAATGGTCGCTTTCACACCGTTTCCGAGACTGACTACCATGATAACCGAGGAGATACCCACGATGATACCGAACATGGTTAAAACGGAACGCATCTTGTTGTCCAGGATACTCTTAAATGAAATTTTGATATATTCAAAAAGTTGTCCCATTATTTTTTATTACCCATTGCCTCGGTTACAAACGATGCGGATTCAGGCGAAGGAGAAGACATCTTGCCTTCTTCGATCACACCTGTATAACTGGTGACGATAACATCTTTCTCATCCAGACCTTCCACGATCTCGATATCCATTTCGGAGCTTACTCCGGTGGTCACATATTTCTTTCCGACAAGCATGGTCGAAGGATTATAGGTAAATACAAACTCTCCCTTGTCGTCGACATTGACTGCCTCTACGGGAACGGTCATAACACCTTCCACGGAAGCGGTAAGGATATTGCACTTTGCGTCCAGACCGATGTAAACATTCTCATCCGGATTGTCAACGGATACGGTAACCATGATCTGTGTTCCGGCATTTCCGGCGGAAACTGCGGAACGGTTGATGGTTGCAACTTTTCCGGTATATTTATTCTTTAAAATCGTAATGTCTGCTTTCTGACCGATTGCAAGTTTCTCCAAATCGGATTTGCCGACGCCTAAGGTTACATGTACATCTTCCAGACTGGAGAAAGTAATGATCGGGGAACCCTGGATCGCGGTATCGCCTTCGGTGAATCCGACCATGGTCACAACTCCGTCAAAAGGAGCAATCAGTCCGTGCTCATATTTTAAAAGTTCATCCATGCTGTCCTGGGCCTGCATGGAAGCCAATTCTCTCTGAAGATTGGAGGAATCTCTGTCATAAGAATTTCCTAAAGTCTTCTGATATGTTTCGATTTCCGTCTGGGAAGCTTCCACTTTGGCCTTGTCGGCATCGACTTTGGCTTTGTATTTCTCGTATTCGGTCAGTGCCTTCTGATAATCGGAGGACTGGTTTGTAGACTGCTTGGAAACATTGTTGATTACCGTCTGGGACTGTGCGATGGAATCGGACAAAGTCTTGTATTCGCCGGTCTTCATAAAGTTTGCCAAAGCCTCTGCTTTGGCTTCGTTATCCAGTGCCACATATTCGGGGGATTCCTTAAATGCTTCCAGCATCTGTTCCTGAATTGCCTGGCATTTAGCGATATTGGCCTGTTCTAAGGCAATCTGCGTCTGTACGGCCGCAGAGAAATTGTTTAATTTATTGTCTTTTTCGTAATTATCAACGATAGCCTTATATTCATCCGCCTTCTTCTGATCGGCATCCATATCGGCTCTGTACTGAGCCATTTCGGACTGTGCCTTGGCGATTTTCTTTCTGACATCCGCACCGTTGGCATCCTGGGAATTGTAGGTATTCTCACTTACGCGGGTGTTGATCTCAAGCTGGCGCATTGCCTTATTGTAAGAATCCTCTTCAAACTCGATAATCACATCACCCTTCTTTACATAGCTACCCATCGGTTTTACACTTTTCACCGTCATGGATGCGGGAGATACATAATGAATCGTTTTCTCGCTCTCGAGCGTTCCGTTTACATTAATCTCGCTGACGATATCGCCCGTCTCGGGATGTGCAAGGGAAACCGTACTGCTCTGCAACTTCTTCATGGCTCTGGATGCTGCGAAAATGCAACCGCCGATGAGAAGAAGTAAAGTACCGACAATACTGAATACAACGATCCGGACTACTTTTCTTTTCTTCTTTTTCTTTTTATTCTCCAGTTTCTGCTGGGAAGTCAGCTCCTCGGAGCCACCGTATAAATTGATTTCCTTATTCCTGGCCATTGTATCCATCCTCCTTAATATGCAGGTCTAATTCACTATTGTCATCAGATTCCCAATTATGATCACTTTCCGGTTCGGACTCAACATGGCTTCCCTTTACCTTGGTTGTCACGTTTTCCTGTGCCCTGGCAAGTTCTTCACGGATTGCCTTTTCATCTTCACCGTTGTTGATCTCGTCTTTATAAATCTTACCGTCCATGATGTGCACGATTCGGCTGGCTTTCGCCGCAATGCCCGGGTCATGCGTAATGACGATTACCGTTCGTCCCTCTCTGTGAAGCGATTTTAAAATTTCCATAATCTCCACGCTCGAGTGGGAATCCAGGTTACCGGTCGGCTCATCGGCCAGGATGATTGGCGGTGCCTGGGCGATGGCTCTTGCGATCGCAACTCTTTGCTGCTGACCACCGGACATTTCGGAAGGTTTATGCGTCATACGCTCTTCCAGACCTACTTTGCGAAGCGCCTCTTTGGCAAGTTCGGTTCTTTGTTTCTTTCCAAGGCCTCTGTAGATTAACGGAAGTTCCACATTTTCCAGTGCCGTCAGCGAAGAAATTAAGTTGAATCCCTGGAAGATAAATCCGATTTCCTGATTACGGATGTCGGATAATTCATCGTCCAGCATTTCCGCAACATCTTTGCCGTGAAGCAGGTAGGATCCGGAAGTCGGTACGTCCAGACAGCCTAACATGTTCATCAGGGTTGATTTACCGCTACCCGACTGTCCGATGATGGCGACGAATTCTTTCTCGCCGATGGTAAGAGAAACATGATCCAGTGCTCTTACCTCGTTTTCTCCCGGGTTGTAAATTTTACACATGTCTTCGATTTTGATCAGTTCTGCCATATCATCCTCGTTCTTTCATGGACCGTTTATCTATATCATTATTCCCCTTTCGGTCACAAGCTTACCATACAACAAAAAAATATCCGTCTTACGAAAATGTCGTAAACGGATATTTTTTCGTTGTAAATGGTTTCTTTGTTATTTGTTGTTGTCCACGCTGTAGTTCGGCGCTTCCTTGGTAATCTGGATGTCGTGAGGATGGCTTTCACGAAGCGCTGCCGCAGAGATTTTAACGAATTTGCTGTTCTCTTTCAGTTCTTCGATATTGTGTGCTCCGCAATATCCCATACCGGAACGCATACCGCCGACCAGCTGGAATACCGTATCTTCCACGGTTCCTTTATATGCCACACGGCCTTCCACGCCTTCGGGAACAAGTTTCTTGGCATCGGACTGGAAATATCTGTCCTTGCTGCCGTTCTCCATGGCTGCGATGGAGCCCATGCCACGATATACTTTGTATTTTCTTCCCTGGAAGAGTTCGAACTGTCCCGGGCTTTCATCGCATCCTGCGAAGATGGAGCCCATCATGCAGACATCTGCGCCTGCTGCCAAAGCCTTGGTCATGTCTCCGGAGAACTTGATACCACCGTCTGCAATAATAGGAATACCGTATTCCTTGGCAACTTCATAACAGTCCATAATTGCAGAGATCTGCGGAACACCGATACCTGCTACGATTCTGGTGGTGCAGATGGATCCGGGTCCGATACCAACCTTAACGGCATCTGCTCCGGCTTCGATCAGTGCCTTGCAGGCTTCGCCGGTTGCAATATTTCCTGCGATGATCTGAATATCCGGGAATGCTTCGCGGATCATGCGTAAGCAGCGTAAAACGTTTTCGGAATGACCATGTGCGGAGTCAAGTACGATAACATCGACCTTGGCGGAAACAAGTTCCTTTACGCGGTCGAGTACGTTAGCTGTAATTCCGACGCCTGCACCGCAGAGAAGTCTGCCCTGGGAATCCTTGGCGCTTAACGGATATTTGATGGTCTTTTCAATATCTTTAATGGTGATCAGTCCAACCAGATTAAAATCGTCATCCACGATGGGAAGTTTCTCTTTACGGGAAGCTGCAAGGATCTTCTTTGCTTCTTCCAGGGAAATTCCCGCTTTGGCGGTAACCAGTCCTTCGCTGGTCATGCATTCTTTAATCTTCTTGCTCATGTCGGTTTCAAACTTTAAGTCACGGTTTGTGATGATTCCGACAAGTTTTCTTCCTTCGGTAATGGGAACACCGGAAATACGGAATTTACCCATCAGGTTATCGGCATCTGCCAATGTATGTTCTGCGGTAAGAGAGAAAGGATCGGTAATAACACCGTTCTCAGATCTTTTCACCTTATCCACCTCTTCTGCCTGCGCCTCGATGGACATATTTTTATGAATGATTCCGATTCCTCCCTGACGTGCCATTGCAATCGCCATGCGATGCTCCGTTACCGTATCCATACCTGCACTCATCATGGGGATGTTCAGTACGATGGATTTGGTCAGATGCGTAGTCAGATCCACCTGATTGGGAATTACATTGGAATACCCGGGGATCAGTAACACGTCATCAAAAGTAATGCCTTCTGAAACAATCTGAGCCATTTCTTCTTTCCTCCTTTTCATTCTGTATATTATGGTTAATGATTTACTGTAATTTGGTTTTGCTCGGAATTCCGGTACGAATCGCCTGAATCATGTCTTCATTGAAGGAAAAATAAACCTTCCGCTTCCCTTCATAATACATAATATAAGTCTTTAACTCGTCCGTATCCGGTGCGTTCGTTGAATAATTCGAATCGGTAGTCTGTCTTTTCTTATAATTATCCAGATGATACGAATCCGCCGGTGCTATAATTTCCGCCTTATTCAAATCAAATACATCTACCTGTTTTCTTCTGATCTGATTAAAAATACGATCCACCCGCAATTCCTTATCCAGATATGTAAAAGCAAATTCCACCGTTCTGCGGCGAAAATACACTACATAGGAAAGGATTGCACAAAGAACTGCCCCAATAAGAAATAACCAGTGAATAAAAATGGTGCTGACAACAGACAGAATACTGAGCCCAATCATGCCAAATTCCAGAAAACGATTCAGATTATTCGATTCCTGTTTAATCAGTAATTCCTGATACGAATTGGTCATATTTGAATGCCATCCTTACTTGGTCAATAAGAAAATATTTTCTCTATTCTATTACACTTGCCCCTCGAAATCAAGAAGTTTCTTTCCGAATTCTTGACCATGTTTCCAAAATGAGTGATAATGGTATTTATTAAAATAAATGCGTATACAAGTACGGAGAAAATAAGATGAATCTGGACATAAATATGCCGATCGGTTTCATGGATTCGGGCCTTGGAGGCATCAGCGTCTTAAGGGAAGCCGTAAAACTGATGCCGGAAGAAAACTTCCTGTATTACGGTGATTCCGCCAATGTTCCTTACGGGAACAAGAAAAGAGAAGAAATCAAGCGTCTGACCTTCCATGTGGTTGAAATTCTGATCAATCAGGGCATCAAAGGTCTGGCAATTGCCTGTAATACCGCAACCAGCGCAGCCGTAAAGGATTTGCGCTTAATGTATCCCGATCTTCCGTTGGTCGGCATCGAACCCGCCATCAAACCCGCAATTGAGCAGAGTATGGGCGGAACCATCCTGGTTATGGCTACTCCCATGACCATCCGGCAGGAAAAATTCCGTCATCTCCTCGAACAGTACGGACAGGGACATGATGTCGTTTCCGTTCCCTGCGACGGCCTTGTGGGATTTGTCGAAAACGGAATGTTCGACCAGGACCTTCTGGATGTATATTTCAGAAAACATCTGGGTCCCTTCGTTAATTCCTCCACGGAAAGCATCGTGCTCGGCTGTACACACTACCCCTTCCTCAAAGCCAATATCCGCGAATACCTCCGTACGGAGCATCACCGCGAAGATATTGACTTAATCGACGGAAGTTACGGAACAGCCAAAGAGCTTCGAAGACGGCTTGCCGAGAAGAATTTATTAAAAATAAACACCGGATGGCCCGGACACGTTGAAATTCTAAACTCCTCCTCCGATACGGATATGGTGGAGAAAAGTTACGAACTTTTGAACCGTCCCGAACTTTAAACTGACAGGAAAGGAACTCTCATGAAAGAAAAACTTTACACCATACCCTTAAATGATGCCGTAAACGCCCATGACGAATGTCCTTTCTGTTTTGTCGAGCGTGAAGTGGAACAGGGTCTTCTGGACTTCTGCTTAGGCTCCGGTTCCTCCTATATGGTCAGCGAAATTCGTGATATCACGGATAAAGAAGGGTTCTGCCGCGTACATTACAAGAAAATGTTCGACTATGGAAACACCCTGGGAAACGCATGGATGTTAAAAACCCACTATATGGCGGTTCGCAAGCAGATGGAGAAAGCGATGGACTCTTATAAGCCCGGTGCAAAGCCTTCCATCTTCGCCAAGAAAAGCGCCGACGGCGGAATGCGAAATTCCGTTGCCGCTTGGGTAAAGGAGAAAACGGATTCCTGCTATATCTGCAACCAGTTTAAGGAAACTTATGCAAGATACTTAGACACCTTCGTATATCTTTGGAAAAACGATCCCGCTTTCAAAGAAAAGATTAAAACCTCCAAAGGCTTTTGTCTGGCTCATTTCGGGGACTTATGCGAAGTTGCGGAAAGCAAATTAAATGAAAAAGAGAAGGAAGAACTCTTCGGAATCATCTTCCCTCTCATGAAAGAAAATATGGAACGTCTTCAGGAAGACGTTAATTGGATGATTGAGAAATTCGATCACCGCAACGCGAATGCGGACTGGAAAACCTCCAAGGACGCCATTCAGCGCGGAATGCAGAAACTCAAGGGCGGCTATCCCGCCGACCCCGTATATCAGCAAAAGAAATAGCTTTTCAACGGCACGAACAAAAAACAACCCTTTCGGGTTGTTTTTTAGTTCGTAGCTAAGATAAGATTGCTGAAAGCAATCTTATCTGTCCCACTTATCGCATAATGAGTTAATCTGGTCCGCGAATTTCGCCAGATCCTTGTTCGTTCCACCCTCATTATGCGCAATAACCTGCAGCAATCTGTTTCCGGCAGCAAGGAGACGTGCAAACACTTCGGTGACACGCTTCTGCTGTCCTTCTTTTTTCTTGAGCGTAACCGGTTCTGCCTCGTAAACAAATTCATCCGCAAGCATATCGAATACGGTTCCGCTGTAAGGCGCATAAGTATTGTGTCCGTACTCGTCATGAAGATAATTGCAGAAGGATTTGATGGTTTCGTCTTCGCCGTGAACAAGGAAAACCCGCTCCGGCTGTTTTTCATAAGCATTGACCCAATCGGTCAGGCCATTTTTATCCGCATGTCCGGATATGCCCGCAAGCACCTGAATATGCGCATTTACTTCAATCAGTTCTCCGAAGAGTTTGACATTATCCACGCCATCCACAAGGGCACGTCCGAGTGTTCCGATCGCCTGATATCCGACAAAGAGGATCGTACATTCCTCTCTCCAGAGATTGTGCTTTAAGTGATGGCGGATTCGACCGGCCTCGCACATACCCGAAGCGGAAAGAATTACCTTCGGTGCCATGTCGAAGTTGATGGCTTTCGATTCTTCACTGGTGATGGAAAGATGAAGTCCGGGGAATGTCAGCGGGTTAATGCCCGCACGGATTAATTCCATTGCCTCTTCATCATAGCATTCCGAAATATTCTGGGTGAAAATCTCCGTTGCCTCAACAGCAAGAGGGCTGTCTACATATACATCGAAGTTTTCCCATCCCTCCACCAGTTTGTCCGTTTTTATCTTACGCAGGAAATACAGCATCTCCTGTGTTCTTCCTACGGCGAAAGAAGGAATGACCACATTTCCGCCGCGGTCGAAGGTTTCTTTCAGAATTTTACTGAGTTCCGCCACATAATCCACACGGTCCGTGGAATGGACGCGGTTTCCGTACGTGGACTCCATAACCACGTAATCCGCCTCGGTTGTCGGGATCGGATTCCGAAGAAGCGGCTGGTTCGTATTTCCGATATCACCCGAGAAAACAATCTTTTTCTCGACACCGTTTTCTTTCAGCCAAAGCTCTATACTGGCCGAGCCAAGCAGATGTCCGATATCGGTAAAACGAAACGAAATCTCATCACAGAGTTCATATTTTTTGTTGTAATGATAGGGAGAGATCAAACGAATTGCGCCATCCGCATCTTCCATCGTATAAATCGGTTCTCCGGAATCGATGTTGGCGCCTCTTTTTTTCTTACGCTGCTTCCATTCCGCTTCCTGCATCTGAATATGTGCACAGTCGCGAAGCATAATGGAGCAAAGATCAGCCGTGGCATCCGTCATCAGAATCTGTCCGCGGAAGCCTCTTGCATACAATAGCGGAAGCATTCCCGAATGGTCCACATGGGCATGGGTTAGAAAAACATAATCAATGCTCGCCTCATCAAAAGGAAGCTCGGCATTTTCAAACACATTAATCCCCTGCTCCATACCGTAATCCACGAGGATGCGCTTTTTCCCAACTTCAAGGCAGTGACAGCTTCCCGTCACTTCATGATCTGCACCGATAAACGTTAATCTCAATGTTCTTTCCTCCTTTGCCGACTAAGCAGGTATCCGAATGATTGATTAAAGGAAAATTTTGGAAAAAATGCAGAATAATGCGATAAGCGGCGTATCATAAGAAACCCTGCGGCCGATACCCGCATCGCAGATTGCCTTAATGGCAACATTTCTGGGCTTATTCATAAAATACTGTTTGAAAGGAATGGTCCTTCCGGTATAACGTTCACTCTTGTCAAAGAAAGGCGTATTCACCGGTCCCGGGCAAACTGCCGTCACCGTAATCTTGCGTCTCTTTAATTCCGAATGAAGCGATTTGGATAAGGACAGAACATATGCCTTGCTTGCGCAGTATACACCGAAATTCGGAATCGGTCCGAATCCGGCACTTGAAGCAAGGTGAATGATTTTGCTGCCGGCTTTCATATACGGCAGGCAAATAGAAGTAATATGCGTAAGCGCTTCACAGTTTAAGCGCACCATATTCGTTAATTCTTTGCGGGGCAGCTCGTCAAATCTGCCCTGAAGTCCCTCTCCCGCACTTTGGAACAGCATGCGGATATTGGGTCTTAATTCTTTTATAACGCCTTCAAACGCATCCATATCTTCCGGATTGGTGACATCCATGATAATGATGCGGTTGGCGTGATGCAGATGTTTGGAAAGGATACGAAGTTTCTCTTCGTTTCGTCCTACAATCCAGATCTCGTCCAAACTACGGAATCTGCGGTCGATCTCCAAAGCGGCTTCCCATCCGATACCGGATGAAGCACCTGTCACCAATGCAATCTTCATAATGCTACCCCCTTTAATTCGACGAAATCACTGCGAAATTCCTGCCCCCACAGGTCTTTCTTATTCCTCATAGAAGGAATATGTGTCTCCGCCTTTCTTTCGTGCACTTAACATTGCCAAGTCGGCATGGCCGTATATTTCGGCAGCTGACGTTCCGTCCTTCGGAGACATTACAACACCTACGCTGGTGGTAATGCTGAGTCCGTTCGGAAGCTCGAGCCTGGTGTTCTTGCAGATTCCGGCTGCGATACGCTCAGCCACTTCTTTATCGTTTACACTGTATAGGCAGATGAAGAATTCATCATCTCCGATACGTCCCAGAATATCATCGGTACGAAGGTGCTTTCTAAGAATATTAACCACATTAACCAGCACCTGGTCGCCCATTTTATAGCCAAAAGTTAAATTTACTTCCTTGAATGTGTCGATATCCAGAAGAATGTAAGTATGTTCTCCTCCGCCGGCGGTCATCTGGGAAAGCGCACGCATTACGGCATTGCGGTTTAATGTTCCGGTCAGATCGTCGGTTTCGCTTCCGTAAATCGCTCTCTTTAACAGCACTTTCTCACCGTCTTCATTGATAAAAAGTACTTCCACCAGATCATCTCCGTCAATTTCGGTTTCGATGGAAGAAACGTTAATCCAGCAATCGTCATCCTCTTTCTTGATCAGGATATCCAGATTGGTCAAATCCGTCTTGATATTTAATTTACCCTCGGAAAGATGGGTGAAGTACTCCTGCGCGGAGCTCAGAAGCTTCGGCTCGATCGGCCAGATTCCGGAAATCTGTGCAAAATCCTCGATCTTCTCGGGAATATCCAAGTTTCTGGAACTGAGTAATGTTCCGTCATAGTGGATCAGAGAACCGTCTGATTTACGATATCCGCAGAGCGTGTAATAATCTTCGCATCCGAAGCGGCTTCTTCTGCGCTCTCCGAACATCTGAATGATCTTCGTAACCTGTTCTTTGTTTAATTCGTTATTCTGCATTTCCCCAAACCTTCCTTCTCTCAAATCCATATTTCTTAAGAAAACTTCCCAACTTTTATTGTACCACTTTCCGCATATTTCCGCCACAGGAAAAGCTTATGCATTTACCGGTTCCTCATAATTCTTTCCGGTCGGTTCGATTCCCTTATTTTTCTTGATAAACTCAATAAATTCCTGCTTCGGAAGCGGCTTTGAAAAATAGAATCCCTGGATATAATCACACCCCATATCCTCAAATAACTGCAGGGTTCTCTCATCCTCGATACCCTCAACGACAATCTGCATATTCATATCCTTGATCATGCGTACCGTATTCTCGCCGATGGAGTATAATTTGGTATTTTTCTCGATCTTGGTAATGGATTTATCCAGTTTGATAACGGACAAAGGCATGTTGACCGCACGGCTGATGTTGGAATAACCGGTTCCGTAGTCATCCAGCGAGAACATGAAACCTCTGGCGCTTAAGTTCTCAATATTGGCTATCATCTCATGCTGACCGAAGCTGGCCGCCGTCTCCGTGATTTCCAGATTGATCTGCTCGGGCTTTACATGGTGCTTATATAAAATCTCCGAAATCTCATGTGCCAGGTTTTTCTCCAGACACTGGACCGCGGAAAGATTGACATCAATGTAAGCCAACCCCAGTTCCTTCCAGCTGTTCTCGGCTATAAAATTGCAGACCTCCTCCAAAACATACCGTCCGATCCGGTGGATGGCACCGCTTCTTTCCGCAGCGGGAATGAAGATTTCCGGCGAGATAAAACCGTACTTCTCCGTTTTCAGGCGAAGCAGGGCCTCTGCAGCGGTAAACCTTTTATTCTCGACGGAATAAATCGGCTGGTAATAAACCTCGAATCGATGCTCTGCCAGCGCCTCATCAATGATCGAATCAATGGATTTGATAATATCGAAATTCGTCTGGCGGATAATTTCCTTCGCAAACAGTACTTCGTTGCGATAAGGAATTTCCTCAAACTGACGTCCGAACAGCATCATATTGTCGGCATCGGAAATATCCTCCGGCCAATGAACGATGCAAACATTCGCAAGGATCGAGATCTCCACGCCGCGGAAGAGAAATCCTTCCGTAAGTTCCTTCTGGATATCTTTCGCCGTCTGTAAAAGGATCGGGCGTTCCGTACTGTGAACCGTAATACGGAATTTTCCCTCACCCAAATGATAATAATCAATGATTTTAAGGTGTTTAGACTTGCCGATTTCCTGCAGTTTATCGGCAATCATATTTAGAAGTTCATTGGACGCTCTGTATCCGAGAGACTTCTGAAGGGCGCGGAAGTTCGAAACATTGATCATGATGATGGAAAAAGTTGCCTTCGTATACACGCTTCTTCGAAGTCTCGAAGAATAGATGGACATCTTCATAAAGCCCGTTTCCGTATCCGTCATCTCCTCGGGTCTCATGACGATCATTGCGATGTACAGATAGCAGATGGAGCATGCAAACATTTCCACCACCAGTTTAGGCATTAAATACTGCACGATCATAGCTGTTCCGATAACCGGGAACAGGGCAAAGATAGAAAAGAAATTGCCTTTCAGCAGCGCCTTACGGTAACGGAAAATATGGTAAATACACATTACCATGTAGAACAACGCCACAATATAGTTCACAACGAATAACGGTCCTCTGACATAATCTCCCTGTTCATTGAAATAGAAAACATAATGTGTTACGGCATTGAGAACCAACACGAATGCTTCCAGTTCAATAGGGATAAAGACCAGAATCGGATATGCCGGTTTGTCCAGGGTCAGATGCCTGGTTCCGGTAAGATCGATAATATAGATCAGATAGTACGGCAGGGTCGCACAATGGAAAAACAGATACAGGGAATGGAAAATATACTTGGCTATCGTAAATCCGTATCCCAAGGAATCCAGATTGATTGCTACGACATCCGCAAACGCAGAAATAAAGCCAATCAAAACAAGAATAAAGAAATCCCTGTTCAAATGACCCTTCATCATTTTGCGCACTGCACACGAAATGATCAGTAACCCGAATGTGGCAATTGCGGCATAGTCAAAATAGACAATCTTTTCCAAACCCATACCCCTTAAGTAACAGCTTCTTTAATTTAATAATTTTATCATATTTTTCCGAAATATAAAAGCCCCGCACGGGATTTGTGCGAGGCTATTTCATACATTCCTTTGTAGATAATTATCCTTCTACCTTCGGAAGGTTTGCAAGGGATGCGGCAATTTCTTCGTCGGAAGGAATATAGTCCGTCATCTTTCCGTCATGGAATGCTTCATATGCATACATATCGAAGTATCCGGTTCCGGTAAGGCCAAAGACGATGGTCTTCTCCTCGCCCGTTTCCTTGCACTTTAACGCCTCATCGATGGCTACCTTGATGGCATGTGAGCTTTCCGGTGCGGGAAGGATGCCTTCCACTCTTGCAAACTGCTCTGCGGCAGCGAAAACTTCCGTCTGTTTTACGCTTCTTGCCTCCATCAGGCCCTGGTTGTAAAGTTCGGACAAGGTAGTGCTCATGCCGTGATAGCGAAGTCCGCCTGCATGGTTCGGTGCCGGAATGAAGCCGGAGCCGAGGGTGTACATTTTGGATAACGGACATACTTTACCGGTATCGCAAAAGTCATATGCGTACGTACCTCTGGTAAAGCTCGGGCAACTTGCGGGTTCGACCGCAATAATTCTGTAATCGGCTTCTCCTCTGAGTTTCTCGCCCATGAACGGGGAAATGAGGCCGCCCAGGTTTGATCCGCCGCCGGCGCAGCCGATGATCATGTCGGGCTTGATATCGTATTTTTTCAGTGCTGCCATGGTCTCAAGACCAATGACGGACTGATGAAGAAGTACCTGATTTAAAACGGAACCGAGAACATAACGATATCCTTCGCTCTTTACGGCAACTTCCACTGCTTCGGAAATCGCGCAGCCTAAGGATCCGTTGGTTCCGGGGAACTCTTCGAGAATCTTGCGTCCGACCTCGGTATCCATGGAAGGAGACGGAGTAACGGAGGCTCCGTAAGTTCTCATAACCTCTCTGCGGAAAGGCTTCTGCTCATAGGAAACCTTTACCATAAATACCTTGCAATCAAGTCCCAGATAGGAACATGCCATGGAAAGAGCGGTACCCCACTGGCCTGCACCGGTCTCTGTGGTAACACCCTTTAAGCCCTGCTTCTTAGCGTAGTAAGCCTGAGCAATGGCGGAGTTTAATTTGTGAGAACCGGAAGTATTATTACCCTCGAATTTGTAATAAATCTTTGCGGGTGTTCCGAGTTTCTCCTCCAGGCAATATGCACGTACCAGGGGAGAGGGACGATACATCTTGTAGAAATTGCGGATTTCCTCCGGAATCGGAATATACGGTGTGGTTTCATCCAGTTCCTGTTTCACCAGTTCATCACAGAAAACCACTCCGAGTTCTTCTGCCGTCATCGGCTTACCGGTTCCCGGATTCAGAAGCGGTGCGGGTTTCTTTGTCATATCCGCGCGGACATTATACCATTCCTTCGGCATCTCACTTTCTTCCAGATAGATTTTGTAAGGGATTTCTTTTGACATTCTCTTTCCTTTCCGGTGACAATCACCATACATTTTTATTAAAGTGTTTCAGCAATGCTGTAAATCAGTTTCTCGGTCTTTTCCCAACCCAGGCAGGCATCGGTAATGGATTTGCCATATACGCCTTCGCCGATTTTCTGGTTGCCGTCTTCGATATAGCTTTCCACCATGAAGCCCTTGACCATCTTTCCGATGTCCGCATTGTGACGGCAGGCATGAAGTACTTCGGAGATGATTCTCGGCTGTTCGAACGGATTCTTTCCGGAATTTGCATGGTTCGTATCGATAACAACCGCGGGATTTAAGTAATCACCCTTCTGATATTCTTCATAAAGACGGATCAGGTCTTCGTAATGATAGTTCGGAAGCGACTGCCCGTGCTTATTCGTGGATCCTCTTAAAATCGCATGGGTATGCACATTTCCTTCGGAATGCACTTCCCATCCTCTGTAAATGAAGGTATGTCCGTGCTGTGCAGCATTGATGGCATTCATCATAACCGAGTAATCGCCGGAGGTGGGATTTTTCATTCCTACGGGAACGGAAATACCGGAAGCCACCAGTCTGTGCTGCTGATCTTCCACACTTCTTGCGCCGACCGCTACATAACCGAGCACATCATCCAAATACTGGTAATTCTCCGGATATAACATCTCGTCCGCGCAGGAAAAACCGGTCTCTTCCACCGCACGCATGTGCAGATGGCGGGTTGCGATAATTCCCTTGAACATATCCGGTTTTTCGTTGGGATTCGGCTGATGCAGCATTCCCTTGTATCCGGCTCCCGTTGTTCTGGGCTTATTCGTATAGATTCTCGGAATGATAAAAATCTTATCCTCCACTTTCTCTTGGATGTCGCGAAGCCGAAGGGTGTAGTCGATCACACTGTCTTCGTTGTCTGCCGAGCAGGGACCGATGATGAGTAAAAGGCGGTCATCTTTTCCTTCAAAAATACGTTTAATCTTCGCATTTCTGGTCTCCACCGTTTCTCTCATTTTACCGGTCAAAGGATACATTTCCTTTACTTCTGCCGGGATTGCAAGTTTACGTTCAAATTCCATTGCCATAGTTTTATTCCTCTTTATCCTAAATTACTTTTTGTATTATTCCAAAATCACATCTGCCGGGTAATTGCCCAGCACTTTGACCATTTCACAGTTTTCTTCAAGTGCACGTAACATTTCCACACCCTTAACGCTTCCCAGATCGCCTTCTCCTTCAATGTAGAAATAATAACTCCAAAGGAGTTTTTTCTGCGGGCGGCTTCGTAAGGTTCTCATGTTAAATCCGAAGTCACCGATCGTGGTAATGGCCCGAGCTACGGAACCGGCTTCGTTTTTAACGATTAAGATCAGCGTAAATGCTTCTTTTCGTTTAAAAATCTCGATCTGCTCTTTCTTCTCGGGATCCTTCCCTGCTGATAATACCACAAATCGGGTCGTATTGCTCTCACTTTCGTTAATCGCTTTCTCCAAAACCTTCAGGCCGTAGATCTTCGCGGTTTCCGCACTTGCTATGGCCGCCATGGAAGGATCTTTAAGGAGTGCCACCTCTTTCGCCGCCTGTGCCGTATTGGTGGCAACCCTTTTTTCAAATCCATGGTTAAAAATATATTCACTACACTGATCCAGAGCCTGAGGATGGCTGTAGACCGTTTTAATCTGCGATTTATCGGTTTCTTCGATGCCGAGAAGATTATGTACGATCGGCAGTTCGAAGATGCCTGCAATCTTTAATGTTCCGCCGTAGAGAAGGTCCGTTACCTGTGCCACTTCTCCGGCCGTGCTATTTTCAATCGGGAGAACGCCATAGTCGCATTCTTTTGACTCGACCGCTTCGTACGCTTGGCGGAAGGAGGCGTAGGAGTTTAATTCTCCCTCCGGAAAAATCTTTCCCGCCGCCACCTGTGCGAACGCTCCCTGAACTCCGCTGTATGCAATTTGTAATTTACGTTCTCCGCTCATTTCCTCATCCCATATAATCCGTATACTGTTCAAATAAAGAGCCGTTTACGGCTTTTTGATATTTATATCAAAAATGCCCTGTCCGATAAAGGACAGGGCCGCATTTTTCTTCTAATCGTTCCTTACCTTCATCCCATACTCACAGACGTATTCTTAAACTGCCAACGCCAATAAAGGCCAGCAAAAAAGTTGCCAACCTGGAAAAAGGTAAATGCAAAAGCAGGTGCGATATTCAGTTGTGCACTTCTTTTTGCTGTCATTGTCTTCTCCGTTTTGCCACTTTAACGCGGCAAAGTAAATCTGTTATTTAGAATAACCCGAGCCGTGCGATATGTCAATAAAATTTTAATACTTTTATCATGGTGACTGACACCGTCACGTCCAAACACTACTCCGTATGGAACCTTTTCTTAAGCTCCGCCAAAACTTTCTTCCCCCTGAACACAATAAAGGCTACAAGGATCAGTACATTAACCACCATGCAGATCGACCAGGGCAGAGGAGCCTTGCTGTTTACAATCATAATAACAATCCAAGGGATCACGCCCACCAGGAAATTCAGAAACGTATAAATCATGGAGTGCTCGGTAAGCCTTTTATCAACCAGCGAAAGCACTATTCCTGCCACCATGCACACGGCGCAGACGGACGGAATGATGTAATTCGGTGTAATCCAAAGGTTCGGAACATCCCAGGCAAAATGGATAAAGATTTCCGTCACCTGACAGAGAAACGAGATCGTTATCATGGAAACAAACAAAGTCTGCAGAATGTTGTAATGCCTCTTCAGAACGACCTCCAAAAGCCATCCGGTAACAAGAAGCCATGCCACCACAACCGGGCTGAAATTCAAATGCTCGAACTTTAAGAACAGATAATCCATCGCCACGGAAAGAATGCATGCGGCAATGACGCAGAAGGTAACGATTTTAAACGCCTTTCTGCGCCGGGTATCCGGGTAAATCTTCGGCCAATGATCCATCTCTCCTTCGCCGGTTAGGGCGTTCTGACATAAGGGGCACTTTTCCGGATTTCCGCCGACCTTTATTTTACAATACAAACACTCTTTCATTTTTTTGCTTTCTTTTCTTTCTTCCGCTTCGGAATCTCCGCGCCTTCTTCATAAGGCTCCGTGGAATACAGGGTTATCTCAATTCCTTCATCCGCAAAATGCTTGACAAAATCCCTGATTACCTGCGTATTTCGGTATGCATTGCTGATTCCGATGACCAGATCATCGCGGAATGTACTTAAGACCACAAACAGACTGCTTGTGGAACAAAAAGCGCTGTAGGATTCGATATCCTCAGAAACCTCTTCGGGGATTTTCAAAACACCAAGGTTGGAAACAACAGCGGTAACAGACTTGGCGATTTTTTTATTCACCGCGTTTACCACGGGATTCTTGATAAAAAGCGGAATCAGGCGGATGTATAACTCGCTCTCCATCTTCTCGTAATTGAGCATTTTCTCTTCCACCGCTTCGGGCGTAAGCTGCGCTTTCAAATCCTCCTGATACTTCTTTGCCACCTCTTCAAGCGTAGCGTCCGTGCAGAAATTCTGGCTGACATTCACGGAATTAAAGAAGTTTCTGGATGTTTTGGAAGGATAATAATTTCTAAGGTTCACCGGCATACTGACAGTAACCGGCTGTTTGCGCATCAGAACCGGCATGTCCTTAAAAATAGCCGTCATCAGCACCGCTCCGACATAGGAAGTTAACGAAACGCCGATTGCTTTGGCCCTGGTCAGCACTTCCTTCACGGGCATGTGAAGCTCCATAAACTGCGTCTGATGATACGGATACTTTGCCCCGCGGATATGGTAGGCGCGTTTCGTTTTGGAAACGCTTTTGTATTTGCGTCCGCTGGAATAAAACTGTTTAAAACTGTCCTGCTCAAGATCCGCTTCCGATGCGCCGGATGTCATAAGCAAAGTATCGTATTTTCCCGGATAGCGCAGTTTCAAATAATGTGAAACGATCAGGTTTAAGAATTCGATCGCACCGTTTCCGTCCGCAATCGCATGGGAAAAATCCAAATTAATCCTATTGTTGTAGTACGATATCTGATAGTGCAATTTACCGAACGTCTTTCGGTCAATCAGCATGGGACAGGGCGCCGTGGATTCTTTCTCAACCGTAGGCAAATCGTCCGTATGTTCCATATAATGCCAGAAAAAACCTCTTAAAATCGTCACCTGGTACTGCGGTCTTTCCTTTGCGGCCGCCAAAACCGCACGGCCGAGGATTTCTTCATCAATATCCTCTTTCAGTGTGCAGGACATACGAAAAGATCTGGTGTCGCGCTCATTTGCACTCGCCAGAAAAACTTTCGCCACATTATCCACTCTGTACCATGTATCTTTAGCCATAATCTAGAACAAACCACCGATAAACCGGCTCACCGATTCCAGTGCCATGCCTGCTTTTTTCACAGGATGCATCTGGAATACATGCCAGGCTTCTTCATATTCTTCAAGCGCAGCAAGAACACCCGCTTTCAAAAGGACATTGTATAGTCTGACGGAATCGTCTTTCAACACCTCGTTGGATCCCACCTGAATCAGCACCGGCGGAAACGCATCAAAATCCGCATAAAGCGGACTGAATTTCGGATCCGAGAAATCAAAATTTTCATCTTCCATCGTATAGTCTTTAACTTCGTCGGGATCGTTATACTCATCGTTTAAGCCGCAGTAGGAATATCTTGCGGCGCGGATGTAGTCGTAAGAAAGAATCGGGTCAAGCTCCTTGCAGGATTCGTAACTTGAGCCGCTCATCGTCATATCCGTCCACGGGCTCATCAGTACAATACCTCTGGGGAGGAACCGGTACTGGGATTTTAATTTCAGTGCAAGTTCCAATGCAAGATTGCCGCCTGCGGAATCACCGAGTAAAACCACTTCTCTTGCACCGTAGCCAAGCTGCATCACATAATTCCAGATAACCAGTGCATCTTCCACGGCTGCCGGATAAGGATGTTCCGGAGCAAGACGGTATTCGAAAGACAAAACATCAAGCCCCGTATACTCCGCCACATGTGCAGCCAGAATCCGTGCATACTGCAGGGATCCGCAGGTGTATCCCCCGCCGTGGCAATAAAGGATGATCCGGTCAGTCTCGTGTTTGAATTTCGGTCTGACCCATTCGCAGGGAATTTTTCTGACCTTAAAACTTTCCGCGGAGATATTCATGGAAAGCTTGGCGATACCACCCAGAAGATTCTGCGTGGAACGCTGCTTCTTAATGTCTTCCAGATAAAACGATTTACCGGATGCCGAAACCTCATGAATTGCCTTCATGGCCTTCATTAATGGAGTCATCTGCAGTTCGTTTGTTTCATTGTCCGATGGCTGAATCACAATTTGTTTACTCATTTTCCGTATCCCGTCAATTTACACCGTTAAAAACATCTTTTCTATTCTACCACAAAAAAGCGCAGGCAGCACATTAAATAACCGTGCTTTGTTGTTCCAGCATTTTCTTTGCCTTCGCACACCACTTAAGATACGCCTCGTAGGTTTCCGCGCCGAAGAGGGCCGTCAGATAATAATAGAGGTGATCCTCCTCTTCTTTAATGGGTTCCAGCGCTTTACAGTGCATTTTAAGAATTTGCAGATCCTGCTTAATTTCCTCTTCGAATAATTCTATGTTTCGAAGTGCGGTCTCCCGGTCTGACGCGCCCGCAAAAAAGAGTTTCAGAAGTGTTTCATACCGAAGTTCATTGCAGGCTCTTTCCTCCTTCAGCCAGTTTTCCAAAGATTTCTTGCCCCTTGCCGTAATGTGATACGCAATTTTCTCCCTGGCTCCCTCCGAAGCTTTGCTGCTTTTCACCAGTTTGTCTTCTTCCAATTCTTTCAATGCAGGGTAGATATTCCCGAAACTTCCGTTCCAGAAAAACCGTATCGCCCCGTCTATGCGCTTTTTGATATCATATCCTGTCAGATCCTCATGGTTTAAAAGTCCCAGAATTACCACATGAATCTTTTTTTCTCTGGCCATTTTAATCCCCTTTCCGAACAAAATTATTTAAGTACATCCTCTTTCACATAACGAATCACTTCATCCGTTGTAAAGTAATCTTCATGCTTAATCCCGCTGAAAATTCTGCACTCTGCGTTCGGATAGCAGGCAGCAAGTTTATGCTGAAGTTTGTCACTTAGCGTTTCATCACCGTCCGAGCCGATAATCGTGACTGGGCAGGTGGTTGATGCTGCATAACGGTCTGCGCGGATATTGTTCCCTATAAAAACCTGAAACGGTCCCCAGAAAATCGGAATGATCTTATTATACAAATCTGCACTTGTCCGGTATCCGGAGGCCAGTACAAGATGTTTGCATTCGCGTACGCTTGCAAGATACGACGCCATTCCGCATCCGTAGCTGTGTCCAAAAATATAAATGTCTTTCTCCGGATATCTCTCTTTGGCATAGTCATATAACTCTTCCGCCGTTTGCTGCATCGAGCGCAGATTCATTCTTCCCCTGCTTTTTTGCGTTCCGTAATAATCCGCAGAAAGCATCGGGCAGTCGAAGGCACCCCCGTACATTCCGATTGTATTGTAAGCGATATACATGGATCCTCCGAAGAACAGAATCACCTTGTCGGATTCTTTGTCCATATTGTAACCGTAGCCGTATAATTTCTCGGAGATTTGAATTTCCTCGGGTTCATACGTAACCTCTTTCAGCTGCCTGTCTCCTTTGTAAAAAGAATACGAAACGGTCTGCATGACGGTATCACTGACAAAATAAACAATCAGAACGATCATTATGACTTTCAGAATGATGTATGCTGTATTCATTTGATTTTTCCTCATATGTCTCATCTTTGCGGTTTGTGTTAGTTTGTGTTAGTGTACTGGTATATATCATTTTGATATATCTTATCGATATATAATACTTTCTTTACGGTGGAATGTCAAATTACCTAGTAACGAATCCATTGGGGTCTGTAGCATCAAAAAAAGAGTCGTCAAACGGCTCCTTTCGTACGGTTCGTATTTAACGATAATGCTTACCGTTTTCTTACCCAGTCCATAATGAGTTCCACGGTCTGCTTTTGCTGTTCCGAGGCTGTAATTGTCGCATTCCTGTCTCCGTGCTGCTTGCCGTAGTTGCCGAACTGTCCGTGATTGCCGCCGGCCAGGACATACTTCTCGGTATCTTTCGGAAGATATCGTTCGGCTTTGGCCATTTTAGACCTGTTTAAAATTCCGTCTTCGGAGCCGTAAATGCTGATGCACCGAATATCATCCCCCATTTCTTTGGCCGGATAAGCGGCAAGCAAAATGACTCCCTCGAATTTGTCCGCATGGTCGGAAGCATAGTAAGCTGCCATGCAGCCACCCAGGGAATGTCCGCCGATATACCGGTTCTCGTAGGAATACTGCGAAATAACATCATCCGCTTTATTTGGTTTTATAATTGCAAGATCATAGGGCATATCCACCAACAGAACATCCATGCCCTCTGCAGCGATTGCATGCAGAATCGGTGCGTAGGCAGGCGCATCCACCTTGGCTCCCTGATAAAAGATAAGTGCATCGCTCTCAGACGGACCATCAAAAAAATAACCGTAATCGGTCTTTGTGATCTCAACCGTATCATCCGATTGAAGTGCGGCTTTGGCAGTCTCATCGGCATGATATGAAGTCAGCATATAAACCGTATTGGCAAGGGTATACAGAATAAACAGGACCAGCGCAATTCGTCCGATCCCTTTTAAAATCTTTTGTTTTTTCGTTTGCTGCTTCGCCGCCCTGTGTTTCAAACTATCGGATATCCTTTCTTAACAGTTTTTGCGAGAATTTGTTTAATCCCGTCGTTAAGACTTCTCCGGTGATTCTGACGCGGATGTCTTCATCACGGTTTATGATCCCGTGCCGGATTGCTTCGATATCCGTGTAATCCTCCCCGATCACACTTTTTAACAGATAACTGGTTCTGTCGTATCCACGAGTGATCATATTCTGGATATGACTTTTGGTAAACACCAGGGAATGCTTGACAAAAGCATCATCCGGGAAGGTGATGTGGATGATCTTGCTGTCGAAATTCTTGCTCTCAAAACGATAACTGTAAGTATCAAAGTAAACACAGATAATGTAATCCAGGTTCTTAAGCTTGAGCGGAAAAATCGGAATATTGTCAATCATCGCACCGTCAAAGTACCGAATTCCGTCGATTTTCACCGACTGGTTGTATACGGGCATGCTAACACTTGCGCGAAGATACGGCAGCACATTCTCGGGATTCTCCCTGCGAAGGTTTTTGTATGTGATCTTCATCTTCGAATAGTTCAGCAAAGAGATATAGAAATTTCTGTGCATACGGCTCTCGGGATTATAAATTTTCTTGATATCCTCCTGAAGCATGCAGCTTCTTAAAACCGTACTGATGAAAAGACGCTTGTCTTCGATGCACAGCTCCTTCCACAGTTCTTCCGCTTCATCCAGTTTGCCCTGGTCAAAAGCATAACCGTTCAGCACTCCGATGGAAGCACAGCTCATATGCGTAATTGCCTCTTTGGGAATGAAATTTGTGATTGCTTTTAAAACACCGACTTCATATGCGCCCTTTGCCATTCCTCCGGCAAGAACAAGCCCTACCCTGACTCCCATGGAGATTCCTCCTACAGATAAGTCCACCGGAGGATAACCTCCGATGGACCGTGAATACTGTCTGATACTTCTGATTCAGTTTATTTTAACATGCTTTCTTCCCAGCTGTCAAAAGGCTTGATGCCAAGTAATCCGGCAACGGTGGGAGCAACGTTTGCAAGTCCGAATGCGCCCTGCTTCATCTCATGACGTGCGTCTTTGTCGTAGATAATGAAAGGAACGGGATTTAAGCTGTGTGCGGTACGAACTTCAATATTGCCTTTTTTATTCTTCTCAAGCATCTGATCGGAGTTTCCGTGATCCGCGGTAACAACAAGGATATATCCTTCCGCATCGCAAACTTTCTTGATACGTGCAAGCTGAAGGTCAACGCTTTCTACTGCGATTTCGGTAGCATCCAAACTTCCGGTATGTCCAACCATGTCACCATTGGGGAAGTTGCAGCGGATAAATCCGTACTTATGGCTCTTCATCGCATCCATAACGCAGTCTGCAATCTCGGTAGCCTTCATCCAGGGTGCTTCGTCGAAGGAACGAACGTCGGAAGGGATCTCGCAGTAATCTTCGAGTTCTTCGGAAACCTTTCCGGAGCGGTTACCGTTCCAGAAATAGGTTACATGGCCGTATTTCTGAGTTTCGGATACGGCATATTCTTTGATACCGTGCTCAACAAGCAGTTCGGTAAGAGTATCCTTGATCTGAGGAGGATTTACAAGATATTTGTGAGGAATCTTTAAATCTCCGTCATATTCAAGCATTCCGGCATATTTTACATTCGGGATTGCGCCACGGTCAAACTTGTCAAAGGACGCATCTCCGTCGAATGCCATGGAGATCTCGAGTGCACGGTCACCACGGAAGTTGAATAAAATTACGCTGTCTCCGTCTTCCATTGCACCTACGGGCTTGCCGTTCTCGGCAATGACGAAGGATCCGAGATCCTGATCGATTGCTCCGGTCTCTGCACGAAGGGTATCCACTGCTTCTTTAGCGGAAGCGAACTGACGGCCTTCACCATGAACGTGAACTTCCCAGCCATCCTTAACCATCTGCCAGTTTGCCTGATAACGGTCCATGGTGATCTTCATACGTCCGCCGCCGGAAGCGATGCGTCCGTCGAAGGAATCATCATTCAGTTCGGCAAGGGTATTCTCGAGCATTGCAATGTACTCGGGAGCACTTGTTGCGGGAACATCACGTCCGTCAAGTAAAATGTGAACTCTTGCTTTTTTCACACCTTCCTTCTTGGCCTCTTTCAACATTGCAAGAAGATGGCTGATGTTGGAATGTACATTACCGTCGGAAAGAAGTCCGATGAAATGTAAGGTCTTGTCGTTAGCCACTACGGCGTTAACCAGTTCTTTCCAGGTCTCGCTTGTGTAAATGTTTCCGGATTCAATCGATTCATTTACAAGCTTTGCGCCCTGGGAATAAATCTGTCCGCATCCCAAAGCGTTATGTCCCACCTCACTGTTACCCATATCGTCATCAGTGGGAAGACCTACTGCTGCACCATGTGCCTTAATTGTCTGCCAGGGGCAGGTAGCTTTAAATTCATCCAGCGTAGGGGTGTTGGCCCGAAGGACCATGTTACCGAGTTCTTCCGGTGTTTCACCTACACCGTCCATTACAAC
Organism: Lachnospiraceae bacterium UBA3804; assembly: GCA_002368665.1. GTDB lineage: Bacteria > Bacillota > Clostridia > Lachnospirales > Lachnospiraceae > UBA3766. The sequence goes on from DFEK01000009.1 coordinate 38,972, forward strand.
CAGTACTACAGGTTTATCCATTGTAAAAACCTCCTTAATATAATTTAAACCCATTTGGGGTTAGTAACTTCTAACGGTTTATTATAACAAAGATGATTGATAAATGCAATTTATCTTTGCTATAATGCCCTCATGGATAAGGCACATTTACTTCCAATGATATACATCGGCTCGTTTCTTTTATTTCTGTTACTCTTAATCCCCTTGGGAAGAAAGAAAAAAAGAATCCGCATAGGATACGCCGTTCTGGCCGCAATCTTTTTCTGCGGTGCACTGTTTGTGTGCATTCTAGCCGGTGCAAAAGGAACATTATACTTTGCGCCGACGGAAGATGCCCAGACGAGCGCAGGGCGGTTTTTAGACTACTGTGTGACGGATAACGAAGAAGCTGCCATGGAAATGCTTTCCTCCGAGGAGCCCTTATTTGTCACATTTAAGGATGCGGGTGAAACGGAGAAATATATCTTCAACACACTGCGTCAAAGCCTCTCCTACAGGCTTGACGGAACCGCTGCCATGAACGGAACGCATGCGTCCGTACCGGCAACCGTAACTTATCTGAATCTTTCGTCCCTTTCCCCCGATCTTTCGGACAAGGTCAATTCCCTGCTAAAAGACAAAGTGGAAAATTCAAGGAAGGCCGAAGTTTTCGATGAAAATAACGAGTACCGGCCCAACGTTTTGAATATGCTTTACGAAGAAGCCGTAGTCGGAATCCTGCAAACACCCGATAAATATCTGGAAGAATCCTCCTTCGATCTGGAAATGGATTATAAAGACGGCGAGTGGAAGATTGCACCGAATGCAGCCTTAAAACTTGCTCTTGCGGGAGGATCCAATTCCGGTGCAAATCTTGCTTCCAATGTCAGAAGCGAAGTTTTGGGAGAACTGACTTATATTCCCAAAATCTATACCATCGAAGAAAATGCTCCCCGCGGACCGAAGCCCAATCCGGACAAATACGGTACCGCCGAAGATCCGATGGAAATCGTGAAGCTTGTGGAAAGTAATCCGAATCTTACCGCAGGCAAGAAATGTTTCTTCGACCCGAATGCCAAATTCATTCACATCAAGCAGGAATACTACTGTGATGAAACCATCCTTTGCTATACCTGGAGAGAACTCTTCAACGGACATGCCTGCACATTTGCGGAAGTCTATATTGCAGATCCTTCACAGTTCAGGAGAAAATTCTCACAGGATATGTACGGCTCTCCCATTCAGAAATACGCCTCCGAATTATCGAAAGAATCCAATGCGGTTCTTGCAATGAACGGTGATTTCTATAAATTCCGTGCGGAAGGAATGACCGTATATCAAAGACAGTTATATCGTTTCAATCCGTATAAACTCGAGCTCTGCCATGTCAATTCCAAAGGAGACCTGCTCTTTACCTACGCGGGAGAACTGGACTCCAAAGAAACAGCGGAACAGTATATTCAGGATAATGATGTCCTCTTCACTTTGGCATTCGGCCCTGTTTTGGTAGCAAACGGACAGCCCCACGAGTCTTCGGGCAGCTATCTTCTCGGCCAGGTGAACGAAACCTATTCCCGTTCCGTTCTGGCAAGAGGTGAGCCGAATCATTATCTGCTCATGACCATTAACCACGGCTACAATGCCCCGACCGCAACCATCGCCCAGACCAGAGAGATTATGGTTCAGAAAGGTGTCACGGACGCCTACGTTTTAGACGGCGGACAGACGGCCGAAATCATCATGCAGCACAAAGTCTTAAACCATATTGATTTCGATGCGGAACGCGCCGTAAGCGATATCCTTTATTTTGCAACGGCTCTGCCGGAGGAGGAGAACCAATGATGGAATCAACTGCTTTTATCAGGGGTACAATCGAAATCTCCTGGAACGCCATATTGATTGCTTTGGCGGTACTCACCTGGTTCTTTGCATCCGCAGCCCTGTATACCGGAAAGAAAAACAAGGTCATTGCCATCTGGCTGATGCTTCCTTTTGCATTCTTTCTCAGTGCATTCCTGTCAAGGAGCGTATACTGGTACAGCCACCAGTCGCAGTTCCACGGATATCTCGATGCCCTGAAATCCACGGATCTGAGTGCATTCTCTCTCCTCGGAATCCTGCCCGGCATTTTCATTTCCGCCGCTTTAATGCGACTGTTTCGGATCAATACGAATCTGCCGCAGCTTTTGGATGATATCTCGGCGCCCACATCCTTTATGGTGGCACTGCTTTATCTGACATGTCTTTTCAATGACTCCTGCCGCGGAAAGATTTTGATCACCAATCCGGCGTTTCACAAATTACCCTTTGCATATATCAATATCAATCCGCAGGGTGAAGCGGAATACCGCCTGGCGACATTTTTCATCGGGTTTATAATCATGCTCATCATCGGTATCGCAACCTTGTTTTTCCATTTTTATCACAAAAAAGAAAAAGGCCTAACAGCCTTCTTTTTCCTAGTGTATTATTCCGCAGCGGAATTTGTGATTGAAAGTACAAGATATGATGCAGGCTATTTTCCGACCAATGGTTTCGTCAGCATCATTCAGATTTTCTCGGCCGTATGTGTTGTAGCGACCATGGTTTATTTCACCGTCGAGAGGGCCAAAAAGAAAGGCTTCGGCGCCGTGATCATAATTCTTTGGATTACACAGCTCCTGATTCTGACGGCAACGGGTATACTCGAATACCTCGTACAGCGTCACGGCGACTGGGCATATTTTCTGCACCCTTCCATGTGTGTAAGCTGCTTCTTTATGGCGTTTGTTCCGATGCTGATGCATCCGAAGAAAACGCCTAAAACAACATCCGATTCTTAAGCCTGTAGATGTAGGCTTTGTCCTTTTTTTCTCTTTCAACCGTTCCCAGACGATACAAAAGCAATAGCGCTACCGAAGCATCATTCGGACCGAGTGCCGACAGGCGTGCAAACTCTTTGGCCGTAAACTCATCCGGCAGTGTATCCGGAAGTAACTTAACTACATCTGTAAGACTTTCGAATTTCCTTTCCTCCAGAAGCTCCGTCGGGACCTTGTCGGTTTTGGTTGCGCGGATCTTCTTCTCTTTCCCGAATCCGTCCAAAAGACGGTAATCCTCCGTAGACAACTCCGCAATGATCAAATGCAGTCTCGGATTGTCCAGATACTCTCTGATTCCGTACAGTTCCCGGAAAACCTTATAGATCTTCTTCGGTGTCTTCGTCGTCCTGCTTTTTCTTACCTCTCCCGTTTCCGGGTCAATCCAGTTAATCGTATTGACCACCGAAACCGGGTAGACAATCGTCACCTCCATTTCCCATGTATTTAAGAACTCTTCCAGTTTTGCGTTCAAACGGTAAAACTGCCTGGTCTGGATCTCGTGGATCTCTCCGTCCACACAGGTATCCGCCACGTGGCCCCCGACCTTGACTTCATGGTATTTTTCATCCGGAGCATAGTAAAATTTCAACACGGAGTGAACGCTTTTCTCCGAAAGCGTTCCGATTCCGCGCTCTCCCTGCATTTTACCGAGCATCTGCTCTTTCGCTTTGGCAAAAAGAGACCGATCTGTCATGTCACTCCTTCTTATTCTTCACGAGGTTGGTAATCCAAACCCCTTTGTTGATCAAATACATACCAAACAGAACTTTCAGAAGATCCAGTCCCTGTGCAAAGATATATACCCAATAAATGTTCCAATTTGTAAAACGGCAGACCAGGAATACACCCAGAACCGTCACGAGCCAACTGAAACCGCTGTCCATAAAAAACGTGATTACCGTTTTGCCGCCGGAGCGGATGATGAAATACTCGGCATTTAAGAATGCCCAGAGCGGGAAGAAAACAGATGTGATCAGGATAAACGAAGTCGCCATGTAACGTACGCTTTCATCCACATCTTTGTAAGCTCTCGGGAAAATCGGTCCGATCAGAATCAGCAATGCCGTAAGTCCCGTTGACAGATATGCGGTAAACCACATCAGGGAAAATGCTTTTTCCTTGATGTTCTCCGTCTTTCCCGCACCAAGCATCTGTCCGATTACGATACCGACCGCGCTGCCCATGGCAACAAATACCACATTTAAGAGATTGGTCAGTGCGTTGGAAATACCGAAGGCGGGTACCACCTCCAGTCCGCGGATGGAATATAACTGTGTCAGTTTCGCAATTGCGGAAGCCCACAGAAACTCATTGATGAAGATCGGAATGGACTTTCGGATGATCGGGATCAGGATCTTTCTTTCCACAAGCAGCGTCCTGTAAATACCCTGTACAAATTCAAATTTGGCACGTCTTACATGTGTCCAGATTACCAGGACTCCCAGTTCCACAAATCTGGCAATTACGGTCGCGATCGCAGCACCCGAAACTCCGAGGGCCGGAAAACCGAATTTTCCGAAAATTAACAGGTAGTTAAATACAACATCGGTCGCAACACTGATCAATCCTGCTACCATCGGCATGGTGCTTTCGCTGTTTTCACGTAATGTCGAAGCATAGACCTGAGTCAGTCCGAACGGAAGCAGACCCGCAAGCATGATGTGAAGGTATTCCTTCGCTTTTTCCATCGTCAGAATCGGATCCAGTTTGACGGTCTCGCCCTTCATGTAAAGATTGATCAGCCAGGTATCATTGAAAATGAAAACAGCCAGTCCGATGGCTACGGCAAACAGCACGGCCCAGATCTTAATGCGGAAAGTTTTGCGTACACCTTCGATATCCCTGTTTCCGAAATACTGCGCACCAAAAATACCCGGCCCTGAAATCGCACCGAATATGGCAAGGTTAAATACGAAGATCAGCTGGCCGCAGATGGAAACACCGGTAACGCTCTCCGTTCCGAGCGTTCCTACCATCAGGCTGTCGACCAGACCGACCGCATTCGTTATTCCGTTTTGTAACATCATCGGAAGTGCAATCGCCAATGCGCTCCCGTAAAGTGCCTTTTTCTCGGCACGTGTAATTTTACTCATTTCGTTCTTCCTTTTTATTCACTTCCCGATATTATAACCATCTTGTTTGTAATACGCAAGAATCCTCTATTCTTTCGACTTTTTGCTTGAACTGTCAGACCTCACCTAGTAAAATATCAGTTGTAGCCAATGTTTATGAGGATAAAACAATGCTTGTTTCCTTTCAGGACAGAAAAATCAACTTTCATATAGATGCACCTGCTTCCAAATCCATTTATCACCGCGAACTAATCGTACGGTTCCTGCTCGGTGATACATCACATTTGGCGGTTTTGGACAATGATAACGAGGATGTGCGTGCAACGAAGGCCTGTCTGAGCGCTCTTCACCATGCTTACTCCGACGAACAGATCACGGAAGTTCACCTTCCCTGCAACGAGAGCGGTTCCACGCTTCGTTTCATGATTCCCGTGGCGGGAGCTTTCCTTTTGCAGAAAGAAAACCATTACCGTCTGATCTTTGAAACCAGGGGACGACTCTTCGATCGTCCGATCAAAGAATTGTCGGATGCCTTGGAACCGCACGGAATACAGATTGTCAAAAACGAAACCGACCGGACCATAGAAGTGACCGGACAGATGGCGGCAGGTGAATACATCATCGGCGGAAATGTATCTTCACAGTATATTTCCGGTCTTTTGATGGGTCTTTCCATTTTCCCAAAACCCTGTAGCGTCATGGTTTTGGGCGAAGTGAAATCCGTTCACTACATTGAACTGACACAGGAGGTTTTAAGCAAATACGGTGCTCCTGCCGTTCTTTCCGAGAATATCTATACCACAACTCCGATTCGCGAACCGATATCGGAAAGTACCGGAAACCTTCCCGTTCAGACTCTGAAGATGCTCGGCGAACTGAATGTCGAAGGCGACTGGAGTAACGGAGCATTTTTGCTTTGCTTATCCCAGTTTACCGATATTACCGTCGGAAATTTAAACCCGGAATCCAAGCAGGGCGATATCGCCATATTGGATTTCATTCAATCGGTGAAAGAAGCACGCGGCAAACTCGAAGCCATGTCAAACGCATTCCTCCCCACCGTTCTGTCCGAGGACTCCATGTGGGATTGTGACGACATACCGGACATTGCACCGTATATGGCGATTACTTCTGCCTTCTTCTACCACCGTGCAACCTTCTCAGGTATCAAAAGACTTCGCATTAAAGAATCCGACCGCGTAGCTGCCATTCGCAGTCAGCTTTCCGCGATCGGAATAAAAACAGAGGAAACCGAAAACACACTAACGGTTTACGGTTCCCCCATAGATTCGATACAAGCTTCCGTCCAGACTCCGATCCAACTTACCACGTTCCATGATCATCGTATGGCTATGTGCACACTTTTAATCGGTGCCGCGTTGAAAACGGAAATCGAAGTGGACGATCTGGATTGTTTAAACAAATCATTCCCCGAACTGTTACGCTTAATCGAAAAATATCTGCGGTAATTTTACATAACTACAACCGTAGTTTCTTCCCTGCGAGATACCTCTTCTTCCTCAAGAAGAGGTTCTTTTATTTTGCCTTCTTCCTTCTCTTTCTTTGTCACTTTGTAAAGCCCGAAGAAGTAAACTGCCAGAAGTACGGCACCGACAATGGTGGAAATGATCACTACCGTCGTATTCTGCGGAAGAACAATCAATTCATAGTTTGCAATAACCGCGAACGTATTGATCATCATATGGATCACAATGGATGCGGCAATGGATCCCGTACGGCTTCTTGCGAAGTTTAAGATCATTCCGAAGCAAAATGCCCAGGCCATCCAAATCGGTCCTGCGTGCGCTATTCCGAAAACAGCCGATGTGATTAAAGCCGCCACAATTTCCGGCATTCCGCGACGAAGTCTTCCGTACAGAAGGCCTCTGAAGACCACTTCCTCAAGAATCGGAATCAAAATCGCATTGGCGAGGATTCCCTGCCAGAGCGGATACTGATTATATGTACCAAAGGCTTCGTTTAAGGAATCCATCATTGCTTCGGAAAACGGAATGAGATTCAGGATCTGGCTCATAAACAACATCGTGCCAAACCCGCCGATTACGACAAAGAGAAAATCTTTAAGCGAGATTTTCTTTGCATCCACCTGTGCAAGCGGATTCACTTTTCTGGCCCCAAATATGATCAGATAAACACCCAGGGTAAGAATTCCTGCCCCGATTAAAGCCAGTCCCATATGGTTTCCGGCAAGCTCCATAACCGCATTACTGTATGCCTGATAGTCAAAAGAAGCTCCCGTATTCATTTTGGATGCAACTATAATTGAACATATAACGGAAAGAAGCATGCCTGCGGTTAACTGGCCCGCAAAGTAAATGCCCCAAAACCCAGCTGCTCTTCCGATTTGTTTCCATGCTTTTTTCATTGATACCTCACCCATACCATATCAGATATGTACAAATATACCCTATATCAAAATCTCTGATACAGGGTATTTTCGGTGTAAGTGGTATGAAAAATGTCGCAAACTGTATTTATGAATTCTGTCTCGGAATCATAATGGATACGGCAAATTCGCTGTCGGAAGCCTCGAATTTCGTCATTCCTTCGTAATCGGACACGGTTTTACGGATCGTCGTAATTCCGAATCCGTGATGTTCTCTGTCTTTTTTGGATGTATAGCCCGGATTGTTAACGGCTTTTTTGACATCCACCCTTCCATTTGTGGTATTGGAAATACGAATGACAAAAAACTGCTCCGTACGCTTAATCTGCATTAGGATCTTTTTCGCCAGTCCTTCCGGAAGGTTCATCTCGGCCTCGATGGCATTATCCAGTGCATTGGCAAACACACGGCAGATATCCATCGGCTTCATATTCAGGCCCCCGTCAATAACTCCGTCCGCAGCAAAATCTATGCCTTCTTCCTTACATTTTGCCGACTTCATGGCAACAATGCAGTCCAGCATTTCATCACCTGTTACGAATTCCGGCGAAAGGGCCGAAACACTGGTTAGCAGATCTTCCAGATGTTCCTTTGCCTCGGCGGTTTTACCGTCCGCAAGAAGCATGTCCATCATGGAAAGGTTATTGATAATATCATGGCGAAAAGCCCTGGTTTCCGTTTGCTTGGCTTTATACTGTTCGATATAATCAAGCTCCGCATTCAGGTAGTTTTCCTGAAATGCGAATCTTTCGCGCAGGGTTTTATCGGAGGTATTGATAATCAGAAGTACCGGTGCCAGCGTTCCGACGATCGGAAGTATGATACCCATGATTATGCTTAATGCATAGTAGCGTTCATCCACTTTTTCAAATGCAACGGGCAATGTCGGGAAGAAGGTAAAGACAAGAAGCCATCCGATAAAGAACCATCTGGTTCCGACACCGATAATGTAGAATTTCTTTTTGCGGTAATATGCAAAATAGAGAATCGCAACCACCGCCGCCGAAATTGCAAAAAGGATAATCTGAAACGTCAACTCCAGGGAACTGAATCTTTCCTCCCCGAAAGTTAGAGCATTCACAATATCCGGATTGCCGCCGCTTAAATAAACATATGCATACAGAACCGTTGTCTGCATATACATGTAATATCCGTACAGGCCCACTACGGAACCCAATGAACGAAGGAATTTTCTTTCCTTGTAAGAAAACATGTAAAAAATAAACGCATAGACAAATGCAAGGGAATTCACGATAATCGATTCCACTCCGAGGATGAATAAACGGGTGGTTTCCTCTATGTTATCTGTCAGTCCCGCATTTTGAAGCATTTGTATCACCCTGTTGGTAATCGGAACTTCATTGAAGGTAAAAAAGACCATTGCAACGGCTTCCAGCACCAAAACACCCAGTGCCCCGATGACCAGTTTCCAGGAGATTACAACATATCTTCCGAGGAAACATGCCGCAATCAGGATTACAACCAGCATGGACAGGACAAAAGTCAAATTCGATATGAAGGATAATATAATTCTGTATCCCAAATGCTCCATCATAACACAATCTTCTCCTAAAACGCCGCCTTCTCAACAAATGCATAAAGCGCTTCTTTAAGCGGTTTCACATTCGAACGACTGACAGGAAGCGTGACCGCATTCTTGTGATATTCCAAACTCACTTCGCCTTTTAAAAGCTTCTTCACTTTCGCCAGCGAAACCAGATATCCTCTGTGTATACGGTAAAAGCCGTCGTTTTTCAACTGTTCTTCAAAATCTCCGATATTGGCTCGAATCAGGTGCTCACCATCGGAGGCATAGATCATCACATACTGGTTCTGTGCTTCCATATAGTAAATATCCGAAACATTTAAGACCAGATCCTCACCGTCTTCGCGAAGGATCAGCTGTTTGCCCTGCACGTTTTGATCCATTACATGACGAAGAACCTCTTTTAATTTTTCCTCGTTAACGGGCTTGGTTAAATAACGAAGTGCATTGACTTCATATCCTTCGATGGCATATTCCACATGTCCGGTTAAGAAAACGATCTGCACCTGCTGCCCACGCTTGCGAATTTCTTTGGCAAGCGTAATTCCGTCCATCGTGGGCATTTCAATATCCAGGAACACCAGGTCGTATGGATTCGAATCAAAACGTTTCAGCAGATCCCTTCCGTCATCAAACGCATCCACGACAACATCCAGACTTCCGCTGAGTCTGTCTACGAGATTCTTCTCCTGCACTCTGAACTTTTCTTCGTCATCACAAATTGCAATTCTCATGGCAACTCCTTACTTCCACCGTGTATTATAGCATGGTATAATAAAGACTGCATAGTAAAAACAAGGGAATGAATGATGAAAACGGAGCATAAAAGAATGACAAAATTGCAGATTGTATTTACTGTACTCTTTCTGGTGATTGCAATCGTAAGCCTCCTATACGGAATTGCCATTTACTCCATTCACAGCGGAAGCAAATTCTTCACCGTCTGGTTTGGACTAAGCGGTCTGTCCGTTCTGTTAGCTGCTCTTACCGGATTTGGTCTCATCGGCAAAATTCCCACGTTTGTCCGTATCGCGGCTCTTGTCGTAATCGGTCTTTGTTTCCTGCTTTTGCTTTATACACAAATTCGAATCCTGACACATTTTAACGATAAAGCCCCTTCCGATCTGGACTATATCGTTGTTCTCGGTGCACAGATGCGGCCAAGCGGTCCTTCCCTCGTTTTACAGTTTCGTCTGGACACCGCCGCAGAATATCTTAAGAACAACCCCGGTACCGTCTGCATCGTCTCCGGCGGAATGGGTCCGAACGAAACCGAGCCGGAAGCCTTCGGAATGAGGGATTACCTGATTTCCAAAGGAATCGATCCATCCAGAATTCTGACGGAATCCGGATCCGGCAATACCATTCAGAATATCCTGTATTCCAAAGAACTGATGGATGAAGAAAACTCTTCCGTCGGAATCGTAACCAATAATTTCCATGTCTACCGCGGAACGGCTTTAGCCCGGAAACAGGGCTTTAGTAATGTTTATGGCATTCCCGCGCCTTCCAGTCCCGCGTATCTTCCAAACAATATGCTCCGGGAGTTCGTCGGCATCTTAAAAGATACCCTTCAGGGTAATATGAACTTCTTCTGAATTCTCATCTGTTGACATTTTTCCATCTTTTAATGTATTATCTGTTTAGAGAAATTTTATAAAGTGTTTATAAATAGTTTGGGAAGTGTTTATTAACTAAACAGCATACATAAGGAGACTTCAATGGAAAAAATCGCTGTCATGACAGACACCAATTCCAGCATCACAACCAAGGAAGCCAAAGAACTCGGCATTTATCTGGTACAGATGCCCTTTATCATCGATGATGAAGAATGCATCGAGGATGTAAACTGCACTTACGATGAATTCTGCGAACGTCTGGATGCCGGTGCAACGGTTTCCACCGCACAGCCCGTTTTAGGGGATCTGCTTGATATGTGGGATGAGGTTTTAAAAACTCATGATAAGATCCTCTATATTCCCATGTCCTCCGCTTTAAGCGGTTCCTGTGAAACCGCCACTGCAATGGCACAGGATTACGACGGAAGAGTTTTGGTTATCGACAACAAACGAATCTCCATTTCCCAGCGCCGTTCCGTTCTGGATGCGCTTGTCATGATCAAACGCGGAATGAGTGCGGAAGACATCAAAACCTATTTGGTAAACGATTCCTTTAATTCCAGCATTTACTTAGCCGTAAACACCCTGGAACTCTTAAAGAAAAGCGGTCGTGTCACTGCTGCCGCCGCAACGATTGCCACAATCATGAACATCAAGCCCGTTCTGCAGATTCAGGGTGGAAAGCTCGATTCCTATGCCAAGGAACGTGGAATGAAAAAGGCCGAGAAGGTCATGCTCCGTGCCATCGAACAGGACCAGGAGAAGCGTTTCTCCCAGGGAAACAGCGTCATCTATGCCGCCTACTCCGGTAACCGGGCAGAAGGAGAAGAATGGTTAAAGACCGTTCAGGAGTATTTCCATGATCCGACGATCGAACTGTTCTGCCTTCCCATCAGTATCGTCTGCCATGTCAGCACAGGTGTACATGCGATTGGTATCATGGGATATTTGAGCTAGTTTTGATTCTATAATTGGAGACTCTGCTTAATCTTGAAAGAAGTTGTAGCACTAATTCATAAACTAAAAAAGCCCATTCCCCGATAGAAAGGAATGGGCTTTCTTTAACCATTTTGTATCTATTCCAAACCGGTCAACTGATATCCGGTCTCTTCAACTACTTTCTTAAACTCTTCATCGGCAATCTCTTTGCTTAACGTAATTACCGCGCATTTCTCTTCATGGCTCACTTTGTTTACGGTAACACCGTCCATCTTTTCCAGAGCCTCGCGCATGTGCTTTTCGCACATCGGGCACATCATGCCTTCAATCTTCAATGTCTTTTCCATGGTCTTTTTCTCCTTTTCTTTCCTTATGACATTTTTCTCGCGAACCGGTTGCGGGAACCGGATAAAATTCAGTCTCAGTGCATTGCTGACAACAAAGAAACTCGAGAAACTCATCGCCGCCGCACCGAACATCGGGTTTAACTGCCAGCCGAAAATCGGCTCAAAAGCACCGGCTGCAAGCGGAATACCGATAATGTTGTAGCAGAATGCCCAGAAGAGGTTCTCGTAAATGTTGTGGATGACTTTACGGCTTAAAAAGATACTGTTCGGCACATCCGAAATATCGCGTTTCATCAAAACGATTTCCGCTGCATCCATGGCGATGTCCGTACCGGTATGTACTGCAATGCCGACATCCGCCGCGGTGAGTGCAGGCGCATCGTTGATGCCGTCGCCAACCATGACAACTTTCTTTCCCTTCGCCTGGAACTCTTTGATCTCATCCTGTTTGCCGCCGGGAAGCACATCCGCGATGACGTTCTTTATTCCGGCTTTGGCCGCAATGGCCCTGGCCGTACGCTCGTTGTCGCCGGAGAGCATAACCACTTCCAGTCCCATTTTCTTCATGCGCTCCACAGCCTCTTTCGCGTCGGCCTTTAAGGTATCCGCGATGGAGATGATTCCGTAGAAAGTTTTTTCGGATGCAAAAAATACGGGGGTTGCGCCGACATTGGTAATCTCAGTCAGCAGATTTGCCACCGTTTCGCCATCCAGTTTACGGCGAATATCCTCGGACAGAGGTCTCGACTGAAGATACTTTAAGTTTCCGCCGTAGAGAACTTCTCCGTGAACTTTTCCCTTCAGTCCGTTGCCCGGGAAGACTTCGAATTCTTCCGGCCTTGCTTCGGAGAGCAGATCGTTCTCTGCTTCAAACGCTTCCGTAATGGCTTTGGCCAGAGGATGCTCGCTTTCGGATTCAAGGATTCCCGCCTTCTTTAATAAAACTTCCGCGGAAGCATCCATCGGATAAAGCCCGGTTACCCTGGGCACGCCTTCCGTCAAGGTGCCTGTTTTATCGAGAACAACTACATTTGTCTTACCCGCCTTTTCCAAAACGGTTGCATTTTTATAAAGGATTCCGTTCTTCGCACCGACACCGCTTCCGACCATGATGGCAACGGGTGTGGCCAGTCCCAGTGCGCACGGACAACTGATGACCAAAACGGCAATGCCGTAGGTTATCGAGGCTTCCGCACTTGCACCGGTAAGTAAGTGAATCAGCATAACCACAAAGGCAATGACGATGACCACCGGAACGAAAACTCCGGCAACTTTGTCCGCAATCTTGGCAATCGGAGCCTTGGTCGCGGAGGCATCGTTTACCATACGGATAATCTGGGCAAAGGAGGTATCCTCTCCGACCTTTCTCGCCTTGGCCAGAAGCACGCCGGTCTGGTTGATGGTTGCGGTATAAATGGTATCGCCCGCGGTTTTCTCCACGGGAATACTTTCTCCGGTAAGCGAAGATTCGTCCACGGCGCTTCCGCCATCAATAACCATACCGTCGGCCGGAACCTTCTCTCCGGGACGGACACGGAAGAGTTCTCCGACAACCAGCGCGGAAGCGGGAATTTCCACTTCCATGCCGCCGCGAAGGACATGGGCCGTATCGGGTGCCATTTTCATCAGATTCTTTAACGCATCGGTGGTACGTCCTTTGGAATAGGCCTCCAACATTTTTCCGACGGTGATTAAGGTCAGAATCATAGCTGCCGATTCGAAATAAAGACTGTGCAAAAGATCATGCGCCGCTTCGTGATTTCCCGCGGAAACCACATTGGTCATACGGATCAGTACAACGAAGCTCCAGAGGAAGGAAATTCCCGAGCCCATGGCCACAAGCGTGTCCATATTGGGCGCGGAATGAATCACGCCCCTCACACCGCTGATAAAAAACTGCTTGTTGATCCACATGACAATAAAGGCCAGAACCATTTCCATAATGGCTATGGCAAGCGGATTATCGAAGAAGGGAGGCATGGGAAAATCCCACATCAGATGGCCCATGGTGATGTACATCAAAGGCAGCAGAAAACATGCGGAAGCAATCAGCCGGTTGCGGATGTATCTTGCCACCACACCGGGTTTATGGCGTTTGGCTTCAGACTCTTGGGAAGCAAACTCCTTACGCTCCCCCGGATTGCTCTTTCCAAACAGGGTCGATTTATCGGGAAAAGCGCCGTATCCGGCCTTCTCGACCGCCCGGATGATTTCTTCGGAAGTGGCGCTTCCTTTTACGGTCATGGAATTGGTCAGAAGATTAACGCTGACTTCTTCCACATTGGTCAGTTTTTTGACGGCATTTTCGACTCTCGCGGAACAGGCCGCGCAGCTCATGCCGGTAACACAATATTTATCCATTGAATATCCTGATTTCTTTGTTAGATTTAACTAACTTATTATATCATCTTTAATCCAAATAGGCAATTTTCTAAGGAAACGTTCATACTTTACCTGCTCCTGGGATTTGCCGGACTGCCCTTCTTAACCGGTAAGCGAAGAATCCAAAGAAGGACACAACCGAACAATGTTACCAAACTAAGCCCGTCTGCCACAAGCCAGTCGGGCTTTTCTTTTACGCCTACATGAATCGTTCCGTGATAGCCACTAGGTACAACGATACCGATGCAGCCGTCGCTTCCGCTTTGAAGCTCATATTTGTTGCCGCCATCATCCCATGCCGTATATCCGGGGAATAAGAATAAAGGTACGCTGACCACCTGCGCGCAGATCGTATCGTTAACCACCTCCGCATCCAAATTGGATCCGGATTTATGTACAGCGTCTAAGTACGGCTGTCCAAGTAAAACATCCTCGAAAGGAATATTGTAAATATCGGTATTGATATCCAGATAGTCTTTCGTGATGTAGCGACGGTTACGCATCTGCTCATCGTATACTCTTCTCGGATTGTCGCTTTGAACCAGTTTCTGCGCGGTAAAGAGCGCACCGATCAAAATAACTGCTGCCGTAAGCATGGATACCGTCTGTACCCATTTTTCCTTCTCCACGCATTTCAGGCCGTAGCCAAGTGCAACGCATTCAAAGAGTGTTGCAAACGAAAGATAACGCCATGGAAACTGAATGACGCCGAAGAGTTTCACAAAAATCTTTCCGCCTTCTCTGACTAAATACCAAGGGAAAAGATTGGTGCAAAGAAACATATAAAGAACCGTAAGTGCCAGACTTAAGAAAAACATCTTCGCCTCATGCTCCTTGCGCTTCTTCCAGATCATCGGAACAATAAGGAGCAGCAAAACAAAAACGAAGCCGCAGGATAAGCCCATTGAAAGCGGCATTTCTCCACGAATACCGTGAATGATATCTTCCGTCACACCGTCGAATTCTCCGGTCGGGAAAAAGAGTTGGCTGACAAACAGTGCGTTCTCACCGATGTCGAAATTCGTCTCCGCACGCATATAATAGTTCAGTCCCATCGCCTGTTTCAGGGGCAGGATAAACCAAAGATTCAGAAGCACCGTGATCAAACCCGCAATCAAAAGATCAATCCAGGTTCTGTTACGGATAATCTTCTTGGCATATGTGAATAAAAGAATCATGCCGACGAATACCAGCATCAGACAGGATAACAGATGTGACTGCAAAATAGCGGTGAACGTAACTACCAAAAGCAGGATATTGCGTCTCTTCGTCGCAAAATCCTTCTTCTGTTCTCTGACCAGTCGCATAAATGCTGCAAGAAACAGCGGAAAAAACATCATTGCGAGCGCTTCACCGATCGCGTAACGATAGTGCACGGTCTCGATACGGTAAAATGCCAGCGTGTACAATGCGGAAATTAACACAGCCTTCTTTTTATCCTGAAACAGCGCATCGAAAGAAGCATAGGAAATCAGTGCCGTTCCCAGATGAATGGCAAACAGCATGATCAGGAAAACCGCATGAATACTAAATCCCGCAAAGCGCAGGAATGCGGGTACATATAAGAACAGTTCAGGGTAATACTGGGGATTGGCATTTCCGTATCCGTAGAACGGTGTCGGAGCGACACGAACCGGAAATTGTCCGGAGAGAAGGGCATCTTTGATTCCCTCGATACGATATAAATGAAACGTAAGATCATGTCCGCCGGTTAAATATCCCGTATAAACGGGCAGTGCTGCGATCAGTCCGATAAGAACAGCCGCAAAAATCCACTTGTCTTTGGTTTTGGCATACCAGACGGCGATCAGATTGGATACGATAAACAAAAGTCCCAAAGAAACGGCCAGCACTCTTAAATCGCTGTGATTCTGAACGAATTCCACTCTGTCGACGGAAATGCTTTCTCCGTCAAATTCGGTCAGTTTCACCTGGAAATGAGAACAGGGCGCGGTCAAATACATATGCGCTTTCTGAACCGTATTTTCCGGAAGCAGATTTAAATCCCTGTCATAGTGGATCTGGCTGCAGGTACTGTCATCATCGGTGAATTCGTAATAATTGTTTCCGGTTGCGGCCGTATAGTAGAAGAAAACTTCATAGGAGCCGACGGGAAGTCCGTCCGTTAAACCGATATAATAATTCGTCTCCTGCATACTGTATGCATATTGGATCCGGCTTCCGTCAAGTGTAATCGTCCGGCAGGGTAACACAACGGAAAGCACTGAGATAAGTGCCACCAATGCTACCTGCGCTATGATAATTCCCACTTTCAGCTTTGTTTTCATTCTAAAGTCTTTCCGTTTATCCCAAGGATAACCTGACATAATACAGTACAAATACGGCAACCGCCACAAAGAAATAAACGGACATACCGGGATTGATCAGTGCTACCCGGCTGCCCTGAAATACATCATGCTCCGCATATTCGAGACGGAACTTCTTCCTGAATAAAAGAATGATAAATACAATCATTCCGGCGAGGCAGATTCCGCCGACCACATACATCCAGACGGTATAGGTCATAAGCTGCGGTTTAATCTGCGCGCTTAACGCTTCCATTTGCTGTTTCAGGGCCGCATCGCCGGTCTTGGCATATTCTTCCGTCATTTCCTCCAGAAGCGCTAAATTCTCTTTATTGGAAAATCCTGCCATAAAGAAAGACAATACATAATTAAACAGATTCATGATCATATGAAGCGCAATGACAACCCATACCTTTCCGGTACGAAGGTAAATAAAGGCAAGAAATCCGCCCATGATCAGTGCGTAGAAAAAGAGGGAAAAACTGCCCTGGAACAAAGCATACATGATCGCGGAAGTCAGAATGGCAGCCCACTCTCCGTATTTCGCCGTGCGATCGATCAATACTTTACGGAAAACGATTTCCTCGACAATCGGAACCAAAAGGCCGAGAACCAGGATTCTTAGAAGAACGGATGAATCAAACGAAAGATTCTGCACCATTTCACCGGTTGCCGCACTGACGCCCGTCATCTTCATCACGGTACGGTTTGCGACGGAACCGATCAAAGATCCGAATCCGTTAATTCCAAACAGAATCAGAACCGAAAGCAGGAACTTTCCAATGCCTATTTTATGCTGTTCGGGCACCTGTTTATCCATATTGCGATTCATAAGGAGAAACAGTCCAAACGCAATTCCATACAGAAAGATCATATCATTGAGAAACGAAAACGGTACCTTCCACTGCTCCACCGTTTCCGGACTTAAGAGTTTACGGAATGCAAAAGAAGAAAGGAGTTTTAAGATCGTTCCTCCCGCAAGAAAAGCTGCTGCCGCAAAGGCATATCGCTGATATGAAATTCGCATGTTGATTCTGTCTTCCATGACCTAATAATTATACTATTGATTGACAAAAAAAGAAAGCCTGAGGGATCGCTCCGACAGGCCTTCCTTTTTTAAGGAATAGTATTAAGCACGTTTGGTGGATTCTTTGTATTTTTTGATAAAGAGCATGTAGATCATGCAAAGCAGTAATGCTGATGCCACGATGATTCCGATGACGTTGGCATTTCCGGTGAAAATCTGACCGAACTGCGTAATCATTAGCGCAATCACATATGCAAAACCGCACTGCCATGCAATTGCAAACCATGTCCATTTGGCGTTGTTCATCTCTCTCTTGATTGCACCGATGGCTGCAAAGCAGGGGGCGCAAAGAAGGTTGAATACCAGGAAGGAGAATCCGGTAATTCCGGTAAAGGTCTGAGCCAGTACCTGATATACGGTCATGCCTTCCACACCGCCGTAGAGAACACCCATGGTTCCGACAATGTTTTCCTTTGCAACAAGACCCGTAATGGATGCAACGGCTGCCTGCCAGTTGCCCCATCCAAGCGGTACGAAGATCCATGCAAGCACTCCTCCGACCTTGCCCAAAATGGACATATCCACTTCATCCTCGGCAAGCATTCTGAAGCTTCCGTCCGCTACACCGAAATTAGATAAGAACCAGATTACGATGGTGGACAGTAAAATGATCGTACCTGCCTTCTTGATAAAGGACCATCCACGCTCCCACATGGAACGAAGGACATTCTTTAATGTCGGCATATGATAAGCCGGGAGCTCCATAACGAAAGGAGCGGGTTCTCCGGAGAACATCTTGGTTTTCTTTAAAATGATACCGGAAATGATAATGGCTGCCATACCGATGAAATATGCACCGACGGAAACAAAAGGTGATCCGTTAAAGAGTGCACCCGCCATCATGGCGATGAAGGGAATCTTGGCACCACAGGGAATGAACGTTGTCGTCATGATCGTCATTCGTCTGTCTCTTTCGTTTTCAATCGTTCTGGATGCCATGATACCCGGAACACCGCAACCGGTTCCGACAAGCATCGGGATAAAGGACTTTCCGGAAAGGCCGAATTTACGGAAAATACGGTCTAAGACGAAGGCAATTCTTGCCATGTATCCGCAAGCCTCGAGGAATGCCAGCAGGAAGAATAATACAAGCATCTGCGGAACGAATCCGAGCACGGCTCCGACACCGGCGATAACACCGTCTAAGATCAGGCTTCTTAACCAATCCGCACAATTGATCTTATCGAGCAATCCTTCTACAAGTACCGGAATACCGGGAACCCATACGCCATATGCTGCAGGGTCGGGCTCTTCGCCTTCATACTTTTCAAAGATATCAACTGCATCCGTCAATTCGTCATATGTATAAGTAACATCTTCCGTGGAAAGGGTTTCCTCATCTTCCAGGGTATAATCCGCAGTGGCACCGGTCTCGATCTCGGCATAAGAAGCTTTGATCGTTTCGACGTCGGATTCCTCATCCAGGCCGATGAATGCATCGATTACATTGGCTGCTTCGCCATACTCTTCGCTTGCCTCGTTATAAGCTTTTGAGCCGATGCCGAATAAGTGCCAGCCGTCTCCGAACAGTCCGTCGTTTGCCCAATCCGTCAGTTTGGTACCCGGTGCAAACGGTGCCATGGAAAGCATATATACCAGTGTCATGATAATGGCAAAAATCGGAAGTCCGAGCCAACGGTTGGTGACGATTTTATCGATCTTATCGGAAACCGTCATTCCGGAAGTATTTTTCTTCTTGTAGCATGCCTTGATTACGGATGCGATGTAAACATATCTTTCGTTGGTGATAATGCTCTCCGCATCGTCGTCAAGTTCTTCCTCTGCCGCTGCGATGTCGTTCTCGATGTGATCGATCGTTTCCTTGGGAAGGTTTAACTGCTGCAGAACCTTCTCATCACGCTCGAAGATCTTAATGGCGTACCATCTTTGCTGTTCCTCGGGAAGGGAATGAACGGACACTTCCTCGATATGAGCCAGCGCATGTTCCACAGCGCCGCTGAAGGAATGCTGCGGAATCGTTTTACTGCCTTTTGCAGCCTTGACAGCCTCTTCGGCAGCTTCCATTACGTTCTCGTTCTTCAATGCGGAAATTTCCACGATCTTGCAGCCAAGCTGTCTGGACAGCTCGTCAATACGGATTTCATCTCCGTTTTTGCGAACCACATCCATCATGTTGATGGCGATTACAACCGGAATACCGAGTTCGGTCAGCTGCGTGGTTAAATATAAGTTTCTCTCTAAGTTCGTGCCGTCAATGATGTTTAAAATCGCATCCGGACGTTCACCGATCAAATAATCTCTTGCAACCACTTCCTCCAAAGTGTAGGGAGAAAGGGAATAGATACCCGGAAGGTCGGTAATGGTTACATCATCATGTTTCTTTAATTTTCCTTCCTTCTTCTCTACCGTAACGCCGGGCCAGTTTCCCACAAACTGGTTCGATCCGGTAAGTGCGTTGAATAATGTTGTTTTTCCGCTGTTGGGATTACCGGCAAGTGCTATTCTGATACTCATACTGTCTCCTCCACTTCCACCATCTCGGCGTCAGCCTTTCTGAGGCTTAACTCATAACCTCTGACGGTAACCTCAATCGGATCGCCCAAGGGAGCCACTTTTCTCACATACACCTCTACTCCTTTGGTGATTCCCATGTCCATGATCCGGCGCTTAATCGCACCTTCTCCGTGAAGTTTCACGACTTTCGCCACTTCCTTCACTTTCACGTCTCTGAGTGTTTTCATACTTTTGCATCCTCCTGAATCTATCTGCATCGAATACCATTCGCAGATTACACCATGATTTTCTGTGCCATCTCCTTGCTGATGGCAACGCGGGAATCCTTAACATTCACAATCACATTTCCGCCCATCTCGTTTACAACGGTAACCGCTCCTCCAACAACAAAGCCCAGATTTTCAAGATGCTGCTTGATCTCCGGCTTCCCGCCTACCTTCTTGATGATGTTTTCCTCTCCGATTGTTGCGTATCCCAATGGCATCATTTTCTCCTCTTGACCTTTCTTTCGCCCAGTGGTAATTCACAACTAACATTCGTTAGTGTATACTAACCTATGGGCCAAAATTACGGTTAGCCATCGCTAACCATTTGAAAGTATAGTATTATTTCTTTTTTCTGTCAACTACTCTTCGGAAAAATATTTATACTTTCCCGGAGTGGATCCCATATACCGTTTGAAAACACTCACGAAGTAACTTTGACTGGAGAATGCCAGGATATTGGCGATCTGAGAAGGGGTGTATTCCGCATATTTTAACATATTCGCAGCGGTTTCGACTTTCTTTACGGTAATATATTCGGAAACGGACATTCCGGTTTCCTTTTTAAATAACCGGCTTAAATACCCCGGTGCAATTCCTACTTCATCCGCAAGATCGCCCAGCAGGATCTTTTCATGCAGATGGTCGTAAATATAATGAACGGACGTGGCAATATGGCGGGAATACACTCTGCCGACGCGCACCGCCTTCATTCGCTCGGTATAGTCCCTGACCATTTTACGGTGCAGATTGGAAATCTGTTTCAGTGACACCGCACGGTCCGCTTCATTGATATAAAGGTCACTGATCAGATACGCCTGCTCATGCTCCATCCCGCCCTCAATGCAATACCGGGCCAGCATGGCAGCTGTAATCGCAAAATGATATTTAAAACTCTGCAGGCGGTTTTTCGAAAGCATGCCAAATCCGGATTTGTCGCAGAAATCCACCTTCAGTGTTTTCTCGACATCTTTCGAATTGCCCGATTTAACCGCATTGTAAAACTCAATCTCCGGAGAAAATGGAGCGTGATACAGCATTTCCTCACGCATCAGGTATTCGCGGTAGAGAAGTTCCTTGCCGATTGTCTTATCCATATTTTATCCTCGTTTGAAGCAGATTTGTTTGTTTTACAAGATATCATTATTTTATCATATTTGTCATTATTTTAATATAATGTTATTTGCTTTTTTTCTATACTGAAATTATCAGTAATGTTTTTTGGGGAAGCAAACCAAAAAGGAGGCTACAAACGATGAAAAAGATGAAAAAGACAGTTGCTGTTGCTCTGAGTACCACAATGGTTCTCGCCCTGTTTGCAGGATGCAACAAAACCAAAATTTCCACGGAACCCGTAAGTACGGAACCCGCTGCATTTGTCGAGGAAGTTACCGTTCCCGAACTGGACGGCTATACTTTGCTTTGGAACGATGAATTCTCCGGGGATGCAATGGATGAAAGCATCTGGAGCTACGATCCGCACGAACCCGGCTGGACCAACGAAGAATTACAGGAATATACCACCTCAACCGATAATGTATTCACACGGGAAGGCAAAATGGTTTTGAAAGCCATTAAGACCACCGATGAAAACGGAAAAGATTATTACACTTCCGGTAAGATCAAATCCCAGAACAAGAAAGACTTCATGTACGGCAAAGTTGTTGTCAGTGCCAAAGTTCCCGAGGGACAGGGACTCTGGCCTGCTATCTGGATGATGCCCACCGATGAAAGTTTCTACGGTCAGTGGCCCAAATGCGGCGAGATCGACATCATGGAAGTTTTGGGAAGCGATGTAAAAACCGCTTACGGAACCGTACACTATGGCGAACCTCACGCTGAACAGCAGGGCACCGTAAACCTTACTTCCGGCTCTTTTGCCGATGACTTCCATGAATATTCCGTAGAATGGGAACCCGGTGAAATGAGATGGTACATTGACAATGAATTATACTTAACCGTAAATGACTGGTTTACCGCAGTAGCAGGCGAGGATGAGAAACCCTATCCCGCACCTTTTAACCAGAACTTCTTTGTACAGCTGAACCTGGCTGTAGGAGGAACCTGGCCCGGAAACCCGGATGAAACTACCGATTTTGACAATGCGGAATTTCTGATCGACTATGTTCGTGTTTATCAGAAACCCGAATACGATACCAATGTAAAGAAACCCGAAAAGGAATTCAAACAGGCAGACGAAACCGGAAACTATATCACCGGCGGCGACTTTGCGGATCCCGAAGATCTCGGTACCGATTTAGACGAGGGCAAGGACTGGACCTTCCTCTTATTTGAGGGCGGCGAAGGCAGCGCATCCATCGAAGACGGAACCATGGTCATTAAAACCGAAGCGGAAGGTAATGTGGATTACTCCGTACAGCTTGTCCAGCCCGGACTTCCGATGTACAAAGGACACAGCTACCGCTTAACCTTTGACTGCTGGGCAGATGAAGAAAGAGAACTGATCACCTGCGTATCCGCACCGAATGCAGGATGGATCAGATATCTGGAAGATACCACATTTACCGCAACCACCAAACCCCAGACCTTTACCTATGAGTTCACGATGACCGAAAAGGATGACAACTATGGTCGTTTGGAATATAATATGGGTAATAAGGGCTCAACGGCTACCGTTTATATCAAGAATGTACGCCTTGAGGAGATTGAATAATATAGGAGGGTTATTATGCGCGCATTTACCGGTTTTTTAAAGGGTATCAACTTCGGCGGATGGCTTTCTCAGTGTGACCACACCAAGGAACGCTATGATACGTTCATTACCGAGAAAGATTTCGAAGAAGTCAAATCCAGAGGCTATGATCACGTTCGCGTGCCCATTGACTATGAACTCCTCGTAGACGATGAAATGAATGTTAAAGAAGGCGGTTTCGCCTATATCGACATGGCAATCGAGAATTGCCGCAAGTACGGATTAAACATGGTTCTTGATCTGCACCGTACCATCGGTTTTTCGTTTGATCCCGGACATAACAAGACCGGTTTCTTCGAAAGTGAAACCTATCAGGAATACTTCTATCGGATTTGGGATATGCTTTCCGCCCGTTACGGTAAGAATGCAGACATGCTAGCTTTTGAGATGTTAAACGAAGTAACCAAGAAGGAATACTCCGATAGTTGGAACCGCATTTCCACGGAATGCATCAAGCGCATCCGTGTGAATGCACCCGACATCCGCATTCTTCTCGGCGGATATTACAACAACTCCGTGGAAGCATTAAAAGACCTGGCTCTTCCCTATGATGAGAATATCGTTTATAACTTCCACTGCTACGAGCCTCTGTTATTCACCCACCAGGGTGCATATTGGGTAGCATGTATGGACACTTCATTCCGTTGCCATTACAAGATGCCGTTCCGCACTTATGAGGAACTGACCCAGAAGCAGGTTGGCATGGCCTTCACCGACTTTGATAATCTCGATCCCAACCGTTGTCCCGATGAGGCATATTTTGACCGCCTGATCAGCGAAGCCGTTCGTGTGGCGGAAGAAAGAAACGTACCACTTTACTGCGGCGAATACGGTGTCATCGAGCTTGCAGACAGAGACGATGCCAAAGAGTGGTTCAAAGACTTCCATTCCGTTATGGACAAATATCAGATCGGCCGTGCGGTATGGACATACAAGGAAATGGATTTTGAAGTAGAGAAAGATTTATTCTAATTCATGCAATCCGGATTTCAAATCAAAGCATACAAAAAGCGCTGTGAAGATTCACAGCGCTTTTAATATACATATTCAATTCTTATTCAATGGTGAGAATGTCTGAGAATCCGGTTACTTCGAAAATCTCCATAACTTCTTCGGAAACATTCTTTACTACCATGTTACCCTGCTTGGACATGATCTTCTGGCAGGAAAGTAAAACTCTGAGTCCGGCACTGGAAATGTAATCCAGTTTCTCCATATCAAATGTTAATTCCTTAACGCCTTCAATATCCTCTTTAATCTGCTGCTCTAATTCGGGAGCAGTCGTTGTATCCAATCTGCCATCCAAAACAACATTTAACGAACCTGCTTCCAATGTTTTCTTGATGTCTAACATAATATTTCCTCCTTATGTGAGTTCCCTAGTTCTTATTTTAAGTAATTTTCCCAAGAAAATCAAATTTTTTTTACTAAAGTTAAAATATTATACCCGTCCGTACGCTCATATCGCATATCATCCATGCTTTTCTTCACCATATAGATGCCCAATCCGCCGATGGAACGGTCCGCAGCTTTCGCTTCCACATCCGGATCTTCCTTCAGTAACGGGTTAAACGGAATGCCCTGATCCTTAAAGACAACGGTAAGTGTTTGCGGGTCTCCGGCCACTTCCGCAAGAATCGTGGCGCCTCCCACATTCGGGGTATATGCATAATGCGCAATATTAACGAAAATCTCTTCCACAGCCACTTCAATCTGCATCTGCAGTTTCATGGAACAGCCTGCTTCTTCGAGAATTCCCGTCACGAAACCGAGTACTTTATTCAGGTTATTTACTTTTGCTTCAATACTAAGCTCTTTCATAGTAATCCCTCAATGTAATCATTATACTACACTTTTAGAAAGAATAGAAGAAAAACGTGAAAAATACTTGTTTCACCTATTCACCCTGCGGTATAATGGGTCAAAGAGAAAAGGAGTCGACATCATGATTTCTACAAGGGGAAGATACGCAATCCGCGTAATGATTGATTTAGCTGAGAACGATACCGGGAACTATATTCCGTTAAAAGACATTGCCGAAAGGCAGGGTGTTTCCAAAAAATATCTGGAAATCATCGTCAAAGATATGGTAGCCGGAGGACTTTTGACCGGAGCCAGCGGAAAAGGCGGCGGATACAAGCTCTGCAGGAACCCGGATCAATACACCATCGGGGAAATACTGGAGTTAATGGAAGGCCCCCTAAACTCCGTGGCCTGCCTGGCCGATGCCAAGAACGATTGCCCGAGGAAAAAAGTCTGTCAGACACTTCCGATGTGGGAAGAATATGACAAAATGGTACACGACTTCTTCTATGGCAAGAAATTAAGTGATCTGTTGTAATTACAAACCGGCATGTTTCCATGCCGGTTTTTCTTATGCTCTGTCTTTGTGACAGGTGCAGTAGATGATTTGGTAATCCGCCGAAACCTGCTTCAGAAATTCTTTCGCGCTCTTTAGATGTTCTTCATCCAGATTGACAAAAGGATCGTCCATTACGACCACCGGGCGTTCGTTTTGATACATAACATCCAGAAGTGCAAACCGGATACAGGTTCCGATCATATCGGAATACCCTTCGCTCTGGCTTTGAATATCGTGATAAGAGCCCTCTTCCTTCTTCGTAAAATTCATCTGCGCATCCACACGGAAATCCGCCGAATTTCCGTCCGCCGTTGTCATGACACCGTAGTATTTTTCAAACGAATCCTTGATCGGACTCATGAATCTTGCGATGAAACTTTCCTTGGATTTCTGCAGATATTCTCTGGTTTTGGCCACCTGATCGTATCGCGCAAGTCCCTCGTCATACACTTCCTTTTTGGCCTCTTTACGCTCTTTCTTTTCTTCGATCTGCTCCAGTTCCTGATAAATCGTTTCGATATTTCTGTTGTAGGAGCTGATATGGGAAGCCTTCTCATCCAGACCGTCGTTTATCTCATTTAGCTGCGTCGTAAGAGATTCCGACAATGCTTCTTCGTCTTCTTCGGCCGCAAGTTCTTCCACACCCTTTTCATCGTAAAGGCGCGCAACCTCTCCGTTCTCTTCCCGATAGGTATCTTCCTTTAATTTGGCCTGCTTATATTCGCTTTGTGCACTGTCATACGCTGCAATTTGCAGGGACAGATCACCCGCAAATTTCTGTGCGGATTCATAGTCCGTAAATTCTTTGTTCAGGGAATGCAGCGCCTCTTCGAGTGACACGTCCAAAGCCGCGAGTTCCTGCTTTTGCTTGGCAATATCTTCTTCCTGTGCCTCTTTTGCGGCAGTCACTTCCTTAAATTCACCCACACGGCTCTTCATCTCATAGAGCACATCCTGTGCATCCTGGCGGGAATAACTGATAGCAAACCGGTCCAGAAAAGTTCTTAATTCACTCTCCAAAGAAAGGATCTTCTCTTTGTCGGAGTCAATTTCTCCACGCAGGCTTTCGATTTCTTTCAGGCATTTTGTTTCCTGCTCATTGTTCTTTCGGATCTCATCATCAAAACGGGCCGTATCTTCTGGTACCTCCAATACGGGAGCGGACTGCAGGATTTCCGGAATCACGGGTGGTGTTAAAGGTGCATCCGACGGAGCCTTTGGAAATTCCGGTAATGCAACATTACTCTTCTTTCCGGCAAAGGAAAGAATCAAAAGGATTATTCCAAGCAAAACCAAAACACCCGCCACAACATACAATACGGGAGTGATCTTCAAGGCAAAGCAAACGATTGCAACCGCAATACCGATAATGATTGCAATGATTCCGGGAATCAAGGTTGCGCCCGATGCTTTTTTCTTCGCACTTAACTGTGCCCGGAGCGCTTCTACCTTCTTACATTCCTCTTCGTATTCCTTCTGCTTTGCGTGATACTGCTCTACCTTCTCTTCATAGATCTTTCGCTCATTCTCAAAACGTTCTTTCGCTTCTTTCATCTGCGCTTTCTGCTTCTCGATTGCGATCAAAACTTCATCCCTTTGTTTCTTCTTTTCCTCTTTTTCTTTTCCCAGTGCAAGGGATGCTCCGCGCAGATTCTCCACGGTCTTCTGTCCGGTTTCGATATCCCGGCTGCGTTTCTCATTCTCCTTAAGAAGTTCCTTCACCAGATCCAATTGCTCTAATGCCTTCTGCACTTCCTCATCCGTCGGCGGTTCCTCTTTGAAATATTTGCGGAGTCTTTCGTAACGGGTATTATCCAAAGATTCCGTCGCCTGATCCAAAGCAGACTTTCGCTTTCTTGCGTCGTTTACGAGTTTCAAAATGGTATCCGGTGCTTCTTTGGAGGGAAGTATGCCTCCGAGAAGGGCAAGATTTTCCCTTGTCGATTCCTCCCTTGCCATGGTTTCTTCGTGCAGGGCATGCAATGTCCGAAGGGCTGTGATTTTACCCTTCTTCTCTCCGAGTTTACGCTGCTGTTCCAAAACAGCGCTCCGTTTTTCTTTCAGCAGTGCTTCTTCTTTCTGTTCGGTTTTCTTCTTTTCCTCAAGATCAAGGAGCTGTGCTTTGTACGCGCTGTCTTTTTTACACTCCTCGTTTAAAACCCGGATTTCCTCATTCAGCTTATATAAGGAACCGTTCTTTTTCTTGGGGGAATGATTGTTCAGATAGTCTTTTAAGTCCTCGTCAACCTTGTCGAAATTGTTTAAATCGTTGGTCTGGGAAAGCGTACTGACCTTGGAGCTGATGGTGCTGTTTACACCGTCATACTTGATCATGTCATGGTCGATAAAGCCCGTTCTTTTATAGGATTCACTGTCGATCCCGAACAGTTCGATTCCGATATTCTCCGTATAATCTTTGCTCGGAAGGCCGGTCAGTGCATCAAAAAGCGCAAATTTGCCGTCACTGTCTTTCGTTCCGAAATCACGGTTTAAAACATACCGTTTGCCGTTTACCTCAAAGGTGATCTCGCCGCCGAAGAAGCCCTTGTTCCAGGGCTGGTAGCGCATACGGTCATTGACGGCAAAGTCTCTCTTTCGTCCGCCTTCCAGACCGTAAAACATGGTACGGATAAAAGCGGCAAGCGTGGATTTGCCCCATCCGTTCGGATGCAGTACAATATTCAGTCCCTGCGTACAATCCAGATCCAGGTTGGAGATGGTTCCGAAATTTTCGATGCGGATATGAAGAATTCTCATGACAGTTTCTCCTCTCCGGAAAGAAGTCTCACGCCGAGCGCGATCATCGATGCGGCTTCACTTTCCGTAACCTCTCCCGCATCAACGGCGCCCTTCACCATGCGGACATATTCTCCTTTCAGGGACATATCCGCCGCAAACCGGTTATAGTCGATCTTCGTCCTTGTTTCATCTTTAACGCGAACCAGATAATACTCATCATTTAAAAGATGCGCGATATAGCCCGTATCGAAGTGCACGTCCATTTCCGTCTCTCCGTCCAGGCGCACCTTAACAAGATCTTTGTTTAAAACTCCCTCATTCACAAAAGCGCTGCGGATTGCTTTCACGGCATCGTCAGACGTAAGGGCATCGGAAACATCCACGCGGATGTCATAGATGATGCGCTGTGCAAACGGTACAAAGGAAACGTCGATCCTGCCGTCTTCGATCTTAAGAAGATTGAATCCTCTCGGTCCGATCTCGTCGAATCCCCGTCCTTCCGGGCAACCGCTGTAGGAATACTGTCCTCTGGCATCCAATTGTGCGATTTTAGGCTGGTGAATATGACCGAGGGCAAGATAATCAATCCCCCTGTTCCGATACGCCCGTATGGGAATGATTTCGGCATCTGTTTTGCCCTTTGTCTCCACTTCCTGCCCATGCAGCATTACAATATTGCATTTGGCCTGATCAAGCGCAAGCGACGCCTCAAGCATGGTATTATTGTCCCTGTTTACTTCCGCACCGGTAATGATGACTTCGGTTCCGTCTTTGGAAACAAACGGATACGACGTCCAGTTTTCTTCGAACAGTTTGAGATTTCCCGGCAGATCCGCATGAATGCGGTCACGGAAATTCTGCAGAAAAGCACCCGCGTCATGATTCCCGCGAAGATAGAAAAATGTGATTCCGGGGTTGTTCAAAACCGCACTGATCACAGCATCTCTGGCAGTTGCGGAGATGGTCCGTACATCAAATAAATCCCCGGCAATCAGAATTGCTTCCACATCGTTGGAAACAGCGTAGTGAACAATATTCTGAAACGTGGAAAGAAGCTCGTTCTTTCTTTCCGCGGCTTTGGCTTCGTCAAAATGACGGCTTAATTTGGAATCCAAATGGCAGTCCGCCGTATGAATCAACTTCATCCGAAAGTCCTTTCTTTACATCCACTTATTCTGCCTTAAACTACGGATACTTTATTTTACTTTTTATTCCCATTACGGTCAAGATTTCTACCCTTCCAAAGCATTCAATTCCGTTGCAAAACCGGAGCAAAATAAATATAATATAATTGTTTTTCGGAATTGTAATTGGAGAATACTGTATGTACTATTCCAGTTTTGGATTACTGGCTATGGTAATCCATTTTATAATCAATCTAGATGCTCTGAAGAAAGAGGGTTCAACGATCAACACGCCTACGCGTAAACGTTACCGCCTCTTTCTGTATGCTCTTGCGCTTTACTATGTTTCCGATATAGCCTGGGGACTTCTATATGAGAAGCAGTGGATTACGGCAACCTATATCGACACCATCGTATATTTCGTTGCCATGGCTTTATCCCTCCTTCTTTGGACGCGTTTTGTTGTTTCTTTTATCGCCAATAAGGGCCGGTTCGGAAAATTCCTTTTAATCGGCGGATGGTTGATTTTCGGCTTCCAGATTACCACTCTGATTCTGAATCCGTTCTTTCCCCTCGTATTCGTTTTCAATGAAGCTGGTGAATACCATGCGGAGAAGTTAAGATATGCATCTTTAGTTTTGCAAATTCTGCTTTTTGTTATTACTTCGATCTACACTCTCATTATTTCCTTTAAAACCAAGGGAAAAGAACATGCCCACAACAGAATAATCGGACTTTCCGGTATTATCATGTCTGTCTTTATTATGCTCCAGGCTCTCTATCCGCTCTTACCTTTGTATGCGGTCGGCTGTCTTCTGGCAACCTGTATTATTCACACATTCGTTACCAGAGACTTAATCATCGAACACTATCAGCAGATGAAACTGAACGAGCAGCTGGCTTACCGCGACGGTCTTACCGGCGTAAAGAATAAACTGGCCTACCTCGATGCTCTCAAAAATCTCGAATTACGGTTTGAATCCGGAAATTGCACCGAATTCGGAGTGGTCGTATTTGATTTAAACGGTTTGAAGGCCATTAATGACAGGCTCGGCCATGTGGCAGGCGACGAATATATCAAAACAGCCAGCAGTCTGATCTGCCATATCTATAAACACAGCCCTGTCTTTCGAATCGGTGGAGATGAATTCGTAGTTCTGCTGGAACGTGACGATTATGAAAACAGAGATTCCCTGCTCGGCATCTTTAATCAAACCATTGATGAAAACCAGAAGACCGGCAAAGTAGTTATCTCCTGCGGAATGGCCGTATACAACCCGGGAGAAGACAGAGACTATAACGATGTGTTCAGCAGAGCGGATCAGCTGATGTATGACAGGAAGAACCAATTAAAGAGCAGGGATTGCCAAACCGACTGGCTTCCGACACAGTTGGTTGAAAAAGAACTCAATTCTTAAAGCAAAAACCTCACACAAATGTGTGAGGTTTTCTATTTCAATTCATTTGGTTTGACACGGATATCAGATGAACGGATCCGCACCGGTAAGCTTGATTGCACCGTCCTTGACGGAAATACGATCCCTGCTTGTCAGTGTGATCCTGTTAAAATCATTTGTTACTTTGCCTTTAATCTCGGTATTCTCAAACCGGATATCCGTATCCATCGAATATCCGCCGAAGCCGAGCGATTCTTTACCGTTACAGGAAACCGTCAGACCCGCATTTTCCACACCGATTTTCGAATAGCCGTCCATGGAGCCGATGCATACGGATTTGGCCGATCGAACCTCAACCGTCATATTGAAGTTGTCGCCACCGAATAATGCGGTATCGCCATACAGTGTACCGATACCGATAATCTCGCCGCCACCCGCATAACAAAGCACGGAACTTCTGGTCACATATATATCGCTGTTTCCATTCAGCGATCCGATGCCGACACCGTGAGTCGTGGAAATATTCAGTTCTAAGAAACAGTTCTCAACGGAAAGCTTCTCGTTTCCGTCCATGGATCCCAAACCGACACAAATATCACCGTTTCCTTCCAGCATATATTTGCCCTTTCGGATACAGGTTTCCCCGCCTTTGCCGGAGCCGATGCAGACTCCTTCTTTTCCTTTGGAATAAATATGGATTTCTCCGTCCTGAAGGAAAGTTATCGTTCCGTGTCCGCGATCCAGATAGTTTCCGATACCGAATCCTTTCGGAGCATTCATTTCAATATACAGATTTCCGTCTCCTTCCATGGTAAGGGATGCTCCCTCGGGAACCTGAATTCCTCCGTCATGGAAATGATTCTCCCCCTGCAGAACGATGGTCACCTTGGCATCCTGGCCGACTTCGATACAGGGTCTGTTCTTAACATTGGAGAAATAGACATTTTCCAGCGTGATCCGGCCTTCGTAATCCGCCTCTACGCGCAAATGAATTTCCGACTTCAATCCCGGTGTTCCGATGATCGAAACATCCTTGTAAACCATGTTTCCGGCACCTACCAGAATATCGGTATAACCGCTGCGGACCAGACTGTTGATGGACACACGGTTGGTGCGACCTGCCGTATAAATATGCTTCTTCTGTCCATCCATCTGTTCCTGCTTAAACTGGACAATCTCGCGACGGATTTTCTCATCGATCTCCGGTAAAATCACTTCGTTCGGTCTGCAGGTATAGAAGCCCTGAATCAAATCCACGCCAAGCATGATTGCCATCTGCAGTTCTTCTTTCGTCTCCACTCCTTCCGCCAGTGCCATAATCGAATTGTCATGGCAGTACTCGATAATCTCGCGTACGAAATGCTGCTTTTGCGGTTTCACCTGAATTTCGCTTATAAGCGAACGGTCTATCTTAACATAATTCGGTGAGTAACGCAGCAGGTTGTTTACATTGGAAAAACCGGTACCGTAATCATCCAGCGCCATTTCGATGTCAAGCACCTGGAAGAACTCTTTGACAGATTTAATTTCGTCATCCGTCATCTCCGCTTCTTCCGTCAGTTCCACAACCACATTCGAATGATTCTCCGCAAGAAGCGCCGTAACCTTCTGTACATCCTCTTCACTGATATGAACGCCGGGAATACTGTTGATAAAGACTTTCCTGTCACCGATAATATCCCTGTTCTTCTCAACGAGAGAAAGGATATTCAGAAATGTCGCCTTCTCCACATCCTCCAAGCGTCCCATCATGCCGGCATATTTAATGATATCCAACGGTGAGATATTTTTCTCCGTTTTGGAGCGCATCAGAGCCTCATAAGAGTAAATACTTCCGTCCGAAGTCCTGACGATCGGCTGGAAATGATACCGGAACAAATTCTCGTTGAGAATGGTTTCCACAAGATGGAACTCTCTCTCTTCTTCCTCGCTCATGTTTTTCGCCGACTTCGAGAAGTCGAATTTATTAACGGGACGGATCTGTTGTTCCAACAGGCCGATACTGATATTTCTTCTGACACATTCGAGTCCCAGAGCTACATCCTTCATCCACCTGCTGTAGATTTCATCATAGCTGCAGTGGTTCTCGCCATAATCAATAACCGTATATCCATAGCATGTATTTTCATAGTAAAACGGTGTAAAGATATATGCTTTCGGTTCCGTATTTTCCTTAAACAGTTCCGGAAGCATTTCCTTTGTATCAAAGGTCTCATCCAGTCCGACAGTATTGTCGACCGAGTCTTTGTAATATGCGATCGCATGGATCATTTTCTTCGGATAACCGGAGTTGGACACACGAACAGAAGCGTTATTCTCCATATTCTTCCACGGTTCACACAGGTTAAGATGAAACTCTTTGCATCCTCTCAACTGGAAAATATAGGAATATACCGTATTCAGATAACCGGAGAGCGTTGTCTCGTTTGTCAGGTTCTTGGACAGGGTATTGTACACTGACAAATATCCTTCTTCCGAAATCTCCGAACCCCAGTCGGACCTTAAATACTCGCGGTAGAAGTCATCCACATTCCAGTGAGCTTTGCATCCGCAGCTCTCTCCGATATACAAATCCGCTTTGTTTTCATAAGGCGGGACCTCTTCACCCTCAAATTTGGCGCGGAAATAATCGGACGCATACTGTCCGTTCTTATAAGCCGGAAGAATACTGGATGTGATTGGTTTCGGGCTTCTTCTTCCTTCATCCCTGCTGTCGAAACCGACAACCGCGATATCTTCCGGAACATGAATTCCTCTGTTTTCGAAGGCCTTGCATAATCCGATGGCCATACAGTCATTGGCACAGGCTACGGCTTCGGGAAGTCCCTCTCTGGAATTCATCAGCGCCTCGGCGCATACTTCACCTGAGGTATACCAGAAGTCACCGTATACAATCCAGTCCTTGGGAACTTTCAGATCATGTTCCTTCATGGCATCCATGAAGCCGGCAAGTCTTTGTTTGGAATGGTCATGCCATTTTTTACCGGTCAGAAATGCAATCTTCTTATAGCCGTGATCTTCGATCAGATGCGATACCACGACGTGTGTGGCATGATGTCCGTCCGTAATAACACTTTCGAACAGATCGCTCTTGATATCGATCGCAAGCACTTCTCCCTTGAAGTTTTCTTTCAGGGTATTTTCAATTTCATCATTGGTTCCGGGCGTCTGAATCACGTCCTTCATGATAGCGACTCCGTCGAAAAGATCCCAGTTCGGCAAATGGAAAATATTCGCCTCACCCACTTCCCTTTCAACAGAATCCTGGTATTTCAGAAACATGGAAAAGACACAGACATCCTGATCGTTTACATGTGCCTGCTCTAAGAATCCTTTGATGAAGCGGCTTTGAAATTCCTCGTCCGCCTGTCCTGTCAAAATAGCGATTCGTTTACGCATAACCCCTCAATCCCTCCGGTCCCACCGACCGGGTCTTTTTGCATCTCTATGATACACTGCCTGAGTTTTTCTCAGAATAGTACTTTGCTTTATTTACATACATCATCTCATCCGACTCTTTGAGCATTGCATCGATATCCGTGGCTCCGCCCGGTTTACAGCTGTAACCGATGGCACAGTGATATCTAGTCTCGGAAACATTCTTTTCGATACGTTCAATGAGTTCTTTAATTTCTTTTTCGCTTGACCTTACTCCGATGATGACAAATTCGTCTCCGCCGACGCGGTAAACGAAATACTTGGATTTGGTAGCCTTTTTAAAGCAACCCGCAAGTGTTGTAAGAGCTTCGTCACCGGCTGCATGTCCCTCATTATCATTGATTGCTTTCAGTCCGTTCATATCAATGGAGATCAGCGCTGTGATATCTTTTCGGTTTACTTTGATGGCGGCATAATATGCCTGACGGTTGAAAAGACCCGTAAGCGGATCTCTGTTGGTCATTCGCAAAATGGAAAACACATAATACAGGAAAAGTGCCACAACGATTGTCGGCACAAAGATTTCCGAGTAACGTTTGCCGATAATAAGAGGCCATCCGATACCGGATATAAATGCAAAGCAGAGAAACAGAATCGGAATGGTCTCCATCACCTGCCGGTTGCTTTGCCTAAACAGAATAAACACAAGAACAAAACTGTAGACGCCCACCGCTATGTACGGAAGATACCCAAGCGGTCCCCTGACCAGTTCATTGGATGCATCCAGCCGGAATACAATGCCTGTCGGAATGGAAATAAAATTGACTACCGCAACAAGAAGCCCGGGAAGGAAAATCAGACCCCGTGCTTCTTTACCGAATGTATACAGAATCATGGCAATAATCAACGGTGTCATACTGTAACGGATTGCCATTAATACAACCCGCACCTTCGGATAAAGGTTCTTATCTTCCAGATAAAATTCTTCAAAAACGGCAATGGAAAACACAAAAAGACCGATGATCAGGATATACATTTTCCTGATTATCGCTTGATCCAGAACAACCGTAGTCTTAAGCATAACCGCAAAAGCTAACAGAATCAGGATGGCTGTCCAGTTTTGCAAAAGATATTCCAATATCATATAAGTAACCCCACTGTTTTTATATTATATCACAAACAGTGGGGTTTCTCCATCTTTGAATTTATTATTGAACATATTGTCAAAAACCAAGGAATTTCTTTAAATCCCGATTGGAAAGAAGATCCTTCTTATGCAGTCCAAAGGAATGTCCCGGAACGATCTCCAGATAGCGGTCCAGAAATTCCCCATACGTTTTGGCCTCGAAGCAGTCAGGCGTGATAAAAAACGTCCTGTTGCCGCCCGTTACACGATCTCCTGCCTGTACCTCCACCTTATAGTCACCGGATTGCATTTTGTCGAAACGATACCGTTCGAGGTTCCATCCGTGCACTTCAACATGTCCGTACGGAACATCATACGATGCAACTACCGGGTTGGTCATAAGGGCATACTCCCGATAATCATACTCCACACTTTCTATAAACTTCTCGGCAGAGCCACAATCACAAATATAATAATTCCCGCTTCTTCCGTAGTCCCTTACGAATTCCCACTCTCCGTCAATCCGACGTATATCATAGTCCACGCGCCCTTTGATTTTTCTACGGTCAAACCAGTGATAGTCTCTTTTGACATTTTTGTATGCCTTATCCAGATAGGTCTTTATATCCATGCCATATTTGAACTTCTCTTCCGGATTGGAGTTTTGCACGGATTCTTTCGTATACTCACAAAGAAAATCGATAAATTCATCCGTGGTAGAACCGTCCTTCCATTCATCAATAAGTATCTCGTCTCTGTACCCTTTCGAAGTCTGTGCGAAAACATACTTTCCATGGTTCGGTACAATCTCCCACGGCTTACTTTTCTTCATTTGCGTTATACTTGCCCATGGATATTGTTTTGAAAGCTTCTTCCGCGCTTTTTCGTAATATACATCAATATCGGTTCCGTATTTCAATAACTTCTGATCCGTTGAAGGATTCCGGTTCAGTGCCTCTTCCTTTTTACGCTCTTTTTCGCTTTCTTCTTCCGCTTCAAAAATATCATCGGAACTAAGCGGCATCCAGGCCCATACTTCTTCCATGGAATAAGAGGCTAATGCAGGTGCGTAAATAAACGCTCCGTCCTTTTTTCCGTACCGCTCCCACCTGCCGGCGGCTAAATTACCGGTATCGAGGATCAGAAAACAATATTGCTCGCTTTTGGGGAAATCTCCGTCTTCAAACGACTTTAATCCGTCGAACCGAACCGAGTAAACATCATCCCCTGGGACACCGAAATTAATTAAACCCATATCTTCCTCTTCCAGACAATTGGAGGGATTATATCGGTCCAGCGAATGCCACTTTGCAACCTCTTCAGAGGAAACCGAATCCCCTGTCCCGCGGACAAAATCTCCCGCTGTTGTTTTTTTATTCGCATAGTCATCGTAATTGGCCGGATTCCATTCACCGCCGGTGTATCGTCCGTCTTTTAATTCAAGAAGGCAGAATTCCCCGTACCGCGGCATATCCTTCGGTTCGATATTGTGAAACTCGTTAAAAGACAAAGTTATATTCTTATAGTCGCACTTGAACATATCCGACTCCCTCAATCCTTTCATCCCACTTTCTAAGAATCAAACGTTCGGTTTTAAGTATTCCCTTCACTTCCCTGCCCCCCTCATAATGCATCTTTACGGCTCACTGTCTGATGTCTATTATACAACAAAAGAAGGTGGTTTTCACCACCTTCCTCGTCTTCGTAACTTATCAAAGTATCGGATCAAAAGTTTTATTTGCTCAGAAAATCCTCGACATTGTATCCGGTATCATCACCGGGATAGAAAACAAAGCCGTCCTGACCGATGAATTCCCTTGCAACCTGTACCACACCTTCTTTGGTCGGTACGATTCTGTAGAATTCAATCGTTCTATTCCATTTCGAGGTACCCAGTATAAATGTATGATGTGCTTTGAGACATTTGTATCCGTCCTTGGTTTCATAAACATAAGTTTCAGAGATGTAATCCGGATTCCCGTTCTCAAATTTCGCTATATATCCTTCTTCCAATTCCTCAAGGGGTGCAATATTTTCCCCTTCCCCGATAAGCGGAATACCGTATCTTACGGTGTTTTTAAAGTTTTTTCCTTCAAAGAATGTTTTCGGAACAGCCGCCATCATGAAATCTCCGCCCATCACATCCGTACCGACTTCTCCTTCGGGAGCTTCAGATTTATCGTAGTGAAAACTGATTATGTCTCCCTCGCATACTATTCCGTCCGAATGATGATAATATCCGCCCTGAGAGTATTCGAGATATTCCAGTAAATAATTATAATCCGAGATCGGATAGTCCTCTTTCATCTTCTGAAATTCCTCTGCCGGGCCACGGTTAAAACCGGGGATTTCATCAACTTTTTCAGGTATCTGCATTCCGAGATAGATTTCTGCGTAACACAGTTCTTCCTCATTTGTGACAAGATACATCGTATATTGGTCCGGCGCAAATTGGGAGCCTAAATATCCGCAACTCACATTGTATACAACAGCTCCTTCCACGGACTGCTCCTTGTTTTCCACGGGTTCTGCCACAGGTGTCTCAGAATCCGTCGGTGTTCCGCAAAGAACTTCAGACGTTACATTTCTTGTACATCCTGCCAGAAGAAGGACCGCAACCAGTCCGATCAGAATTCCTCTTGTTTTCATTTTTCATGCCCCTTTCTCTTTGTAAAACCGCCTACATACAATATACGGATCAGAGACTTGTTTTTATTGGAAAATTCAAAAATATCTTTACACTGCTCTTCTTGACATACACTTCATCCGGAAATACTATTAGTTCATATCAACGAATCGGGGGATAAAAGCATGACCAAACGACCCTCTCCCACGGGAGAATACGCTGTCGGAACATGCACATATACCGTCTATAATGACAGAGAAGAAGTTCTTGCACCCGGAACCATGCGAAGCATCTCGGCAAGGCTTTATTACCCTGTGTCCGGGAAATCCGTCAAAGGCATGGCGATGACGCGCTATATGTCAAGGAATGTTGCCAAGGGTCTGGCCAAATCCGTACATGCCCCCATCAATTATGATAAAAGAGAAGCAACCGGCGATAATGTCTCGGAATGTTATACGGATGCACCTGTGATTGGCGGAGTGAAATTTCCGCTGGTCGTTTTCAGTCACGGCTATTTTGCCTATCGTGAATCCAATGCCTTTCTCTGCATTGAACTTGCATCACATGGTTACGTCGTCCTTTGCATAGGACATCCTCTCGAAGCCTGCTGTACCGAATTTGATGACGGAAGTTTCATTTTCTCCCTCAAAGGATTAAGCAATAAACAATACGAACCCTTTCTTGGCGGAATAATCCATGCCATGAAACTGACGCATAATAAAAAAGGCACCGAACGCGAACTTGCGGCGCAGTTTGACGAATTGCAGCGCAGTTATTGTAAATTCTTAATGAGTAGAGTACCTGAATGGGAGAAAGACACGCTCAGCGCGGTTGCGTATGCGAAAGAGCATTATGCGGATCTGATTGATTTTACTCCCGGCATTGCCGTTACCGGCCATTCATTCGGCGGTGCGACGGCCTACGCACTCTGCCAGCATAATTCGGAATATGTCTGCGGCGTCAATCTTGATGGCATGCTGCTCGGTGACTACAAAGACATGATCATGACCAAGCCCTTCCTGCAAATCTGCTGCAAGGGCAATTACTGTGCGGAAACGAAGAGCCTTATCGATCACTCGGCGCCCGTGTACCTTGCAAAGTTTGAGGGCATGCAACACCTTGGTTTCACCGACATGAAACACATGATGGCGATCAGGGCGCTCACCGGTAAACTGAACGCCGACATTGCCTTCGAAAACATACGTAAGCTCCATCTTGAATTCTTTGAAGCATACTTTAGAAAATCAAAAGAGTACCCCGATTTTGAAAGCAATGAGGCAGTTACCGTGAAGGTGTATGAACCGGATGTCCCGATGCCGTCTCCCTCATCTTCCAGTTCCTGTTGATCAAATATGCAAAACCTTTCGCCATCCTTACCTCCGGCTCTGCGAAATGATTTCCTTCGTTCCACTCTAACGTCACGTCCGTCACCGTATCATAGTATTCGGCAAGTTCACGGATGCAGTTTCCTACGGACGCAAGAGTTCTGTTCTTTGTTTTTTCCTCTTTATCACCAAGGCTTAAATAAATGTAGTCCGCGTTGATTTCATTTTCTTTGGCATATTCCGTAAAGCCGGGAAACCATACCGACGGAGAAGCAGCGGCAATTCTTTCAAACACATTGGTCTTATAAGCGCTGTAAAGGGCAAACAGCCCCGCCAAAGAATAACCGCCTAAAATATATCGTCTTTTATCGTCTTCTTCCGCATTTGCCTCAAATATAACGTTATTCAAAACCCACGACAGGGTTTCATCGGCGCCTGATCCAAAGTCCTCATTTCCGTATACCGACGGTGCTTTCCAGGGCGACAAATCCTTATTCCAATCATCAACACACACAGCAATTAAACCAAAGTCCCTGTCGGTTAATCCCCTGATCAGATCTACTTCGTGTTCCATCGAAGATAATTCACGTTCATCTACCAATTGTATCAATACAATATTTGATTTTTCGTTTCCAAATCGTGTAATTTTCATCGCTGTTTTTTCAGTCTTTCCAGTTCCTCTTCGAACAAACTCAAAGAAGTGAATCAACTCTTTCGGGGTTGGCTGAGCTCCTGCCAAAACTTCATAGTATAATTTTGCTTGTCAATGGATTACCTAATAAAATTCGTCCACTGATGCTCTTCTTTTTCGGGAAGACCGAATTTCTCTTTGCCAAGTGCAATACTCTTCATCAGGAAAGACATGTTTCTCGCAAGAACCCGCAATGTCTGAAGACCTTCCGAATCCTGCTCCGCCTGGCCTTTTTCGGCACCGTGAAGGCTGTTCCAGTATTGGCTGGAGGCAACCGGCATTCCGCTGATGGTAAAGTATTTGTTGAGTTCATCATAGGTGGCACTGCAGCCGCCTCTTCTTGCCACTGCAACGGATGCTCCGACCTTCATCGTTTTATCGAAATGAGAGCTGTAGAAAAGTCTGTCCAGGCACGAAATCAGCGTACCGTTTGCCGAAGCATAATAAACAGGCGATGCAATCACCAAACCGTCAGCCTCCTCAAAAGCTGCAGCGATTTCATTTACCGGATCGTTAAAAACACATTTCCCGGTTTCCGCACATGAACCGCATGAAACGCAGCCGCGCACATTTTTGTTTCCGATCTGAAACACCGTCGTTTCAATGCCTTCCTCATCAAAGATCTTAACCATCTCATTTACTCCCACTGTCGTGTTTCCACCCACTCTGGGGCTTCCGTTAATAATAACTACTTTCATATGTTCCTCCTTTTTGCGAAATCATTCCTTAATTATTTTGATATTTCTCCAGTGCTTTCTCCATCTTCTTATCTTCTGCTTTTTCCTTAAGCTTGCTTACTCCGATGGCAATTGCCGAGCAGATGGCAAACGATATAAAGAAACCGACCCACGCAAGCACGTCACTTAAGGGAAACCACTTAAACAGTGCGACATATCCGGCAATAATACCGGTGGTAATCACAAAAAAGCAGATATTTCTTGCAATTAAAGGCATGTACTTAATCAGACCGTCAGTAAAGAAAATATTCCTAAGAATCGTAATCAACGTCGACAAAGACAGAAGCTGCAGTATCGTGCCGGTTGCAAGGCCCCGGCTGCCAAGGGCAAACAGAGAAGAATACTCTTTCGCAGATTCTCCGATAATGAGACCAAAGACAACAAAAATGACAATAATAATGCCGAATGTGGTAAATAACTGGCTGATATAATGAAAAATCGTTTTCTTCTCTTCCATCACTTTACTCCCAATCTCTTTCTAAGTTCATCCGAGTACATGCGCGAAACCACAATCTGTTCACCGTTCAGAAGCGTTACACGGATCTTTCTGTTGATATCGGCTTTGAGGCTTTTCACCTTCTTGAGATTCAGTAACCCCTGCTTGGAAATCCGGATAAAATCACGCTGCGAAAGCTGGTTTTCAAACTCATAAAGTTTCAACCCGGACTCATAGGTTTCGTCTTCGGTGTAGACGAAGGTCGAACGTTCCACAGCCTCGATATAAAGGATTGTGCTTGCGTCAAGCAGCACGGTCTCATCGTCTTTTTTTACCGGAATCTGCATATCCACGATGCGGATCAATGACACAATTCGCTCGACTTCGGGAGTCAGAGCGGGGGTTGTGACTTTTACGCCGATATCGGGGTATTTCTCATCAATGTCTATTTCAATCTTCATTCAATCCAGTCCTTTTCTTTGGTATGCAAAGATAAACGCACCAAGCAATACGATGGCATTTGCAAAGATAATCATTACGCTTGCGTGGCTGATTTCCCGGGGATTCATTCCGTCAAGTATCTCTTTCAACTGCAGTGTATAGAATATTTTGGCCACCTTGCGGATGGTGTCGTTGAACATCGCAAGCATCGGTGCAAAGGCCAAAATCAGCATAACCGGCATGGTCAGGGAGGTTGCCATCATCAGGTTTCTGGCAAAAGTACCAATGGCTGCCCCTGCCAAAATGGAAATCATAAAACCGATACCCATGATTCCAAGAAATGCAGGACGCCTATCTTGGGTAACTCCCATCATCATTACCATAGCACCAATCATGCAAAGTGTCCAAACATAAATGCCGACACCGAGCAGATACTCAAAGGGACGGACATTGGCCATCATGAGTACACGCAGGGTATTCTTCTCCTTTTCTTCCGCAATGATGGATGCGGTCGCGGTCAGAGGCGCCATGCCGATATACATCACGGCAAACAGTTTCGTAAAGAACATCTCCTGCATTCCTTCGATATGAATTGCATTCTCCATGACGACGGTAAGAACCGGAAAAAGGATGAACTGGATGAGAATGGTCTTATTTTTTAATGTATCTGCGAGTTGTTTGCGAATAATTACAAGTATGTTTTTCATTTAGATTTCCTCCCTCGCTTCTTTCCCGGTGATATCCAGAAAAACCGCTTCCAAAATATCT
Source organism: Lachnospiraceae bacterium UBA3804 (assembly GCA_002368665.1). GTDB lineage: Bacteria > Bacillota > Clostridia > Lachnospirales > Lachnospiraceae > UBA3766. Next base: position 81,118 of record DFEK01000009.1, read on the forward strand.
GCGTAAGACGGTTCGATGTGGATTCTTCCCTCCGCTTCGTACCTGCGGCAGATCTCGACGGGGTTCCCTTCTTCGGCTATTTTGCCATTGTTTAAGAAGAAAACTTTATCGCAGAGTCTTGCAGCTTCTTCCATGTTGTGAGTGGTCAGGAAAATCGTCGCGCCTTCCTTTTTCTTCTCTTCGATGATTCGGCATACTGCTCTTGCGGACTTCGGATCAAGGCCGCTTGTGGGTTCATCGAGAAAAATGATGTCCGGATTATGCATGAAAACTCTTGCCAGCTGTAATCTTGATTTCATGCCCTTTGAGAGATTCATCACACTACATCTGTAGGCCTCTTCCAAACCAACGCTTTGCATAGCCGGACGTATTTTACTGTGAGGAACACCATATATATCCGCAAAAACCTTCAGATTTCCGACACAGCTTAAGCGTTCGTACAGACCAAAATTGTCCATCAAAATTCCAAATCGGAGTTTGTCCCTGCCGGTAAGATTGCGTGCCTCTGTGCCGGCGTTTTCGTCTGCCCCGCCCTCTTCATTGAAGACGCGGACCGAACCGCCGTCATAGCTTAATTGACCTGTGAGAATTTTAATCATTGTGGTTTTGCCGGCTCCCGAAGGACCGAGAAGTCCCACGATGCTTCCCCGGGGAACATCGAAGGATATATTGTTAAGGACCCGTTTATCGCGGAAAGATTTGCTTAAGTTCGAAACGTGAATCATATGTCGTCCTCCTTTTCGTTGACACCAAAATATCAGTGTTTGAAAAGAAGGACAACAGGCTTTAACGCAAGTTGCCTTAATTGTTACGCAAGTTGCCCAAACACCCCATAAAAATACCCCGTTCCATTCGTTATAAATATATAAGGGCGTAAAACACTGCCTGTGAAATCGAAAGGATACATCATATGAAAAAGACAAAAAATCTCCTGTTATCTGCATTCTTACTGCTTTCGGTACTTGTTTTGTCCGGATGCCGAACCGTACTGGTGAAAAATCCCTTAAGCAAAAACGGAGGGGGCATTAAGGTGCCGACCGTAAATACTACCGCGAACACGGCATTTAAACCGATCGTTTTGGAATCGGCAGGAAGTCATTCCTATTATTCAAATGATTTTTATAAGGATAAAAATCTGGATGCCAAATCGAAGAAAGCAGTGGAAAGAGATATTTTGAAAGCAGACAAGTCTCTTAACGATGATGTTTATATTACCGGATTTAACAGCCTGTATTCCACAAAGGATTTTCGCTTGTTTGGCTGTCTTATACTGGATGGTGTCGTATATGAAGATTACCGGATGTGTGCGGAAGATAACGGAAACGGGATATGCTGGCGCGCAGTCGATCCAACCAAGACCGTTCCCACCTTTGATCTGTCGGGAGTCGCTGTTCCGTCAGAATTTTACAGTTTTGTTTATGAAAAAGCAGAAGCGCATGTGAATGAAATAATGATGGCAGGAAGCAATACACCGATCACCGGCACTTATATCTTAATGGTGGATCCTTCCGGAGAACTTTATTACCGGTTCAATATCTGCGAATACAGCCATATAAATATAAATGCCAAAACCGGGCACATCATGGAAGAATATTACTGGAACGGAGTATATATAGATTAAAAAGGGCAGACTGAGTTTACGGAAAGCTCAACAGTTCTATGAACATTTGACATCTTTACATGCCCACTCTTTCGCCAATTCAATATCCTCTATGCAGTAGAATCCCTGCCCGTAATCATTCGTACTGCTTCCAAATCCAAAAAAGAAAGCGCCTCGCATTGAGACGCTTTACAAGATGTTCGTAATTAAGGCTGATTCAAAACTTTTTTCTATTTCATTCATCCAAGATAATCAATTCTCCACCTTCTCCTTCGATAACTTTGGTAGAATTATTATCTGCATTGCCGAAATCTGAATTATCCGAATTCTCCTTATTATCTATAGTATTCATGTCGGGCAAATCGTGCGGAAATCCGGAAACATTGGTATCAAACTTAACTAACTGCCATGCTTGAACATTATTCTCAATTTTTACATTAAATCCCAAATCTTTGGAATAATAATATGTATAACCCTCGTCATCTGTACCGGTAACCGTATCGACTGCACCTATACCTTCGATTTCAATAGTTTCGTGGTTGTCTGAATAATCATCTAAAATATTCCAAGGCTTTCCAAAACAATAACTCTGTGGGCTTGCAGGATAAACTCCTTTAAAATACCAGCTGTCCCATCCTTTTTCAACAAAATGTCCGTAAGAAGACCAGTTATAATCTTCAAGATAATGATAGAAATAGTATTCTTCGCCCGCTCCACCTTGGTTTTGGGTTACATACGCATCATCTTTTAAGCCTTCTACATAGGTCATTACGTCGTTATTTCTTTTATATTCTGTTTTTGTTTCGTACTCATTTGCGCCCTTAACGTCCGTTCTCCAATACAAATCTACGTTTTCAGGCAAGTTCATCCAGACGTCGGCCATTCGCATGTCTGGACTTAGTTCTTTTTCGCTGCTTTGAGCAATTGGTTGTTCAGTAGTATTATTATTTTCGCTGATTGTTTTATTCCAGCACCCGGTTATGGCAAGTATTCCGGTGCTAAGTACCGCTATACACACAAAACGTGTCAATGAATTTCCCTTTATCACAATTTTTTCCTCCTCTCCAAAGACATTATTTGTAATTCATTTATAACATATAGTCATATGATGTTCAATTTATTCTCGATATCTGCATTTTAGAAATTACCATTTTAGCTTAAGTTATATTTAAGGTAGGCGAGATATGATTGTTTCATCAAAAAGAACGACAAGCTCTTCCGGAGCAGAAAGGATAAAATATGAAGAAGAAAGATTTAACAAGGGTATTTTCAATATTTGCTGCAGCTGCTGTAGTCACATCTCTTGGTGCGTGCAATTCCGTCTCAACCCTTACAGACGCAACGGACACCTCTGAAAATACGGAAAATACAGACGCTCAAACCTCCGTTATATCAGCTGACGACATTGTGAAGAATTCAGAAATGTCTTCTACTAATGACAGCGAACATGTCATTGAGGTTGATGGGGAAAAAAAAGAATATTCCAATGTAAAAATAACCAAATCCGGCGATTCCGATCAAGGAGATGAAGCGGATTTCTACGGGGATAATGCTGCTATTTTCGCCACAAACGGTGCCACTCTATCCTTGAATGAAATGATTATTGACACGAACGGTACACACGCCAATGCTGTTTTCTCATACGGAGAAGGCACAACCGTTAATATCAGCAATTCCGTCATTACCACATCCGGTAATTGTTCCGGAGGTTTGATGACCACCGGCGGAGGTACTATGAACGCAACAAATCTTTCCGTTCATACCACCGGGAATTCTTCCGCTGCTATCCGTTCCGACAGAGGCGGTGGAGTCGTTACCGTTACGGGAGGCGAATACACAACGGACGGAACCGGTTCTCCCACTATCTACTCAACAGCCGATATCACAGTAAACAATGCGGCTCTGACTTCTACAGCCTCTCAGGGCGTCGTTGTTGAAGGTCAAAACAGTGTTACCTTAAATGATGTTGACTTAACGGCTGATAACAATACCAAAAACAGCGACAAATCCGATTATTACCAGACGGTTATGATCTATCAGTCCATGTCCGGTGATGCGGACGAAGGAACGGCTTCCTTTACCATGAACGGCGGTTCGATCACCAATAAAAACGGAGATGTATTCTTTGTAAATAATACCGTAGCAAACATAAATTTAAGTGATGTCCAGGTTATCAATCAGGATGAAGACGGGGTATTTCTCCGGGCAGAAGCAGCCGGATGGGGATCCGAGGGGAGTAACGGCGGAAACGTCAATTTAACCATCTCCAATCAAGTGTTAGAGGGTGACATGGTTGTAGATGAAATATCTGGTCTGAATTTTACGATAACCGACAACTCTTCCTACTTCGGAGTCATTAACGGAGAAAATGAAGGAAATGTCTATGTGGAAATAGAAGACGGTTCAACCTGGGATTTAACCGGCGACTCCTATGTTACATCCCTTACCTGCGGCGAGAATGCTGTCCGTCTGAATGGATATAAACTCTATGTAGATGGAGTGGAATACAAAGAAGGAAGTGCTTCCTCCGGCAGCAAGGTTGAATTTATGGTTTCAACTGGCGGACACGGCGCAAACGGTGATGTCGGAAAACCTGAAGAAGGCGGTGCTCCCGGCAGAGACGGCGAAGCACCACTGGAAAAACCGGACGGAAATGGCGGCCCCGGAATGGACGGGAATGCACCTCCGGAGAAGCCGGACGGAAATGGCGGCCCCGAAATGGATGGTAAAACGCCTCCCGATAAACCGGAATAACATATAATCACCCTCCTCATTCTTTTTTCGTATTATATCGGATTCTGTCTTTTTATATTGCCCCTCCTTCCACTATGGGAAATGTATTTTTTACGAATAAAAAACAGCGGTCAAAAGCCGCTGTTTTTGGGTATTCCTGATAGAATTTTTATTATTTTATTAAGTAAATAATGATGGTTTGCATAGTTGAACGATGCACCATTTTTTGTGTATCGTATTGGCATTCCAGAAGGCATGAGTTTTCTCATTATAGTCTGTATAAAATTGGAATACTCCGCTTTTACATTTAACCCCGAAGACACTGTCCTCCGATTCTTCAGAATTTTCAAACGAGCTCGCTTACATTATATCACATTTGACCTTTCCCCAGACATAGCTATATTTCTTTCTATGAAGAAAAATGAATAAAGCATAAAAAAGTCTGAGAAGTGACAACAATATTCCAATTAAACAACTGAATTGCGATGTTTTTTTAGGAGAATTCACGTTATAATTCGTTGATAAGTAACTAGGATAAATAAGAATTAAGATATTAGTTCCAAGAATTTAGTGACGGTAAGAATTTTAATTCCATTATAGTTTCTAATGCTTAGTAAATCTTTATCTCCGCTTACAATATAGTAGCATGCTGAATCTTGTGCACACTCTATAAATTTATTATCATCGGGATCACGACATATATGTATTGAAGAGTGGCTTTCTATGACATTACATTTTTCTTCTATCTCAATCAGTGGAATTCGTGATTTTTTCCCCGGATACTTGTTTTTTAAGTAATTAATTGTATCAGTGTATTCTTCCAAAATCTCTTTCGTCACAAAGGCATCAATTCTTCCATTCATGATTAGGTTGATGATGCTTTGAGGCTTGCCACCAAAAAATATGGCAGAAGCAATCACATTGGTATCTACAACAACTCTCATTTTGTATTCTTCCTTTTTCTGACATCTTTAATGGCATCGTTAATATCGGTTTTCTTCATGCCAACTTTTTTTGCCCATTTTTGCGACTCCTTCATCAAAGAATCAAATTCAGTAAGATCAGGAGCAGTAATAGGCTTGAGTAGAATATTGTTGCCATCTGTTACAATGATTAACTTGCTTCCGGTATCTAAAGTTAATGCCTCCCGGATTGCCTTTGGTAGTACTACTTGGCCTTTAGAAGAAACTGATGTTACTTCGGTAATTATATTAGCCATACTGCACCTCCTATGGTAAGATTTTCTTACTTTTATAATACATTATATTAGGGATAAAGTCAAATGAATATAAAATTGTAAAACTATTCTTTTTTTGATTTCATGTCATTTAATGCGTATTCACAACACTGAATAACCAATTCGTTGACCGAAATATTTTCCGTTTGAGCTACTTCCGCCAGTTTATCTAATAAATCTCGTTCTATTCGGAATCGGCTTTTTGAATGTCCGGTGACAATGAATCATCTTGGACTACATAAGCAATGGTTTTATTTTCCTTGTATAGACCCTTTTCTCATGCCTTCCTCCAAGATAAAATAACGTTATTTTATTACATTTGTCTGCTTTGCTTGATGTTTTGAATATGTTCCTGCTTCTTTTCATCGGAGTTCACATTGTGATATAAAATACAGTTTACAATATTGTCCACCTGCTGCTTCGTTAACACCGGCTGCGAGCAGTGTGAATATATTGCCTGCGGTACATTCCCGAAATAAACCACATCTGCTCCGGTTACCTGCACTCGTATCTCAGCATTCCCGGAAAAGGCAACGATAGGATATATCAGAAAATCCGCTCCCATGATTCCGATAGCCTGTGCATTTCTCATAAGCAAATCTTGCAACGTTTTGGTATGTTTATAGTTCTGTCGCAGAGGATTATAAAACTCATATTTATTGCCATGGGAATAATACTGCCATTTCGGGGATTTTTCCGTTCCATATATTTTTCCTGCATAGTTCTTGGTTTCGATTACAAAAATACCATATATGGAAACCACTATATGATCTATTTGAGTAGTTGCAATCTCATTTGCCGCCGTCTGTTGTTTTTCAAACATAATGTCGTTTAATACAACAAACTGCTCCGGATTTAACTGCCTTAATACATTGGCAACCTGCCACTCTCCGACATTTCCCCGAATATTACTTCTGGTAATCCCATTCTTCCGAAGAAGGATGGCCAATAAAACAATCAGGCCGCTGAATAAGGCTGCACCGATAATAAAGAACAGTAGATATAAATATAAACTTGAAAAAAGGTTATCTGAAATCATATAAACACTTTTATATCATCAATCCTCTCTTGCCGGAACAAGATTATTTTACCGCAAAATATATTAAAGAGACAGACTTGATGAAGGAGATCAGCAGATTCTCAATTCTTTGTAAGTAAACATTATTCTCAAACTAAATCTTCAACCCGGCAATGAAGCACTGTAGCCAGTGCTATAACACTTTCTGCAGAGGCCTTGCTAATACTTTTCGCCCCAGACTCATATTGCTGAAGAGTCCTTAGATTAACTCCTGAGTCTGCCGCAAGCTCTGCCTGAGTCATTCCAAGACCTTTGCGATATGCCTGTAATCTGTTTGTTGCATTTCGGCTGTTATATAAATCCATAAGTACTTCTACCGCTTTATCTTCAGAAGCTGTATGAAGCGCCGGATACATATTAAGCAGGTCTTTGGTTTTAATTACATTAATTATATTACTAAATGACTTATTACAAAACCACTGGTAATAAGCCAGTATATATCCAATCCAGTAATACTCTTCAGTGCTATACTTTACTATCGCCTTAGGCCACTCTCTTTGTATTCCGCACTTATTACATAAATCCTGAAACAGTTCAGTACCACTTCTTCCGCATACCACCATCGGATCACCCTTGCCGAATCTGTCCGCATATCCACTTATCACAAACATTCCAAGGGCTTTATCAACATCAAACCCACATGCATCATGCGCATATTCTGTCAATTCACCCAGGTTCATCATTGCATCATTTAAATACATTTCGTTGTATGCGTAAATCATTTTTTATTCCCCTTCTTCACAATATCCCTGGCATATGTTCCACTTTCAACCTCATCCTCAAGCAGTTTGTAATACTGTTCCCTTGCTTCTTTATCTCTGTCACTTCTTTTTTGAAAATAGCCATTGCCCGGCACTGGCTCACATTCAACAAATTTTAAAGAATCGAACGCCTTTTTACTCTTAATATAAACCTGATATCCCAGATTTCCGTACTTCATGGCATAAGATAACTGTTCAACAGAAATACTGTTTGATAAGAATGCCCGAACAAACGAAAAATACGAGTCATTAGCTCTGTATCCAATAATCACATCACTCTTACTTATATCGATTGAATAATTAGCAATAATATAATCCCCTGTTCTTATTTCCACAGGAGAAGAATATCTTACTATCCTGTGCTTAATAAGAATAGCCAGCCATTCCAGAACATTTGCATCGTCCAGTCTAAGTACATTTAGAGCATCCGTATCAATGCTGTAAACATTAACGAATCCTCCTCTTTCATCTTTACATGCCCACTCTTTCGCCAATTCAATATCCTCTGTGCAGTAGAATCCCTGCCCGTAATCATTCGTACTGCTTCCAAATCCAAAAACCGGCTTTTCTATCTTTTTTTCTGACCCATGATAAATAATCATTTATATACCTCTTTAGATGTATTGTTATAAATATACTACTTCTTTAGAAGTACATTGTCAATAAATACATACAATATTTGCACTTCGGATTGACAATCCGCAAATCTAAATTTAGGGTTAGAAATAATCATTTTCTTTACTTTGTAATGGTAATTACTAACTATTGCACACAGGTGCACAAAAATAACCGGAAAATAAAAAACCCGGAATCCGTATAAATACTGGGTTCCGGGCAATCCTACACACGTGCGCTAGCGGGCGAGCGTCGTCCGGTGGACGACAAGTTTGCGAGCCGACCGAGCCGGCAGGCGAGACTTCGAACCCCGTTCGAAGGCGACGCGTGCGCTAGAGGGCGCACGAGGTCCGGGGGACCTCGGTTCTGCGCCGACCGGAGCGGAGCGGAGACCGAACCCATGCGTATGCATGGGTTCTAAGCGGCAGCGCCGCTAAAAAGAAAAAGCAGGGATGCATTCGCATCTCTGCTTTTCTTTTTATACGTGCGCTAGAGGATTCGAACCCCCGACCTTTTGGTCCGTAGCCAAACGCTCTATCCAGCTGAGCTAAGCGCACACTCTGTTTCACGCTTACGCGCAAGTGATATTGTATCGCAACCCCGTCTTATTGTCAAGAAAAAGCTACCTGATCGACAAACAAAGATTTGCGAATCTCTTTTTTGTAACCTATGAAGTCTTCGGTCATTGTAAACGCTTGATTTCTGGGCTTTGGGTTCGTGATTTCAATCTCCTTCGTAATCTTGCCCGGTGTACCTGTCAGTAAGTATACGCGATCGGAGATCAGAATGGCTTCATCAATATCATGCGTAATGAAAACCGTCGAAAGTTTCAGTTCCTCCGAAACTTCCAGAAACCACTCCTGCATGGATGATCTGGTAATCGTATCCAGTGCGGAAAACGGTTCATCCAAAAGTACCACTTTGTTTCCGCACAGATAGGTTCGAAGAAGCGCTGCTCGCTGTTTCATTCCTCCTGACAACTGCGATGGATATTTCTTTTCGGTACCCTTTAGTCCGAACTTTGCAAACAATGCCTCAGCCTTTTCCTCAGCTTCTTTCGTTTTTATGCCTTTTAACCGAAGAGGAAGGATTACATTGTTAAGAATCGTTTTATGAGGAAGTAGCAAATCCTTCTGAAGCATATAGCTGAGTTCCCCGGGAACACCTGTAATCTGCGTCCATTCTTCGGGCGCACCCTCTTCCGCACGGTTTATAAACACGTTTCCGCCATCCGGAATGCTGATTCCCGACAGAATATTAAAAAGTGTCGTTTTGCCTACACCGCTTACTCCAAGCAGACTGACCAGTTCCCCCCTGTTTAGGGTGAAACTGATCTCGTCTAAAACCTGTTTGTCACTATACGATTTTGATATTTGCTCTGCGCGCAATATCCGATCCATCGTTACTCCATGTCTTCTTATTCGGGAAGATAATCGTTGGTAAATCCGTATCCTGCGGGGATCTCCTCGCTTAAATCATTGTCGGAAAGCCATTTGAAGAATGCATCCCAACGAGTCTGATCGATGTATCCCCAACGGTCTACATCTGCCTTATATTGCTCGGAAATCCACTCCTGGCTTTCCTTTACAAGTTCCGGATCAAGTTCGGGAACCTGCTTGCAAAGAATCTCGGCAGCTTCATCCGGATTGTTGATCGCATCTTCATATCCTCTTTTGGTTGCGTTAAGAAAGCCCTTGGCAGCCTTCGGATTCTCACTTAAGAAATTATTATTGGCAATGATAACAGGGCTGTAATAATCAAATTCGGGAGTAATATCTTTGAAATAGATCATATTGGTATCAAGTCCCGCCTGCTTGCAGGAGATACCGCCCCATGCATAATATACCCAGATGGCATCAATATCCTGCTGAAGTGCTGCAGGTTCGTTTTCCACATATTCGGGAATCAGATTTACCTTGGAGAAATCACCACCGTCGGCTTCCACGATATTCTGCATCATAGCCTTTTCAATAGGCAGATCCCAGGTCGCATAGTTCTTTCCTTCCAATCCCTTGGGGGAATCAATACCGTCTTCTTTCAAAGAGATGATACCGGAAGTATTATGTTGGATCAATGCTGCTACTGCGGTCACCGGAATTTCCTCTTCGGAAGTAAACACGGGAGGAAGATAATCCTGGAAATCAATTCCGAACTGTGCCTGGCCGGAAGCTACCATCATGGTTGCTCCGTCTTCGGGCGGCTGAACAATGTTTACTTTTAATCCTTCTTCTTCAAAATAGCCCTTTTCCAGTGCAACATAGAAACCGGTATGGTTCGTATTCGGTGTCCAGTCAAGAACCAGCGTGATTTCGACGATCGGATCCTTTGCGGGAGACTCCGGCGTACAGGAGGCAAGAAGAGCCACCATCATTGCAGTCATAACTACTGCAGTCAGTCTTTTCAATAACTTTTTCATTTTTTATACATCCTTTCCATTATTTTTCTTTCTTGTATTCCCACGGCATTACAGCGTGCTGAAGTACTTTCACAAGTTCCATAAGAAGCAGACTTAAGGCAGAAACAAGGAAAATGACCGCGAACATTTTATCATATGATAAAGATTTCTTAACACGTGTCATATAAACACCGAGTCCGATGAAACCTCCCAGCCACTCTGCGATAACGGCTCCGACCACGGAATAGGAAACCGCAATGCGAAGGCCCGCAAAAAATGTTCCGAGTGCAGCGGGGAATTTGACTTCCCAGAAAATCTGCCACCTGTTTGCATTCATGGATTTCAGCAACTTCAGCATATCGGGATCGACAGACTGAAATCCTTCCAACAGTCCTACCGCCATGGGAAAAAACGAAACCAAAACAACCAGAATGATCTTCGGTGTAATTCCGTAAGAAAACCAAAGTATCAACAGCGGTGCTATGGCTACCGGCGGAATTGTCTGTGTAAGTACCAGAATCGGATTCAAGGCACTTTTGACAACCGGGAAGGCATCCATAATCGCAGCCGTGACAAATCCCAGCAGTACGCCGATAACGAGACCGAGAAGTGCCTCTAAAAGTGTAACGCCGGCATGATGCATAAGCAGCGGAAAATCGTTAACCAGTGCCTTTACCACATCCACCGGTGATGGCAGCATATAACCCGGCACCCAATGAAAGAAGCACACCATCTGCCAAATCAGTAAAAATGCCAGAATAGCAATAATCGGTATGAACTTTTCTTTCCATCCGCGGCTTTTTTTCATTAAACTGCCTTTTTCTTCATATCCTTTGCCAGATCATGTTTATGATGCTTGGCGGTTTTACGCTCAATCGTAAGTTTCTCACCCTGGGGCTTGTAAGTAATCTTTACATAGCTCATGACGCTCGGTGCGCCTGCTTCGATTGCAATATACTGGCACTGCTTTACGATTTCCATCAGTTCCTCGTAATCGCCTTCCATTGCGGTCTCACAGGGTCCGACATAGTATTCGACGCCGGTGCTTTTGATGTAATCGATAACCGCATCAACGACGCGTACGATTTCTTCGTCTTCCAAGACGGATGGAAGCACCTGAATGGCTACGTTTGCATTTAATTTTTCCATGATTATTCTCCTTCCTTTCGCGATGCCACTCATAAACGCTTCGCGTTTATTTCGTGTCGCGCTGGCGCGCTATCGTCTGTCCGTACCCCGTGCTGCCCGGCGAGTAAACTCTCCGTCTGCACGGGGTACGAACAGACGGAATCGCTTGTAGTTACGCGCAAGAAGGCCTGTCTCAGATCACGAGACAGGCCATAAAGACGTCCTATTTAATCTCCCTACGCCGGCATTATCCGGATCAGGTTCTGGGCTCTTCCCAAAGGATTAACGGTGATTTCAACCGTTTCTCAGCCTAATTTCTTAAGCACTCCCGTGACAAAACACATTATAGAGCCCGCTTTACCGATTGTCAACTTAAAAGATTTCGGATTTACTCTTCCTCTTCAAATGTAAAGTCCACCGTGGTTTCCATGTTATAGTCCGCGGAATCGGGATTCGTAATCGCCTCATAGATTCCTTCCAACGAATCAAAACCGCGATACCAGCCACCGTCAAAATTGTTCTGATTTCCAAAGAAAGAAAGCTGGTTGGAATTGATATTGACAGAGCCGGAATCGTCTACGATTACATCCGCATAGCGGATACCGGTGTATCCTTCAAATGCAGCTCCCTTCGTAGGCTGAATGGTAACCTTATAGAGGAAGTAAACCTTATTCATCTCTGTCCAGGAATTTGCATCCTTATTGTACATAACCACCATACCAAGCGGTTCGACTTCTTTCACAAGTTCTCTGTGACTGTTGAAATTCTTCTGATAATTTGCATATATCGCTTCATTTACTTTTTCTACCACATCGGAAGGCACTTCCGAAAGACTTGATAAATACTTCGGAAGATTCTCAACCGTATAAGTTTTCTCGCTTGGCTCAACAATACATCCGTACTGTTCCAGAAGCCAGTCTTCCCCTTGGAAGCAGGAAGCCTTAACGGTTACGGTGTCCCCGTTATTCAGATGGAATTCGTCTCCGTTAGAGGTCTCATACTTAAAGTCCATATATTTGATCAGTTCTTCCGAATCATCCGTTTTAAGGTTGATACTTCCGCGCGGAGCCGTACCCGAAAAAGTAAGATCAATGTATTGGAACGGATCAAATAATTCCGCCTCTTTTAAATTGGTTACCTCATAATCGAAATCCGAATACTCCAGTTTGCAATTATATGTATCCTTTGCAATAAACTCATCACAATCCCATGTAAAAGAAACCGTATCTCCGTTGCTCAGTCCCGTATTCTTGCTTAAGGAATACTTAACGATATCATTACAGAACTCATCTACCGGATCAAGGCTCTTATCACCCTTATACTTCTTGCGAATCTGCTCTCCGTATTCGGTTTCAAAAGCTCCGCGGTCAAAAACAACATCCGCTTTTCCGATGGTATTGTATCCTTCCGATTTAACTTCAACATATGGATTTAAATCAATTTTGACCGGTCTTAACACAAAGAACCATATTGCGGCTACGGCAAGCAGAATAACTGCTGCTCCGCCGCAGGAAAGCCCGATGATCAATCCCACGGGAACTTTCTTCTTCGGTTTCGGCTGTGCGGGCTGCACAGGTTGTGCTCCGGGCATCGGCTGCATTCCGGGTGTCGGCTGTTCTGCCTGGTAGGGCTGCATATTGGGCGTATATCCGGGCTGCACGGGTTGCTGCGGTACATATCCTGCCTGCATCGGTTGCTGTACAGGTACTGCAGGCTGAACTTCCTGAACCGGCTGTGCAGGTGTTGCAACCATCTTGTTTCCGCATCCGGTACAGAACAGGCTGCCATCCGGTAATTCTTTACCACATTTCGTACAAAACATCTTGTGAATCCTCCCTTTTCTCGTTACAAAGCCTCCCTCTGAAACAAAGGGAGGCTTTAATTTGTTACGTATTGTTCCGCTTATTACCTTCCGGGAATCTGTGCGCCGCAGGATCCGCAGAATTTACCGTCATCGGTAAGCGGCTTTCCGCAGGCAGGGCAGAATCCGAAGTTTGCTACCGGTGCGGGTGCGGGAGCTGCTGCAGGAGCGGGAGCAGGTGCTTCTGCCGGTGCAGGAGCGGGTGCGGGTGCTGCTGCAGGTGCAACAGGAGCTGCGGGAGCAACAGGTGCAGTGGGTGCAACAGGCTGCTGTACGGGCTGCTGCATCATGGGCTGTCCGGGATAAGGCTGTCCGGGCTGCTGATAATACTGCGGCTGAGGCTGCGGTTTCGGTTTGTTTCCACCGAAAAGAGCTTTGAATTTCGGTCTGAAATCGGATTCCAAATCAAATCCAAATGCATGGATCATTACACACACAATGGTTCCGATTAACAATAGCAGGAATATCACATTAAATACCCAGCACGGAAGAACCTGGAATTTAACCGTTCCCCATCCGGAAAGTTCTTTGTTTAATCTTGCTACAAATACTGCACATACAACTAAGAAAAGGAACCAAAGGAGGGTATCTACACCGGCCAGTGCAACGGAAAGAATGTTGCAAAGTTTTTCCTTACGAATGAAGGAAACTCCGATAATTCCCAACGGAATTAAAAGGCTGAATACAAAGAGCGGAATTGCGCTTGCGCTGTATCCGTCGCCTCTGGAACCACCGATTACGGTGAAGATTGTAACCGTCTTCTTAATCGATCCACAGGAGATTAAGAAGGAAGGAAGCATGGTGAAAATAAATACAATCAATGCAAGAACACGAATGATATTCTTCATGCTGAAGATTTCAAAATGAAAAGCCGGTTTCTGCGGCTGGGGTGCCACATTCGGATTATATCCCATGTTCGGGTTATATCCCATATTGGGCTGAGGCTGCACGGGCTGCTGTGTAAATGCAGGCGCTCCCTGCTGAACAGGCTGCTGTGCAAATCCGGGCGCTTGCTGAACAGGCTGCTGTGCAAATCCGGGTGTCGGCTGTACAGGCTGCTGTACGGGCTGAACGGGCTGCTGCGGGTTCATGTTAGGATTCATGTTATTTCCATCCATATGTGTACTCTCCTTTTACGCTTGATTTATGTTTTGTCAGTTCCGAAAAACCACAAAAAACTACATATAAATCATACAATAAAAGTGGGCTTTTCGCAAGGAAAAACCCACTATTTCTTACTGTTCGATATACAAATCTCCCCAGACTTTTCTGCACAGATCTTTACACATCTGAATAGTGAATTTCGGATCCTGTCTGTGGATGCTGTTATTCGACATATCCTCTTCCGTGTAGTCCTTCAAAAACTTCACATATATGCTTCCGTATCCGCCTCTGACGTCCACATGTGCAACCGTCGGTTCAATGCCGTAACTGTCTATTACAACCTTACCTGTATCGTCTCTGGTCAGTTCCACTTTGGCCATTCCGCCGACAGCCTGTTCGCCGGTTCCCGGATTCGTCGATCTCGTACCGGTGATAAAGTTTCCGAGAGAATAATATACAAGCATTTTATGTCCGGTACTTTCATTCTCATACCATTCGATCGGCTGAATAACGTGAGGATGTGCACCTATGATTAAATCCACATCACGGTCAAGGAAGAATTTACACCACATCTTTTGGTTATCGGATGCATATGTCTGATACTCATTTCCCCAGTGAATCAGAACAACCACAAAATCGGCAACTTCATGTGCTTTCTTGATATTTCTGTCCATCAGGCCTTCATCCATCAGGTTAACCGCATATGGCATACCTTCCGGGAGAGGCATTCCGTTTAAACCGTATGTGTAATTCAAAAGCGCAATCTTCATGCCGTCTTTTTCATACACATAGATTTCATCCTGCTGTTCGGCTGTTTCGTTGATACCGAGAACTTTAATGTCCGGATACTGCTTCCATACTTCCATGGTATGTAAAAGACCCTGCTTCCACTTATCCATGGTATGGTTTGTTGCATGTAAAACCGTATTGAATCCGGCATCGTGGATACCCGCCGCAAGTTCATCCGCCGTATTAAACATCGGATATCCGGAATAACCCATGTCGGCACCGCCCATCATGATTTCCTGGTTGACAATGGATATATCCGCGGCCTGCACATCGCTTTTGACATTGGCAAAGATATGATCGTAATTCTTCTGATTACCCTCGGCATCGATAAATCCGCTCTTGGTAACATTCAGATGCATCAGCATATCGCCCACCATGATCAGTGAAATGTGAGGATCGACTTTGCCCCGCTGGGCATTTTCCAATGTCAGCCATTCTTCCGGAGTCGCGGCCGCAAGAACATTAGACGGCTTCGTATATTCTATGATGCTTCCTTCTCTCATGCCGAGATTTCTAAACGGAGAGCGAACCTTTCCTTTAGCAACCCCTCCGATCAGAAATCCAAGTCCGACTGCCAGTGCGAGAACACATGCAAAGAAAAGAAATGCACGCGGTTTTACGCGGAAACGTTTCTTTCTGCGTCTTCTTCTGTAAGAAGCGGAAGAACGGTTGGAAGCTGCTGTCCTTCTGAGCACTTCTTCTCTTTCCTGCGATCTGCTTCGGGAAGGAGTCGTACGATAACCGCTCGAAGATCTGCCCGATGGAGTACGGGACGTTGTGCTTCGGCCGGACGAAGAACGACTCGTCGAAGTCCGGGAGGTTGAACTCTTTCTTACCGGACGGGAAGAGCTTGACGAGCTTCTGCTTCTGTTTTGAGAACTGCCGGATCTGGAATAGCCGGATCTGTTTGTTGTCATTTCTACTTTCTCTCCTCGTGATAACTATGAAACAATAAGATTCCGAATATGTATATTATAATCCATTTTCGGAATCTTGTCGTTAAAAAAATGAGAATCTAAATCTTGTAATGTTAAATTCTGTTTTAATTTTTCAGATAAATTTGACTATTCAAGTCATTTTAGTCGCTTTTATTGATAAAACAAGCAAAAATCTTTTATTTTCTGGTCCAGGTCTTCATCTGATTGGGATTCTGGTTACCCGGCATATTTTGATTCGGCCGATTCATCTGCTGACCGTATGCATTGCCCGGATTGACACGATTTACCCAGTTTCCGCCCTGAGGCATTCCGGGTCTTTGCTGCATAGGAGGCTGTCCCATCGGTCTTTGCTGCATGGGCGGCTGACCCATCGGTCTTTGCTGCATGGGTGGCTGACCCATTGGCCTTTGCTGAACAGGACGCTGTTGCACGGGCGGCTGGCCATACGGACTGCTGCTTGCGCTACTTGCTGTATTCTGTCTGAACGGCTGTCCGGGAGCGGGACCATACTGTGCTCTCTGTGCCTGGCTCTTCTTCATTTCTTCCTGAAGTTTGGCCTGTCTCTGTCCTGCTTCATAGGAACGTTTCTCGTTCATCTCGGCAAACAGGGTTGTAGCCTTGGGTGCTTCATCCTCTTCTTTTCTTTTCTTTTTGGAAGCCTTCTTGGAGGAAGCCTTGGTTGCGGCTGCCTCTTCAGGCTGCGTACCTGCCGCACCTTCTTCCGCGGAAGGCGTTTCCGAAACGGTAACTGCACCGGAAACATTGGCTGTCTCGATTCCGCCGGCAACTTCTCTGGCCAGTTTGGCTCTTTCCATGCTCTTCTTATTCTTGCGCAGATCTTCCATCTTCTCTGCTCTTGCATTGATTCTGGCTCTGACTTTATCCAGACCGAGCAAATGCCATACATCCACATGGAATCTTCGGATGGCAATATCGCAAAGGAACAGAATGGCTGCGATCAAAAGCAGTGTTGTTGTCAGATTGTATCGATTCTTAACAAACTCGGGCGGATTTAAGAATACATCTGTTGCATTCTCCAGGAAACTTGCGCCGATAACCGCACCGTAGTCGTCCAGTAACGTATTGTTCGGATAGAAACGATATTCCAGGGAATACTGCATAATTGCCGCAGTATTAATACTGCTGACCACATCGCCCTTATTCTTTTGCTGTACATTGATCGAATATACACCCGTATTCTTGGTGTCAATCTCCGCCGTATATTCACCGGGTTTGGAAGGATCAAGTTTGATTTCCTTAATATTACCTTCATCATCAAATACGGTAGCAACAACTTCCGTACCGGCGTCAAAATCTTCCGTTGTATAATGGATAACCGCTTTGGAGCCTCTCTGGTCAACGCTGACATAAGAGCCTTCCATACCGATATCTTCCGTTACGTACTGCAGAATATTATGCCAAAGAAGCGGAGTATTCTCCCATCCGGAATAATTTGCGGACCATTCGCCCGTCACGTCCGTTGTCCAGGCAACGGTTTTACCGAGTCCGTACTGCCAGTATGCCAGGATCGGCTGATCGTAAGGAGAACGAAGGACCTGGATACTTCTGTCCTTTAAGGACGTAGCAACATATCCCAAAAGATTGGGTAATCCGTCACCGGCCACATCACGGATCAGCTGGTCGTTGGATGTAAGGATCGGAGTAAACTCTTCATTGATCAGATATTCATTGGAAGAAAGATAAATTTCCTGTGCAAAGATTCGGGGCACATCGGTATTCAGGTCCGTATGGAAATATCTTCCGCCGCAGCTTGATGCAAGCGAATTTAACATTGCATCGTTACTTCCGTCACCGACCGATACGCAGGATAAAGTGATGCCCGCACCGTTAATGGTGCTGATCAGATCCGAATAATCCGCCAGGGATGTTCCGTCCTGTCCGTCGGTCAAAAGAATAATGTGCTTAACCATCGCATCATTCTTGGAAAGATCCAAAGCCGCTGCCGCAAGGGCAGGATAAATACTGGTTCCGCCCTCGGGAGCCAGGGAATAGATATCATCTTTAACGGCATCCTTGTCCGTAAGTTTTTCCAAAGGAACCAGTTTCTCATAGGAATCGTCGAAAGCGATTACACCGACATAATCCTCATTATCACGCAGATTGTCTACAGCTGCCGCTGCGGATTCTTTGGCAAGATCCAGGTTGTTGATAATACCGTTTCCGTCGCTCATGGAACCGGACTGGTCGATTACCATTTCAAGTGCTACGGAAGGAATCTCGTTCTCACCGGTAGGATCCATGTTGACAGGAAGAACCGTTTCAATCGGTGTTCCTCTGTATCCGCCGAGTGCATAGGAGTTCGGTCCGCCCGTGGCAACGAAACCACCGCCGTAGTTACGGACATACTCTTCAAGATTGTCGATAAAGCCTTCTCTTAAATCATCGGCATATACATCTACAAAAATGATGGCGGAATACTGAAGGAAATCGGAAATGGTCGCGGGAACGGTTCCCGGAGAAACCACATCATACTTCTTTCCGATGCTGTCCAGAATTCCCTGTAATTCCCTTGCTCTTCCGTTATCCCCTTCCACAACAAGCAAAGGAAGATTCGTCTCAATGTTTGTGTATGCGGAAAACTCGTTATTGACGGTAACCGTATCTTCCTCGGATTCAACAACAACGCGGTAGGTTTTTAAACCTTCATCGGTTGAAGTATCCTTGAAAATAAACTGGTTGGTACCCTTCTGCAGATTAACCTTCTGCTGTCCCTTCAGGGTACGTCCGGAATACAGCTTTACAACAGCGGGAGAAGCCACGTTACTTTCGACTTCTACCTGAATACTGAAGTTTTCTCCGATACCAACTTCCTGGGGAACGGTTACATTTGCAACATATACTTCGTTGGAAACGTTTTCTTCCAAACGATGGATTTCAAAATCCACGCCGGATGCGATTACTGCGGACGCAGTCATATTTAAACTGCCTTCGTTTTCATTACCGTCGGTGATCAGAACAATTCTCTTAGCGCAGTCTTCCGGCATCTGTGCCAGCGCCATATTGACGGCATCTTCCAGATTGGTTGCCTGTGTATCGACATCCGTAAGTAATCCGGAGAAGGAGACTTCCTTGGAAATGAACTGTTCGACTCTTGTGTTTCCGCCGAAAGCGATCACACCGACATAATCATGTCTTCCCTTTGTCTTAACGGCATCATGAATAAAAGTGGTAACCTCATCCTTACGCTCTTTAACGGAGTCGGAAACATCCACCAGAAAGATTGTGGTAACGTCTTTACCGACAATCTTAAAGGTGATTCCGGATAACGCAAGAATCAGCATTGTGGCCACAAGGGTACGCACCAAAATCCTGCTGATTTTGGATGCCATATTTCTGGAATACATAAATTTCATGGACAGAATTAACGCCGCGATCACGACGGGTATCAATAATAAAATCCATGGATATTGAAATGAAACGCTCATACTCTGTTCCTTCTACCTACATTTGTCGTCCGATAACTTTATTTTCTAAGGTATGCAATCCACTCAACCGCAAGCAGGAGTAAAATTGCCGCAATGATAATATTCTTTAAATCCAAGTCTGCCGTGGCACTCTTCTTAACATCCGTATTCTCATCCGAGTTTGCGGAAGGAAGAGCTTCCGCACCGCTTTCCTGTGAAGGGAAGTTTACAGCGAAGTATTCTCTTTCTCCGTTAAACCGGTCTTCACTCTGCGTTACGGCATACACACCGACCGCATCCGTATTGGTAAATACGATACGGTAATCTGAAAGTTCTACCTCTGTTTTATCAGGCTTCACTACCGCGGGAAGACCACCGTCCGCCTTGGCATTTACCTGGACACCGTCACCGATGCTGACAACATTCTGAGTCAGCATTCCGGTTGCCACATTGTCGTTTACGATGTTATACATAAGAAGCGGGAATTCCATCTTCAGGGGAAGCTCGGAGTTATGAAGATCAAAACCGAATACCGTGATTTTCTGTCCGTTATAATCTCCGTAGAAACCGACATCCACAACACCCGCATCCTCTGTATCCGCAGCCAGGAAACTTTCCGCCCAGGTAGGTGTCTGGAATACACGAAGATAACCGGCACCGAAATCCATGCCTTCGATATACTGTGTGATCGATGTACTCTTTGCCTGAACCAACGCGTAATCCAGGGAACCTTTCTCCGTATACAGGTTCGGATTCGGAGCATCAAAGATTACTACGTTTCCTCTTTGAGGGAAGTTCTCAGGCATCATGCAGTCAAAGATATATAAGTCAAAATCCTGTGATACAAAGGAATCAAACGATGCAATATCGTTGGACTTGGTAACGGAAATTCCTTCCATCAGCTCCAAAGCCTTTTCGATATAAGCATTCTTTTCCGTCATCAAAAGGACCTTAACCTGCTTATGCTCCGAAACAATATCATAGGAAACATTATCGTCGTTTAAGCTGTCCGATCCGTTCAACTCAGCCCTTAATACATTACCTTTGAAATTCACTTTATCGAAATATACGATTTTGCTTTCATTTGGTCCGAAAGACACGCTCTGCTCGGAGAGGATCTGATCGTCTCCGTAAAGAGTCACCTGTCTGGCTGTATCTTTTTCACCGTAATTGGTAACCTTGGCAAGAATAACCAGTTTACCGGAAGAATCACCGTGGCTTAAATAGTCGATACCGACGTTTTCTTTCTGCTTATATACATCAACGATGTAACCGTCGACATCATCCATGGATACATTGCTGTCCGTAAAGCATACTGTCGTAACCGCAGGCCACTGGGACTGCATGGTTTTAACCATCTCCACGCCCGCATATGCCGATCCGGCATTCAATGTCGGCTGGATGGCTTTGATTTTATCGATTGCCTCATCTTTATCTTCCGTAGAGGTAACAACCAAAGTTGCCTCGTCCGAACTTGCTATTACGGAGATACCCGTTCCGTTACGGAGACCCTTCACATAATCCGTCGCTTCCGTAACAGCCTTATCAAGGCGTGTCTTCTCGCCTTCATAAACCGCATTCATACTTCCGGAATTATCGATAACCACAACAACGTGCTGATTGCTCTTACCGAGATTTTTAAGATAAGGGCTCATCAGAGCAAAGATCAAAATCAAAAACAGGATGATCTGCAGAATCATCAGCCAGTTTTTCTTTAATTTTTCCCATGGCGTATTTGCTTCGATATTATGGTATGTTTCTCTCCACAGAAACAGGGACGGAACTTCTTTCTTGTCCGCCTTCTGCTTCAACAGATACATGAAAATGATTACCGGCACAAGCGCAAGCAGCGCAAGTGGCCATAAATACAAGACTTTCACATTCAACCCTCGATGATCAGTTATTTGTTGCCAATTTAGCTAAGGAGCCGTAAAGCAGGGAATCCACTCCGGCATCCGAGGAAATCGGAATATAGATTGCGGAATGTTTCTTGCAGACCGCTTCGATATTCCGAATAAAATCTTCATACGTCTTTTTGTAGCTTCGAAGAACGGAGCCGCTCATGCTCATGCGGATGTCGGCACCGGTTTCGCAGTCTACCATCTGTACGGTTCCTTCAAACCGGGGATCTCTTTCTTCCGGAGAGAGCACCTGTAAGAAAACAACTTCCTGATGGCAGAAACGAAGATACTTGATCACTTCTTCGAAATTGTCGCAATATCCGTCGGAGATAAAGAAGCTCATTCCGTGCTGTTTGAAATTGCCACGTTTTAGACTTCCGAGAAAATCTCCGCCTCCGGAAAAATCGGTCCTTTCAAGGATCTCGATGGACTTTCTGAATGCCTGCATACCGGTCATGCCACGATGATTCTCGATACCACCGTCCTTCATAATATCCAGGAAAAGACGGTCTCCGTTTTCCAGCACAATATAAGACAATGCACCTGCCAGACGCTTGGCAGCCACTGCCTTGTTCTTTTCCCCGTAATCCATGGACTTACTGGTGTCTAAGATTACGTGGAACAAACCCTCTTTTTCTTCCATGAAAAGCTTGATGAATAATTTGTCGAAACGACCGTATGCGTTCCAGTCAATACGACGGATATCATCACCGAGCATGTATTCGCGGAAATCCGAAAACTCGACGGAATTACCCTTTGCTTTGGATTTCCTTCCGCCACTCATGCCGGCCGCGTTGCTTAAAGCAATGGACATTCTGAGGGTTCTTAGTTTTGCATAGAATTCACTGTTAAATGCCTGTTCCATCTTCTTTACCTAAACCCTGCAGATTACTGTCCCATGGGAACGGATGCAATAATGTTGGCGATGATCTCATCTACCTTTACGCCGTCAGCCATTGCTTCGAATCCGGGAATGATACGATGACGAAGAGCCGGGAAAGCAACTGTCTTAATATCATCGAAAGAAACATTGTAACGGCCTTCCAGTAACGCCTTTGCCTTTGCACTTTGGAAAATAGCCTGGCCGGCACGGGGTGATGCACCGCATGCCACATATCTCTTAACATAGTCATCCGCATTCGGGATTTCAGGATGCGTTGCAACAACAATACGAAGTGCATAATCGGTAACCGCATCTGCCATCGGAATATCGCGGATAGCGACTCTCATATTGATGATGTCGTCACCGGTAAGGACAGGCTGTAACGTAACGTTCTGATTCGTTACGGTAATGTTCATGATATCTTTTAACTCATTCAGTGTAGGGAAATCTACCTGAATCTTAAAAATGAAACGGTCCAACTGTGCCTCGGGAAGAGGATACGTTCCTTCGTTCTCGATCGGGTTCTGGGTAGCCAAAACCATAAACGGCTCTTTCAGACGGTATGTGGTGTTACCTACGGTTACCGTATGCTCCTGCATGGCTTCCAGAAGTGCGGACTGGGTTTTGGGCGTCGCACGGTTAATTTCGTCTGCGAGAACCAGATTTGCGAAAATCGGTCCGGGCTGGAATTCGAATACGTTTTTACCTTCCTGCTTAACGATCAGGTTGGTACCCGTTACATCCGCAGGCATTAAGTCCGGCGTAAACTGAATACGGGAAAAATCCATGGAGCAAACTGCAGCAAGTGCTTTTACCAACTGTGTTTTACCAAGTCCGGGAACGCCTTCGAGTAAAACATTACCGCCGGAAAGCATTGCCCAAAGTACCTGGCGAATGACTTCCTTCTGTCCGATAATCGCTTTACCGATCTCTGCTTCTGCCGTGTTGATTTTCTCCACCATTGCTCTTAATTCGTTTTCGTTTTGAATCATGACCCAAATTCTCCTTTGTCCTTACGTTTATCTGTTCTGTGCTTTATTTTTAATTCAGTCCCGAGAAGTATCCCTTAATGAAATCCTTCATGGAATTGGGAATCTTACTTTGATTCATCTTATTGTAGGCTTTATTGGTATAATCACCGATTACCTGCTTGTAGTCTTTCTGGGTACCCTTGCTCGTCTGGGAATACGGAGATTCAAACTTCTTGGATTCGCCTCCGGTAATCTTCTTTCCCTGCAGAGACGATTTGGTTCCGTTGTTTCCTTCGTCGAAAACCTGTACACCTTCCTGCTTTGCTCCGGGACCTTCTTCGGCATACTTGCTTCCGTTATACCATCCGTTTCCGGTACCGCCCTGGCCCTGCTGACCGCCTTGCTGACCCTGCTGGCCCTGCTGGCCGCCTTGCTGGCCCTGTTGACCCTGCTGGCCTTGCTGACCCTGCTGACCCTGCTGGCCGCCCTGGCCCTGTTGCTGACCCTGGCCTTGCTGTCCCTGGCCTTGCTGGCCCTGACCCTGCTGCTGGCCTTGTCCCTGTTGCTGTCCCTGACCCTGCTGCTGTCCCTGGCCTTGCTGCTGACCCTGACCCTGCTGCTGACCCTGACCCTGCTGCTGGCCCTGACCCTGCTGCT